>JAGWUP010000029.1 GCA_028868375.1 Elusimicrobiota bacterium
GGTTCGTCCAGGTGTGGCTGGAGCCACCGGTGCCATTGGTGGCGACCCAGACCGTCAGCCGGTAGCTCCCCGAGACGACCTGGGAGACCTTGGTGTACGTGTTCCCCTTGCTGTCGCTCGGCGCCGTGATGTCGGCAACGCCGCTGAATCCTGCCGCCCGGTACTCGCCGGTGACGACCGCGAAGCTTGATCCCGTCGCGGCGGTGGTGACCGCGCCGGTGGTGACGCCAGGGCCATTGCACGACGCCTTGGCGCCGACCGCGATAGCCACGGCCTAGCGCCTTACGAGTTGCCGCGGGACAGACTGAACGAGCTGACCGTGACCGTCTGACCGCTGGCGATGCTGGTGTTGTCCAGCGTCAGGTCGCCGCCGCCGCCCGTGGCCGTGACGCTGCCCTGCAGGTGGCAGGTGGTTCCGGTGCTGTCCACGATGCGGAAGTAGCCAGCCGTGCCAGCCGCCAGTCCGGTGCCGCTCCAGGTGCCCGACTTGGCGATGCTGTTCGACGCGGCCGATCCCATCCAGGTGGACGGAAGCGCCATCTCGACCAGCTTCGTGCCGGTGGCAGCCGCGGCGCAGTTGGCCGGCTCCGCGCCGGTCCAGATCTGCAGTTTCGCGCTGGCGCCGACCGTGGACGGGAACGCGTTCAACTGCGCGTTCTGCACGGACTGCGAATACTGGAGCGTCATGGTTCAATCCTCGCGAGCAAATAGGGTCCAGCCCAGCCAGCAAGCGGACGGGGTATCAACCTGATTCGGGGAAGTCCGGAGCGCGACGGCGCTTCGCAGCGGGGTCAGGGCGCAGTGGCTGGGTCTGGTTTCGCCGGTCCCGACGGCCGCCTGTGGCGCTTCCGGGGTATCCACCTAGGGCCTAGCGGCGAAAACGAAAAAGCCCCGCCGGTGAGGGCGAGGCTTTGCAGTGGGTCGTTTGACTAGGCGCGAGGATGACCCCTGTTTTGTAATTACACAAGCCTAGGCGACATCCTCGATGTCCGGCTCGCTGAACGGGATATGCAGCCATCCGGCTATGTGGATTCGCGCCACCCGCAGGTGCTGGTAGTAGCGCACCCGGCTCACATTGTCGCCACGCTTGCGCAGGCGCATCTGCTTGGCCTCGACCGGCTGGCCGGGCAGCCAGTACTCCAGCGTGACGATGATGGACGGCAGCAAGCCCTGCGGCTGGGATGCGAGCGCGCGCACTGCCTCGTCCACCTCGTCGGCAGCCGTGCACCCGGTGGACTGCCCGAGCCCGTCCGGCGCCTTCCCGTGCCACTTCATCATCGAAGCCAGCGGCGACGGCCCGTAGCTCGCCCCGACGACGACGCCGTTCTCGATGGTGGCGTTCAGCCCGTACTTCCCGCCCCCGTATTCCTGGCCCCATTCGATCAGGCGCGTTTCCAGTGTGGTGGCTCGACGGCTCATGGTTGCCCCCTCAGTCGGTCGTAGTCAGGTTCAAACTTCGCGCCCGGCGTGGCCAGGCATCGCGGAAAGGTGCGGTTCGGCGCATCGCAGGCGGATCGACCCCAGCCGTGGACGGCATGCAGGCAGTAGGCGCAACCGCCAGCTGCGGTGACCTTGGCGCGCAGGCGGCGGGCGATGGCGCGCTCGGTGGCCAGCTCGGGGCGGGTGTAGGCGTCAGGCATCGGCACGATCCACGAAATCCCGACAACGCCGCTCGGTGCCCGGGTAGTTCCAGCCGTTGAAGATCGGGCAGAAGCCCATGCCCGCAACCAGGTTGTGCCTGTCCGGTCGAAAGTGCGCGCACGCCCCGCACGTCACCATCGCAGGCGCTGGCGGATGCTGGTCGATGCGATGCAGAGCGGCAAGGTCGGCCAGCAGCATGCGGTCGCGCGGGTTCATGCCTTCCGCGCCTTGCGCTTATCGCGCTTAACCTGCCGATGCAGCTCGGCGAATTTCGACTGCACCTGCCGCGCGAACTCTCGCGCCTGGTCGTGATCCAGAAGCTTGTAGTCCGCGCCGATGAACACGCAGAGCTTGCGTTCGTGGACGCAGACCTCGGGTTTGGTGGGGAGCGTCACAGCGCCACCCGCTTGCCGCAGCGGCGGCACTGGCAGGCGGTCTGCACGCGAGCCCAGTAGATCGCGCCGGTTCGCGTGGAGAACACTCGTTCGCGTCGCCACACCGGCTTCCACGAGTGCAGCCCGAGGCGGCAGAGGATGCTCATGCTTGCGGCCCTCCCGTAATCCTGATTCGCACTTCAGCCGGCCGACGCGTCTCGTCCTTGATCCACGGATGCGGCACGAAGCGGTGATCGTTGACACCGATGGCATCGGCGATGCCGTCCAGCACCGGCTTGAGGCTGGACAGGAAACCGTCGTGGTCGCGCGGACGCCTGTCACGCGCATACCCGTCGATCCAGACGTGCAGGCGACCCTCGGGCCACTGGATGCCGGCAAACGCCTTGCGGGCAAGGATGAACGCCCTTGCGCGCTCGGACTTCGCGTGCTTGGCCCTCGTCGCCCAGTGGACGCGCTTGTTCGGGTGCAGCTCGCTGGCTGGCCATGGCAGGACGAGTTTGGTCACGGCCTACTCCTCAGCTTCATCGGCCGCACCGCCCTGCCCTCAGCAGCGGCGCGGATCATTTCAAGGCGCGCGGTGCGCCGGGCGTTTTCGTTGAACGGGATGCGGGACCAAGGGCTCGCCTTTGCGCCTTTGCGGCCGGCTGCTACCACATCCACCGCCACGTTTGCGCGCGCGATGCGGGCCGGTTCGGTGGTCATGCCACCTCCCCGAACGCACCATCCCATCGCGCATGGTGGTCGCCGAACGTCATCAGCGAGCCGTTCCAGTGCACATCGACGAAGCCTGTCGGGCCATGCCTGTTCTTCTCGACGATCACCCTTGCCTCGTCCTGCGGCGCGTTGGCGTCGTAGTGGCCTTCGCGGTAGATCATCAGGATCTGATCGGCCTCCTTCTCGATCTCGCTTGAGTCGGACAGGTCACCCATGCGCGGCGCTCTAGGCTTGCCGGCGGTCTTCTCGACCTCGCGCGACACCTGCGCCAGGGCGATGATCGGGATGCCTAGGTCGCGGGCCAGGTTCTTCATCGACCGTGCCACCATGCCCACCTGCTCGTGCCGGCGGTCACCTTCGCCGACCACGCGCTGCAGGTAGTCCACATACAGCGCTTCGATGCCGTGCTTGTGCCTCCATCGCCGACCGACCCGGGACACCTCGGCCATGGTCGGGGCCGATCGGTCGAGGAACCACATCGGAAGCTGGGCGTTCTCGGCGACCGCGTTCGTGATTCGCGGCCAATGGCTTTCCTCGAACTCGGCCGTACGGAACCGCTTGGACTCGACGCCGGAAGCGGCCGACAGCATGCGCAGGGCTACCTGGTTCACCGGCTGCTCGCCGGAGATGATCCCGACCGGGTGACCAGCAAGCGCCGCCGCTCGAGCGATACCCAGCAGGAACGCCGTCTTGCCCATCGCCGCGCGGCCACCGACCACGATCAGGTCGCCAGCATGGAATCCGCCCAGCTTGTCGTCCAGGCCATGCAAGCCGCTGGTGATGCCAGGCAGCTTGCCGCCAGATGCGTCGATCTCGACCAGTTCCTGCCACGCCTGCCGGGTCGCCTGCTTGGCGTCCCACTCGTGATTCTGCTCGAGCGCGTGCAGCGACATCAGCGCGGTGATCGCCTTGTCCACAGCCTTCTCGTCCACGGATTCGACGAGCTGCATGCCGATTTCCCGGGCCTTGCGCTGACGCCAGGCGGTGAGCACCCGGTGGGCGTAGGGTTCGGGAACCGGCGTGACGTTCGACTCGTTGGCCACGGCCAGGGCCAGGTGCGCCAGCGACGCGTCGCCCTGCTGCTGGAGCCAGTCGGCCACGGTCACCGGGTCCACCGGCTTGGACTCGCCCACCATCGCCCGGATTGTCCGGTACAGGTCGCCGTGCGCCTCGCTGGCGAAGTGCTCGGGCGCCAGCTCGACGCGGTGGCAGTCGCTGGGCCGGAGCATCAGCGTGGCCAGCACAGTGCGTTCGATCTCGAGGATCGTGTCGTAATGGTGGGTCATAGGCGCCTCGATGCAGCGACGGATTCGGTGGGTGCGACGACCTGCTGGCGACCGTTTCCGCCATTGGCTCGGCGAATCCAGTTACGCCAGGTAGCCGCCCAATCGGACTTGCGACCATCCTTGCCCGGCTTGGCCGTCCAGTAGTCCCGGAACGATTCGGCCTCGAGCTTCACGTCGAGGTCGGGGCGCGCGTCTCGTGCCCACCGCAGTTCGTCGGGTGATGGGGTCCAGTCGGAAGGAAGGCGGGAGCCAGTAGGCGACCGGCCCGACTTGCCGGAAGCTGCGCCACTCTCCTGCTCCTGTTCTTGCTCCTGCTCCTGCTCTTGGCTTCGTAGGGGCTTGGTAGGGGCTTTTGAGGGGCTTCCATTTCCGCGGCATACGGACATGTGGAAAGCCTCGGCGTATCGCTCGAAAAACGGCACCAAGAAAGGGTTTGCGGGCAGTGAGTCGTACTCCGCCTGCACCCCTTTCACACGCAAGTCGGACGGCTTCAGGGCGTCGGCGATCTGGAACCGGGCCATTTCATGTACCCAGACCACCTCCGAAGCCTCGTCATATGAGCAAAAGTGGGCTTCAATGGCCCTATGAAGCCCCTTTAAAGCCCCTTCCTCAGAGAGGCCGGTTTCGTGGATCAGGTAGACCATCGGCAGGTAATACAAGCCGAGCATGTTCGCGTGCGGACTGCTCATCAGGTAGAACGCGACTACCTGGGCCTCGGCACCAGCCTTGCGCAGCGCCTTGCCTGTCGCCCCGATCCAGAACTGCGGAGCGACCTTCGCGTAATCACGCATGACTGATCCCCATCCTGCGCTCCATGCGCCGCACCTGGGCCGGCGAACGGCGATTGATGGCGTCGACCATCAGGCCCCAGTAGACCTTGCACATGGCGCGGTCGCCGGACTGCATGTAAGCGATCGACTTGCGCGACAGGCGCTTGATGCGGCGCTCCAGGCGCCAGTCCTTGATGCGCTGGATCATGCGGCGCGCCTCGTGGTCAGGTGGTGGGTCATGTCGTCCTGGATCTGCTGGCGAAGCTCGGAGGTCTTGCCGCAGGTGTCGGTGTAGACGCCGACCAGGTGCTCGGCGTGGCGACGGATCAACCAGTCGAAGCTGGGGTCGGTGTAGGGCACGGCGACGGCCATCCCGGTGATGCGCGAGGCGAGGATCGCCGCCTGCCCGCTTTCCACGACGGCATCGCGGGCGCGCATGGCCAGGCGCATGGTGCCGCTGGTGATCGGGCCCAGAGGGATGCTCATGCCGCGCTCCCGGCGAACACCAGCGACCGCCACAGCGGCGTCGGGCTCAGGTGCCGGCGCTTGCTGATGCCGTAGCCGATGCGCTGGATCACCTCCTCGCGCGCGGCACGTTTGAAGATGGCGCCCCAAGCGCGCCCGTCCGCTGGAGAGCCGTAGCCAAGGCGGTCAGCCTCTGACGTAGCCTCCTCGCTGATGAACTGGGCGTGCGTGCGCGCATACCGGCACAGGAACCTATACGCCAACTCCGGCCACTCGTCGTCGACGCGCTCGGCGTGCTGAATGGCCTGGGTCATGCCGGCGTCGCGTGCTGCGCGGGCGGCGGCGAAGTCGATGGTGAGTTGTGCGCTCATTTCTTGGACCTCGTGAGGTCGTAACGGATGCCGTGGTGCTTCTTGGCGAAGGCGCGCTGCTTCGTGCTGGTCGAAAAGACGTGCATCCACCGACCGTTGACCAGGTGACGCGTGCGCACGAACCAGCGCGGAAGTTCCTTGTCGATCGGCCATGGGTTCATGCCACCCTCCGAATCAGTCCGCCGAATGCGTGCCCCTTGAGCCACGCCTCGCGCATGGGGCCTGCCGGGTAGTGGCAGGCTTGAGTGGATCGCCCTGCACGCGCGGCCAGGTTTCCCTGAGACCATGCGAGCAGGAGGTACATCACCGCTGGTAGTCCTTGCGGTACTTGGCCGACTCGCGCTGCATCCAGAGATCGCGCTTGAACTTCTCGACCTTCTCCACGTCCTCGGGATCGGGCGGCAGGAACTCGGGCTCGCGCTCGGTCTTGGGCGCGTCCAGGTGGCGGAAGTCGATCAGGGTGTGGTCGGTCACGATGTGGTCCCCACCAGCATGCGGCGCATGGCCGCCTCAATGGCTTGGCGCTCGGTGCGCTCGGCGGCCAGCTGCTCACGGGCCTCGCGCAGTTCCCGCTCGGTCTCCGTCTCGCGCTTGCGCAGACTGTGCAGGTCGTAGCCGCGCTGGTAGAGCATCCAGAGCAGTGGCGCGTCGTTGCCGCAGACGTCCATCAGCCGCTCGAACTTCGGCCAGGACACGCCCTCGCCGCCCGACTGCCAGCGCGAGAACTGCGCCTCGTCGACGCCCAGATCGATCTGAAGGGTCTTGTCGAGGCTGTAGCCGCCTATGTTGGCGCACAGGGCGATGGCCTCGCCCAGCGACTTCTGGCGCTGCACCTCATCGGGCCGGACGGCCGCCGGCAGGGAAATCTGGTTAGTCACTCAACACCTCGCCAGCGCGTTGTGTGGAGTTGAGAGACTCGGCCGGGCGACAAAAAAAG
The DNA here is from genome assembly GCA_028868375.1 of Elusimicrobiota bacterium. GTDB lineage: Bacteria > Elusimicrobiota > Elusimicrobia > UBA1565 > UBA9628 > JAGWUP01. The sequence continues at coordinate 6,580 of JAGWUP010000029.1, forward strand.
CCATGAACACGAATCGCATTCATGGCTCAGGCCGCCTCGCCCTGCTGAAGCTCAGAAGCAGCAGCCGCAGCAGCGGCACTGAACAGCTGGAAGTGTTCGAGGCGAATCGCGGCAGGAATGCCGCGAGACTTCCAGTTCTCGACGCGCTGGACGCCTCCAGCAGTGGGGTCGAGACCAAGCTTGCGAGCGAGCTCAGTCGATCCGCCGAGTGCATCAATGACTGCCTTGTCCGGGTGGTACTGGTCGGGAGACTTGGTCTTTTTCATGGATGAATTACACACCATGTTTAGATCCATAGTCAACGATGCGTGTAACAACGCCTTGTTTAGCTCTCCGACAATCGCTGGCATGTCCAGAAAACACCCCTCCATCCAGCGCCTCTACGCCGCAGTGTCCGAACAAGGCGATGGCAACCCTGCTGCGGTAGCGCGCCGAATGAACGTGTCCCCACAGGCCATGAACAACTGGGAGACACGCGGCATCTCTGAGAAAGGGGCTCTGATCGCCCAGGCATGCTATGGAATCGACGCGAACTCGCTTCTTTCGGATACCCCTGGTGCATCAGTCGATACCGCAGGGATGGTGACCCGAGCTTGGCTCAATGGCCAAGCTGGAGCCTGCTGGAAGTTCAGATAGCGATCAGCGCAGCAACCACATAGACAGCCCGCTCCGGCGGGCTTTTTTGTGTCTCGTTGAAAATTTATCTAAACACGGTGTTGACACAAGCATAAACGTAGTGTGTAATCGTCTCCAACAGGCCGCCACGGCCCCGCGGAGGACACCATGGACAAGCCCACCCCCATCACCCAGACGCTGCAGCAGCGTCGCGCGCTGGCCCACTACGTACCGATGGCCGAGCAGGCCGCCCGGGACGCCGAGCTGGCCCAGCAAGAGCACCGCCGCGCGAATCAGCTGCACGCCGCGTTGCAGGTCGACGAGCTGCTCGACCGCGTGCGCCAGTCCGGCACGGGGGAATGCCATCGTCAGGACGAGGCTCCGGCCCACCTTCCGACCTGGCGCGACGTGCTGGGCCTCTACGCGGCCGACATGGCCATCGGCCTGCTGTTCGCGATCGGCTGGGGCGGCGTGCTGGTGGCGACGTGGCTGCACGGCCCGGATCTGGCCGGCTACGTGGGCGCGGTGCTGCGGGTGTTCGGGGGTGCGAAGTGAGCGCGCCGAAGGTGGATGTGCTGGCGGTGATCCGCAAGCACGCCGAGGCGCATCGCGCACTGGCTGGATCTGATGCCTACAGCGCACAAGAAGCGCCGAAGCTTGAGGCAACGCTCGCCGCCGTGGCCGAGCTGATTGAAGCAGCGAAACGACTTGAAAAACGTGGCTTTTTTGATGACGTCCCCTATTCCCCGGACGTCGATCTTGCCGCGATGAAAGCCGCCCTCGCCCGCATCGGGAGCGCGCCATGAACACCGAAGACTACCGCAACGCCGAACTGGACCGCGCCGACCTGTCCAGCGAATGCTACACGGAGGACGATATGCCCAAGGTTCTGTTTTACGCCACGCCGATTGCGCTGCTGATCTGCGCCGGTCTGGTGGTCTTTGCGACGTGGAAGCTTGCTCCGTCGCTGGGTGAGTACGCGCACGCATGGCTGCGACTGTGGGGTGCAAAGTGAGCGCGCCGAAGGTGGATGTGCTGGCGGTCTGTGACTGCCATGCGTGCGGTGGCTCCGGGTGTTTCGAGTGCGACGACAGTGGCGTCGTGAAAGTCATCTGCCTCGCGCCGCCCGCCGAATTCACGGTTCGAGCCGATGAAGATGGCTTTGAGCAAGACCGCCAGGAATGCCCCTGCTACGAGGGCATCAAGATCAACCATGGCGTGGATCAGTGCACGCACCCGGATAACCGTGGGCCTGAGAACTGGTGTGACCGTCAAAGCTGCCCGCTACTGCGCGCCCGCATCGGGAGCGCGTCATGAACGCCATCCCCGACAAGCGCTGGCCCGATCCGAACCCGATGCACCGCGATCCGGAGCAGTGGGAAATCGACGCTCGCGCCAAGTCGATCCTCGCGCACCTGTGCCGCAATCCGAACGTGTGGCATGAGGCGGCAAGCCAGCGCATCGCCGATGACCAGGCGGGTGATATCGGCCAAGCCATGCGCGACGGTGACGACGCCGAGGTTGGCCGACTGCTGCGCACTGCGGGACTAACCAAGATGACTGAGGACGCCGCAGACCTCGCCGAGCGTTCGTTCTACGACAACTTCACCAAGTGGGAAGAGGATCTTCTCAAGGGGTGGAAGGCATGAGCAGCCTCGACTTCGACGACATCCAAGGCGACATCGCGCCGGCACTGGCGGAAATGAGTCGGCTGCTTCGCATCGTCCCCTTTTCCACGCCCGAACCGGCAGCGCGCGGGGTGAATCCTTCCCCCTTCGGCTCCGCGCCTGCCGGCCAGGGCATCAATGCT
>JAGWUP010000030.1 GCA_028868375.1 Elusimicrobiota bacterium
ACACTTCGCTGGGACGATTTTGGAGCGAGCCAAGGAGCGCGAAGCGAGCATACCCGCAGCGGTCTGTGAGCGACAAGCGACGCAGGCGCAGCCCAAAAGCGTCCCAGCCCTTCGGGGAGGTCCGCCGCTGGCCGATTTCTTCGTTGCTCATCGCTTACATGCCTATCGGCATGCTCGCTCTTCGCGCCTTGCCAGAAACCAAAAGCGCTCGACCGAGAGGCCTTGTAGTTATGGGATAGGCTCTTAGGACCCGGCCGCTCTTGGGCCCTAAGCCAGCGTGCCAGGCGGCTAGGCGGAGCGTTCCGCCGGCCCGTCGCCGCCCAGGTTGAGCACCGCGGCCTCGTAGACGGCGATGTTCTCGCGCACGTAGCTGCGCGCGCCGAGGATGCAGTTGTTGAGATGCACCCCGCGGCCGACGGTGACGCTGTCCCACAGGATGCAGCGCTCAAGCCAGGCGTCCTCCGCGATCTCGGCGCGGTCGCCGACGACGGAGCAGGGGCCGATGACGGCTCCCGCGGCGATCCGGCAGCCCTTGCCGATGACGCAGGGCCCCTTGAGGATGGCCTTCGGCGAGATTCGGGAGCCCTCATCGACCCAGACGTCCTTGGCGATCTCCCGGCCTGGGATCGAGATGCGGGCGCGGCCCTCCAGGGTGTCGATCTGGCAGCGGCGGTACTCCGAGAGGTTGCCGACGTCGGTCCAGTACGACTTGGTCTCGTAGGCGTAGATCGGCTTCTTGAGCTTAAGGAGCTTGGGCCAGAGCTGGTGGCCGAAGTCGTAGAAGGAGTTGGGAGGGATGAGCTTCAAGACCTCCGGCTCCAGGATGTAGATGCCGGTGTTGACCTTGTTGGAGAAGACGTCCCCCCAGCTCGGCTTCTCAAGAAAGCCCTTGATCCGCCCGGAGGCCTCCGTCAGCGTGACGCCGTACTCGAAGCGGGAGTCGATGGCCTTTAGGGCCATCGTCGCCAGGGACTTGCGCTTGCGATGGAACAGCAGCATGGCGCCGAGGTCTATGTCGGAGAGCCCGTCGCCGGACATCACGAAGAAGGTGTCGCCCTTGAGGAACTTCTCGACCCGCTTGACGGCGCCGGCGGTGCCGAGCAGCCGCGACTCGTGGGAGTAGTGAAGCTTCAGGCTCCAGCGCGAGCCGTCCCCGCAGTAGCCGCGGACCTGGTCGGCGTGGGCGTAGAGGTTGACGGCGACCTCCTTGACCCCGTGGCGCAGCAGATTGTCCAGGACGTGGTGGATCACCGGCCGGTTGACGACCGGGACCATGGGCTTGGGCGTCTCGTAGGTCAGCGGGCGCAGCCGGGTGCCCGCCCCGGCCGCCAGCACCATTGCCTTGACCATGCCCGATTCCTAGTGCGACACCGGCGCCCATTTCGCCGCGATCTGCAGCAGCTCGGCGGTGCGCTTCTCGCTGTCGGACTCCGCGTAGACGCGCAGCAGGGGCTCGGTGCCGGAGGGGCGCAGCAGCAGCCAGTGGTCGCCCTCGAGGATGATCTTGAGGCCGTCGATCTGGATCAACTGCTTGATCGGGGTTCCCAGGATCCGCTTGGGCAGCCTCTTGGCCAGCTTGGCGGCGAAGGCGGACTTGTCCGGGAGGGGCTTGTTCAGCTTGTAGTCCACGCGCTTGAACACGGATTTTCCGTACTTCTCCTCGATCTCCTTCCAGAGCTGGGACGGCGCCTTGCCTAGGGTGACGCACATCTCCAAGAGCAGCAGCGCGGTGACCAGCCCGTCGCGCTCCGGCAGGCCTCCCTTCCAGGCGTAGCCGCCGGATTCCTCGCCGGCGATGGCGGCCTCGCCCCGGTTGAGGGCCTCGGCCACGTGCTTGAAGCCCACGGGCATCTCCTCGAAATCGAGGCCGAAGGCCTTGGCCATGCGGGCCGAGACGTAGCCCAGGGAGACCGACTGGACGATCTTGCCCCGGAGCTTCTTGCGCTCGACCAAGTAGCGGATGATGAGGGGAAAAACCTGGCAGGGCGTCAGGTAGCGGCCGGTGTCGTCGACGAGGCCAATGCGGTCGGCGTCGCCGTCCAGCGCGATCCCGATCAAGGCCTTGCTCTCGCGGACCTTGGCGGACAGCTCCTTGAGGTTGGCCTCGATCGGCTCCGGGTTGACTCCCCCGAAGAGCGGGTCGTGCTTGGAATGGAGGGCTAAGAGCCGCTTGGAGACGACCAGCTCCTCCAGCAGTCCCGCGGCCGCGCCGTGCAGGTAGTCGACGATGACGGGCCGCTTGAGCTTGGCCGCGATCCGCTTGCCGTCGGCGCGCGAGCGCAGGTAGGAGAGGTAGTCGCGGCGGAAATTCTTGTGCTTGTACTCGTTGCTGCGCGAGGGCTGGTTTTTGTCGAGCATCGCCTCGACCGCGGTGGTGACGTTCGGCATCACCGCGCGCCCGTCGAGCTTGATCTTGATGCCGTTGTAGGAGGGGGGGTTGTGGCTGGCGGTGACCATCACGCCCAGCCCCTTGAGCTTGCGCGTCAAAAAGCTGATCGCGGGGGTCGGCAGGCTCTCCTCCAGCAGCACCGGGCGCATCCGGTTGGCCTCCAGGACCTGCGCGATCTCGCGCGCGAAGGCGTCGGAGAGAAAGCGCCGGTCGTAGCCCACCAGCACCGGCCCGGGAAAGGGAGGCTTGCGCTTGGGGCTCTTCTCGGTCTCGTCCTTGACGTAGTCGGCGATCGCCTGGGCGACGCGGCGGACGTTGTCGAAGGTGAACTCGCGCGCCATCACGCCGCGCCAGCCGTCCGTGCCGAATTTGATGTCCTGGGTTTTCTCGGTGCTCATGGCGGGGATTGTATAAAATAACTACGATAGCGCGATGGCGTCCCACGACCCGGCGCGCCGGGCGCTCTCCCAGCATCGGCGGGCATGGGCCATGGGCCTGCTGCTCCTGGGCGGCTACCTCGCCCTGCAGGCCGCCTGGATCAAGCGCTGGACCGCCATCGACAGCCGCCCTCCCTCCTGGGACCAATCGGTCCATCTGGAGACCGCGCTGGACGACCGGCGGGCCATCGCGGCCGCAGACTGGGCCGCGGTCTGGCGCCCGATTCCGAAGCCGGGGATGCCGCCGTTTCCGCCGCTCTATTATTTGGCGCTGCAGCCCGCCCTGCGGCTTTCCGCCAACCCCGCGCGCGCCGCCGTCTGGGTCAACTACGGCTATCTCGTCGTTCTGGCCTTTAGCCTCTTCGGCATCGCCTTCGGGTTTCGCGACGACTGGACCGCGGCGGCGGCGACGGTGGCGTTTCTCTGCGCGCCCGCGGTGCAGGAACTGCTCTACACCCCCCTGGTCGACCTGCCGCTTCTGGCCTGCTCTACCGCCGCCTACTGGGCGTTTCTTGGAAGCGATCGTTTCCGCCGCTGGGGCCCCTCCCTGGCGTTCGGGGCGCTGTTCGCCGTCGGGATGCTGCATAAGTGGAGCTTCTTTAGCTACATGATCCCGGCCTATCTCGTCTCCATCGGCGCGCTGCGCGACCGGCGCCGGCCGAAGGGCCCCCTGGCGGCCTCTTGGGCGCTGGCGGCGGCGCTGACCCTGCCCTGGTACGCGGCGAACTGGCCGTCCCTGCTGCCGCGGCTGCTGCAGGCCGGCTCCGATTTCGCCGTCCCGGTCTGGCACGGAGCAGCGTTTCTCCACTATTTATGGAGCAGCGTCGAGAGCTTGGGTCCGCTGCTGTGGCTGATGGGCTGGCTGGGGCTCTTGGTCCCGAGCTACCGCCGGCACCGGGAGCGGGGCTGGCTGATCCCGCTCTGGGTCGTTTCCTCCTATATCTTCTGGGCCGTCGTTCCCAACCGCCAGATGCGCTTCCTGCTGCCGGGCCTGCCCGGGCTGGCGGTGGCGGCCTCCGGCTGCTGGCCGGACGCGCTCGTCGCCGTGCTGCTCGCGGTCCAGCTTTTCGGCGCGGCCAACTACGCGCGCGGCTGGCTGGGCCCGCTGTCGCTGCCGACGCCGATGGGGAACGTCGCCCTCTTTCCCAGCAGCCCGCCGTCGCGGGAGGACTGGCACGTCGACGACATCCTGCGCGCGGCCGAAAGCCGCGCCGACGCCTCCGCGCCGATCGACAACCTCGTGCTGATCGCCAACGCCCGCTATTTCAACGGCCCGACCTTCACCTGGCGCCGCAGCGCCCTGGATTTGCCGCGCCTGCGCCTGCGCGGCGTCAACAAGCGCCTCTGCGAGCTGGCGCAGTTCGTCGTGCTCAAGCAGGCAAGCCTGGGCCCGCCCTCGGTGATCGGCGGCCTGGAGGAGGCGGCGGCGCAGACGCGGCGAGCGGACGGCTGGTTCTCCAAGTCCTACGCCGAGGTCCAGTCCTGGCCGCTGCCGGACGGCTCTCGAGCGCTGCTCTACGAGCGCCGCAAGCCCGCGCGCCCGCCCTTCGGCGCGCGCCGCCGCTTCTCGTTTAAGTCCTACCGGCACGCGGGCTTTTCCGCCTCCGATCTGGAGCTGTCTCTGGGCCGCTACGACGCGAGATCGGGGGATTATCCGCGGGCGCTGGTCTCAGCGCGCGAGCTGGAATTGCGCGGCCTGCGCGCCACCGGCGTCCGCCTCGAGCTGGACGGCCTGCTCGCGACCTCGGCGCTGCCGCCCCCGGCCGATCCCTGGGAGGACGTCCGCCTGCTCAAGCTCAAGGCGCTGCGCCTGCGCTCTCTGACGATCACGGCCGCCGATCTGCGGCGGTTCTTGGAGGCGCGGGTCAAGGGCCTGCGTCTGGACGCCCTCTCGATCGACGGGGCGATCGCCGTCTCCGGCCGCTACCGCGGCATGCCGGTCTCCGCCGCCCTGACGGCCCGCTTGCGCGGGGGCTCTTCTGGGGCGCTGGCTCTGCGCCTGGCCGCGCTGCGGCTGGGGCCCGTCCGGCTGCCGGTGGCCGCCCTCAACCGGATCAAGGAGCTGACGATTTCGCTGCGGCCGAATCCGGAGACGCCGTTTGCTATCGAGGTTCCGGGCCTGACGCTCAAGGACGGCCGCTTGACGGTTCCGTAGGGCCGAGACGGTAGATCAGGAAGGAGCCGTCGTCGTAGACCTTGGGGAATCGCGCGTCAAACCAGGCCCGGTCGGCGGGCCGGAAGTCGACCGCCGCGGTGGCGAAGAAGCGCGCGCCCCGGGCGATGCAATCGCGCACGTCGCCCAGCGCCCGCGGCCCGGCCTCGGCCAGCGAGAAGCTCCAGCCGCGGCGATCCATGGCGTAGAGGTAAACCGAGGAAGCGCGCTGGTTGCAGAGAAACAGATCCGACGGACGGCTGAGGGCTTGGGCCGCCGGAGCTCCGCGCTTGAGAAACTGGAAGTTCTGGATGTACCAGCGCTTGATCCGGTAGTAGCCGAAGGCCGGCATGGAGAGCAGAAGCGCGGCGACTCCGGCGCGGGCCCGGCGCGCTCGCGCCAAGGCGCCGGCCCGCCGCCAGGCCCAGACTAAGCCCGGGCCCATGAAGGCCGCCATGATCGGGGCCAGCGGCAGGGCGGTGTATTCGTGGTCGAAGGAGTAGGCTCCCCCGGCGGCCAGGGAAAGGAAGACCCAGCCCCACCAGGCGTGAAAGAAGCGCTGGCCCCGCCGCCACAAGAGCCAGGCTCCGGCCAGCGCCATGGCCATGCCCGGCCAGGTGGCCCCGAGCTCCGGCAGGCGCGAGAAGAGCTGGAACTCGACGTAATAGGGGAAATGGGCGTAGCCTCCCAGCATGGCGAGGAGCTCGGGGAGATGGTCCGGCACCACGTAGGCGCCGGCGCTGGCGTGATGGTACCAAGACCAGACGCCGGCGGCGCAGATGATCGGCGCGGCCAGGACCAGCGGGCGCTTGAAGGCGGCCGCTCCGCGCCGCATCAGCGTCAGGGTCGCCAGGGCCGGCAGGAGGTAGGCGTAGGGCAGCTTGTGGGCGATCGCCAAAAAGGCCGCTAGCACCGCGGCGCACCAGTGCAGCGGGCTGTCATCGTCGAGGAAACAATCCCAATGGTAGAAGGCGGCCAGGGTGGCGGCCAGGGCCAGGGCCTCCGGCTGGATCGTGCGTCCGAAGTAGACCTCTATGGGGATGACGCCGAAGAGGATCGCCGACCAAACCGCCTCGGCGCGGGAGAAGCGCCGATCGAGAAACAGGAACAGGTAGACCGCCGCCAGCGCCGAGCAGGCCGCGGACAACAGCCGGCCCCAGACGTCTCCCAGGCCGGCCAGCGGCCAGAGCTTGCCGGTCAGCCACATGTACAGCGGGAACTCCGTGGCGGCAGGCCCCGAGTAGGCGCCGTCCCAGTCGATCTGCGGCGAGAGGAAGGGCCGCCCCTGCGCGTAATGGCGCGCGATCGCGGCGGTGTTGGTCTGGCGATGGTAATGGTAGTCGTAGGGCGGGGCGCTCAGGCCCTTCAAGTGCCAGGCGATGGAGACGGCGACGATGGCCAGTATGGCGCGCGCTCGGCTCATCGCTTGATCGCGTAGACCTCTATGGTCCCGCCCCGCCGCAGGGCCGCCTCCAGCAGCGTCAGCGCGAGGCTTAACGGCAGAAGCAGGGGCAGCAGGGCCAGGGTCAGCAGGGCCTGGATAGGGTGGCGGCGGATGCGCAGCGCGCGGGCGCTGCGCGCCTTCAGCATCGAGTAGAGGAAGTCGCGCTCGAAGCCCAAGGCGTTGTAGAAGCTTTGCAGCCAGCCGAAGGGATTCTGCTCGAAGCAAAAATGGTCGATCCGGGCGATCCCCAATCGGCGGCGCTCCAGCAGCGCGCGCAGGGAGCGCTCGCTAAAATGCGTGTAGTGCCGCGGGATGTCGAGGTGGAACCAATGCCTGCCGAAGAGGCGGGCCTGGAGGCTTGCGAAATTCGGCACCGCCACGGCCAGCAGGCCCGCGGGCTTGAGCAGTTCCGCGGCCCGGCTCAGGCATTTCTCCGGTTCCGGGAAATGCTCCAGGGTGTGCCAGAACACGATCATGTCGAAGCTTTCCGGCCGGGCCGAAAAGGAGAGGAAGTCGGCGCTGGCCACCTCGAGGCCCAGCCGGTGGCGGGCATGCCAGGCGGCGTGCTCGGAGAGCTCCAGGCCGCGCGGCTCGTAGCCCATCAGGCGCAGATAGGCCAGCAGGAAGCCCCTGCCGCAGCCGACGTCCAGGACCGCTCCGGGGGCGGCCAGTCGGCTTAGCAGGCGCGCGCGCCGGCGCTGGAACAGGCGGGTCATCGCCTCGAAGAGGGGATTGAAGCGGACGTTCTCGCTGCCGTAGTACTGCTGCGGGTAATAGGCCCCGATCTTTCCGGCCGGGACCGGAGGCCAGGTGCGGCCCAGCCCGCAGGCGGGGCAGGCGAGCACCGAGAATCCGGGGAGGGCGGCGGCGAAGGCCGGACCGGCCATGTCTCCGTCGCAGGCGGGGCAGCGGGCGGCGGCGCGGGGGTCGGGTTTTGTCACGAAAGCGGGATTATATAAAATCGGGCATGCGAAACCTTTTGCCCGTCCTCTTGTCCGCCCTGCTGCTGGCCGCCTCTCCGGTCCGGGCCCTGCTGCCCGAGGAGGAGAACACGATCCGGATCTACAAGAACGCGGCGGCCTCCGTCGTCACGGTCACCAACATCGCCATCGGCCAGGACATCTTCATGGACCAGACGGCGGTGCCGCAGGGCGAGGGCACGGGATTCGTCTGGGACAGGGAGGGCCGCGTCGTCACCAACTACCACGTGGTGCGCGGCGGGGACGCCTTCATGGTCACCTTCAAGAACCAGGCTCAGTTCGAGGCGCGGGTCGTGGGAGTCGAGCCTAGAAAGGACATCGCGGTGCTTCAGATCGAGCGCGGCAAGCACGGCAAGAGCTGGCCCAAGCTGGTCCCCATCGCGCTGGGCGATTCCAAGACGCTGCAGGTCGGCCAGCGGGTCATCGCCATCGGCAATCCCTTCGGGCTCGACGACACCCTGACGCAGGGCATCGTCAGCGCCCTGGGGCGGCAGGTGGTCGGCGTGGGGGGCGTGACCATTCACGACATGATCCAGACGGACGCGGCGATCAACCCCGGCAACTCCGGCGGGCCGATGCTCGATTCCGACGGCAAGCTCATCGGCATGAACACCATGATCTACAGCAACAGCGGCGCCAACGCCGGCATCGGCTTCGCGGTGCCGGTCGAGTTCATCCGGCGCATCGTGCCCCAGCTCATCCAATACGGGCGCGTCGTCGAGCCCGGGATCGGCGTCGGCGTCCTGAGCGGGGCGCAGCAATACCAGCTTTTGGGAGACGTCTCGGGCGTGGTCGTGCGGCAGGTCGAGCCCGGCTCTCCCGCGGCCCGGGCCGGCCTGCGCGGCATCCGCCGCGACATGACGGGGCGCTACCGCCTGGGAGACATCATCGTCGGCATCGACGGCGCGCCGATCCACGACTACGACGAGCTCTACAACGCCTTGGACCAGCTCAAGGTGGGCGACCGGGTGACGGTCCGGACCGTGCGCGACGGCCGCAAGCGCCGCTACTCGATCGTTCTCGTCAACGTCGACTGATCCGGTGGACCGCTAAATTCGCGGGCGCCGGGCCGTCAGCTCTTGGCCGAGTTCCCGCACTTCGCGCCGCAGACGCACGCGCAGGTGTGCGCGGAGATGGAGAGCAGCAGGAACAGCGCCGCGGCCGCGGCGTAGCTCTTGGGCCCCAGGCCCATCATCGCGCAGCAGTGCCACAGCCTCGAGGCCGCGGCCAGCAGCATCAAGACGATTCCCGCCAGCATCGCGACGCATCCCAATTTCGCCATTATCTAATCTCCTTTCCAGCTGAATCCGCGGAGATGCTAGCATAACTTTCTGGCCGCAGGGGCGCTAAGGCGCTGTCAAGTAATAACATGAACACTCTGCCGGGCGCGATTTTGGAGCGAGCCGAGGAGTGAGGAGCGAGCATAGCGGTCGCTATGTGAGCGACGAACGACGAAGGCGCAGCCCAAAAGCGCCCCGGCCCTACGGGGAGGC
>JAGWUP010000010.1 GCA_028868375.1 Elusimicrobiota bacterium
CTTATTTTTCAGTTTGGCATGCCAAACTGAAAAATAAGGCCTGACCCTACTTTTCAGTATTCTCGATGGCGTCGGCGACACGAAGGATCTCTGCCTTGAGCTCCTCCTCTCCCGAGGGATCATAGGCCCGAGTGTCGAGGCGGCCGGCGGCCAGGTAATGGATGGTGAGCAGGGCCGGCTCGTAGGCGAAGCACTCCTTGACGCCCAAGGCGTAGAAGCGCAGTTGCAGCCAGGCCTCCTCGAACGGCGCAATGGGGTCCGCGGCCCCCAGCCCCAAGCGAGTCTTGTAGTCGATGAGCTCGACGCGGCCGTCGGGATGCAGGTCGATGCGATCGACCATGCCGCGCACGGTATGGCGGCCCAGCGGGAAGACGAACTCCCGCTCGTTGCCCAGAATCTTCGTGCGGCGCGAGGACTCGCCGCGCTGGTAAGCTTTTAGGATGCGCAAGCCCTTGCGCCGCCAGCGCTCACGAGCCTCCTCGTCGGGATAGCCCGCGCGCAGGAACTCCGCCTCGTAAGCCTGGGCCAGCGCCTCCCAGCCGGGCTCGCCCGCGCGATGGTAGCGCTCCAGGGCCCGGTGCAGGGAAATCCCCAGCGAGGAGGGCTCGTCCAGCGGCGGCCGGCGGCCGTCGACGAAACGCAGCTTGTACTCGGCCGGGCCGCGGCGCCAGGCGGCGAACATGGAGAAGCTCAGCTCCATCGCGGGCCCGCTAGCCCGCGCGGCGAAAGAAATCGACCCTGGTGTCGCCGTATTTCTCGCTGCGGAAGCGCTCCAGGGCGGGAGGGACCGCGACCTCCTCCTTGACGTGGCGCTGCAGCAGGGCCCAACCCCCGCTCGAGAGCAGGTTCGCCTCGGCCAGGCGCGAGAGCGCGGGCGTCGAGCAGGCCAGCGGCCGGCCAGCCTCGTCCTTGTAGGGCGGGCCCAGATAGACCAGGTCGAACTGGGAGACGCCGCAGCGGTAGGGCAGCCAGCAGAGATCGCTCAAGGCGTTGCCCCGCAGGACGCGCCCCTTCTCCCGAAAGCCGGTCTCGGCCAAGGCCCGCTCGATGTGCGCCACGCAGGCCTTGCTTAAATCCACGAAGACGGCGAGCTGCGCTCCGCGCGAGAGCGCCTCCAGGCCCACCGCCCCGGTGCCGGCGAAGAGATCCAGGACCTTGGCGCCCGGCACCAGGCCGGCGACGATGTCGAAGACAGACTGCTTGATGCGCCCGGAGATCGGCCGCACGCCGGCCTGATCCTTGAAGCGGACGCGGCGGCCGCGCAGGGCCCCCGCGATGATCTTCATCGACTTATGATATAAAATACCTTGTGGCCACCAAGGTCCTGATCGTCGATGACGACGACATCTCCGGCAACCTGACCAAGGACTTGCTGGCGGAGGCCGGCTTCGAGGTCGAGCTGTTGACCAACAGCTACAAGGCGATCGGCCTGCTGCGCGCCAACCGCTACGCCGTGGTGCTGCTCGACATCCTGATGCCCGGAGTCGACGGCCTGACGATCTGCCACCAGATCAAGAAGGACCCGGAGCTCAAGGAGACCAAGGTGGTCATGGTCTCAGGCAAATCCTTCGATGCGGAAAAGGAGCGCGCCCGCCAATACGGCGCCTCCCTGTTCATCGAGAAGCCCTACAACGTCGAGACCCTGGCCCAGCAGATCCAGGCGATCGTCGATTCCCCCGCCGCCGCGCAGCCCGCCGAGGCCGCGCCGAAGGCGGAGTCCCTCTCGGCCAAGGACGCCGCGTTGACGCTGGGCCTCTGGGGCTGCCGCAGCGCCGGTCCCCGGAGCTCGCCCTCGCGCTACGGTCGCAGGACCTGCTGCTTTTCCCTCGACGACGGGGAGCATCTCCTGATCTTCGACGGGGGCACCGGGCTTGCCGAGCTCGGCCGGCGCTTGGAGTCGGAAAGCCGGCGCGAGGCCTGGCTGTTCTTGACCCATTTTCACGACGAGCATGTCCAGGGCCTGCCCTCCTTCTCCCCGGCCGCGCGCAGAGGCTTCTCCCTGCACATCGCCGGTCCCAGCGAGCCGGGAAAAACCTTGGAGCAGCAGGTGGCCGCCGCCTTCCGCAGCGCCCCGGCGACGATTCCCTCGGTGGAAGCCGCCATCGACCTCTACGATCTGCTGGAGGACAGCTACGACATCCTGCCCGGAGTCAAGCTGACCTCCTTCTACGCCAACCATCCCGGCACCACGCTGGGCTTCGTGCTCTCCTTCAAGGGGCGCACGATAGCCATCTGCCCGGACGGCGAGCTCTACGGTGAATCGGCGACGGCCCTGCAGGATTACGACGACAAGCTGGCCAAGCTCTGCCGCGGCGCGGACCTTCTCGTCCACAACGCGCGCTACTCGGGCGAGGATTACCGCACGATGCGCAACCGCGGGCATTCCGCCGTCCCCAGCGTCGTCGAGCTGGCGGGCCGCGCGGGCGTCAAGAAGCTGCTGCTGGTCCATCACGACGACGGCTATTCCGACGAAGCCATCGACCGGATCGCGGCGGCCGCCGCGCGGCAAGCCGCCGAGAAGGGCTACGCGCTGCAGGTGGCCCCGGCCCGGGAAGGCTTGAGCATAGGCGTCTAGGCCGGCTTGCTAGCTCAAGCGCGCCAGCCAGGAGACGAGCTTGGTCTTGAGCCCCTTGTAGGGAAACCACCACAATTCCGGCGCGCGGGCCGGCCACTCGTGCACCAGCACCGACTGCGGCCAGCAAAAGAGGCGCAGGCCCTCGTCGGAGTGGCGCCGGCCCAGGCCGCTCTGCTTGATCCCGCCGAAGGGCAAGGCGCAGACCGCGAAGTGGCTGGCCAAGTCGTTGACGCCGAGCAGTCCCGCCTCCAGGGAGCGCCCCAGCCGCTCGGCGCGCCCGGCATCCGCCGTCCAGATGCTGGCCGCCAGGCCGTAGGGGCCCTCGTTGGACAGCCGCACCCCCTCCTCGCCGCGCTCCACCGCCATGATCGGCAGCACGGGGCCGAAGGTCTCCTCGTACATGACCCGCATCGTCGGCTTGGCCTCCAGCACCAGCGCCGGAGAAAGCAGCAGGCTGTCGCCGTCGAGAAGCTCGCCGCCGACGACGTGCCCCCCCTTGGCCCGGGCGTCGTCCAACTGCTCCTGGACCAGCGCCAGGCGCTCGGGCACGATCAGGCGCCCCAGCTCGACGTCTCCCTCCAAGCCCTGCCGCAAGCCGGCCAATTCCCGGCGGACGGCCTCTACGAAGGGCTCGTAGGCCTCCCGCTCCACGTAGACGCGCTCGACGCGGACGCTGAGCTGCCCGCAGTTGGCGAAGGCCCCCCAGACCGCCGCCTTGGCCGCCCGCGACAGGACGGCGTCCTTAAAGACGATCATCGGGTGCTTGCCGCTCAAGACCAGGACGCAGGGCTTGAGCGCCCCCGCCGCCGCCTCGGCGACCTGGCGCCCGGAGCGGGTGCAGCCTGAAAACAGGATCATGTCGGCTTCCGCCACCACGCTCTGCCCGATTTCCGCGTCGCCCACGGCCACCGCGAAGAGGCCCTCCGGCAAAAGCCCCGTGGAACGGACCGCGTCCTCCAGCCAGAGGGCCGTCCGCGTCGCCCACTCCGAGGGCTTGAGCAGCACCGCGTTGCCGGCCAGCATCGCCGAAAAGGCGTCCGCGGCGGGGATCATGAACGGGAGATTCGAGGGCGTGATGATGCCGATCAAGCCGCGCGGGATGTAGCGCACGTAGGCCCGCTTGTTGGCCAGCAGCCACGGCCGCCAGGCCGCCTGGTCCTGGAGGATGCGGTGAGCGTTGGAGGTGTAGTACTTGACGATCAGTTCGGCGACGGAGAGCTCCATCGCCTGGATCTCGGCGAAAGGCTTTCCCGTCTCGTCATGGACGAGCTTCAGCAGCGCCTGGCGGCGGGAGAGGACCTCGCTCCAAGCCTTGCGCAAGAGGCCGACGCGCTCGCTGAGGGAATATTGGCGCCAGAGGGAGGCCGCGGAGCGCGCCAGCTCCACTTTCCGGCGCAAGGCCTCCGGAGCCATGTTCTCCGCGGGCGGCGGCAGCAACCTCGGCACGCCGAGACTTTAGCAAATGCGGGCGCCAACCCCGAGCGCCAGGACTTCGATTCGGGACCGTCCTCTTTTTCGCGGCGCCTCTGATCAGGAGCCGGCGGAGGAAGCCGGGACCATCGACAAGAAATATTTTTTCTCCGCCTCGAACTCCTGGTCGTATCGATGGTCGTTGGCGGGAATCGGCGTGTAGCCATCGCCGCTCTTGTATATGGTGGCGAGCAGTTGCCCGGTCTCGTCGGTCCGCCAGACCGTGCCGATAAAGGTGTCTTCGGAGATGACCACATGGGCGAAAAACAAGTCCACATGGGCGTTCTGCGTGCTGACCATGACTATGTGAAGCTTCTGGTCATTGGTTCGATAAACGATCTGTCGTATCGGCAGATCGACGCTGGGCAAGCCCAGGTTTTGGGCCATCGCAGATGGAATGACATACGGATCGCCGCTGTCGATAACCCAGCCGGCCAAGCCGGAAAGATCCTGGCCGGAGAGCGACTCCTGCGCGATCAGGCCGCCGCGCGCCGCCGGAACGCGAGCCGATGGAGCCGAGCCTCCCATCGCTTCGACCATGCGGCCCAAATCGCGCTCGACTCCGGAGGGGTTGCCCGCGGAAGCCCAGACGGAGCGGCCGGAATTGCGGGCCGCGCCAACCAGGGACATCGACAAGAAAATAGAGATCAAAAACGAGCGTAGGCGGTTTTTCGAGTCCATGCCTTATTTTAGCGGCGGGCCGGCCGGCGGGGCTGAGCCAGGTGGCCCGCTTGGCGCAGGCATTCGACCCTTAATTTTTTAGGTCTTTTGGCCGTTTTGCTCCGGTCTTGACACTTTTCTGACGGCAGGCTACCCTCCAGGCGTGAGGCGCTGCCTGCCGGTTCTGCTGGCTGTCTTATGCCTTTCCGCGCCCGGGGCCAGGGCCAACCCAACCGACTCGAACGGGCATGATAAGGCCGTCAATGGACCTAATCGGGTTGCTCTCCCCAGTACGTCGCTGTGGGGTACGAGCCCGCGCAACAAGGCCGACCATAAGAATCATCGCCGCGAGTCCACAAGCCGCTCCAACGAAGGCTCCTCCGATGATTCCCCTACATCGGGCGCCGGCCGGCAATCCTCCAGCGGCGAGGACTATAGCGAGACTACGCCCGCCCCCGTCGTTTCCGTCTCCCCGCGGACTTCCGATCAGGCGACAAGCGAGCAGAGCGCGGCGGGCCAGGCGCCCGATCCGACGCTGGACCAGCAAAAGGAGCGCGTTTGGGCCTTGCAGCAGTCCGGGCAGACCCAGCAGGCGGAGCAGGCGGCCCGGCAACTGCTTAAGGAGCACCCGCAAGACAAGGACGTGCAGGCGATGGCGGCGCTGATGCAGCGCCACACCATGGGCATTAACGCCTCCTCCCTGGCCAAGCGGATCGCGGGCCTGTTTTCCTCGCGTCAGGCGCAGTCCGCGCCGTCCGGATCGGCGGCCGATTCGCCGCGGCTGGCCGCCGTCGGCCTTCCGCCCTCGCCGGCCGTCATCGCCGCCGCCCGGGTTCCCGAGGCCTTGCGCGCCTCCCTCTCCGAGGCGACGCTGCTGAAGATGCAGCTCAAGGACTACAGCGGCGCCGAGAGCGACCTCACCGAGACGATTCGGCGCGACCCCGGCAATTGGCTGGCCTACCGCTTGCGCGCCCTGACCAGGCGCTTCATGGGCAAATCGGCCGAGGCGGAGGCGGACGCGGACCAGGCGCTGAGCCTTAATCCGCGCGACGGGGCCTCCCACGGCGTCAAGGCGCTGCTGCGCTTGGACGCGCGCGATCCAAGCGGCGCGCTAAAGGAGGCGGACCTGGCCGTCAGCCTCGATCCGCGCAGCGCCGACGCCCACGCCACGCGCGCGCAAGCCCTGCAAGAGCTGGGCCGTCCCAAGGAGGCGCTGGCCGAATTAAAGCTGGCCGCAGACCTGGACGCCGGATTCGCGGCCGCCTACCGCCAAGCCCTTTACGGGCTTGGCGCCCCCCCCAGCCTGCGCCTGTCCCAGACGCGCGCCCTCTATCTGGGCGCGGTGGGACTGGCCTTGCTGTTCCTGGGCCTGGCGCTGGTCTTCGGCCGCTCCCCCGCGACGACGGCGCTGCGGGCGCCGATGCGCGCGCAAGACCGCAAATCCTCCGGGGTCTCGGGCTTCCGCCTGCTGCGCCGCCTGGGGCAGGGCGGCATGGGGGTGGTCTATGAGGCCTTCGACGAGAAGCTGCAGCGCAAGGTAGCCCTCAAACGGATGCGCTCGGAGATCGCGGGCGAGCCCCGCGAGCGCTCCCGCTTTATAAAGGAAGCTCGTTTGGTGGCGGGCCTGCGCCATCCGGGCATCGTTGAGATCTACTCGATCGTGGAGGACGGCGACGACCTCTACCTGGTGTTCGAATATTTGCCGGGCCAGACCCTGGACCTTCTGCTGAGGCAAGCCGGGCGGCTCTCTCCCAAGGAGGCCGTCCCCGTGCTGCGGCAGGTCGCCGACGCCCTCGACTACGCCCATTCCCAGGGCGTCGTCCACCAGGACCTCAAGCCGGGCAACGTCATCGTCGGCTCCGGCCGGGCCAAGGTGATGGATTTCGGCATCGCCAGGCGGGTCCAGGAGACCTTGTCGACCCTCTCGCGGCGGGAGATCATCGGCACGCCGGCCTACATGGCCCCGGAGCAGCAGCGAGGCGTGGTCACCCCCAAGGCCGACATCTTCGCCCTGGGCGTCTGCGCCTACGAGCTGCTCAGCGGCAGTCCGCCGTTTCCGCGAGAGGGCGGCTCCTTCGCCGCGCTGGACGCCTATCCGCCCCTCTCGCGCGCGGCGGGCCTGCCCCAAGCCGTCGATGCCGTC
This sequence comes from Elusimicrobiota bacterium, assembly GCA_028868375.1. Lineage (GTDB taxonomy): Bacteria > Elusimicrobiota > Elusimicrobia > UBA1565 > UBA9628 > JAGWUP01. The sequence continues at coordinate 6,849 of JAGWUP010000010.1, forward strand.
ATCGCCCGCGCCCTGTCGGCCCAGCCGGAGGCCAGGCAGGCCCGCGCCGCCCTGCTGGCCGCGGAGCTGGGCGGCGCGATCGGCCTCTATCCCTCATGAACAGCTTTCTAGCGGCCCTACTCGCCCTGGCGCTGCCGGCTTGCGCCTAGCCGGAGAGTCGTGAGCTCTACTCGCTTGCCGGCTCTCGGGCGAAGCCCTCGAAGACCTCGCCGGCCCCCTGGAAGCTGGCCTCTATGGCCGAGCGCAGTTCGCTCAAGACCTCCGGGGTCACGAAGCGCCGCACGTCGGCGATGCCGCGCAGGGCGCTGCGCAGCATCTCGGGCTGGTCCAGGTTGAGCCGGGCGGCCAGCGCCGAGACCGCCTCAAGGATGGCCACCGCCCCCTCGGGCAGGCTTTGGTCGTTGAGCAGCAGGGCCACCATGCCGCCCTGGCAGGCCTCCTCCACGATTCGGCTCTCGGCAGCACGGCCGGCCTCCAACCCCCGCAAGGCCACCTCCAGCGTGCGGCGCACGAGAGCGGCGGCGGCGGCGTGGGGATTTTCCAGCTCCTTGAGGCGGGCGGAGACGATCTCCTTGGTGAGCTGGTTGATCCGGTAATCGTCCATCAGCGCCAGAGTAGCAGGGGCCATGCGCGGGCGCAAGCGGAAAAAAGTCAGGGATGTCAGGCAGGGTCAGTCGGGGGCGTCAGACCCGGCCCAGAAAGCTGTAGTAGTCGCCGATGGCCTTAAGCGAGCGCGCCGCCGCGACGCCCAGCGCCGCCGACAGCGCCGCGACGAAGAGGGTGACGGCGAGCTTCTTGTCGCGGCTCATGCGGGGATGCAGCCAGATCAAGGGCAGCATCAGGGGGCCGACGCAGAGAAAGGAGACGACCAGGTTCGCGGTGCTGAAATACCAAGCCACGCGGGGAGATGCCGGCTGCGGCAGGCCCGGCAGAGGCTGCCGGCAGTAACGGCACAGGACGGCCTCCTCCTGTATCTGCTCGGCGCAGAAGGGGCAGCGCTTCACCGCCGGCTTTCCAGCTCGCGCTCAAGCTCCTCCAGCTCGCGGCCGGCTTGCGAAAGCTTGCCCTGGGAGGTCAACTCCCGGTAGCGCTGCAGATGGGCGCGCAGCGACCGCAGGCGGGAGCGCGTGAGCGTTCCGCCCGCAGGCATAGCCGTCTCTTGCGCGGCGCCCGGCTGCTGCCCGCCCTCTTCCTGCGGCGCCTTGGCCAGCTCGGCGATCGCCTCCTCCAAGTCGTCGGCGTAGACCAGGCGGTTGCCGATGGCCAGCACCAGTTTCTTAAGCTCCGGCATCTTGGCCTGGGTGGCCTGGATGTAGATCGGCTCGACGTAAAGGAAGGTTCCGGCCACCGGAAAGACCAGGGTGCTGCCGCGCACCACGCGGCTGCCCTGCTGGTTCCACAGCGAGAGGTCCTTGCTGATATTGCGGTCCTGGTCCACGCGGCTTTGCACCTGCAGGGGGCCGTAGATCAACTGCTCCTTGGGCAGGCGATAGAAGATGATCTGGCCGTAATGCTCCGGGTCGCAGCGCGCGGCGATCCAGGCGATGAGATTGTCCCGGTTGCGGCTGGTGAAGGGCAGCATCAAGGCGAACTCGGCCTTGGTCTCGCCCGGCAGCGGCAGCATGGCGTAGTAGGGGCGGGTGTAGCGGATCTCCTCCTGCGTGGCGATCTGCTTGGCCACGTCCCACTGGTCCTCCTTGTTGTAGAAGACCTGGGGATCGCGCATGTGGAAGGTCCGGTAGGTCTCCGCCTGGGCGTCGAAGATCAGCTTGGGATAGCGGATGTGGCGCAAGAGGTCGGCCGGCATCTTGGAGCGCGGCTCGAAGAGCTCGGGAAAGAGCCGCCGATAGGCCGCCAGCAGGGGGTCCTTCTCGTCGAAGACGTAGAAATGGACGGTGCCGTTGTAGGCGTCGACCGTCACCTTGACGCTGTTGCGGATGTAGTTGACCGGCTCGCCGCCCAGCGTCAGGGGCTGGGAGTAGGGATGGCGGTCGGTGGCGGTGTAGGCGTCGAGCATCCAGAACAGGCGCCCGGAGTCGTCGATGACCAGGTAGGCGTTGGGATCGAGACTCAGGAAGGGCGCCAAGCGCTGCACGCGCTGCTGGACCTGGCGATGGAGCAGGAGCCGGGAATCTTTCGTCAGATAGTGCGTCAAGAGGACGTTCCAATCCTCCTGGGCGACGGCGGTCACCAGGCGCATCGCGGGCGAGCCCACGTCGATGCCGGCGCGGCCGTGATAGGAGGTGTAGGCGTTGTCGTCGCCCTTGGGATAGTCGAACTCCTGCTGATCTGTGTCGACGAAGACGCTGCCCGCGGTGGCCAGGCCGAAGTAGATTTCCGGCCGCTTGATCTGGAAGGCCGGCACGTCGCTTCTGGGCGGAGCGTCCTGGAGCACCAGCTCCGGGGCGCCCTCGTTGGTGGCGGAATTGACGAGGGCGGCCACGGCGCCGTAGCCGTGGGTGTACTGCAGCTTGAGGTTGACCCAGGTCTGGGCGTTGTCCGGAAGCAGGTCGGTCTCGAGGCTGCGCTCCGCGATGAGGACCTGGCGCATGCGGCCATTGACCATGTAACGGTCGGTGCCCACGTTCGGGAAATCGTAATAGGGACGCAGGGCTTGCCGCTGGGTGGCGTTGTCCTGGAAGGGCTTGCGATCCCAGAGCCGGAGGTTCTGGGCCACCCCCGGATGCTGCGAAAGGTCCAAGGTCTCGATCTGGCTGGGAGCGAAGGGCTCCTCGCGCGCGTCCTGGGCCAGATTGAAGGCCGCCAGTGTCGCCTTGATGTGGTGCTCGATGTAGGGCCGCTCCAAGGTCAGCTCGTTGGGCCGCACGTAGAGGGAGCGGACCGCGCCCTCCACCATCCCCGGCAGCGTCAGGACGGCCGCCAAGCCGACCACGGCCAGCGTCCACAGCCCGCCCGGCAGGGCGCCCGCCACGGCGTCGAGGACTCCCAAGCCCTCCTCGACGATGAAGCGCCGGCGCTGGGAGCCCAGGACCAGCAGCGCCAGCAGCAGGGCCAGGACGAGCTGGGCCCAGCACAGCGGCACGCCCAGCATCGAGTCGACGTAATCGGCGCCGTAGAGGAAGCGGTGCTGGGAGTAGAGCAGGGCGTAGCGGGCCAGATAGCGGCCCACGGCGAAGAGCAGCAGCAGCCAGGCGCCGCCGAAGCGCGCCTCGCGCGAGATCAAGTCGAGCACCCGGGCTGGCGGAGGATTCATCGCCAACGGCCGGTCCGGCCGCTCCATGAAGGAGATCGCGGAGGCGCCCAAGAGCAGGGTCAGGGCGTAGACCAGCAGGGCCAAGACGCTGAGGGTCGCCACCCAGACCAGCAGCATCTGGTAGAAGGGCAGGTGGTAGAAATAAAAGGCCAGATCATGGCCGAAGAGGGGATCGCGGTAGGCGCCGGTGGCGCGCGCGTCCCACCACAAGGCCGCGGCCCAGGCGTCGAAGGAGCCGGCGCCGATTAGAAACCCCGCCAAGGCCGTGGCCAGCGTTCCCGCGGCGCAAAAAGCCGGGCTGTCGGCCAGCTTGGTCTCGCAGCGGCGGCGCGCCAACCGGAAGACCCCGGCCAAAACCACGGCCGCCAGCAGGCCCGCGGCGGCCTGCGGCAGCCACTCGATCTGCAGCAGGCGCCAGAACGTCCGCTCATGGCCCAGCTCCTGCCACCAGCGCAATTCCAGCAGATAGCCCGCCGTCACCCGCACCGCCGCCGCAAGCGCCACGGCCAACCCCAAGTCGACGAGGACCACGGCGCCGGGGACGACGCCCTTCCTTTTATATAGGGACAACCAGTGCAGCGCGACCAGGACGAGAAGGAGCGGTAGGATGACTGTCATTTGTCCACCATCCTATAAAAATAAAAGCCCCCGCTGCCGAGGGCTTACGTTTGAAATTGGTGGACGTGGGGAGGATCGAACTCCCGACCTCCTGCATGCCATGCAGGCGCTCTCCCAGCTGAGCTACACGCCCGAGGGCGTTATTCTACCATATCGCGCGGGAACGGCAACTGGACCCGAGAAAGGTATAATGGGCCAACGAGTCCGGGGAGGATTTCATGAAAACGGCGGGGATCGTGCTGGGCGCCCTGGCGGCGCTGGTCTTGGCGGCGGGGCTATGGTTCGTCGGCGTCTACAACGGCTTGGTCGCCAAGCGGGAGGCCGTCAATAGCGCCTGGGCGCAGGTGGAGAACGTCTACCAGCGGCGCGCGGATTTGGTGCCGAACCTGGTGGCGACGGTGAAGGGCGCGGCCAGCTTCGAGAAATCGACCCTGCAGGCGGTCGTGGAGGCGAGATCGCGGGTCGGCAGCGTCACCGTCGACAAGAGCGTCCTCGACAATCCGGCGCAATTCAAGAAATTCGAGCAGGCGCAGGCGGGCCTGGGAAGCGCGTTGAGCCGCCTGATGCTCGTCGTGGAGCGCTATCCGCAACTGAGAGCCACGGAGAATTTCCGCGACCTGCAGGTCCAGCTCGAGGGCACGGAAAACCGCATCGCCGTGGAGCGGCGCTCCTTCAACGACGTCGCCCAGGACTACAACACCGCCATCCAGCGCATGCCGGCCTCGCTCGTCGCCGGCTTCGGAGGCTTCCGGTCCCGCCCCTATTTCCAGGCCCAGGCCGGCGCCGAAACGGTCCCCGTCGTCAAGTTCTGAGCCGGCAGCGCACGGGCTTGCGCCTGGTCCGATAGTCCTATAGTCTCCGGGGCCTTAGGACCCTCGCCGCCGCGAAGCCGTCCGTTATCCATTGGCTATGCCGCTTGCGGCCCTAGGATTCTGGCTGGCCCTCTCCTGCTCCGCCGCCGGACCGCGTCTGGGAATCGACGCGGCACCGGGCATGGAGACGCCTGGGCTTGACCCAAGCCCCTCGCTGCAACTCATTACCCCCCTGCTGCTGCCGGGCTCGGCCATCCAAGTCGTCACGCCGCCGGCAGAAGCCGCGGCAACAAGCGCCTTAGAGAACGCCGGCCCGCTGGCCGCCCTCGGGCTTAAGCCGCATCCAACGCCCAGAGATATCGCCAGGCTGCAGGCCGCTCTATCGCCGTGGTCGGGAGCCGGCCTCGATCTCCATCCCGATCCCGAGAGGCTGGCGGCGCTGTTTACAGGCGAGCAGGCCGCAGCAGGCAAGACCGGGCTCATCGTGCCCCAGGCTCCCGCGCCGGAGGGCTTCCGCAATGAGGGCGGCCTGCTCCTTGCCCAGCCGCGGCCGGACGCCGTGTTAGAGGCCGCCAGCCAGGACAGGGCCGAGGTCCTGGCGGCCATAGAGGGGCCGGACTTTCTCCGCCAACCCCAGGCCCGGCAAGAGGCCGCTTTGGAGAGGCTCTCGCAGCTCTGGGAGCTGGGCTCCAAACCGCGGCCGGAACCTCTGCTAAGCCTGCTTGCAGCCAGGCCGCCGCTGGCCGTGCGCGAGCGGGTCTATGACCTCCTCGATCGCTTGGGCCCGGCGTACTTCTCCTCCCAGCAGGAGGGCCTGCTGTTAAAAGCGATCGACCGCAATCCCGGCGACGAGCTGTTGCCAGCGGGGCAAGCGGCGCTGGGGCGGGCGGCGGGCGAGTTGGCGGGGCTCTCAGAGAGCGGCTATCACCACTATCTCAACATCCTCTCTCGCCAGCCGCTGGCCTTCCATGCCGAGGGGCTGCCCGGCTTCTCGCCGCAGACGAGCTTCGGCATCGAGCTGGAGTTCGCCGCGGTCGATCGCGAGCTAAATAAAAGCGACCGGTCCGCCACGGAGGCGCTGGAAGCGCACCTAATGGAGCGGATTCCGCGTCTCATCGAGAAAGGGGAGCTGGCGCCGGGCTGGGTCATCAAACATGACGGGGACGGCAATCCAGAGATCAACACGCCGGTCTTGACCAACGACAGGGCGGGCTTTGAAGAGCTGGGGCGCGGCCTCAGCAATATCCGCTCCCTGCTCGATTCTTGGTTTAAGGACAAGCCCCATGCCTTGGCGCAGGGCATGCACATCCATGTCGGCACGCCGAGTCCATCCATCGAGCGCGATGCGGCCCTGGCATTCCTGGGCAAGGCCATGGAGCGGCTGTGGGCCTCCCTATCGCCCACCAATGACCTGGGCATGGTCGCCTTCAAGCCCGGCGCCCTCTTCGGCGACGCGCATACCGGCAAGAACAATACATTTTGGTATACGGACACGAGGAAGGGCACCGTGGCCTTCAATGCCTTCGCTCCCGTCCCATTTCCCTCCGGCGATTTTATCGAGCGCCTGCAGGCCGCCGTGGGGGTGGCGATGCAGGTGGCCCTGGAAACCTCGGCGCATCCCGAGCTTTTCAACGTGCTGGACTGGGGCCTGCCGCTGCCGGCCTCGGGGAAGCCTTGGAGCGCGGAGGACAGCCTGAAGCTGCGCAGGGGCCTGGACCGGTTGTACGCAAGCAACGCGGAGGGCAAGGCCTCGGTCCTGAGGCTTTTGCTGCGCCTCGGCCGCCGGCCGGAGCGCGATGGCGGCAGCTTCGACAAGCGCGGGACCGATCCGACGCTGGCCTGGTATGAGGAAGCGGGGCTTGGGCCGCTGCATGAAGCCCATGAGAAGGCTGGCGGCTTGGACGCCGGGCAGGTCGTGCTGGCCCCCATGCTCTCAAGGCTTTCGCCGGAGCTGCTCCATCGATTCCTGGGTCATCTAGCCGGCCTGGCGCAGATGGCCAGAGTGCGACGGCTATTGAAAGGGCTCGATTCCCAAGTTCTCGGGAATCTTCCGGACTTTTTCTTCCCCGGCAAGATTCTGAACGGACATGTTAGTATGGTTGAGAGCGTGAGCTTCTCGCCTGACGGCAGGACGCTGGCTTCTGGTTCATGGGATAGAACAGTCCGGCTCTGGGACGTGGCGACGGGCAAGAAACTCCACGTCCTGCGCGGACATGCTAATTGGGTCAGGAGCGTAAGCTTTTCGCCTGACGGCAGGACGCTGGCTTCTGGCGCAGAGGATGGAACGATCAGGCTCTGGGACGTGGCGACGGGCGAGGAACTCCAGGTCCTGCGCGAACATGGTAGTTTGGTCAGGAGCGTAAGCTTTTCGCCTGACGGCAGGACGCTGGCTTCTGGCTCAAAGGGAACGGTCCGGCTCTGGGACGTGGCGACGGGCGAGGAACTCCACGTCCTGCGCGGACATACTAATTGGGTCACGAGCGTGAGCTTCTCGCCTGACGGCAGGACGCTGGCTTCTGGCTCAGAGGATGGAACGATCAGGCTCTGGCGAAGCGGCTTCATCTCAGAATTAAGATAGCGGAGCGTGCGGCCAAGCCCGGCAATTTCAGGAAGAAACCGCGGCCGGACTAGGGGTTTGTGGCCAGCGCGGTTCCCCCGACGAAGAGGCCGAAGTCCCGCGGCGTGCCGTTGAAGACGTCGAGGTCCACGGCGCCGGAGATGCCGGAAAGATGTCCCGCGAAGGAGTACTGCCAGAACGCCCAGCGCTGTCGGGCGGGCAGGATGGGGGTGGAGTGGCGGGTGTCGGCGATCCACAGCTTGTAGTGGCCGGCGATGCCGGAGAGGTATTTGCCGTAGACCAGATAGGTCGTATAAAGAATCGGGGGCCTGTGATAGGCCGCCTGCAGGCGCGCGATGAAGACGGCGAACTGGCGAAGGAAATCGCGCTGGGAAACGCCGCAGCCGCCGGCGTCCTCCAAGTCGATCATCGGGGGCAGGGCCGCTGAATCCTCGGGCACGGTGCGGATGAAGTTGGCGGCCTGGACGGCTCCCCCCCGGCAGAAATTGTAGAAGTGGTAGGCTCCGCGCGGCAGGCCCGCCGCGCGCGCCCCATTCCAGTTGGCGCTAAAGCGGTCGTCGACCATATCCCCGCCCTCGGTGGCCTTGATGTAGGCGAAATCCGCGCCGGCCTTGGCCACCTTCGCCCACACAATGTCTCCCTGGTAGGTCGAGACGTCGATGCCCTTGACCTTATAGCCCGAGACGTTCGGGGTGCCCAGCAGCGGCTTGCCGGCGACCGCCTTGCCCGGAGCCGCGGCGCCCAAGCGAAGCATCTCGAAGGGGATCGGCCCGAACTCCTGGGCGCGGGCCGCGGGCGCGGCCATCAACAAGAGGGCGAGCATCGTCGTTGCCGTTCGCATGGCGCAAGGATAGATGCGGCCCTTTCTCCGCCATGGGTCTTAGGTCCTATTTATAAATAGGACCTTTGGTCACATCGCTGGCGGCCGCATGGGGCGTCAGGGACGCCGCCAGCCGCCGCGCCAATCGCCGGTCCTGCGGCGAGAGTCCGGGATAGGCGAGGATCTGCGCCAAAAGGGCGTCGGGGCGCTTCGACAAGAGCACGCCCAGCCTCTGGGCGGAGTCGAAGGCCTTGGAGAACTTGCGAAGGATGGTGCGGCGCACGAAGGGGCCAAGGATATGGACCATACCGGCCAACAGGGGGTTGCGCAGCTTGACGCAGACGTCGAAGCGGGAGCTGATCCAGGCGGAGCGGCCGGGCCGCGGCGCGGGCTCCAGGCTCATGACGACCACGGCCGAGGCGTGGATCGTCGGAAACAAGCGGCTCGAGTGGGCGCCGTCGCAGTAGTAGACCCGCCGCTCCGGCTTGGACTCGAAGAGCGAGACGATCCCCTTGGTGCCGTCTCCGTCGTCGGCCAGCGAGCGGCGCGGGCCGATCATCGTGATGCGGTAGGGCGCGATGCCGCGGGAGCGCACCAGGCTTGCCGAGAGATCGGGGTGATCGAGCAGAAAGCGCGCCCACTCCGGGCTCAACGGGGTCTCCAGCGGCCCGACGGCGGCGCTGACGGTGCAGCTCTTCTGCGTTTGGGCGACAAGCCGGCCAAGACCCGTCTGCTGTCCGGCCGCCCGCGCGGCCGGCAAGACTGCCAGCAGCGCGGCCGATCCGGCGGCCAAGCCCAGCCTCACCGCAAAAGCGTGGGCAAGCGCGCGGCGAACTCCAGGTCGGAGGGAAACATCTCTGCGGTCGGTATGCTCGCCAGCTCGGCCCAGAACAGGTCGATGACGTCGTCGCCGTTGCCGCCCTCGCGCAGGGCCCCCCCGACGGACTCGACCAGCCAGTAGATGCTGACGATCTGCATGGGGGCGTGGCTGGAAGGGTGGGCGCCCTCGCTGGCGTAGAGCACGCGCGCCGGGGCGATCTCAAGCCCGGTCTCCTCGCGATACTCGCGCTTGAGCGCCTCGATCGGAGCCTCTCCCAGCTCCACTCCCCCGCCCGGAAAGTTCACGAACTCCTGCCGGATGAAATGGCTGCGCGCCATCAAGACCCGGGGCCCGCGCCGCAGGACCCCGTAGATGCGGCAGCTGAAGCGCTCCGGGCGCAGCGGCCGGCCGAGCTGGATCATGCGCACCCCCGTCGGTTGCGTCGGCATGAAAAATGCGCGGGGGGGGACTTGAACCCCCACGGGTTTCCCCATACGCCCCTCAAACGTACGCGTCTGCCAGTTCCGCCACCCGCGCGAAAGATCGCTTTATTTTCCTGGACGCCCTGGCCGCGCCGGCTGCCCTGAGGGCGCCGGCCGGGCCGCCGCCGGAGCGGACAACGGCGGCGGCATGGCCCGCGAGGTCACGCTGGTCAGGCCCGAGCGGCTCTGCAGGAGGGTCAGGAAAAGCGCGGTGAAGGCGAAGGTCCCCGCCAAGACTGAGGTGAGGTTCTTCATGAAGTTGGAGCCCGTCGGCGTCGTGATCAGCGAGTCTCCCCCTCCGCCGAACACCGACAGGCCGGCGCCGCGCCCGGTCTGAAGCAGGATGACGAGGATGAGAAGCAGGCAAGCGGCCACGTGCACCGTCAGCAGGAAATTGTAAAGCATCGGGGCATTATATCAGATCGCGGGCCGCGCTATGCTGCCAGCGCGGTCAGGCCGGGAAGGGGCTTGCCCTCCAAGAGCTCGAGGCTGGCCCCTCCGCCGGTGGAGCAATGGCTCATCTCCCCCGCCAAGCCGGTCTTGGCCAGCACCGCCAGGCTGTCCCCCCCTCCGACGATCGTCGTCGAGCCCGCCTTCGTGGCCTTGGCCAGGGCCTTGGCCACGGCGAAGCTGCCCGCGGAAAAGGCCGGCATCTCGAAGATGCCCATCGGCCCGTTCCAGAAGATCGTCTTGGCCTTCTCGATCTGCTCGACGAAGAACTCGATGGTGTGCGGGCCGATGTCGACTCCGATGAGGTCCTCCGGGATCGCCATCGCCGGCGTCACGACCGTCTCCGCCTCGGGCTTGATCTCGCGCACGCAGACATGGTCGGCCGGCAGCAGGCACTCGACCTTCTTGGCGTAGGCCTTCTCGACGATCCCCTGGGCCTGCCGGACCTTTTCCTTCTCCAGAAGGGACCTGCCGATGGAGATTCCCTGCGCCGCCAGGAAGGTGTAGGCCATGCCGCCGCCGATGAGCAGGGCGTCGACGCGGTCGAGCAGCCTGTTGAGCACGCCCAGCTTGTCGGAGACCTTCGCTCCTCCCACGATCGAGAGGAAGGGACGGGCCGGATTGCCGATCACGCGATCGAGAAACTCCAGCTCCTTTTGCACCAGAAGGCCGATGGAGCCGGGCAGCAGCTTGGGCAGGCCAGCCGTGGAGGCGTGGGCGCGATGCAGGGCCCCGAAGGCGTCCTGGACGAAGACGTCGCCCAGGCGCGAGAGGGCCTTGGCGAAGGCGGGGTCGTTGGCCTCCTCGCCGGCGTGAAAGCGGAGGTTTTCGCAGAGCAGCACCTCGCCCGGCTTGAGCGCCGCGGCCGCCTTCTCGGCGGCGGCCCCCGCGCAGTCCTGGGCGAAGGCCACGGGGCGGCCCAGCAGCTTCTCGAGGCTGGCCGCCACGGGCTTGACGCTGTATTTGGGATCGGGCTTGCCCTTGGGCCTGCCCAGATGGCAGATCAGGACGATCTTGGCCCCGTTGTCGATGAGATGCCTCAGGGTCGGCAGGGTCTCGCGCACGCGGGCGTCGTCCTCGACGACCCCGTCGCGGATGGGCACGTTGTAGTCGACGCGCACCAGGGCGCGCTTGCCCTTGAGCGCGACCTCCTGGAGGCGGCGCAGCTTCAGCGCCGGCTTGCTCGGCGGATTCTGTGTCATGTGTTTTCCTTAGGACCTGCGTCACAATAATATGACCATTTTGGACGGACGATTTTGGAGCGAGCCAAGGAGCGAGAAGCGAGCATACCCGCAGCGGTCTGTGAGCGACGAGCGACGCAGGCGCAGCCCAAAAGCGTCCGTCCCCTTCGGGGCGAGCCGATTCCGGTCGATTTCATCGTTGCTCCTCGGTCACATGACCTGCGGCCATGCTCCCTCCTCGCGCCTCGAAATCGCCGCGGACTCGGCTCGCCAAAATGGTCATATTATTGTGACGCAGGTCCTTAATAAATGCTCTTGCCCAGCGCCGAGGCGATCAGCTCGCAGGCCAGCACGGCCGTGGCGTTCTGCACGTCCTCCAAGGGATTGACCTCGACTAAGTCCAGCCCGCGGAGCCGCTCGCTGTCGGCCGCCAGCTCCATGAGCAGGTGCGCCTCGCGATAGGTCAGGCCGCCGCGCTTGATCGTTCCCGTGCCGGGAGCGCTGCCCGGATCGACGACGTCGATGTCGAAGGAGAGATGAAAGCCCGCTGTGGCGTCGTTGGCGATGTCGATGGCCTGCTCGATGACGGTCCCCATGCCGAAGCGGTCGATCTCCTGCATCGAGAAGACGCGGACTCCAGACTTGCGCAGGTTGACGGCCTCAGCCTTGTCGACGTCCCGGGTGCCGATCAGGCAGAAGTTGCGCGGCAGCACCTTCGGCGAGAAGCCCCCCAGCTCGGCGAAGGCCTTGTCGCCCATGCCCAGGAGATGCGCGACCGGCATGCCGTGGGCGTTGCCGCTGGAGGAGGTCTCCGGGGTGTTGATGTCGGCGTGGGCGTCGACCCAGATAAGCCCGATATGCCGCCCCTCCTCGCGATGCGCGCGCGCCACCCCCGCGACGCTGCCGACGGCCAGGGAATGATCGCCGCCCAGGGTGATCGGCACGGCCCCGGCGCGCGCGGCCTGGTGGACGCGCCGCTCCAGCTCCTTGCAGACGCGCAGGATCGCGGCCCGATTCTTGAGGCTGGCGCGAGGCGGCAAGCGAACGGCCTTGGGAACGGCCAGATCGCCCAGGTCCTCGAGCGGCAGGCCCAGGTCCTCCAGGACCTTGAGCAGGCCCGCCCGGCGGATCGCCGCGGGCCCCCCGGAAGCGCCCTGCTTGCTAGCGCCCAGGTCCAGCGGAACGCCGATGACGGCGGCCTTGCGCTTCAAGCACTAGACCTTGGCCGGCGCTCCCATCTTCCTGGCGATGTGGGCGGACAGGTCGATCACGCGGTTGGAGTAGCCCCACTCGTTGTCGTACCAGCCGAAGACCTTGATCATCGGCCCGTTGGCGTCGGTCAGGGTGGAGTCGAAGGTGCAGGAGGCGGGGCAGCCCTTGAAGTCGTTGGAGACCAGCTCCCTGTCGTTGTAATGGAGGTAGCCCTTCAGCTTGCCGGCCTCCGCCGCCTTCTTGAAGACGGCGTTGATCTCCTCCTTGGTGACCGGCTTCTCGGTGACGACGGCCAGGTCGACCAAGGAGACGTCGGGCGTCGGCACGCGGATGGCGATGCCGGTCAGCTTGCCCTTGAGCTGCGGCAGCACCAGGCCGATCGCCTTGGCCGCCCCGGTGGAGCTGGGGATCATGTTGACCGCCGCGGCGCGCGCGCGCCGCAGGTCCTTGTGGGCGAAGTCGAGGACGACCTGGTCGTTGGTGTAGCTGTGCACCGTCGTCATCAGGCCGGAGCGGATGCCCCAGTTCTCCTGGACGATCTTGGCCAGGGGCGCCAGGCAGTTGGTCGTGCAGGAGGCGTTGGAGACGACGTGGTGCTTGGCCGGATCGTAGAGGTCCTCGTTGATGCCCATGCAGACGGTGATGTCCTCGCCCTTGGCCGGCGCCGAGATGATCACCTTGCGCGCCCCCGCCTGGATGTGGCCCTTGGCCTTCTCCGCCTCGGTGAAGCGCCCGGTGGACTCGATGACCAGCTCGACGCCGAGCTTGGCCCACGGAAGCTTGGCGGGCTCCCGCTCCGCCAAGACCTTGACGATGCGGCCGTCGATCTTGAGGTCGCTTCCGACCGCCTCGACCGTGCCGGGGTAGGCCCCGAAGGTCGAGTCGTACTTGAACAGATGCGCCAGGGTCCTCGCGTCGGTCAGGTCGTTGACCGCGACGATCTCGATGGCGGGATTCTTCAATCCCGCGCGCGCCACCAGCCTGCCGATGCGGCCAAATCCGTTGATGCCGACCTTGATAGCCATGGTTCTCTCCTCAATAATGCGAACTCCCGGGTATTTTAGGATTTTTCAAGCCGCTCCGTAAACGACAACCAGCCGCGGGCAGGCTCTAGAACTGATACCAGAAACGGCCGAAGGGACCCTTGTGCGTGCAGTCGATGAACACCGTGCCCGTCGCCGGGACATAGCCCCAGCCGCCGGTATCATGCAGGATCGCCGAATCGCGGCGGTCGTAATTCGTGGCGGCGCTGCTGGGAGCATGAAGGCCGGTCATCGCCTGGGGCAGGGCCGGAAGAATCCGCATGTCGACGAGCTGGCCCAAATTCGCCGGCAACGCTCTTCGAGGCCCGGCGCGCATCGCCAAGACCACAGCGCGGCGCAGGAGCACCAGGTTCGTCAAGGTTCCGCGCTCCTGGGGCGTGACCGCCGCCATTGGTTGGCCTGGAGCGGCCTGCTCCGCCGCGGCATTGAGCAGGACCCGCCCCGTATGCCGATCGTAAACCCAGCCGCCGCGCCCGGTCCGTGAGGCCGCCACGCGGCGAAAGCCCGTCGTGGGATCGGCCGGAAGCCTCTTTAAGTAGCGGGGAACGAGCAGGCGCAGGCTTCGCGGATAATGACGTCTCGCGGCCTTGTACTTGTAGAGCGCCACGCGCATCTCGACCAAGTCCTTCGCGATGAGGCCGATCACCTTGGCGCGCCGCTGCTTGAGCTCCAGCGCGTCAAGCATGGGCTGAAGGGGCGCCAACGTCGCGGCCCATTCCTCGGCGCTCAAATCCTTGAAGGGCTGGTCGAACCAAAACGTGGCGCCGTCTTTCTGGTTGACGGCGATGAAGGTCCCGCGCCCGAAGCATGATATGGGCTTGGCGAGGGCCGCCCAGGCTTCGTTCTTCGCGCCCGGAGCAAGCCCCGCGATGTTTTTCCACAGGGCATAAACGTCGAGGTAGCCCACGAGATTGCTCTTGGCCGCATGCTCCGTTAGAAAGGGAGGCGGGGCGTGCGCGGGAGCGTTCGCATGCGCGACCAAGTCTTTCATCGTGGCCTCGCTTCCCGCGATCAACAGCCAGCGGTCTTTCTGGCAGACGTAGCCGGATTTCGCGGCGTAGCAGGGCCCGGCGCCCTTGATCGAGACGCCGCGCGCCTGGCTTCCAAAGATGTTGTCCAAGGCGCTCAGCCCCAATCTGACGCGCAGCGGAGAGCGCAGCTCCAGGACGGCGAAGAAATCGAACGCGGTTTTCCCCTCCGCGTCCTTGTAAAAACCGGGCAGGCCGAAGGCCGCTTGCTCGCCGATAGCGTCGGCCAGGCTCAGCACGTCTTTCGTCAGGAAGGCATTCATCTTGTCGCGAATGGCTTGAGCTTGCGGCGTCATCCGTGTTGGGACGGCAAGGGCATTTTGCAGCATGCGCAGGCCCGGCCCCAGGGACAGGGAGTTGAACGCCGCGAAGAAGGGACCGTCCGTCGGCACCCAGGACAGGAGGGGATAATCCGCCGGCCCCTGCTCCAGCATTTTCCTGAGCTCTGGCGCCATGTCGGCGGCGTATTGTCCGTAGGCTCTATAGTGGAGGCCGCCGCTCCAACTGAGTCCCAGCGAGCTCCAGTCGGTATACTTATTCAGGCTTAAAGCCCGCTCTTTGGAGAAGGCGTAGAAGAAGGAGTCGGCGGGAACGGTCTTGGCCGCCGCCTGCAGCCAAGGCTCGGAGGCAAGCCCGCCCGGCTCTTCCGCGATGAGATCGATGCAGCGCCGCACGAGGCCGTCGTCATTGCCGATGATCAAGAGCCGGCCGAATTTGGAGGGGACCTCGGCCACGGTAGCCAAGAGGCCGACTTTCTTGAGAAGAACGCCCCGGTAGACGTCCTCGGCGCCGGCGTTGACCAAAGCTTCAAAAGGGCTGCCGCTCCAGGTAAAATCATCCGGCACGCGAACGAGGATCACGACGCGTTGGCCCGCGAGCGTCTTGAGGCCCTGCCCCGGCTGCTCTTGCTCCAGCTTCGGCGGATAGCCGGCGGCCACGAAGCCACGGCTGAACGTGCTCGCCATCCAGCCAGAGAGATCCGCTCCAGCCGGCTGCGGCACCTTTATTGGGAGCGCCTTCGCGGCTTTCTCCTTGGCGGCGTCAAGCTGGACCGTGAATTGCGAATATAGCGCGGACCTCTTGAAGGCGGCGATCGTGGCGTCCAAATGCGGAAAACCGACGACGCCCTGCGCCCCCTCAGGCAGGAAATTCTCCAGCTCCAGCGTCAGGGGGGCTTGCGGCTGCGAGCTTTCGGCCAGCGGCTCGCGCTTGAGCGGCGGCGGCGCCGAGTAGCGGGTCCGCCAGGTCCAGAGCCCGGCCGCGGCCAAGAAAGCCAGCGCAAGCCCGCCAGCCAAAAGCAGTTTCTTCATCATAGGATGGGATTATGATTCGGCAGCGTTCGGCTGTCAAGGCAAGACGCGACCGGTGAAGACCCGGGGTGACGCGCGCGCCTGCGGCTTCCCTATCTATTGAGCAGCACCAGCTCGACGCGCTGCTGGGCGAACTCGGCGCCGGCCGCCTCGAAGCTGATGTTCTTGGGCGCCAGCATCAGTTCCTTGACGAGATAGGAGTCGATCGCCTGGGCCTGCGTCTCTGCGAGCGCCTCGGTGGCCGCGAACACCCGCACGCTGATCGGAATGCCGGTCAAACGGCGCTTGATCAGGTCGGCGGCGGCGCGCAGCAGGTCTAGGCCGGCGGGCCGCGCCAGCTCGGCGTCGGACTTGGAGTCTCCGAAGAGAACGGCCGAATCCAGGCTGACGTGCATTCCGGTGTCCTCCTGGTGGACGATTCCCGTAAACAGCAGCGGCTTGCCGACCACGGTCCGGGAGGCGCCGGAGGAATCGGTGAAGGTGTAGATCGCCGAGTAGGAGCGCCCGGGCCGGACCCACTCGTCCTGATCGTTCTGGCCGCTCCAGATCAGCTCCTCCGGGGGATTCTTCGAGCCCTCGTAATGCTGGAAGACGCGCCCCTCCTCGTCGGCGATCGTCAAGGTCCAGGCGTACTCCTTGGCCTGCCCGGCGTCCAGCTTGCGCTGGAGGGCCTCCGCAAGCCGGTCGCGCACGCGGAATATGATGCCCGCGCGGGGGCTGAAGGTCATGCGCCAGGGCTGGATGACCCGGTCGCTCATCAAGCTCTCCGGATGAGTCCGCCGCCAGGAGACCGTCATGGGCGAGACGGCCAGCAGCAGGGAGGGGTCCGGCTCCAGGGAGCGCCGGATCGACTCGAAGGGATCGACCGAGATGCTCAGGGGAGGCTTGCGCGCATTAAGCGCGGAGGAATCGCCCTGCCCCTCGACGACCACCTCGGCGGGCGCGCCGTTGGACGGCGCGGCGGAAGGCCCGACGGCGGAGTCGGCGCAAGCGGCGGCGGCGCAGCAGAGCCACAGTGCGGCGGCGAGTTGTTTCATGTTGATCGCTCCCATTGTCACTCCAAGACGAAATGAAAGGTGATGACTCCCCATTGCCGGCGCGCCGCCGCGGGGACGAAGCGCCAGCGCTTGAGGGAGCGCATCGCCAGAAGATCGAGGCGCCCGTAGCCGGAGCTGCGCTCCACGCGCATGTCCGGCAGGACCTCTCCCAGCTCGTCGACCCAGAAGCGGATCGCCACGCTGACGTCGAGGACGCCCTCGTCCTTGGCCCACTGCGGAAACTTCGGGATATCGTAGACCGCGACCTTGCGGTCGGCGACCGGCCCTTCCAGCTCCACGCCCTTTTTCTTGCCGGCGCCCAAACGCAGGGAGGCGTCCGCGCGGCGCGGCCGGATGGCGGGAGACTCGACGCCTTGCCGCAGGACGGCCTCCGGCGCCGCGGCCGGTCCCAGGGAGAGGCGCCGCTCGGCAAGGACGGCGGAAAGCGCGCGCCGCAGGGCGGAGGCCGGCGGCGGGGCCGCCTCGCGCAGGGGCCGCTCTTGGGCCGGCGCGCGGCGTCGAGCCTCCAGCTCCTGATCCAGGCCCCCCTTCAAGGCCTGCGCGTTTTCGCGGCGCGGCTCCAAGGCCAGCGGCGCGGAGAACTCCGGCGCGCGGCGGCGGCCCACCTCCTCCAGCTTCGGCGGCGCCGCCAAGGCCTGGACATGCCGGCTGGGCAGCGGCTCGGCCGCCCCGATGAGTTTCGGCGCGCGCGCGCGGGAATTTAAGTCCAGCGCCATGCGCGGCAACGGCAGGGCCCGATCGCGCAGCCTGGGCGCTTGGCTCGGCTCGAGCAGCCGGGGCCGCGGCAAGGCCTCGACGGCCTTGGGCAGGACCAGGCGCGGCACGGCGGGCAGGGCCATCTTCAAGAAATCGAGGGTGCTGACGGCGGGCTGGGCGGCCGGGGCCTGAGGGAGCGCCGACGGCGCCCTTAAGGGGATGATCAGATCGACGTTGCCGACGACCATGGGACGTTGCCTGGCCGCCTGGCGGGCCATCAGCAGCCACAGCCCGATGGCGGCGGCATGCACCGCCAAGGACGAGGCAAGCGAGACCGGCATCCGCCCCCCCGTCACGGCTTGGCCTGCTCGGTGGCGATGGTCAGGACGAGGGCTCCGGCCTCCTTGGCGGCGGCCATCACGTCGGTCAGCCTCCCGTTGGTGGCGTCGCGGTCCGCGCGCACGACCACCTGCTTGGATTGGCTCCGCGCCAGCTTGCCGCGCAGCGCGGCGCTTAACTCGTCCAAGGAAGCGAACTCCCGCTCGTCGAGCGCCAGGCGCCCGTCCTTGCTCAGGGTGATCGTGACCTTGTCCTCCTCCCGCCCCTTGCGCGCGTGGGCGTAGGGCAGGGACACCTTGAGCAGCGGCTGGGAGAACATCGGGGCGGTGACCATGAAGATGATGACCAGCACCAGGCAGACGTCCACCAGCGGCGTGACGTTGATGCCGGAGACGATCTCATCGTCTTCCATCAGCGCGCGGCTCCCGCCTTCAGGATGGCCAGCTTCAAGGCCCCGGAAAGCTGGGCTTGGTCGAGGATGGAGACGACCTGGCCGACGCGGTTGTCGTCGGCGGCCGTCAAGACGACCATCTTGTCCCTGCTGCGAGACAGCGCCCGGCTTAAGGCCAGCGGCAAGCCCTCCGGGGCGACGGCGGCGCCGTCGACGGTGATCCGGCCGTCTGCGGACAGCCGCACGGAGACGTTCTGGTCGATGGCGGCCTTGCCGGTGGCGGCTTTCGCGCGCGCCGAGAGCACCTTGAGCCCTAGGGTCACCGCGAAGGGAGCCACGGCCATGAAGATGATGACCAGCACCAGGCAGACGTCCACCAGAGGCGTGACGTTGATCGAGCAGATCGGCTCGTCGGCCTTTCCGCCGGCTTGCGCCATGGCGCCTACTTGGCCCCCAGCAGCACCAGCAGGCGCGTGGAGGCGACCTCCATGCCGACGGAAATCTGCTTGACGCGCCGCATGAAGTAGTTATAGACGATCACCGCCGGGATGGCGACCAACAGCCCGCCCGCGGTCGCCACCAGCGCCTCGGCGATCCCCCTGGCCACCACCGTCGGCCCTCCCACTCCGGAGAGGGCGAGATCGCGGAAGGCCTTGATGATGCCGACCACGGTGCCGAAAAGGCCGATGAAGGGCGCGATGTTGCCGAGGGTGCCCAATACGCCCAGCCGGCGCTCCAGCATGAGCCGCTCCTCCTTCTGCTTGGTGACCAAGAGCTCCTCTAAGTCGCGCCGGGGGCGGGCCGAGTGCAGGAGGCCGTAGTGGATGACCCGGGCGACGGCAGAGGAATGCTTCTGCACGACTCCCGCGGCCTGCTCGGCCTTGCCCGACTCCAAAAGCTTGTGGACGTGGCCCAAGAGCTCGTCGCCGTCGCCGTCGGCCTTGCGAAAATAGAGCCAGCGCTCGATCATGAACGTGAAGGATAGAATCGAGCAGAACAGCAGCACGACGAGGGTGAGGCTGTCTCGCAGCATCACCAGGTAATTGATTCCGCCGCCCATGGTTTCCTCCGTCCGCCCTACTGTATCCCTTCGCCGGCCCCGGCCTCGGCCCGGCGCCGCGCCTTCTTGCCGGTCTCGGCCGGCGCGCAAGAGCGCCGCAGCAGGCGCGCCCGCGCCAAGGCCGAGCGGGCGACGTCCCGCTGCGGCGCGTGGCGGGAGAGGTCCTCGTAGACGGCGATCGCGTTTCGGCAATCGGACGCCTTCTCGTAGGCCTGGCCGAGCTTGATCAAGGCCTGCAGCCGGAAGACGTCGCCGGCCGGCTTGAGCGCGCGCAGCTTCTCCCAGGCGTTCATCGCCTCGTCGGGCCGGTTCATCGCCAGGTCGATCTCGCTCATGCGATAGAGCGCCTCCAAGGCGACGCCGCTCCCCTTGGCTGCGGCGCGTATCCGCTCGAGGGTCGCCAGGGCCCCCTCGTAGTCCTTGCGCTGCTTCTGGATGGCGTAGATCTCCCAGTAGGCGCCGGCCGCGGCGGGGTCGCCCGGCCCGGCCGCCTCGGCGTACTTCTGATAAGCGTACTGGGCCATGTCGAGCTTGCCCTGCGCCTTGTAGGTCAGGGCCAGGTTGAACTGCGCGGCCTTGACGGAGTCGGAGTCAGGATACTCCTCGATCAAGCGCGAGTAATAGCGGGCGGCCCGGTCGTAGTCCTTGAGCTGGTAGCAGGAGCCGGCCAGATGGAACAAGGCCAGGCTGGTCTGCTTGCCCCCGTCGAAGTTGTTGAGGAAGCGCTCGAAGGCGGGGACGGCGTTGGCGTACTGGCCGGCGTCGAACTCGCTCTCGCCCAGGTAGAACTGGGCCTTGGCGACCTCGGGGTGGTTGGTGTAATCGACGGAGAACTTTTGGAACTCATCCGCCGCCTCGGCGTAGCGCTTTTCGTCGAAGAGGCGGCGCGCCAGGCGGAACTGCGCCTCGCCGGCGATCGTCTTGCCCGGGACCGCGGCGATGATCGCGCGCAGGGCGGAGCGGTAATCGACTTTCTGGTCGCGGTCGAAGACCGCCTCCGCCAGGTCCAGGCCGTCGTTGGCCTCCGGGGCGTCCGGAAAGCGCGCGATCAAGGACTGCGAGAGCTTGAGGGCGGCGGGATCGTCCTTGCGGTCGTAGGCGATCTGCGCCAAGCGCAGGAAGGCGGTCGGCAATTGCGGGCTGTCCGGATAGGAGGAGATGATCCTCTTGTACTCGGCCTCGGCCTCCGGATATTTCTGGGCCCGGAAGAGGGTGTCGGCCACCTGGTAGGAGGCCACGGGAGTCTGCGGCGAGCGGGGATAGCCCGCGATCAAGGCGCGCCACTTCTCGATGGCCTGCGAGTAATAGCTTTGATGGTACAGGCTCAAGCCGCTCTTATAGAGGGCCATCGCCGCCTCCGGAGCCTGCGGGTTATCCTTGACGTACTGGTCGTAGAGTCGGGAGGCGTCCTCGTAGCTCTTCTGGTTGAACAAGCTGTCGGCGATGCCGAGCTCGTTGGCCCCGGTGAAGGTGAAGCTGGAGCTCGCGGCCGACAACATGTCCTGGAGCTTCTGCCGTTCCTGGAGCGCATGCTCGTCGTCGCCCTTGTAGGCGTAGACCCAGGCCAAGCCGTCCTGCGCGTAGAAGGCGGCGGCCTGGTCCGGATAGACCTTCAGGATCATCTCGTAGATCGACTGGGCCTCGCCCAGCCGGTTCAGCTTCAAATACGCCTCGGCCGCGTAGAGATCGCTCAAGGCGCGCCACTTCGAGCGGGAAGGCGGCAGGTTGTGGAAGATGTATTGATAGGAGGTCAAAATCGAGTCGTAGGCCTTCTGGCCGAACTGATCCTGCAGGATCGAGAACAGGGCCTGCTCGGCGATCTCGGAGGAGGGATCGAGGTCGATGATACGCTGGAACGCGTCGACGGCGTCTGAATGCTGCCCCAGCTTCACCAAGGCGTTGCCCATGATGAGATAGACGTTCTTGCAGAGGGAATTGCCGGGATAGAGGGACACGAAGTCCCGCGCGGTCTGGGCGGCTGCCTTGTAGTCGCCGATCTGGTACTGGGTCCAGGCCAGCTTGTAGCGGGCCAGCGGCAGGACGTCGCGCGCCGAGGCAAAGCGGGTGAGGACCTTCGCGTAGGCGAAGAGGGCCTCCCGCGTCTGGCCGGCGGCGAGGTAGGACTCCGCGATGCCGTACTGCGCCAGAGGAGCGAAGAAATCGTTGGGGTAGCCGTCCAACACGGCCTGAAAATTCGCGCGCGCCTCGACGTACTGCTTCTTCTGGAAATAGGAGGAGCCGATCCGGTAGGTCGCGGAGACCCGCAGCCGGCTGTGGGGATAGAGCTCCAGGAAGCGCTGGTACTTGGCGATGGCGCCGTCGTAGTCCTCGGCCAGGAAGAAAGAGTCCCCGATGAAGAAGCGCGCCTCCTCGCACAACTCGGAGCCGGGATAGTCGCGCAGGAGGTTCTCGAACGTCGCCGCGGCCTTGTAGGCGCGATGGGAGAGCAGGTAGGTCTTGCCCAGGTAATACTGCGCCTCGGCGGTCTTGACCTGGCTTAAATCCTGCAGGGCGTCGACGTAATCGCCCTTGTGCAGCGCGACGATGCCGGAGGCGTAGAGGACCTCCGGCAGCCTCAGGTACGTCGGGAAGGTCTCTCCCAGCAGGAACAGGTCGGACTCGGCCTGCGCAAAGCGCTCCAGGGCGATGTCGGCGAAGACGATGCCGATCATGGACTGCCCGAGGATGTAGGACTTGGGGTCTTTTTGGCCGAGCAGCCGCCATTGCTCTATGGCCTTCTGCCAGTCGCCCTGATCGTAGGCCACCTCGCCCAGACGGTACTGGGCCGAGGCGCCCAGGCCGCTCTTGTCGTCGCCGGCCACGCTTTCGAAGGCCTTGCGGGCGTCCTCCAAGGCCTGCGTGGCGGCGGGATTGGCGGGAGCCATCAGGCGCGAGGCGGATTTCTTCTCGTCGGCAGACTCCGCGCCCAGGATCTTCAAGGCGCGCCGCATCGACTCCTCCCCGATCAGGAAACGCGCGTCGGCGGCGCGCCGGCCGTCCGGAAAATCGCGCAGGTAGGCCTCGAAGGCCTGGACGACGGCCTGCGCGTCGTGGGTCCCGTCCGCCATCATCTGCGAGGCGGCGGAGAAGGCGTCCTCCTCCTTCTGCGCCGAGGGGCGGCTCCACCAACCGGCCCGCGCCGCCGGAGCGACGGCCAGGACGGCCAGCAGGAGCGCGCAAGCGGCTCTCATGGCTTGCCCCAGGCAGAGGCGACGAGCTTGCGCGAGACTTCTCCGCCCAGCCGCTCCAGCAGCTCCGCCTCCGTCACGCCGGAGAACTGCCGGCCGTCGCCAAGGCGCACCGACAGGGTGCCCGCCGCCACGTCCTTGGGCCCCAGCACGACCATGTAGGGGATCTTCTCCAACTGCGCGTCCCGTATCTTGGCGCCGATCTTCTCAGGCCGCAGGTCCAGCGCGCAGCGAAGACCGGCGGCCTTGAGCTTCGCCTCCAAGGCGCGCGCCGGGGCCTCCTGCTCCGCCGTCAGCGTCAGCACCTTGGCCTGCACCGGCGAGAGCCACAGCGGGAAATGCCCCGCGTAATGCTCGACCAAGATGCCGAAGAAGCGCTCGATGGAGCCGTAGAGGGCGCGGTGGACCATCAGCGGCGTCTTGCGCGAGCCGTCGGCGGCGATGTACTCCAGCTCGAACTTGCGCGGCAGGTTGAAGTCGAACTGCACCGTCGAGAGCTGCCAGGAGCGGCCGATGGCGTCGATGAGCTTGACGTCGATCTTGGGGCCGTAGAAGGCCGCCTCGCCGGGCACCAGCTCGTAGGGCAGGCCGCGCTCCTTAAGGACGTTCTCCAGCGCGGCTTGCGCGCGCTCCCAGTCCGAGGCCTCGCCGATGTAGACGTCGCGCTGGGCCGGATCCCAGGTCGAGACCTCCAGCGCATAGCGCGAGAAGCCGAAGGCCTTGAAGACCTCCAGGGCGAAATCGATGCAGCCGGAGACCTCCGACTCGATCTGCTCCCGGGCGCAGAAGATGTGGGCGTCGTCCTGCGTGAAGCCGCGCACGCGCAAGAGCCCGTGCAGCACCCCGGAGCGCTCGTAGCGGTAGACCGTGCCCAGCTCCGCCAAGCGCAGCGGCAGCTCGCGGTAGCTGCGCAGGCGGCTCTTGTAGATGAGGACGTGGAAGGGGCAGTTCATCGGCTTGAGCTGGTAATGCCCCTTCTCCACCTCGATCTCCGTGAACATGTTGTCCTTATAGAAGCTGCGATGCCCGGAGGTGTTCCACAGCTCGACGTTGGCGATATGCGGCGTGTAGACCATCTGATAGCCGCGCTTGAGCGCCTCGGCGCGCAGCCAATCCTCCATGATCATCCGCATCAGCCCGCCCTTCGGATGCCAGAAGATCAGCCCCGGGCCGGCCAGCTCCTGGACGCTGAAGAGATCGAGGGCGACGCCCAGCTTGCGGTGGTCGCGGGCCTTGGCCTCCTCGAGCATGCGCAGATAGTCGTCGAGCTGGCCCTTGGTCGGCCAGGCCGTGCCGTAGATGCGCTGCAGCATGGCGTTCTTCTCGTCGCCGCGCCAATACGCCCCGGCCACCGAGAGCAGCTTGAAATGCCGTATCTCCTTGGTGCTATCGACGTGGCCGCCGCGGCAGAGATCTGTGAAGGCGCCGTGGCTGTAATGGGTGATCCTCTCGCCGCGCTGCTTGATGCCCTCCAAGAGCTCCAGCTTGTAGCCCTCGCCGCGCTCTTGCCAGTAGCGGCGGGACTGCTCGTAGCTCTGCTCGGCGCCGCTGAAGGGATGGTTGCCCTCGGCGATCTGGCGCATCCGCTTCTCGATCTTCGGCAGGTCCTCCAGCGTGAACTGGTGGGGGCCGTCGAAGTCGTAGTAGAAACCGTTCTCGATCGCCGGCCCGATCGTGATCTTGGTCCCCGGGTAAAGCTCCTGGACGGCCTGGGCCATCACGTGGGCGCAGGAATGGCGCAGTCGATCAAGATACTGCCGCGAGCCGGCCTCGGCGCCCTTGCCCTCGGCGACGGCGTTCATTTTATCGGTCAAGTCTAGCGTCCCCCCTCTTCAAAGTCAAGCCGGCGCCCGCAGGGGCCATTTAACAATATTCGACTGCGGACGGCCTCAATATACCGCCGGCTTGTGACGTTTCTGTTAATAAGGAAAGGCCGCGCTCGAAAGCGCGGCCCCTCTTTCCTCATGGACGCTCCGAAAACTTTTGAAATGGTGCCCAGTATAGGATTTGAACCTATGACCTTTCCCATGTCAAGGGAACGCGCTACCGCTGCGCCAACTGGGCGTGGAGGTATTGTAGCTGATCGGCCGTCCAGCGCGCAAACCTGCAATTTGAGGGCTCTCAAGGCTTTGTGCTATCCTTGCCCTCAGCCATGGCCGCCAAGACCAAAGCCGCCAAGCCGTCGGGGGGTCTCGATCCACGATCGGCCCTGAAGATTCACTCCCTGATGGTCAAGGCGCGCTGCTTGGAGGAGCGGCTCATCAAGATGAGCAAGAGCGGGGAGGGCTTCTTCTGGATCGGCGGGCCGGGCGAGGAGGCCTTCAACGTCCCCCTGGGCCTGCAGGTCAAGAAGGGCCGCGGCCTCGCGCATGATTTCCTGCATCTGCACTATCGCTCCAGCGCGATCCTGACGGCGATGGGAGCCCCCGTCATCGACTCCCTGCGGCAGATGCGCTCCGTGGCCACCGACCGCTACTCGAAGGGACGGCAATTCATCAATCACCCCTCGATTCCCGAGTGGAACGTCGTCCCGGTCTCGCCGACGATCGAGACGCAGTACTCCACGGCCATCGGCACCGGCATCGCCCAGGCGCGCGCCAAGACCGACGCGATCACGATTGTCAACGGGGGCGACGCCGGCACGGCCGAGGCGGACTTCCATTCCTGCCTCAACTGGGCCAACCGCCCCATGCTGCCGCTGCCGATCCTGATGATCGTCGTCAACAACGGCTACGGCATCTCGACGCCGGAGCCGACGCAGCACGGGGAGAAAAACATCTCCGACTGGGCGCGCGTCTTCGGCATGCCGCATCAAACCGTCGACGGCAACGACGTCTCCGCCTCCTGGCGCGCGATCGCGGAGGCGATGGCCTACGTGCGCAAGGAACGCAAGCCCTATCTGCTCGAGGCCAAGACCAGCCGCCTCTACGGGCATTCCTCCTCCTCCGGCGCCAACCGGATCGCCGAGCCGGACTGCATCGGGCTCTTCGAGGCGGAACTGGTCGAGCGCGGCCTGGCCGACAAGGCGCGCCTGGAGGGCGTCTGGAAGGCAGCCTCCGCGGAGGTGGACGCCGCCAATCAAGAGGTCAAGCAGGAGCCGTATCCGGCCGCGGAATCCATCTGGGAGGACGTTTTCCCCGGCGGTCTGCCCGGCTCCTATCCCACCCGCGGGGGCAGCTTCTAGCATGGCCAACATGGCGCAGGCCATACGGCTGGCCCTGCATTACGGCGAGGAGCGCCTGGGCGTGCGCGAGATCTTCGGCGAGGACGTCGGCCCGCCCTTGGGCGGGGTCTTCACGGCGACCCAGGGGCTTAAGACCGCCTGGAACTCGCCGCTGGACGAGCGCGGCATCGTCGGCGCGGCGCTGGGACTGGCCTGGGCCGGCAGCCGGCCGGTGGCCGAGGTCCAGTTCGTCGACTACATCTTCAACTCCATCGACCTGCTCAAGCTCTGCGGCAACGGCTATTGGAGCTCCGCCGGGCTCTACCCCGCCCCGCTGGTGCTCATGACGCCGACCGGCTCCGGCATCCACGGCTCGATCTACCATTCCCATTCCTTCGACTCCATGGCGGCCAAGCTGCACGGCATGAAGGTCGTCTGCCCCTCCACGCCCCTGGACGCCTACGGCCTGATGATCTCCGCCATCAAGGACGACGCGCCGGTCCTCTACCTCAAGCCCAAGGCCCTGCTGCGCGGCAAGGGCGAGGAGCTGCTGCCGGGAGAGCCGGCGGACGAGAAGGAATTGCGCTCGATGATCGACGCGCCCATCGGGGACCGCAGCCGCTGGAAGCCGCGCTGGCCCGACATCAAGGAGTACGAGGTGCCCATCGGCCAGGCCAAGATCTCCCACCCCGGCCAAGACGCCACGGTGGTCACCCACGGCCGCATGGCGCCCATCGCCCTGGACGTCGCCCGGCAGCTGGCCGAGGAGGGGCGCGGGCAGGTCGAGGTCATCGACCTGCGCAGCTTGATCCCCTACGACTGGGACTGCGTGAAGGCCTCGATCTCCAAGACCGGACGGGTGTTGTTTCTCAACGAGGAAACCGAGATCGCCAACCTCGGCGAGCACCTGATCCGGCGCGTCGTCGACGAGTTGTTCTACGAGCTGAAAGTCCGGCCGCGGCTGCTCTGCGGCAAGGCCACTCCCGGCATCGGCCTGTCGCCGAATCTCGAGAACTTCACGCAGCCGCAGAAGCCGGACGTCGAGCGCGCCTTGGGCGAGCTCCTCCGCGAGCCCGCCTAGACCAGACCGGTGAAGGTCCACCACCTCAACTGCGCCACCCTGCGCACCCCGGCCGGAGTCCTGGTCTGCCATTGTCTGGCCGTGGAGACTCCCGCGGGCTTGCTGCTGGTCGATACCGGGCTCGGGCTTGAGGCGTTGCGCTTGCCGCGCGCGCGGCTGGGAGCCTCCTTTCCTCTATTCTGCCGGCCGCGACTGGAGGAAGCCGAAACCGCCTTGCGGCAGATCGAGCGCCTGGGCTTTAAATCCGCCGACGTGCGCCACATCGTCCTGACCCATCTCGACATCGATCATGCCGGCGGCCTCTCCGATTTTCCGCAAGCGACGGTCCACCTGCTGGCCGACGAGCTGGCGGCCTTCCAGGCGCCCGCCCTGCGCCGCGAGCGCCTGCTCTATCGCCCGCTGCCGGCCGCGCGCTGGAGGACGTATTCACCGGGAGCGGCCGATTGGCTGGGGTTTGCGAATGCCTGCCCGCTGGAAGGCCTGCCGGAGGACATTCTGCTGGTGCCGCTGCCCGGCCACACGCGCGGCCACGCGGGAGTGGCGGTCCGCTGCGAGGACGGCTGGCTATTGCACTGCGGCGACGCCTATTTCAACCGCGGCGAGCTGGACGGCAGGCTGTCCTTGCTCGGGCTCTACGCCAATCTCGTCCAAGCCGATCACGCCGCCCGCCTGGAGAGCCTGCGGCGGCTGCGCGCCCTGGCCGCCCGGGCCTCGGCGCGCCTCTTCTGCTCTCACGACCCTTCCGAACTGAAAAACAAAGCCTGACCCTACTTTTCAGTGGTTTCGGTGATGTAGTCGGTGAAGAAGCCGTCGGCGCCGCAGCGGATGAGCCAGCGCATCAGCCAGGAGGCCTTGAGCAGCCTGAATAGGCCCAGGGGCCAGACGTCGTCGATGATCCAGGGATGGACGGCCAGGCCGCGCAGATGGGCTTGCTCGATGAAACTGCGGTAGAGCCACGGGAACAGGAAGGGGCCGACGATGTCGGCGCCGCAGCCCTGGGCCGCGTCGAGGACGGCGGCGATCTGCGAGGGCCGGTAGAGATAGCCTATCAATAGCGTGGCGGGCGCCTCCGGCGCCAGCTCCTTGAAGCGCCGAACTGCCTGCGGGCTGAAGCTCTCGAAGACGACCCGGCCCATGTCCCAACCCTGCCGGCGCAGGGTCGCGACGATCGCCTCCGCCGCCATCACCGCTTTCTCGGGCTCTACGGCGGGAAACTTGGCCTCGAGATAGACCCCCGGCTTGCGTCCCGTGCCGCCGTCAGCGATCCCCAGAAGCCGCTCCAGGCGCATCACTCCGGCTCCAATGAAAATCGAGAGAGGCCAATGGCGGCTTAACCAGCCGTTGCCTCGGTTATAGAAGCTGCCGGCGTCCAGTTCCTGTATCTCTGCCCAGGTGAAGCTTCCGACCGGATTGTTCTCGCGGCCCGGAAATTTCTCCGCCACGTCGGTGGTGCGCTTGAAGGTGGCGTCGTGCACCAAGACCGGCACGCCGTCCGAGGTCAACTGGACATCCGCCTCCAAGAAATCGGCCCCGGCATTCCGGGCCAGCTCCTGGGCGATGGCGGTCTCCTCCGGGGCCATCGCGGCGGCGCCGCGGTGGGCGATGCGCAGCGGCCGCGGCAGGCGAGAGGCCGGAGACGGCGGCTCAAGCGGGATGCTCTGCGGAAAGCGGAACAGGTTGCCCGGGTCGTAGCGGCGCTTGACCCGGATCAGCC
The DNA here is from genome assembly GCA_028868375.1 of Elusimicrobiota bacterium. Taxonomy (GTDB): domain Bacteria; phylum Elusimicrobiota; class Elusimicrobia; order UBA1565; family UBA9628; genus JAGWUP01. The sequence goes on from JAGWUP010000010.1 coordinate 35,107, forward strand.
TTCCCAGATTCTTGCCGTAGTATTCCAGGAGCGGATTCTTGAGGTCGCTATCCTGATAATTCACGTAAGCGCCGCGGGTAAACGGTTTAAAGGCCCGGCGCAGGCCGCGCACCCAGTCGATGTTCCGCTCGGCCTCCTCCGGCTTGCCCCAGTACGCGTCGTACTGAAAGACGAACAAGGCGTCGCGGTCGAAAGCGGCCGTCGCGTCGCTCGGCACCTTGGCGACGGCGCCTCCGGCCGCCAGCAACTGGACCATGTTCGGCTGCACGCCGTCATCCTGGGGCGACTCCTCGATGAGGCGCTTCAGCCGCGCGACGGCCTCGGCGTCCAGCGGGCGCTTGGCGAAGGCCGAGCCGCTTTTAAAGACCTGCGTTCCCTCGGAAGTGTTGACGCTCTCGGCGACCCCGCCCAAGCGCCGCGCCACATCGATGAAGGGCACGACGCCGGCCTCAAGGGAGGCCGGCTTGGCCGCCTTGAGCAGCGGCTCAAGCAAATCCTGCCAATGCTCCAGCTCCCGCTTGGAATCCGGAGTGTACTGTGCGAACAGCGTCAGCTTCCGGTCGCTGGACAAGCGCAGGAAGGTCTGCATCCCGTCGGGGGCATGCGGCGCCCAGCCCTGCCAGGCCTCGACCACCTTCTCGAAATCCCCCCAGTCCCAGCTTGCCAGCGCGAAGCCGACAGCGTCGATCGGGTGCGTGCGGAAAGTAAAGCGCGTGGCGACCCCGAAGTTGCCGCCGCCGCCGCCGCGCAACGCCCAGAAGAGGTCGGGATGCTCGCGCGCGTTGGCGTGGATCAGGCGCCCGTCGGCCGTGACCAGCTCGACGTCGACCAAATTGTCGGCGGTCATCCCCCATTTGCGGGAGGTGATGCCGAAGCCCCCGCCCAAAGCCAGCCCGGCGATGCCGACGCTGGGCCCGGTGGCGGCCGGAATGGTCGCTGCCTTCTGCCAAAGCTTTTCCTGCAGCTCGCCCGAGCTTACGCCGGCGCCGACGGTAGCTAGCCCGGTTTTCTGATCGAAGGAAACCTGCTTGAGCTCGCTGACGTCGATGACGAGCGCGCCGGCGCCGATCGAATAGCCCTCGTAGCTGTGCCGGCCGCCGCGCAGCCGCAGCGGCACGCGATGGCGCCGCGCCCAGTCGACCGCGTTGACGACGTCTCGGTCGCTCTGGGCAAAGACCACCGCGCCCGGCTCGTTGGCGGGCACGTTGAAGCGCGCGTTGAACACCCCCCAGGCCGCGGCCCAGCCCGGGTCGCCGGGCAGAAGAACTCGGCCGGTCAGCCCGCCGCCGCGGTCGAAGAGGCGGCCCCAATCGGGCGGCTCCGGAGGCCGCCGGCCGAAGAAGCGGCCTAAGGCCGCCAGGGGCCGCGGCCAAGCGAAACGCCGCGTCGCCGCCGCGGCTGCGGCGGGTGCCGCAGTTTGGGCGCCTGGCGTCGCGGTTTGGGCCGCCGGCGTCGCGGTCAGTTCGACGCCGGCCTCGGGGATCGCCGCCGGCGAAAGCTCCGGGATCGGGGCAGCGGGCTGCGCTTTCAGCGGCGCCGCGGCGGCCGGGCCGGACAACTTTGCCGGATCTGGCCCGGGCCGCCAGAGCCGGCCTGAATCCGGGCCCGAGGCGGCCCAAGCCGGAAGGCTGGGAACCAGCAACGCCGCCGACAGGCCCAAGGCCAGCGCTTGGCGCGCCAGCCCCGCGCCGCGTCCCGGCTTGCTCACTGCAGAGACTGTTGGACGCTGATCCTGATTTGATCGGCGCCGTTGTAAAGGCCGGCGGCGAACTCCTTGAAGGCCTTAATCAACGCCGCTGCCTTCTGGCCAACCTTCTCCTGATTCTGGGAATCGTTCAGGAAGGCCGCCAACGAATGGATGGCGTCGCCCTGGGCCAACGAGCCGAGCGCCGCCACGATCGCCTCGATGAGCTCGGGGTTGTCTTGCTCGACGGCCTGGGTGGCGGCGGCTTGCAAGCGGCGGCGGTCCCGGCGGGTCTCTCCGATGCCGCTGCCCGGATGCGGATTGGTGGCGGTCTTGCGGCCGAGGGCGAACCAGTCCTTCGGAACGCCGTCGACCAGCCGGCCGTCGCGGAGCACGACCCCGCTTTTGGCGCCGAAGGCCGAGAGCAGCGTGACCTCTAAAAGGTCCTCCTGCCAGGAATGGGTTTTCTCGCCGGTCATCGCGTAGCGGTCCGCCTCGGCGATGTAGATCGCGACGAAATGGCTGAACAAGGCCTGGCCGGCCCGGGAGAGCCCCGCCGCGCCGGAGACGTCGCAGTTCGCCAGCAGGTTCAGGATCGCCGCGATGAAATCGGTGGGATCCTCTTCCTTGATATACTGGCCCAAGGCCTCGAGGTAGTCGTTGTCGGAGGGATCCAAGGCCTTCATCCCGGGCGAGACCGAGTAGCCGCGGCCGCTCTTGACGTCCTGGTTCTGCGCCGCGCGATCGTCCTCCCCGCCCGGCTTGTAGCCGAACTGGTAGTTGTAAATTCCCCCATCGACGGAGACCAGCGTGCCGGCCCCGCTGGCCAAGGACAGCACGGGGGCGAGCTTCACCGCGGCCAGGCCGATCTCGCCTGGCTTGGCCAGCAGCTGCGAGGACTTCAACTGGTCGGCGATGATTCCGGCGGCGGTCTTGGGCGTCGCCTGCCGCCCCTGCAAGGCTTGGGCCAGAGTTATAAGGCCGTCCTCCCCGTCCGTGAACAATGAGGTCAAGCGCGAAACGACCCTGGGCTCGAAGTGGCCATGGATCGTCGCCACCAGCTCCCCCGCGTCGGCGAACGTAAACTGCGCCTGCTCGGCTTCGTCCAGCTTCGCCTTGATGCCGCTCGGATCGGTCAGGGCTTGCAAGAAGGTTTTGCCCTTGAAATCGGCCAGGGAGACGCTATTGTGGGTGGGCAGGGCCGCGGCCGTTTGCAAGGCGGCGGCTCCCGCATCGACCGTTTGCTCGACCTTCTTGCCGCGGAGGCTCTCCACCATCGAGCCGACCTGCTGCTCCGCTTGGGAAATCGAATCGGAGCCAGCCTGCTCTCCGTAGAGCGCGGCGGCCTTGCGCAGGAAGGCCTGGGCGGCCGCCAACGCGTCCGCGTCGCCTTCACGCTGCCGGGCCTGCCGCAGCAGTTGGCCTGCGACCTGCTCGATCTTGGACCGGCTACGTCGCGCGGCCTGCCGCACGGCCTCGACCAATACCCCATTCAACGCTTGGGCCTTCGCCACATCCAGTTTGGCGATCCCTGGAAGGTCATACTGCAGGGAGAGGTCCTGTCTCGAAAAAGCGCGGAGCAGCGGGGCGGCCAAGGCCTGATCGCCGGGCCGGTTCAGGTCCAGGCCGGCCAAGGCGTCGGGAAGCGAAGGATTTTGGGCATGCCATTGCTGGTAGGCGGCCAACGGGGCAAACCAGTAGGACCGCTGGACCATCAGGGGACTAAAGCCGTAGCCGGACAGCGCGACGCCCGCGGAGCCGGCGCCCAGCTCGACCTTGATCGGGCCGCCGGCCAAGGAGGCCAGAGGCAGGGCGGCTACGAGCAGCGCGGAAAACAGGGAGCGTGCATGTTTCATGGTGCGCCACTCTAGCAAACGGCCGCCGCGGCGGCAGCGGGCAATCGGCCCAGACCGCCGCCGCTATTTGGCCCAGCGCGGCCTAGGACCCGCAGCCGCTAGCGCCGCGTGCGCGGGTGGCGGGCGGTGATCGTCGAGCGCATCCCGCCGCGCGTGGTGAAGGCTCCCTCGAGAACGGCCCAGCGGGGCTTGACCGCGGCGACGACGTCGTCCAAGATGCGGTTGACGGCGTTCTCGTAGAAGATGCCCATGTTGCGGTAGCCCAGCAGGTAGTACTTGAAGCTCTTGAGCTCCAGGCAGAGCCGGTCCGGGAAATAGACCAGCGTCAGCGTGCCGAAGTCCGGCAGCTTGGTCTTCGGGCAGACCGAAGTGAACTCCGGCTGCTCGATCTTGATCTCGTAGCCGCGGTGCTGGTTGGGCCAGGTCTCGATGGGCGGCAGGGGAGCGTCGGCGCCGCAAAGCGCCAGTTGGGGAGAGTATCCGTAGACGAGTCTTTTCTTCATGTCGCCTCCAAGCTGCGGGCGCGGCGCAGGCGCAGGCAATTGAGCGCCACCCCAGCCACGCCCAATGCCGCCGCGGCCGCCGTCCAACGCGGCCCCGGCTCAAGGCCGAGATTCGGATAGAGGGCTCCCGCCGCCGCCGGGATCAGCGCGGCGTTGCAGGCGAAGGCCCAGGCTAGATTCTGGCGGACCGTCCGGCGCACGCGCCGCGACCAGCGGCTCGCTGCCTCCAAGCACTCCGCCTGCCGCCCGGCCACGGACACGTCGGCCGCCAGCCCGGCAAGGCTGCCCCCGCCCGCGAAGGCCCCGCGGCCATCCAGGCGCAGGCGCTCGGGGGCGCCGGGGGAGCGAATGGAGATCCCGCTCTCGGCGGCGCGGGCGATCCCGGCGGAAAAGGCCAGGGGTGCCGCCAGGCACAGGGCGCAGGGGCAGGCCACGGCGAAGACGGAGGCCAGCGCCGTCAAGGCCAGGCAAGCCCTGGGCTCGGGGCCGTAGAGAGACCAAGCCAAGGCGGACAGGACACCCAGAAGGGCCGCGGCCGGCAGGGACCATGCCGCCGCCCGATCGGCGGGGCTCTCCCGCGGCTCCTCGTCCCAGTCCTCGCGCGCGGCTTGCGCAAGGCGCGCCAAGGCCGAGCCTTGCGCCGGCGCGGAGACCTCCGAAAGCGGCACGAGCGCCGGCCGGCCCTCCAAGAGCAAGGCGGAGCCAGGCAGAAGCCGCAGCAGCCGGGCGCGCTCGCGCCTGGCCTTGCCGCGCGCCCTTTCCTCCAGATAGCGGCCAAGGGTCGCCAACACGATCAAGCCGCAGGGCGCGCCCCACTGCGGCCGGCGCGCGGCCGGCGGCAGCCAGAGCGGAAAAAGAACGGCGCAGGCGCACAGCAAGAAGGCCGCCCAGCTCGACAGGCAGACCAGGGCGTCGGCGTCCGGCCGGCCGCCGGCGCGCAGGCCGCGCAGCAGGCCCTCGTGGAAATGCCGGCCCCCGTAGAGCTGCACCAACAGGGCCAAGAGCAGTGCCGTGTAGGGCGACAGGCCCAGCCAGCCGCAGGCCAAAAGCGGCGCGGACAACAGCGCGGCCAAGAGCAGGCGCCGCAGCAGCCGGGCCTCCTCGCCGCTCATTGCAGAGAGCGCTGCCAGGCGGCGTAGAAATCCGGCAGGGAGTTCCAGACGCCGGGGAAGGCGGAGCGGACGGCGTCGTCCCAGGGCCGGTTGTCCCGGACGGCGGCCAAGAACGCGGAAAATCCCATGCGCCCGCCGCGCTCGATCATGAAGGCCACCATGCTCTCGGCCTGGGCGTACCACAGGCTCACCGTGTCCCGGCGCTCGCTGGCCGGCACCATCTGGGTCATCTGGTCCATGGTCAAGGGAGTCGAGCGCAGCAGGCTGCGTATGGAAGCGAAGGGATCGGAATCCTCGGAGCCCGCGGCCTTGAGCTCCTCGTAGACGGCCAGGCCCTCGTTGACCCAGCGAGAGTCGGAGTCGGCGCGGCCCATGTACTCGAACCAGATAAGATGCGTCATCTCGTGGGCCACCGTCGGATACAGCCGCGGCCCGGCGAAGGTGTAGATGGAGTTGCCCAAAGCGCAGCCGCCGGACCAGGAGGGCTGTCCGGTCTTGCGCTGGTACTCCTGCCGCGAGCCGTAGACGACGATCTGGTAGAGCCGGCTCTGCTGGAAGGAGAAGAGGTTGGTGTCGACCATGATGCGCTGGTAGGCCTGCTCGGCCTGCTCGGAAATCTGCCGGGCTTGATCGGGGCCGTAGGCCAGGACCTTGAAGTGCAGGCTGGAAAGCTCCGAGCCGCCGGGATCGAGCAGCGGGAAGGGCTGCCCCGCCGGGCGCTCGGCCGCGATCGGCGGGGGAACGTCCGCCTGATCCTGCGGCACCGGCACGCAGCCGGACAACAGAGCCGCCAAGGCCAGGGGCAGGGCCTGCCGGAATTTCGTCGTCACGGCCGCTAGTTTACTAAACTATGGCATGGGCGCCCCGGAGAGGCTGGTCGTGACGGTGGAGCGCCTGGCCGTGGAGGGCGAGGGGCTTGCGCGCGCGCAAGGCTCGACGCGGGTCGTCTTCGTGCCGCACGGAATTCCCGGCGACCGCCTCGAGGTGGAGGTCACCCAGGCCAAGAGCAGCTTCGCGCGCGCCCGCCTGCTGCGCCTGCTCTCCCCCTCTGCCGAGCGCGTCGAGCCCGCCTGCCCGCTGCACTTTGCTCCGGGCCGCTCGGGGCCATCCTGCGGCGGCTGCGACTGGCAGGAGCTGGGCTACGAGGCCCAATTGCGCCACAAGCGGGAGCTGGTCTTAGACTGCCTGCGCCGCATCGCCAAGCTGCCGGAGGTGCCGGTCGAGCCGACCCTGGCCTCGCCGCGGCCCTGGGGCTACCGCAACAAGGTGCAGATTCCCTTCGGCCGGACCGCCGCGGGCAAGCCGGTGGCCGGCTTCTACGAGACCGGCAGCCACCGCATCGTCGATTTCAACGCCTGCCCGGTCCAGCCGGAGCTCTCCGTGCGCCTGGCCTTGAAGCTCAAGGAGCTGGCCGCGCGCTTCCAATGGCCGATCTACGACGAGGACCGGCGCTCCGGCTGGCTGCGCCATCTCTTCGCGCGGACCAACGCCAAGGGCCAGGTCCTGGCGGCCCTGGTGACGACCTCGGACGCATTCCCCAAGCGCGAGGAGACCGCCCGTCAGCTGCAGGCGGACTTTCCCGAGCTCATCGGCTTCTGGCAGAACATACAGCCGCAGAAGACCTCGGTCATCCTGGGCCAGCGCTGGCGCCATCTCTGGGGCCAGCGCCAGATCGAGGAGAAGATCGGCCCTTACAGTTTCCTGGTCTCGCCCGGCGCCTTCCTCCAGGTCAACACCGAGGCCGCCGCCTTCCTTTATAATGCCGCGGCAGGGGCCCTGGAGCAGGGCGGCCGGCGCTTCCCGCTGGCCCTGGACCTCTACTGCGGCGCGGGAACCCTGACCCTCTGGGCCGCCCGGGCCGCGGACCGCGTCATCGGCGTGGAGGAAAACCGCGAGGCCGTGCGCGACGCCTGGAAGAACGCGGAGCGCAACGGGGTCAAGAACGTCCGCTTTGCCATCGGCAGGGTCGAGGCCGTCCTGCCGCGCCTGCGCCGGGAATTGGGCCAGGACACCGCGGTGCTGGTCGATCCCCCGCGCTCCGGCTTGGGCGGCGCGGCCCTGCGGGCTCTCACCCAGCGCTGCGTGCGCCGCTTGGTCTACGTCTCCTGCAACCCCGCCACCTTCGCCCGCGACGCCGCCTACCTCTGCCGCTCCGGCTTCCGCCTGGAATCGGTGCAACCGGTCGACCTGTTCCCGCAGACCTCCCACGTGGAGCTGGTCGCCCGACTCGACCGCCATTGACAAGGGCGGCTTTCTCCCCCAATACTTACGGGATGAAATCGACGACCCTGCTGGCGGCGGCCCTGCTGGCGGCCCTCTGCGGCCCTGCGGCGGCCAAACTCAAGGAAAGGCGACAGAACTTGGAGGGCGGCAAGATTCTACTCATCGAAAAGAGCGATGCCTCGCGCGGAAGGCCGGACTTTATCCTCGCCGAATGGTTCATCGTGCGCACGCCCAACGAGGCGGAGGCCCTTCAAAAGCTGCCGCCAAACAAGCTGCGCTTACTGCGCGGAGCCACGCCCCTGCCACTGCCCAAAAAACCATTTTTCAAGATCATGACGCTCCATCAGGTCGCGTTGGAAGGCAGCCGCGTCGATAGAACATACCTCGAGGCCAAGCATGCCCTCGACCCCGATCCGCCCACCGGACATCGCGCCGACATCGTCGACGTCCGCTTCATCGTGCATCATTTCGAATAGGCCTTCAGGCCCGGGCGTCTAGGCCCAAAGACCCCTGTCGCGCCGCCTCGCGGCGTCTACAATAAAGGGATGAAACGCTCGCTTTGGCTGACGGCAGCGCTGGCCGCGCTCTCTCTGCTGGGCGCCGCCGCCAAGGCCGGCCCGCAGGAAGGCGAGGGCGCTTCGGCGCCGGAACTGCCGCCCATCTTTACCTACGCGGTTCCCTTTAATATGAGCATCCAAGCGCGGAGCTTCGCCACCGCCGCGAATCTTCCGACGGATGCCTTGTCTCCGCTTGCCTACTGCCTGGAGCGCGCCGGCCACGATATGTCTCTCCCTCCGAAGGCAGAGGATACGCAGTTCCAAGCAGCGGTCCAAGAGGCCCGAACGCAGGTCGCCACGGAGCTTCGCATCGCCGCCCGACACGCCAGCGAAGTGTTGGCCAATGCTGGGGCCACTGCCGCCGAACGAAAGGCAGCCTTCGAGCGATTATGGGAATTAGATAAGTTCAAACCCTATCTCGACGCTTCCGATCAAGAATCGTTTTCCAACGTTCTGAGGGAAGCTAAAACTGCTCGTGAGACCGATATGCTGGCTGAATTCATCGGCCCTAATTGGGAACAGTCCGGCAGCGACCCGCTGCACGCCGGCGCCGATGAAAACGGCTTCTCCTCATTATTCCCGCCAGCGCAACACCAGCAAGATCCCGCGGCGGCTGAACCCGGCGACGAGGTCTCCAGCCTGCTCGAGCAGTTGCGCAACGCCACTCGGCCAGACGAGCAAGGCCCGTTGACCGATCGATTATTGGAGCTGGCCTTGGAAGCTGACGAACGCAACAAGCCCAGCAATAATGAAGCGCTGCAAGGCCTGTTCGAGCAGCTCGGACATTCCGATCCGGTTTATGGCGCCTACGTCGCCGGCAAACTGGCCGATTTGGCGATGGAAAAAGAAACTCGTGAGGACGTACGGGCAGCGATCGTCTTTGCCCTGCTTGATTCCGGCCTGGCCCCGCAAGTAGCGGCGGACCAGGTCGTCCGGATAGCCAAAGCCGGCGGAAGGGACTATATCGAATATGTCGGCCATCAGTTAGAGGCAAGAATCCGCAAGGTGAACGACCATGAGGCCAAGTCGGCTTACGAGGCGGCTGCCGCAGAATTAGCGCAGGCCGTCGCCGCCCTCGATCGTGCCGACGAGCCTCCGCCGCCCTTTGCGCCGGCGCCCGAACCGGCCGCGGCACCGGCCGCAGCGCCAGCCGCAGCCCCAGCCGCCGCGCCGGCCGCTCCGCCGGCGGCAGAGCCCGCCCCCGCGCCGACTCCGGCTCCCGCGGCCAGGCCCCGCCGCCGCAGGCCGTCGCCGCTGCGCAGGCTGGGACGCTGGCTCTGGTCGAAGAGGGTGACCCTGCTCTTGCTGACTCTGCTCCTTGGTGGACTCTGGCTTCACCATATCGGCCTGCTCCATCCCAGTGTCCTGTTCCAGCATGTCCAGCATTACCTGCATCCGGACCGCATCAACATGCACGGGCTGCATGGGGCCGCCAAGAAAGCGGTGGAAACTTCGCGCGATATCATCCAAAATCTACCTTAACATGGAGGCTAACCGATGACAGCGTTGCGCGGAGCCCTGCTGGCGGGGGCGTTGGCTCTTTGCTCGCCGGCCCTGGCGGCTCCGGGCGGCAAGCCCAAGCCGAAGCCGGCCGCCAAGCCCGCCGCGGTCGCTCCCGCCAAGCCCGCCGTAAGCTGGAAGGTCCAGATCGAGGATCCCGGCGCGGGCAAGAAGTTCAAGAACTGGCTGCAGGTCGACTTCATCGCGAACCGTAAAAATTATTACCTCGCCTTCCGCAGGGAGTGGCTTAAGCCGGCCAAGGAGAACCTGAAGCGGTTTGCCCCCACCCTCGATTCAAAAAATTTCCAGCTGGCCGTGCCCCTGTTCCAGCTAAAGAGGCTGCGCAGCTCGGGATCCGAGGCGAAAAAGGCCGTGACCTTCTTCCAGGCCAGCCCCACTCCCTTTCATCTCTACTGGTATCACAAGGGCGACAAGCGCCGGTATTCGGTCAAGCGCGACAAGAAGGAGGACGATTTCGTCGCCTACCTGCCCAACGGGGCGAGCGTCGGCCACCCCATCATCAAAACCCTCTCGCACGAGGTTTACGGCAAGAACGAGGACGGCACGGCCAAGGATTCGGAGGATCGGCCGATCTTGGTCGAGGTCCTGCCGCCAGCCGCGCCAGCCGCGGCGGGCAAGCCCGGCGCCAAGCCCGCAGGGAGCAATCCCGCGGCGCCCTCCACGCTGAGCTCTTACGAGTTGGCCGCGATCAAAAGCCTCAAGGCGATGCCGTATGAAAGCTCGCACCATCAGTACGACGCCGCCAAGAGCGCCTGCCGGGCCGCGGAGAGCGACCCGAAGAAAGCCCCCTGCTGGCGGCAGCAATTGGCGCTGGCCCTCAAGCGGGTCGGCAAGCTGGATCGCCCGGCCGGCGCCCTCTCGGGCTGGGAGCAGGCCTACGTCAAGGCGCGCCTTGGCGCGTCGGACTTCAAAGCGTACCAATCCCAATTCGAGGCGGCGCAAGACGCCGCGCTTAAGACCCTGGTTCAACGCTGGAGAAAGACGATCGACGAGGAGACCGCCGGCTACCTGAGTGCCGCCTCGCCCTCCTCCTACAATCCAAGCGCCCTCGAGGCCCTGCTCGCCCCCGTCCACGAAGCGGGAGCTCCGTCGCCAACCTCCACGGAAACGCCGCTGCAGAAAACCGTCGCGGCTCTGCTGCCGAGCTCTTCGATGGCCGAGCGCGTCGCCGTCGAATTCCGCTACCGGGACCCAGCCCATCCGACGCAGCCGAACGCAAGACTGAAGGCCCTGGCCAAATCCAAGAACGCCAACGAGATCGACGCCCTCAAGAAGGCGGCGAAGATCGACGTCGGCCGCCTGCTCGACGGCCAGAAGGACCCCGCCATGGCGGGCTTCGCTGGGTACGCGCGGCAACGCGGCGTCGCGGACGACGACCTGCTTGCCTACTACTGCGGCGATCGCCCCAACGGCTTGACGCCCCTGCCGCCCTTGATCCCGGCCAAGCCCGGCCCGGCGGCGGGTTCCTCGCAGACGCTGGGAGTCCTGACGCAAACAGCTCATTCCGGCACTCCGGTGGGCGGCGCGGGCCGCCTCGACACGCCGGTGTCCGCGACGACGAAGACCGAGCCCGGCTCCAACGCCCAAAAGAAATGCGAGGACTACTGGAACCGGCATCCGACCGCGGGGCAGCCGGCCCCCGATCTCACCGTCCAATCGACCCTGCCCGAGCTGGAGAAAGGCGTTCCGCAAGCCACCGGCAAGGACTCGGGTCCCGCGGCGACCAAGGCTTCCGAGAAAAATCCCTACCGAGACCTCATCGCGGGAGCCAAGATCGGCATCTGGGCCGCCATCATCGGCGGCGCCTTGATGGGCCCGGGCGGGGCGGTCCTGCTGGGCCTGGCCGGAGTGGGGCTGGGCTACTGGATGAGCCAGTACTCTCACCGGAAATAACCCCGGCCTGGGAGCCGCTCAGCGGGATTTCCCGTCGCCCGACAGCCAAAGCCCCAGCATCAGGCAGGCCGCGCCGACGCTGATGCAGGAGTCGGCGACGTTGAAGACCGGCCAGACGCGCAGGTCGATGAAGTCGACGACGAAGCCGTAGGCCAGGCGGTCGTAGAGGTTGCCGAGGGCTCCCCCCAAGACCAAGAGCAGGCCCCAGCGAGTCCAGGCGTCCTTGTCCTTCCAGGCCCGCTCCAGATACAGCAGCAAGACGATCAGGGCCGAGGACAGGCCGATGAAAAAGCCGTTTCGCTTGGGGCCCAGCCCGAAGGCCGCGCCGGTGTTCTGCACGTAGGTCAGCCACAGCCACGGCAGCGGCTTTAGGCCGCCGCCGGCCAGCCGGCGCAGGGCCCAGAGCTTGCTGGCGCGGTCCGCGGCGAAGATTCCCGACAAAAGCCCCAGCGCCCGCGCCCGGCCGCGCATCAGGCGGCCAGATGCCCCGCGCAGCGGCCGCAGAGCCCGGGCCTGCCGGCGGCGCCGACGTCGCGCTGGTGGCGCCAGCAGCGCGCGCACTTGGCCCCCGGCGCCGGCTCGACTTGCGCCTCGACTTGCGCCGCGGGCCTGGTCTCGACCTCGGAGACCAGGAGGACTTCCGGCCACTGGGCGAACTGCCGCAGCCAGTCCGGGCCGCTTAAAACGACCCTGGCCTGCAGGGAGCTTCCGATCCGCTTGCCAAGCCGCGCCTCCTCCAGGGCCTTGAGCGCCGTCGCGCGCGCGCCCAAAATCAACTCCCAACGCGCGGCCAGGGCCTCGTCCTTCCAGTCGGCCGGCGGCAGCCGCGCCAAGAACACGGACTCCTCCGCCCCCCAGCGCCGCGGGCCCTGCTGCCAGGCCTCCTCCGCGGTGAAGGAGACGACGGGGGCGGCCAGTTGCAGCAGCCGGCGCAGGGACTCGGCCAGCACCGTCTGGGCCGCGCGCCGGGCCTCATCGGCCTTCGGAAAGGCGTAGAGCCTGTCCTTGAGCACGTCGCAATAGAAGGCGGAGAGGTCGAAGGAGCAAAAATCGAGCAATCGCCGCGCGGCGGAGCGGAACTCGTAGCGCTCGTAGTCGCCCAAGACCAGGCTTTGCAATTGGGAGAGGCGGTGCAGCATGAAGCGCTCCAACTCCGGCAGGCGCGAGAACTCGACCGCGTCCTCGGCCGGATCGAAGTCGGAGGTGTTGCCCAAGAGATAGCGCAGGGTGTTGCGCAGGCGGCGGTAGCCCTCCGCCGGGCCCGCCAGCAGCTTGTCCGAGATGCGCACGTCCTCGGAATAGTCCGCCAGGGCCGCCCACAGCCGCAGGACGTCGGCGCCGACGGAGTCGATCACCTTCTGCGGCGAGACGACGTTGCCGGCCGACTTGTGCATCGCACGGCCCTTCTCGTCGAGCACGAAGCCGTGCGTCAGCACGCCCTCGTAGGGGGCGCGGCCGCGCAGGGCCACCGAGAGCACCAGCGAGGACTGAAACCAGCCGCGATGCTGGTCCGAGCCCTCCAGGTAGAGCTGGCAGGGCGCCTGGCCCCTGGGCTCCAGCACGGCCAGCCAGGAGGCTCCCGAGTCCATCCAGACGTCCAAGACGTCCCGCTCCCTCAGGAAGCTCTCGCCGCCGCAAGGGCAGCGCGGCTTGCCCAAGAAGGGCCAGCTCCGCGCCGTCACCTCCCGGCCCCAGTCGGCAAACCAGAAGCCGTCGCCGCGCTGGGCGACCTCCCGCTCGACGGCGGCGAGGACGGCGTCCTCGGTGACGGGCTTGCGGCAGCCTGCGCAGTAGAGCACCGGGATCGGCGTTCCCCAGACGCGCTGGCGCGACAGGCACCAGTCCGGGCGGTTGGCCACCATCGCGGCGATGCGGCGCCTCCCCTCCTCGGGCAGCCACTGGACCGAGTCGACGGCCGCCAGCAGCCGCTGGCGCAGGTCGCGGTGGTCGATCTTCAAGAACCACTGCTCGGTGGCGCGAAACACCACCGGATTCTTGCAGCGCCAGCAATGCGGATAGCTGTGGCGGATCTCGGAGCGCTTGAGCAGCCAGCCGCGCTCCGCCAGATTCGCGGCGACGGCCTCGTTGCCCTCCGAGAGGATGGCCTTGCCCTCCAGCCCCGCGCCGGCCTCGGCGGTGAAGCGGCCCGAGGCGTCGACCGGGCAGGCCGGCTCCAGGCCGTAGCGCTGCCCGGTGATAAAGTCGTCCGCGCCGTGGCCGGGGGCGGTGTGCACGACGCCCGTGCCGTCCTCGGCGGTCACGTAGTCGGCCAGCACGGCCGCCGCCTCCCCGCCGAAGGGGCGCTCGTAGGCCAGGCTGGCCGAGCGGCCGGGCTCTCCGGCCAGCGCGTCGCCGCGCCAGCGCCCGAGGACCTCGCAGGACAGCCCCAGCTCTTTTGAGACCGCCTCCAGCCGCGCTTGGGCCAGGAGCAAGCGGCGCGGAGCGCTCCAGTCGGAGCGGCGCGCCGAGACCAGGACATAGTCCAGCCCAGGCTGGAAGGCCGCGGCCCGGTTGGCCGGCAGGGTCCAAGGAGTCGTCGTCCAGACCAGGACCGCCGCGCCTTGCAAGAGCGGGTCCGGCGCCCGCTTGAGCGGGAAGGCGACGTAGACCGAGGGCGAGGCCTTCTCTTTATATTCCACCTCGGCCTCGGCCAGGGCCGTCTCGCAGGACACGCACCAAAGCACCGGCTTGAGGCCGCGGTAGACGTAGCCGTCCTTAAGCAGCAGGCGGAAGGCCCCCAGCACGGCGGCCTCGTACTCGCGCGCCATCGTCGTGTAGGGGCGGGCCCAGTCGCCCAGCACGCCCAGGCGCTCGAACTCGCCGCGCTGCAGCTCGATGAAGCGCTGGGCGAAGGCCTCGGCCTGCCGGCGGAAGGCCGGGATGTCCGAGATTCCGCGCTTGGAGATCTTCAACTCCTTGAGCAGCGCCGTCTCTATGGGCAGGCCGTGGCAGTCCCAGCCTGGGACGTAGGGCGCGTCATAGCCCAAGAGGGCGCGCGACTTGACGACCATGTCCTTGAGGGTCTTGTCGAGGGCGTGGCCGATGTGGATGTGGCCGTTGGCGTAGGGCGGGCCGTCGTGCAGGACGAAGCGGGCGCGCCCGGCGGCTCGTTGGCGCAGGGCCTCGTAGAGCCCCAGCCGCCGCCACAGCTCCAAGATCTCCGGCTCGCGGCGCGGCAGCTCGCCGCGCATCGGAAAATCGGTCCTCGGCAGGTTCAGCGTCGAGGAATAATCGAGGCCCTCCGGTTTGGCCGGCATCAGCGCGCGGCGGCCGAAGGCTCGGCGGCGGGCACGTCCTCGGCCAAGAGCTGCCGGCTGATGACGAGCTGCTGGATCTGCGAGGAGCCCTCGCCGATCTGGTAGAGCTTGGCGTCCCTAAAGAAGCGCTGGACCGGATGATCGAGGCTGGCCCCCGCCGGGCCGATGACGTCGAGGATCTCGGTGGGCGCGCGCATGGCGAGGTCTCCCGAGATCAGCTTCGCCATCGAGGCCTCGCGCGAGAAGGGCCGCCCGGAGTCCATCAGCCAGGCGGCGCGCAGGGTCAAGAGCCGCGCGGCGTCCACCTCGGAGGCCAATTGGGCCAGGGTGCGGCCGGCGGCGGTCAGGCCCGCCTGGCCGGGAAGGATGCCGTAGTCGGCCTTCCTCGGCTTGACCCACTTGATCCCTTCCTCGACGGCCGCCCGCGCGATCCCCACGGAGATGCCGGAGATCGCCACGCGCCCGGCGTCCAGGACCTTCATCGCGTCGCGAAAGCCCCGGCCCGGAGTTCCGACGACCTGCTCCGGCGAGGCCTTGCAGTCGACCAAGTGAAGCTGCGCCGTGTCGGAGCAGCGTATGCCCATCTTATGCTCGATCTTGCCCACCTGCAGCCCCGGATGGCCCTTCTCGAAGACGAAGGCCGTCAAGCCGTCCTTGCCCGAGCCGTTGTCCTTGGCCGAGGTCTGTGCGAAGATCACGTAGACGCCGGCCACGGAGCCCTGCGTCGTGAAGGTCTTGGAGCCGTTCAAGGTCCAGCTCTTGCCGTCGAAGACGGCCCTGGTCTTAAGCGAGGCCGCGTCGGAGCCGGCCGCGGGCTCGGTCAGCGCCCAGGCGCCCAGGGCCTCGCCGCCGCACAGCCTGGGCAGGTAGCGCCGCCTTTGCGCCTCGCTGCCGTGCAGGAAGAGATGGTTCGTGCACAAGCCGTTGTGCGACTCCACCGTCAGCGCCACGGCCGCGTCGGCGCGACCCAATTCCTCGAGGGCGAGGCACAAAGACGCCGTGTCCAGCCCCAGCCCGCCGTACTCCTTGGGAAAGATGATGCCCAAAAGTCCCAGGCGCCGCAGCCCCGGCACCAGATCCCACGGGAAAACCCCCTTCTCGTCGTTCTCCCGCGCGCGCACAGCCACCTCCCGCTCGCAGAACTCCCGCACCCGCCGCTGCCAGCCCAAATGCGCGGGCTCCAGCTCGAAATTCATAGCGTCAATCCTAACATTTTCCTCGATTGCGTTGACCCCGGACCCGGCATTTCTTATAGTCTGGCGATGACGACCTTCATCGCCGTCTGCATGGGCTTGCTGGTGCTGGAAATCGGTCTGATCCTCGCGGCGGTGCTGTTCTTGACGCTGCGCGTCAAAAACAGCGCGAAGGCCGTCGAGGTGCTGGCCTACCGCATCGAGGACCAGGTGCTGAGCGTGAGGAGCGGCTGGGGCAAGGCGCTGCAGTCGGTGGCGAGCTTTTTGGGCGGCTATTTCTCGGGGCGCAAGAACAAGGCCTAGGCGCGTGTTCAAGACGCTCAAGGGCCTCTTCTTCGACACGCGGCTGCGCCGCCGCAAGGCCTTCCTGCGCTCCCTGCCGCTCTTCGCCGACCTGCGCGAGCGCGAATTGGCCCGCCTGGCGCAGGGCCTGCACGCGCGCGTCTACCAGCCCGGCGAGACCATCTTCCTGGAGGGCGACATCGGCCGCGCGCTGTTCATCCTGGAATCCGGAAAGGTCAAGCTCTCGCGGCTTAACGCCTCCGCCAGCCCCCAAACGATCTACACCGTCTCCCCGGGGGAGTTCTTCGGCGAGATGGCGCTGCTGGAACAGTTGCCGCGCACGGCCTCGGCCGCGGCCGTCGAGAAATCGCAGCTCTACCTGCTCTACCGCTCCCAGTTGGAGGCCCTGCTCTCGCGACATCCGCGCATCGGCGCGACGGTGATGGCCCACTTCGCGCGCCTGCTCTCCTCCCGGCTGCGCGCCGCCATAGGCCGGGGCGGCGAGGCGCGCGGCCTGCCGCCGGTACCATGACCCCCAGGCGCTTTCCTTGGGCCGCGGCGCTGGTAGCCCTGGCCCTGGCGGGCCTGGCGGTCCACTACCTCCTGGCGGTGCTCATTCCCTTCGCGCTGGGCTGCGCTGCGGCCTACGTGCTCAACCCCCTGGCCGCGCTGGCGGAGGCCCGCGGATTGCGCCGCAGGGTCGTCGTGCCCCTGGCCTACCTGCTTACCATCGCCGCGCTGGCGCTGCTGGCCGGAAGGCTGCTCCCCTCCCTGCTGCGCCAGGTCTCCTCGCTGCGCGGAGAGCTGCCCTCCTTCATGGCGCGCCTGCGTCTGGACTTTCTCGAGCTGCAGCGCCAGGCCTCCCTGCGGCTGCCCTTCGCCGCCGACGCGATCTCCCGCTTCGACCCCGTCGCCGCCTTGGCCCCGATGATCGCCCGCTCCGAGAACATCCCCTCCTACCTGCTCAGCGCCTTTCCCCTGCTCTCTCTCCTGTTCTTGGTCCCCTTCATCTCCTTCTTCCTGCTGCTCGACGGCCCCGACTCGATCGACCGCTTGATCCAGCGCTGCCCCAGCCGCTACGTCGAGCAGGCGCTGCACCTGCTCTCCGAGATCGACCACTCCCTGGGCTCCTACCTGCGCGGCTTGGTCGTCGTCGTCTGCGTCCTGTCCGCCGTCTCCTACGCCGGCCTGCTGCTCTTGGGCGTCCATCAAGCCCTGTGGATCGCCCTGCTCTCCGGCGTCTCCAGCGTCGTGCCCTACTTAGGCGCCGTCGTCGGCATGGTCGTCGGCGGGCTGGCGGCGGGCTTCCAGTTCGGCACCGTGGCCGCCGGGCTGAAGGTCGTCGTCCTCTTCGCCCTGATCCGCTTGGGCGACGAGGTCGCCCTGGAGCCCTACATCGCCCAGCATACCGTCCGCCTGCACCCGCTGGTCTTCCTCTTCGCTTTCCTGGCCGGCGGCGAGCTCTTCGGCTTCATCGGGCTCATCTTCGCGGTGCCGGCGGCCTGCGTCGTCAAGGCCCTCTTCGAGGTCGCCTGGTCTTGGTACTCCTCGGAGGCCAGGCTGCTGCCGGCCGGCGAGACGAATTGGACCGGAGCGCCCTACACCTAAGTCGGTCCTTAGATCACCTTGCAGCGGCCGTCCCAGTCCAAACGGTAGGTCGTGCCGCGCCAGCGGATGGTCGATCCGAAGCCGCTGGCCCAGAACGCCAGCGCCCCGAAATCGACGAAGGCCAGCCCCAGATACCACGGCCAGCGCCGCGCCCCCTCCCCCAGCAAGGCGTCGTGCAGCCAGGCGGCCGCGGCGCGCGAAACGAGGAAGAGCCCCGTCAGCAGCCAGGCGGCCTGCAGGTGGCGGCCGCAGCAGAAGGCCAGCGCCAGCGCGGCCAGGGCGGCCGCGGCCGGGTTAAACAGCGGCAGGAGCGAATAGACGGAGGGCAGCGAGCAGCGGATGATGCGCGACCACTTGACCAGATGGACGACGGTCTCCCCCAGCGACTCGCCTGACTGGCGCAGCCAGACCGGGGCGGCGATCAGGCGCCCCCGCGCGCCGGCGCGCGCGACGCGGCGAGAGAGGGCGAAGTCGTCGGCGACGGCGTTGGCGATCGGCTCCAAGCCGCCGGAGCGCTCAATGATCTCGCGCCGATAGGCCATCCAGGCTCCGGCGCAATGCGTGAAGCCCAGCGCCCTCCAGCCCAGCGCCGCCCCGAGGCTGAAGGTGTGGTTCATCGCCGCCTCCATCAGCGCGCCCGCCGCCGCGCGGCCGCGGCGCTGCAGGGGCGCCGCGAAAACGGCGTCGCAGCCCTCGGCGAAGGCCTGGCTGGTCTGGGCCAAGAGCTCCGGGCTGGTCAAGGCGTCGGAATCCGAGAAGATCACCAGGGGATGGCTGGCGCGCGGCAGCGCGCGGATCATGTTGTGGGCCTTGCCCATCCGAGTCCCGCTGGGCCCGGTCAGCAAGACGAGGATGTCGCGCTCCGGATGCTTGCGCTGGAATTCAAAGGCCACTTCGGCGGCCGGATCCTCCCGCGACTCGACGGCGACGATCACCTGCACGCGGCTTCCGGGATCGGAGAGAGCGATCGACTCCAGGTTCTGCGCCAGGCCGGGGTCCAGCCCCTTGACCGGCTTGATCAGGGTCATGCCGGAAAGCGCTTCGGGCGCCGGCGCCGGCCGTCGCGCCAGCCTCAGCGCCTCGGCCAGGCAGGCCCAGACGCAGCAGGTCAACAAGGCCAGCCAGCAGGCGGCCAGCCAGAACGCCCATTCAGCCATGGCCCACGATAGGTCATGGAGCGGCGCGCTGTCAACGCTTCCACCGCCCCCTTGACAAATGACGGGAGCGGGCTAGACTATCATTTGTAACAAGTTTGTAACGTTATCGTAACCAATTCGCAATGCCGGAGGGGCGATGGGGACGAGCGTCTGGAAAACGGCGGCGCTGGCCTTGGCGGCGGCGGCCCTCCCGTTGACGGCGGCTCCGGCGGCCGCCAGCCAAGCGGTTTCCCGCGTGACGGTCCGGGTTCTTCCGCTCGACGCGCTGCTGCTGCGGCAGCGCGCGGCGCTCTCGGCGCCGGCTCCCCTGGACCTGCTGCACCGCTCCGAGGCGGACTTGAAGGTCACCGCCGAATGCCTCGGGGCCGGGCGGCTTTCATTGAGCGTCTCCGGCTCCGCGCCGGCCTCGCTGTGCGGTCCCGAAGACGGCGGGACAGGGCGGACGGCGCTGGCCGTCTACTCTCAAATCGCCTCGATGGCGGCCCGGCGCCGGGAAATCTCCTACGCGGCTTCCGGCTCCGACGCAGCGACGACCTTCACGGTCACCTTCACCAGCCTCGATCAGTAGGGCAGGCGGGCGGACCGCTGAAAGACGTCAATGCCGCTCGGGCCGCAGGAAGATGACCTTGCGCAGCCTCGGAACGGCGCGCACGGAGATGACGCTGGACTCCCCCGGCTTGAGCTCGACCTCGAAGCTCTCGCGCTCCAGGCGGTAGCGCCGCGCAAGGCCGGAGGAATCCAAGCGGATGCGCCAGCGGCCGGGACGCAGGCCGCGCAGGCTCAAGCGACCGTCGGCGTCTGTCGCCTGCGAGATCGTCTCGTCCTCGCGGCTTAACTCGACATCAAGCCCCGCCGCCGGTCCCGCGGGCACCAGATGCAAAAGCTGGCCGGGCGAGCTGACGACGAGCGGGCGGCCGGCCGCGTCGTAGAGCTCGACCTGCAGCTCCAGGGCGGCCTGGCGCACCGCCCGCAATTCCAGCCGCAATGTCCTGCCCCCCGCCACCTCGATGACGGCGGGGACCTTGCGTTCCAGCACCAGGCCCCGGCCCAGCGACTCCACCCAAAGAAAATGCTTGCCGGGCTCCAGGGAGCGGAAAGTGAAGCGGCCGCGGCGATCGCTGAGCGCCAGCGTCCCGTCGATGTCGACCAGCAC
The DNA here is from genome assembly GCA_028868375.1 of Elusimicrobiota bacterium. GTDB lineage: Bacteria > Elusimicrobiota > Elusimicrobia > UBA1565 > UBA9628 > JAGWUP01. The sequence goes on from JAGWUP010000010.1 coordinate 55,106, forward strand.
GCCGTCCAGCGGCCGGCCGCCGGACTCGACGACAGTTCCGGCCACCGCGCCCAGGTCGGCGCGGCGCGCGATGGGGATGGCGAAGTCGTGGGAGTAGCCGCCGAAGATCGAGCTCACGCCGGGCCGGCTCGAGCCGGGGTAGTCGAGCAGCTGCGCGCGCAGCGACAGGGACTCCGAGCCGAAAAATCGCCAATGGATGGAAGCCAAGTAGCGCAGGCTGGCCGGGCCCGCGGCCCCCGGATCGCGGCGCTCGAGCTGGGCGTCGACAACGAGCCCGGAGAGCGGCGTCACGTCGGCTCCCGCTCCGACGACCAGCTCGCGGGGCGAGTCGACCGCCAGCCCCTGCGGCCCCAGCTCGGCGAAGGCGGAGTAGCTTTGCGCGCGGCGGGCCAGATAAGAGAGGTTGATTCCGGCCCCGCCGTAATCGTAGGCATGGGCGGCGGCGAGATCGTCGATCCAATTCATCGAGCCGGTGAGCCGGGCGCTGAGAGAGCCGAAAAGCCGCGTCAGGCCCAGCGAGGCCTGCCTGGCGCCCAGGTCCATCGAGGAGCCGGGCAGACGGTCCTTGCTGCGCTCGTCCTCGAAGGAAAGGTCCCAGGACATGCGCGGCGTGCGCGCCCAGCGCAGGGAGGCGGTGGCCCGCTGCTGCCAGGGCGCCGCCGAACGAGCCGGGTCGGCGTCGAGGTTGAAGACGTCCTTATAGAACGACAGGTCGACGCCCAATCTGGCGCCCAGGGGAGCGCCCAACTGCAGCCTCGTCAGGTCGGCGTCGCTGTAATAGCCGTTGAAATCTCGCCCCGCGTGTATCTTCTCCGCCAGCATCGGATAGCGCCCCCAGGCCCGTCCCTCGAGGCGCGCGTTCCAAGCCTGCTGCGACGGCGGCGCCTTGCGCAGAGGGGAGCGGCCGGCCGCGTATTCGAGATTCAAGCCCAGCCCCGCCGCCGGACCCAGTTCCGCCTGCACGCTGCCGATCTCGTCGCCGCCGCCCGGGCCCTTCTTAAGCCAATTGGCCCGCAGCCGCAGCGGCTTTCCGCCGGGATTAAACGCCACGAACGCGGCCTGGCGATGCTCGACCGTCGGCCGGCCCCGCGTCTCCATCGCGAAGCCCCCCACCCGCAGCGGCCCGAGCGCGGCCTGCGCCCGCGCCCCGCGGCCGAACTCGTAGAGTTGCGTCAGAGGGGACAGGGTGTAGCCGGCGTCGCCGACCTGGGACTCCCCGCCCTTCCAGCGGTAGGAGGCCGCAAGCTCCTGGCGGAAGCCGAACAACGTGAGGCTCTGATCCATCGGCTGCTGCAGGCGGAAGTCCAGCCAGCGGCCGCCGGCGGCATCGAGAAACCCGCCCCCGGACCAGTTGAACTGCAGCGCCGAGCGGCCCTGCTCGCCTCCCCCCTCCACGCCGGCGCGGCTTTGCAGCCGGCGGTAGGGGTCCTCGGTTTGGGAGACGATCGGCACGACGCGGACCTGGCAGTAGGCTTGAGCGACACTGCCGGCCGCGAGCAGGCGCAGGCGCAAGCGGTGGAGCAGGGCCCGCGGGAGCTTGGGGTCGGTGCGGACCAAAACCGTCACCACGCGGCTTTGGCCCGGCGGCAAGGAAAAGCGCTCCACGTCCGGCTGGGCGGGGAAACTGTCGCCGCTCTGCAGCTCGACGCGCGCCGTCTGCGCGACGTTGCCGCGATTGGCGACCAGGAAGAGCGCTTGATAGCCGGTTCCGGCCGGGACGAAAGACGGGGCCGATTGCAGCGAGACCTCCAGGCGAACGACCGGCTTGATCTCCACCGGCAATTCCACCTCTGCGGCGGCGGAGGATCGGCCGACGCGCCAGACGCGATACGTCAAGCGGTAGCTCCCGGCCGGCGCCAGCGCCGCCTGCGGCGCCCTGGCGGCCAACAGCCTCACGTCGGAGGCGCCGGGACGCAGCCGAAAGGCCCGGCCGCCATCCAGCGGCGTCCAGTCCGGCGGCAGCGCCAGGCTCTCCCTAAGCCGCAGCGTACGAGAGCCCGTGTTGCGCGCCAGGACGGCCAGCGTGACGATCTGGCCCGGAAGAACCTCTCTCGGCGCGCCCGGGGGAAGCGTCAGTCGCACGCCGGCGGCCGCGGCCTCGGCGCGGAGACCGACGGCCAGCAGGGCCAGCGCCGCCGCGCTACAGAGTGATCGTCGCGCGGGACCCGAAGACATCCTCGCCCCCGCCGTCGATCATGATCAAGCCCTTGTAGCGTCCCGGGGCCACCCCGGTCAGGTCGAGATCCTGGCGTATCGAGGTGCCCGGATAGATCCGCATCTTGCGGCCGTGGAAGACTCCCGCGCGCGCGCCGGAGCGATCGAAGAGCTCGAGGGAGACGTCCGGGATGATCCAGCGCTGGCCGTCGTTGGCGAGGTCCAGCTCGAAAAACGCCTTGCCGGAGCGGCGCACGACGTGCTCCCGGAGGATATTGACCTTGGCGGCTCCGGTGTCGCCCACATGGGTGACGACCTGCACCCCGTAGCGCACGATCTGGCGGATGCCGACCTGGGGCTTGAGATCGCCGCGCTTGCCGAAGGCGGGAGGAGGATTGGCCTCCTCGATCATCACCAGGGACCAGTAGGTGCCGCTCAACGCCCGCGCGGTGGAGACGCGGATCGTGTAGTTGACGGCGGCGGTCTGATGCGGGGGAATCGTCAGACGGTCGCGCTCGAGCGTGATCCAGCGGGCGTTGGAGCGCGGATCTCGCCCCGGCTTGCCGTAGACGTTGCGTCCGTCGCAGTAGAAGAGGTAGTCGGTCTGGTAAATCCGCGCATGAGCGACCGCATCGCCCAAATTCCTGACGTGCAGCGAGCCCTCGTAGACGCCGCCGGGCTTTACGGTGTACTGCTGGGTCAGGCCGTCGACCACGGAGATCTCGGCGCGGGCCGGCAGGCGGAACGCCGCCAGCGCCGCGCAAGCGCAGACGCAGACCGCCGGCCAACGCCTCACAGCGCGACCACCGTGAACGTCAGCGTCGTCGAGTAGTCGGCCGGTGGCACCTGCAGGGAGACGCCGTCCAGCTTGACCTGGACCGCGAAGCCGCTCTGGCTTTTCGTGCCCGAGAAGAAGAGCTGATCCGAGGCGGTCACCAATTGATAGGCGGTCCCGCCGCTGACCTGCCCGGAGCCGGCGGTGCCGTCGGAGGTCCGCTGCACGTAGAGGTTCAAGTTCTGGTTCCATAAAGAATCGACGCGGCGGACGTTCACGTTCCAGCTGTGGTTGCCGTTGATCGTGACCGCGAGCACGATGTCGCTGGGGCCGCCGACGTAGCTGGCGGTCAAATCGCTGCCCGGCCCGGAGACCAGCGCCGTCGCGCCGATCGTCTGGCTCCAGGAGCCGCTGACCGAAACGTCCGCCGTTCCGGCAGCCAGGGCCGGAGCGGCGCGGAAGGCCGCGATCGCCAGCATACCGCCTAGCATTACCGTTCTGATCATCTCAGTTCAGGGTCGTGAACGTCACGACAAAATCGAACGACGTCGCGGCGGACACCTTCGTGCCGCTGGCCGTGCAGGAGGCGGTATAGGTGACCGCCTTGTCCGTCAAGACGCCCGCGGGAATGCTGGAGTAGACCTCCTGCGGCCCCTGTGCGCCGCCGGAAAGGACCAGCGTCTTCTGTCCGCTGCCGCCGGCCACGGAGACCGTCAAGGTGATGTCCTGGCTCGGGGGATCGTCGGCCGGCAGCACCTCGGCGGTGATCCGCAGCGCCGTCGCAGAGTTGTGCGAGAGATTCAGGCGCGCGGAGCTGTCGGCGGGCCCGCTCAACACGTTGCTGCCGGCGCTCGCCTGCAGATTCAACGGACCGCTGTCGGTGACGCTCAAGACGTCGATCGACTGGATCGTCACGGAGATGGGAGCGCCTCCCGAGGTGGCCGCCGCGGCCGGCCTGGCGAGCGCCGCGGCCAGCGCCAAAAAAGTCCAGACCGCCGCGGGCGCAGTCCTCATGAGCTGACGCTGGTGAACGTGATCGTGAAAACGAAGCTGGTCGGCCCCGAGACCGGCGTGCCGTGGGCGGTGGCGCTGGCCTTGTAGGTCACCGACAGGTCGCTCAAGGCCCCCGCCGGAATGTTCGTATAGACGTCCTGGACCGCCGCGGTCGCTCCGGCGTCGACCAGCGTTTTCTCGCCGGTCCCCCCGGCGACGCTGACCGTCAGCGTGATGTCGCTGCCCCCGGGATTGGCCGTGACCTGAGCGGTCAGCTTCTTGGCGGTCGGGCTGTTATGGGTGTAGTTGAGGCGGGCGGTGGAGTCGGCCACGGGGCCCAAGTCGTCGCCGGCCTGCGGATCGGCGGCCGCGTTGTCCAGCACGATCGTTCCTCCGTCGCTGACCGATAGGAGGTCGACCGCGGGAACCTTCACCAAAGCAGAAGCGCCGACGCTGGCGGCGGAGGCCGGAGCGGCGCAGGCCAACGCCAGCCACAGAAGAGCCCCTAGCAGGCCCCTCACTCTCGGCGTTCCGGCATCTTGTTACTGGTCGACGCTGGTGAACGTGATCGTGAAGTCGAAGTTCGTCGCCGCGGAGACCGGCGTGCCGGCGGCCGTCGCGCGCGCCCGATAGGTCACCACTTGGTTGCTCAGGGCCCCCGCCGCGATTCCGGTGACGGCGTCCTGCGCCGCCGCCGCGCCGTTGTCGTCGTAGACCGTCACGAACGAACCGGCGGCTCCGACCTGGACCTCGAGCTGGATGTCGTTGCCGGCGGCCGCCGGAGCGGTCGTCGCCTCGGCCGTGATCTTCTTGTTGACGTTCTTGTTATGGACGAACGACAGGCGCGCCGTCGAATCGGTGGCGGGACCAAGGACGTCGCCGGCCGTGGGATCGGCGGAGTTGTTGTCGAGAGTGATCGTCCCGCCGTTGGTGACGACCAGCTTGTCGACCGCTCCGATGGTCACCGTCACGTTGGACGTGGCGGTGGCCGCCAGCACGGGAAACGCCGAAACGAGCAACGCCGCGACAAGACTCAAAGCCAGCACTTTTTTCATGGTCTACTCCTAGCCGGGATATTTTAGCTCCGACGACAAGGGTTTGGCGATAGACGCCATGTCATTTTTCGCCCGGGTTTGAAGCATGATTTTTCGCTCGGTAAAATGCTATATGTAACGAGCCTGTAACGGACGCGATGAAACCGGACGCGCGCAAAGGCCGCCTGCTCGTCATCGAGGACGATCCCGACATCTCCGGGATGGTCGAAGTGCTGCTGCGCAGCGACGGCTACGAGGTGCTGAGCTGCGGCGACGCCGAGGCCGGGCTCAAGCTGGCGCGCCGACGGCAGCCGGACCTTTTCTTGGTCGACGTGGCGCTGCCCGGCATGGACGGCTTCGAGCTGGTCAGCCTGCTGCGCCGCGAGACGCGCGCGCCGATCATCTTCATGACCGCTCGGACAAGCGAGACGGACCGCGTCGTCGGCTTCAAGCTCGGCGCCGACGACTACGTGACCAAGCCCTTCTTCCCGGCGGAGCTCTCCGCGCGGGTGCAGGCCGTGCTCAACCGCTGCCGGCCGGAGCGCTCGCTCTCCTGGAGGGGCCCGCGCTCCTTCGGCTTGCTGACGATAGACTTGGAGCGCCACGACGTCCGCGTCAACGGCAAGCTCGTCGTGCTGGCCCCCCGCGAGTACGAATTGCTCCGCGCCTTGGTCGAGGCCGAGGGCAGGGTCGTCTCGCGCCAGGCCCTGCTGGAGAAGGTCTGGGGCATGGAGCGCGACATAGAGCTGACGACCAGGACCGTCGACCAGCACGTCGCGCGGCTGCGCCACAAGCTCCGCGGCGAGCACGGCCGCGTGCTGACCGAGCGCGGCTTGGGCTACCGCCTGAGGCTGGACCGATGAGGCGCTCGGCCTGGGCGCTGCCGGCGATCGCCGCGGCGGTCGTGTCAGCGGCAAATGCCGCGGGGGCCGCGGCCGCCGACAGGCCGGCCCCGCCGATCTCGGGCCGCTGCGCCGCGGCCCGAATCCAAGCCTGGGGCGGCGCCTACTTCCGCAAGATCATCAGCCTGCCCGACGCCGACAGCCGCGGCCTGTCGGCCCAAGGGAGGCTGCCGCGCTTCTACTACGACCTGCTGCGCTACTACTCGCCCAAGGACCCGGCCCTGGAGTGGCAGATCGGCCCGCTGGACCGCGCCAGCGTCTACGTCGGAGGCAACGGCGGCGGCAAGGAGCTGGACGCGGGGCTGACCTGGAACCGCGTCTACGACGCCTCGGGGCGGCCCGCCTTCACCGACGGCCTGGCGGGCGACGACGGAGGACGCCCAGCCCGCCGCTTATTCAAAACCGTCTTAGACGGCCAACCCGCCGTCGTCGACGGCAACGGGAAGGTCGTCGCGCGCGGGGCCGCGGCCGTCGCGCGCCGCATGATGCTGGTGCAGCCCGACTACGCCTTCCGTCCCTTTTGGCGCACGACCAACTCCGGCGGCAACCAATGGAACGTCCCGGCGCCGGGCGCCGCGGACAACGTCTACTTCTACCCGGCGCACGACTTCTCGATCCGGCTGGAGCTGATCGCGCCGGAGACCTTCCGGATGGTGATCGCCTCCGGCAAGACGCGCTTCTCCAAGACCTTCCACCAGGACGGCTTCCGCGTGGGCGAAGGCGCTCCCCTCCACACCTTCAAGCGCGTCGACTCCATCGACCAGTACATGCTCGACTCCAAAGGCCGCCACGGCAACGAGAACGCGGACGTGATCGCCACCGACGCGAAGGCGCTCGGGCTGCGCTGGAAGCGCGTCGTCGTGCTTAAGCCCTCCGGCGAGCTTCCGCTGGCCGGCCCGGACTGCGTCGAGGTCCGCGGCCACGACACCGATCCCTCCTACGCGCGCATCTTCCGCGTCTCCGGCTTGACCCCGGAGGGCGGCGAGCGCATCGACATACTCGCCTCGGGGCTCAAGCGGCCGTGACCGGCGTGCTGCTGCTGGTCCTCTTCTGCGCGCTGGCGGGCCTGATGTACTCCGGCCGCGCCTCGACTCTGCTGGCCCTGCCCGGCCTGGCGCTGGCGATCACCTTCGTCGCCGCCGCGCCGGCGTTCTTTGCGGCGGCTCCGGGCCCCCTGTGGCACCGCCTGCTCTCGGCCTGCTCGCAGTCGCTGCACCTGGGTTTCGCCGTCGTCGCGGCCAAGGGCGTGCCGCGGCTTCAGACGGCCATCTTCACGGTGCTGCTGGGCGGCGTCTTCGGCCAGCAGCTCAAGCTGACCGGGGTCGCCGAGTCCTTGGTCCGCCAGGTGGCCGAGCTGGGCGGAGACAACCCCTTCCTGCTGACGCTGCTGCTGACCCTCTGCGTCAGCGTGCTGATGACGACCTTGACCGGGCTGGGCTCGGTGATCCTCCTGGCCAACGTCTACCTGCCGGTGCTGTTGTCCTTGTCGCTGCCGCCGCTCTTGGCGGCCTCGCTGTTCTTGGTCGGCACCTCCTTGGGCGGCATCTTCAACCTCGTCAACTGGTCGCTCTACATCGACGTGCTGCGCATCCCCCTGCCGACACTGTGGCGCTACGCCATCCCCTTCGGCGGGCTCTACGTGGCGGCCCTGCTGGTCTTCATGGCCGTGGAGTTCAAGCGCGCGCGGCTGCCGGTCGGCGCGGGCTCGCTCTTGCGCGCCGTGGGCCTGGTCGCGGCGCTGGCTGCGGGGGCGGCGCTCTTGCGCTGGGGTCTGGCGGTCCACCCGGGGCTGTGGCCCTGGCTGCGGCGCGCCTTCATCGCGCTGGTCGTCCTACTGCTGGCGGCCCCTCGTCGCCTCTCTTCCGGCTTGCTGGCCCCGCTCTTGCCGATCGGCCTGGTGCTGGTGCTGGGCTGGCCGATCAACGCGGCCTTCCTGTTCGCGCTGATCTATCTGTGGTGGACCGCCCCCGTCCTGGCCGGAGGAAAAAGCGCGGCCAAGATCCTCGCCCAATCCACCGTCGAGGGGCTGCAGAGCGTCAGCCCGGCGGTCGGCCTGATGATGGGCATCGGCATGCTCCTGGTGGCCGTCTCCCAGCCGGTGGCCTCCGCCGCGATCGAGCCCCTGCTGCGCTGGGCCCTGCCCCGCAGCGGCGTCGGCTACGTGCTGTTCTTCTCGCTGTTGGCGCCCCTGGCCCTCTACCGCGGCCCGCTCAACCTGTGGGGCCTGGGCAGCGGCCTGATGAGCCTGATCCAGAAGACCGGGATGCTGGCCGACACCCGGGTCTTCGCGGCCTTCATGTCGACCGGCCAGATCCAGGGCGTCTGCGATCCGACCAACACCCAGAACGTCTGGCTGGCCAACCAGGTCAAGGTCGACACGCAGCAGATACTCAAGATGACTCTGCCTTACATGTGGGCGGTGACCGTCGCCGGGCTGCTGCTGGGTCTGTATGTCCGCTGAGCGCGTCCGCATCGGCATCGACGTCGGCGGCACCTTCACGCACGCCGCCGCGGTGGCCGCGCGCGGGGGCGCGCTGCTCGGCTGCGCCAAGGTGCCGACGACCCACGACGACCAGGACGGGGTGGCGCGAGGCGTGGCCCTTGCGCTGGAGGAGCTGCTGCGCGTCGCCGGCCTCTCGCCGGCCGAGGTCTCCCGCGTCTCCTACTCGACCACCCAGGCGACCAACGCCCTGCTCGAGGGAGACGTCGCCGTCGTAGGAATCTTGTCGGCCGGCCGCGGCTGGCAGGGCGCGCGCGCGCGCGGCCAGGCGGACATCGGCAGAGTCGAGCTGGCCCCGGGAGTGCCGCTGCGCTGCCGCCACGAGCACCTGACGCTCGAGGAGGGACGGCTTGACGAGGGCGCGGCGCGTTCGGCGCTCAAGCGGCTGCGCGAGGGCGGCGCCGAGGCCGTCGTCGCGGCCGCCGCCTTCTCGGTCGACGATCCCTCCCTGGAGCGGCGCCTGGCCGAGCTGGCCGTCGAGGAGGGCCTGCCGGCCACGCCGACGCACGAGATCTCCCGGCTCTACGGCTTGCGCGCGCGCGTGCGCACCGCCGCGATCAACGCGGCGATCCTGCCCAAGATGCTGCGCTCGGCCCGCCAGACCGAGACGGCCGTGCGCGCCCTGGGCGTGTCCGCCCCCCTGGTCGTGATGCGCTCCGACGGCGGGGCGATGAGCATCGACGAGATGAAGAAGCGGCCGATCCTGACGGTCCTCTCCGGCCCGGCCGCCGGCGTGGCGGCCGCGCTGATGGCCGCGCGGCTGTCCGACGGCCTCTTCGTGGAGGTCGGCGGCACCTCCACCGACGTCTCCTGCATCCGGGACGGGCGGCCCTCCATCCGAGCCGCGCAGGTCGGCGCCCACCGCCTCTACCTGAACACCCTCGACGTGCGCACGGTCGGCGTGGCGGGAGGCTCGATGCTTCGCTTAGACGGCGGCTGCCTGGAGGTCGGCCCCCGCAGCGCCCACATCGCTGGGCTGCCCTACAGCGCGTTTTCCCCGGAGGCCGCGCGGGGCCTTCGCGCCACGCTGATCGCGCCGCGGCCGGGCGATCCGGCGGCCTACGCGGTCGTCGACGCGGACGACGGCCCGCGCTGCGCGCCGACTCCGACCTGCGCGGCCAACCTGCTGGGGCTCTTGCCGCAGGGCGATCCGGCGCGCGGAAACATCGAGGGCCCGCGCGCGGCCTTTGCGGCGCTGGGCCGCCGATTGAGCCTGCCGCCCGAGGAGGTCGCGCGGCGCGTCTTGGAGGCCGGGGTGGCCCCCATCCTGCGCGCGGCCCGCGCCTTGATCGAGGACAACGCGCTCGATCGCGAGCGCCTGCGCGTGCTGGGCGGCGGCGGCGCGGCCGGCGTCTGGGCCCCGCAGGTGGCCGCCAAGCTCGGCGTGCCCTGTTCGGTCGCGGAGAATTCCGCGGTGATCTCCGCCATCGGCGCGGCGATGGCGCTGCTGCAGGAATGCGTCGAGCGCACCTTGCTCGATCCCAAGCCCTCGGACGTCGCGGAGGTCCGCCGGCAGGCCGAGCAGGCGGTGCTGCGCGCCGGCGCCGTCGCCGAGAGCGTCGAGGTCCGCGTCGAGATCGACGCCGCGCGCGGCATCCTGCGCGCCACCGCCACCGGAGCCCACGAGCTGACCATCGAGGAAGACTCCCTGGAGGAGCCGGCCCTGCGGGCCAAGGCCAGCGGGCTGATGGGAGTCGAGCAGGAGCAGGCTCGCTTGGCCGCCAAGACCCGCCGCTTCTTCGTCTACACCGCCGAGCGCGAGCGCAAGGCATTTTGGGGCCTGCTCAAGCGCCGCTGCCGGCCCTGGCGCGTGCTCGACCACCGCGGCGACGTGCGGCTGGGCGCCTCGCACGGAACGCTGATTTCCACCCGCGCCGCCTCGCTCATGTCGGAATTGTCCGCCGCCCTGGAGCGCCACGCCGGCTACAGCGACGCCGGCCGCGCGTTTCCCCCGACCTTTCTCGTCACCGACGACAGGACGGTCGACCTCTCCGGGCTGGCCAGCGAGGCGCACGTCGCCTCCGTCTGCCAGACAGAGTTGGGCCGCCTCGCGGCCGAGGACCCGGTCGTGCTGGCCCTGTCCCTGCCGATTCCATGAAAACCTTCAAGCAACTGCTCTCCCGCAAATCGTTCGTCGTCGTCGCAAGCCTGCCGGCCAACGACCCCGCGCTGGCCGCAGCCGCCTTCAAGGCCGGCGCCGACGCCGTCAAGCTGCACCTCAACGTCGAGCACCGCGCCAGCGGCCGGCGCTTCGGCGCCTGGCGGCAAGAGAAATCGGCGATCCTTAAGATCCTGCGCGATCGCCGCGGCCCGGTGGGGCTGATGCCCGGCGCCGCGGTCACGGCCTCTCCCGAGGAGCTAAAGGAAGCCCTCGCGGCCGGCGTCAGCTTCCTCGACGCCTACGATTACGACTGGCCCGCCTGGATGCTGTCGCTGCCGGCCTGCCTGATGATCGCCGCCCCGCACGGCTTCTGCCTGGGGCGCGTCGCCGAGTACGCGGCGCTGGGGATGGGCTGCCTGGAGGCCTCCATCATCGCCCCCGAGGACTACGGCAAGCCCCTGTCCGCGCGCGACCTCTCGCAGTACCGCCAATTGGTCCGCGCCGCGCGCCGCCCCGTGCTGGTGCCAAGCCAGAAGGCCCTGCGGCCTTCAGACCTGGCCCTCTTGCGCCGGGCGGGAGCGCGCGGGGTGCTGCTGGGCGCGGTCTGCCTGGGCACCGGCGTCGCCTCATGGAAGCGCGGGCTGCCGGCCTTCGTCGCCGCCGCCCGCCGCCTAGCGGAGCGATGACCCCTCGGCCGACCCTGGGCTTGGTCCCCTTGGACGAGCGCCCGGTCTGCCTGGAGCAGCCGCGCCTGCTGGCCCAGGACGCCGGCTACAGGGTGCTGACACCCCCCGCGCGCCTGCTGGGCCGCTTCCAAGTTCCCGGCGACGGCGAAGCGGTCGCCCGCTGGCTGGCCGCCAACTTCGCCAAGGCCGACGCTTGGGCGGTCTCCCTGGACATGCTGGCTTACGGCGGGCTGGTCGCCTCGCGCCGGCTGGGAAAGCCGGCGCCGGCCTGCCTGCGGCCGCTGCGCGCCCTCTCCCTGGCCCGCCGCCTGAGGCCGGAGGCCCCGGTCTGCGGCTTCCAGGCCATTCGGCGCCGCTCGGTGACGGTCTCAAGCCGCGGCGACCTGGCCCTGTGGCGGCGGCTGCACGAGGACGACGCCGGGCTTTCGGCGCATCGCCGGCGCAACCACTTGGTCAACCTCGCCGCGGTCGGCCTCTTGGCCGACGGCGCGCTGGACTGGCTGCTGCTCATGCAGGAGGACGCCACCGCCAGGGGCGCGCACAAGGACGAGCAGACTGCGCTAAAACGGCGCGCGAGGGAGCTGGGTGCAGCGGACAGGCTGTTTCTCGGCGCCGGCACCGACGAGGCGGCCGCGGTGGCGCTGGCGCGGCTGGACTGCGCGCTCAAGCGCCGCCGGCCCAGGGTCAAGGCGGTCTACTCCTCGGCGGCCGGCTCGCGCCGGATCGCCCCCTACGAGGACAGGCCGCTTTGCCGCACGCTGGCCGGCCAGGTCGCCGCGGCCGGGGCCTCGCTTTGCCGCCGGAACGCAGACCTCGAGCTGTGGGCCTGGTGTCCAGACCGCGCGCCGGCCGACCACGCGCTGGGCCGAAGCGGCCGACGCAGCTCCCCGGCGCAGGCCGAGCGCTTCTGCCGCGCCATCGCCGCGGCGCTCAAGCGCGGAGCGGCGGTGGCGGTGGCCGACGTGGCCGACGCCAACGGCGCCGATCCGGAATTTTCCCAAGCGCTGGCGCGCCGGGCGCCCCTGCGGCGGCTCTCCGGCTACGCGGCCTGGAACACCGCCGGCAACGCCTTGGGCTGGGCGCTGGCGCAGGGCCTGCTGGGCGCGGGCTCCCCGCGCGGCCTGGCGCTGCGGCTGTGCGACGACTGGGGCTACCAGTCCGTCTGCCGCGCCAAGCTCTCGGCCTTGGCCGAGAAGCTCGGCGCCGACCCCTGGTCCTTCGATGAGCCCGCCCGCCGGGCCTTGGAGCGCGCGTTGCGCGCGGAGCTCGGCGGCTGGACGCGCCGGACTCTCGGGCGCCATTTCACGGCCGCGGAGCTGCCGCGGCGATTTTCGCTGCCCTGGTCGCGGCTCTTCGAGGCGAGGATATCATGGACTTCGTGACGGAACCCAAGCGGCGCACCCCCGTCGCCGCCGACGTCGACGTGCTGGTCTGCGGAGGCGGGCCGGCCGGCTACTGCGCCGCGATCGCCGCGGCCGAGGAGGGCGCCGGCGCGCTGCTGGTCGAGCGCGGCTCGTTCTTGGGCGGCTCGGCCACCCAAGCCCTGGTGCTGCCGCTCATGACCTTCCACGCCTCCCCATCGGAGCAGATCGTCCGCGGCGTCGGCCAGCGCTTGGTCGAGGAGGTCATGCGGCTGGGCGGCGGTCCGGGCCATGTCCCGGACCCCTTGGGCTGCGCCGCGACCATCACTCCGGCGGACCCGGAGGCCCTCAAGCAGGCCGTGCTGGGCCTGACCGCGCGCTCCGGAGCCCGCCTGCTGCTGCAGAGCTCCGTCGTCGCACCGCTGCTCTCCGGCCGCAGGGTCTGCGGCGCCATCGTCGAGAACAAAAGCGGCCGCCAGGCCCTGCGCGCCAAGGTCGTCGTCGACGCCACCGGCGACGCCGACCTGGCCTTCCGCGCGAAGGCCCCCTGCGTCTACGGCCGGGAATCCGACGCCTTGGCCCAGCCGATGACCCTGATGTTCCGCATGTCCGGCGTCGACGGCGCCGCCGTGCGGGCCGCCATCCGCGAGAATCCCGACGACTTCGTCCTCTCGCCGGAGGCCCGCCGCGACCTCGACTCCCTGCCCATCCTGGCCGTCTCCGGCTTCTTCTCCCTGGTGCGCAAGGCGCAGGCCGAGGGCCGCCTGGGGGACTTTCGCGACCGCGTGCTCTACTTCGAGCTGCCGCGCGCCGGAGAGGTCATCGTCAACATGACGCGCGTGCTGCGCCGAAGCGGCGTCGACGCCGCCCAGTTGACCGCGGCCTCCCTGGAGGGCTACGAGCAGGCCCGGCAGGCGGAGGAATTCCTGCGCCGCGACGTCCCCGGCTTCTCGCGGGCGCGCTTGGTCGAGCTGGCCTCCCAGATCGGCGTGCGCGAGACCCGGCGCATCGTGGGCCGCGCGACGCTCGGCACAGACGACGTCCTGGAGGGCCGCCTGCCTGCGGACGGCGTCGCCCGCGGGGCCTTCCCGATCGACCTGCACTCCCCCGACGGCTCGGGGCTGACCCTCAAGCGGATGAAGCCCGGGGCCTCCTACTCGATTCCCTACGGCTGCCTGCTGCCGAAAAACCTCGAGGGCCTGCTGGTGGCCGGCCGCGCCATCTCGGCCAGCCACGAGGCCGCCGCCTCCGCGCGCTTGTCTCCGACCTGCATGGCCCTGGGCGAGGCCGCCGGCGTGGCCGCGGCCCTCTCCTGCGCGCGCAAGCTGCCGCCGTCGAAACTGAAGGTCGCCGAGCTGCGCCGCCGGCTGCTCGAGCGCGGCGCGGTCGTCTAGGCCGGCGTCAGCCGGCCTGCGACAAGTCCGGACGAGACGATTGCGTGCTGCCGGCGATTTTCCTAATGAGCGGCCGGCAGGGTGAAGTAGAACCGCGAGCCTTTGTTCGGCTCGCTCTCGACATGGAGCTCGCCGCCGCTGGCCTCGATCAACTGCCTGACGCGGCGCAGGCCCTTGCCCGTGCCCTGGGCCATCGCTTGCGCGGCCTGCGTGCGATAGCTGCCGGTGAAGATATTCTTCATATCTTCTTTCGGAATGCCGATGCCGCTGTCGATGATCTCGAAGAGCACACCCCCATCCGACCGGCTGGCCTTGAGCGTCACCGTTCCGCCCTCGGGCGTGTACTTGGTCGCGTTGTCGACCAGGTTCTTCAAGGCGATCATCAAGGCCGGCTTGTTGCCGAGCACATTGGGGAATCCCTCGGCCGTCTCCAAGTGGAACGTAATGTTCTTCTGCTTGGCCCTGTCCTCGAACGGCTCCATCGCCTTCTTGAGCAGGTCGTTCGCGGACGGCTTCGTCCGACTCAGGCTCAAGGACCCGTCCCTGCCTGAAAGCAGCTCCGAATAGTCGTGGACTATCCCCAAGCCTGACTCCACCGAGCGCCGCATCGAAACCAGCATGTCTGATCCTTGAGAATTGCCGTCGAACTGGCGGGACAGAGCTTGAAGCTGCAGCGACATGCCCAATAACTGCGACAACAACGGCCCCCTGGCCTGATGGAATTGCGCCCCATCCCCGTCTAGCGCCCCTACCGTCGCTTTCATCTGGCGAGCAAGTCCTAGAAGCGGATGATCCTGCGGCAATTTTAAAAGCTGCGCATATCCGTAGATTGCCGTCAGCGGAGCTCTTAAATCATGAGCGAGATGCCCGGCGATGTCCGGGTCCAGAGCCTCCGGCGCCGGCGGCGCCGAGAGGGCGAGAATCGCTTGGGGAGGCTCGACGGACGCCCGCGGCTCGGCGGCATACGAGCGGGACAGGCCCAGCAACAGCAGCAAGGCGATCATGCTATAAGGATAGCCGGAGCGGCCGCGCGAGCCAGGGCCATTGGGGGAAGCCCGGATGGTGCCGAAGGACCCGGGCCCGCGAAAGGATGCTCCACGCCGTCAAACCCCGGCCGCCGATTGCATTGGCCGGGCCGCTCTGGCTACAATGTCGGGGAGCCGGCGTGGCGGAACTGGCAGACGCAAGCGACTCAAAATCGCTCGGGCTTACGCCCTTGTGGGTTCGACTCCCACCGCCGGTAGGTTTTTCCTTAGGGCTTGCCGTCCGGTTCTAGGGCCTCAGAAACTATACGAAACAGGAATTTTCGCGTTCCGCGCCCAGTGCTTGCTCCAGACTTTCTGAATATTCACTGATATCCGTTCATCGCCGTCTCCCAGCCTGCCTTTCCAGACGATGCGCTGCGTGACGAGATCGCCGCTCTGCGAAAATGGGAGCTCGGCAAATAGCCCCGTGCGGATGCCGAACTCTCGTTTTCTTGGCGCCTGCTCGAGCTTCAGAGAGCCCGCGTAATTCTCCAAGGTGCGCCGGACCAGCAGCAGGCAGTAGCTGCCGTCCGCCCGATTAAACCCGCAGACATGGATTCCGTTGGCCTCCGCCCGAAGGTCTTCCTGCTCAAAGGCCGGGGACTGGAGAAACCGGTTGGCCTGCTTTAGGGTTAGAACGTTGCCACCATCCCCACTGACGGTGGGAATCTCCCGCAGCTGCAGCAGCGAGGGAAAAGCCCCGGCCATCGCGATCTTCTCCTTCTCGAGGCGCTGATAAGACCGCATTTGTCCAATCAGCTTCCCTCCCTGCTTGATCGCCTGATCTTGCCAATCGCCACCCGCGCGGCCCGGCGCGGCGCCGGCGCTAAAAGCGCCGGAAACCAACAGCGCCAACATCATCCCGACCGTCTTGAACTGCCTCATCAAGTCCTCCTCGATCCTTCGAAACTCGAACTATGATAGCAGCGCGGCCGGCGGCGCGACAGAGGCCTTGGGCCTAAACGCGGCCGGGCCTAAATGCCTATCCTGGGACCCGGCCGGGCTACGGAGCAAGCTCGGTCAACTCTGCTCCGCCAAGACCCAAATGCCTGTCGAGAATATCGACGAATTTTCGGACGTAAGCGCGCATGTTGTCGAGCGCGGTGGCCTGCGCGGGACCCTGCGCGAATTGGCGGGCGACCCCAATGCGCTTCGGCTCCGGCCTAATGACGCCCTTAAAATGCTCCCGCAGCGACGAGGTTTCGCCGAAACTCAAGCGTTTTTCGCTGTCGGGACGCTTGGTCTCTCCCGGATAAGGATATTCGAGCAGACGGTAGAACTCTCGCTCCGTCAGGTTGCCCGCGCGCGCCACGGCCGTGATCTTCTCCACGTACCACGCCATGGGGTTTGCCTCGATGATGTCCCGGACGATATGGTCTTCCATGTCGCGCAAGACCAGCCCCAGCTTCTCGACGACCTCGGCCGGGAGCTGCTCGAACTCCGCGTAGCGATAGCCCTGCTGAAACGGAAGGCGCGCCAGCGTGCCGCCTTGCGGAGCGAATCCCAGCTCGAAGAGCATCTTGTACAAGAGTCTGGTGGCCGACTGTATGTCGCTGCTTGCTCCCGGAGAGATGTCCAGCACCGAGCGGTCGTTGAGCGGATCGGGGCTTAAGAAAATCCTCTCGAGAGCCCGCGAAGCGAGGCTCGTATAAATGGAGGCCAACACCGCCCCAGCGCTACGCGGGTGCCCGGAAAACTTGACGTAGCCGCCTATGCCGGGCTTCGGCTCGTAAACCTGCATGGACTCGAAGCGCTGGCCGAGGCGGACGCGGGTGTAAGCATGCCCGAATTCATGGACAGACACATGGAGGCGATTTTCGCTGATCTTGCCGCTGACCCGCATCGGGGGAAAATAAAGCGCGACCTTTTTCTTGTAGATTTGCGAAGGCTTGTCGGCCGTGTCGCTTCGAACGACCATGCCGATGACGGTCGTCGTTCTAGGCTTATAGTCAAGAGTGATCGTCGCCGGTTTGCCGGCGTAAGGGGCGCGGCGGTCCATGCTGCGGAGCGCCGCCTCGAGGTCGGCAGCGATCTTGATGCGGCTTAGGACGGAGGTGTAGCGCGCGCCTTCCGAAGGCACCATCGTCTCTTGGAGCAGGTATTTGCGGTAAGCGGGCGTAACGACAAGCCGGACGTGCTCGGGATTGCCGCCCTCCTGGTCGCCTAGACGCTCATTGGCGACCGCGTCGACCTGCAGGCCGACGACCTTCGCGTAATCCTCCTCCGTCAACGGCGCCATGATGTGCAGCTTCGGCATCAAGCGGTTGACCGTGTCGGGCAAGAACATCGTGCCCATGAGCCATTTAACGGACCAGAGTCGTTTTTTGTTGTCTTCCCAGACCTTGCGCACGTCCTCCGCCGATGTGAAGCGCGGATCGGCGACGAAACCGAAGCGATCGACGGCGAAGTTCATCGTGACCCCGATGAAGGCCCTGCGGAGATCGAGATTACGCGAGTGCAGCGAGAAGCCGCCGCTCGACATCGTCGAGGCTAGGCCGTTGTTGAGCAAGTCCTTGACGACAGCCATGATCGGGCGGTCCTTCTGATTGCCATCCCGGTCGAGCTCGAAGGCCTTGTCCATCTCCTCGAACAAGACGATGTATTTGCCGCGCCAATTCTTCTCCGCCTTGGCCTTTTCGATCTTGTCTTCCATCATGTCGAAGAAGCCGTCGACGCTTTTCTTGTCGTCGGAGGCGTAAGCCTGCAGATTGATCTTGATCAGGGGAATATCGAGGACCTTCGCCATCAGCTCGAAGAGGGCGCTCTTGCCGATGCCGGGAAACCCGGCGAAAACGAGAGAGGAGGGCTCCTTGCGCGCCGGGCCGCGGCGGCCCAGATATGCGTTCATCTCGCGCTCCGCCAGGGCCGTGAATTCCCCCTGGCCGATCAGCTCCTTATCGAGCTCGGCGGCCAGACCATGCGCGAGGGAAGCGTTCTCCGGAAACCGCGCCTTGATGATGTCTTTGACCCGATACGGCCTAGGCGGGGCGGCCTGGCCTTGAGACTGCGCGGGCGGTACGATCGCGACGTTGTCGGGCGTCTTGAACAGCGTCAAGGCCGGGTCGAATGGCACCGAGAAGGCAAAGCTTCGGCCATCCGCCCAGGCCCCGCCGCGCTTGAGCTCCGGGGTGACGGTGATCAGCGCCGATTGGGAGTCTTCATCGAAGTCGATGTCGATGCGCCGGGGCTGGTCCAGAGAACGATCCCCGACGGCGCTCGCGCGCGCGCCGTCTTCGATCAACTGCTCCATCAGCATGTCGGCGGCGGCGATCGTTTCCCGCGCTCCCGAAGGCCCGAAGCTGGTCGTGCGGGCGAGGAAGTCGAGCAAGGCGTCGGTGTAGTTGACCGTAAGCCTGCGGCTTGCGTTGGGACCCTGGGTGTTGCGCTCGATGGCCACCGCGATGGTTTGGCGCGTGACCTTCTTATAGTCGGCCTCGTTGAGCGGTTTTAGGATGATCGTGTTGGGAGCGATGCGCCCGATCGTGTTGGTCCTGAACAACTTGGCCAGGACCTGGTATTTGGCCGAGCGCCGCGTGCTGATCCAAGTATGAAATGCGGCGAAGTCGGGTATCTCGAAATCGAAGAAATCTTTTTCTTTTCCGAGGGCCGTGGCCGAGAAATGCTGCAGCTCACCCGGTGCCAGGTTCATCGTCGTCACGACGAAGACGTTCGAGAGATCGAGCCCGACCGTGCCGGGCCTGGTCCCGGGCAGCTTGCCGTCGTTGAGGACCCTGTTGAGCGTGCCGATGAAGGAATTGCTCTCTTCGGATTCTCCGCCTTGCTTGGAACCCGTGTGTTCAGGCAGTTTGTCGAGCTCCTCCAAGAACAAACACACAGGCTTGCCCGGATTTCGCGTCAGATAATCCTTCAAGCCAGAGACGAGGTCTCGAGAGAGCATCGAGTCCTTCACGTAATTTTGCGCGTCGAGGCGCAGCGTCGGGATGCCGACGGCCTCGATCTGGTCGAGGATCATGCTCTTGCCGATGCCGGGCAGACCGATCATGTGTAGAGCGACGGGGTCCTTCGTGCGTTTGCCCACGTTCTCTAGATACTGGACAAGGCGCTCCTGAACGACCGCGGCGGCGGCTTCCTGCCCGAAGACGGTCCCGTTGATCTTGTCGGCAAGCTGATAGGCTCTTGCGATCAATTCCTGCTTGGGCTTGTCACCGAAGCGCGCCGCGGCGATTCCCCGGCGGCGGTAGGCGCCGCGGGCTGGCCCTTCCGGTTGCTCCGCAGGCTCGGCGGACGCCAGTGTCTTCGCGGCCGCGCGTGGAGCCTTCTCGCCGCTCCGGCTTCGCCTGGAAGCGGACTGGCCCGAGCCCTCCGAATTCGAGAATGATGCGCGAGGGGCATTGTCCCAGGCCGACATCGAGAATTCATGCAGTTGGCCGGCCGATAAATGTCCAATGTCTTCCACGGAGAGGCCGGACAACGACTCGCCAAGAGAAAGCTCTAGGCGCAGGCGATCCGGGGCGTTTGCCGCAACGGCCCTAGGCGCCCCCTCGAGCGCGTGGACCTCCTTGGCGCGGCCGATGAATGCCCCAATCCTCTCGGCCATCGGCTGCGGAACCGAGGAGATCGCGCTGGCGGGCCCCGGTTCGAGCTCCTCTCCCAACCCCGTTTGGGCAGGAGAGAGCCCCGAGATGATGACCTCGAGCGGCACGATCGGCTGGACCTCCTTGAGGCCGGCCGCGAACAGGGGGACGGAACTCGCAGCAGCGAGGAAAAAAACGAAGAATCGGCGCGCACTGGCGATCCAAACAAATTCACGTGGTTTCATCAGGGCTGATTTTCTCAAAACAGGCCGCGGCGGAACTGAGGCTTAGGACCTAACAAAGCCTTGGCATTTGACCCACCGTTTGGGGACGATGGTGCTAGGTCTAAGGGCCTAGGACCCGGCGGGGATTATCCCTTTCGCAAAACGCGGTTAATGCGGGATTTTTAGAATGGTCTGAATGGTCGCCAAATCAGATTGAAGATGAAACATGAATGACAGGGCGTAGCCGAATGCGCTTGCAGCAACTACGACGAAAATCCCAATGGCCCACTTCGCGGTTGATTTTGAGATGCAATTGTGGGCTTGCTCATGCGCCTCTTTTATCTTCTGCTCCAATTCTCTCCGCAAATCAGTCAAATCGTCATAGCCTGTGGTGCTGTCAATGGGAACGCGCTTCTCATTCTTTGGCCGCTGAGTCATTTCTGATTCCTCGGCTGCTGAACGACCCGAATGGCTGCGTCCACGTTCTGAAAGAATCTTGTAATGTTATCGCTCTCTGCGGCGGCGGTATAGGTTAGACCAAAGTTGCCGCCCTCAAAATTCACCGACAGGGAGATTACATCGGGGGACTCAGCGGACTCTTTGGTGATCTTCCGATTAACTCCCCCTTTGATTTGGTTTAGGAATGCCGCATAGGAGCGAACCTCCTGTCCCTTGATAACAACTTTTATCAGCCTAATGTTGGTAAGGACATAGAGGATCGTTACATCTTCTTTGTTCGGATTTGTAGCCCCGAAAGCAACATGAGACTTGAAAGTATCTCCGTTTATTGTCTCAGCCAGGAATTTCTTAAATGAAGTCTGTTCGAGAGGATAATTGCGGAAAGCAATCCCAAATACCTCATCAAACAGTTTGCTCGGAATTTCGCTCATAAATAGGCACTTCGCCATCTGGCAACTGTCATGTGAGATATTCCTAGCATTTCAGCAATCTCCCGGGTAGATAGCTCCTTGCGTAGAAGCGGGACGATGTAGCGCCGCCAAACCAGTTCGCCAACCTTACCGCCGAGCGTGACCTGCGGCGGGGCCTTTCTTCGTGATCTGCGCTTTTTCATTTCTTCTTCCTCTTGGGCGGCGATACCTTGAGTAAGGCTTCAACCGCCTCTTGAAAGCCCATGCCCGCCAAGCTGACCCTCGGGGCGCGAACCTTTTTCCGCTTTCTTTTAGTCAAATCGCCCCCTGAGTCTGAAGGTTGCCGTAGACAAGCCGCTTGCCCGGCGTCATCAACAAGGCTTCAACGGCGCGGGCTGTGTCGCTGATCTTGCGCGTGTTCCAGCGGAAGGCGAACTCGCCGCAATACTGCGCCAAGTGCTGACCGCCGATGTGATGGAACGTCCCCATGATGCCGCGCTTCATCAGCGAGAAGTAAGACTCGACGCTGTTGGTGTGGATGTTGCCCGGCCTCACGTATTGATAGGCCGTGTGGTTGACTGTGTGATGCCCCTTGGCGAAGTTCTTGCCCACGCCGTAATAGGCATACCAGGAATCCGTGATGACCTTGGAGTCCTTGGTCACGTTCTCGTTGATCGCGCCGTGAAGCTGTTCCTTGCCGGTTCGCTTGACCGGGAAGGACTTGACCTTGCCTGAGCGAGATACCAAGGCCACAACGGGAATCTTGCGGGTCGTGATGCCACGGCGGCGAACGTCCAGAGGCTTGTTAGCTTGCTTGCCGCCGATATACGTTTCGTCAACCTCGACCGTCCCGCGCAACTTGCTCTTGACCGGCTCTTGCGTCACGGCGTAGCGCAACCGATGGGCCATGAACCAAGCGGCTTTGTAGGTCACGCCGAGCATCCTGTGAAGCTGATGGGCGCTCATGCCCTTCTTCGAGGCCGTCAGGAAGTGAACCGCCATAAGCCACTTATGAAGCGGGATGTGCGAACCCTCGAAGATCGTTCCGACGGTGACGGTGAACTGCTTCTTGCAGGAGCGGCAGCGCAGGAGGCCACGGCGTCCGGGCTTAGTAGATCCGGCCTTGGCGACCATTCGGTAAATGTCCGTTCCCTTGCAGTGCGGGCAAACTGGACCGTTGGGCCAGAGGGTCTTTTCGAGATATGCTCTCGCGCCGTCCTCGTTGGTCGCCACTTCAGGGATTCCCGGCATGTTCTTCTTCATGGGTATACTGTAACATAAAGTTACAGTGTTGTCAAGACCTAAAATGTGATCTTGGCCGCCTCCAGTTTCCTCAGATTCCCCCTATATAGCCCGATCTCGATCCTAATTACATTCTTAAGGCAGTCGTAATTGATGTCTGGGAATGTGTGCGGAAAAACAGAACTTACCGGTATATCCCTATCAGGGGCATGAAATAAGAGAGACTGCGCTGCTTGTTTGTCTAGTGTGGTGTGGCCCACTTGCCAACGCGGATCGACGGAGCTAATATTGCACCCGCTGACCGAGAAGGAAACCGTATAGTCGCTCAACTCTTTTTTGCTACGGCTATACAGAGACAAAGAGAAGGTTCCCGTTTTCTGCATGTCGATAACTGATTTTTGGCCATGGCCGGGAACTCTCTTACCATTGATTTGAAACCAAAAGTCTGATGAAACAAGATCATGGGGGGATAGGATTAACGGCTGGACGGTGACTCTTGATAAGTGTGTCTTCCCAACAATCTCATGATGCGTTCCGGACATGGCCCATACTGGTCCAATTATCATTAGTCCAATGGCCATTCTTTTCACGATCTTGGCCGTATTCGGAGTGTCGAACCAGGGAGGAGGATTAATTCCGAGCGCGCGTGCCCATTTCCCCAAATTAGACACAGCCTCCTCGGGTGGCACTTGCATAAATAGGTTCACACAGAGCCCGAGTAGAAAACAAAGACAACCCCCTGCCACATGGAACATATAGTTCCGAAGATTCTAGCAAAGGGGGTCACAGCCGCACCCCAAGAAACGGATTTACTGCGGTTTTGCGAAAGGGATAATCCCCGACCCGGCGGGGCGCTAGCGCTGCCGAGCCCAAAGGCGGCTTGACATTGATATGTTAAGTAGTTATATTAAGTTAACTTATGTTAAGTATGAATAAAAATAAAACACATAAAATAAATAATAAAATCGGGCCAATAACGATACCGATGCTTGCGCGCATGCTTGGCGTGAGCCGAGTGGCCGTGTTTCACAAGGTGCGAAACGGTGAAATCAAGGCCAAAAGAATCGGGAGAATCTACGCCATCGATGGCAAGGAGGTGGCCAAGATCGTCGGCCGGCCGCTGACATCGAGGATCAAAAAAGAAATCGAATCCGCGGTCCGCAAGACGGTCCATGAGTACGGAGAGACGCTCCGCCTGCTGGGCAAACAATGAGGCGCGTCTTGCCCATCACGGTGGCGGACGTCCAATTCATCGCCCACGCCGTGGCTCGAGACCTGATGAATTACGACGAACCCATCCCGGACTTCGGAACGCGCTACCCGAATACCCTCGAAAGCTGCCTGGCGACCCCCTTCCAAACCTTCGGGCGAAAGGACCTCTATCCCGGCCTCATAAAGAAGGCCGGCGTCCTTTGTTACCTGATGATCAAGAATCATCCATTCCAAAACGGGAACAAGCGCCTGGCGGTGACGACCACCCTCGTATTCCTCCATCGCAACGGAAAGTGGCTCAAGATGGATCCCCGGGCGCTTTACGATTTCACCATGTGGATCGCCCGGAGCTCTCCCGAAGTCAAGCAAGCGGCTCTTCTCGCGCTCGAGACCGTGCTCAAAAAGCACCTGACCGATTTTAAGAAATTCGGCGCCCGATCGAAAAGCGCAGGGAGCCCCCTCCACAAGCTCTCCGAATGATCGGATGTGCCACGATAACGAATGGGAACCCCAGAGGATCTTCCAGAAGCAAGGCACTTGGGCCAGCTTGAGTCGTTTGACCCAAAGGCGCTGTTTGCCACTGACGAAAAGGAACGTGAAGTCTGCGCATTCGTGCTGGCCCTTGCCTTGGCGTTCAACGACATCAAGGACTGCAGGCTAGCGCTTGGAACATTGAATCCCTATTTACCTAAAGTCGGTAGCCTCAAAATATCGCCCGCAGCGGGCCAAGGCTTGGGACTGCAGAATCACATCCTTCGCCACTTCTATGCAGTCCTTTCCGAACTGGTCCTTTTGATAAATAAGAACCCAAAACCACAGGCGGAGCCGGCGTTTCAGAGCGCGATTTCCTCTCTTCACCGAAAAGATCGGGAAATCTGGCGGGAGCTGACCAATCTGGCGAGTACTGCTCAAAGGACAAACAAGCTGCTGAAGGCTCTTGCAAAGATCCGCAACGAGGTCGCCTCCCACTACTATGGTCTTGAGGGACTCATGCGCGGATACGATCATTTTTTCGAAACGTTAGCTCCAAGGGAACACCAAGCATATCTTTCGCGAGGACAAACCGCTGCCGCATCACGCTTCTACTTCGCGGATGCGGCCGCCCAAGGTCATGTGAGCTTGGAATTACAGGAGCTCCCGCTAAAGGAGCTTACTGAACTGTCTCAGCATATAACGATCGCGCTTTATCAGATCGTCACGCGGTTCCTGGAAACTCGTGCAGGAGGCTTTTATAGGGGCGAGGCCGCCTAACCCCTCCTTAGCGGCCAGCGCTAGCGCGCCGGACCGAAGAGGCGGCGGCGGCCGGTTTGGTCGAGCTCGAAGAAGCTTCCCTCGGCGCTGGCGTAGACGCGGCCGTCGGCGCCGAGCAGGCGGCCTGCGGCCCGCACCAGGCGCAAGCGTCGGCCGCGCAATTCGGTCTCCACCAGCATGAGCGAGCCCAGCGGCACCGGACGGCGGAACTGGGTCGTAAGCCTCGCGGTCAGTACCGAGAAGCCGGCGTTCCAGGCGGCCGCGCCCAGCGCCTCGTCCAGAGCGGTCAAGATGGAGCCGCCGTGCGCCTGCCCCGGAGCGCCCTCGCAGTGGGCGCCGAAGAGCGCCAGCGCGACGAAGCTGCCGTCTGGACGGCGGTAGTAGCTTAAGCCCAGGGCCTCGGGATCGCGCGAGACCCCGGTGAAGGGACCGGCCTCGGCGAAGGGAAAGGGCTCCAGGCGCTTCCAGCCCGCGCCGGGCCACGGCCGGCCGCGGCCCGCTGGCATCAGCGCGCCGCCTGGGAGGCGAAGACCAGCCTCACGCCCGGCAGGCGCGGGGCCAGCTCGCTTAAGCATTGGAAGGTGCCGCGGTAATAGTGGTGCCCGATCGCCACCGCCAGGCCGCGCCGGCGCGCCAAGGCCGCCGCCACGCGCAGATAATGCTCGCAAGTCGCCTTGTCCGCGGCGATCGCCGCCACGAGGGCGCTCCCGCCCAGCCTGCGCGCGCGCGCCTCCGCGTGCCCGTCGAGGAAAATCGAGTTGGACGCGGCCGGTATGCCGGCCGCGCGGGCCTCGGCGTAGGCGACGCTATGCGGGCCGACGCGGCTGTCGAGAAAAAAGACGCCGCGGGGCTTGAGCAGCTTCATGAAGGCCCGCATCATGGGGCGGTTGGCGGTGGCGCGCAGCGACTGGTGATTGTTCAAGCCCTTGGCGCCGTGAATCTGAGCGAAGGCCTTCGCCAAGAGCGCCTTCACCTTGGCCAGGTCCGCGGGATCGACATGGCCGGCCGGCAGCGAGAGCGCGAGGTAGCGGTCGAACGGGAAATGGATCATCAGCTCGTGGCCGGAGCGCAGGGTCATCCGCGCCGCCTGGCGCGTGCGCGGGGAGACCGGCATCACCGAGAAGGTGATCGGAAAGCGCAGCGCCATCCAATCGGCGTCCGGCTGGTCCTTGGGGTAGGTCAGCCCGAAGTCGTCGATCACGATCGCCAGCCTGGGCGAGGCCGAAGCCGGGGCCGGAGCCTTGGCCAGGGCCAGGCCCAGCGGCAGCAGGCAGAGGGCGAGCATGCCGGATTATCGCTTATGCCCGGGCCCCGGCGCCACCGCGGGCGGGGTAGGCCCAAGGACCCAGTCCGTCCGGGCCGACATGCCCTCGTTCAGCCGGGCGAATCAAGACATTCTTAAGGAATGGAAGGACTGGCCGGCCCACTCTTGAGGCGTCCCGGCATGCTGCTGGCACTTCTGCTGGCCCTGCCGGTCTGCGGCCCGGCGCATGCCGCGGACCGCGGCGCGGCCTTCTCGGTTCATGTCCCGGCGCTGGGTCGCACGATCGCCGTGCGCGAGCTGCTGCCCGCCGATCCGAGCTTCGTGCGCGCCCTGACGGCGCCGGGTGTACTCCAGCTCAACTATGCCGCTGATTTCCCTAGCGAACCGAAAAGCCTCCAGCCCCTGGCGCATTTGCTGGAAGCGGGCTTCGGCATCCGCACCGTCCGGCAGTGGAGAGCCGCGCAAAAAAATTCCCAAGTTCCTTATCCGCTCTATCATTGGTTTCCGGTGGACGCCCTAGCGCGGCAAACCGCGGCCGCCGCGCGCGCAAGTCCGACCGATGAGGCGGGCGCCCACCAGCTTGCCTTCGACCTGCTTCAACTCGAAACGTTCTACTCTCATGCAGTGCCGGCAAACACCCGATTGCTCGTCGCCCAAGCCTACCGCCGACTGCGCGCGGAGCTGGCGGCCCGACATGCGGCGAGACTGGCCGGAGCGCTAGCCCCGATCGACGCGGAAGCGGAGCTCGACCGCGGCTTGCGCGCGTTGGTGGAGCAGAGCCGACGGGCGGTGGAGCCGCCCAAGGGCTGGCGGCGCCTGGGACAAATCTTGCCAAGCCTGCGGCGTCCCCGCTTTCGAAAGGACATGGCACTGCAAGCGGCCCTGGCGAGAGCGCCGGGCGGGACAGAGGCCTTCGCTCGCGCCT
This sequence comes from Elusimicrobiota bacterium, assembly GCA_028868375.1. Classification (GTDB taxonomy): domain Bacteria; phylum Elusimicrobiota; class Elusimicrobia; order UBA1565; family UBA9628; genus JAGWUP01. The sequence continues at coordinate 81,553 of JAGWUP010000010.1, forward strand.
ACAGCGAGGCCCTGGTGGGCGAAAACGTCCCGCTGCTCGCGCCCACTTCAATCTGGCCCAGGCAGCGAAATGGCACGGCGATACAGGTTCTCTGGGCCGACGATCTGGCGCAAGCCCTGGCCCTCGTAAAGTCCCATCCGAGCGCCCGCGTCCTGCCCGCCGTAGCGGCTAAGGACGGCGCGGTCGTGCCGTTTGCCGGCTACGGGCAGGCCGACGCCGTGACCCGCCTCTACCAACTGCATGCCGCGGGACTGCTGCCAGACCGCGCCGCCCCGCCGCCTCCCGCGCCGGCTCCCGCGCCTGCGCCGGCGCCCGCGCCCGCTACAACAACCACGCCTCCCCCAGCCGCCGGGCCACTGGCGACTGGCTTCACGCTTGCCAGTCCCAAGACGGGGTATGAAATCCTCAAGCCGGCGGGGGAAGGCGGCATGGCCCGAGTCTATCTGGCCCAGGATCTTGCTACGAATGAGATGGTCGCCCTCAAGGAGTTGGCGCCCGCCGTCGCCAGCGGCCAGGACGCGAACGAGGCCCTGCAGCAGTTCCGCCGCGAGTTCGACATCCTCGGCTCCCTTAAGCATCCGAATCTTCCCGCTGTCCATGAAGCCTTCCAGTCCGGGGGGCGGCATTTCATCGCCATGGACTACGTGGCTGGCAAGACTCTGGAGGAACGGCTGGAAGAGCTGCGGCGGCAGGGCAAAACCATGGACTACAAGGAAGCCCTGGGCATCGTCATCCCCCTGCTCAAGGTGCTGCACTACTTGCACAGCAAGAAGATCATCTACCGCGACGTCAAACCCTCCAACGTCATGCTGGTCCCAGGCCGACAAGGCCATCCAGCCCGCCCCGTCCTGATCGACTTCGGCATCGCGCGCCGCTATGACTCCGCCAAGGCGTCCGACACGCAAGCCATGGGAACGCCGGGCTTCGCCTCGCCGGAGCATTACGGCAAGAGCGGCCAGACCGACGCGCGCTCGGACGTCTTCAGCGTCGGGGCCATGCTCCATTACATGCTGACCGGCGATGATCCCGGGAGCAATCCGTTCGCTTTCACCCCCCTCGGGCCGCGATTTCCGCAAGCGTTGGCGCAAGCCGTCGCAAGAGCCATCGAAATCGACCGGGAAGTTCGCTTCCCCGACGCCAAGGCCATGCGCCAAGCGCTGGAAACGGCGCTCAAGGCTCCTTAGTTGACCGCGATCAGGACGGGGTCGTAGGGAACGGCCAGGCGCTCCAATAAGTCGTTGAAGCGCCGATCCACCTCGCCGCGCTCCAGGTCCTCCAGCGCCTTGGTGCTGAACTCCTGGACCGTGAAGGAGGCCATCACCGAGCCGTAGAGCATGGCGCGCTTGAGCTGCCCCACGTCCGAGAGGCCGCCGCGGCAGGCCAAATAGCCCATGAAGCCCCCGGCGAAGGTGTCGCCGGCGCCCGTCGGGTCCTTGACCGTCTCCAGCGGGAAGGCGGGAAACGCGTAGGTCTTGCCGGCGGCTCGCAGCAGGGCACCGTGCTCGCCCTTCTTGATGACGACGACCCGCGGCCCCCACGAGGACAGCGCGCGGGCCGCGCGCAGGGCGTTGGGCTGGCCGGCCAGGGCCTTGGCCTCGTCCTCGTTGGCGAAGAAGACGTCGACGCGGGACAGCAGCGCCTTGAGCGCCTCGGGCTTGGAGCGTATCCAGTAGTTCATCGTGTCGCAGGCCGTCAGGGACGGCCGGCGCATCTGGGAGAGGACCTCCGCCTGCAGCTCCGGGTCGATGTTGGCGAGAAAGACGGCCTCGCTGGCGGCCTGGGAAGCCGAGAGCTTGGGCTTGAAGTCGGCGAAGACGTTGAGCTGGGTGTCCAGGGTCTCCGCCTCGTTGCCGTCGCAGCCGTAGCGGCCGGACCAGCGGAAGGTTCGGCCCGGCAGCTCGCGAAAGCCGGAGAGATCGACGCCGCGGGAGGCCAAAAGCTCCCGGTGGCGGCGCGGAAAATCGCGGCCCACCACGCCGACGATGGAGACCGGGGCGAACTGGCGCGCGGACAGGGAGAAGTAGCTGGCCGAGCCGCCCAGGACCTCGGAGACTTCCCCCTCCGAGGTCTTGACCGAGTCCAGCGCCACCGAGCCTACGACGAGGATGCGGGCCGTCACGCGCCGCTTTCGCGCTGCTGCAGGTAGGTGCGGATCTCCACCTTCTGGGCGAGCTGCCTTAAATAGAAGTTGATCAATTCCAGGGCCCGCCGCTGCTGGGCCTTCGCGGCGAAATCGGCCTTCTGCTTATCGAAGCCCTTCATCGAGCCCTTGTGCGCTTCCTTATATTCCTCCGTCAATTCGGCGGGCGTCAACTTGGCCGCGTGGTAGATCAACTGCTTGACCATGGCGGCCTTGATGGCGGTGCGCCGCTCCCGCTCGTAGGTCTCCGGGGTCTCGTGGAGGTCTTGGCGGACCCGCGCGAAGTAGAGCTGCTGGTCGAATTGGCCCCCGCGCTGGAAAGCGGGGGTGTTCTGGATGTCGTTGGCCAGCTCCTCGTCGGTGACCACCAGCCCCATCGCGTCCGCCCGCTGGCGCAGCAGCTCGTCGACGATGAGGTCGCGCAGCACCCCCTGCTTGATCCGCTTGGTCATCTCGTCGGTGACGTCGGTGCCGCGCGCGCGCAGGGCGTCGGTGTATTGGTTGACGCGATCGACGAACTCCCCGTAGGGGATCTTCTGGCGGCCCACGGAGGCCACCGCCTCGCTCATGTCGCGGCTGGTGAAGAGATAGCCGCCCAGCCCGACGAAGGTCCCGAGCAAGAAGATGACGATCACGGCGACGAAGCAGGCCGTCTTGTAGCGGCGCAAGAATGCCATCATGGCGTTTTCTTTCCCTCCCCATCGGCCATCGCGCAACCGCCGTTGAAGCGCGCCCCTTCCTCGAAGCGCAGGCTGGGAGAGCGGATGTTCCCGCTGAGCCTCGCGCCTGCGAGGACCTCCAGCGAGCGGGCGCAGACGATGTCGCCCTCCACCTGCCCCGCCACGGAGACGGTCTGGGCGGCGACGTTGCCCTTGACCCGGCCCTTGCGGCCGATCTCCACCGCGACGGCGTCGGTGATGTCGCCTTCCACCACCCCCTCCACCCGCAGCGAGCCCTTGGCCGCGATCAGGCCGTGGAAGCGGGCCTCCTCGCCGATGAGGGTCAGCCCCTCCGCGCCGGCGCCGTCCTTGGGCTTGAAGATCGCCATGTTAGCGCAGGTGGAGATAGGCCATCGGATTGACCGGCTTGTCGTGGCGCCAGACCTCGTAGTGCAGGTGCGCCCCCGTGGAGCGGCCGGTCGTGCCCATGTAGGCGATCACCTGGCCGCGGGAGACGCGCTCTCCCGCCCGGACCAGGGTCTTGGAGGCGTGGGCGTAGACCGTGGAGAGGCCGTAGCCGTGGTCGATGACGATCATCTTGCCGTAGCCGCGCGCCCAGCCTGAGAAGCGCACGGTGCCGTCGGCGGTGGCGCGGATCAGGGTGTCCGGGGCGTTGGCGATGTCGATGCCGGGATGAAACTCCTCCTCGGGCGGCTCGCCGGCGGCGCGAGCCATCGGATCGAGGCGGTAGCCGAAGAGGGCGGTGATGGCGCCCTTGGTCGGCCAGATGTCCGGGGTGGCGCGATAGAGGCTGCGCTGGTTGCTGAGATACCAGGATATCTCCTGGAAGCTGGCCAGGCGCTTGAGGGACTCGCGGCGGATGGCCTCGATCTGGCGGTGCCAGTCGGGCTGGCGGACCGCGCCGGTCTCGAGCAGCTGCCTCAAGCCGCGGCGATCCGCGGCGGTGGGCCCTCCGACGCCGCTCGAGAGATCGGCATCGTCGGATCGCCGCGCCATCGACAGAAGCTGGCGCAGCTGGCGGTCGGTGGAGCTGGCCTGCGCCAGGGTGGCGCGGGCGCGGTCCATCTCGCCGGAGAGCGCGACCAGCTTGGCCCGCATCACCTCGTTGTCCGCCTTCGTGACCCAATAATCGACGCGGCGGCCTACGACGAGGCCGGCCAGCAGGGTCAGGCCGGACCAGGCCAGCAGGCAAAACAAGAGAAAGCCCGCGGAGCACTGCCAGCGCCAGGGCTTGAGCTCGGTATGGGGAACGACGAGGACCGTCACCATCCGGCCCAGGCGCGCCCGCAATCCTTTATGCCGATTCACGCGCAGAAAGCGTACAAAATTGCGGTCGCTTAGAACTGGAAATAAATGAAAGGCCTGTTCTGAACGGGCGCCCAGACCAGGAGCATGAAGACCGCGGCGGCATAGATCGCGGCCCGGAAGACGGCCGGCCGGGCGGCAATGGCGCCTTCCAGCCCGCCCTCCCAGGACTCGGCGGCGTACTCCATGACGTCCAGGGCCAGCACGGCGACGCCCACCGCGGCCACGAGAGCCGCGCCCTCGGCCGCCGCCCCGGCATGCGGGATGAACATGCGGGTCAGCATCCGCCAGGCCGCGCCCAGGCCCTGCGCGCGGAAAAAGACCCAGCCCACGCAGACCAGCCAGAAAACGGCCAGCCGAGCGGCGGCGCGCCTGAGCAGGGCTGGCGGGACGGGCAACGACCGGCGCCACCGCTTCAGGGATTTCCGCCAGAAGCGGTGAGCCATCAGCAGCAGGCCGTGATAAGCGCCCCATATGACGAAGGTCCAGTTGGCGCCATGCCAGAGGCCGCAGAGCGCCATGGTGGCGAACAGGCTGGCATAGACGCCGGACGGCCGGTCCACCCATCTCGCCAGGGGTATATAGAGGTAGTCTCGGAACCAGAACGACAGGGTGACGTGCCAGCGCCGCCAGAACTCCTGAATGCTCTCCGATAGATAGGGCGCGCGGAAATTGACCGGCAACTCAAAGCCGAAGAGGCGCGCCAGCCCGATGGCCATGACGGAGTAACCGGAGAAGTCGCAGTATATCTGCAAGGCATAGGCCAGGACCCCTATCCAGACGCCGCAGGTCCCGTAATGCCGCGGATGGGCGAAGACGGCGTCGGCGCAGGCGGCCAGACGGTCGGCGAAGACGACCTTCTTGACCAAGCCGTAGAGAAACAGCGTCATGCCCACGGAAACGTTCTCGGCGCGCAGGGTCTTCGGGGTCTCCAGTTGCGGGAGGAACTGCCGGGGCCGGACGATGGGCCCGGCGATCAAATGGGGGAAGAAGGAAATGAACAAGCCGTAATCCGTCATCCGGGCCGCGGGCTGGTTGCTGCGATAATAGCCGTCAATGGCGTAGCTGACCGTCTCGAAGGTATAGAAAGAAATGCCGAGCGGAAGGATGAGGCCCAGGTGCGGCGCCGTCCAATGCAACCCCAGCCATTGCGCCAAGGCGGTGGCATTGCCCAGAAAGAAGTCGGCGTACTTAAAGAGGGCGAGGATGCCTAAATTGAAGCCCACGCTGGCCGCCAGCAGCAGGCGACGCAGGCCCTGGCTCTTCGTCCTCCACATGCCCTTGACGGTGAAATAGTCCAGCGTCGTCGACGCCAGCAGCAGGAGCAGGAACTTTGGCTTCCAGCTCATGTAGAAGGCGTAACTGGCCAGCAGCAGCAGGAGCAGGCGGGCGCGACGAGCGCGCAGCACGCCCCAATAGAGGATGAAGACGAGGGGCAGGAAGAGCAGGAAGCGGAAGCTGTTGAAGAGCACCTAGCGCGCGCTCGCCAGCGCGGCGGCGGCTTTCTGGGCGCCAAGGAAAGCGACGACGCTGTCGGCCACGAATTCGTGGCCCCGCGGGTTCCAGTGGCCCTCGCCGACGTAGGTGTATTCGGGCCGCATGGCCAAATCAAGGACCTTGAAGCAGCGCCCCCGCGCCGAGCGGCGGCTCAGGTAGCGGTCGATGATATGGAAATCCCGGCCCTCTGCGGTGTTGCGCAGCATCAAGATCCGCGTTCCGGCCGCGCCCTTCGCGCAGGAAACGGCATCGACGAAGGATTCGAAGGTCCGCGTCCAGGTCCGCTCAAGCCGCTCGCCGTTTTCCGGCCTGGACGCGGGCGTCCGGGCCAGGGCGTCGGCGTCGATGTTGGTGGCCACGCGCAGGCGAAGCAGCGCCAACAGGTTGGAGTGCTCGCACAAGAAGGCGTAGCCGGGCACGCGCCTGAGCTTGCGCAGCCAGCGGCGCAGGCGCACGGCGGAGCCGATCTCCGTGCGGTCCGTCCCGTAGAAACTGCCGCGCTTGACTACGTCTGCCTCGTTGAGGGTCCAAAGCGGGGGATAGACGAGCAGCAGATCCGGGTCGTAGTCCTTGATGAGCCGCCGGTACAAGGGCTCGTAATTGTTCATCGAAATTCCGGGCTGGCCCATGTTGATCACCTGGACGGGCCGGCGCCAGGCGGCTTGGAGCTTTTTCTCGATGAGGCGGCAATAGGTCTGCGCGTCGTCGACCCCGATGCCGAAGGTGAAAGAAGGGCCGAGGGCGACAATGCGATAGACGCCCTTGGGCTTGGCCGTGGGATAGAGCGGGCCGCGCAAGCCTAGGGCGTTGGTCGTGTAGACGGCGTCGAAGTAGCGATTGCGGTTCTTGATGACGGTGTCCGGCGTGTAGAGGCGCATCCCCTCGCCGTCCTCATAGGCCGGCGTCATGAGGTTCTGGGGGTTATAGGCGGTAAGATACGCCTCGGCCAGCGCCACGCCCAGGACGACGGCGACCACCAAACCGGTCAGCTCGACCAGCAACGGCCGAAAGCTCGTCCCTGAGCGCGTGGGCGGCGCCATCAGGCGCTCAGTATATACAGTTTAGAAAGCCGCTCCAATCGCGCTTCCCCAAAGCGATGGCTTGTGCAGGGTGCGCCGCGGGACCAGACGAGTGTAGGACCGGCCCCACTTCTGGTAAAATCAAATTCGATGACGAGCCAGGAGATCCGCCGGACCTTTCTCGGCTTCTTCACCGCCCGCGGCCACGTTCTGCGCCCCTCCTCGCCGCTGGTGCCCCAGGGCGATGCGACCCTGATGTTCACCTCCGCCGGGATGGTGCCCTTCAAGCCCTATTTTTTGGGACTTAGGACGGACCTCTCCCGGGCGACCTCCTGCCAGAAATGCTTCCGCACCACCGACATCGACCGCGTCGGGCTGACGCTGCGGCATCTCACCTTCTTCGAGATGCTGGGCAATTTCTCCTTCGGCGACTACTTCAAGGATGAGGTCATCCCCTGGGCTTGGGAGCTGCTGACCAAAGAGCTGGGCTTCGATCCCAAGCGCCTGCATCCCACCGTTTTTAAGGAAGACAAGGAGGCGGCCGCGCTCTGGGAGAAGATCGTCGGCGCGGGCAGGGTCGTTCCCTTGGGCGAGGACCAGAATTTCTGGGCCGTGGGCCCCACCGGGCCCTGCGGCCCCTGCTCGGAGATCTATTTCGACCGCGGACCCGAGCACGGCTGCGGCAAGACGGACTGCCGGGCCGGCTGCGACTGCGACCGCTTCCTGGAGATCTGGAACCTGGTCTTCATGCAGCACGACCGACAGGCCGACGGCTCGCTTAAGGACCTGCCGCGCCGCAACATCGACACCGGAGCGGGGCTGGAGCGCCTGGCCTTCGCCCTGCAGGGCAAGGCCTCGCCCTTCGAAACCGACCTCTTCGCGCCGATCGTGGAGAAGGCGGCCGGGCTGCTGGGAGTCGAGCCCGGCCGCGACGAGGCCTCGCGGCGCGCCTTCCGCGTCATCGCCGACCACGGCCGAGCCGCCGTCATGCTCCTGGCCGAGGGTGTCATCCCCTCCAACGTCGACCGCGGCTACGTGCTGCGCCGCCTCATCCGCCGCGCCCTGCGCTACGGCCAACTGCTGGGCTGCCGCCGGCCCTTCCTCAACGAGCTGGTCCCCGCGGCCATCGGAATCTTTCGCGAGGGCTATCCGGAGCTGGCGGAGGCCGCCGCACAGATTTCCGGCACCCTGAAGATCGAGGAGGAGAAGTTCCTCGAGACCTTGGAGCGCGGCGAGCTGGAGCTGGGCAAGCTGCTGGCGGAGGGCTCGCGGCGGCTGCCGGGCGAGAAGGCCTTCTGGCTCTACGAGACCTTCGGCTTTCCGCTGGAGCTGACCAGGGAGATCTGCGCGCAGAAAGGCGTGGCGGTGGAGGAGGAGGGCTTCGCCAAGGCCAGGGAGCGCGCCGCCGATGTGGCGCGCAGCTCCTGGAAGGGCTCCGGGGAGCGCCAGCTCTCCGAGGTCACGGCGGGGCTTTCTCCCACGCGCTTTGTGGGCTACGACCGCCTGGAGGCGGAGGCCGCGGTGGCGCGCTCGGCCCCGGGCCTGGTCGTGCTGGAGCAAACGCCCTTCTACGCCGAGGGCGGCGGGCAGGTGGGCGACAGCGGGGTCCTGATTTGGGACGGCGGCCGGCGCGAGGAAGAGGTGCTGGACACCCAGAAGCAGGGCGGGGTCTTCGTCCATCTGCTGCGGGATTCCTCCCGGCGCCTGCCGGAAGGCGCCAAGGTCCGCGCCGTGGTCGACGCCGAGCGGCGCGAGCGCATCCGCCCGCACCACACGGCCACCCATCTGCTCAACGAGGCCCTGCGCCGCGTGCTGGGCCCGCACGTGCGACAGGCCGGCTCCTACGTCGGCCCGGACAAGCTCCGCTTCGACTTCACCCATCCCAAGGCGCTGAGCGCCGAGGAGCTCTCCCGCGTCGAGGCCATCGTCAACGAGGAAATCCGCGCCGCCGAGCCCGTCAGGGCCCGCGAGCAGCCCATCTCGCTCGTCAAGGAGCTGGGCGCTACGACCTTGCTGGGCGAGGACTACGGCGCCAAGCCCCGCTTCCTGCTCATCGGCGCCAAGGGCTGGGAGCGGCCGCTGGAGCGCTTCTCACTGGAATTGTGCGGCGGCACGCATGTCTCCAACACCGGGGAGATCGCGGCCTTCAAGATCGTCAAGGAGTCCTCGGCCTCCGCCGGGGTGCGCCGCATCGAGGCCCTGGCCGGCCGGGCCGTCTCCGAATACGAGCAGGCCAGGCGCGAGGAGCGCCGGGCGGCCGCCGCCCAGTGGCGCGCGCGCGAGGCCGAGCTTCTCGAGCAACTGCGGGCGCTGGGCGGGAGTGCCGAGGCCGTGCGCGAGCAAGAGGCCGAGGCCCTGCGCGCCGCCGTCAAGTCGCTGGAAAACGAATTGCGCTCCCTTAAGGCCAAAAGCCTCGCCGCGGCCGGCCAAAAGGGCCGCCAAACCGTCTCGGTCAAGGGCCTGACCCTCCGCCTGCAGCGCTTCGAGGACGCCGACTCCAAGCAGTTGCGCGCCCTCTGCGACAAGGCCAAGGCGGAATTGGGCTCCGGCCTGGTTTTCCTGGCCGCCTCCGGCGGCGGCAGATTGTCCTTCGTGCTCGCGGCCACCCCCGACCTCGCCTCCAAGGGCGTGGACGCCGCGCGCATCGCCAAGGCCTTCGCCGCCGGCCGCGGCGGCTCCGCCGGCGGCCGCGCCGACTTCGCCCAGGGCGGCGTGAGCGACGGCGACTGGGACGGCCTCGTGGCCGCCCTGTCGGCCGCGATCTAAGGGCCCAAGGCGCGGGACCGGAAGGCCCAGGCAAGAGGGCGGGCACGGACCTACCCTTTATTAAGGAAGATGGCTTTTTACAACGCCCGTCGACTCCTGCTTGCGGCAGGCCTGCTGGCCTTGGCCGCCGCCGCCTCGGCCGGACCGCTCTATGAGGGGCCCGGCGATTGGGCGCCCGTCCTGGCCGCTTCGGTGGGCGACATGAACCGGCAGCCCGCCTCCCAGCCCTCGATCAGGGCCCTGGGCTCGGCCCAAGACATCCAAGCCCTGGCCCCGCTGGCCTTCGAGCTCGACCAGCACGGCCTCTTGCCGAATGACTTCCTGGCCCTGCCGCCCAAAAGCCGACGCCGCCGGCTGCGCGAGGCCGCCGCCTCGAGCGTCCGCGCTCTGCGCGGCAAGCTCTCCCAGTTGGCCGCTGCAGCCACAAATTCGGAGTGGGCTTTGGACCAGCGCCCCCAACCGCAGGCCCTGCAGCAGCTCTACGCCCTGGCCCTCGATCTTCGCGAGGTCGCGGACCATTACGGCCCCTATCTCGGCCCCGACGCCGATTCAGCCCGAGAGCATGCCGACTCAGCCGCCCAGCGCTACAGCACCCTGCGCCAAGCGGCCATAGACCGCTACGTCGCACGCCAGGCAAGACCTGCCGCTCAGCCGCAAGAAACCCTGGAGCGCCCCGCCCTGAGTAAAGACGTGCAAGCCCTCTACCAGAAGGCTCTAAGGCCCCAAGACCGCCACAACTGGAGTTTTGACGACTTGGTCAAGCTCTATCGAGGCTTCGGCTTCCATCTACGAGAATCCCACGGCAGCCACAAGCAAGTGTTTCATCCGGACTTTCCTGAGCTGTCACAGGTGATCGTTCGCCACGCCGGCCAGGAAATCTCAGCCTCTTATGTCAAAAAGGCAGTTCATCTGATCCGGCGTTTACAGCAGGAAGTAAAATCCGAGGACGCTTCCGCCGCCCGCCCCGCCGTGGACACCAGCGTCATCGAGGCGCAGTTGCCGCCGCCGCTGCCGCCGTCTATCGGGACGGGCTATTAGTCTAGTAGCGCCAGCGGGCCGCCGACCAATTCCAGGTAGGCCAGCACGGCCAAAAGCCTCAGCCATTGCAGGTGGACGGCGCACCAGGCCAGGCTGGGCCAGGGCAGCAGGAAAGCGGAGGCCAGCCAATGCTTGACGAACAGGAACCGCAGCAAGCGCGCCATCAAGGGGGTTTGCGCCCGCCAGGAATCGAACCTGGACTTGCAGCTTCGGAGGCTGCCGTGATATCCGTTTCACTACGGGCGCGACGGCCCGATTATAGCTTTTTGTCTTGCGGCAGCGCGGCAAGGCGGGAGGAGAGCGGATGGCCCAGGGCCGGGCGCAGGGCCAGGGCGGCGGCCTTGACCGCCTCGATCTCGACCGGGACGCTGCCGCCGCAGGCCTTGAAGGCGAAGGCCAGGTCCTCGGTGGCGACGTTGCCGCTGGCCCCGGGAGCGTAGGGGCAGCCGCCCAGGCCCCCGGCGGAGGCGTCGAAGCCGGAGACGCCGTACTCCTGCCAGGCGGTCAGGGCGTTGGCCACGGCCATCCCGTAGGTGTCGTGGAAGTGCAAAAACAGGCGCTCCACCGGAAGCTCGGGAAGCAAGACGTCGAGCAGACGGCGCACGTCGTCGGGGCCGGCGCGGCCGATGGTGTCGCCGATCGAAAGCTCGTCGACGCCCAGCGGACGCAATCGGCGGACCACCTCGAGCACGGCCTTCGGCGCCACGCGGCCCTCGAACGGGCAGAAGAAGGCCGTGGAGACGTAGGCGCGCAGCGGCAGGCCGGCGGCCTTGGCGCCGGCCGCCACCGGCTTGAAGCGCGCAATCGACTCGGCGATGCCCGCGTTGATGTTGCGCCGGTTGAAGGTCTCGGAGGCCGCGGTAAAGACGGCGATCTTGCCGGCTGCGGCCTCGAGGGCCTCGCCCAGCCCGCGCTCGTTGGGCACCAGCGCCGAGTAGACGACCCCCGGCTTGCGCGCGATCGCCTTGAAGACCGCCGCCGAGTCGGCCATCCGCGGCACGGCCCGCGGGGAGACGAAGGCGCCGGCCTCGATCTCGGGAAGGCCGCTCTCGGAGAGGCGGTCGACGAACTCGACCTTCGCCGCCAGGGGCAGGCAGGCCGCCTCGTTCTGCAGGCCGTCGCGCGGGCCGACCTCGACGAAGCGCAGCGGCGGGCGCTTCATCGCCCGCCGGAGGCCGCCCGCTTCCAGGAAGGCGGCCGCTTCTCAAGAAACGCCGCCAGGCCCTCCTGGCCCTCGGCGGAGGAGCGCAGCTCGACCAAGGCGTCGATGGCCAGCTCGATCTGCCGCGGCCGGGGCTCCGCGCCCAGCCGCGCCAGCAGGGCCTTGGCCGTGCGCACCGCCCGCGGGCCGCACTGAAGGACCTCCTCGGCCAGGGCCTTGGCGCGCGCGTCAAGCTCTCCCGCCGGCAGCGCCTCGCCGGCCAGGCCCATCCGGCAGGCCTGCTCGGCCGTGAAGCGCTCCCCGGTGAGATAGTAGCGGCGCGCCCGCTCCCCGATCTTGGGCAGCACCCAGCAGGAGATCACCGCCGGCAGTATGCCCAGCCGGCACTCCGAAAAAGACAAGCGCGCGTCATCCGAGAGCAGAGCGATGTCGCAGGCGGCCAACAGCCCCAAGCCTCCGCCGAAGACGTTGCCGTGGGCGGCGACGATGACGGGAACGGGGCAGTCGGAAACGGCCGAGAGGGCGTCCGCCAGCAGGCGCGCGTCTTTGCGGCCCTCCTCGCGCGAGAGGCGCCCCGAGCGGCGCATCCATTCGACGTCGGCCCCGGCGCAGAAATCCGGCCCCTCCCCGCGCACCAGCACGCAGCGCGTCCGGCTTGAGGCCGACAGCCCTCGAAAGGCTTGGGCCAGCTCGCGCAGGGTCACGTCCGACATGGCGTTGCGGAGCTTCGGGCGGTTGAGGCGCACGCAGGCCAGCGGGCCGTCCTCGACCAGGATATGCTCGTAGCCCATGTTAGGCCAGGCCCTACATCCGGAAAACCGGCGCGCGCGGCGCGGGCAGGGGAGCGCGCAAGGCCGCGGCCAGCGCCAGGGCCAGCACGCGCCTGGTGTCGGCGGGCTCTATGATGCCGTCGTCCCACAGGCGCGCCGTGCCGTAGTAAGGCTGCCCCTCCGCCTCGTACTGGGTTCGGATGGGATCGGCGATGGCCCGCGCCTCCTCGGCGGAAAGCTCCTTGCCGTGGCGCTTGAGCTGCTCTTGCTTGATGATCGTCATGACCATGGCGGCCTGGTCGGCGCCCATCACCGAGATCCGCGCGTTGGGCCAGGTGAAAAGAAAGCGCGCCCCGTAGGCGCGCCCGCACATGGCGTAGTTGCCGGCGCCGTTGGAGGAGCCGGTGATGACCGTGAGTTTGGGCACGCGCGCGGTGGAGACCGCCTGGACGAGCTTGGCCCCGTGCTTGATGATCCCGCCCTGCTCGTACTCCTTGCCGACCATGAAGCCGGTGATGTTCTGCAAGAAGAGCAGGGGGATGCCGCGCTGGTCGCAGAGCTCGATGAAGTGCGCCCCCTTGAGCGCCGCCTCGGAAAAAAGGATGCCGCGGTTGCCCAGGATGCCCACCGGACGGCCCATGATGCGGGCGAATCCGCAGGTCAGGGTCTGGCCGTAGGCCGGCTTGAAGGGCTGAAAACGGCTGCCGTCGACCAGGCGCGCGACGATCTCGTGGACGTCGGCCGGGCGGCGCAGGTCCTTGTGGATGAGCCCGTAGAGCTCGTCGGCAGGATACAGCGGCTCCTCCCCGCTTCCCGGCTCGAAGCGCGGCTGGTTTAAGTTCTCCACGATCGAGCGGCACAGGCGCAGGGCATGCTCGTCGTCGTCGGCCAGATGGTCCGTGACGCCGGAGACGCGGCTATGCATCTCCCCGCCGCCCAGCTCCTCGGCCGAGGATTCCTCCCCCGTGGCGGCCTTGACCAGGGGCGGACCGCCCAAATAGATCGTGCCCTGGTTGCGGACGATGACGCACTCGTCGCTCATCGCCGGCACGTAGGCGCCCCCGGCCGTGCACATCCCCATCACGACGGAGATCTGCGGCACTCCCAGGGAGGAAAGCACGGCCTGGTTGTAGAAGATGCGCCCGAAATGCTCCTTGTCCGGAAAAACCTCGGACTGCCGGGGCAGGAAGACCCCGCCGGAGTCCACCAGGTAGACGCAGGGCAGCCGGTTTTCCAGCGCGATCTCCTGGGCGCGCAGATGCTTCTTGATCGTCTCGGCGTAGTAGGTGCCGCCCTTGACCGTGGCGTCGTTGGCGACGATGACGCAGAGCCGGCCACTGACGACCCCCAGGGCCGTGATCAGCCCCGCCCCGGGCACCTCGTCGTCGTACATGCCGACGGCCGCAAGGGGAGAGAGCTCCAGGAAGGGAGAACCGGCGTCGACCAGCCGCTCGACGCGCTCGCGCGCCGTCAGCTTGCCGCGGCCGCGGTGCAGCTTGACCGCCTTCTCGGACCCGCCGGCGCGAGCGCGCTTGAGCTTTCCGCGCAGATCGGCCAGCAAGGCCTCGTGGTGGCGGCGGTTCTCGGCGAAGCCCGCGGCCTCCCGGTTAACGCGGCTGTCCAGCGCCGGCGTGTCGAACGTCTCTGGCATGCCGCTATCCTACTATAAAGCTCTAAGCCCTGGCCGCCACGGGCAGAGGCTCGAAGCGGGACTGAAAGAAGCGCAGCAGCTCCGGCTCCGAGACGAAGCGCAGCCCCGGCAGCTCGGCCCTGCGCTTGAACAGCCGGCCGACGCCCTCGGCGACGAAGGCCAGCTGGGCGTCGCTGTAGACTCGGCGCGGCAGCGTCAGGCGCACCAGCTCCAGCTTGGGGTAGCGGTGGCGGCCGTCCGGGCCGCGCCCGGAGGAGACGACCCCCCGCTCCATCGCGCGCACGCCGCACTCCTCGTAGAGCCAGGCCGCCAGGGACTGGGCCGGCAATTCGTCCTGGGAGAGATGCGGCAGGAAAGCCCGCGCGTCGAGAAAGACCCCGTGCCCGCCGATCGGCTTGACGATGGGAACGCCCAGCTCCCGCAGGCGCTCGCCCAAAGCGCGCACCTGCCCCACGCGGTGGGCGATCCAATCGTCCTGGACCATCTCGCGCGCGCCCACGGCCATCGCCTCCAGGTCGCGCCCGGCCAGGCCCCCGTAGGTGTGCAAGCCCTCGTAGACGACGCACAGGTTCATCGCCTTCTCGTAGAGCCCCCGGTCGCGCGTGGCCAAGAAGCCGCCGATGTTGACGTAGAGGTCCTTCTTGGCGCTGACCAGGCAGGCGTCGGCGCGCAGGCACATCTCGCGCAGTATCCGCGCCACGGACATTTTGGAACAGCCGGGCTCGCGCTGCTGGATGAAATAGGCGTTCTCGACGGCGCGGGCCCCGTCCAAAACGACGCGGATGCCGCGGGCCTGGCAGAAGCGCCAGACCTGCTCGAGATTGCCCAAGGAGACCGGCTGGCCCCCCGCCATGTTGACCGGCGCGCCGACCGCCACGTAGGCGATCTTCTCGGCGCCGTGGCGCTCGACCAAGGCCGAGAGCTTGCCCAGGTCCACGTTGCCCTTGAAGGGCGCTTCTCTCGAGGGCTCGTAGGCCTCCTCGCAGATCACGTCCTGAAACGTCCCCCCGGCCAGCTCCTGGTGCAGCCGGGTCGTGGTAAAATACATGTTGCCCGGCACGAGCTGCCCCGGGCGAATCCAACTGCGCGAAAGCAGATGCTCGGCGCCGCGCCCCTGATGAGTCGGCACTATATAAGGAAACCCGTAGACGTCCCTCACGGCGGCCTGCAGCGCCTCGAAGCTCCGGCTTCCGGCGTAGGCCTCGTCGCCGCGCATCAAGGCGCTCCACTGGGCGTCGGACATGGCGTTGGTCCCGGAGTCGGTCAGCAGGTCGATGTAGACGTCCTCGCTGCGCAAGAGGAAGGTGTTGTAGCCGGCTTCCGCCAGGCGGGCTCGCCGCTCTCCGGCCGCAAGCAGCCGGATCGGCTCGATCATCTTGACGCGGTAGGGCTCCGGAAGAGGTATCATGCTGGGCCTTTCGCAACGAGACGGCCGCGCTCGGGACGGCGGAAACGTTGCGAATAGCGAGCGAGCCCATGGCGCTTCCCATTCTTCAGCCGTCCCCCCTGTCCGCCTTCGACGAAATCCTCGAGCAGGAGTTGGACGAGCGCTCCGGCCGCGGCCGCCTGCGCGCCGCGCGGCACAACCGGATGGACGACTGGTTCTACGGCTGCCACTTCGTGGGCGATCCGGTGATGCCCGGCTGCTGGGGCGTCGACGCCGTCTGGCAGGGCCTGGCGCTGCTGGCCGCGGGACTGGGCTTGAAGGGCTGCGACAAGCCGCTGGCCATGGAGGAGGTCCGCTTCTTCGGGCAGATACGGCCCCACGACCGGATCGTGGACTACTCCATCGAGCTTTCGGAAGTGGAGCGCTCCGGCGGCGACGCCATGGTCTCGGGCCGAGCCCAAGTCTCCGTGGACGGCGCGCCGGTCTACTCCATCGGCTTGGCCCGGCTCGGCACCGCCTTCTGGGAGGCGCCGGCAAGCCCGCCGGCCGCGGCGACGGCGAGCGTTCCGCAAGCCCCCGCGCAGGCGGAGGCGTCGCGACCGCTGGGCTTCGAGGAGTTCCTGCATAGGGACCATTTCTCCTCCGCCGAGATCGTGGCGCTGTCCCTGGGCAGGCTGGTCGCAAAGCCCCCCATCGAGCTGGGCCTGCTGCCCGCGGCTCCCATGCTCCAAGTCGGGCAAGTCGAGCGCATCTCCTTTAATCCCGCCAGCGGAGAAGGCCTCATCGCCGCCTCCCTGCCCAACGGCCCGCGCGACTGGTTCTATCCCATGAGTCCCTCGGGCAAGCCCGCGGCCCTCTCCATCGACGGCGTCTGGCAACTGATGGGGCTGTTTTTGGCCTGGCGCGGGCAGCCGGGCACCGGGCGGGCGCTGGGCTTCGAGCGAGTCGAGATCTTCGACGCCGTCGTTGCCTCGGACCGCCTCGTCCGCTACGAGGTCCGCGTCCTTAAATCCGGGCCCTCCGGCGGCGGCGGCGCCTTCGTCCACGCCGACGCCGACGTTTTCGCCGACGGCCGGCCGATCCTGCGCTGCGTCAACGCCAGCGTCGCCTGCCATCCCGGCATCCGTTATTCCAACTATCCGTTCGCCCAGGAGGCATCGTGACCCCGAACCAGGCCCCAGACGCAGCCGTTTTTGCCGAGCCGAAACTGACCGACAACCAGCTCAAGGTCATCCGCGACAAGTACCTGCGCGGGGGCACCTCGGTCAAGGAGTGGCTGCGCGGCGTGGCCCACAACATCGCGCTCTCGGAGATCCTCCTGTCTCCCAAAGCGGCGGAGTGGGGCGTCTTCGAGGGTGTGAGCTGCCGCGCCGAGGGGACGCTGCGCCTCTTCCATAACGGCCTTGAGAACGCCGGGGAGCGGGACGCCAATTTCACGCGCCTGATGCGAAACCTCGAGGGCGTCTACGCGAACGTGCCCGAAGCCAAGGCCGCCGCGGACGCCTGGGCGGAGCGCTTCTACGGCTTGATGGCGCATTGGGACTTTCTGCCGAACTCGCCGACCTTGATGAACGCCGGCCGGGAGCTGCAGCAGCTCTCCGCCTGCTACGTGCTGCCGGTGCCGGACTCCATGGAGGCCATCACCAAGTCCCTCTCGGCCCAGTCGATGATCCAGAAGTCCGGCGGGGGCACGGGCTTCGCCTTCAGCCGCCTGCGCCCGGCCGGGGACGCCGTGCGCTCCACCGCCGGAGTCGCCTCCGGCGCCCTCTCCTTCATGCAGCTCTTCGACAAGCTGACCGACGTCGTCAAGCAGGGCGGCACCAGGCGCGGCGCCAACATGGGCGTGCTGCACTACACCCACCCCGAGATACGCTCCTTCATCACCATGAAGAGCCAGAGCCGGGCGATGGAGAACTTCAACGTCTCCGTGGCCATCGACGCCGCCTTCATGAAGGCCGTCGAGGCGGACGCGGACTACGATCTGGTCAATCCCCGCACCGGCCAGCCCTGCGGCAAGGAACGGGCCAAGGAGATCTTCGATCTGATGTCCCGCAGCGCCTGGCAGTCCGGGGATCCCGGCTTCATCGTCATCGACCGCATCAACGCCTCGCGCTCCAACCCCACTCCGGCCCTGGGTTTAATCGAGAGCACCAACCCCTGCGGAGAGCAGCCGCTCTTGCCTTGGGAGCCCTGCAACCTGGGCTCCATCAACCTCTCGCACTTCGTCGAGGGAGAGATCGGCGAGGGGCGCCTGGACTTCAAGCGGCTGGCTTCGGCGGTGGCCGTCGCCGTGCGCTTCCTAGACGACGTCATCGAGATCAACAATTATCCCCTCCCGGAGATCGAGCGCATGGCCAAGGGCAACCGGCGCATCGGCCTGGGGGTGATGGGCTACGCGGAGGCGGCGGCCAAGCTCGGCATCGCCTACGACTCCCCGGAATCCCTGGAGCTGGCCGAGCGCGTCATGCGCTCCATCGACGACGCGGCCCTGGCCGCCTCGGAGGCGCTGGCCGAGGAGCGCGGCCTCTTTCCGAACTGGAAATCCTCCATCTACGACGACGCCGGCCCCCATTTCCGGGGCGAGCGGCGCACCCCGCGCAACGCGGCGCGCACGACGATCGCCCCCACCGGGACGATCGCCATCGCGGCCGGCCTGCAGGGCAGCGGCATAGAGCCCTTCTTCGCGATCGCCTATACCCGCTACAACGCCAAGGCTCTGGACGCCATCAAGAAGGGGCAAACCCCGGACCAGGCCGACTGCTTCTTCGAGGTCAATCCCCTCTTCAAGGAGGTGGCGGCCAAGAACGGCTTCTTCGGGCTGGAGGAGGCGGAATTGTGGCGGCGCATCGACCGCAACCACAAGTCCGTGCGCGGCCTCTCCGAGATCCCGCAGAACGTCCAGCGGCTCTTCCCCTCGGCCCACGACGTCTCCATCGACGTCCATGTCCGCATCCAGGCGGCCTTCCAGAAATACACCGACAACGGGGTCTCCAAGACCATCAACATGGACCACGAGGCGACCGTCGAGGACGTCCGGCGCGCCTACGCCCTGGCCTACGAGCTGGGCTGCAAGGGCGTGACGATCTACCGCGACGGCTCCAAGTCCGAGCAGGTTCTCAATCTGAGCGCCCCCGCCCCCGCCAAGCCGCGGCGCCGCAAGCCCCTGGACGCCTTCGGCGTCTCCTCGGCCTACTACCTCATCCGCACCGGCTACGGACCCCTGCACATCCACATCAACTACGACGAGCGCGGGCCCTACCAGGTCTTCGCCAACCTTCCGCCCCTGGGCACCGAGATCTCGGCCTTGACCTCGGTCATCGGCATCCTCCTGTCGAAATACCTGGGCGAGGGCGGCGATCCCCTGCGCGTGCTCAAGCATCTCAACTCGGTCAAGGGAGACAGGGCCATCGGCTTCGGCAGCGGCAGGGTGCACTCCATCGCCCACGGCTTCTCCCTGGCCCTGCGCCAGCACTTAAAGAAGACCGGCTGGCTGGAAGGGGATGCTTCCGGCGCCGAGGAGGCCCTGGAGCCCGCCCCGGCGACGACGGAGCAATGCCCCAAATGCTACTCGGCCAACGTCTCCTACCAGGCCGGCTGCTCCGGGCCGACCTGCCACGACTGCGGCTACTCGGAGTGCTCCTAGGCCCAGGAAAGTATAGGACTAATGGTCCTGCCTGAGTAGGACCAAAGGGTATTTAGGCGCGGCGCCGGCCTCACTACAATGACGCATGCGCGCCCTCCCGCTGGTCCTAGGCGTCTGGCTGGCGACGGGCGGCTTTTCGCGCGCTGCCGAGTTCTCCCGGCTGCCTCGCCCGGCCGATCTCAGTTTTCTCAGCATGGCCCCAAGCGCCGCCATGGCGGCGCCGATCCTGTCGGTCCCGCTGACGCTGGCCGCCCAAGCGCCGTCTCAATGGCCGGGGCTTTCCGCCGGCCCAGCCAGCTCGGCGATCTCCAGAGGATTGGCCGCCCCGGCCCGTCCCGCCGGGACTTCCCGCGGCCGGGCGCGAACGGAGACAGCGGCCGCGCGGGCGCGCCGCCTCTTCGATGGAAGCGGCATCTCCGGCTCCTGGGTCGAGGAAATGCTGGCCCAGGCCCCGCCAGGCCCGGCGCAGAGGCGCCTGGCCGACGACGTCCAACGGCTGGGCTTCAAGCCCGTGGCCACCAACCGGGCGATCCTGCAGGCGCATAACGAGCGCTACACCCTGGAGCTGCCGCAGGGCACGATCACCGACCAGAAGCAATCGGGTCGCTGCTGGATCTTCGCGGGGCTGAACATGATCCGCTCGATGATGCTGGAGGGCCCGAACACCCCGCGGGATTTGGAGCTCTCCGAGAACTACCTGCACTTCTTCAACATGCTGGAAAAGGCCAAGGATCACTTGGACGAGGCGGCGGAGCTGGCCTACGGCGCCGGGCGAAAGCGGCGCGGCCGGCGCCGCGCCCTGGCCCCGGAGATCGATGACGGCGGCTTCTACGAGTATTTCGCCTTCCTCGTCTCGAAATACGGCTTGGTCCCCAAGTCGGCGATGGGCGAGACGATCAGCTCGCAGGCCACGGCGACCTTGATCGGGGAGCTGGAGACCAGCCTGGCCCAGACCACCACCGAGCTGCTGGCCGACGCCCGGCGCGGCGCCCGAGCGAGCGGCCGGCGGGCGCTGATCATGGAGCGCGGCATGCGGCGCGTCTGGAGGATACTGGCGACGCATCTCGGCGCGCCCCCCAGGCGCTTCAGCTACCGGCAAGACAGGGCCGACAAGAAGCTCGTCAAGGGCGTCAAGAGGACGCGCTCAAAGCTCACCAGCATGACCCCGCGGCGGTTCGCCTCCAAGATCGCCCGCTTCGATCCCGCGGACTACGTCGTCGTGGCCAGCTATCCCGGCAAGCGCCTCGACACGGTCTACGAGATTCCGGACTCGGCGATCGGGGCCGCGCGCCGCGGGCGCCCGTCCTTCGACCTGCGCTTTCTCAACGTCTCGCCGCAAACGATGCGGCGGCAAGCGGCGGAGGCGATCCGAGGCGGGCAGGCCGTGTGGTTTGCGGCCGACATCGGCCAGGACGTCGATCACGCCAGCGGCATCATGCACCCGGAGCTCTTCGACCGAGACGGCGTCTACAACTTCCCCGCCGGCGAGCGCTCCAAGCCGCTGTCGCGCCGCCAGCGCGCCTACTACCATCTCATCGGCCCCTCCCACGCCATGCTGCTGACGGGCCTCGACGAGCCGGAAGCCGGAAAGCTGGTCAAGTTCAAGGTCGAGAATTCCTGGGGCGACAAGTACGGCAGCCGCGGCGTCTATCATCTCTACCCGCCCTGGTTCGACCAGTACGTCTTCGAGATCGTCGTCCATCGCCGCTTTCTCTCGCGGGCGCAGCAGCGGCTTTGGGACGGCAAGGCCCGCCGCGCCCGCGGCAAACTCTAGGCCGGCGTCAGCCGGCCTGCGTCCAGCCGGATATTGGAAAGTGCGTCAGGCTGTGACGGCACGGCGTCAGCCGGCCTGCGTCCAGCCGGATATTGGAAAGTGCGTCAGGCTGTGACGGCACGGCGTCAGCCGGCCTGCGTCCAGCCGGATAGGGAAGTGTGTTAGGCCATGACGGCCGGCGTTGCGCCTCGGGGGGTTTCCCGCCCGCGGCAACAATGATAGAATGCCGCGCGATGGACGATCCCGCTCCGGTCCCCTCCCTCCAGCGCTTGAGCTCGGCGGTCTGGAGGGGGATCCGCGAGGACGCCTCGCGCCTCTTCTCCGGCCTGCCCTTGGTCCAGCAATTGGTGCTGACCGGAGCGCTGGTCGGCCTGGCCGCCGGTGTCAGCACCTTCGTCTTCGATTGGCTGATCGTGCTGGCGGAGTCGGGCACTCTCGACCGCCTCCACCTCCTGCCGCAGCCGCTGCGCGTGCTCCTGCTCATCCTCCTGCCCGCCCTGGGCGCGGCCGGGGGCTGGATGATGATCGACTACTTTTGTCCCGAGGCGCAAGGCCACGGCTTCGACGTCGTCGCCAAGAGCATCGCCGAGGGCGAGGGCAGGATGCGCGGGCGGCTCAACCTCGTCAAATCCCTGGCCTCCGCGTTGACGATCGGCTTCGGCGGCTCGGCCGGCCGAGAGGGCCCTTCGATCCAGATCGGGGCCTCCGCCGGCTCCTGGATCGGCCAGCAGCTGCGGCTGCCGGTGCGCGATCTCAAGATGGTGACGGCCGCCGGCGCGGCCGCGGGGCTGGCGGCCGCCTTCGGCACGCCGCTGGCCGCCGTCTTCTTCACGATGGAGGTCATGCTCCGCGACTTCGCCACGGAAGCCTTCCCCGCCGTCGTCATCGCCTCCGTGACCGCCGTGGCCGCCGCGCGCTTTCTCTTGGGCAGCGAGCGCTTCTTGGTCAAGATGACCTACGAATGGCAAGGGACCGCCGATTTCTTCGCCTACGCCTGCATGGGCTTGGCCATCTCGCCTCTGGGCGTGCTCTATGAGCGCGCGATGGACTTGATCGAGCGGGTCTCCCGCGATCCGAGGCTGCAGCGCTGGCCGACCTGGACCAAGCCCGCCATCGGCGGAGGCCTGGTCGGCCTCATCGCCCTGGCCGCCCCCTCCGTTCTCGGCACCGGGCAGTCCACGATCAACTCGGCCTTGGGCGGGCAGCTCTCAGGCCTGCACGGCGCGGCCGCCTCCGGCGCCAAGATCGCCGCCACCGCCTTGACCTTGGGCTCCGGCGGCTCCGGGGGAGCCTTCATGCCGGCCATCTTCATCGGGGCGGCGGCGGGGCGGGGCTGGGCCGCGCTGCTGCACCGCCTCTTCGCCTTCTCCCCGCACCCCGGGACCTTCGCCCTCATCGGCATGGCCTGCGTCATCACCTCCTTTTATCAGGCTCCGGTCACGGCCATCGTGATGGCCCTTGAAGTTTCCCAGGATTACGATATCCTGATGCCGGTCATGGTCGCCTGCGTCATCGCCTACGTCGTCACGCGCCGCAAGCGCGGGGAGGCCATGGTCGAGCATTAGCGCTCTGACCGTCGGCAAGCGCGTGACGAGCTGGCATAAGGACGCCATCTTCTACGAGGTCCCGATCAAGTCGTTCTACGACTCCAACGGCGACGGCATCGGCGATCTCAACGGCCTGACCCAGAAGCTCGACTACATCCAGCAGTTGGGCGTCGACTGCCTCTGGCTGCTGCCGATGTATCCCTCCCCGATGCGCGACGACGGCTACGACATCTCCGACTTCTACGGCATCAACCCGGATTACGGGACGGTGCAGGACTTCGAGAACCTGGTCGCCGCCGCGCACCAGCGCAAGATCCGCGTCATCGCCGACCTGGTCTTGAACCACACCTCCGACCAGCATCCCTGGTTTCAAGCGGCGCGCCAGCAGGGAAACCCCAAGAGGGACTGGTACGTCTGGTCCGACACCGACCAGAAATACAAGGACGCTCGGATCATCTTCACCGACACGGAAAAGTCAAACTGGACCTGGGACCCGGAGGCACGCGCCTACTATTGGCACCGCTTCTTCTCCCACCAGCCGGACCTCAACTACGACAACCCGGAGGTCCGCGCCGAGATCCTCAAAGTCATGCGCTTTTGGTTCGATCGCGGCATCGACGGCTTCCGCGTCGACGCCGCGCCCTACCTCTTCGAGCGGGAGGGCAGCTCCTGCGAGAATCTCCCGGAGACCCACGCCTACCTAAAGGAGCTGCGCGCCGTCATAGACCGGGATTACCGCGACCGCATCCTGCTGGCGGAGGCCAACCAGCTTCCGGTCGAGGTGCGAGACTACTTCGGCTCCGGCGACGAATGCCACATGGCCTTCCACTTTCCGCTGATGCCCCGCATCTTCATTTCCATCCGCAAGGAGGACCGGGAGCCCATCGCCGAGGTCCTGCGCCAGACCCCGGCGATCCCCGACTCATGCCAGTGGGCGCTGTTCTTGCGCAACCACGACGAGCTGACCCTGGAGATGGTCACGCACGAGGAGCGGGAGTACATGCTCGCCGAGTACGCCTTGGAGCCGCGCATGAAGGTCAACCTCGGCATCCGCCGGCGGCTCTCCCCCCTTCTTGGCTTCGGCCGCCGCCGCATGGAGCTTCTGACCGCCCTGATCCTGTCCCTGCCCGGAAGCCCGGTGCTCTACTACGGCGACGAGATCGGCATGGGAGACAACATTTACCTGGGCGACCGCGACGGGGTGCGCACCCCGATGCAGTGGAGCTCCGACCGCAACGCCGGCTTCTCCACCGCCGACCCGGAGCGCCTCTTCGCCCAGCCGGTGCTCAACCCGGTCTTCAGCTACCAGGCCATCAACGTCGAGTCCCAGCAGCGCCTCTCCGGCTCCTTGCTGCACTGGATGAAGCGGCTCATCGGCCTGCGCCGCCGTCATCCCGCCTTCGGCCGCGGCTCCTTCGATCTGCTGGAGCCGGCCAACCGCAAGGTCCTCTGCTACCTGCGCGCCTACGAGGGCCAGGTGCTGCTGGTCCTCATCAACCTCTCGCGCTACGCCCAGCCCTTCGAGCTGGACCTGGCCCGCTTCAGGGGCTGGACGCCGGTGGAGATGTTCGGCAACACGCGCTTTGCGACGATCACGGAAGCCCCCTACCAGATGAGCCTGGCCGCGCACGGCTTTCTCTGGTTCCGCCTCGAGCGCTAGCCTCGCGCGCGCCGCCGCTCGTAGAGGCGCAGAAGGCCGGCCCCCAGCCGGCCGATCGCCAGGCCGATCAGCGCCCCCCCCAAGACGTCGAGGGGGTAATGCGCGCCCACGTAGACGCGGCTGTAGGCGACGGCCGCGGCCAGGACGAAGACGAGGGCGGAGAGGCGCGGGTAGAACGACGAGAGGAAGGCCGCGGCGGCGAAGACGTTGGCCGCGTGGTTGGAGGGAAAGCCGTAGCCGGAATGACCGCCCGCCCGCAGGACGACATCCGGCAGCGAGAACTGGGGGCGGGGGCGGCGCACGAGAGGCTTGAGGACGCGGTAGCAGAACAGGTCGGAAGCGCCGACGCAGAGGGCCAAGGCCGCGCAGCGGCGCAAGGCCCGGCCCCGTCCGGCCAGAATCCAGACGGCGGCCGTCAGCGCCACGGCCGCCCAGAACCAGGGGGAGCGATTCAGGTCCGTCAAGGCCGGCAGGACCGCGTTGAGCGCCGGCGCCGTCCAGACGGCGTTGATCTTATGGAAGAGGACGCGGTCGGCGGCCCCCAAGACTTTCAGGGCTTTGCTCATGCCTTGGCGTCATTATCCAGCAATCTGCGCGCCGCGTCAACGCCCCTGGCCCACGTAATCCGAGGAAGCCAGCCAGGTCCTCTGGATATCGCGCTTGAGCCTCCGGACCTGGAGTCTGGCGCGCGCGTCCAACGCCGGCTCCAAGCGGCGGCCCGGCTGGTCGTAGCGGGGCCACAGAAGGCTCTCCTCGGAATGGAAATGCGCTCGAAGGTCCTCGCAGAAGCCGAGGACCAGCGGCTTGAGGCGCTTAAAATCGTGCTCGTGCTCTGCCGCGACCACCACGGCGAGCTCCTCGCGCAGCGCCGCCAAGCGACGATGCTGCTCCTCGATCAAGTCCAGGGGCGCGGCGCCGCCGTGTCGCCGCCGCGCCGGGACCCGGAAGATCAAGTCCTCGATCTCCTCGTGGCGCTTCAAGGCCGGCAGCAGTACCAAGCAAAGACGCAGAAACTCCGCCCTCGCCTCCTCTTCCTCGTAGTGGAAGCAGTGCTCTAGCCGCGCGATCAATTGCTGGAAGAGGAGGTGCTCTTCGTTTAGAATCTTGAAGGCTCCCATGTCTACGCCGACTCAAGCCGCAACGAAAATTCCCCCGATCGGTTACGAAGTCCTCAGAGCCTATCCCACCAGGAAGGCCGCGACGGCAAGGCCGTAGAGCCTGAGCTTTCGCCAGAGGGTCGTGCGCGAGATGGACAATCGCCGCGCGGCCTTGGTCGCGCTGCGGCCGCATTCTTCATAGACGCGAAGGATGTGCGCCTTCTCGGCCTGCGCCAAGCCTTCGCCTTCCGGCGCGGCATTCCTCCGCCGCGGCAAGTCCGGCTCGGGAAGGGGCGGCGCCTGGGCAGGAGAGGCGTCCTTGTCGGGCAGCTGGGAGGGCATGATCACGGGCCCGCTGTTGAGCAGGACCAAGCGCTCCATGAAATGCTGCAGCTCTCGTACGTTGCCGGGCCAAGGGCGGCGCTGCAAGTCCTCTATGGCCGTCCGCGACAGCGACAGCTTCGGCTTGCCCAGGCGCTTGGCGGTCTGCTCGAGGAAATGCCGGGCCAGCAGATCGATGTCCGCCGGCCGGGAGCGCAGCGGCGGCACGAAGATCGGGAAGACGTTCAGGCGGTAGTAGAGGTCCTCGCGGAACTTCCCGGAGCGGGCCAGCCCGGCCAGATCCTTATTGCTGGCCGCGATGACCCGGCAGGAAACCTTGATCGGATGGGTGTCGCCCACCCTCCGGATCTCCGAGAGCTCGATGGCGCGCAGAAGCTTGACCTGCAGGGCCAGGCTGGTCTCGCTGATCTCATCCAAGAACAGCGTGCCGCCGTTGGCGAACTCGAAGATTCCCTTCTTATCGCAGCGGGCGTCGGTGTAGGAGCCCTTGATGTGGCCGAAGAGCTCGTTTTCCAGCAGCGTCTCCGGGATGGCGCTGCAGTTGACCGGAACGAACGGCCCGGTGCGCGCCATGCTGTTGCGGTGGATGGCGCGCGCGATCAGCTCCTTGCCGGTGCCGGATTCGCCCGAGATCAGAACGATGGCGTCGGTGGGAGCGACGACGGACACGAGGCTCAGGGTCTTCTCGATCTCGGGACTGGCGTGGAGGATGTCATCGAAAGCGTCCTGGACCTCGAAGCGGCGGCTCCCCTCGCGACAGTCACGACCCCCCGCGCAGACGACCAGCCCGGCCTCCGTCTCTCTAACGCCGTAGCCCAAGGCCGCCAAATCCGCCGCCAGCCGACCACGCAACCCCGGCTTGCCCGGCCCAATCACCGTCACGGCTTTCTCCTCTTCCATCTCACCCTCCGGCCCTGGCCGGAATATTGCGGGAACTTGCTCAAAGACCGCCGTCGACGAGGATCGCGGCGCAACACATAAGCCATGCACCGCGCTCTTGATATCCAAGCGACGACGACCGCCTCGATGCAGACGGGGCTGATGGGGCGGGTGCGCATGGCGGACTGGATCAAGATGCCGGAATCCCAGTTCGCGCGCGAGATCGAGCGCCTGGAGAAGGATCCCCTCTTTCTCAAGCTCCGCTTCGGCGCGGAGGGCAGCACGCCCCCCATCGCGCGCTCGCGCTGGCCGCGCTCCAGCTTCGGGGGGGACTTCTACGAGCTGACCCAGAACCGCCCGGCCTCCGGCGAGCGCGTCGGCGTGGAGGAAGCCCTGGATGAGGACCATGGCCTGGCCGACATCATCCGGCGCATGGGCCGTGAGGCCTTCGAGCGCTACTATCTCTTCGGCGATGAGGCTCTGCCGCTGCCGGAGATCGCGCGCCGCACGGGTTTGGAGCCGGCCGAGGCCAGGCGCGTCCACGAGCTCCTTCTGGAGTTGGGGGCCCAGGCGGAGTTCGGGGGCGCCGAGGCCTCCGGAGGGCTTCCCTCCACCTGCGTGGCCGCCGTCTCCATCGAGGAGAACCAGCCTTACTTCCAATTCCTGTCCCCCCATTGGGCCAGGGGACTCTACGCCGTCCGCTACGACAGCCTGGAGCATTGGAAAAGCGACGGCTTGCTCGACCGCGGCGAGCTCAAGCGCTTGCCGCGCCTGCTGCGGCGCATCGAGATCATCAACCTGCGCCAGAACACCCTGTTCCGCATCTTCGACCAATTGATCCGCCTGCAGGCCCCCTACTTCCGATCCCGGCGAGAGGAGCACAAGCTGCCGATCAGCCTGCGCAAGCTTGCCGCGCAATTGGAGCTGGCGCCGAGCACCGTCTGCCGCGCCGTGGCGGGCCGCTCCGTGCGCCTGCCCTGGGGTAAAGAGGTCCCCCTGGGCCGCCTGCTGCCCGGACGCCGCAAGGTCATGCGCGCCATCCTGTCCCGCTGGCTGGACGCTCCCGAGCACGCCAGCGACCGGCAGCTCAGCCTGCGGCTGCGCCAGGAACACGGCATCTCCGTGTCGCGGCGCACCGTCAACGCCATACGCCACGAGCTGGGGACAGCCGCGGGGGCTAGCGGCCGTTCTTGAAGAGGACGGGCTGGGAGCTCTGCTGCAGTTCCTCCAAGCGAGAACGCAGCAGGGGCTCGTAGCGGCGCTTGAGCTCCTCAGTCAGAGCCTCGAATTGGCGCGCATGCTTGAATCTGCGCTCGCGCGAATCATACTCGAGGAAGTCGAGAACGGCCCGGCGCTGCGCCTTGGTGATCGCCGCTCCCCCCTTGACCCGGACGGCCATGCGCATGCCAAGCACGTATAGCTCCCAGAAGCGACGGCTGGCTATCGGAGCGTTGACGGAGCGCGCCAGGGTATGGCAGCGGGAGCAGACCTCGGCGTAGACGCCGTAGTTGTAGCGCTGCTGCGCCGGATAGCTGGAGACGTCGATGAAATCAGGGCCGAGGTCGCTGTAGTAAAGAATCCCGCCCCGCGAGGCGTCGACGGCCGGCGGGGAAGGCTGCGGCACGGGCACGGCGGCGCTGGAGGAGGAGACGGCGAAGGCCGCCTGAGAAGCGGCCGGCCGGGGCCCCCCGCTCCAGCGCACCGATGCGCAGCCGGCGACCACGACCGCGGCAAAGCAAGCCCATGCCTCTAAAACCGCCGGCCTCATAGCGCGCCGGCGGCCGGCCTTGGCTTGCCGGCCTGCCCTCGGCGACAGCGTTCCAGGCAGATGACGGCCTCCATGAGCTCGACGCGGGACCAGGAGCGGTAATGGCAGTCCAAGGTCTGGAAATCCTCCGGCGACTCCAACACCACCAGGTGATCCGTCTGCGCCCCAAGTTCCCGCGCCGCCGCCCTGGCGGCGGCCGGAACGGCCGCTATCAGCCGGGCCGGTTTGTGCGCGCGCAGCGCCTTGGCCGCGGCCAGCATCGTCGCTCCCGTGATCATCCCGTCGTCGACCAATAGGACGGTCCGTCCGCCGAGGTTGGGGAAGCTCCTGCCCCCGTGCAGCAGGAGCCGGCGCTCCTCGATCTCTTCGCGCGCCCGGACGAGCTCCCGTTCCAGGTCAGCTCCGCGCAACCGCTCGGAGCTGGGCACGGCGTTGAGGTGCACGACCCCGCTCTCGGCCATCGCGCCCACCGCCAGCTCCGGGTCGGTTGAGTGCCTCAGCTTGGCGCAGATCAGGGACTCCATGGGCAGGCGCAGATGCGCCGCCAGCACCTCGGCCACCGGCAGTCCGCCGAATGGAACCGCCACGACCACAGCTTCCGGCGACCCGCGCAACTGCTCCAAGGCCCGCGCCAACCGCCGTCCGGCGTCTTGGCGGTCGTCGAACATGCTCTCGCCCCCTATGAAGGTGCGTGCAACACTTTTGCCTCCCCCAGCAGCGGGACAGGCAGAGGGATGTCGCGGCAAACTCGCTCGGGGCGCCCCCAATCGGACCAGCGCACCCCGGTCATGGGCAGCACGACCGTCCAATCGCAGGCCCGCTCCAGTATATGCCTGGAGAAGTTCACGCTGGGCATGTCGCGATAGGCCGCGGCAATGGCGCTTTCCTCGTCGTCCGTTCCCAACCGCGGCAGGAGCTCCCTGAAATGGATCATCATCTCCGGGCACAGGGTGCGTCCCAATTCCCACAGTCCCGCCGCGCCGGCGACGACCATCATCGTATTCCAGAGGCAGCCCTGGCGATAGAGCCGCTCCGCCTCCCGCGGGCACGGTTTCTCCTTGAAACGGCGGGCCAGGGATGCGCGCGAGCCGTATAGGGGCAAGCCGGGCTCTATCCAGCCGTAGTCCGGCTCCGGGGCGTCCGGCTCGGCGGCCAGCATGATCAAGTAACCCGGCAGGCACTCGGCCAGGGCGAAAGCCTCCTCCAAGACCAGCAAAAAGCCCTCGACGGGCCTGATGCAATGGTCGGAAGGCAGCACCGCGACGACCGCTTCAGGATCCGAGGCCAGGGCGGCCGCTAGCGGAAGGAATACTCCGGGACCCGTGTCGCGCCGCAGGGGCTGGACCAATAGGCGTCCTGGTACTTCGATGGGCCGGGGGGAGCGCAAGTAGGGACGATGGTCCTCGTTGATGACGCAGAGCACTCGCTCTGCGCCGACCGCGCGCGAGGCCCGCTCGAGGGCATGCTCCAGCATCGTCCGCTGCCCGTCGAAGGCGCAGTACTGCTTGGGGCGCCGCTCGCCCAGCCAGCGCCGAACGAAGGGTTGCATGCGCTCGCCGTCCCCCCCTGAAAGCACGATAGCCCGGCGCTTGCGCCTCGTCGGCAGACCGTTTAAATCCATGATGCCTCCGCGAAAATCGGGGGATGCCCGGCGTACTACTTTCCGCAACGAAGCCTCCAGCACGGACAACAGATTCAGCTTCGCTGCGGCCGAGGAGAATCTTTGCTCAGCTTCAGGCCGCGGCCCGCCCGCCGACGACGGCGGAGGGCACCGCAAGCACCGGCACCGGGCAGTGCCGCAGGACGTTCTCCGCCGTCGAGCCCAGCGCCAGGCTGCGGAAGATCGGCTTGCGGTGCGCGGAGAGAACGACCAGATCGAAGTCCCCCCGCTCCGCCTGCTCAGGAACGACCGTCCTGGGATCGCCGACGGCGGCGACGGCCTCGACCGCCGCCGCTCCCCTGGGCAGGACGCGGCGCAGATGCTCCTGCAGCAGGGCTCGTGACGTCCGCGGCTCGGGCGCCGCGACGTAGAGGGCCGTCACGCGCGCGCCAAACGCGCGCGCCAGCTCCAGGGCGTAGCGCAGGGCCTCGTCGGCGTAGGGCTCCAGGTTGCAGGGCACCAAAACGCGGCGGCAGAGCGCTCCGCGCAGCACCCCGCGCGTGGCCAGCACCGGAACCTCGCAGCGGTGCACGACGCTTTCCGTCACGGAGCCCGCCAACAGTCGTCCCGCGCCGGCATACCCGTGCGTGCCCATCACGATGAGACCGTCCCGCCGGCGCCTAGCCAACGACACGACCTCCTCGGGGACGCCGCCGGTGGCCGAGTGGACCTGGACGCGCTTCTCGGGCAGGCCTGAGGCGGCCTGCCGCAGCATGTCCAGTCTCCAGCGGCGAAACTCCCCCATCTGGCGAACCAAGGCGGAGGCACCCAGGGCCTCGCCGTCGCCCATGCCCAGCAGGCTCAACGGAATCTCCTGGACGTAAAGCAGGTCCAGAGAGGCCCGGAAACGCCGCGCCAGGGCCACCGCCAGCTCCAGGCCCGCCAGGGAGGGCTTGGAGAAGTCGACCGGCGACAGGATGCGGGACGGCGGGAATCGGAACATGGCCCCTCCTCTCCAAGCCCTCGCGCAACACGGCGGCCAAACCGCCGGGAAATGGTAAAATCGCCCGGGCGCGGCAAGCGCCTTGCCATGGAACGCTCCCTGCTCTGGCTCTTCGAGGTCGGCGGCGCCTCCTTCGCCGGGGGCGTGATCGGCGCCATCAGCGGCTTCGGCGGCGGAATCGTCATCGTCCCGGTGCTCACCGTTTTTTTGGGCCTTCCCATCCAGCATACGATCGGGGCCAGCATCATCTCGGTCATCGCCGTCTCCAGCGGGGCCGGCTCGGTCTACGTCAAGGACAGGATCACCAACATCCGCATCGCCATGTTCCTGGAGCTCTCCACCGCCCTGGGCGCCATCCTGGGGGCCGCCGTCCTCTCGCGCTACCTTGGCGGGCCCTCCCTCTACGTCCTCTTCGGAATCACGCTGCTCCTGACCCTCATCCCCATCCTGGCCAACATCCACCAGGAGCTTCCGGAAAACGTGCGCAACGACCGCCTCGCCGCGGCCCTGCGCTTGAACAGCTCCTATTTCGACCATCGCCTGGGCCGCGAGGTGTCCTATCAGGTGACCGGCATCCCTCAGGCCATGGGCATCATGGGCGTCGCCGGGGTGGTCTCAGGCCTGCTCGGCATCGGGGCCGGCGTGGTCAAGGTCCTGGCCCACGAGATCTACATGAAGGTGCCGACCAAGGTCTCCACGGCGACGAGCAACTTCATGATCGGCGTCACCGCCGCCTCTGCGGCCGGCGTGTATCTGCGGCGCGGCGCCGTGCTCCCCTACCTCGTCGTTCCGGTGGCGACCTCGGTCTTGGCGGGAGCCTTCCTGGGGACGAAGCTCATGGAGCGCATGTCGAACGCGCGGGTGCGCCAGGTCTTCGCCGTCGCCCTGGGAGTCATCGGCGCGCAGATGCTGCTGCGCGGCCTGGGAGGGCTGAGGCATTGAAGGAGGCCGAGCGCAAGCGCGGGGACGTCGAGATCCACCAGGCCTCGGCCTGGGTGCTGCGCGCCGGGGTGATCTCCAGCGTCTCGATGATGCTCTTGGGGCTGGCCATAAGCCTGTTCAAGGACAGGCCCGACGTGGCGCGCATGTCCAGCCTGGGCTTTAAGCCGGACTACCTCAATATCCTGCGGCAGGCCTCCCGCGGAAACGGCCTGGCCTTGATCGAGCTGGGCATCTTCCTCTTGGTCTTAACGCCCATCCTCCGCGTCGCCGCCTCGATGGCGATCTTCGCCGCGCACGAGCGCGACTGGTTCTATGCGGCGGTCACCTTCCTGGTCCTGCTCCTCACGCTGGCCTCGCTGCTGATCCTGCGCTAGCGCCCAGGATGATCGCGCAGCCGCAGAGAGCCGAGGCGATCACCCAGCCCATGGCGAGGGCCGGATGCAGCGCCCAGAGAGAGCCCACCACCGCGCTGGAGACGAGGTCCCCGCAGCCGTTGACCGTCGCCAGCGCCCCGAAGCCCAGGCCGCGGCCCTCCGCCGGCAGGACCTCGGCGGCGGCCGCGCTCTCGACCGTCTCCCAGACTCCCATGTAGAGCCCGGACAGGCCGAAGACGAGGGCGAACTTGAGCAGGGAGGCGCCGGGCCACAGCAGGGCCGCGGCCGGAACGGCGGCGCAGGCGTAGCCCGCGGCCAGGACGCGGGTCTTGCGAAAGCGGTCGGCCAGAGCGCCGCTGAAGTAGGCGCAGAGGGTGTAGACGACGTTGTAGCCGGCGTAGAAGGCGATGGCCAGGCTTGCGGCGCGCAGGGCCCCGAAGCGGGGCGCCCAGGCCTGGCCGGCCCAGAGGATGAGCAGGGTGTTGGAGAAATCCCCAACCCCGGCGACGCCGACGCCGAGCAGGAAGCGGCGAAAGTCCCGCGGCAAGCCGGCCAGAGCGGCCCTCAAGCCCAGTTCAGGACGGGGCGGATGCTTCTTTTCCTCGACCAACAGGGCGATGAGCAGGGCCGCCGCCAGGCCCGGGATCAACGTCAAGGCCAGCGCGCCGCGCACTCCCAGCAGCGGCAACAGCGAGAGCGCCAAGAGCGGCCCGATCACCGCCCCCGCGCTGTCCATGGCCCGCTCGAAGCCGAAGGCCCGGCCGCGGGTGGAGGGCTCGGTGGCCTCCGTCATGAGGACGTTGCGCACCGGCGTGCGCGCGCCGCGCCCCGTCCAGGCGAAGGCGCGAGCCAGCAGGATATGCCACCAGCGCTGGGCCAGAGCGAAGCTTCCCATCCCGCAGGCCGTCGCCACGTAACCCGCCACGGCCAGCGGCTTGCGGCGCTCCAGGCGATCGCTGTAGAGCCCGGAGAAAAGCTTCGCGAAGCTGGCCAGACCGTCGGAAATCCCCTCGATCAAGCCCAGGGCCGCCGAGCCCCCCGCCACGGAAGCCAGCAGGACGGGCATGAGGGAGGTGGCCATCTCGTGGCCGACGTCCGAGCAGAGGCTGGCCAGCGAGACGCCGAGGACCGTGCGGTTGTGCCACGGCGGCGCGGCCTCAGGCATTCCGGCTTCTAGGAGCTCCGATATTGGCCCTATAGATGTGGACGTGGACCGTTTCCACGGTCACCAGGCCCTCGGTCACCATTTGGTCGAGCTTGGGCAGCAGGCGGGCGACCCGATCCTCCGCGTCGACGATCTCGACGATGATCGGCAAATCCATGGAGAGCTCGAGGAGCTTGGCCGTGTGGACGTGGGCCTTGCAGCCGAAGCCCAAGAAGCCCCGGACCACGGTCGCCCCCGCCATGCCCAGGGAACGCGCCTCGTTGACGATCGCCTCATATAAAGGAAGGCGCCCCCACTTGTCCTGCTCCCCGATGAAGATGCGCACCAGCTTCTGCTCGCCTTCCAGCCTCATGCCGCCTCCTCGCGCGCTAAGGCGCTGTCAAGTAATAACATGAACACTCTGCCGGGCGCGATTTTGGAGCGAGCCGAGGAGTGAGGAGCGAGCATAGCGATCGCTATGTGAGCGACGAACGACGAAGGCGCAGCCCAAAAGCGCCCCGGCCCTACGGGGAGGCCCGAGCTTGGCCGATTTCCGCGT
>JAGWUP010000031.1 GCA_028868375.1 Elusimicrobiota bacterium
CGCTAACGCTTGCGCGCGTGCGCTCGCTCGACAACGAGATCGGTGACGGCACGAACTACGGCCGCACATCTCAGCTCGATCTCTACAGCTCCGGTGGCTTCAATCGGGTAGGACTGCGCGTCGCGGGTAGCGGTCACCGCATCGGCGACCAGCGCAACCTTACGATGCGACTGACCGGCAACATCCAGGCAAGTGTCCCGACGGTCATTACGTACAGCGCAAGCACCGGCACGCCAGCAACTGCAACCATCAGCGTTGCTGCCTTCACCATGCTGGCCGGAAGCTACACGGTGGCCTACAACGCCATGAGCGTGGGTGTCACTGGCACGGCCGGCACGCTGATCACCTACTTCCTGTATTTCGACGATGCCGCTTCGGCTGGCGGAACGCAGACGCTCGTGGCGACAACCAACAAGAACGACATTTTCAGCGGCGATGGCCGCGTCTACGTGGGTGGCGTCGTCGTCCAGTTCCCATCCTCTGGCACGGGCTCAGGCACGGGCGCCCACGGTGGTATCGGTGGCGCCGTTCAAGGCGCAACATCAAGCGGCCCCAGCCCGCTCCTCCAGTAAGGAATCGACATGGCCTACACAAAACCATCGCAGACCGGCTTCACCGCGCTGCAACCGAACGAGACTGTCGTGCTGCTCGATACGGGGGACTATGTGGCGGTCTGCTGCCAGTCGACCGTCGAGCCGAACAGTGGAAACCCAGCCGTGGCCGCTTGGGCGCGTGTGGTTGATGCCACCGGAAAGGATCAGCTTGACGGCGCTGGGCAGACGATCCAGTCCGCTTTCACCCATTGCAGCAATCCGACTGAGGTTGCCCAGGTCGGTGGCGTTCCGGCGCTCCAGAAACTGGCTCTGCTTGCAGTGCTGGGCGAGTCCACGTCGCCGCTTTGGACCGACCCGATCCACGCCACCACGCTGGAGACGGCCAGCATCCGCACGAACATCACGGCCGCCGTACATGCGGGCCCAGCCGACGCTGGGAGCCTGCTGTGAGGGCCGCGCTGCTGTGCCTCCTGCTGGCGCTGTCGTGGCCTGCCAGCGCCCAGATATCGCCGGAGTTCGGGATCAGCGTCTCGCACGCCACGGCGCGCCATAACGGCACATGGTGGCAGCAGGGCTTTCCCTTCGCGCTCAAGCTGAACCGGCCGGCCGTAATGGCCGGGATCCGTTATGAAGCGACTCCCCACGTCGATCTGCACGCCGATGCTGTCTGGCTGGGACGAGACAGCTCCAGCGCGCTGGCGACGTCGGACGAGAACTACTCGGCCACCAATCCGACCCACTGCAACGGGCCGTGCCTTCCGCTGTCGCACTTCTACGGCCGGGGATGGGCCGCAGGCCTGCGCCTGGTGGCCGGATGGCACAGCACCGGCCGGTGGCAATGGGGCTTGCACGGTGGCCCGATTGAGTACCGCGAGGCGTGGCGCATGGACGTGCCGGACTGGTATCCATCGCGCCGGCTTCCGGACGGCACGTATGTCACCGGCACGATATCTCCGGTCCACATCAACCGCGCCGCGTGGAAGCTGGGCTGGACGGTCGGAGCCACGTTGACTCGCGGCCGGTACTTCGCCTCGCTCGACTGGTATCGCGACGGTGCCGACATCAAGCGTCCGGAGGGCATCTACCCGCCCATCTGGCGCTGGCACACCCTTCTCACCCTCGGGATCACGCTATGAAGATCACCCTGCAGCCGACCCACGTCGGCACCATCCCGGCCGGCCACGAGGCCTACACCGTTAACTGCCACGAGGACGACGGCACCGAGCTGGTGCTGTTCAACGCCGTGTGGGACGGGAAGGCGCTGACCGCGATCAACGGCACCCGGAAGATGCCCGCCGATCCGGTGGCCGCAGCCGACACCATGGAGCTGGCTGCCGAGGCGCTGGCGAAGCGTTTCGTCCCGCCGCCGGCGCTCACGCCCGACTCAGTGGTGGATCAGCCCTGAAGGCGTCGCCAAATAGCCGTGAGGTCCGGCTAGGTCGATGGGGCTGAAGTGGTAGAGGTCTTGCCCGTGAACCGTCACCAGCGCGCCGGTGATCGCCCTATCGCCGAGAAAGAGCAGATCGGCGCGGTTCGCGTTGAATGACCCCATCCCTCCGTGCGAGTGGATCGTCTCGCCGGTGTCCTGCATCCCGGGCGGAAGAATGACCGAGTCGATTGCGCAGCCGATGTGCGATCCCGACGTGGTGATAGCGACCCCGTAGCGGCTACCATCGGTGGCTATCTCGCCGCAGGCCTCCAGCCGGGTCCGGCCGGAGTAGGCGCGCAGGGCGTGTCCGACGCGGCTCAGGAATGCCGGCTCGGATTCCCCGGGTGCGCTGGTCATGGTGGTGACCGGGTGAACGGGATAGTCTTCCGCATGGGCCGTCGAGGTCGCCATCAGCAGGGCGCATCCGAGTTTTCCAAAACGCTTGGACGCTGAGCATTGGCGCGGCTTGCGAAGGGTCGTCTTGCGCTGTTTTGGAAATCTGATTGCAGGCCGAAAACGGCTCAACTGCGCCAATCTCAGGTCGGACTGGTGCAGGCTGTTCCGATCCACCGATAGGCCACCACGCGTGTTGTAGTCCATATCAGCCATGGTCAGAATTCTCCGGGAGCGACCTGAAAGCACGTAACGCCATTCAGCCGCCACATCGCGACAACCCGGTCTCTGTCATCGAAAACCGCCACAAGGCGCTGACGATCTTCGTGCAGCATGCCGGCCAGCCACGATTCCTTCAGCTCATGGTCTGGCGTGTAATCGCCTTCGTCGCGCATCGTGAGCATCGGACCATCCAGATCGAAGCTCGTGAAGCTCGTGTGCTCGGCCAGCCACGCAACGGTCTTGTCGCGGACCTCGCTGCTGCGACCGCTGAAGAACCAGATTTCAGCACCGGCGAACCGCAGGCGCTCCATCGTGTTGATGACCGACTCGTTTGGACGATCCTTGTCACAAGCGGCGTAGAAACGACGCCAGCGCTGAGGGTCATGTTTCTCGTCGAGGAAGTGTTTGCGGTGCTCGATCAGGGCGATCGTTCCGTCCAGGTCGAAAATGTAGAGTGGCTTAATCATGATGGTCGGCCTCGGGCGCGTCGGAGAGTGCCGAAATCACTTTTTCAATCGATAGATGAAATCCAATGTGCTTTCTGACGGTATTTTCTGGATTCAGATATCCGCCCATATTAAAATGATTTCCGATAGTTAAATGCTCGGCACTGCATTTGCGTAAATCTTCAATAACATCCTCCGGCACCCTCACGCGCTCGGCGGCCGGGTGGGTGTAGAGCTTGGTTCCATCCGGAATTACAGGGGCGCCCTCAAGCATTTGTGCTTCTTGAACAAGTCCTACCTTGGCAATTCCCCGATAGTCGAAATGCCTGACTACAGCCACCGGATCCGCCTTCTCCTGCGCTGATTCATCTTTCAAGCGAGCTTGCCGAAGAAGCTCAACCGCCCCTTCACAATCCTTCACTTCCTGCATAAAGCGCTCAAACGGAGTTTGTCCATCCTTGAGGTAGGGAGCCCATTGGTCAGAGCGATATAACTTGCGCGGGATAGTTGACCAACCAACGCCACTCGGCGATACGCATGCGGGGCAATGCCCGCAAGGATCAACCTCATGCACCGCCTGGCAATTCGCGTTTGAGCACAGATACACAGTCGATACCTGTTGACCGAACTTCTCCCGCGCCGGCCGGTTGTGCCAGACGGCGGTCAGGGCGGCGCGCATGGCTTTCCTTTCTTCGGGCAGCATTTGCTCATAGTCTTTCTCGTATGCCGCACCAAGCCTGTTTCGACCGGTGTAGGCCATCCAAGCGCGGCGCACATCCTCCTCGCTCACCCCCTCGGACTGGCGGGCGAGGTGGGCGTCGATGGCCGCCTTCCACGTTTCCCAGCGCATCGCTGAGGTCACGTACATGTAGCTGTCGCCATCCCGATGCTCTGGCTTCAAGCCGTAGCGATCCTCGAAATCAGCTCGCCTGTAATCGTTCGTTTCCATGTTCACCTCTCAAGTTCGCCGGCATTGCCCGGCCGGCGCGGGGCCCTGCGGGGGATGGGTTAAGCCGCCACTGCGGGCGGAATGTCTGGGTAGTAGCCCCAAGGCTCGCGCAACTCAGGAAACGCCGGACGCGCCTGGTTCACTGCGTTGCGCCTGACGTACCGGCACAACTTGCCGTTGAGCCAGACTTCGCGGCGGTTGGTCGCGCGGTTGTCGTAGATGCCATCGGGCCAGAAGTCGGTTTGATGAATCAACTTACATTGATACATCGGCATGTATCACCTCAGTCAACCTCAAGCGATCCAAAAGCCTCGACAGCCTGACCGGCTTTTAGCTTCATCGCATGCACTTTGCACTCTACGGCCATGCTTTGGCTAATCTGGTTTGCAAGTCCGATGATGTTACGGCCATCTTCCTGCGGTAGATCACCCTTCACGGCCTTCTCCATGCAAGCCGCAAGAAGTCCGCGGATTTTTGATGTTGTGTTTTTCGTTGCCATTTTTTATTGCCTTTTTCAGATGGTTAATGGATTTATTTATTTCTATCGAACATCTAACCTTTCTTTGAATTGCTTGAACTTTATTCCAGCAAGCAATGCACAATAGATCCATGGATGGAGAAAAATCATTTTTATCTGACCAGTTCCATCCATACACATTACTCCTCCTTGATACTTGCCTAGGCGGCCCTCGTCTACCGCACAATTGGCAATCATCCAATGGTGTGTAACGAGCGCACTTTTCAATCAACCTACCGGGCTTTCCATCTTTTCTTATGTAACGTTCATACCAGTAATGGACGCTTGTCACGCCGCATACCTCCCAGCCAGTTCCTCGTCCGCATCACTGATCCCTCGCGCACCGCGCACCACGTCGCACCACGTCACCGGCTTGCACTTCAGCCTCTGCTCGTCCGGGTGGTCGCCCAGGTGGAACGCCAGCGTGATCGCGTCGGTGCACTCGCTGCGGGACAGTTCCAGACTTGATCCGCCCAGCGTGATGAACCCCGGGCCTTGACCGACGTCGATGCCAGGCATAAGCCGCCAGCGCAGGACCGTGCCAGCCAGCAGATGCCGGAAGTCGTCCTTGCTCAGCCGGAAGCCGTGCCAGTTGATCTGCGCAGCCAGATCCCCGCACGCGGCATTGAGCAAGCGCCGCTGCGCATCGCTGCACTTCGCGTTGCCTGACAGCTTCCAGTCGCGTTCGGTGATGGGCTTGGGCATGGTCAGGCGGCCGCCTTCATCCCGCGAAGCTCGGCGACAATCGCCTCGACTTCCTCGTTTGCCGTAATGCAGGCCTCAGCCAGCGTGGCGATGGCTTTTTCGTCTCGCTCGACTCGCTTCACAGCCAGTTGCAGACCCTCGGGGAAGCGCGGGTCATAGCTGACCGCATCGCACCAGCGCCGGCCGGTCACCCAAAGCTGCCCCTGGATCTGCCACTGGTATTCCTGCGCGTGCGCGCCGGTGCGCAGGGCGGCGAGGTGCTTGGCCTGACTGGCCGGGCACTTGATCTCGATCAGGCCGTCATCGCCGACAAGGCCGTCCGGAGAAACGCCACAGAAGTCGTGCGCCGGGTGGATGATGAAGGCGACACAGGCCACCAGCTCGCCTGTCTCTGCCTCGTAGGCGCCGCGTGCAAGCGGCTCCATCTCGCTACCGCGACGCATGGCGTCGTTCTGGTAGGTCTGCTCGGGCTCGCCGGTCAGGCGTTCCAACGCGACGGTGGTGATCAGGTTCCCGCGGCTGGCGGACGGGCCGCTGCGCGTGGTGGCCATCAGGTCCGCGAAGCGCGAGCCGGTGAATCGGCCGGCGCGGATCGCCAGCCATTCGTCTGTACCCTGGATCATTACGACACCTCCGCGAGATGCTGGTCAGCCTTCTGGGCGTGTTCCTTGAAGATCGGCAGCCGGTCGGCCACCAGCTTCCGCTGGTCCTTGGTCAGTGCCTGCCATGCCGACTCCAGATCGGCCGTGCCGCCATCGGCCACGGCGAACAGATCAGCGGTCAGCGACTCGCGTTCCGGGCTGTCCTTCGGGATGGCGGCCTGTACGTCCGCGCGGCGCGACTGGTGGACCGTGTACTCGCCCTCGATCGCCTTCACATCGGCGATGCGCTCGGCCTCGTCCGGCTCGTAGATGCCGACGAAACCGAATGCCAAGCGCGCGCACTGGATCATCGCCTTGTGGCGAAGCATGCGTCGCGGGTGCGACTGCCACGGGCCAGCGTTCGAGCGGCGGCACTCGGCCATGTACTCAGTCACGCGCACCGGATGGTTCCGGTCCTTGCGGTAGAGAATGCAGGTGCACGACTCGTCGTCCTGCTCGAAGTCCATGCCGTCGAACATCTGGTGACTGTTGATGATTCGCGACCAGCCATCGACGCCAACCACGGGCACGATCCCGTTGTTCTTGTCGGGGAAGGCATAGATTTCCTTCGTCCACGGGTTCAGGCCGTACTGGTTCGCGACCACCAGCAGCGCTGCCATCTGGGCATCGCTCACCTGGCCCTTGAATGCGGTCGCCTTCAGGACCGACACCAGCTCCTCGGGCTGGACTTCCATCAGGCCGAAGGTCTTGGCCAGCTCCTGGACTTGGGTTGTGACGAGCGCGCTCATGCCGCCACCTCAACCGGCTGGCGCAGCGCGTGCTCCAGATCCGTGCAGACCTTGATCGACTTGTGGCCGTGGTCGTGGAACCAGCGCACAGCAGCATGGGAGGCGTCGTGCAGGGTCAGGCTGGCCAGCCGCTCGGCTTCGGCCTTTGCCTCGGCCTGCTGGCGGATGCGCTCGGCTTCGGCACGCTCGCGTTCCAGCCGTGCGCGATCCTCGTCCAGGCGCTTCTGCTCGGCGGCCTGGCGCTCGCGCTCGGCGGCCAGCTCGGCCTCGCGGGCTTCGCGCTCGGCACGCTCCTGCGCCTCACGCGCGGCGCGGGCTTCGTTCTCCTGTCGCTGGCGCTCGGCGCGCTCGGCTTCCTCGCGGGCGCGCTGCTCGGCCGCTTCCCGTTCGCGCTTCTCGCGGGCGATGCGGTCGGCCTCGGCGCGCTTGGTAGCGGCCTCGGCTTCCTCGGCGGCCAGCCGGGCAGCTTGGGCGGCGCGCAGCCGTTCCAGCTCCTCGCGCTCGGCCCGGATGCGATCCTGCTCGGCCTCGTGCTCGACCTGGGCGGCATGCAGGCGCTCCAGCGTCTCCAGCGTGGATGCCTTGGCTGCCGATGCCTCGCCGACGAACTCCTCGAAGTCCTCGCCGATTTCCAGTGCGCGCAGCTTCTCGATCCGGCCGGCGATGACCAGCGCAGAACGGCCGGTGACCTCGGTCGGAATCGCATGGATCGCCGCAATGCGCGACTGATGCCCGGCGACGCGCTGGCGTTCGGCCTCGACCTTCGCCTGACGCTCGGCCTCGCGTGCCGCATCCCACTCGGCCTGCAACGCCTGCAGCCGATCCTCCTCGGGCTGGATCATGTCGACCAGCTCCTTTTCCTTGGCGATGACCGCCTTTGAGAACCTGGTCGCGTCCTCGCGCGCTTCCTTACCGGCCTTCTGGATGTCAACGCGGGTGTTCTTGAGCACCATGCGCGCGGCGTGGCACTCCTGATACCCGGCGTTGTTCGTCACCTCGACGATGCGCTTGGACTTGGTAGCCAGTTCGGCCAGCTCGGCCTTCCGGGTGGCGAAGCCGAGAGCCTTCTCGGCGCGTTCCATGACTTGCAGTTCGGTGCTCACAGAAATCTCCTGCCGGCCTAAACCGGCGTGTTGGTGTTGGGTCAGGCGGACGCCTTG
>JAGWUP010000041.1 GCA_028868375.1 Elusimicrobiota bacterium
GAGAAGGCGCCGCCGCCGTGCGGGGCGTAGCCGCCGTAGGTGTCGACGATGATCTTGCGCCCGGTCACACCGGTGTCGGAGGCGGGCCCGCCGACGACGAATTTCCCGGTCGGGTTGATGAAGAACTTCGTGCCCTCGTCGATCAGCCGCTTGCCGAGGACGGGGCGGATGACGACGTCGATGAGCTCCTGGCGGGACTTCTCGGTGATGCGCTCGCCGGTCTTATCGAGGATCTCCTCGGTGTGCTGGGTGGAGAGAACGACCGTGTCGACGCGCAGGGGGCGGCCGTCGAGATACTCGACCGTCACCTGGCTCTTGCCGTCCGGGCCCAGGTAGCCCAGCTCCTTCTTGCGCCGGGTCTCGGAAAGCCTGCGCGTCAGCTTGTGGGCGAGCATGATCGGCAGCGGCATCAGCTCCGTGGTCTCCCGGCAGGCGTAGCCGAACATGATGCCCTGGTCGCCGGCGCCGCCGGTGTCGACGCCCTGGGCGATGTCGGGGGACTGCCGGCCGATGCCGTTGAGCACGCCGCAGGAGACGGCGTCGAAGCCGAAGCGCGCCTGGTCGTAGCCGATGTCGCGGATGATCTCGCGGGCCAGGCGGTCCACGTCCACGTAGGTCTTCGTGGTGATCTCGCCGCCGACGATGACCATGCCGCGGGTGACGAAGCTCTCGCAGGCCACGCGCCCCATCGGGTCTTCCTTTAACACGGCGTCCAGCACGCCGTCGGAAATCTGGTCGCAGACCTTGTCGGGATGCCCCTCGGTGACCGACTCCGACGTGAAGAAGAACTTGCCTTTGCGTTCCATAGCCCTCCTGGGATTGCCGGCCGGCGCGCGTAAGCCGCGCCGCTGCGAGCGATTATATCACTTTTGGCCGGCGCGGAGCCCGGGCGGCCGCCGCGGCGCCGCCCGGACCCGCGTTAAGCCCTTAGCCTTGCTTATTGCTTGATCGTGCAGCAGACAAGAAAGGTGGGCGCGTCGCCGCCTTCACCAGCGACGGAGAAGGGCTTGCTCGTGTCGCAGCTTTGCCTCATGTAAACATCGACGTTGCTTTTATAGAGGAAGCTGTTGTTGTCGTAATCAGCGCAAACGAATTTTCCGGCGGCATCGGCGGCCAGGGATTTCTTGGCCCCGAGGCCGATGACGGCCCAGCACAACGCCAGAACGCCGATGAGAACGCCGACATACTTTCCGATTTTCATGATTCCTCCATGTGGGATGATGTCCCGGCATTCTATTTTATGGCGCTTCGGAAGCGATGGGACGAAGGGCCCGGCCGCTCATGGGTCCTAAGGGCTTGTTAATCAATAAGTGATACACTTCGCTGGGACGATTTTGGAGCGAGCCAAGGAGCGCGAAGCGAGCATACCCGCAGCGGTCTGTGAGCGACAAGCGACGCAGGCGCAGCCCAAAAGCGTCCCAGCCCTTCGGGGAGGTCCGCCGCTGGCCGATTTCTTCGT
>JAGWUP010000011.1 GCA_028868375.1 Elusimicrobiota bacterium
CTTAGGACCTGCGTCACAATAATATGACCATTTTGGCGAGCCGAGTCCGCGGCGATTTCGAGGCGCGAGGAGGG
The DNA here is from genome assembly GCA_028868375.1 of Elusimicrobiota bacterium. Lineage (GTDB taxonomy): Bacteria > Elusimicrobiota > Elusimicrobia > UBA1565 > UBA9628 > JAGWUP01. The sequence goes on from JAGWUP010000011.1 coordinate 75, forward strand.
AGCATGGCCGCAGGCCATGTGACCGAGGAGCAACGATGAAATCGGCCGGAATCGGCTCGCCCCGGAGGGGACGGACGCTTTTGGGCTGCGCCTGCGTCGCTCGTCGCTCACAGACCGCTGCGGGTATGCTCGCTTCTCGCTCCTTGGCTCGCTCCAAAATCGTCCGTCCAAAATAGTCATATTATTGTGACGCAGGTCCTTATGGCGTCTCTTCCTTTAATAAGATGGTGCTGGAGATGCCTCGATCGATCCGCGTGATCCGCACCTCCACCGCCGGGCCTGAGTCCCCATCGACAAGAATAGAGAATTGCGGCTGGCCTGGAGCGGGGTTGTTCTTATAGACGCGGTAGGGCTCGTGCGCCGACACCGGCTTGGAGTAAAGCGTGAACCGCTGCTCGGCCATGTCCGGCCACAGCCGCAACGGTCCATTCGCGGTCCGGAATACCAGGGATGGGGCTTCGATGAATTCGAGCAATGAGACCGAGGTCCGGTCTTCATGCGTCAGGATGGCGCCGCCGGAGCTCTCCAGTCCGTTGGCGTCGGCCAGGAGGAAGACTCTGGGCTTGGCCCAGAAGGAAGGATTTTCTATCAGCTCGATCTCGACGTTCCAGTCGTCCTCCGGAGCGTCGCGCTGGAGCAGCCGCAAGCGCACCGGAACCTCTCGGCTGATCCGCAAGACGGTCAGCCTGTCAGCGCTCTCGAACACTTCTTCCGTGCCCACGGTGTTTTTGTGATGCAGCGAGCCCAGATCAAGTGTGACGAGGGCGTTATCATCCCGGTTTAGGAACGTCAGGACTTTATTTTCCAGGATGTCTTCAAGGCTTAGTTCGGGGTGATTGCCCTTGGGGGCGACCGGGACGAATTGATCCGTCAAACCCTCAGTTCTGCTTTTGATGACTCGGACATGGAAGCTGCGCTTCGGGCGCAGGAAAGAGGGGGTCAAACCGTATTGCGACGGCGGTTGCTTGGGCAGCAGTCCGGCGAGCAAGGCGTCGACGTCGACTTTGTCTCCTTTAGCTGGAGTGGGTTGGGCGACGGAGCCGACCGGGGGCTGCGTTTGTTCCTGAGGGGGAGGCAGCGCGATCGGCGTGCCTTGCTCCTGCAGGGCCGTGTACGCCTCATAGGCCTGCTTGCGCAGCCCGTCATTCTTGGGACCGGCCGGAATGTAGTGCAGATGGCCGGCGACCAGGACCTGCGCTTGCTTGGCGGCGGCCTGCACGGCGTCTGCCCCGGGGAAGTCGTCGCGGCCGGCCTTTTCGTATCGGATCATCGCGGCGACCATCCTGCGCACGCGCCGTTCTAGTCTCTCAAACCGACGGGGCGAGATGGACGGGCGGCCGTTCGGGCCCAGCGGCGCGAGATAGGCCGCCGCCTTTTCGAGGTTTTCGAGGGGTTCCAGTTCCCGCGAGGAAGCCCCCTCCTTCCGCCGTCGCGCGACATGCTCGCGGAGCTCGCCAAGCGTGCGCACGTCCATTCGAGCCAACGCCTCCACGGTCCGTCTGGCCGGTTCAAGATCGCCGAGGCCCAGATCCCCCAGCCGTTGGGACATCTTTAGAGCCACTCCGGCGTACGGCTCCCGGGTCTTGCCGAAGTCGCGCAGGGCCGGGATGGAGTCCGGCAGAAGCGTCAGCGGGGTCGAGGCGGGCGCCTCTATCCGCATCGATAAAAAAGAATTGCCAGCGGATTGGCCGGGGCTTGCGGCCGCGGCGGACACGGCGGAGATTGGGAACAGCATGGCCAGCAGCCAGCAGCGGTGATTCGCCATGGACTGTTTATGGCATACGAGCGGGTTCGGCGCCTGAGGCGAAGGTCCCGGATTGGCGGCGGCAAAAGGCCCAGGCCTGGGGACTAGCGGGCGTCCAGTGCTGCCAGCTCGGCCTTGGCCGCGGCGAGGTTTTTCTCGCAGGCCTCGAGGAACTTCTTGGCGTACTTAAGCTGCAGGTCGTCCGGCTGATAATAAGGAAGCTCGAAGCGGAGGCTCTCGATGGTCTGCTCCAGCCCGGGGATGAGGCGCTGCAGGTGCTCGCGGCGATCTGGCATGCCGCGATTCTAACAAAGCCCATGCGATTTTTGTTGCGTTGGCGGCTTTCCATGCTATAATGGCTGCGGCGCTCGTGATAGGCCGATACAGTAACTAAAAGAGGATAAGCAATAAGAATGCCTACGGGAAAAGTGAAGTGGTTCAACGATCAGAAGGGCTACGGGTTCATCACACCTGACGACGGCTCGAAGGATCTATTCGTGCATCATTCGGCGATCCAGGGTGAGGGCTTCAAGAGCCTTGCGGAGAACCAGGCTGTCGAATTTGACGTTCAGGAGTCCGATAAGGGCCCGCGCGCGGCCAACGTCAAGAAACTCTAACCGTCGCGCCCAATTGAAGGCCCGCCCGAAAGGCGGGCCTTCTCTTTTTTAGGGGGCGCGGTTTTGATACACTCGGCGGTGGCCGCCCCGGCCAAGGAGAAAGCATGCTCCACTTGAACACGTTGGATGACGCCGCCGGCGCGACGCTGGTCCAGGCTCTCTGGCCAGCCGAGAGCGCCGTCGAAAATTCCCTCTTGGTGCTGCTGGGCAGCCTCGCCATGGCGTTGTGCGCCCAGGTCGTCCTGCCGCTGCCGTGGACTCCGGTGCCGCTGACCGGGCAAAGCTTCGGCGTGCTTTACATCGGGGCCCTGTTGGGCTCGCGCCGCGGCGCCGCCGCGGCGGCGCTGTACCTGGCCGAGGGCGCCTGCGGCCTGCCGTTTTTCGCGGGCGCGGCGGCCTTGGGGCCGACGTTGGGCTACCTGCTGGGCTTCGTTCCCGCCGCTTGGCTGGCGGGGCGGCTGGCCGAGCGCGGCTGGGATCGCAGGCCCCTGACGGCCTTCGCGATGATGCTGGCCGGCAGCGTCCCGATCTTCGCCCTGGGGCTTTTGGCGCTGCGCCGCTTCGTGCCGGGCCCGCTGCTGCTGGCGGACGGCTTTTGGCCGTTTCTCCCGGGCGACCTGCTCAAATGCGCTGCGGCCGCGGCCCTGCTGCCCTGGGGATGGCGGCTGATCGGCCGCCGGGCGCGGGACGTTCGGGCGGATTGACCGCGGGGACGGCCCCATGAAGCGCTCCAGACTGGCCGAGGCGGCGGTCGGCTTGGCGCTGACCGCGCTGGTCGCTTGGGGCTATCTGGTCGCCGGCGCCCTGCCGGCGTTGGAAGGCCTGGAGCTGAAAGCCTATGACCGCCGCGCCAAGCTTCGCGCCACGCTGGACAGCGGCCAGGAAATCGTCCTGGTCGCCGTCGACGACGCCTCCCTGTCCGCTTTGGGAAACTGGCCCTGGCCGCGCTCTCGCCTGGCCGATTTGTTGGAGGCTTTGCGCGGCATGGGGCCGCGGGTCGTCGGCCTCGACCTGCCTTGCTCGGAACCGTCCGACGGCCGGGGCTTAGCCGAGGTCCGCTCGCTTCAGAGGCGCTTCGAGGCCCTGCGCGCATCCCGACGGATCATCGACAGGACCAGGAGCTTTGACCAGTTGTTCTCCTCGGCGACGGCGCGCCTGGACTCCGACGCGCGGCTGCTGGCGGCTTTGCAGGATTCCGGCAACGTCGTCCTCCCGATCGGTTTCGCCCGCCTGCGGCCGGGACGCCTTCTGCAGCCCTTGCCGCCCGTGATTTCGAGCGCGACGGTGGCGTTGTCCCGGGCCCAAGCGGTCGCGGCGGCGCCGGCCAATACCGGGCTCGTATTCCCCTGGGAGCCGTTTTTGGAGTCGGCCCTGGGCGCGGGCTACGCCGCAGCAAGGCCGGACATCGACGGCGTGGTGCGGGCGCAGGCCCCGGTGTTGCGCTACGGCGGCCGTGGCCTGCCGTCCTTCGCCTTGGCCCTGGCCGCCGCTTATTTGGGGGTCAAACCCTCCGGCATCGTCTGCTCGCCTGGCCGCGTGACGGTGGGCGACGTCTCCATCCCCCTGGACCGGCGCGGCCGCATGCTCGTCAGCTTCGTCGGGCCGGAGGGGACCTTTCGCTCCTATTCGGCGAGCGATGTCCTGGGCGGCAAGACGCCGCCTGACGCCTTCAAGAACAAGCTCGTGCTTGTCGGCTTGACGGCTACCGGCATCGGCCGCGCCTACGCCACCGCAGTGACGCCGTCGCTGCCCGAGATCGAGCTGGAGGCCAATGCCGCCGAGAACATCATCCATCGGCGCTTCCTCGTCAGGCCGGACTTCGCGCGCGCCCTGGAGCTGGGCCTGATCGGCGCGATCGGGCTGCTGCTGATGTTCGTGCTGCCGCGCTTGAGAATATTATCCGGCTTCTTGCTCTTCTTGTTCCTGGAGACGGTCATGCTGGGGACCGGGACTTATCTGTTCCTGGAGGGACAGTGGCTGAAGGTCTCCTATCCCGCCGTCCTGCTGCTGGCGGGCTACCTGTTGCTGGCGCTGGGGCGCCTGCTCTCCGAGCGGCCGGCAAAACCGACGCTGGGCCGCTTCCGGCTGGAGCGCGAGCAGGACCTGGGCGCGGCGGGCGTCTTGCCGGCTTGCGATTCCCGCGGGCGGAAGGTCTTCCTTAAAACGATGAGGCTGGAGGCAGCGGCCAAGGAGCGCCTCCTGCGCGACGCTCGGCTCGCCGCCAAGCTCGAGCATCCCGGCATCGCGCGGGTTCTGGGCTGCGGCGAGGAGGCCGGCCTGGTCTACGTGGCCATGGAGCCGCCCTCGGGCCGGAACCTGGCTATTTGCATGAAGGAGGAGCGGCTTTCGGCGGGCGAGGCCCTGCAGGCGGCGGCCGCGGCGGCGGACGCCCTCGACTACGCCCATGCCCACGGGGCGGTCCACGGCGACGTGCGGCCCCAGAATATTGAGTTGCGCCAGGACGGAGGAGCGCGTCTGCTCGGCTTCGGCCTCGCGGCGTCCAAGACGGCGGCGGAGCTGGCGGCCGGCGCCGCCTACATGAGCCCGGAGCAGGCGGCCGGGCGCGGGGTCGACGGCCGTTCCGATCTGTTTTCCTTGACGGCGGTCCTCTTCGAGCTGCTGACCGGACGCAAGCCTTTCAGCGGAGAGGAGGGGACCTTGCTGTTTCGGATCGCCAACGAGCCGCACCCAGATCCCCTGGCCCTGCGGCCAGGCCTGCCGCCGGCGGTCAAGACCGTCATCGACAGGGGCTTGGCCAAGGATCCGGCGCGGCGCTATCCCCGCGCAGGCGAATTGGCGCGCGACCTGCGCGCCTGCCTTAAGCCTGCCCCGCTTCCGCCGGTCCCGCCGCAGGCGCCGCCCGCGCCGCGGCCGCCCCAGCCTCCCTCGGACGCCCCGGCCCCGGGTCGGGCATGACGGCTTGGCTCGACGTCGCCGGGGCCACCGATTCGGGGCGCGTGCGCGCCAACAACGAGGACGATTTCTTCATCGACCGCGAGCGCGGCTTGTTCGTCGTCGCAGACGGGATGGGGGGGCACAACTCCGGCGAGGTCGCCAGCGCTCTGGCGACCCGCACGCTGCGGGATTGCGCGCGGCTGGATCGCGCGAGCGCGGCCTCGCGCGCCCGAAGGCTGGAGGATTGGATCCGGCGCGCCAACTCCGTGATCTACGAGAAGGGCCGCGCCTTCCCGCAGGACGCGGGGATGGGGACCACCGTAGTCGCCGTGCTGGCCGACCCCGGCTCGATGACGGTGGCGCACGTGGGCGACAGCCGCGCCTACCTGTTCCGGGACGGCCGGCTGCGGGCGTTGACGGCGGATCATTCCCTGCCCGGGCTTCAGAACGTCCTGACCCGTGCCGTGGGAGCCGAGAAGGACGTCCGGGTGGACGTCGCGGAGCATTCCCTGGCGGCCGGGGACGTGGTGCTGCTGGTCTCCGACGGCTTGACGAAGATGGTCGACGATTCGGCGATCGCCGAAGCCGCGGCGCGCGGCGATCGCCCGCGCGCCCTCGTTTACGATCTCGTCGCGCGGGCCTTGAACGCCGGCGGCGAAGACAACGTCACCGTCGTGGCCGCGCGCGTCGCCATCGGGGGCGGCCTGCTCCGAAGGCTTTCCTCGCGGCTCTTGGGCGGATGGGCCTAGAAAAGCCCGGCCAACTGCCGTCCTGGGGATGGGTCGATCGGCCCGTGCGGGAAGCGGGCGGGCGGGGCTAGACTATCGCATGGCCGCTTTGGCGCTGGTTTGGCTACTTGCCCTGGGAGCCTTGCGCGCCGCGGCCGTTCCGCCGGCCGCCAAGGCTCCGCCGATGGGTTACGACGGCGGGCGCGCCTGCTGGCGGCGTGCGGTCGCCAGGGCCTTCGAGCTGCGCGCGGCTGTCCAGGCCTCCGTCGCCGCGGTCGAGGCCGTGGCCGCGGAGCCGACGCCGGAACCCCCTTGGAGGGCGAGGCGAGCGCTCCGGCGTCCGCAATTTTGTATACTGAAGCCGTCCCCGCGCCATGTCCCTAAAGACAAAGGCTCTCACCGAGAAGGTTTCGCGCGTCGCCCGCGCCCGGCCGGTCACGATCGCGCCGTCGGCCTCCATTAAGGACGCTTTGTTGCGAATGCGGGAGCGGCGCACGCCGTGCCTGCTGGTCTGCGAAGGTTCCAGGCTGGTCGGCGTCTTCACCGAGCGAGACTACCTCATGAAGGTCGCCGGCCGGTCCGGCGGCAAGGAGCCGGTGCGGGATTTCATGACGCCAAAGCCGGTCCGCGCGAGTTTTGACGATACGATCGGGACGGCCGCCGAGGCGATGGACTCGCGCGGGCTGCGACAGTTGCCGCTCGTCGACGGCGAGGGCAGGCCGGCCTCCGTCGTCGCGGTGGAGTTGATCGTGCAATATTTGGCCGAGAATTTTCCGGCAGCGGCGCTCAACCGGCCGCCGGACCCGCGCCAAAGAGCCGAAGAGCCGGAAGGAGCGTAGAGAGGCGAACATGGGCGAGACGAAAACCGACGTGAAGCCGGAGGCCGCTGTCGAGGAGCTGGAGGCGGTGACGATCCGATTCGCCGGGGATTCCGGCGACGGCATCCAGTTGACGGGCATGCAGTTCACCACCGCCACCGCGCTGGCCGGCAACGATCTCTCGACCCTGCCCGACTATCCCGCGGAGATCCGCGCTCCGGCGGGCACGCTGCCCGGGGTGTCCGGCTACCAGATCCACTTTTCTTCCCGCGAGGTGCTCACGCCGGGAGACGCCCCTGACGTCCTGGTGGCGATGAACCCCGCCTCCCTGAAGGCCAACCTCAAGGACCTCAAGAAGGGCGGCATCCTTCTGGTCAACACGGATTCCTTCACGCCGCAGAACTTGACGAAGGTCCAATACGCGAAAAATCCTCTCGAGGACGGCAGCCTCTCGGAATTCCGCTTGATCCCCGTCGAGCTCAGCCGCCTGACGGGCAACGCCCTCTCCGGCCTGGCGCTGACGAAGGTTCAGGTCGAGCGTTGCAAGAATTTCTTCGCCCTGGGCATGATGTTCTGGCTCTACGACCGCCCGATGGAGTCCACGCTCAAGTGGATCGGGGAGAAGTTCAAGAAGACCCCGCTGCTGGTCGAGGCCAATACGAAGGCCTTGCACGCCGGCAACGCCTACGCCGAGACGGCGGAGATCTTCGGCAGCCATTACAAGGTGCGCAAGGCCCCGATCGTTCCCGGAGTCTATCGGAACATCACCGGCAACCAAGCCGCCGCGCTGGGCATGGTCGCCGCCTCCCAGGTCAGCGGCCTGCCTCTCTTCTACGGCACCTACCCGATCACGCCGGCTTCCGACATTTTGCACGAGCTCTCCAAGCACAAGAACTTCGGCGTGCGCACGTTCCAGGCCGAGGACGAGATCGCCGCCGTCGGGGCCGCGATCGGGGCGTCTTTCGGCGGCGCGCTCGGGGTCACCGGCACCAGCGGGCCCGGAGTGGCGCTCAAGAGCGAGGCCATCGGCCTGGCCGTGATGACGGAGCTGCCCCTGGTCATCGTCGACGTGCAGCGCGGCGGTCCCTCCACCGGCTTGCCGACCAAGACCGAGCAGGCCGACTTGCTGCAATGCCTCTACGGGCGCAACGGCGAATGCCCCATTCCCATCGTGGCCGCGGCGACCCCGGCCGAGTGCTTCACGATGGCCTACGAGGCCTTCCGCATCGCGATCAAGTACATGACTCCCGTCTTCTTGCTGACGGACGGATACCTGGCCAACGGCTCCGAGCCCTGGCTGGTTCCGGAGGTCTCCAAGCTTCCCCGCTTCGAGTCCAGGGCGCTGCCGCCCAAGGAGCAGTTCAAGCCGTACAGCCGGGAGGAGGGGACCTTGGCGCGGCCCTGGGCCGTTCCCGGCATCTCCGGCTACGAGCATCGCATCGGCGGGCTGGAGAAGCAGGACGTCACCGGCAACGTCAGCTACGATCCCGACAACCACGAGAGGATGGTGCGCCTGCGCCACGCCAAGGTCAACAAGATCGCGCAGGACATTCCGCCCACCGAGATCATCGGCGCCAAGAGCGGCAAGGTCCTGGTGATCGGCTGGGGCTCGACCTTCGGGGCGATCACCGCCGCCGTCAGGCAACTGCGCCAGCACGACGAGCCGGTCGGCGCGATCCATCTGCGCTACTTAAACCCGCTGCCGCCCGATCTGGGCGACATCATGGGTCGCTTCGAGCAGGTGCTGGTGCCGGAGATGAATATGGGCCAGTTGCTGAAGGTCCTGCGCGCGAAATACCTGGTGCCCGCGGTCGGGCTCAACAAGATCAAGGGCCAGCCGTTCAAGATCGCCGAGGTCGCGAACGGGATCGTTTCTCTCTTGAAGAACGGAAGGAACTAATGAACGACGAAGAGTTGACGGGCCTGCCGGCTTCCGGACCGATGCTGACGCGCAAGGACTTCGTCTCCGATCAACTGGTGCGTTGGTGCCCCGGTTGCGGGGATTTCGCCATTCTGGCCACCGTGCAGAAGCTGCTGCCGAGCCTGGGCATCCCGCGGGAGAACATCGTGTTCGTCTCGGGCATCGGCTGTTCCTCGCGCTTTCCGTACTACATGAACACCTACGGCTTCCACTCGATCCACGGCCGCGCCCCGACCTTCGCCACGGGCCTGAAGCTCAGCAACCCCAAGCTCCAGGTCTGGGTCGTCACGGGAGACGGCGACGGGCTGTCGATCGGCGGCAACCACCTCATCCACGCCTTGCGCCGCAACGTCGACCTCAAGATACTGCTGTTCAACAACAAGATCTACGGCTTGACCAAGGGGCAGGCCTCGCCGACGTCGGAATTCGGCAAGAAGACCAAGTCCACGCCCCAGGGCTCGGTCGATTTTCCGGTCAATCCCGTCTCCTTCGCCCTGGCTTCGGGGGCGACGTTCGTCGCGCGCGTGATCGACACCGACATCCCGCATTTCTCGGCCGTGCTCGAGCGCGCGGCCAAGCACAAGGGCTCTGTTTTCGTCGAGATACTGCAGAACTGCATCGTCTTCAACGACGGGGCCTGGAGCGACGTGTCGGCGAAAGCCACCCGCGACGAGAACAACGTGGACCTGCGCCACGGCCAGCCGCTGGTCTTCGGCAAGGACCGCGACAAGGGCATTCGGCTGAAGGGCTTCACGCCCGAGATCGTCCAATTCCCGGCCGGCCAGCCGCCTAAAGACCTGCTGGTTCATGACGAGACCTCCCCGGTGCTGGCGCAGATACTCGCCCACATGGATCACCCCGAGTTGCCGCTGCCGCAGGGAATCTTCCGCGCCGTCCAAGCGCCGGCCCTGCACGAGCTCGTCGACAAGCAGGTGGAGCAGGCCCGCGCGGCCGCCCCGCCGGACCTGCAGCGGCTGCTGCGCGGCCCCGAGACCTGGACGGTGGCGGCCTAGCCGGACGCGATGCGCTGCCCCGCCTGCGGTTTCGCCAACTTGGAGGGCGCCGATGAGTGCGATTCCTGCCACGCGGCCCTGACCCAGCCGGCCGCCGCGCGCGGCATCGAAAGGCGCATCCTGGAGGGGAGCGTGCGCGCCCTGCGTCCCAAGCCGGCGTTGACCATCGGCCCCGTCGCGCCCGTTTCCGAGGCCGTCGAGCGGATGCGCACGGCCAAGGTGGGCTGCCTGCTGGTCATCGAGGACGGCAAGCTGGTCGGCGTGCTCTCCGAGAGGGAGCTCCTGCACAACTCGATCGATCCCCTGGCCTTGGCCGGCTCGGTCGGGGCGCTGATGCGCGCAGACGCGACCTGCCTGAGGGAGGAAGACTCCGTCGCCGACGCCTTCCACGCGATGGCGGTCACCGGGCATCGCCACTTGCCGGTGGCCCGCGCGGGCGGCTACTCGGTCGTCAGCGTTCGCGACCTGCTGCACTATCTCTGCGCCTAGGCGCTTTTCTAGAATGGGACCACGATGAAACTTCTCGAGCATCAGAGCAAGGAGCTTTTCCGGGCCAAGGGGGTCGCCGTGCCGCCCTCCGGAGGAGCGATCGAGGATTTGGGCCGGCTTGCGGCGGCGCTCAAGCGCGCCGGGCGCGGGCCTTGGGTCTTGAAGGCCCAGGTGCTGGCGGGCGGGCGCGGCAAGGCGGGGGGCGTCAAGCTGGCCAGGACTCCGCGGGAGGCCCGCGAGCTGGCGCGCCAGATTCTCGGCATGACGCTGATCAGCCCGCAGACCGGCCCCCAAGGCGTGAAGGTCGCCAGCCTTCTGGTGGAGGGGGGCGCCAAGATCGAGCGGGAGCTGTATCTCTCGATCGTCCTCGACCGCAAGGCGGCTTGCCCCGTCGTCATCGCCTCCGCGCAGGGAGGCATGGAGATCGAGACTCTGGCGCATGAGCGCCCGGAGGCGATCGTTCGCGTTCCCGTCGATCCGGATCAAGGCCTGCTCGATTATCAGGGCCGGCGGCTAGGCTACGCCCTCGACATCCCGGCCGAGCGCATGAGGGAGTTCGTGGCGCTGGCCAAGGCCCTCTGCCGGGTCTTCCTCGACTACGACTGCTCGCTGGTCGAGGTCAATCCCCTCGTCCTGACGCCGAAGGGGCTGCTCGCGCTCGACGGCAAGGTCATCGTCGACGACAACGCCCTCTTCCGGCAAAAGGCCCTGGCGGCCTTGCCCGACCTGGAATCCTCGCGGCTGGAGCGGGAGGCCAAGAGGCACGGCATCTCCTACATCGGGCTGGACGGGAACATCGGCTGCATGGTCAACGGGGCGGGCCTGGCGATGGGGACGATGGACACCATCGCCCTGGCCGGGGGAACGCCCGCGAATTTCCTGGACGTCGGCGGGGCGGCCGACCAGCAGCGCGTCACCAAGGCCTTCCAGATTCTGCTCAAGGACCGCAAGGTCAAGGCCGTCCTCGTCAACATCTTCGGGGGGATCGTGCGCTGCGACATGATCGCGGCGGGAGTCATCGCCGCCGTCCGGAAGGTCAAGCTGAAGATTCCCCTGGTCGTGCGGCTGCAAGGCACCAACGTCGACAAGGGCCGCGCCCTCCTCAAGGAGTCCGGCATCCGTCTGACGACGGCCGAGGATCTCTGGGAGGCCGCCCAGAAGGCGGTGGCGGCCGCGAAGACCGCCGCGGAGGCTTAGGCATGCCGATTCTGCTCGACAATCAATCGAAGATCGTTGTTCAGGGCTTCACCGGCTCCGCCGGGAGCTTCCATGCCCAGCAGTGCATCGCCTACGCCGAGGAGTGCGGCGCGCCGGGCGTCGTGGCCGGCGTGACGCCCGGCCGCGGGGGACAAACCCATTTGGGCCGTCCCGTCTTCAACACCGTCCAAGAGGCCGTGCGGAGCACGGGGGCCAACGTCTCCCTGCTGCTGGTGCCGGCGCCTTTCGCCGCCGACTCGATTCTCGAGGCCGTCGACGCCGGCATCTCTCTGGTGATCGCCATCACCGAGGGCATCCCGGTCCTGGACATGGCGCGGGTCAAGCGCGCCATGGAGCGGGCCAACCAGTCCGGCAACGAGGTGCGCTTGATCGGGCCGAACTGTCCGGGGGTGATCACCCCCGGACAGTGCAAGGCGGGCATCATGCCGGCCCATATCCACAAGCCGGGGCCGGTCGGCGTCGTCTCCCGCTCCGGGACCTTGACCTACGAGGCCGTCGACCAGCTGACCAAGCATGGGCTGGGCCAGTCCACGGTCGTCGGCATCGGGGGCGATCCGATCGCCGGCTCCTCCCATGCCGACATCCTGGCCCTCTTCGAGCAGGACCCGGCCACGGAGGCGGTGGTGATGATCGGCGAGATCGGCGGCTCCAGCGAGGAGGACGCCGCTCGCTGGGCGCGAGATCGCATGAGCAAGCCGGTTTTCGGCTTCATCGCCGGGCGCACGGCGCCGCCTGGGCGGCGGATGGGGCACGCCGGAGCCATCGTCGAGGGCGGTTCCGGCACGCACGCAGGAAAAATCGCCGCGCTGCGGGATTGCGGGGTGACGGTCATCGAGAACTTAAGCGAGATCGGCCAGACCGTGGCGCGGGCCCTGCGCAAGCACGCGGAGGTGGCGTGATGCCGGCGATCGCGGCGGGCCTGCAGGGAGTCGTCGCCACCGAGACCAAGCTCAGCATGGTCGACGGCCAGGCGGGGCAATTGGTCATCGGCGGCTACGACGTCGGCGAGATCGCGGGGAAGGTTTCCTTCGAGGAGGCCTGCATGCTGCTGTGGCGCGGCGTCTTGCCCGGCAAGGAAGAGGTGCCCGGCATCCGCAAGGAGCTGGCGACCCTGCGCGCGCTGCGCCCGGAGACGCTCGAAATCATCAAGACGGCCCGCAACGCCCCTCCGATCGATGCATTGCGCATGGCCTGCGCGACGCTCTCTTTGGACGTCAGCAATCCCAACGACATCTCCCCGGCGGGGGATTTGGCGATGGCCAAGCGCCTGGCCGCGCGCTTTCCCACCGTCGTCGCGGCCCATGCCCGCATGCGGCAGGGTTTGGAGCCGATCGCGCCCCGGCCTGAATTGGGGCTGGCGGAGAATTTCCTGTACATGGTTTTCGGCGAGAAGCCGCACCCGTCGGCCGCCAAGGCCCTCGACACTTATTGGGTGACCGTCATCGACCACGGGATGAACGCCTCGACCTTCACCGCGCGCGTGATCGCTTCGACGCGCTCGGACATGGTCAGCGCCGTGACCGGCGCGGTCGGGGCGCTGAAGGGGCCGCTGCACGGCGGCGCTCCCGGGCCGGTCCTCGACATGCTCGTCGACATCAAGACCGCCGACCGCGCCGAGGCTTGGCTGCGCAAGGAGTTGGAGGAGGGGCGCCGCGTGATGGGCTTCGGCCACCGCGTCTACAAGGTGCGCGATCCGCGCGCCGAGGTGCTGTCCAGGACTGCGGAGGAGATGGCCGAGGCGGATTTGCACAACCGCAAGCTCTACGATTTGGCGCGTTCCGTCGAGAAGACCGCCCTGAAGGTCCTCGACGAGGTCAAGCCCGGGCGCAATCTGCGCACCAACGTCGAGTTCTACACGGCGCTCGTGCTCCAGTCCATAGGCCTTCTGCCGGACCAGTTCGTCGCGATGTTCGCCTGCGGGCGCGTCGGCGGCTGGTGCGCCCATGTGATGGAGCAGCACGGCCAGGACCGCCTCATCCGCCCCCAGTCCGAGTACGTCGGCCCCCGCGGCTTGCGCGTCGCCCGCTAGGCCGGCGTCGGCCGGCTATTGACCGTCGCCGCCCGAGGCCCCGCTGGGCAGGCCTTGCAGGAGCTTGCCGACGTCCGAAGCGCCGCCTTGGGGATTGTTTTGGAGCTTTTGCAGCAGAGAGCCGATTGCCGGAGCGCCGCCGGGAGGCGGGCTTGAGACGCCGCGCAGGTGCGGCGTCACGAACGGCTTGTTATTCTTCGAGGCGGCCAGGGGCTTTGGAGAGGGACTGCGCGGCTTGGCCGGCCTTGCGGCGGTCTTAGGGGCTGCGGCGCGGGCCGGCGGCTTTCGGTCGTAATCCTGGTCGCCGCGCACGAAGGACAGGGAGTTTCCCGGTTTAGTGAGCCTTGGCGCGGAGATAGGCGGCGCGGCGATGGGGCCGGCCGGCTTGAGGGCGTCTCCGGCGGCGGCGTCTCGACGCGCGAAAATCAAGGAAGGATCGGCCGGGGGAACGGATCGGTTGCCGCTCCACCAAAGATAGAGGACTCCCAGCAGCGGCAGCAGCAGGGAGGCGGCGGCTGCGATGATTAAATAGAGCGTGCGGCGGCCCCGGGCCAATTCTCGTTCGTCGTCCGTCGCCGTCATGTGCGCAGTGTAACAGGGTTTTAGAGCGGATTCAAGCAGGCCCTTATGTTATTGATTTCGTAACACGGCTCCCCTACACTGGCCGCGATGTCGGAACACGACTTGCCGCCTCGGCCGACTCCGCCGCCCGGTTCTCCGCAGCCGCCGTCCCCCGCTTCCGCGGGGAGCGGGCCGGCGGCTTGGGAGCGATCCGCGCTGGAGAGCAAGCTGTCCGAGTTGGAACGGCGACTGGCCCAGGAGCGAGAGAAGCTGCTGCTGGCCAATGCCAAGCGCGAGGCCGAGGCGGCCAACGCGGCCAAGGTGGAGCTTTCCCTCAAGGAGCTCCAGGAGAAGCTGCGGCGCGACCGACGCGATCAGGAGCAGGAGGAGCTGCGGGGCCGCCTGGAGGAGAAGCTTCAAGAGATGGAGCAGCGGCTGGCCCAGGAACGAGAGACCTGGTCCGTCGCGCTGCGCGGCCAGCTTCAATCCCGGCAGGGCCAGGACAAGGAATTGGAGTCGCATTTCGCTCTGCGCGTCCAGGAGCTTGAGCGGCGCTTGCTGGATGAGAAGGCGCAGTGGCAGAAGGAGGCGGCCTCCAACGAGGAGGAGCTTGGCCGCTTGCGCGCCCGCTGCGAGAAGCTCAACGCGCTGGAGGGGGAGCTGGCTCGGGCGGCGGCGGAGAAGAGATGGCTGGAGACGCGCGTCCAGGAGCTGCTCCAGGAGCGCGCCGAGGTCGCCGCCAAGATTCAGACGGCGCTGGAGCGGGAGAAGGAGAACTTGCAATTGCGGGGGGAGCTGCAGTTGGCGCGGCAGCAGGCGGCGGCCGCGCAAGACAAGATCGAGAGGGACTTGCAGTCCCTGCGGCTCTCCGCCAAGGAGCGCGAGGAGCGCTTGCTGGCCGACCAGCAGCGTCTGCAGGGTGAGCTCGCCTCCCTGGGCGCGCGCGCGCGCGCCGAGGCGGACGTGGAGCTGCGCCGCCTGAAATCCGAGCATGAGGCGCAGCTGGCCAGGCACAAGGACGCCGTGGAGCGGGCGGCCGTCGATTTGCAAAGGCTGCGCGGCGCGGCCACTGCCTTGGAGCGCCAGCTCTCCGTCAGCCGGGCGAAGCTGGCCGAGTTGCAGGCGGCGCGCTCCTCTTGGGAGAAGACCCAGGAGCGGTCCAAGGCGGAGTTCATCGTCCTGCAGCGCAAGTGGGCCGAGCGGGAAAAGGAAATACGCTCCGAGGCGGCGGAGCGGTCGGCGCAATTGCTGGAGGCCGAGCGCTTGAAGCTCAAGGCCTTGGCCCAGGAGGAGATCAATCGCCGGGTCTCGCGCCTGGCCGAGCAGCTTCAAAAGGAGCGCGATGCCGAGCTCAAGCGCGCCGAGGCGTCCTTTCGCGCCGACATAGAGCGCCAGGGCATAGAGCGCGTCCGCGCCCTGCAATCCGACTGGGACAAGGCCCGCCGCGAACTGGAGGATGAGATCGAGCGCCTGCATCGCGAGCTGCGCAAATCGGCCGGCGGCCACGAGGAGCTCGAGGACAAGGCCTTGGAGCTCGAGCGGCTTTGCTCGGCCCAGGCGGCCCAACTGCGCAACCTCCAGGAGCGCCTGGACCTGGCGCGGGAGCTGCGCCTCTCCAGCCTGCGCGCCGAAGGCGGCGAGCGCCCCGACCCTCCTGCCCCTGCGTCGACCTGACGGCCCGCCGGACGAAAATGATAAAATCTGGCGGTTCGGCCGCCCATGAACGCTCCCGTCCGCTATCTCGACCATAACGCCACCACTCCGGTGCGCCCGGAGGTTCTGGAGGCGATGCTCCCCTATTTGCGGGGAGAATTCGGCAACCCGAACAGCGTCTACGCCTTGGGACAGCGCTCGCGCCGGGCCGTCGAGGCCGCCAGGGAGCGCGTGGCGGCCCTCATCGGCGCGGCCGACGCCGCCGAGATCGTGTTCACCTCTTGCGGCTCCGAGTCGGACGTCATGGCCGTCGCCGGAGCGGCCTGGCAGGCTTTCGACGAGAGCAAGGGCGCTCGCAAGCGCGTCGTCGCCAGCCGCATCGAGCATGACGCCGTGCGCGGCATTCTGCGCCAGCTCTATCGGCGCGGCTTCATGGTGGCGGAGATAGGCTGCGACCGGGAAGGGGTCGTCGGCGCCGAGCAGGCCGCCGGCGCGCTGGATGACTCGACCGCGGTGGTCTCCGTGATGCACGCCAACAACGAGGTCGGCACGCTGCAGCCGATCCAGGCCATCGCGGCGGCCGCTCGCGCGCGCGGCGCGCTGTTTCACGCCGACGCGGTGCAATCCGCCGGGAAGATCCCGCTCGACGCCAAGGCCTGGGGCGTGGACCTGCTGTCGATTTCGGGGCACAAGATCAACGCCCCCAAGGGCGTCGGGGCGCTCTACGTCCGCAAGGGGGTGCGGTTGTCGCCGACCATCACCGGCCACCAGGAGAAGAACCGGCGCGGCGGCACGGAGAACGTCGCCTCGGTCGTGGGGCTGGGGGCGGCCTGCGAGCTGGCGCGCGTCGAGCTGGAGCGGCATTCCGCGCGCTTGCGGACCCTGCGGGACCGGCTAGAGGCGGGAGTGGCCAAGATCCCCGGGGTCAGGCTCAACGGACACCGCTCGCTGCGCCTGCCGCACTGCGCGCATTTCTCGTTTGCGGGCTTGGACGGGCATCATCTGGTCGTGGCCCTCGATCTGGAGGGCTTCTGCGTTTCGGCCGGACCCGCCTGCTCCTCCGGCGCCTCGATCCCGTCCCATGTGTTGACGGCGATGGGACTGGAGCCGGAATTGGCCAGCGGCTCCCTGCGCGTGTCCCTGGGCTGGGGCTCGTGCGACGCCGACGTCGACGCCTTCCTGGCCGCCCTGCCCGCGGCGGTCGAGCGGCTGCGGCGTCTGCCGGCCACGGCTCGCGTCGCGGCCCGGTCGCAGAGCTAGCCATGTCCAGGATCGTCGCGGCGATGAGCGGGGGGGTGGACAGCTCCGTGGCCGCCGCCCGTCTGGTCGAGCAGGGTTGGGAGGTCGTCGGGGTCACGATGACGCTCCTGGGACGCGGCGAGACGGGTTTCGGATGCTGCGGCTCGCCGAATGATGTCGACGACGCGAAAAGGGTCTGCGAGAGGTTGGGCGTGCCGCATTACACCGTGGACCTCTCGGAGCTCTTCGAGGACAAGGTCATCAAGCCGTTCGCCCGCGAGTATCTTTCGGCGCGGACCCCGAATCCTTGCGTCGAGTGCAATCGTTCGTTGAAATTCGGCCACCTCCTCTGCCTGGCCGAAGCCTGGGGATGCGAGGCGGTGGCGACGGGCCATTACGCGCGCGTCGAGGACGGCCGGCTGCTGAAGGCCGCCGATCCGGCCAAGGATCAGACCTACTTCCTTTATAGCCTCACCCGCGATCAATTGAGGCGCGCCCGCTTTCCCGTCGGGGAGCTCTCCAAGGAGCAGGTTCGCGCCGAGGCCAGGCGGCTGGGCCTGCGCGTCGCCGACAAGCCGGAGAGCCAGGAGATCTGCTTCGTGCCGCGCCGCGATTATCGCGGCGTGGTGGAGGCCTTGGCCGAGCCGGACGCGGCCGCCCTGCGGCCCGGACCGATCCTCGACACGGAAGGCCGCGAAGTCGGGCGGCACGAGGGCCTGGTGGCCTTCACGGTGGGGCAGCGCAAGGGGCTGGGCGCGGGCTTCGCGCGGGCGCGCTACGTCGTGGCCCTCGAGCCTGAGCGGCGGGCCGTCGTCGTCGGCGAGGCCAAGGACGTCTACAGCGGCTCCTGCCTGGTCGAGGATGTCTCCTGGACCGCGGACGGACCGCCGCCGGACGGACGCGTCGAGGCGAGGATACGGCACCGCCATCCCCCGGCCGCTGCGACGCTCTCGACACTCGACGGGGGCAGTCTTCGGATTTCTTTCGAGGCGCCGCAGCGCGCCGTCACGCCGGGACAGGCCGCGGTCTTCTACCGCGGCGACGAGGTCTTGGGCGGCGGCGTCATCTCTCGGGATATGCGATGAGAAAGGGTTGCTGGCTGACCCTGTTGGTCGTCGCGGCGCTCGCCGGCTGCGCGGACGCGCCCCTCGATTCGGGGAGGCGCTCCGACGACGTCGATCGCACCGTGAGCGCGGTCGAGGCCGGCGCGCGGGAGAGCCGGACCTTGGCCTCCCTGGCCAAGATCGAGGAGTCGCTGGCCGCCTACATCGGATCGGAAAAGCGGATACCCGAGACCCTCGACGTCCTCGTGCCTCAATACCTGGCCGCGATCCCGCCGGTCGAGCTCGGCGTGCGCGGGCACCGCGACACCAATCGCGTCGAGCTCTACCCCCAGTCGCTGTTGCGGGACGGGCAGATCGACGGCTCCCGGCTCAAGGATACCGGGCGCTGGGGCTACGTCCACAACGATCACCAGGTCGTCGTCTTCATCGACTGCACGCATCGCTCGCCGTCGGGGACTCCCTGGTATCTGCGCCATTAGGACCTGTGACATAATTATATAGACGATTTGGAGGCATGAGCTTGAGGCGATTTCGAGGCGCGAGGAGGGAGCATGGCGATCGCTATGTGACCGACGAGCAACGAAGAAATCGGGCAAGATCATGCCTTATCCTGATCACCGGGCGATTTTGGGCTGCGCCTGCGTCGCTCGTCGCTCGCATACCGCTGCGGGTATGCTCGCTCCTTGCTCCTTGGCTCGCTCCAAAATCGCCTCGGCCAAATTGTCTATATAATTATGTCACAGGTCCTTAGCCAGGCTGAGCGACGTCAGCCGGCGTAATAATCGCGAAAATCCTCGGCGGTGGCCGTGGGCCGTCCCAGCAGGGCTCGCCGCGCCAGATGCCTGGAGAAGCCGATAGCCAGCCGGCCTAGCGCCTGCGCTTGGCGCAAGCGGGGATGGCGACGGGAGGGATCCTCCCGGCAGGCGGCCCGGGGATTTTCGGGCGGCCGCTCAAGCGCGCGGCCGTCCAGCGTCTCGCAAGAGGTGGTGCAGGGCAGGGAGCGCCCGAGTTTGGCGCAGACCAGGTCCGTGGCGGCTTCGGCCATCGCCCTGAAGTCGGACATCTTGCCGCCTCCGATGGTCACCAGTCCGCCGATTCCGTCGCGGGTTTGATGGTCGAACACCGCGAAATCGCGCGACAGCAGCGCCGCGCCGCCGGCCTGGCTCAAGATCGGCCGAGACCCGACGGTCGTCGCGTCGAAGCGCTCCGGGAAGGAGGGAAAGTAGCGCCGGACCGTCCGCAGCAGGTAGGCGACCTCCTCCGGTTGCGTGGCCGCGGAGTCTGGATTTGCGGCGGGCAGATCGGTGGGGCCGACCAGGGTGCCCTGCGGGGACGGGATGACGAACACGTAGCGCCGGTCCGCCGCCTCCAGGAGCAGGCCGAAGGGTGCGAGCTTGGCCTCGTAGCGCAGATGCGTTCCCTTGCGCAGGCGCAGTGGGACGCGCGCCTGCGCCAGCCGCCCCACCTGGTCGATCCACGGGCCCGCCGCGTTGACGGTGACGGCGGCGCGCGCTTCGAAACCAGGCGCGGCCACGCCCTCCACTCCGGCCGGGCCGCGGAGCATTCCCGTGACGGCGGCGCCGACGAGGATCTCGGCTCCGTGCCGCCGCGCCGAGTCGAGGTTGGCCTTGACCAGGGCGACGGGGTCGACCCACCATTCATCGAAGGAGACGCAGCCCAAAAGCCCCTGGCGCGACAATCCGGGCAGAAGGCGCAGCGTTTGCTCGGCATCCAAGCGCAGGTGGCGCTTGCCGCCCTTTTGTTCCGAGAGGGGATCGTAGGCCTCCAGCAGCGTCTCGACCGCCTCGATGCCATGGGCCTGGCCGCGATAGACCGGCCAGAGGATCGGCAGGCGGCGCAGCAGCGTGGAGGCGATGCGCAGGATGAGCCCGGAGTCCAGGCAGGTCGCCGCCGTCGTGGGGCGATCGTAGAGCAGGTAGCGCAGGCCGCCGTGGATTAAATGCGTCGAGCTGGCGGTGGTGGCCATGCCGGGAGCACCGCGCTCCAACAACAGCGTGCTCAGGCCCCGCATCGCGCAATCCCGCGCCACGCCGGCTCCCGTGATCCCGCCCCCGACGACGACGACGTCGTATATTGGCGGCACGAGCCCCATCGTACAAAATCGCCGTCACCAAGCCGCGCGCTGCCGGGCGGACCGCGCGGCGCAAGAAAGCTATAATCGCCTGCGATGAGGCGCGGGCGCTTCTATCTCCTGCTGGTTATTCTGGCCGCCGGCCTTTTCGGCGCGGCTTGGTCCGCGCGCCGGCTCTTGGCCGGCCTGCCCGACGTCCACGCCCTCGATCACTACCACCCCCCGCTCTCGACGCACGTCTACGACGTCAACGGCGAGTCGATCGCGGAGTTCTCGATCCAGCGCCGCGCCCTGCTGAGCCTGGACCAGATACCGACCGACCTGCAGAACGCCGTGGTCGCCGTCGAAGACGACCAGTTCTACCAGCACTGGGGCATTTCACCGAGGGGCATCATCCGCTCGGCGCTGGTCGACCTGCTGCATCGTCGCGTCTTGCAGGGCGCCTCGACGATCACCCAGCAGCTGGCCAAGCAGATCTTCCTGAAGCCGGAGCGCAAGCTCGCGCGCAAGATCCGCGAGGCGCTTCTGGCCGTCGAGATCGAGCGCAATTTCAGCAAGCAGGAGATCCTTCAGTATTACCTCAACCAGGTCTATTTCGGGGAGGGAGCCTACGGCGTGAAGGCCGCTGCGCGCATCTATTTCGGCAAGGAGGTCGACGACCTGACCCTCTCCGATTGCGCGCTCCTGGCGGGCTTAATCCGCTCGCCGCGAGGCAACGATCCCTTCCTCCACCCCGAGCATGCGCGCCGGCGCCGCGCTGTGGTCTTGCAGCGCATGCGCGAGGAAGGCATGATCACGGCCCAGGAGAAACGGGAGGCGGAGGCGCAGCCCCTGCCCCTGTCCAAGCCGATCGGCCGGAACACCCAGGCTCCCTATTTCGTGGAGCACGTGCGCCGTAGGCTGGAGCAGGAGTACGGCACGAACATGGTCTGGAGGGGCGGCCTGAAGGTCTACACGACGCTCGATTGGTCGATGGAGAAGGCCGCAGAGGCGGGCATGGAGAAGGCCCTGGCCGCCTACGACGAGAGGGCCTTGGCCGAGTGGCGGGAAAAGCAGAAGGAGGCTTCCCCCGGCGTCGAGATATCCACCTCGCCCCCCGCGAAGATCCAGGGGGCCTTCGTCTTGCTCGACGTCAAGACCGGCGCGGTGCGCGCGATGGTGGGCGGCCGCGACTCGATCTTCAACCGCGCCATGCAGGCCCGGCGCCAGCCGGGCTCGACCTTCAAGCCCTTCGTCTGGGCGGCGGCGCTGCAATCCGGGATGACGCCGGCTTCCTTGGTCGACGACGCGCCGCTCGCCTACTATTACGACGGCCGCGACTGGCGCCTGCTGGAGGGAGCCACCGATCAGTACTCGATCAATCTGGCCACCGCCCCTTTCGCCAATTCCCCGGATTTCAAGATCTGGGTGCCCAACGACTACGACGGCAAGTTTCTCGGCTGGCTCACCCTGCGCCGCGCCTTGGCGCATTCGCGCAACACCGCCTCGGTCCGGCTCATCGAGAAGGTGGGCCCGCCGGTCGTCGTCGACCTGGCCCACAAGCTGGGCATCCGCTCGGAGCTCGACCCGGTTCTTTCTCTCGGCCTGGGCTCCGCCGTGGTCAGCCCGCTCGAGATGGCCAGCGCCTTCGGCACGTTCGCCAACGGCGGCATCTACGTCGAGCCCTACACGATCGAGCGCGTCGAGGACGCCTCCGGCCGGCGCCTCGAGTCGCACGTCCCCGTCGAGCGGGAGGCCGTTTCGCCGCAATTGGCCTTCCTGATGACCGATTTGCTGGAGGCCGTGGTGCGCGAGGGGACAGGCCGCAACGCCCGCCGGCTCGGCCGTCCGCTGGCCGGCAAGACGGGCACCTCCAACGACAACAGGGATCTGTGGTTCATCGGCTACACCCCGGATCTCGTGGCGGCCGCCTGGATGGGCTACGACGACTATTCGTCCCTGGGCGGCAAGGATTGGAGCGGCGGGGCCACCGTGGTGCCCTGGTGGACCGACATCATGGCCTCGGTCCTGAAGGATTCTCCCAAGCGGCGGTTTCCCGTTCCGCCCGGCATCGTCTATCGCAAAATCGACGCTTCCACCGGAATGCTCGCCCTGCCGACCTGTCCCCGCCGCCAGGTGCTCCTGGAGGCGTTCTTGAAGGGCACGGAGCCCAAGCGCTTCTGCTCGATCGACCATTCCATGCCCTTGCAGCCCCAATTGGCGGCGTTGGAGAACGGCCCCGCCGCGGCCGCGGCCCCGCAGCCGGTCCCGGCCTTGGCCATGGCGCCGGCTCTTTCTACGGCTACACTGGCCCCGTCTCCACAGTCTGCTTCTCCCGACGATAACAACGGCGGCGACGGCTCTCAAGGAGAGCCGAAGGACGAACCGGTCATTCTCCAATAGGCTAAAATCTCTTCTCGATGGCGAAAACAAAGGCTCTGCCCGCGGGCAAGAGCGCGGACGAGATGGGCCGGCAGCAGCGGGAAATCTCCGTCTCGGAGTTTTTCACGAAGAACCGGCATCTGCTGGGCTTCGACAACCCGCGCAAGGCCCTTTTGACGGCGGTCAAGGAGGCCGTCGACAACGCCCTCGACGCCTCGGAGGAGGCCGGGATTCTGCCCGAGATCGTGGTCAAGCTCGAGGCCGTCGGCGAGGGCGGCTCGCCGCCCCCGCCGCCGTCGCAGGCCAGCCGCTTTCGCGTGACGGTGACCGACTACGGCCCCGGCATCGTCCGCCAGCAGGTGCCGCGCATCTTCGCCAAGCTACTCTACGGCTCCAAGTTCCATCGCTTGCGCATGAGCCGAGGCCAGCAGGGCATCGGCATCTCTGCGGCGGGCATGTACGCTCAGTTGACGACCGGCAAGCCGGTCAAGATCATCTCGCGCACCGGCCAGGGCAGCGCGGCCCATTATTTCGAGGTCCAGCTCGACACCAAGAAGAACGAGCCGCGCGTGCTGGAAAGAAAGGAGATCGACTGGGAGAGGCACCGCGGCACTCAGGTGACGCTAGAGCTTGAAGGCAAATATCAAAAGGGACGCGCCTCGGTCGACGAATACCTCGAGCTGACCTCGATCGCAAATCCGCACGCGACCCTGACCTTCGTCACCCCGGAGGGCGAGTCCCGTGTCTTTGCGCGCTCGATCGGCGAGCTGCCGCAGCCGCCGAGGGAGATCAAGCCTCACCCCTACGGCATCGAGCTGGGGATGCTGCTCAAGATGCTTCAGGACACCAAGAGCCACTGGCTCTCCGGCTTCCTGTCAGGCGACTTCTCCCGCGTCTCGACCGCCACCGCCGAGGGGATCTGCCAAGCCGCCGCGTTGAGCCCCCGCCGGCGCCCGCGCGACGTCGTCGGCCATGACGCGGAGCGCTTGTACAAGGCGATCCAATCCGCCAAGCTGATGGCCCCGCCGACCAACTGCCTCTCTCCCATCGGCGAGCGGGCGATCCTGGCCGGGCTCTACAAGCAAATCAAGGGCGACTTCTACACAGCGGTGACGCGGCCGCCGTCCGTCTATCGCGGCAACCCCTTCGTCATCGAGGCGGGACTGGCTTTCGGCAACGGGCCGCAGGCGGAGCAGCCGCAGGCAGCGCCGCTGGCCGAGGGAGAGTCGAGCGGCGGGGACGACAAGGAGCTGGCGCGCGTGATCCGTTTCGCCAATCGGGTTCCGCTGCTCTACCAGCAGTCGGCCTGCGCCACCTACAAGGCCGTTCTCGACACGACCTGGCGCAATTACGGCGTCTCGCAGTCGCGCGGCGCGCCCCCGGCCGGGCCGATGGTGATTTTCGTGCACATGGCCTCCGTCTGGGTGCCGTTCACCAGCGAGTCGAAGGAGGCGATCGCAGACTACGACGAGATCCGCAAGGAGATCACGCTGGCGCTGCGCGAGTGCGGCCGGCGCCTTGGGGTGTTTCTCAAGCGCCGCGAGCGCGCCCACGCGGAGTTCAAGCGCCGCAACATCTTCGAGCTCTACATCGACGAGGTCGTCGGCGCCTGCAAGCGCTTGAAGGGCGGCAGGCTGGCCGAGGTAAAGCTCAAGAAGCAGCTTGAGCAGATCGCGGCCAAGCTGACCGGCGGGGACAAGACGGAGGAGCTCGTCTCTCGAAAAACCGGGCCGGAGGGCTTGCCGCATTCCATCATCGTCACCGCGGAGGGCGTCGAGGGCGAGCTTGCCGCCGAGCAGCCGGAGGCGCCCGCTCCTGGCGCGCCCGCTCGCGCGGCGCGCAAGGGAAGGTAGCTATGGCCCGCAACGGCTCCAGCGTCGAAAAGCGCCTGATCGGCTTGGCCGATCTCGTGATCGCCGCCGCCCAGCGCCGACGCGATCCCGCCATTCGGATACCGGTGCGCTCCCTCTCCAACGTCCGCTTCAACGAGAAGAAGCGCTTCATCGAGATGGGGAGCAACACGCAGCAGAGGACCTTCTTCAACGTGGCGATGGCGAAGAAGTTCATGCAGACGATGCTGGTGGCCGACGCTTTGGCCGAGCTGCAGCGCGCCGAGCTGACGACCAGCCTGCGCGAGATCTACTACCGCACCAAGCACACGATCGGCGGCTCGCACGAGAACACTTTCGACGACCAGGACGAGTCCGATCCGATCATCGAGGACCTGGAGGTCGGGCTGGCCGCCCTGCGCGAGGAGCTGCACGTGCGCGCCGAGAACGGCGGCACGGTGATCGGGCCGCTGGTGGTCGAGGACGACGGCGACCGCGTCGACTGCGCGCGCCTGGGCAAGGGCGGCTACTCGATTCCTTCGATCGTCGAGGAGGAGTATCTCCGCATCAAGAAGTGCTCGGCCGACTTCGTGCTGCTCGTCGAGAAAGGCACGCAGTGGAATCGCCTGGCGGAGGACAAGTTCTGGAAAAAATACAACTGCGTGCTCTTGACCGGCAACGGGCAGCCGCCGCGCGGGGTGCGGCGGCTGGCGCGGCGCCTGCACCAGGAGAAAAGGCTTCCGGTCTACGTGCTGGTCGACAACGATCCGTGGGGCTATTACATCTACTCCGTCGTCAAGCAAGGCTCGATCAACCTCGCCTTCGAGAGCCAGCGCATGGCGATCCCGGACGCCAAGTTCGTGGGGCTTTCCAGCGCCGATCCCGAGCGCTACGGCTTGCCGCGCAACGTCGGCATCAAGCTCAACGACAAGGACGTCGCCCGCGCCAAGGAGCTGCTCAACTACCCCTGGTTCCAGAAGAAGGAGTGGCAGGGCGAGATCAAGCGGATGCTGGCTTCCGGCCTCAAGTTCGAGCTCGACGCGCTGGCCAACAAGGACTTCCAGTACCTGACGAAGAAATACCTGCCGAAAAAGCTCCGGGATAAGGACTGGCTGGACTAGTCTGCTAGGGCTCGGGCCTTCCGGCCCGGGGCGCCTAGGCCATCGGTCTTCCGTTCTAGCGGGGGGCAGGTCCATTGCCGACGATGACTTAGGCTTTTTGGCCCTGAGCGATTTGCGCCGTGGTTCCTACAATGTCCAAGGATGAACTTTGGAATCCGTCGTCTGGCCGTATTTTGCGCGGCGGCCGTTTTATGCGCGCGCGCGGCAGCGGCGCCCCTCGGCGCCGCCCGCTTTTGGGGTGAGGCGGTCTACGAAGCGGCGCGCCGGGCGCAGCTTGAGCCTGCGGCGGGGCAAGGCCCGTCGAACGTCGCCCAGACGCTGGCGCGCTTGCGCCTGGAGCTGGAGCTGCGGCCGCAATCGAGCGACGCGCTGGCCTTCGTCGCGCGCCTTCCGGTGCAGGCCTCATCCCCGGAGCTTTGGGAGACTTTCCCGCCGCTTCGCCGCCAGCAGTTGATCGAGCGGGCGGTCGCTGGGGAGTCGGAACATCTGGAACGAGAAGCGGAGTCGTTGTTGCGGCGGACCGAGAATCGTAGCGGGAGCGGCTGGCTGCCGCTGGAAGACAGGCTTGCTCTGCACCGGCTGCTGTCGCGTTGGTTTTATCTGGCGCCGGTCACCGCCCGCGCCCTCAAGGACTTTGACGCCGGCAGGCGCGAGCAAGCGACGCTGGCGCTGGCCGAGGGTATCGCCGAGAGGCTGTCCAGGCAACGCGCCCTTGAGCGCAGGCGAATCGTCCGATTCGAAATCGATGAAACTTTCGCGGCGGCTTCGCGTCTGGCGGCCAGCGCCAGCGAGGCCGGCCGCTCCGACATCGTAGAGGAACGGCTGGCGCCCTTCATCGCCCGCTCCCTGGACCAAGCGGAGCTGCGCGCGCGAGAGCGCGGCGTGCCCCCGGGCGCAGTCTACCGCAAGGTGATCGCGGCCCATGTCAACCTGTTCGGGCGGCTGGCGCGGACTCCCTTGTTCCGAGCTCTGGGCGCGCGTCAGTGGAGCGAGTTCGTCGCCGCGGCTTGCCTGCACGCGGCCTCCAGGCTGGCCGAGGCCGGCCTGGAGAGCGATTTGCTGGCTGAAGCTGGCGAGCTCGACGAATTCCGGTTGGCGATCCCCCGCTGGCATCGCCTGAGCGCAAGCGGCGCGGTCAGCGTCGCGCATTGGCTTTCGCGCGGCCGCCCCCCCAGCCAGGACGACAGCGGCGTGTTGCTGTTGACGCTGTTCGGCGTTCCGGTGAGGGCCGCCGCTTCGCTGCCCTTGGGCCTGCTGACGTTTTCAGTCGCGGCGGCGATCTGCATGCCGCTATTCTCGAAACTCGCAGCCATCCATGCCGGCGGTTCGGCGGCGGCGTGGCTGGCCGCCGTCTCGCCGCGAGTCGACCCGGCGACGGCGCTGCTGCTGGCGCTGCCGGCCGCGGCGCTGCTGTATCTGTCGCTGCTCGTCCACGAGCTGGCCCATGCGCTGACGGCCAAGGCCTTCGGCTTCAGGACCCGGGTGATCACCCTGACCGCAGTCGGGGCCTATGCCTACATCGTTCGGGGCTTTCGGCGCGCCTGCTCGGAGTTGGCGATCATGCTCGCAGGCCCCTTGGCCAGCGCTCTGCTCGGCGCGCTGTTGCTGGCCCTTGCCGGCGGCCTGCCGCCGGCTCTGGCGGCGGCTCTGGAGTTCGTCGGCTGCATCCATCTTTCCAACGCCGCGTTGAACGCCCTGCCGTTGTTTCCGTTGGACGGGGGGCGCGCCTTTCGGGCGGCGTTGACTTGGCCGTTCGGCAGCTTCCGCGCGACCTTGATCGCTCAAACGACCACGCTGGCGCTCTCATCAGCGGCGGTCGGCTATGGCCTTTGGCTGGTTTGGTCCGGGGTTTGGGTTGGAGCCGCCTGCGTGCTGCTGGGCTTGGGTTTCATCGCCGCCCAGGCCTTTCCGGCCCACCCGGGGACCGTCACGATCGACGAGAGAGCCGCGATCGGCTGGATGCAAGCCGGCGACGCCCAAGCCGGCTGACGCCCAAGCCGGCTGACGCCGGCTTAGAGATAGCGTCGGGGAAGATTCGAGGAGGCCGCGGTGCGGCGGATCGGCAGCGCCACCGCCTCGCCGACGGCCGCGTCCTTGACGTCGGTGACGTCGACCAAGACGTGGGAGATGCCGACCCGTCCGATGAACGGCGTTCTGACTCCCCGCAGCGTCCCCCAATATTGGAAGCCGGGACCGAAGCTGATCAAGCGCTCGGCAGGCTCCATCGTCAAGCCGTCGGCGTAGCCCGCCGGCAGCGTGGCGACGCGCATCGCGCGCGCGGCGACGTACTCGGAGGCGTAGCCGATCGAGCGGCCGCGCGGGACGTCGTGCAGGGCGATGATGCGCGCCTGGAACGTCCAAGGGTTCTTCAGCGAGTCCGTTTTCGCCTTGGCCGCGTTGATGCCGTAGAGGAGGTTGCCGACGCGGACCATGTCGAGCTGCCAATGCGGGAAGTCCAGCAGCACGGAGCTGTTGGCCGCGTGGGCGAGCAGGCCTGGATGGCGCCTCTTGGCCGCCGCGGCAAGCTTGGCGAAGGAGCGAAGCTTCTCCTCGGCCTCCACGGCGTTCTTGCCGGCGACGTAGTCGATGTGGGTCGAGAGCCCCTTAAACTCCAGGCGCTTGAAGCGCCGGAGGGCGTCAAGAAACGCCGCCAGCCGGCGCGGCGGCAGCCCCCAGCGCCCCAGCCCGAAATCCAAGTCGACGTGGACGCCGAGCCGCTCGCGCTTGGCCGCCCTGTCCAATGCCGCCGCTTGGTCGAGGTCGTCGATCGTCGCGGTCAGCCGCAGGCGCGCGACCTGAGCGGCGTTGGGGGGCACGATCGGCGCCAACAGCACGATCGGGGCGGCGATGCCGGATTGGCGCAGCGCCTCCGCCTCCGCCGTCGTCAGCACGCCCAGGCAGGAGGCTCCGTTGGCGACGGCTTGCCGGGCCACCGCCGCCGCGCCGTGGCCGTAGGCGTCGGCTTTGACGACCGCCATCAGCGCCGCCCCGGGCGAGAGCCGCGAGCGGACCCAACGGAGGTTCGCGCGGATCGCCGCCAGGTCGATCTCGACCCATTTTAAGTCCGTCATCGCCACGCTAAGGGCTTGTTAATCAATAAGTGACATACTTCGGAGGTCCGCCGTTGAGACGATTTCAAGGCGCGACGAGCGAGCATGCCCGTAGGCATGTAAGCGAGGAGCAACGAAGAAATCGGCCAGCGGCGGACCTCCCCGAAGGGCTGGGACGCTTTTGGGCTGCGCCTGCGTCGCTTGTCGCTCGCATACCGCTGCGGGTATGCTCGCTTCGCGCTCCTTGGCTCGCTCCAAAATCGTCCCAGCGAAGTGTATCACTTATTGATTAACAAGCCCTAAGATACATTATCTACAATGACGCGATGAAGCTCAGGATGGGAACCCGGGGCTCGGCGCTGGCCCTGGCTCAATCCGGCCAGCTCGCCAGAAGGCTGATGGCGCTGACCCCGGGCCTGGAGGTGGAGACCGTCGTCATCAAGACCTCCGGCGACCGCTTCTCCGCCTTGCCGCCGGCCGAGGCGGCGGCGCGGGCGCAGGCGGAGGGCGGCGGGGCCAAGGGCTTGTTCGTCAAGGAGATCGAGGAAGCCCTGTCGGCGGGGCGCGTCGATTTCGCGGTGCACTCCGGCAAGGATCTGCCGGCGCGGCTGGCCGCGGGCTTGGCGATCGCGGCCTATCCCGCGCGCGAGGAGCCGCGCGACGCCTTCGTCGGCAAGGACGGCCGTCGGCTGGCCGATCTTCCGGCCGGCTCCAGGGTGGCCAGCTCGTCCTTGCGGCGGCGCGTCCAGCTCTTGGCGGCCCGCCCCGATCTGGTCTTCGTCGAGATGCGCGGCAACGTCGACACCCGCTTGCGCAAGATGGCCGCGGGCTCCTGCGAGGGCCTGCTCCTGGCCGAGGCGGGGCTGCGGCGGCTGGGGCGCGCCGAGGTCGCGCGGGAGCTCTTGCCCGTCGATGTCATGGTCCCTTCCCCTGCCCAGGGCGCCTTGGCGGTCGAGGTCGCGCGGGACGGCGCGGCATTGCCGCTGCTCTCCAGGCTCGACGATGCCGAGACGCGGGAGGCCGTCGAGTTCGAGCGCGCCGTGCTGGGGGAGCTTGGGGGCGGCTGCTCGACGCCGCTGGGGGTCTTCGCGCGGCCGCAGGACGATTTTCTGGCCGTCGAGGCCTTCTTGTCGCGCGGCGACGGCGGGGGGGCCAAGAGACTGTCGCTGCGCGTCTCGCGCGCCCGCTGGCGGCAGGCCGCCGCCGAGCTCGCCCGCGATCTGCGCTCGTCCTGATGCCGCGTCTGCTCGGTGCGCCCGGCTCCGGGGCCAGGGCCTATCTGGCGCGCTCCCTGTTGTCGGGTCGCTGGACGCTGCCGGGATTTCCGGCCGGAACACAGGAGTCGCTGGTCCTGCTCGCGCGCGATCAGGAGGAGGCGGAGGACACGGCCGACGCCTTCCAGGCCCTGGGTCCGCTTTTTGGAGGCGATCCCGCCGCCTGCGCCTTGCTGGGAGACGACGAGCCCGCGCGCCTGGCGGCCCTGGAGCAGGTCCGTTCCGGGGCGCGGCTATTGGTCTGCACTCCGGCGGCGCCGGGGGCCGCCCTGCCGCGGCCCGCGGAATTTTCAGACCAGAGCTTGATCCTGAAGCCCGGCTGCGCGTCGTCGCGCGAGCGGGTCCTCGAGGGCCTGGCCCAGGCGGGCTACCAGCGGGTCGATTACGTCGAAAGCCCCGGAGAATTCGCCGCGCGCGGGGCGGTGGTCGATTTCTACGGCCTCGAGCCGCTGCGGGCGGTGCGGCTGCTCTTCGATGAGGCCAGCCTGGTCTCGATTCGGACCTTTGAGCCGAGCAGCCAGGCCACGCTGGAGTTTCTCAGCGAGGCCAAGGCGGTGCCGGCCGGCGGCGGCCAGGCGGTCGCGACGGGGACGCTGCTCGACTGGGTCGGAGAGCAAGCGCTATGGATCGTTCCGGAAGGCCTGGAATGCGCGATCGCTCCGGCGGCGCGGACATGGCGGCTCGGCCCGGGGCCGGCCTTGCCGGGGGATCTCGACTTCGGGGCCTTGGCGCAGCGCTCCGGCGGCGGCCATGCCGGCAGCTTCGACGAGATGGCCAGACTGGCCGCCCAGGGCGCGCGCGTCATCCTGTTCTCGCTCAACCACGGCGAGGACCAGCGAGTCCAGGAATTGCTGGAGGAGCGCGGCGGCGCCGGGACGGTCCAGTTCCTGGTCGGGCCGCTGCGCCGGGGCTTTCGCCTGCCGTGCCAAGGGCTCTCCGTCTACTCGACTTCCGAGATCTTCGAGCGGCGCTACCGCCGCGCCTCCGGCTGGAAATACTTCACGACGTCCTACAAGGGGGCGCTGCGCTGGCGCGAGCTGCGCCACGGCGACTACGTGGTGCACCAGGACTACGGCATCGCCCGCTACCGGGGCTTAAAGCCCGTGGAATCCCCCGGGCACGGCGTGCTGGACTGCCTGCTCTTGGAGTTTCGCGGCGCGGACCGCTTGTACATCCCCATGTCGGAGTTCGGCCGCGTGCAGAAGTATTCCGGGGCGGAGGGCAGGCGCCCCAGATTGTCGTCCTTGGACACCCGCCGCTGGGAGGAGATCAAGCGGCGGGTCCGCGAGGACGTGCGCCAGCTGGCCGAGGAGCTGCTCAAGACCCAGGCCGAGCGCGCCGCGCGGCCCGGCCATGCCTTTTCGCCGCAGACGCCGATGGAGCGGGAGTTCGCCGAGGCTTTCCCCTACGAGGAGACGCCCGACCAGGCGGCCGCCATCCGCGACGTGCTGGGCGACATGATGTCCCCGCATCCGATGGACCGGCTCGTGATCGGGGACGTGGGCTTCGGCAAGACCGAGGTGGCGATGCGCGCCGCCTTCAAATGCGCGGCCGGCTACAAGCAGGCGGCGGTCCTGGTCCCCACCACCATCCTCGCCGACCAGCATTACCGCACCTTCACCCGCCGCATGGCCGGCTACCCGGTCCGCCTGGAGCTGTTGACGCGCTTCCAGGCCGCGGCGCGGCAGCGGGAGATCCTCTCCGGCTTGCGCGAGGGCCGCGTCGACGTCGTCATCGGCACCGCCCGGCTCTTGCAGAAGGACGTTTCCTTCAAGGACCTGGGCCTGGTCGTCATCGACGAGGAGCATCGCTTCGGCGTCAAGGACAAGGAAGGCCTCAAGAGGCTGCGCGCCCGCGTCGACTTCCTGGCCCTCTCCGCCACCCCGATACCGCGCACCCTCAACCAGGCCCTCTCCGGCCTGCGCGGGATGTCCCTCATCGAGAGCCCTCCGGCGGGGCGCCAGCCCATCGTCACCAAGGTCGGCCCCTGGGACGAGGCGGCCGTGGTCGCGGCGATCTCGGAGGAGCTCTCGCGCGGCGGGCAGGCCTACTACGTCCACAACCGCGTGCGCTCGATGGAGGACACCGTGGCACGCTTGAAAAGGCTGCTGCCCCGGGCGCGCTTCGGGATGGTGCACGGCCAGATGCGGGCCCAGCAGCTGGAGGAGGCGATGTGGCGCTTCTTCAACCGGGAGTTCGACGTCCTCGTGGCCTCGACCATCATCGAGTCCGGCCTGGACATCCCCTCGGTCAACACCCTGCTGGTGGAGGACGCCCAGGACTTCGGCTTGGCGCAGCTCTACCAATTGCGCGGGCGCATCGGCCGCGAGCAGCAGCGGGCCTGCTGCTACTTGTTCTTTCCGGAAGGCCACGAGGACGCCTCCCTGCTGTCGGAGGACGCCCGCAAGAGGCTGGAGGCCTTGAAGGAATTCGGAGCCCTCGGCGCCGGCATCCGTCTGGCGCTGCGCGACTTGGAGATCCGCGGGGCCGGCGAGCTGTTGGGCGCCCGCCAGCACGGCTTGATCAACGCCGTAGGCGCCGAGTTCTATTCCCAGATGCTCGACGAGGAGGTGACTTCGCGCCAGGGCCGCGCCAAGCCGCCGGAGCGGCGGCTGCGCCTTGATCTGCCGCTTCAGGCCTTCATCCCGGAGGCCTACCTGCCCGACGAGTCGCGGCGCCTGGATTTCTACAAGAAGATCCTGCGCGCGGGGGAGAACGACGCGCAATCCATCTCGCGGGAGCTGGAGGACCTCTGCGGCCCGCTCCCGCAGCCGGCGCGCAACCTGCTGCGGCTCATCCCCCTGCGCGCGGCCGCGATCCGCTCCGGCATTTGCTCGATTTCCCAGAGCGGGCGGCTGCTGACCATACTGTTTAGCGAGGGCGCCCCGATCGAGCCCTCCGCCCCGGCTCGCTGGAGCCAGGCTTATAAAGGAAGGCTGCGCTTTCTCCACGGCCCGGAGGGCGACGGCGTCGAGGCCGGCCTGGACCCGGGCGAGGATGCCGTCGCCTGGCTGGAGGGCTTTCTGGCCGTCTAGGCCGAGCTCTTGCCGCGGATGACGCCCAACCTTTGGGGCAGGGCGTCTTAGGTCCTTTGGTCCTGGCGCGAAAGCGGGAAGGCTGGTACGCTAGGTCCTAAGGAGACCATGATGAAAACGCTAGCCCTGCTCGCCATCCCGCTCTCGACGGCATTGGCTTTAGCCATGCCGGCGGCCGCGCACTCCGACAATTTCTGGGGCAACGATAATTTCGATTCGCCCAGCCAGGGGCCTGAGGATGTATCGCCCGTCGTGGTCCCCCAGAAGGGGTCGAAACTGGCGCCAAAACAGGCACGGAAGAAAGGCGCGAAAGGCGCTGGCAAGAATGCTGGCAATCATGAGACTACCCCAGGGAACGTCCAGAAGGAGGTTAGACTTCCGGCTGGAACTGCCGCGCAACAGCCAGGGACGCAAATCGGCAAGGCATCACTGCCCGCGGTTTCCGGCACGCCCGTCGCCGGGGCCTGCCCAACGGGCAACGAGCAGCAGATGGCCGACGTCATCGCCGCGTACAAACCTTTCAGCGCCCAGACGGGATTCTTGAGCAATCAAGGCTTCCTTCATTACTGCTTGTCCTACGACGCGCATTCCAGCAAGCCGGAATACCAGCCCGGGAAGACGAAGCTGAAGTGGCATCAGATCAACAAGAAGGTGCTGCATTTCTTGCACCAGGCCGAATATAAGGATAAGGTCACCGTCAAGGGCGCCGGCCCCAGCTTCGACGGCAAGCCCTTCGAGAAAGCGATCGGCCAGATGAACCGCAACCACCGCGCCGCCATGCAGAAGGAGCGCCGGCACCAGAAGGCTAGCCCCAAGCCGAGGCATAAGAAACAGCATGCCGCAAGGCCGCACCGGCGCCACCGTCACCCCATGCGCCACCCGCGCCGGAAGAAGCCGACGCAGTCCTAGTTTGGCGGACTAGCCGGTCCCGGTGCGAAGCGGCGGCTTTAATACCGGCGGCCTCAAAAATGGTACATTCGGCTCGTGCGCCGCTGGCTCATCGTCGTCGCAGCCGGCTTGGCGCTGGCGGGCTGCCGCCGGCGCGAGCCGGTCATCGCCAAGGTCGGTTCCCTGGCGATCACCAGCTCGGAGTTCGAGCATAAACTGGAAGAGGTGGCCCCGGGCTACCAGGATTACGTCGGCACGTCCAGCGGCCGCCGGCAGTTTCTCGACATCCTGATCCGCGAGAAGCTGATTCTGGCGGCGGCCGAGGCTTCCGACGTGAAGCGCTCGGCCCAGTTCCGCTCCAAGGTCGAGCAGATGCGCCGGGAGTCGCAATTGCGCCTGCGCGAGGACCGGGACTACCTGCTGACGCGGATGTGGATCGACGAATTGCGCAGCAAGGGAATGCTCTCGGTCAGCGAGCAGGAGGCGCTCGACTATTGGCGCAAGCATCCGACGGAGGTCTCGGCGCGCAACATCCTGGTGGCCACGCCGCAGCTGGCCCAGGAGATCGCCAAAAAGGCGCGCGCCGGGGCCGACTTCGCGCGCCTGGCCAGGAAGTATTCGCTCGACGCCAAGACGGCGGCCGCCGGCGGCCGGATGACGACGACGCTTTACGGCGAGATCATCCCGGATCTGGCCGACACCATCTTTCGCATGCGCGTCGGCGAGGTCGCCGGGCCGATCAAGAGCAAATTCGGTTATCATATAATCAAGAAGGATGGCGAGCGGCGCGTGGCTTTCAAGCGCGTGCGCGAACGCATCCTGCGGCTGCTGGAGGACGAGAAGCTGGACGGCTATCTGCAGTCGCTTCAGAACCGGTTCCCGGTGGAGGTTGTCGATGAGCGCTTCAAATAAGTTGCGCGCCGCGCTGGGCGCGATGCTTCTGTGGACGGGCGCTGCCGGCGCGGCCGGCGCCGCGCGCCTGGAGGACACGGTCGCTTTCGTCAACGGCTCGCCCATCCTGTTGTCGGAATACCGCAAGGAGCTGGCGACCTCGATGGCCTACTGGAGAAAGACCGAGCCGGGGGCCCTCGACGATCCGGAAAACCTCGACAAGCTGCGCAAGAGCACCCTGGAGGAGATGATCAACCGGGAGCTGCTCTACCAGGAGGGCGTCAAGGAAAAGATCAAGGTCCGCGACCGGGACATAGAGAACGGCATCGAGGAGATCAAGGCGCGCTTCGCCCCGGAGGACGCCAAGGACCTCCCGCCGGGAGACGCCGACGCCCAGGCCGAGAAGGCTTTCGACAAGCAGCTTAAGTCCGACGGCTTGACGATGGCGCAGTTTCGCCACCGCCTGTCAAAGCAGATCATGGCGCGCAAGCTCATCGACCAGGACGTGCGCTCCACGGTCCAGCAGCCCTCCGAGAAAGAGGTCCGGGCGTATTTCGACAAGGTGCAGGCCTTTCTGGCCAGCGGCAGCACGCAGCCGCCCGGCGGATTCTCCCCGGACGACGCCCAGGCCTTCCTCGAGATCGCGGGCCAGGTCAAGGCGGTCAGCTCGGAGCGGGTCAGGGTCTCGCGCATCCTGATCAGGACCTTGCCGAATGCCTCGGTCAACGAGAAAAAGCGCGCCTTGGAGACGGCGCAGGCGATACGCAAGAAGCTCTTGGACGGGGCCTCCTTCGCCGAGGTGGCGCGCGCTCAATCCGAGGACCCCGAGAGCGCGCCGCGCGGAGGCGACATCGGCTACGTCGTGCGCGGGGTGGCCCCGCCGGCCTTCGAGGAGGCCGCCTTCTCGCTTCCCGTCGGCCAGATCAGCGAGCCGATCCAGACGGAGGAAGGCTACAACATCATCCTGGTCTCAGAGAAACGAGCGGCGCAGTCGCCGGACTTCGACAAGCTCAAGGACGACATGGGGCGGTTTCTCATGAACCTGCGGTTCCAGAAGGACCTGCAGGCCTACGTGAAAAAACTAAGATCGAAGGCCTTCATCAAGCGCAATCTGCAGGCCGCGCGCTGAGAAAGCCGCGGCTGTTGTTTTCCTGCGGCGACCCCGCGGGCATCGGCCCGCGGGCCGTCGTGCTGGCGTTGCGCGCCCCCGGCTTGCGCGCCGCCTGCCGGCCCCTGCTCTTGGGCCACAGGGCCGTCTGGAGGCGCGCGGGCTGGACTTCCGATCTGGCCGAGTTAGCCGAGCCCGGGGGGCGCGCTGTTGCGCCGCCCTGGGGCAAGCCCTCGGCGCGCGGCGGCAGGCTGTCGTTTTCGGCGCTGGAGCTGGCCTTGCGCCTGCTGGGCCGCGGCATGGCCGACGGCCTGGTGACGGCGCCGATCTCCAAGAAGTCCTGGGCGCTGGCCGGAGTGCCCGACCGCGATCACACCGGCTGGCTCTCGCGCGAGACGGGCCGCGACGTCCAGATGATCCTGGGCGCGCCTCGCCGGCGGCTCTGGACGGTCCTGGCGACCAGGCATGTCCCCCTTTCGCGCGTTTCGGCCCTGCTGACCACTCCCTTGGTGTCCGGGGCGGCGCTTTCGCTGCGGCGCGCCCTTGCCGAGCTGGGTTTTGCGCGGCCGCGTCTGGGCTTGTGCGCCTTCAATCCGCACGCGGGAGAGGACGGGCTGCTCGGCGTCGAGGAGAGCCGCGTCCTGCTCTCGGCCGTCCGTCGCGCGAAGGCGGCCGGAACGCGCCTGGAGGGGCCCATCGCCGCCGACACGGCCTGGCGCTGGCATCGCGAGGGGCGGCTGGACGGCCTCGTCTCTCTCTACCATGACCAGGCCTTGATCCCGCTCAAGATTGCGGCCGGCCTGGCGATCGTCAATTGGACCGAGGGGCTGCCGTTTCCGCGGACCTCGCCCGGGCATGGGACCGGATTCGATCTGGCCGGCCGCGGCGAGCCGGATGCCGCCGCCACGCTGGAGGCCGCGCTGCTGGCCGCGCGCCTGGCGCGCCGCGCCCGGCGATGAGCCGGGCCTGGGGCGCCCTGCTCGTCCTGGCCCTTCCGGCGGCCGCTGCGGCGTCCCAGGGCGGCGCCGGAACGCGGCAATCCTGGCAACAGGCGCAGGAGGCCCTGGCCTGCCTGGGCCGCGGGGATTACCGCAGCGCCGAGTCGGCGGCCTCGCGCGCCATCGCCCTGGACGGCCGCAACGCCCAGGCGTGGAACCTGCGCGCGATGGCGCGGGCCAACCTCGGCCGCTACGATGGATCCATTCAGGACGCCAGCGCGGCCCTCGCTCTCGATGCGGCGCGGGCCGCGCCTTGGGCGACGCGCTCCTGGGCCTTCGCCCGGGAGGGCCGGTTCTCCTTGGCCGAGGCGGATGCCCGCGCGGCGCTGGCCAGAGCTCCGGGCAATGCCTACGCTTATTACGACCTGGCCCTCGCCTTGGCCGGGGAAGGCCGGCGCCCCGAGGCACTGGCGGCCCTGCATCTGGCGGCCAAGGGCGATCCCGCTCGGTTTGCTCCCTACTACGAGCGCGCGCGGCTGGCGCGCGGGGGGGCTTGATGCCGCTGTTCGAGGGCGGCCAGCCGCCGGGCGTGGCCTCCGGCCGGGCGCCGCGCCGCGGCGGGCTCGTCCTGTTGCTGCTGCTGACTTTAAGCGGGGGGATTCTCTTCGCCGCGGCCTTGCTGCA
Source organism: Elusimicrobiota bacterium (assembly GCA_028868375.1). Classification (GTDB taxonomy): domain Bacteria; phylum Elusimicrobiota; class Elusimicrobia; order UBA1565; family UBA9628; genus JAGWUP01. Next base: position 37,335 of record JAGWUP010000011.1, read on the forward strand.
TACGGCCTCCGGCTGGCGCGGGGCCAAGCCGCCGGGGCGCGGGAGCTTCTGGGAGGGCTACGAGCTCATCGGGGAGCTCGGCTCCGGCGGTATGGGCTTGGTCTACGAGGCGCGCGACCGCGCCCTCCAGCGCCGCGTGGCCATCAAGAAGATGCGCGAGGAGTTCCGCTCCGATCCACTCGAGCGCAGGCGCTTTCTTCGCGAGGCGCGGCTGGTGGCGGCGCTGCATCACCCCAACATCGTCGATATCTACGAGATCGCCGAGGACGGGGGCGACATCCTGCTGGTCTTCGAGTTCGTCCCGGGAGAGACCCTGGCGGACCGCCTGCGCCGCGGCCCTCTCTCCTTCGCCTCGGCCAAGCGCCTGTTCTCCGGCGTCTGCGCCGCGCTCGCCCATGCCCATGCGCGCCGGATCGTGCACAGAGACCTCAAGCCCTCCAACATCATGCTGGCCGAGGACGGAGCGGTCAAGGTGATGGACTTCGGGGTGGCGCGCCAGGCCAAGGAGGCGCTGTCTAAGGCCTCTCTGGCGTCCACCATCGTCGGCACGCCGCCGTACATGGCCCCCGAGCAGGAGCAGGGCTTGGTCCGGCCGGAGTCGGACCTCTACGCCCTGGGGGTGATTCTTTATGAATGCCTTTCCGGGGAGCTTCCCTTCTCGGGGGTCGGCGCGGGGATGCTGAGAAACAAGCTGGAATCGCGCTACGTTCCGCTGTCGCGGCGCGCCTCCCGGGCGTTGCCTTCCGGTCTCGACGCCATGCTCGCCCGGGCCTTGCAGCCGGATCCGGGGCGCCGTTTTCACAGCGCCGCGGATTGGCTGGCCGCCCTGGACGCTTTGGGCCGAGCTTCCGGTTCTTGACGGTAAAGCCTGGGTAAAACGGCGCGCCCGCCTTGACAAATCCGCAGGGCGACCGCACACTTACCGCATGATCCGCGCTCTCGCCCTTGGCTGTGCGCTGCTGGCGGCCGGAGCGGCCGCGCAGACTCCATCCGAGGAGCATTGCCGGGAGATGCCGGACATGCCGGGCTGCCCGCAGGCCCGCTCCGTTCCCGTCGCGGCTCCGAGTGCAGACTCATTTTCCAGCGAGGACGAGCCGAGGCCGCGCAATGCCCTGGAAACCGAGATCGATCGGGGCTCGCTACTGCGTCCGGACCGGCCCTGCGCCTCCGGCGGCGGCCAATGCTATTCCAAAGAGCAATTGCGGAGGATCGCCGATTTAGTCTCGAAGCGCTATCCCGACATCGGCGCGGTGGCTTCCCAGGTCCTGCGCGCCGGGGGCGGCGGCGACATCCGCTGGCGCGACATGCACCCGGTCCTGGATTATCTGAACTCCGAGCAGTCGGCCCTGTCCTACGTCAAGCGGACCGTCACGCCGCGGCAGTGGCGGCGGATTCGGGCCGATCCCCTGGCCTTTCGCGAGATCATGCCGACCCTGCCGGCCTCCGAGCGGCGCCAGGCGCGCGGGAAGTTCAAGGTCCTCATCCGCAAGATGGACCCCGGCCTGATGCCTCCGGGCCGCCCGCTCAATCCCTTCCACCAGGCGCTGACCAAGGCGGATCGCTTCACCGCGACGGTCATGTACGTGATCACCCACCGGCGTCCGATGCCGATCCACTCCTGGCCGGACCGCGAGCCCGACAATCCCGCCGCCTGGGACTATGACGCCAATCTCGCGTTGGAGGACGGCGATCCCGCGGCCGCGGCCCAGTACGCCGGCAGGGCGCTGGAGCTCAGCCCCGGAAGCGCGGACGCCCTCTCCCTGCTGTCGGCGGCCCAGTACGACCAAAAGGATTTCGCCCTCGCCGCGCAGAGCGCTCGCCGCGCCTTGGCCGTGGATCCGACCAACGCCCAGGCCCTCGCCGTCTCGAGGCTGGCGCACAACGCCGTGGGGAGCTTGTCCTTGCCGTCGCTATCGGCGCAGAAAGCGTCCCCGGGCGCGAATCCCGCGCAAGACGCATCCGCCGCCTCGCGGCCCAGCCTTTCGGATCAAAGCCGCCTCGCGGTCCTGATCGCCGAAAAGGAATCTCTGCAAGCCCTCAACGGCCAAGATTACGCGGCGGCGCGCGCGGCCGCGGGCCGGGCCCTGGCCGCCGACGCGCGCTCCGCCTCGGCCTACGGGCTGCGGGCCATGGCGGAACTCGGGCAGAACGACGCCGAGGCCGCGCTGGCCGACGCGCGAGCGGGCCTGGCGCTCGACGGCGGCGACCGGATGTCGCGACTGGCGCTGGCCCGGGCCTTGCTGCGGCTTAATCGCTACGGCGAGGGGCTCTCGGCCGCGCGCGCGGCCATCGCCGGCGATCCGAGAAACGCCTACGCGCGCTTCATGGCCGCCGAGGCGGCGGCGGGCTTGGGGCGGCGGGCCGAGTCGCTGGAGGCCTTGAAGCAGGCCGCGGGGCTGGACCCCCGCTATCAAAAGATCTACGAGGCGGCGCTGCAGGCTCCGCGGGACAGCGATATGGCTTTCCTGTTCCCGGACCTCGCCAAACCGACGCCGCCGCGGCCTCCCGAGGGCTCCCGAGGCTGGAGATTCTTGGCGATCGCGCTCGCCGCGGCCTGCGGCGGGGCGCTGCTGGCTTGGGCCCTGCGGGGCCTGCTGGGGCGCAGCTCCGCTGCGACCTCGGCCGGCTCGGCTGCGGCGGACGGCGCCCTGCTGCGCGGCCAATACCAGACCCTGCGCCAGATCGGCTCCGGGGGCATGGGAATGGTGTTCGAAGGGCGCGACGTGTCGCTGGACCGTCCGGTGGCGATCAAGCGTATGCGCGAGGAACTGCGCCTGGACCGCCGCCAACGGGAGCGCTTCGTCGCGGAGGCGAGGCTGGTGGCGGCCCTGCACCACCCCAACATCGTGGACATCTATTCGATCGTCGACGAGGGCGACGAGCTGTATTTGATCTTCGAGTTCGTCCCCGGCAAGACCCTCCACGAGCTGGTGCACGGCGAGGGGCCGATTCCCTACGAGCGGACCGTGGGGCTTCTGCGCGGCATCGCCGGGGCCCTCGAATACGCCCACGCGCGCGGCATCGTTCACCGGGACCTCAAGCCCTCCAACATCATGGTCGCTCCGGACGGCTCCCCCAAGGTCATGGATTTCGGCATCGCGCGCGCGGCCCGGGACGCCATGGCGCAGACGATGACAGCCACGATCGTCGGCACCCCGCCGTACATGGCGCCGGAGCAGGAGGAGGGGGTCGTGCGCAAGGAGGCCGATATCTACGCCCTGGGCGTCTGCCTCTACGAGATGCTGAGCGGCCGGCTGCCGTTCTCCGGGTCCAATAGCGGCATGCTGATGAGCAAGGTCAACAAGTCGTTTCCGCCGATCTCGCGCGCGGCCCCCTGGCTGCCGCCGGGGCTAGACGCCGTCTTCGGCAAGGCCCTGGAGCCGGACCCGGAGCGGCGCTATCGCGGCGCCTCCGAGCTGCTGGCGGCCTTCGAGAGCGCGCCGGCCCCGGCGAGGGGCTGATGAACGGCATCGTCCTGCTGGCTGCGCTGCTCTGGCTGCCGGCCCGCGGCGCGCAAAGCGCCGGTCAAAGCCAGGCTCCGGCGGGTCCCCTGCTGTCCGATTCCGAGTATCAGGAGATCGAGAAGCATAAGGACGATTCCGCCCGGCAGATACTCGGCGCCCGCCAAGTCGAGCCTTGGACCCATCTGCCGGGCGATCGCGCGCAGCAACGGCTCATCGACCAGGCCTTCGGGGCGGGGACGTTCCAGCGCGCCCATCTGCAGATGCGCTTCCTGCTGAAGGCCTATCTCCGCCAAGAGCAGCCGCCGGACCAGCTCAAGCAGGGCGCTTCCGACATCGTCTTCGGCCTCAGCCGCGTCGTCGGCTACGGTTTGGACTACGCCAAGCTCGTCTCTGGCAACATGCCGGAGGCTCGGCGCCAGGGCGAGCTGCGGGCGCTCGATGAGAAGATGGACCGGGCCAACGATTTCTTAAAGAGCATTCCCCTGGGCGGCGCCGGCCGCCGCGGCCCGAACGTGGAGGTGGCTCTGCTCTCAGGAGAGAAGAAATACGGCTCGGCGGTGATGGGCATCGTCGCCAAGATCAGCGGCTTCGACAAGGTCCAGCAGGTGTTGAACGACAATCCGGGCAACGCCGACCTGCGCGTCTCGGCCGGCAACGCGGCCCTGGCCGCCGGCGACCCAGCCCTGGCCAAAGGTTTTTTCGACCAGGCCTTGGGCGTCGCTGCGAACGATCCCGGGGCCCTGTCGGGCCGCGCGGCCGCCGAGGCGAACCAGGAGGATTTTCAGGCCGCGTCCAGGGACGCCCGCCGCGCGCTGGCCGCCGATCCCTCCGACGCGACCGCCCGGGCGGTGCTGCGGCTGGCCCATCCGACCTTGGGCGGGGCGCGTTTCGGGGGCGTTTCGGCGTCCGCGGGGCTTGGCGCTTCCATGCCCGCGCCCGCTCCTGCCGCCCTGGCGGCGTTCCCGGCCGGCGTCGCGGCGGCCGCCTCCAAGCGGCAGCCGGGCGCGCGCGACGAGAAAGCCTCCTTTGCGACCGTTTCGCCCGCCAATTCGCGCGCTGCGGCCGCTAGCGGCTCCCCCTTGGCCGCGGGGATCAAGGCCCTCAACCGCGCCGGGCTCTATCGACGGGGCCTGGCGGCCGCCGATCAAGCGCTGCGCGTGTCGCCGCGCGACGCTTACGCCCATTACATGCGGGCGATGGCGCTGCGAGGCTTGGGAGACCGCAACGGAACGCTGGCCGAGCTGGGGAAAGCGGCGGCCCTGGACGGCCGCTACCGGGACGCCTACGCCCTGGCCCGCTCGCTCGGGCCCAATGACGATCTCTCCTTCCTGTTTCCGGAGGAGCAGCTGTCCGCGGCGAAGGCGGCCCTGGCTCGCCGCAGGGCCGCGGCCTGGCCGTGGATGGCGCTGCCTCTGGTGGCCGGAGCCGGGCTGGCATTGTTTGGCTTAAGCGGCCTGCTTTTCCCTGGTCTGGGCCGGCGCTTGCGCCGGCTCTGGCGGCCGGGGCCGGCCTTGGGCAGGGGCCAGACGGCGGGGCTGTCGGCGCCCGCGCCGTGGGGCCTTGCGCCGCAAACGCTGGGCGGGCGCTACCGCTTGCTTTCCGCCATGGGCGGCGGCGTCCATGGGGACCTGTATCGAGCCTTGGACCAAGCCTCGGGACGGCCGGTGGTCGTTCGCAGCCTGCGTCTTGATATGCGCTCCAGCGACCGCCAACTCTGGCTTGGGCCGGCCCGCTTGGCCCGCTCTCTCGAGCATCCCGGCATCGCCGCGCTCCTGGACGTGCTCGAGGAGGACGGAGCGCTGCATTTGGTCAGCCAATTCGCCGAGGGGCGCTGCCTGCGCGAGAGCCTGGCCTTCGAGGGCGCGCTGCGCTGGGAGTCGGCCCATGCGGTATTCCGGCAGGTCGCCGCCGCGCTGGATTACGCGCACGGGCGCGGCGTGGTCCATGGAGCGATCAAGCCCTCCAACATCGTCGTCGATGCCTCGGGCGCGGCGAAGCTCACGGACTTCGGCCTGGCCCGCCACGGCGCCGAGCGCGGCAGGGACCTTCAAGACCTGGCCGCCTGCCTGCGTCGCTCTTTAGGCGAGCTGCCGTCGACGCGCTCGAAAGTCCTGGACTCCGCGTTGTCCGGGGCGGCCGCCCGGGCCTCCGCCGGGGAGCTGGTCGCCGCCGTCGCCGCCTGCCCGCGGTGATCGCCGTTGCGGCGGGGACGGAGCTCTGTTATAATGAGTCGGGGGTGAACTAGGTTCGACAGGCGTCGTTGAGTCGATGGTCGCAGGCCCTGGAAGGTCTGAGCCAGGATAAAATCAGGCCAAAACACAAACGCCAACACGCAGTTGGCTTGGGCTGTCGCCTAACACGCGATAAGCACACGCCGGTCCGCGACTCCTGCTGGCGGGTCGCCGGCGTCAAGAGCAGGGTGCGGTCCCTCCCGCTGTTCCCGTCGGAGGGGGGCTTAAGCGAGAACGGGGATAGCCCGGTGGCACTGGTCCGGCGGTCTCCGCCGGGTGAAATGAACGTCGGACTAAGCCTGTAGTGACCTCGGCCGGCGGAGCTTGGACGCGGGTGCGACTCCCGCCACCTCCACCAGTTGCCTGAGCCGGCGGCATGATGCCGCCGGCTCTCTCTTGACAGGGGGCGCGCGAAGCGATTGAATGCCCCCCATGGACCCAGCCGACCCGATCGCCGGCGATAACGCGCCGGCGCCGCAGCCCGCGGCGCCGAAGGCCAAGAAGCGGTTGATGGTCGTCCTGGCGGGCCTCTACGCGGCTTCCTTGCTGGCGGCTTGCGTGCTGCTGCGCGGCGCCAGCAAGACCGAGAGCGCGGCCAGGCTGCTGGACCTCTCCTCCCAAGCGTCGGAGAGCGTCGGCTGGGTGGCGATCCACGGCGCGATCTTCAATTCGGCCTCGGGCAGGCCCTGGGAGCAGGGCAGCGAGCAATGGGCGCGCCGCATCAAGGAAATGGCCGAGACCAAGGGCGTGAAGGCCATCGTCCTGGACATCAACTCTCCCGGCGGCAGCGTCGGGGCGGTCCAGGAGCTCCACAGCCAGATCGAGCGCGTCCGCCGCGAGAAAAAGATTCCGATCGTGGCCTTGTTCGACGACGTGGCGGCTTCCGGCGGCTACTATATCGCCTCGGCGTGCGATCGCATCGTCGCCCATCCCGGCACCTTGACGGGCTCGATCGGCGTCATCTTCGAGGTGACCAACGCCCAGGGCCTGCTCTCGAAGATCGGCGTGAAGATGGATCCCGTCAAGTCCGGGCCCCACAAGGACATAGGCTCTCCCGCGCGCGCCATGACGCCTGAGGAGCGCAAGCTGATGCAGGCGCTCATCGACGACGCCTACGGCCAGTTCGTCGCGGCCGTGGCGGCGGGGCGGCACCTGCCGGTCGAGACGGTGCGCCGCTTGGCGGACGGCCGCGTCTTCTCCGGAGACCAGGCCTTGGCCGCCGGCTTGGTCGACGAGCTCGGCGACTCCACCGACGCCGTCGAGCTGGCCGGCCGTCTGGCCGGCATCAAGGGTCGGCCCGAGGTGCGCCGGAACGCCGACCACTTCGGAGAGCTCTTCGACATGCTGCAGTCCCGCTTCTCCGGCGGCTTGGCCGGCTTGGCCTCCGGCTTGAGCGAAAGCTTCACGCCGCATTCCGGCCTGCTCTATCTCTGGCGAGGCTGGTAGTAGTGCCGACGCTCGAGCTGCTCTACGATTTCATCGAGGAGCCCTCGCGCGCCTGCGAGGCCGTGCGCCGGACCCGGCCGCTGGCCGCCGGCCTGCTTGGCTTCCTCATCGGCGGCTCCGGCTTCCTCGCGGCCCAAGCCCTGTCGAATCGCCTCCACTTCTTGTCGTTCTCCTGGGCCTGCCTGGCCGCTGTCGTCGCCTGGAAGATCGTCTTTGTCTTCATCCTCGCGGGCGTCTTGCACCTGATCCTGCAGTTTCAAGGCAGGCAGGGCGACGCCGTCGCCCTTTTCATCTTGTTCGGGCTGACCGAGCTGGCTTGGGCCTTGGCCCTTCCCCTGGTGCTCCTGCTCAAGGCGGCGGCGGCATCCCCCTGGCTGATCTCGACCGCTTTCCTGCTGGTTGGGCTCTTGAGCCTGGGCCTGAAGGCCCGCAGCCTTCAGGACGACTACGGCTTGAGCGCGGGCAGGGCCTGGCTGACCCTGAGCCTGCCGTATCTGGTGGTGGCGGCCGTTCTGGCGCTGGCCGTTTCCCTTCTGGCGCTGCGCTTGCTCTTCGAAGCGGTCCGCGTCCTCGCCTAGAGCAGCATGTCCGGTTCGGAAATTCCCGCGACCTACGACGGCTTGCCGGTGGTGACGGCGGCGCGCGCCCGCGCGCTCGACTTGGCGGCGCAGCGGCGCGGGATTCCCGCCTCAGAGCTGATGGAGCGGGCCGGAGAGGCGGTGGCGCGGGAGATGGAGGCGATGCTCGAGGCTCCTTCCGGCGCGATTGCCGTCTGCTGCGGCCGCGGCTCCAACGGCGGCGACGGCCTGGCGGCGGCGCGCGAGCTGGCGCGGCGCGGCTTTGGCGTGACGGTCTTCCTCTGTCCGCCTAAGGCGGGGCAGGGCTACTCCGAGTTGCTTGAAGACAAGCTGGAGCGCGCCCGCCGGGCGGGGGCGCTGATCCTGTCGCCAGGCCGGGAGGAGAGACCCCCGGCGTTGGCGCGCGCGCAAGCGGCGATCGACGCCTTGCTCGGCACCGGCTTTCGGGGCCGTCCCGAGGGAGACGTCGAGCGCATGATCCGGCAGCTCAACGATTCCGGCAAGCCGGTGTTGGCCGTCGACCTGCCCTCGGGGCTAGACCCGGACACCGGGGCGCGCGCCGGCTCCTGCGTGGCCGCCGCGGCGACCGTGACCTTGGGGCTGGTCAAGCGCGGCTTGCTTGCCTGTCAGGCCCGGCCTTTCGTGGGGAGGCTGACGCTGGCCGACATCGGCTATCCCCGCGATCTTCTCCGCGCGGCTTAGAGCCTTGGCTTAAGCGAGCGGGCTTGCTCGGCGATGCCGGCCAGATGCTCCCGCACGCGCGGCTGCCGCTCGGATAGCAGCGGCAGCACGCGCCGCCGCAGCCAGTTGCGCGTAAAATCCAGGGAGAGATTCGAGCGGTCGAGGCGCGAGGACAACTTGTGGCGGCGCAGATACTGCGTCACCTCTTCGCGCGAGAGCGGCAAGAGCGGCCGGATGAGCGCGACGCCTGCGGCCAGGCTGCGCCGCGGCGGCATGGCGCCCAGGGCGGCCAGGCGCGTGCCGCGCAGGAGGTTGAGCAGCACCGTCTCGGCCTGGTCGTCTAGCTGGTGGCCGGTCGCCACCGAGGCGCAGCCCAAGCGCCTGGCCTCGCCGGCCAGGGCCTGGTAGCGGGCCGCCCGGGCCGCCTCCTCCAGGCCGCGCCGGCGATGAGCCGCCCGGCCCTTGACGTTTCGGCGCAGCAGCGAGAACTCCAGGCCGAGACCGGCGGCCAGGCGCGCGACGAAGGCGGCGTCGCGATCGGCTTCGCGCCCCCGCAGGCCGTGGTGCACGTGGACGACGACCACCCTCAGGCGCAGGGCGCGCGCGCGCTGGGCCAGGTAATGCGCCAGGCAGACCGAGTCCGGCCCTCCGGAGACGGCCGCCGCGACCCCCTGGCCGCCGACCAGCAAGGAATGCCGCCGTTCATGCGCGATGAGCTTGGCCCAAACGCGCGCGGCGAAGGCCTGCCGGTGCATGGCCGATTTTAGCATGTGGAAATCGAGCTGGGAAATTAGGTACCGTCTCGGCATGAGCAAGAAAGTGCTGATCATCGATGACGAGCCGGACATGCTCGAGTTGATGCGCTTCGCCCTGCAGAAGGGCGGCTTCGAGGTCTCGACCTGCGACAACGGCCGCCTGGCCTGGGACGAGATCATGCGGGTCAAGCCGGACTTGCTCGTGCTCGACGTCATGCTCCCCGGCATCGACGGCTACACCCTGCAGGTCAAGATTTCCCAGGACGCGGCGACGCGGGAATTGCCGATCATCGTCGTGACCTCCCTGGAGCCGTCCAAGACCCTGTTCCAGAGATTTCCCCAGGTCGTGGGCTTCATGACCAAGCCCTTCAAGACCGACGAGCTGGTGCAGACCGCCCAGAGCGCCGTCTCGCGCTCCGGCCAGGCCTCCTAGGAGCCGATGGCGGACGACTACGACGCGATCGTGGTCGGGGCGGGCCCCGCGGGAGTCTCCGCCGCCCTGACCATGGCCCGCGCCGGCCTCAAGGTGGCGCTGCTTGAGCGCGGCGAGTATCCCGGGGCCAAGAACGTCCAGGGCGCGGTGCTCTACTCGCGCATGCTCCACGAGCTGGTGCCGGACTTCTGGAAGGACCCGGAGGCGGCTATCGAGCGGCCCGTCGTCGAGCAGAAGACCTGCGTCACGACCGAGGATTCCTGGCTGACCTTCGGCTACAAGTCGCTGAAGTTCCTGGAGGGCGTCCCGAATTGCTACACGATCATCCGCGTCAAGTTCGACCGCTGGTACGCCGCGAAGGCCGAGGCGGCCGGAGCGGAGCTGTTCTGCGGCGTCACGGTGCGCGACGCGCTCAAGGAGAACGGCCGGATCGTCGGCATCAAGACCTCCGACGGCGACGAGCTCAAGGCCTCGGTCGTCGTCGCCTGCGACGGGGTCAACTCCCTGCTGGCGCAGAAGGCCGGCTTCATCGACGAGCTAAAGCCCTCCGAGGTGGCCCTGGGCGCCAAGGAGGTCATCGCCCTGGAGCCCGGGGTCATCGAGGACCGCTTCCAGTTGAATCCCGGCGAGGGGGCGACGATGGAGCTGTTCGGCTCCATCACCCTGGGCATGCTGGGCTACGCGTTTCTCTACACGAACAAGGAGACGCTGTCGCTGGGGGTGGGCTGCAAGCTCTCGGATTACCAGCGCAAGGGCTTGCGCCCGGCCGATCACCTCGAGCTGATCAAGAAGCATCCCTACGTCAAGAAGCTGATCTCCGGGGGGCGGACCCTCGAGTACAGCTCGCACTTGATTCCGGAGGGGGGCTACCGCTCGATGCCCCCGCTGGCGGCCGACGGCTTCCTGGTGGCCGGCGACGCGGCGCAGATGAGCAACCCGGCCTACCGCGAGGGCAGCAACCTGGCGATGACCGCCGGCAGGCTTGCCGGAGAAACCGTCGTCGCGGCCAAGAAGCAGGGGGACTTCTCCAAAGCGGCTCTTTCCTCCTACGTTGCCGCGCTGCGCTCCAGCTACGTCCTCTCGGACATGGAGGACGTCCAGGACCTCGAGCGTCACGTCGAGAGCAGCCCCGATTTCCTGGAGTTTTACCCGAGGCTGGCCTGCGAGCTGGCGCACCTGCGCTTCTCGGCCGACGGCCAGCCCAAGCGCCGGCACCTCAAGCAGGCCCTGGCGCTCCTGCGGCGTCGCGGCCTGCTGCGCGTCGCCAGGGAGCTTTTTCCGTTGAGGAAGGTGGCCGTTTGATGGAGAAGCCGGAGCTGAACGTCGAGGCCAAGCTGGGCACGCTGGAATGGAGGAAGTCTCCCAACGCCCACATCCTCTTGCGCGACGCCTCCGAGAACGCCCCCTGCGTCTCGAAATGCCACGACAAGCCCTGCACCACCGTCTGCCCCGCCAAGGTCTACGGCTGGGAGGGGGCCCACGGCAAGATCGTCGTCAACTACGAGAACTGCATCGAGTGCGGCGCCTGCCGCATGCTCTGTCCCTTCGACAACATCAACTGCGACTGGCCCGACGGCGGCTTCGGCGTCAAGTACAAGTACGGCTGAAGCAAGCCGGTTTGCGGCCTACCGAATCCGCGGCTCTTGCAGGCCCCATTGCCGAAACGTCGCCGTAATCCACGGGAGCTGATTGTCGACGCGCGCCGCGAATTCGTTCGATAGGGCGCAGTGATGTCCGTGATAATAAGAGGCGACCCCGATGATCGTCGTACCGTCTAAAGAGAGGATGGGCCCTCCGGAGTCGCCGGTGCAAAAGCCGGACGGTCCGCCCAGGCCCAGCGTCGCGTCCTTCAAGGAGGAGATCGTGACCCGGCCGACGTTCTTGACGCCGATGGTTCCATGGTGGACCGGATCGGACCAGCCGTAGCCGACGATCAAGCCTTTCGTTCCCGGTGGGGGAGGCGCCGCGGCCAAGGCATAGGGGATGAGCCCCTCGGCGCTTCCCGCGGGCAAAAGAAGGAGCGCCAGGTCGGGCTCCCCAAAATGCCCATGGAAGCCGGGGTTGACGCGCACGTCCTCGACGCCCGTGGCGATGTCGCGCCGAGCCTGCGGATCGCCGCCGGCCGGGCTTTTCTTGACGTCGACGCCAGTGGCGATCGTCAAAAAACGCAATTGCTCCGGGCCGGCATGGTCGGGGAGGCAATGCGCGGCGGTCAGGATGACGCGCGGCGCGATCAGGGTCCCGGAGCAGGCATCGAGGATGGCGACGCCGCCGTAGGCCCCAGGCGGGGCTTGCTCATGCCAGCCGATGACGGCTTGCGCGGGAGCGCCCAGCGCCGCCAGGGCCGCCGCCAGCAATGCCTTTCGAATCATGACCATATTGTCAGTGAATTCCGGCTTCCCCGAGCGCGGACATGCGCGCGGCGATGTTTTGGTCGACGACTTCGAGCGGAACGGGGCCGAAGGAGAGCAGGGCCTCGTGGAACCGCGGCTCGCAGAAGCGCGGGCCCAGAGCCGCCCGCGTTCGCCTCTTGATCGGCAGCAGCCGTTCCATGCCCAGCCAGTAAGGGAGTATGAAGCCCGGTTTGCGGAGCATCCCGGCGACGGACTTCGCCGCCCGGTCCTCTGCGACCCAGGCCTCTTCTACGAGCAGCCGCTGGGCTTGCGGCCTGGTCAACGCGCCCGAGTGCAATCCCATGTCGGCTATGGCACATAGGCAATGCCGCAAGCGTCCGGCCAAATAGGAGAGCTCCTCTCGCGGCGAGTAAAATCCCATGCGCGCCAGCTCTCTCTCTACGTAAGTCGCATAGCCCTCCACAGCCATGACGTTTTCGTTTTCATAGTAACGCGATCGCAATATGATTCGGAGCCAAGACTGCGCGAAGTAGTGCTGGTGTCCTGGATATCCTTCATGGGCCGCTAACGTCGCGATCAGCGAGCGCGGGGGGGTGTAAGCTTGGGTGGGCTGTACACGGATCGTATTGTTACCCACACTGAATGCAGCAGCAGCATTTTGGGGAAGGTCTGCGGCAAGTTCTATTCGGATGAGGGGATTCAAGTTGAGGGGGAAAGAGCGGCGGGCGGGTGGAAAATCGACGGCTCGCTGGACGGTCTCATGGTAGAGCCCGAGCAATTCCTCGTCGCTCTTCGGACGATCACGGTTTAATTCGTCGAGCACGGCCTTCGGGTCGCGGCCAGGGGCTATTGCGTTCGCTAGCTTGCGAGTCCGATCTTTTAAGATCGAGGCTCTCCGCCATGCTCTGTCCACGATGACTTCCGGAGGTTCAGGGATGCCGAAATTCCAGCGCAGGCGCCAGGCATAGGTCTGGGGGCCTAGGGCTTCAGGGTCTTCCGCGTTATCGGCCAGCTCCAGCGCGTCGGCGAGGCGGCGCAAGGCCGCGGACGCGGGCTCGTTCGGGGAATGCGTGGTCAATCGCCAGAGGTGGACAGCAATAAGCCCGCCAGGAGGGATCAAGCCGAGGGAGGCCTGTTTCCCAGCTTCCGGGATCAGGCCTTGGACGAGTCCAGGCAGGGCGAGCGCCGCGTCCTCATCGCCGTCCTCAGCCTGCTTGGCCTTGAGCAAGAGTGGTTCCAAGAGCGAGTCCGCGTTGGCGATGGCTTGTCCCATCTCGATGCGGCGAGCTAACCGCGTCAGGGCCAAGGTCCGGTCCGCGGCTTCGGGCTGGGTCAGTTCGCCGGGCTCGAAGGCCTCCACCTGCGAGCGGGCGGCTTTCAGCGCGGAGAGGCTGCTTGCGTTTTCCTCCGCCGAGCCCCAGCGGGGCCAGCGCTGGATGGAGAATTCTATATCGGGGATCCCTGTTAACGTCAATCCCAGCGGCGATTTGCTTGCCGCTGCGATCCGCGCCGATTCGACAGCGGCGTTCGCCGGGCTCGCGGCCGCGCTCAAGCAGCAGGACAGCAGCGCGGCCAGCACAGCGCGGGGGGGCACGGAGCTATTATAGAGCCGAAGGCCAGAGGGGCGCCTGGGCCATCTGGCCGGATTTTCTAGGCCCCGCGGTGGTATCATCGGATGATGAGGAGCTTGCGGCGGTCATGGCTGGCGGCGGGATTTTTGGCCCTGGCGGCCTGCTCGCCTGCGGCGCGCATCAGGCGCCACCAGGCGCTGTTTGCCACGTTTCCTCCCGAGGTCCAGCGGGAGCTGCGCCGGGGCCGCGCAGAGCCGGGGATGACGCCGGCGATGGTGGAGCTGGCCCTGGGCAAGCCGGACCGCGTCTATCGCCGCAAGACGGCGGCCAGCGAGCAGGAGATCTGGATCTACGGGCAGTCCGAGGTCAGCCCCGGCGTGGACATGATCGTCCTGCCCGGCGGCTACGACTCGGCTTGGGGCGACGGCGTGATCCTCGGCGCGGGCGGCAGCTCGCGCTACGAGGTGCGCGAGCGAGTCGTCTTCGAGGGGGGCAAGGCCGTCAGCGTCGAGTCCAGGCAGCGCTAGGACGCTAGAAGGAGTAGTTGATGTCCATGAAGACGGAAAGGCCTTCCTGCCCGACTCCGAAGTCGATGGAGCCGACGACCTGGGGGCGCGCCACGGCGCGGAGCGCCGCGCCGACGACGGGGCGGGCGTAGGCCAGGGCGTAGCGCCCGGGATTGTCGGCGACCGTGCCGACGCCGACGAAGGGGTCCAGCTCGAACTCCGTGGAGACTCCCGCCACGCGCGCCTGGTAGAAAGTGACGCGCTGCTCGGCGTTGAGCGCGATCATCGAGCGATCGACGTAGCGCCCCTCGCCGTAGGCGCGCAGGGAGTACTTGCCTCCCAGCGAGGGCAGCAGCCAGAAGGGGGCGTTTCCCAGCACCTGCTCGAACTGGAGGCTTAAGGCCGTCACCATCTGGCGCGGGGTCTGCCACAGGTGGAAGTAGCGGCCGTCCAGGCCGCTGCGGGCGAAGTTAAAGGAGCTGAGGGCTCCCCGCAGGGATTGGTCGCGGTAGACCTTCAGGAAGGCGCCCCGGCGCGTCGTGACGCGATCGTCGCGGCTGTCGTAGTCCAGCGCGGCTTGGAGCTCGTCGCATTGCTGGTGGCGGACAGAGACCAGGGCGGGAAAGGTGTCCGTGAAGCCGCGCAGGCCGGGCAGCGGGCCGTTGCCGACCCGCTCGGAGATCAGACGGTCGCCGAAATGAGCGCGCCAGCCGGAGCCGGGAAACAGCGGCAAGCCCCAGGAGCCTCGCGCGAGCATGTAGTCGCGCTTATAGTTGGTCTCGTGGTTTAGCGGCGCGTCCGGCCCCAGACCGTAGAAGTGCGGATCGGCGTCTATGGCGTATTGCAGCCGCAGGGCCAGGTCGTGCTCCGTGCCCAGGAAGGAGGCGTCGTCGTAGGAGCCCATCGCCTCCCGTTCGTATTTGCCGATGGAGCCGCGCAGCAGCAGGGCTGCGTCCTTCTCCGGATAGAGATAATAGCGGTAGGTCGGGGTCACGCCGAAATTCTTGTTGAAGGTCAGGGAGGGGGCGTGGATCTGCTCGATGCGCGTGCCGCTGGAATCCTCGAGCACCCAGATGGGCATGACGCCGACGGTCACCCCGCGGTTCGGGTCGGTGTCGACGACCGGCAGGCGGACCAGCATGCCGCGCTCGGTCGGCCGCAGCATCCAGCGCAGCCACGGCGCCGGTCCCGCTTCGGCCGCGATCGCCAGGGAAGGGGCGGCGGCGCAGGAAACGGCGGCCAGCAGCCAGACGGCGAGGCGGGGCAGCGGTCGCGCGATTTTGCGCATGGCGGGCAGTCTACAAAACGGCCTAGCCTCCGCGGGAGCGGACGGCCTCCAGCCGCGACAGGGACCAGGAGGCCTGCTCGGCGACGATCGGATCGGAGTCGACGGCGGCGCGCTGTAGGGCCGGCCGATGCCGAGCCTCTCCTCCGTTGCCCAGCGCCAAGGCGGCGTTGCGCGCCAGGCCTTGGCGTTTGGCGCGCGACAGACAGGAGTCTTGGAAGCGCGCCTTGAAGGCCGCTTGGTCGAGCGCTAGCAAGGGCTCCAGCTCGAGCGCGCTCTCCCCCGGGGCGCCGAGGGCCGGTCCCGGACGCGCGAAGCGGTTCCAGGGGCAGACTTCCTGGCAGATGTCGCAGCCGAAGGCCCAGTCGCCGACCGCGGGGCGCAGCGGCTCAGGGATCGCTCCGCGCCGCTCGATCGTCAGGTAGGCGATGCAGCGGGAGGCGTCCAGCACGCGCTCGCTGGGAAAGGCGTCCGTCGGGCAGGCCTCCAGGCAGCGGCGGCAGCTTCCGCAATGGTCGGCCTGGGGAGCGTCCGGCGGCAATTCCAGGTTGAGCGCCAGGCCCGCCAGCAGGGTGTAGGAGCCCAGGCGCGGGGAGATCAGCATCGTGTTCTTGCCGATCCACCCCAGCCCCGCGTAGCGCGCGTAGAGGCGCTCGAGAATCGGGCTGGTGTCGGTGAAAATGCGCCCGTCGGCCTGCGAGCGCCGCCGCTTCAGCCATGCGAGCACGTTGCCCAGCCGGCGCTTGAGCTCCGGATGGTAGTCCGCGACCCTGGCGTAGCGGGCGACGCGGCCCAGGCCCGGACGCGGCGCCTCCGGCTCGTTGGAGGCGTAGCTGAAGGCGCAGAGCAGCACCGAGCGGGCCTCGGGATACCAGAGGCGGAGGTCGCCGCGCCGCTCGGCGTCTCGCTCCATGTACTGCATCGAGCCTTGGCGGCCCGCCTCCAGCCAGGCCTTGTAATGGGAGGATTCCGGCGGCGATTCGGGGGCGGCGATGCCCGCCAGCTCGGCCCCCTCGTCCAAGGCGCGGGCCTTCAGTTCTGCGGCGAGACTCGTCATGGCCCGAGGCGTTTTTCCTGCGCCGGCGACGCCGGTTTAGGCGGGGTTCGCGGCAAGGATCTTGAAGCGCCGCGGCCCGGCCGGCAGCTCGACGGTGGCGGTTTCCCCGACCTTCTTGCCCAACAGGCCTTGAGCGAGGGGGGAGTAAACCGAGAGGCGGCCCTCGGCGGGATCGGACTCGTCCTCGCCGACCAAGGTATAGGAGAGCTCCTCGCCCTCATCATCCTTGAGCCGCACCAGGCAGCCGATGGCGACCTGGCCCTTGGGCAGCTCGAGGTCGTCGATGAGCTTGGCGCTCTCCAGCTTGTCCTGGATCTTGGCGATGCGGGACATGACTTCGCCGAGCTTCTCCTTGGCGCTGTGGTATTCGGCGTTCTCCTTGAGATCGCCCTTCTCGCGCGCCTCCGCGATGTCCTGCGAAAGCTGCCCCTTTTGTTTTTTCAAGGGCTCCAGCTCGGAGAGGAGCTTCTCGTAGCCGGCCCGGGTCAAAAATACATCTCCCATATGTCGCTCCCAGTGGTATGCCCTAGTATACCTCTTTCGCGCGGCCGCAGGTCCTTACGGCGCCAAGCCGGTCAGCTCTTGGAACTCAGCCCTAACGGGGAAGACGGCGCCGCAGTTCGGCGAGCACGGCGCGCAGCACGCCCTCGACCTCCCAGCTCCGTCCGGTCAGCCGGCGCAGGCTGGTGGCGCCGGGCAGGGAGACGGCGTTGTCGACGTTGACGCCCAAGCCCAGCAGCAGCCAGTCCAGCCGGCTCTGGCTGCCCGCGGCCTCGCAGAGGATGCCGGAGAGCTTGCGCCGCCGGCCGTCGGCGCCGAGGGCCAGGACGTCGTTGGGCGGCTTGACCAAGGTGCGCACGCCGGCGTGCCGCGCCAATGCCGCGGCCACCGCCGCGCCGGCCAGCAGGCCGACCTCCGCCAGCCGTCGTGGCGGCAGGGAGGGCCTGAGGATCAGCGTGGCGTAGAGCCCTCCCGGCTTGGACTGCCAGCTTCGCTTCAGCCGCCCGCGACCGCGCCGCTGCCGGTCGGCCCAGACCAAGGTCCCATCCGGGGCTCCCTGCTCGGCCAGGAGGCGCGCCACGGTCTGCGTGGAGTCGGTCTCGGTCAGATGCAGCGTCTGGCAGACGCCCGGCAGCGCTCGCAGCACTAGTGTAGTGAATCATAAATCCCTTTACATTTTGCAGCGCCAGTTTGGCGCCTGGCGAGGCGCGAGGAGCGCGCATAGCCTAAGCTATGCAAGCGACGAGCAACGAAGCCAGGGGGCGAAATGGCGCTGCCCCTCCCGAATCAAGACTTCAGAGCAAGGGGAGGCCCACTCCCGGCCGATTTCTGCGTCGCTCCTGGAAATCGTCTCGGGATTGGGCCTCCTAATGCAAAGGGATTTATGACTCACTACACTAGGGACCCTGGTCCAGCTCGAAGCTCAAGTCGAGCGCCGGGGCGCTGTGGGTCAGGCGCCCCACGGAGATGCGGTCGGGGCCGAGGAGAGCCAGGGCGCGGATCGAGGAGAGGGAGACCCCTCCGGAGACCTCGATCTCGATCTTGGGCGCGCGCTTGCGGATGAGGGCGATGGCGCGGCGCAGCAGCGGCCGCGGCATGTTGTCGAGCAGGATCACGTCGGCTCCCGCGGCGATCGCGCCCCGCGCCTGCTCCAGGTTCGCGGCCTCCAACTCGACGACGACCCCGGGATAGCTGCGCCGCGCCGAGCGCACGCCGCGGGCCACGTCGCGGCCGCCGGCCCAGTGGTTGTCCTTGAGCAGGACGGCGTCGTAGAGGCCCATGCGATGGTTGGCGCCTCCTCCGCAGCGCACGGCGTACTTGTCCAGCTCGCGCCAGCCGGGCAGGGTCTTGCGCGTGTCGTAGACGCGCGCGCGCGTGCCCTTGACCCGGGCGCAATAGGCCGCCGTCAAGGTCGCCACGCCGCTCAACCGCTGCAGGAAGTTCAAGGCGATGCGCTCTGCGCTGAGCAGGGCCCGGCCGCCGGACAGGCGCAGGACCGTGTCCCCCGGCAGGACCCGCCGGCCGTCGCCGCGCAGGATCGCGGCGCGGCAGCTGCGGTCGACTCGCCTAAAGACCTCCGCGGCCAGCTCGACGCCGCAGACGATCCCGGCTTGCTTGGCGAGCACCCTGCCGCTCAGCTTGGCGTCGGGCGCGACGAAGACCTCGGTCGTCACGTCGCCGCGCGCGCCCAGGTCCTCGGCCAGGGCCAGTCGAATGAGGGCGTCGGCGGCTTTCAGCTTCATCGCGGGCGGGAAATTCTAGCACTTGCCTTGCCGCGGCGCCTCGCGCTCCCCGACTTGACCGACATCTCGCGCAGCTCGAAGAGCTGGTCGCGCAGGGCCGCCGCCAGCTCGAAGTCCAGGTTGTCGGCCGCCTCCTCCATGCGCGCTTCCAGCTCCTCGGCCAGGACCGGGACGTCCCCGGCCTTGAGCGGGCGCTCGGCCTCCCGGAGCATCGAGGCGGCCCGCGCCTTGGCCTGGCTCTGGAACTCGTCCAGCCGCTCGACGGCCTTGACGATCGTTTTCGGAGTGATCTTGTGCAGGCGGTTGTAGGCGAGCTGCTTGTCGCGGCGGCGCGCCATCTCCGAGATGGCGCGCTCCATCGAGCCGGTGCGCGAGTCGGCGTAGAGCACGACCTCGCCGCCCACGTTGCGCGCGGCGCGGCCGGAGATCTGGATCAAGGTCGTCTCCGAGCGCAGGAAGCCCTCATGGTCGGCGCCCAGGATGGCGACCAGGGAGACCTCCGGCAGGTCCAGCCCCTCGCGCAGCAGGTTGATGCCGACCAGGGTGTCGAAGCGGCCTTGGCGCAGGTCCTGCAGGATCTCGATGCGCTCCAAGGAGTCGATGTCGGAGTGCAGGTAGCGCACCCGCAGGCCCTTGCCGCGCAGAAACTGCGTGAGGTCCTCGGCCGTCCGCTTGGTCAGCGTGGTCACCAGGGCGCGCTCGCCCTTGTCGGCGCGCAGGCGCAGGCGCTCCATCAAGTCGGTGAGCTGGCCCTCCGTCGGCCGGACCAGGACCTCCGGATCGACCAGGCCCGTCGGTCGCACGACCATCTCGACGATCTCGCCGCGGGTTCGCGAGAGCTCGTAGGGCCCGGGCGTGGCCGAGATGTAGATGGTCTGGCCCGCCAGGCCCTCGAACTCGTCGAAGCGCAGCGGCCTGTTGTCCAGGGCGGAGGGCAGGCGGAAGCCGAAATCGACCAGGGTCTGCTTGCGCGCCCGGTCGCCCTCGTACATCCCGCCCAGCTGCGGGACCGTCACATGGCTCTCATCGATGAGGAGGAGATGGTCCTTCGGGAAAAAATCCAGCAGGCAGCGCGGCCGCTCGCCCGGCGGGCGGCCGGAGAGATGGCGGGAATAATTCTCGATGCCGTGGCAGAAGCCGACCTCCCGCAGGAGCTCCATGTCGTAGCGCGTGCGCTGCTCCAGGCGCTGCGCCTCCAGCAGCTTGTTGGCGGATTTAAGCTGCCCTAAGCGCAGGTCGAGCTCCGCCTGGATGCCGCGGATCGCCCGCAGGCGCTCGTCGTAGTCGGTGACGAAGTGCTTGGCAGGATAAATCCACTCCCGCTCAAGCGGGCGGATTTTCGAGCCGGTCAGCGGGTCGAACTCGGTCAGGGCCGCGACCCCCTCCTCGCCCAGCTCGACGCGCAGGGCGCTCTCCATGTAGGCCGGGAAGATATCGACGACCCCGCCCTTGACGCGGAAGCGGCCGCGTATGAACTCGGTTTCGTTGCGCTCGTAGTGGATCGCCACCAGCTTCTCGAGCAGCTCGGAGCGGCCGATGCGCAGCCCGACCTCCAAGGGGATGGAATGGCGCCGGTAGCTTTCCGGAGAGCCGATGTTGTAGATGCAGGAGACGGAGGCCACGACGATGACGTCCCGCCGCGCCAAGAGGGAGCTCGTCGCCTTCAGCCGCAGCCGGTCGATGCGGTCGTTGATCGAGGAGTCCTTCTCGATGTAGGTGTCTGTGGAGGGGACGTAGGCCTCCGGCTGGTAGTAATCGTAGTAGGAGATGAAGAACTCCACCGCGTTGTCCGGGAAGAAGGCCTTGAACTCTGAGTAGAGCTGGGCCGCCAGCACCTTGTTGGGCGAGACGACGAGGGCGGGGCGCTCCAGCCTCTGGATCAATTGCGCGGCCGTGTAGGTCTTGCCGGAGCCGGTCACGCCCAGCAGCACCTGCGCCGGCGCGCCTTCCCGGGTCCGTCGCTCCAGCGTCTCGATGGCCTGGGGTTGGTCGCCGGCGGGCTTGAACTTCGAGCGCAGCCGGAACAGCGGCATCGCTTTATTTTACCAGTTCGGCGCCTGCCAGTTGGCCTTCGTCCGCCCGCCCGTCCGCCAGCAGCGTCTTGCCGCGCGCCTTGATCGTGACCCAGCGCCCCCGCGTGTGGTCGATCTGACGCCAAGCCCGGAGTATCGGGCCATGCTGGTCGCGGCCGACGCAGATCGCGGTCTCCGGAAAGCGCCCGACCGCGACGACCCGCTCGCCGCGGGCGAGGCCTTCCGCCAAGACGCGGCCTCGCGGCTCGGGAGCGGACCGGCCGAGAACGGCCTCGAACATCTTAATCCGCGCGGGCCAGACCGGATTTTCCGGATTCAAGTCCCTCTGGACGGACAGCCATTCAAGGATCGCTTGCTTGGACCGCTCGGTCATCGCGGACAGCGGGACGGGGTCTTGGGTCTGGTAGAAATGCGGGAGAAAGGCCTCTATCTCTCTGGACGTCCGAGCCATCGGCAGCGGCTGGTAAGTGCTCTCGAAGAGGTTTTCGGCCAGCGCCTCGCGCGGAAATTGCAGCACGACGCCGGGCGTTCCGGTGTGCCGGGAACGAGCCCGGGCGTAGCCTTTAGGATGGCCTGGCTCATTCGAGAAGTAGGAGGATGCCATGGCTCCGTCGCCGGCCGCGATTTGGAACAGCGTCTCGAAGCTGGTGCCGTGATAGTAATGCCGATTGAGGTCGTAGCCATAGGGAGAGGAGACGGCCGGCCACAGCCAGTCGCGGACTTTATGCAGGACGGCCTGCGCCCGGGCGAGGGGGCGCGGCGCGCCGGCCGCAGCCAGGCCCGGGGCTTGCGCCGGCAAGGCAAGCAGGGACTGGGCCGGTGTCGCCAGGGGCGCCGCCTGCGCCGTCAAGGGCGCCGCCGGCGGCATGGCCGGTTCCTCGATCGGCTCCGAGGCCTTCAGCGGGGCGGCGCAGAGCAGGCCCGCGAGCAGTCCGGCGGCCAGGGTTTGGCGCTTCATTGGGACAGTTTAACCGCCGACCCGCGGGCCGCCTGGGCCATTCGACTTCGCTTCGTTGGGCCCTAGGGCCCAGGCTGGGCGGCGTCGATCTGCGCCATCGTGCGCTCGACCAGCTGACGATGCTCTACGACCTGTCTTAATAAGGAAGAGTCCAGCCGGTCGCGCTCGGCGTCGAGGTAGCGCGAATAGAGATTGGCGCCGTAGCCGCCGACCAGCAGCGCCAAGGCCCCGTAGACGGCGCTGCGCACGATCAGCGGGCTGGGCAAGGGGGGCGGGGCCGGCGGCGCGCAGGCCCGCGCCGTGAAGACGCGGCCGCAGGAGGGGCAGAAGGCCGCCGAGCCGGGCTTGGCCGCGCCGCAAGCGGGACAGAGCATCGCCCCTATTGTAGCCAATCTGGCGATGCGGTAAGATAGAGGCAAGAGATATGGGACTTTAGTCCCATTTTTGACTAGTTCCTCTGGCTGATTGAGGGTCGCCGGATGGCCCTACAGCCGCGGCGGCGGGGGAGTACAATAAGGGTGATGACGAACGTACCGGGCATGACGCTCTACTTCAGGTTCCTGCTCTCGCTGGCCGCGGGGCTGGTGGGATTGGGCTTGGTTTTGCGCATCGTCATGGACGAGCTCCTGCTCGATTACGACGCTCCCGCCGCCTTCTCCGCCTGGCTGCGCGAGTTCATGTCGTACAAGCATCTCCTGCGCCAGGACCGTACCGAGGACGTGATGCTGGAGATCGAGAAATCCCGGACGGTGGAGAGCGAGGTGCGCTTGATCGAGCGGCGGCGCGAGCAGTTGCGCGAGATCGCCTCCGTCGAAAGCCGCCTGCGTTCCCCGGCCGCTTAGAAAGCAACTAGCCCGCGTCGGCAGTTCTCGGCGTTCGCGTTGGAAAGCGCCGATTTTTCTCCGGCGGGGTGAAATCATGGCGGCGCAGCCGGAACAGGCCGGCGAAGCGCTACAATGGCGCGGTGAAGTCACTGCTTGAGCGCCGCCAGCGGCATTGGCGCCGCCAGGCCTTGCGCGTCGCCTTGCTGGACGGGGCGACGCGCTTGTGCTGCGCGGCGCTCCTGGCCCTGGCCGCCGCCGTCTGGCTGGACGAGGCCTTGGCCCTGCCGCGCCAGATCCGCCTCTTCCTGCTGGCGGCGGGCGCAATGGCCCTGCTTTACGGAGCTTGGCGCCTATTGATCCTGCCCTTGGCGCGGGTGGGGGAGCGGGAGACGCTGGCCCGGGCCGAGGCGCGCTGGCCGCAGCTGCGCTCCCTGCTGCTGCCGGCCTGGGAATTGTCGCGCGGACCGCTGCCGGAAGGCGTCTCGCGCTCGCTGCGCGACGCCCATCTGGAGCAGGCGGAGGCTTGCTTGGCGGGCGTCGCCGATGAACCGCTGTTTCGGTGGCGTCCCGATCCGCGCTTGATCCGCGCGGCGGCCTTGGCCGCCCTGGCGGCGCTGTCGCTGGGCTGGGCGCCGGCGGGGGCTTTCGGGCGGCTGCTGCTGCCCTGGAATCAAGCGCCCCTGGAGCGCTACGTGAGCATCAGCCCCGGCGACGCCCGGCCGGAATGGGCGCGGTCCGTGACGCTGTCGGCGTCGTGGCGTCCAGGCTTTAGCGGCGAGCGGGGAGGGCTTTCGCTCTGGCTTGGCCAAGAGGGCGGCTGGCGGCGCGCGTCTTGGAGCGAGGAATCCAGCCGTGGCTGCAGCCTGGTCTTGGACGGCCTGACGGCCCCCTTGCGCTACCGCGTGGAGTGGCGGGACCTGCGCAGCCGCGTCTACACGCTGACGCCCGTGCTGCCGCTGCGCCTGGAGCCGGTGCTGGCCCGCTTGCGCGGGCCGGTGGACGAGGAGGTGGCGCTAGGGCCGGGCCAGGACCTGGAGGCGTTGCGGGGAGCGCTCGTGACGATTTCCGGTCGGCCCAATCAGCCGCTGTCGCGGGCTTGGCTGCGCTTGTCCTCGCTGCCGCGGCCGCTGCGGATGCGGCGCGATCCCGCGGGCGAATATCGCGCTTCCTTCGTCGCGGAAACGGGCGCCGCGTTGAGCCTGGACCTGGAGGCCGCGGATGGGCGTCGCCAACCCGACTCGGCGGTCTACCAATTGAAGGTGCGCCGGGACCAGCCGCCGAGCGTCCAGTTGCTCTCTCCTTTGGGGACCGTGCTGGCCAGCCCCTCGGATTCCATTCCCGTCTCCTACCTGGCGCGCGACGACGCGGGGTTGTCGCGCGTCAGCTTGCTGCTGCGTCCGGCGGCGGGCAAGCCGTACCAGATCACGCTGCTGCGCGCCGGAGGCCGGGAGGCCTCGGGCGACTACGCCTTGCCGTTGTCCGGCTTCCCGTTGGGCAGGCTGGAGCTGCGGCTAAAGGCGATCGACACCGCGGCCGCGCCGCAATCGGCGTTGTCCGCGGCGGCGATCGTGGACGTCGAGGACTTGCAGGGCGGCCATGAGCGCGCGCTGCGGCTCTGGCGGCGGGCGCGCGGCTCCGTGGACGCCGCCCTGGAGTCGAGCCAGAACCTGGCCGCCGCCTCCAAGGACATGTCGGCTCTCGCCGCCGCGATGCGCGGCGATCCCTACTCCAATGCCGCGTTGGCCGATGAGGTGGGCGCCTCGGCCGAGGGGTTGGCCGCCTCAAGCCCAGGCAATCCGAGAACTCGGGAGCGGCTGGAGGCCGCCCGCGCGCTGCTGGAGCGAGGGCGCCCCTTGCAAGACCTCGAGGATCTGGACCGAGCCGCCGAGCGGCTGTCGCAGGCGGCCTCGCCCCTGGAGAGCGCGGCCGCCGCGCTGGCGCGGGGCAAGGCCGCGACCAGAAACCTCGCCCGGGCTCAAGCGGCACTGGCCGAGGCGCGCCGCGGCCTCGACTCCTTGCAGCGCGCCCTGGAGTCGCTGCCTAAGGTCGGCCCGGCTTCTTCGGCCGCGCGAAACGCCCTGCGGCTGCCGTTGGGGCAGGCGCGATCGCAGCTCGACGCCCTCTCCCGGGCGTTGGAGCGCGGCGATTACCGCCAGGCCGAGCTCTTGGCGCGGCGCCTCTCCCGGGAGCTGGCGCGGATCCAGCGGGCGATCGGCCAAGCGGCCGGCGGCTCTCGGGAAGCGGCGCTGCCCGACTGGGCGAGGCTGCGGCTTGAGCGGGCCCGGGCCCAGTGGGAGGAGCTCGCCAAGGGCCAGGCCCGCCTGATCGAGCGCACGCAAGAGTTGGAGGAGGCCAAGGTCCAGAGGCGCTTGGAGGAGCAGCGGCGCCTGCTGGGAGAGCTGGAACGGCGGCAAGAGGCCGCCATCGCGGCGGCGCTGTCCTCCGCGCGCCTGCCCGCCGGCGCCTTGGCCGCGATGCGGGCGGTCCGGCGGGAGTTTAAGGCCCGCGCGGTGCGCCTTGCCCCCGCGCTGCTGGACCGGGCCGCGCGGGCCGCGCGCGCGAGCGGGGCGAAGGAGGTCGCCTCCGAGGAAGAGGCCGTGGCCGCGGCATTGCGCCAAGGCGTCGGCCCCGTTGCGCTGGATGCCGGAGGGCAAGCCGAGGCGGAGGGCAGCGAGCAAGCCTCCCTCGCGGGCCGGACCGAGCTGCTGCGCCAAGAGCTGGAATCCCTGGAGGATGAGACGGGCGCCTCGGCGCGGGAGGCGATCGCCGCGCTGGCCTCTGCCCATCGCAAGCAAGCCCAAGCCGCGGCAAGCCTTAATCGGCGCGACGGCGCCGCGGCCCTGCCGGCGCAGCGGCGGGCGCTGGAGCTCTTGACCCGCGGCCAAAACTCGCTCGAGGCGGCGGCGGCCGGCCAGAGCTCGCGCAGGCTGCGGCTGCTGGAGCCGTTTAAGCGCTCTACGGGCGCGCTGCGTCTGCCGGGCGGCGAGGGAGAGGGTGGTTCCGAGCGGGGCTTCGTCGCCCTGCCGGCGGCCGGGGATTACCTGCCGCCCAAGCAATTGCGCCAGGAGCTGGAGCGCTCCCTGCGCGAGCGCCGTCCCGCCTCCCAGGACGCCTTGATCAAGGAGTATTTCAAGCGCATCGCGCAGTAGCCTATAATAGAGGCGTGTCCTTCAAGGGAGAGATCGATGCGAATTGCCCCAACGGCTGCGAGGCCTTCGCCGCGGAAGTTTGGAGCTTCATCCACGGCGAGCGCAGCCCGGAGCTGCGCGACGCCCTGCTCTGGCGCGAATGCAACCTGATCATCTGTCCCGGCTGCGGCGCCGCCTTCGTGCCGGAGGCCGCCTTCGTCTATTTGGAGGCCGGGGCGGAGCTTTTGGCGTTCGTATTTCCCGCCTCCTACCGGGACCGGGAGGACTATTGGCGCGGGAAGATGCGCGATGATTTCTCTGCGATGAAGCGGACGTTGGGCGGCGAGCTGGAGTCCATCGAGGAGCCGGAGCTGTTCTTCGGCCAGGAAGGCTTGGGGGAGCTGCTCCAGCGAGAAGACTACCGCGGCGAGGAGAGCGAGGTCATGGAGCACGTGGCGCGGGAGCTGGGGCTGGGGCTTTACGCCGTTTCGCGCGCCTACGCGCGCCGCCATGAGGTGCCGCGCGCCTTGCCCTACGTCCAGCGGCCGGGCCGCAAGCCCGGAGTCGAGGCCGTCGTCGAGGGCCTGCGGCGGGTCGTCGAGGCCAACGAGCGGCTTTCCGATTGCCGCTCTTTTTTGGCGAAGCTGGAGAGGGGTTGCCCGCTGCCGCCAGAGCGCGCGGCCAAGCCCGCTTGAAGACCGCGGAGGCCTTTTCCGTCCGCGTGCCCGCCGCGGCGCGGCGCCTGCTGGAGCCTTTGGCCAGGCGCGCGCGGGCGGAGGGCCTGGCCCTGTACGCGGTCGGCGGCTGCGTGCGCGACTGGCTGCGGGGAGGCTCCACCAACGACTACGACCTGGTCTGCGACCGCGACCCGGCGCCGCTGCTCGCCTGGTGCCGCCGCGCGGCGGGGGGCAGGGCCGAGGCGTTCGGGCAGTTCGGGACCTTCCGCGTCGTCGGCGCCGGCCGCCCGCCCCTCCGCATCGACCTCGCCGTCGCGCGGCGCGAGCGCTATCCCGCTCCCGCCAGCCTGCCGGTCGTAGCGCCCGCGGCTTCCATAGAGGAGGACCTGGGACGCCGAGACTTCACGGTCAACGCCATGGCGCTGGCCTTCAACGGCCCGCGCCGCGGCGAGCTCATCGATCCCTTCGGCGGGCGGGCGGACTTGCGCGCCAAGCGCCTGCGGCTGCTGCACGCCTCAAGCTTGCGGGACGACCCCACGCGCGCCTTTCGGGCCGCGCGCTACGCCTGCCGGCTGGGCTTGAGGCCGGACGCGGATCTCCTGCGCCAGTGCCGGGAGGCGATGGCGGCGGGGCATGCCGCGAGGCTGTCGCCGCATCGCCTGACCCAGGAGCTCTTGCGCCTGCTGGCGGAGAGGGAGACCCGCTGCCCGCTGGCCTACCTGGAGCGGTGGGGCTACCTGGCGTTGTTCGGCGTCCGCCCGCCTTCCCCGCCGCGCGAGCTGCGCGGAGTCGAGGAGCGATTATGCGCGATGGTCTTGGCCTTGGGATCCCGCGGGAAAGCCTTCGTCGATCGCCTGGCTCTCGAGCGCCGGCTGTCCGGCGACCTACACGAGCTATTGCGCTTGACCGAGGAGAAACGCGCCGCGCGCGAGCGGCTCCCGATTCATGTCCTGCGCGCCCTGCGCGCCCTGCGGCCCGGGCTGCCGGCCTGCGCCTTGCGTCCGTTGTTTTTGAACGGCTCCGACTTGGAGGCCCTGGGCTTGGTTCCCGGCCCGGGCTTCCGGCGCGTGCTCGAGCGCGCCGCCGCCCTGCAATGGCGGGGGACGCTGCGGCGGCGATCCGAGGCGCTGGCCTGGGCGCGGCGCCATGCCGCGCGGCTCTTGGAACATGGGGGCGCGGACGGCGCGGCCCGGAACATGGTAAGATAGCCGCCGTGCCAGCCGGAGCCTTCCGTCGATGAGCCGAGTCGTTTCTGGCATGCGCCCGACGGGCCGCCTGCACCTGGGCAATTATTTCGGAGCGCTCAAGAATTGGATCGAGCTGTCCCAACGGCACGGCTGCCGTTTCTTCATCGCCGACTGGCACATGCTGACGACCGGCTATGAGGAGACCGGGGCCTTGCGCGAGAACGTCCGCGAGCTCGTCTTGGAGTTGTTGGCGGCCGGGCTCGATCCCGCGCGCTGCCTGCTGTTTAGGCAATCCGACGTGCCGGAGCACGCGGAGCTGGCGCTGCTCTTGGGCATGGTCACGCCCTTGTCGTGGCTGGAGAACAATCCGACCTGGAAGGAGCAGCTCCAGGAGCTGTCCAAGACCAAGCTCACGAGAACCCTTTCCGGGGAGCGGTCGGCCGCGCCGGCGGCGGGCGCGCGCCACGAGCTGCGCACCTTCGGCCATCTGGGCTACCCCGTGCTGCAGGCCGCCGACATCCTGCTCTATCGCGGGGAGAAAGTCCCCGTGGGCCAGGACCAATTGCCGCATCTGGAGCTTTCGCGCGAGATCGCCCGTCGTTTCAATTCCCTCTACGGGCAGGTGTTCCCGGAGCCGCAGGCCCTGCTGACGCAGACCCCCAAGCTTCCCGGCCTGGATGGGCGCAAGATGTCGAAGTCCTACGGCAACGCCCTGGATTTGAGCGAGGCGCCGGAGGCGCTCGCAAAGAAGGTCATGGGCGCCTACACCGATCCCACCAAGCTGCGCAAGGACAGCCCCGGCCACCCGGAGCCTTGCGCCGAGAACCCCCCCGGCTGCGCGGTCTACGCCCTGGAGAAGCTGTATCTCGGCTCGGACAAGCTCCGCTCCATCGCCGCCGATTGCCGCGCGGGGAAGCTGGGCTGCGTCGCCGACAAGCGCGACAATCTTCTTCCCGCCTTGGAAGCCGAATACGCCCGCATGCGCCAGCAGAGGGAGCGTTTTTCCGGAGTGGACGTCGAGGCGCTGCTGGCCGAGGGCGCCGAGAAGGCCCGCGCCGAAGCGCGCGCGACGATGCGGGAGGCGCGCCGCGCCATGGGGTTGGCCTGATGGCTTACGAGGTCCAGCTCGAGCTTTTCGAGGGCCCGCTCGACCTGCTGCTGTTCTTGATCAAGAAGGACGATCTCGACATCCACGACATCCCGATCGCCCATATCACGCGGCAATACCTGGCCTATCTCGAGATGATCAAGGACCTCAACCTCGAGCTGGCCGGGGAATTCCTGGTGCTGGCCTCGACCCTGATGGCGATCAAGGCCAAGACCCTGCTGCCCAGCCAGCAGACGGCCGAGGGCGAGGAAGGCCCGGACCCGCGCGCCGAGCTCGTCGCCAAGCTCGTCGAGTACCAGAAGTTCAAGCAGGCCGCCCATTTTCTGGAGAAGAGGGCGGAGGAGTTCTCCGGGGTCTTCTACCGCGGGGCTCCCACCTTCTCCGACGAGGAAAAATCCCTGGCGATCGGCACCCTCGATCTGCTCGCGGCGCTGCGAGAGGTCCTGGACCGCGCCGAGGACGCGGGCAAGAAGGAAGTCCTCGGCGAGGAATTCCCGATCGAGGAGAAGATGGAGAAGGTCATGCGCCTGCTTTCCCTCAAGCCTGCGCTTTCGTGGGAGGAGCTCTTCTGCGACGAGCGCAAGAGGCGCGGCATCATCAGCTGCTTTCTCGCCCTGCTCGAGCTGACCAAGCTCCAGAGGATATTCATCCGCCAGGAAGGCAACTTCGGCAAGATCGTCATCTTCAAGAAAGAGGCCACCAACGATGGAAGCGACCAGCCCGTCCCCGACAGAGAACGAGGCGCTCAAGAAAGCGCTTGAAAGCCTGCTGTTCATCACCGACCATCCGCTGAGCCTGGCCCAGCTCTGCAAGATCCTGGGCGTGCGCGAGAAGGAGTCCAAGCGCGTCGAGGACGCCATCGCCGCCTTGAAGGGGGAGTTGGACGAGAAGCAGTCCGCGGTCCAGGTCGTGGAGGTGGCCGAGGGCTTTCAGATGGGAACTCGCCCGGACTATGCCCCCTACGTGCGCAAGCTGTTCTCCGACCGCATGACGATGCGCCTGTCGACGGCGGCCCACGAGACCCTGTCGATCATCGCCTACAAGCAGCCCTTGACGCGCGCCGAGATCGAGCATATCCGCGGCGTCGAGGTCATCGCGGCCCTGGAGACGCTGCTGGAGAAGGGCTTGATCCGCGTCGTCGGCCGCAAGGAGACGGTCGGCCGGCCGCTGATGTACGGCACGACCCCCGACTTTCTGCGCCATTTCGGGCTGCGCAGCCTGGCCGACTTGCCTCCTCTCGACGGCTTCCAGCCCCCGGTCGAGCCCGCCTCCGCGCCCGCCGCGGCGCTTGAGGCCGAGGTTACGACCGCGCCCGAGCCTGAGCCCGCTCCCGCGCCCTTGGAAGCCGCGCCCGAGCCGGCCGCTCCTGCCGCTCCTGAGAATCCCGCCGAGCAAAAGCCGCGCAAATCGATCTGGGACGAATGAAGATCGTCCTGGCCGCCAGCGAGGCCGTGCCGTTCTGCAAGACCGGCGGCCTCGCGGACGTGGTCGGGGCGATGGCCCAGAAGCTCGGGGCCGCCGGCCACGACGTGCTGCTGGCGCTTCCCAAATATCGCTCGGTCGAATCCGCGGTCCTGCAGGGGGGCGCCGCCCAGGCTCTGCCGGTCCCGTTGGGAACGCGGACGTTGGAGGTGGGACTGCGCTACATGCAGCGCCGCAGCGTCTCGGTTTGCCTGCTCGACTATCCTCCTTTTTTTGATCGGGAGGGCCTCTACGGGCATGACGGGAGCGACTATCCCGACAACGATCGCCGCTTCATCCTGTTTCAGCGAGGCGCCTTGGAGGCGGTCAAGCGGCTGGGGTTCAAGCCGGACATCCTCCATGTCCACGATTGGCAGACGGGGCTGATGCCGTTGCTGTTGAAGCGCCATTACGCGCAGGAGCCGTTGTTTAGCCGGACCGCGTCCGTGATGACGGTGCACAACATGGCCTATCAAGGGCTTTTTGCGCCGGACTGCCTGGAGGCGGCGGGATTGCCGTGGGAGGATTTTTCTCCCGAGGGGCTCGAGTACTACGGCAAGGTCAGCTTCCTCAAGGCGGGGTTGGCCTTCGCCGACCGATTGACGACGGTCAGCCCGAACTACGCGCGGGAGATACAATCCTCCGGGGAGCGCGGCTTCGGCATGGAGGGCTTGCTGCGGCGGCGTTCCGCTTCCCTTTCCGGCGTGCTCAACGGCATCGATCTGGACGTCTGGAATCCGCGGCGCGACCCGGCCCTGCCGCGCCGCTATGGAGTCGGCGAGCGCGCGACGGGCAAGGCCGACTGCAAGGCGTCGCTGCAGCGCGAGGCGGGCCTGCCCGCGCGGCCGGGCAGTCCCCTCGTCGGGGTGGTCTCGCGGCTCGACTACCAAAAGGGGCTGGACATCGCGATCCGGGCGCTGGAGCCGCGGCTGGGCCGCTGCCAGCTCGCCGTCGTCGGGACCGGGGACATGGCGCTGCAGCAGGAGTTGTGGGGGCTTGCCAGGCGGCATCCGGGCCTGGTCCATTTCCATCGCGGCTTCGACGACGCCTTCGCCCATCGCCTCTACGCGGCCTGCGACATCTTCCTCATGCCGTCCCGCTTCGAGCCGTGCGGCTTGGGACAGATGATCGCGATGCGCTACGGGGCCGTCCCGGTGGCCAGCCGCACCGGGGGCCTGGCCGACACGGTCTTCGAGCGGCCGGCGCGGGAGGCCAACGGGTTCATCTGCGAGCCGGCGGACGAGGCCAGCCTCGGATCGGCCCTCGACCGCGCCCTGGAGGCCTTCGGCACGCCGGCTTGGGACGCGTTGGCGGACGCTGGCATGTCCCGGGATTTTTCCTGGGAAGGCTCGATCAAGCGCTACTTGGAACTCTACGAATCGGCGCGCCGCGAACGAGTCAAGGAGCCATAAAACAGCGCCGGCGCGAGGCCGTTGTCCGCCGATCCGTTATATGCTAGTCTGCGCCCATGGGCGCGCGAGCGTGGGTCGTGGCCTTGTCGCTCTTGCTGCCCTCGGTTTCGTTTTGCGCCGACCCTCCTCCCGCCCCCGCCGCGTCGGACAAGCCCTTTCATGTCTCCTTCTTCGGCGAGGGCGGCGGCGATCTGAAGACCCCGGTCGGGGGAGCGGCGGATTATCTCGAGAACAGCCGCGGCGGCGGCCAAAAAGCGCGGCCGGCCAAGCCGGCTAAACCCGCCGCCGGCCAAACGGCGCCGCCTCCCCAAGCGGCGGCCGCGCCGGCGGTCCGGAAGGTTCCGGCGGGCGCCTCTCCCATGCTTGCGCGCGCCGTCCCCAAGGCGCCGGTCGCCAGAGTGGCCGTCGCCAAGGCCCCTGAGGCCCGGCTCGAGCGGTCCTCCTCGCGCCCCGCCCCACCCAACTCGCCGGCCTATTCGTTGTGGAAAAGCGTCTCGGAGCCGCTGGAGATGAGCTCCGCCAGGATTCAGCGTTCGGACCTGGAGCAAGCCGAGCGGCAGGCGCGCCAGGAGTACGAGCGCAGGATCCTGGGCCTGGAGACGGTCGTCCAGCCCGAGGCTTCCGGTCCCGAGCGAGAGGCCGCGCCCGATGCCAAGCGAGCGGGGGCTTCGAAGCCTGAGCTTTTTGTGTCGGTCGATCTGGCGGTCAACCAAAACGACCTCAAGGACGCCGTGGCGCAGTTGACCCAAGTCACCGGCTTTAAGCCGGATCCCCGTTTCATTCCGCGCCCGTCCGATCTCTCCGGCCAGGCGGCGGGACCGGAGGCGGCGGCGACCATCGTTCGAGGCTGGCTGCGCGCCGATCGGCTCCAAGCCGCCATCCAGGCTCCCGGGGTGCGCCGCGTGCGGATCGGCCGGGAGGGCTTTCCCGTCGAGAGCGCCTCGTCGCGGGCAAGCCTGGTCGTCGGACTGCGCGTGCCGCGCCGGGGCAACGTGGCGCAAGCCATACAGAAAAGTTTGAGCGAGCTGGCGTCCTCGGCGCAGTTCCGCTGGAGGAGGACGATCGGCTTCGAGGCCGTTCCCCATTCGGGGGGGGTCGCCTTGGTCGTGGTCGGGGATCTGCCTCTCAGCCTGCTGCCTCGGCTGCTCGAATATCCCGACGTGTTGAAGGTGGCGCCCGCGCCGAACGACGCGGCCGCGGCTGCCCCGGCGAGACCGCGGGGCGGGCTGTTGGAGTTTTTCGCCTACGTGCGGCATCGCGCCCCATGGCTGCTGGTGGCGACCGCTCTGCTGCTGCTGCCGTTCTTGGCGGCTCTGCTGGCGCGCCTGGCCTCCGTCTTGAGCCCCTACCGCTGACGCGGAGGTCCTTGGTATACTGCCCAACGTGAGGGGTCATTTTCGCCTCGAGATCCGGCGGCTGGCCGTTTGCGCGCTCGCGGGGCTTCTCGTCGGGCTTGGAGGCGAGGCCTTGCTGCTGCTGCAGCGGCAGGCCCGCGCCGCCGAGACGCGGCTGAGCGGAGATTTTCGCGTCCTGTTGTTCTTGGAAAGCGACCTGCCGCAAGCCAAGCAGGAGCTCGTCGCCCAGCGGCTGCGCCGGCTGCCGGACGTCGCGGACGTGCGCGTGGTCACGCGGCGGCAAGAGCTGGCCCAGCTCGAGAGCGAGGAGCCCGGGCTGGCGGAGTCGGTGGCCTTGGTCGGCGGCAATCCACTCATGCCCGCTCTCGAGGTCAAGCTGACCGAGGCCGGCTTGGGGCATGTGCCCCTGTGGATCGCCCACGCCGACGCGCTGGCCTCCTTCTCCGACGTCCGCTACAAGCCGGCGCAGGTCCGGGCTATTTTGCAGGCGCGGTTTTACGCGCGATTCCTGGATTTGGTCCTGGCGGCGCTGGCCTTCGGCGTGGCGCTCTTGGCGTTGATCGTTCTCGGCCCATGGGCGGGCGGCGCCGGGGCGTGGCGAGCGCAGCCCGGCGGCGTCGCGGCCCTGGCGGCCGGCGCGGCCTGCGGGATGCTGGCGGTCGCGGCGCTGATGCTGCCGCTGAGCCTGCTCGCTTCCTGGTGGCAGTGGCCGCAGTTGCCGCGGCAGATGGGGCTGTTGGCGGCGGCCGTCGCGGCGGGGTGGGCCTTGTGCCGTCGTTAAGGATCCTCCTCGCCGGGGCGTGCGCGGCGGTCCTGGCCTTGCCGAGCTCGTCGTCCGCCAGCTGGCGCGGCAAGCGGCGGCAGCTGGCCAAGGTGCGCAAGGAGCTGGAGGCCACGCGGCGCCAGATCGAGCAGTATCAAAACCTGGAAGAATCCCTCGGCAAGGATTTCGAGCAGGCGCAGTCTCGCTCCGGAGAGGCGCAGCGCCGGCTGGCGCGGCTGCAAGGCGCCGTGCGCCGTTCCGAACGGAGGCGGGGCCGGCTGCGCTCGCAGTTGGCGGCGTTGGGACTGGCGACCGGCTATTGGAAGAGCTCGATCGGCTCGGAATTGCGAGGCTACGAGCTGGCGCTGGCGGGCCGCGAGGACGATTACGGCCGGTCGGACTTGTGGGCTCAGGCGTATCGGCGAGCCGCCATAGAGAACAAGGTCCGATTGCTGCGGAGGCTGCGCGGGGCCAGCCGGACGACCGCGCGCAGCGAGGCCCAAGCGCGCCTGCGCTCCCAAAGCTTGGCGCAACAGCGTTTTCAAGCCGACCGGCAGCGGCAGTCCGTGTCGCGCGAGTTGGCGCGGAAGCAAGCCGCGCTTTTGGCGGCGCGCCAGGCGGCGGCGGCGGCGGTCGCCAAGGCCCGGGAGCTGGAGGCCAGCGCCCAGGCCTTGACCAAGCTCCTGCGCGTCCTGCGCGGCGGAAATAGGAGTAAGGCGCGCGCTCCGGCCGCCCCTTGGAACGTGCCGCCGCGCTCCTTGCCGTGGCCGCTGGCCGGTTCCATTCTCAGGCCGTTCGGACGGCAGCGCAATCCCGAGCTCGGCACCTGGGTCATCAATCAGGGCATACTGCTCAAGACCGCCAGGGCGGCGTCGGTCGCGGCCGTGCGCGCCGGCAAGGTCATCTTTTGCGGGCCGTTTCGCTCCTACGGCAAGGTCGTCATCGTCGATCACGGCTCGAATTTCTTCAGCATTTACGGTTGGCTTGGGGATATCCTCAAGGCCAAGGGGGCGGCGGTGGCCGCGGGAGAAGTGATCGGCACGGCCGGGCCGCCGCGGCGGGGCCGGGGCGGCCGCCTGTATCTCGAGCTGCGCCGCGGCACGGACGCGCTCGATCCCCTGGCATGGCTGCGGAGGCGTTAGAGCGTGATGAGGGAGTGGAAATGAACAGACAACGAAGCCGGACCGCCGTCCTTGCCCTGGCCGGGATTTGCGCCGCTTGCTCCTCCTACGCCGCTTCGGCCGTGGAGGCGCGGGCCAAGGCGGCCGTCGCGCCGAGCGCCGCGGCGGCGTCGCCGGACGATCCCGAGTACCGCAAGCTCAAGGTCCTGCTGGACGTCATGGACCTGATCCGGGACGATTATTACAAGCCGGTCGACGCCAAGCAGTTGATCGACGGCGCCGCTTCCGGCATGGTGCGCACTCTCGATCCCTTCTCCCAGTACATGAGTCCGGAAGCCCGCCAGGAGATGGAGGCGGAAACGCAGGGGCAGTTCGGCGGCCTGGGCATAGAGGTCGGCATGAAAGACGACGGGCTGGTGATCATCACTCCGCTGCCCGGAACCCCGGCTTACCTGGCCGGGGTGCTGCCCAACGACAGGCTGGTCGACATCGACGAGCGCTCGACCAAGGACATGACCTTGTCCGACGCGTTGAAGCTCTTGCGCGGCGAGCCGGGCTCCAAGGTCAAGCTGACGATGCTGCGTCCGCCCGATAACGGCAAGAGCGGACCCTGGCTGACCAAGGAATTCACCTTGACCCGCGAGATCGTCAAGATCGAGAGCGTCCAGTCCTGGATGGCCGCTCCCGGCATCGGCTATCTGCGCTTGATCGAGTTCAGCGGCCACACCGCGCGGGACGCGCGCAAGGCCTTGGAGGAGCTCAAGACGCAGGGGGCCAAGGCGTTGGTCCTCGATCTGCGCAACAATCCCGGCGGCCTGCTGACCGCCGCCGTCGAGCTGGCCGGCGATTTCATCGGGGACGGCAAGCTGATCGTCTACACCCAGGGCCGCCGGCCCGGCGACAAGCAGGAGTTCCGGGCCGCGGGGAAGCCGCCCTACGGGGATTGGCCGCTGGTCGTCCTCGTCAACGGCGGCTCCGCTTCCGCCAGCGAGATTTTGGCCGGCTGCCTGCAGGACCAGCATCGGGCGCTCGTCATGGGGATGCGCTCTTACGGGAAGGCCAGCGTTCAATCGGTCATTCCACTGGATGACGGCTCCGGCCTGCGCCTGACCGTGGCCCACTACTACACGCCCCTGGGCCGCATGATCCAGCGCAACGAGGAGGCCCACACCGGCGGCATCACCCCCGACATCGTCGTGCCGGTCTCCCGCGAGACGGAGGCCGGGCTTTACCGGCAGTGGAATTTGATCTACGAGCGGGGCAAGAAGCCGAGGACGGCGGCCAAGGGCGGAGAGCTGGTCAAGGACGAGACGCTGGAGCGCGCCGTCGCCCTGCTCAAGGCGCGCGCGGCTTTGTCCAGCCTCGCCAGATAGGGGGAGCCATCAGAGTCCTCGGCATCGAGACTTCCTGCGACGAGACCGCGGCGGGCGTCGTCTCCGACACCGGCATCGCGGTGCGCTCCAATATCGTCTCCTCCCAACTGCGCCTGCACCGGCGCTACCAGGGCATCGTGCCCGAGCTGGCCTCCCGCGCCCATCTGCAGAAGATCGCCGACGTCATCGACCGGGCGCGCCGGGAGGCGGGCGGGGGGCGCCTGGACGCCGTCGCCTACACCCGCGGCCCCGGGCTGATGGGGCCGCTTCTAATCGGCAAGGTGGCCGCCCAGACCCTCTCGCGCATGCTCGAGCTGCCGCTCATCGGGGTCAATCATCTCGAGGGCCACATCTTCGCCGTCGAGCTGACCCAGCCGCTGCGCTTTCCGCTGGCCGCGCTGATCGTCTCCGGCGGCCACACCGACCTCGTGCTGAGCTTAGGGCCGGGCCGCTACCGGGTCCTGGGCCGCACGCGCGACGACGCGGCCGGCGAGGCCTTCGACAAGGTGGCGCGCCTGCTGGGCCTGGGCTACCCCGGGGGTCCGATCATCGATCGACTGGCGGCGGAGGGCGATCCCGCGGCGGTGCGCCTGCCCAGGCCCCTAATGCCGGAGACCTGGGATTTTTCCTTCTCCGGGCTTAAGACCGCCGTCCTCTATCATCTGCGCGCGCGCGGCTTTCCGGGCAAGCCGCTCTCGCCGCGGCAACTGCGCGATCTGTGCGCCGGCTTCCAGGAGGCCGTGGTCGAGACCCTGCTCTTCAAGCTGCTTAAAGCGGCGCGGGCCTTCGGCGTCACGGAGCTGGCCATCGGCGGGGGCGTGGCCGCCAACAGCCGCCTGCGCGAGCGGGGAGCCGCGCGCGCGGCGGAGCTGGGCTATCGCTGGGCGATGCCGCCGCGGCCCCTGTGCACCGACAACGGCGTGATGATCGCGCAGGTGGCCCTGCACCGCCTGCGCGGCGGCAGGCTGCCCCGGCGCCGGCGCAGCGATCCCTCCCTGGGCTTCGAGAGCTGGGCGGCGTAGCGCGGGCGGCGTAACAATTACGTTCTTGCGCCGAGCGCGCGCCGGCCCTACACTGCGGCCATGGCGCGTTTCGGGCGGCTCGAGGATTCCTGCTGGCGGGGCCAATTCGCCTGGGAGGCTCTGGCCCTGCTCAAGCGGCGAGCGCGCGAGGAAAATCTTTCATGGGAGCGCCTGCTGCGCCTGCGCGAGCAGGCGGAGCAGGCCCTGCGGCGGCGGCTTGCGGAGCTTAAGCGCCGCAACGCCGAATTGGCCGAGCGGGCGAGGGCGGCCGAGGAGCTGGCCGGCGATTTGGAGCTGCGGCTGCGGCGGGACCTGGAGGTCGCCGCGGCCAGAAGCGAGCGGGAGAAGGCCGGATTAGAGGAAGAGGCCAAGCGCCTGCGCCTGCTCTTGGAGCAGGCGCGCCGGCGCCAGGCGGCCGAGAGCGCTCGCTGGCAGGACGAGCTGGCGGCGGCCAAGCGCGCCGCGGCGCAAGCGCCAACGCGGCCGGGCGGCCCGGAAGACCCCGGCCAAGATTTACGATCATTTAATAATCCTTTAATATAAAATCTTCTCTGTTCCTCTAGACTAAGGACCTAAGACCTGGCATGCTCATGCGCCCGATGAGACGACAACGCCGCCTGCCGCGCCTGCTCGGCGCGGGCCTGCTGCTTTGGATTTCCCAGGCCTTCCTGGCTCCCCGCGCCGGCGCCGTCCAGATCTTCATCGAGAGCGCCTTCGTCCACCGCAACAACCAGAACTGCGTCGCCACCGACAACGGCCACGGCGTCATCCGCTTCCGCTGTCCGCCGTTGCCCGGCACGGTGGGCTGCAGCGCTACGACGCCTTCCTGCAGCGATACGGCGGATGTCGGCCATGCGGGGTTTTGCTCCGCGGGTTCGTCGGCCTGCGGCAATGCCGATGCCAGCGAGGGGCCCTGCGAGCAGCCTTGCGACGTCGGCGTGACGCATCAGCCCGGGTTTAATTGCGGCAATGGAGACCCCTGCGCGACGGCCGGCATCACGGGCAGCGGCAGCAACCAGCAGTTCGGCAACATCTCCAACGACCCTGAGATACAGTTCGATCAGGAGACCTCGGTGCAGGCCTGCGAGAATTCGATCGGCCTGCTCCTGCCCAAGGCCGACGGCAACGGCCCGCTCAAGCCGGGCTCCGTCTACACCAATGTCTGCAACGCCAGCATGTTCTTGTGCGCCTCGGTGGGCTACAGCACGGAGGACACGACCGCGGCCGTGGCGGTCGACGAATTGTCCTTCGAGGTGTTCAAGTTCCAGGACGGCTCCAACCCGCTCGATCCGGCCTCCACTCCGCCATTGCGCACCTTCTTCATCGACGCTCCGGGGATACTGCCGGGCGCTACGACCAGCGATGCCAGCGGGCCCCTGGGGCCGTTCTGCGCGCTGTGGGACGGCTCGACCAACATCCAGGGAGGCTTCGGCAAATCGAACGGCACCTACGGCTTTAGGACGACGGTGCAGACCAATCAGACCGGGGCCAGCGGCAACATCCAGATCACCCAGACCCGCGCCTATCCCTCCGGCGCCACCCGCGACGCCAATCCCTCCTGCGCCCCGCTGGGCTGCGTAGTGTCGCAGCAGCCGATCACCGTGGACGTCACCGACGTCCACGTCGTGCGCTCCTCGCCGACCTTGGTGGGCACCATCACGCCCGTGCCGGCCGAGCCTTATAACATCTTCTACCGCCTCTCGAAGGACGCCACGGCCTTCCTCACGATCAACAGCGTCGACTCGAGCGGAAACGTCGTCGGCCCGGTGCGGCATATCCTCACCGGCATCCCCCGCGTCGGGGAGGGGGTGCCGAACGGCTCGCTGACCAACGGGGACTCCTGGGACGGGCGGCAGGACAACGGGGACTTCGCCCCGCCGGGCGTCTACGTGGGGGTCATCCAGGCCTTTGTCACCGACCAGTTCGGCGGGGACCTGTCCGTGGCCACGACCTTCCAGATCGGCCTGGACCCCCTGAAGATCACCGACATCCGCGTGCAGCCGCTGCTGGACCAGGCCACCTCCCTGGCCGTGCTCGATTACGTGCTGACCGAGCCGGCGACGACCTACATCGACATCTATCCCCCGAACACGCAGTTCTGCAAGCTGGCCACCAACGTCAACGATCCCTCCCTCGACGGCGGGGCCGGGGCGCCCGCGAAGGACTTTCAGGCCAGCTCCGGCGGCTGCACGGTGGGGGTCGATTTCACCGCGGTCCAGCCCGTGCGCAGCATCGTCGAGCAGAAGACCTCGCGCACGGGAGTCGTCAGCTTCTGGGACGGGCGCGACAACAGCGGCAACCTCCTTGGGGACGGCAATTACATCTTCGTGATGTACGCCTCGCTGCCTTCCAGGAACGGAGAGCCTTACGAGGGCCACGACGGCGACAAGCGTATTTGGACTTCTCAGGCCAAGAGCGGATTGCTGCCGGTCATCCGCGGTTTCGTGCGGATCAGCCAGATCGCCCCGGAGTCCTCCGTCATCGGCTCGAGCCCCGCCGTGGCGGGCCTCGATCCTTTCCTTTTTAAGTATTCCCTGTCGCGTGACGCCATCGTCAACATGGACCTCTACGACGCCACGGGGCTCAAGCACATCAAGACGCTCGTGCATAACGAGCTGCGCCCCGGCGGGTTCGGCAACGTCGAGCGCTGGGACGGCGGCACCGACGACAACGGTTTCATGGTCTCCTCCGGGACCTATCTGGTCCAATTGACGGCCGCCGATCCGTCCTATCCCGCCAAGGTCTCCACGACCACGGCCCTCTTTCCGGTGGACCTCTTCCGCGTCACCGATCTGCAGAGCACCCCGCTCTTGTCGGGAGCCTCCGATTTCCTGACGGTCAGCTACCAGCTCTCGCAGGCGATGGAGGTCGAGCTCAACATCTATCCTCCGGGCACCGTCATCAAGAACACGGCGACGATCTGGCCGCCGTGCTCGCAGGGCGTGAGCTTCCCCACGCAGACCTGCGCCGACATCACGGACGCGTCGGGCCATGGCAACGTAAACCCCGTCTTTTCGATCCACGGCTACCGCAGCGGGCGGCTTCGTATCACGGAGCAATGGGACGGCCGCGACGTCAACGGGCTGCTCCTTGCCGACGGCCAATACGTCTTCGTCCTGGTCGCGCAGTCGACGGCCACCGCGGGCGTCGGGGCCACGCCCTATTACCCGACCGACAAAACCTTCGGCACGGTCTCGATCCAGCGAGGCCAAGTGCTCTTCCCCAGCTTCAAGGTGGTGCCGGACGTGCCGAAGCTGTTCAACTCCAGCAACACGATCACCCTGGATCCCTTCGACGTCGACTATTCCCTGACGCGCGAGTCCTCCGTGACGATCCAGATTCTCAACACCAACGTCCCCCCGGCGGTGGTGCGCACCCTCATCAGCGGGCAGGTCCGCGAGGGGGACATTCTCCTGACCGAGGTCTGGGACGGGCGCGACGACAACGGCAACTTCCTGCCGCCCGGCTTCTATACGGTGCGCGCCGTGGCCAGCGACCTGGCCTCGGAGGCCAGCGAGCTGTCGATCTCGACGGCAGAGGCGACGATCTCCTACGACCCCCTGCGCATCTACGACGTCGCCGTCTCGCCCGTGGAGCTGGGCGGCGCCGGAGCGACGATTTTCTATCAGGTTTCCGAGCCGATGAAGGTGGCGATCAAGATCTACAAGCCGAACACCGTCTTCGACGCGCAAGGCAATCCCACGCCGCCGGAAAGCGTCTCCCTGGTCAAGCGCATCGTGGGCGTCAAGCCCGCGCGCACCCAGATCGAGGACGTCTGGGACGGCACCGATTTGACGTTGAGCCTGGTGCCGGACGGCGACTACAAGTTCAAGATCGTCGGCTCCACGGACGTCAAGGCCATCGACGATTTGACCGGCAACGTGCTCATCCCGAGCGAGCTGTCCGAGGACCGCGTCATCGGCGACATCCCGGTGGTGCGGGGGGCCTCGGCCGATCCACAGTCCGATTTCGAGAACAACAGCTTCGTCTTCCCCAACCCGGTCAGGGGGCCGCAGGCCACTTTCCAGGTCTACATGCCGTTCCAGGGCACGATGAAGCTCAAGATCTACGACGTGGCCGGGGAGCTCGTCTTCGAGCATGATTTCGGCGAGCAGTCTCCGAGCTTCTCGTCGAACGGGCCGCTGCAGTTCGTTTGGAATCGGACCAACGAGGCCGGACGGCCCGTGGCGCGCGGCATCTATTTCGCCGTTCTGCGCGCCGAGGAAACCCTCGGCGGCAAGGCGGTCTTGCAGACGGTCAAGAAATTCCTGATCCCATGAACTCCCGCGCCAAGGCCGTCGCGCTAGCCCTTCTGTTCTCGAGCGTTTCCGCGCGCGCGATCAACGACAACGCGGGGACGGCCGGCGGGGCGTTCTTGAAGATCGGCCAGGGCTCGGCGCGGGCGATGGCGTTGGGCCAGTCCTACGTGGCCCTGGCCGAGGGCTCCGACGCCCTGACCTGGAACCCGGCCGGCCTCGGCGTCACGCAGCAAAAGGAGTTCGCCTATTCCTATCTGCGCTATGTCCAGAATCTCGACACGCCGCTTTACATGGCCTATGCCCAGCCTTTGGGACGGACGGTCTGGGGCGGCAACGTGGCCTATTTGAGCGCCAACGGCTTCGACGTCCGGGACGCCAACGGCGTCCCGCTGCCCAACGACAGCGTCCAAGTGCACGACGGTTTCGGGACGATCGGGGTGGCGCGCTCCTTCTGGTACGAGAAGGTGTTCCTGGGCGGCGCGGTGCGCGCCATCCACGAGGACAACGCCGGCTCCATCCACGACACCATCGTCGGCGACGCCGGCGTGCTGCTCAAGCCCAATAATGTCCTGTCCTTGGGGTTCGCGGCGCAGAATTTCGGCTCCAAGCGGGCCAACGTCGCGGAGATCACGCGCGCGGGCGCGGGTTTCCGCCTGGGCGATTTCGTGCTCATCGGCACGGAGATCAGCAAGGCCCAGGACACCGGCGTGCACGTCGGCATAGGCGTCGAGTTCCAGGTTCCCGAGGAATACCTGGAGATCGGCCAGCTCGCTTTCCGTGTCGGCTGGTTCAACGCCGACAACCTCGGGCAAAGCTACAGCAGCGAGCTGCAGACGCTGAGCCTGGACCATTCCAGCGGCTTGTCCTTCGGCTTCGGCCTGTTCACCTCCGAGGCGTTCGGCTACGGCTTGGGGCTCGACTACGCCTTCGTCCCCTTCGGGGCGCTGGGCACGGTGGATCAAATCTCGATGAAGATCAAATTTTAGCCATGCCCCTTAATCTTTTTTTAATGGACGGCGCCTTGACAACGTGGGGGGGCGCTGTTACACTCGAAAAAGTGAAACGGAAGCAAAATTCTCGTCGGAGAGCCCGATCGGGGCAGACCGCCGTCGAATACATGCTGACGACCCTGCTGCTGGTGACGGTTTTCGCCTCGATGTTCGGCTTCATGCAGAGCGGCCTGAAGACCTTGTTTCGCAGGGCCGCGATCTCGATCTTGACGTCTTATTATTAAGGAAGGAGGTTTGGGGATGAAATACTTGCTCATGGCCCAGAATCGCCTCGCCAGGCTGCGGGAGGAGAAGGGACAGAACACAGTCGAGTACCTGATGATCGTCGCCGTGGTCGTGGGGGTCGTGCTGGTCGTAGGCAAGCTGATCAAAAGCCAGCTGCCTGGAGTCTGGCAGAACATCATGGGCATGATCACCAACGCCTCGAGCAGCTTGGGCAGCGGCGGCTAGGGATCGCGGGTTCAAGGCGATTGAAGAGACATGAGGCTCCAAGACCATGAGCGCGCGCGCGCGGGCAGGGAATATCCGGCAGGCAGGGCCGCTCGGCCAGGTCGTCGTCGAGATGCTCTTGATCCTGCCGGTGTTCTTGACCATCGTGTTCACGATCATGGAGTTGGGCCAGCTGGCCTTCTGGACATTGATGCTCAATCACGCCACCTACGAGTGCGCGCGGATCGGAGCCTTGCGTGACGGGCCCGATCCGGGCGGCTCGGGGCTCAAGACCGTTCCCCTGCAACCCATCATGACGAGAATCATCAAGGGGGCCGTCGTGTCCTCCCGCATGGATCATCCCCGCGTGGACCCGCAGGCGCAGTTGACGAACTATGACCTGGTCGTGACCGGGCAATATGCCGTTCCTCTGGTGTTTCCGATCGCTAACATCATCTTGGCCAAGCCGAGGGGGAGCTACAGGCGCACGATCGAATCCGTCGTCCGCATGCCGATCGAGCAGCCTCTGAGCAGATAAGTCATGGAAAAAAAGGGCGTGCTGGTGCCGATGCTGCTGGCGATCGCGGCCGCTATCCTCTACTTGATGGTGCTGACCAGCAAGGAGCGGGCGCTGAGCAACAACTACGAGATGGGCCAGGTGCTGGTGGCCCGCGTCGATCTTCCGGAGCGCACGGTGCTCAAGGAGGACATGGTCGAGGCTGTCTCGGTGCCCCGCCGCTTCATGGAGCAGGACGCCTTCGAGGTGAAGACCCCCTCCGACATCAAGATGATCAACAATCTGGTCACGCGCATACGCATTCCGAAGGGAAATCAGATCACGCAATCGGCCCTGATCTCCTTGTCGCCCGACGCGGGCTTGAGCGTCAAGGTTCCGCCGGGCTATCGCGGGGCCATCCTGTCGGTCGACCCGGAGATGAAGGCCTTGATCAAGCCCGGCGACCACGTCGACGTGCTTGTGACTTTCGACGCAGTGATGGCGGACGGGCACAAGGAAAAGGTGACCGCGACGATCCTGCAGAACGTCTTGGTGATCGCGGTGGGCACGAACATGGGCCAGGGGATGAACGCCAAGCAGTTCAATGCGGCCAGCGCCAGCGAGAACAAGGCGGCCGCGTTCTCCGAGAAATCGATGATCAGCGTGGCGCTCAATCCCGACGAGGCGCAGTATCTCGCGCTGGCGATGGTCCAGGGGCAGATTTCAGTCATCGTCCGCGGCTTGGGCGACGTCGAGATGCACCCGATGGAGATGGCGAGCTTCAGGAGGCTTTTCAAGTAACGTCGGACAAGGCGGCGACGACAAGTACGACGACGGACAACAGTACGACAACGTGAAGAGACAACTGAGACTAGAGAGTCTGTGCCTTGCCCTCGCCCTGCTGGGCTGGGGCGCGCCCGCCGTTTTCGCCCAGCCGGCGGACAGCTTGATCGCCGTCTCCGCGGACATCGTCGAGATTTCCGGCTCCGTCGAGCATAACGTGGGGTTTTCCTGGGGGCCGTTCCAGACGGGGATCAATTTCGCCGAGAAGTCGATCCCGGGCATCTATCATGTCGGAGACTTCGCCAGGCAGACGGCGCTGCAGACCTCTCTCAAGCTTTTGGAAACGGAGGGCAAGGCGCAGTTGTTGTCGAATCCCAAGGTCATCGTGCAGGCGGGCAGCCAGGCGAACTTCACCGTCGGAGGTCTGCAGCCCTATCCGGTCTGCAACAATCAGGGCTGCTCGGCGGAGCTCAAGAAGATCGCCACCGTCCTCAACATCGTGCCCGTGATCAACCCCAACAAGAAGGACACCATCCGCGCCGAGTTCCAACTGGAGGTCAGCAACCCCGATTTCTCCAAGCCCGTGCAGATCGGCGGCACGTCCGTGCCCTCGGTCATCACGCGGCAGATACAGACTTCCGTGGAGCTTAAGAGCGGGGAGACCTTGGTGATCGGCGGCTTGAAATCCAGCAACAAGAACGTCACGATCTCGCGCGTGCCCTTCTTGGGGCATATCCCGATCATCGGCCTGTTGTTCACGACCAAGGACATCGTCGAGCAGCAGAGCTCGCTGTTCTTGTTCATCACGATGGAGATCATCAAGTAACATGGCGAACACGCCTCGCGGCCAACCGGAGCGCGGCGCGCCCGCGACCCAGACGATGACCCGGGAGCCGAGCCGGGTCGTCGTCTTTACCGGCCCCAAGGAAGGCGTGGGCAAGAGCACCCTCTGCCT
Source organism: Elusimicrobiota bacterium (assembly GCA_028868375.1). Classification (GTDB taxonomy): domain Bacteria; phylum Elusimicrobiota; class Elusimicrobia; order UBA1565; family UBA9628; genus JAGWUP01. The sequence continues at coordinate 82,293 of JAGWUP010000011.1, forward strand.
CAACCTCGCCCTGGCCTGGGCGGGCAGCCAGAACCGCAAGGTCATCATCGTCCACATGGACTCGCTCTGCCGCAACGACTTAAGCTACCAGCTAGGCGTCAACCCGCCGACCTTGGCCAGCATGGCCCAGATGGTGGGAGACAATCCGACCGGCCTGGGGCGCCTGCTGCGCGGGCGCATACCCTTGACGAACTGGGGCGTGGGGCTGCTGCCGCTGGCCGCGCGGCGCCAGGAGATGCTGTCGCTCTCGCCGCAGGTCATCGTCAAGATCCTGGGCTGCCTGGCGGAGACCTACGATCTTTTTCTCGACGTCGACCCCTATTTCCCGATGCAGGTCTTCGCCTTCGACCTGGCCGATCTCGTCTATTGGACCTGCCTGCCGCAGCGCTCGCATTTCGAGGCCACCTACAGCCTTTTCTCGGAGATCAAGGCCCTGCATTTCCCGCTCGACAAGTTCGAGATCGTCGTCAACCAGGCCAATCTGCCGGGCGCGCTGACTCCCAGCGAGGTGGATCGCTTCTTCAACGCGATGCAGAAGCGCGTGCTGGCCTACCTGCCTTGGGAGGACTTAATCCCCGAGTTCGCCAACACGCAGAAAATACTGGTCGTGGAATCGCTGCAGAGCGAGTGGGTCAAGACCGGCCTGCGCTTGCTGTTGGGGCGCACCCTGGAGATCGAGCCGACCCTCAAGCAGTGGGAGTCCAGCCTGGCTCCAGAGGAGTTCAGCCAAGCCGCGGATTTCCTCTGGCGCCCCACGGCGTCGAAGGGTCCGGCGCCGCAGACCACCGAGAGGCGACGCTCGGGCGCCGCGCCTTCGGGCCCGGCCCCCGAATTTTGGGACGAGCTCAAGACGAAGGTGCACAAGCAGGTCGTGGCGGCGATGGAAACGGAGCACATCCGCATTTCCGATGAGACCAACCAGAACGAGGCGAACCGCGAGAAGGTGGGCTTGATCATAGAGAATATCCTGCAGCGGGAGGCCAACCTTACCCTCTCCAGAGCCCAGCGGGAGCTGTTCACCGGCGAGCTGGTCGACGAGATACTCGGGCTGGGGCCTCTGCAGCACTTGCTGCGGGATCCCTCCATCAACGAGATCATGGTGAACTCCTACGACAAGATCTACATCGAGCAGAAGGGCGAGCTGGTGCAGCTGCCCACCCGCTTTCGCAACGACGAGCAGGTCGTGCAGGTCATCAAGCGCATCGTCGCTCCCGTCGGCCGCCGCATCGACGAATCGGTGCCGCTGGTCGACGCGCGCTTGAAGGACGGCTCGCGCGTCAACGCCATCATCGCCCCCCTGGCCGTCTCCGGCCCGACCTTGACGATCCGGCGCTTCTCGGCCAAGCCCTTCACGGCCGAGCAGCTCATCGGCTTCGGCTCGACCACGCCGACCATCATCGATTTTCTGCGGGCGGCCGTCATCACCAAGAAGAACACCCTGATCTCCGGCGGCACCGGCACCGGCAAGACGACCTTCCTGAACATGCTGTCGAACTACATACCGGAGGGGGAGCGCATCATCACCGTGGAGGACACCGCGGAGCTGCGCCTGCTGGCGCAGCACTGGATCCGCCTGGAGTCGCGGCCGCCGAACATCGAGGGCAAGGGCGAGATCACGATCCGCGACCTCATCAAGAACTGCCTGCGCATGCGCCCCGACCGCATCGTCGTGGGCGAGTGCCGCGGAGGCGAGGCCCTCGACATGCTGCAGGCGATGAACACCGGCCACGAGGGGTCGCTGGCGACGCTGCACGCCAACACCCCCTCCGACGCCATCTCGCGGCTCTCGGCGATGTGCTTGATGGCGGGCACCGACTTGCCCATGAACGTGCTCATCGAGATGATCTCCAGCGCCGTCAACCTGTTCGTCCAGATCACGCGCTTCCCGGACGGCCGGCGCCGCACGACCTGGATCACCGAATGCGTCGGCCGCGACGGCGTCCATATCCTGACCAAGAACATCTTCCGCTTCATCCAGACCTACGTGGACGAGAGGGGCAGGAGCTACGGCTACTACACGGCCTGCGACTACGTGCCCCGCTTCTATTCCGAGTTCAAGCTCAAGGGCCTCGACATACCGAAGGAAATCTTCGTGAGCGAGCGCACCAAGAAGAAGAACGGCCGGCCCAACGCGATCGACGAGCTGCTCAAGCAGGGCATCCCCGTGCCCGAGGACGCCGAGTCCGTGGCCGAGCATCAAGGGGGCCTGCACTGATGAGCCGCGCGGCGGCTTTCCTGTCCGTCCTCCTGCTGTCGGCTCCCGCCGCGGCCCAGGTGTTCACTCCGGCCCAGGTCAAGTTCATGCTGGACAAGGACAAGGGGGCCGAGGCCAAGACGCAGCGGTTCTATCATTTCTTCAAGAAGAACCGGGATCCCAGCCTGCAGGCTCCCGCCTGGATCGACCAGACGCTCGACGCCATGATCCGGCGGCCGGTCTGGCGGGACCCGGAGGAAGGCATCCTCAACGAGGCCCAGCTCTGGCAGGCCCCGGTCTCCGTGCTCTATGAGTTCTTCGAGATCACGCGCAAGACGCTGCTGCCTTCCGACGGGGGGCAGTTGGAAAGCCCCGCCGCCTTGATCAGCGACTACGAGGACAACCGCGTGCGCTTCCAGATGTCGCTGGACCGGCTCTATCGCGCGCGGCTGGACAGTTCGCTGGGGGGGCGCGGCCGGGCCGTCATGGCCGACTTCAACCTGATCGCTAAGGAGATGGACAGCGTCTTGGACGGCCTGACCAACGGAGACGTGAAGCGCTACCGCTCCTCCGTCCTCGCCATCGCCGCCTTGTCCAACGGCGCCTACTCGGCCTTGTGGGAGCAGCCGCGCGGCTATGCCCCGCCGCCGTCCCCGAACGCCAAGAGCTCCCTGGTCGTGGCTTATCTGCTCAAGCTTTTGGGAATCTTCGCGATGTTCTGCGCCGGCTGGTTTTTGGCCACCCTCAACGAGAAGAAGATCGACGAGCTCATCGAGCGCTACAAGGCCAAGGCCAAGGATTGGGCGCATGAGTACGAGCGGCAGTTCTTGACCATCAAGGTCAACTACTTGGTCGGCGCTCCCATCGCCCTGGGCCTGCTGCTGGGCATTTTGAGCTTCGATCCCTTCGGATTTCTGATCTTCACCGGCTTCGGCGTCTACGCGGGCTTGAGCCTGCCCGGCTGGCTGCTGCGCAATATCCGCTATCGGCGCGGGGTGCGCTGCGAGGCGCAGTTGATGGACGCCTTGATCTTGATGTCGAACGGCCTGAAGTCCGGGGTCGATCTGGTCGGCTGCCTGGCCTTGGTGCAGCGCGACCTGCCGCCGCCGATCTCCGAGGAGTTCGGGCTTTGCATCAAGAACTACCAGCTCGGCATGAGCCTGGAGAAAGCCCTCGAGGGGATCGAAAACCGCATCGAGAGCCGCTTGCTCTCCTATATGATCAAGGCGGTCGTCATCCAGCGCTCGGTCGGCGGCAACCTCACGAAGATTTTCGACCGGATCGTCGAGAACATCCGCGAGGAGGCGAAGCTGGTCGAAAAGACCGCCGCGATGACGGCCCAGCAGCGCATCCAGGCCATCGTCGTGGGCATCATGCCCTGGATCATGCTGCTGTTGATGTTCGCCTTCCAGCCGGAGGCGATGAGGGAGTTCTATTTCTCCGCCACGGGCCTGCTGGTGCTGCTGTTCTGCACGGTCTGGATGGCGATCGGCATGAAGCTGGTCAACAAGCTCGGGGACATCCACGTATGAGCATGACCGCCCCGTGGGTCCATTATCTGCTGCTGGTCATCGGGGTGCTGGGCTCGGTGGCCGCCTATACGGCGGTCAACCGCCTCTTCGCGCCGCCGGTGGAGGACGAGGGCGACCTGTCCAAGCTCGCCAAGAAGGAAGCGGGCATGACGACGGCCTTCTCGAGCCTCAATCCGAAAGGCAGCCTCATCGACCGCCTCGATCTGTTCCTGCTGCGGACCTTCCATCTCGACGTCAGGATCGAGGAGCTCTACATGCTCATGGGGCGCCCCGCCAAGCCCTCCCCGCTCGAGATGCTGCACATGAAGGAAATGGTGGCCGTCGTGCTGGCCGCGGTCATGGTCTACGTCTCGGGCGTCCCGGCCTTGGGCCTGCTCGGCCTGGCCGGCTTCATGCTGCCGGATTCCATCTTCAAGAGCCGGATCAAGGCGCGGCAGTTCGAGATCATGACATCCTTCCCGACCTTCGTCGACTTGACGGCGCTGACGATCGAGGCGGGGCTCGACTACATGTCGGCGATCGAGAGGATCCTTAAAAATTCCAAGTCCACCTCCCAGTTGGAGATCGAACTCCAGAAGACGGTCAACGAGATACAGCTCGGCTACTCGCGCAAGGACGCCTTGAAAAGGCTGGCGCTGCGCACCGGCGTCCAGGAGATCCGCTCCTTCGTGGGGCTCATCATCCAATCCGACGAGCTGGGCACCAGCCTGGTCGAGCTGCTGCGCAGCTACGCGGCCGACATGCGCTTCCGCCGGCTCAACAAGGCCGAGAAGCTGGCGGCTCAGGCTTCCACCAAGATGCTGATCCCGCTGTTCATCTTCATCTTCCCCACGGTCTTCATCCTGATGCTGTCGCCGATGCTCAAGTCCTTCATGCACGGAGGGCTGGGCTTCTAATGTTCCCGCTGCCCCTGGCCGCGCTGCTTTTCGTTGCCCCCGCGCGCGCGAGCGGGCATTACCAGGACGACGCCCTGCTGCTCGACATGTCGAAGCTCAACCTCGGCGCCATCACCAGCCCGGACGACAAGAAGAAGTACATCTACACCATCCAGCTCGAGAAGGCGCGCATCACCCACAACATGCTCAAGCAGGTTTACGAGAACGCCTTCGATCTCTACAAAAAGGGGGAGTTCAACGCGGCCCACGACCTGACCTCCAAGATCTTGGCCATCGATCCGAGCGACCAGGACGCGTCGATGCTGCAGGCCGCCACCATCGATCTCAACGGCTCGCCCCACCCGCTGCTCTCGGAGCGCCGGTTCGTGAAGGACAAGTTCGACGAGGGGATGTCTCTCTACCAGCAGGGGCGGCTGGTCGAAGCCTCGGAGCGTTGGGAGCAGGCCGTCAAGCTTTCGCCCAGCAATCTGAAGACCCGCTATTGGCTCAAGAAGGTCGATCGGGAGCTTGCCGAGGAGCATTTCCGCCGCGGCCAGCTGGCTTATCGCCAGCATCGCCTCCAGGAGACCCTCGATCAGTGGTACTCGGCCCTGGTGCTCTACCCTCATTATCCGCGTCTTTCGGCCGCCATCGCGAAGGTCGAGGCCGAGCGGCGGGAGGAGGAGGCCAACGACAAGCTGCAGACGGCCCTGAACCTTTACAGCCAGGGCAAGACCGTGGAATCCCTGCGCACGCTCGACCAGGTTCTGCAGGAGGGGCCGGGCAACGTCAAGGCGCAGAAGCTGATGGCCGAGATCCGCTCGGAGATGGCAAGCCAGCACGTCGCCGCGGGCCGCCAGCTCTACGAGGACCGCAAGTACGAGCAGGCGATCGCCGAATGGAAAGAGGCGACCACCTACGGTTACGATCCCCAGGCGGCGGGGGAGTTGATCGCCCGCGCCAAGGAGCAGATGCGCCGGGATGAGGAGGCGAGGGCGCGCGCGGCCGAGGCGGCCAAGAAGCGGGAGGAGCAGGCCAAGGAGCAGGCCGAGGAAGCCGCCAAGGCCGAGGCGCAGAAGAAAGCCGACGCCGCCAAGGCCCAGGCCGCCCAACAGGCGGCGGCGCAACAGGGCGGGACGCCGGGCGCCGGCGGCCCTCCGGAGACCTCCGAGGAAGCGCGCAAATCATCCCAGCAGCATTATCTCTCCGGCGTCATTTATTTCCAGGAAGGCAATTACCAGAAGGCCAAGGAGGAGTGGACCCTGGCCTTGCAGCTTGACCCGGCCAATCCGGACGCGAAAGCGGGCCTCGACCGCATCGAGCAGCTCTACAACCAGGGACAATAATGCGACTTTCGGCCAAGTGGTTCCTATGGTTCTCGGCGATCGGCATCTACGTGATGTTTTTGGGCGGCATCTTCTATTACAACCTGTTCAAATGGACCTTTGACGAGAAGCTGAAGCAGGAGGCCATCGACATGGTCCGCCTCTACGCGCCGACGCTCGTTGAGGGGCTCAGCCGCAGCCAGGCGGCGATCACGATGGACGAATTCGACACGGTCACGCGCTTCTCGAAGGACGAGAGGGTCGCTTCCCTGGTTTACTTGAACAAATACGGCGAGGTGCGCTGGTTCAAGGACCCCAAGGAGATCACGAAGACCTTCGACGACTTCTCCAAGGACGATCCTCCGCCGACGGACGCCATCGAGCAGGCCTGGCTGTCGAAATCCCCGATCGTGCGGGCGGTGCCGAACCTTCCCCTCTACGACATCGCCATCCCGCTGGCGCTGCGCGGCGACGTCCTCGGCATCTTGGACCTGCAGATCAGCCGCGCGGGCGTGGTCAAGGTCATCAACAAGGCCATGCGCAAGTACGCCGTCGGGGCGGTCGGGGTCCTGCTGCTCTTGGGCATCCCGCTCTACTTCTTCCTGCACCACTTCGTCTTGAACCCCCTCTTGACGCTGCGCGATTCCATCGAGGCCATCTCCTTCAAGACCCTGGAGCTGAAGTTTCCGCCCCGCAACGACGAGATCGGCGATGTGGCCGGCGTGATCGGCCTCTTTTTGGCCAAGGTCAGGGCGGAGGTCGCCAACGCGATGATCAAGGAGAAGCAGCGCGGCATCGCCGAGGCCCGTTGGTGGGAATCCATCCTGGGGGCGATCGTCGCCAAGAACCACAGGGCGATCGTGGTCGACGAGGACAACAGCGTCCTTTACACCAACTTCCCGGTGACCGTGGGCGCGGGCGGCGAGGCCAAGCTGCATCTGCTCGACGTCATCGACAGCCAGCAGCAGGACTTGCTGCGCTTGGTCGGCATGGCCCTGGATCGTCCGAATCAGGTCATCGAGGCCGACACGACCTTTCGGGCGGACCCCTGTCATGTCAAGGTGGTGCATCTGGAGGAGGACGGCGAATTGCGCCGAACCCTGATCCTCTTCGAGCCGAAGGCCGTTCCTGGCCGCATCGGCCCGGTTTGACGACCTCCCGCCTATTGCACAAGAGCGCCACTTCTGTTACTCTAGGCGTTGCCTAAAACCCCTATCGAGGAGCCCGACGATGAGCTACCAAGTCAAGAGGATCAATCCCTACTGGCATTCGCATCCGATGATTCCGGCGAGCGTGGCGATCGGCATCATCGTCGGCGCGGTCGGCTTCGTGACCGGCAAGGCGGTGATCGGAGGAATCGGCGCCCTGATCGTCGCCGGAGCCATCCTGTTCGCGGCCAAGCCCGTCCTGTCCGCGCTGCTGGGAACCCTGGGCGTGCTGGGGGGCCTGGCCCAGTTCGTCGTGCTGCCGCGCGACCTCAACACCTCGACCCTCAGCCTGCCGATGCGCTGGGGAGCGGCGATCCTGTTCGGGCTGTTCTACATGGTGCTCATGGACGCCTTGGTGCTCGTGGTGGCCGTGCTCTACAACCTTTACGCGAGCGCATTGGGATTGGGGGGATTGAGCCTGGATCTCGAGGCGGCCGAGGACGAGGGGCCCGCCGCCTGATGCGCGTCAACGTCATCTACGCCTCGCGCGAGCCCAATCGCGCCGGCGTGATCCTCGAGGCCCTGGGCGGGGGCGGGATGTCGGTGACGGTGGCGCAGCGCGCCAAGGAGGTCATGGGGCTCTTGGCCAACAAGGGCTGCGACCTTCTGCTGGTCGGCCAGAGGCTGGTCGACGAGGAGGGCTTGGCCCTGGTCAAGAATCTGCGCGCCAAGGGCCCCTGCCGGCAAATCCCGATCGTCGCCCTCGTCGAGCACGGCGACGCCCCCGCCTTCCCCGACAAGCCGCGCTCCGCCTACGCGCTTTTTGGACAGCGCACCGCGGACACGATGAAGCGCTTCGAGTCCAATGGCGGGCGGCACCAAGCCGAGCCAGCGGCGCCGTCCGGCGCCTTCGCCAGCGACAAGGTCTCCATGCGCCTGGCCTTCTTCCAGGCCGGCGCGGATGAATGCTTGTCCCTGAATTGGGATGTCGCCGAGTGCGTCGCCCGGATCAAGGCCGTCCTGAGGCGAACGCAGTCCAGCGTCGGCGAGGAGATCCTCAAGCTGGGCGAGATCGAGCTCAACCTGACCAGCTATACCCTGCACGTGGCCGGCAAGAAGGTCCCGTTGACCAGCAAGGAGTTGGACCTCCTCTACGTCTTCTTGAGCTCCTCCAACCGTGTCTTGAGCCGCCCTTACTTGATCGAGCGGGTGTGGGGCTACAATTATTTCGGGTCTCCGCGCACGGTCGACGTCCATGTCCGCCGGCTGCGCGAGAAGCTGGGACCCGCCGCGCGCTTCATCACCACGATTCCCTGCGTCGGCTATAAGCTGGTCCCGCCCGGCGCCGGACTGCGGAGGTAAACATGCCCTCAGGCAAGCTCCCGAAGCTGCTGATCATCGACGACGACGCTCATTTGCGGGAAAGTCTGGCCGAAGTGCTCGAGCTCGACGGCTTCGAATGCCATCAGGCCGGCGCCGCCGAGGCGGGCATCGAGACCGCCAAGAAGATCGATCCGGACGTCGTCATCATGGATATCCAGCTTCCGGATTCCTCCGGCTTCCAAATTTGCCAGGAGCTGCGCAAGCGCTCGAAGGCCACGATCCTGATCATGATGACCGGGCGCTTCCTGTCGGCGGAGGAGAAAAAACAGGGCTTCGAGCTGGGCGCGGACGAATACATGACCAAGCCCTTCGATCTGGCCGAGCTGTCGGTGCGCATCAAGCAATTGCTCTCCCGCAATAAAATCTAGGGCAGCAATACTTTGGCAATAGCCCCCGGCTAAGCTTGGCATCAGCTATGGCGGCTGGGTCTCGGCGCGGCAAGCTCGCGTATAAAATCCTCTTCTGGTTCCTGCTGATCTCGGTAGGCCCGGTCCTCGTCGTCGGCTACAATCTCGTCAACATCTCCCAGGCCTCCCTGCGCAAGGAAACGCTGTCGATGCAGGAATCCCTGGCCGTGGGATTCTCCGACACGGTCAACAAGTACGTGATGTCGTTGAAGAACGTCATCGCCGACACCGCCGCGCTCGAGGACTTCTCCAGCATGAACGCGGCCAAGCAGCAGCAATATTTGAACCGCATCCTCCAGGTTCACCTGGCCGTGCTGGAGCTCTCCGTCGCCAACGCCCAAGGGCAGGAGACGCTGCGCACCGGGCGCTTCCTGGAGCCCAATCCGAAGCTGCGCGACGTCGAGGAGGAGGAGTGGTTTCTGGGGGCGATGAAGCGCGGGCAATACGTGGGGCACCTCGAGCGCTTCCAGGGGCTTTACCCCGCCTTGACGATCGCCGTCGCCATCGTCGATCCCGAGGCGCAGCCGCCCAGGCCGATCGGAGTGCTGGAGGCCAAGGTCAGCCTCAACGGCTTGTCGACCATGTTGAGCATGGAGTTTCCGCCCGCCGGCAAGAGCGTCGCGGCCGTCGTCGCCCCCGACGGCTTCCTGGTCGCCCACTCCAATCTCAAGGAGGTCTATCGGCCCGACGCGCGCCTGCCGGACGACATCCTGAAGATCATCACGACGCAGTCCAACGAGAAGGGCGGCGGCGAGATCTCGATGCCGGACGGCAGCCGCCTGCTCGGAGCCTACAGCGACGTCAGGGACCTCAATTGGGTGGTCTACGTGCAGCAGCCCATCGACATCGCCAACAAGACGGCCGCCGAGATGACGCGGCAGACCCTCACGGTGCTGGGCTGGGTGGTGCTCTGCATCCTCCTCTTGTCCTTGGCGGTGGCCAACCACATCACGCAGCCCGTCCGCCTGCTCCGGGAGCTGGCCGACCGCACCGGGCGGGGGCAGTTCGAGGGCGACCTCTCGGACATCCCCTCGCCGACCAACGACGAGATCGGCGATCTCCAGCAGACCTTCCTGACGATGCGCGATTCCCTCAAGGAGAAGACCGGCGAGCTCATCCACGCCAAGCAGGAGTTGGAGAGATTCACCAAGTTCCTGGAGAAGCGGGTCGACGCCAGGACCCGGGAGTTGAAGGCGGCACAGGACGAGTTGATCAAGAAGGAGCGGCTGGCCGCGATCGGGCAGATGGCCTCCGTCGTCGGCCACGAGATCCGCAACCCGCTGGCCGTGATCAACAACTCGATCTATTTCATCAAGACGAAGCTGGGGCAGGCCAGCGCGCCGGACCCCAAGGTGGCCAAGCACATCAAGATCATCGAGTCCGAGATCCTGCAGGCCAACGGCATCATCAACGAGATCCTGACTTACTCCCGCCAGCGGGATCTCAAGCCGGAGCGCGTCTTGGTCAACAATTGGTTGGAGGAGCTGCTCTCCGTCTATCCCTTTCCGCCGCACATCGCCGTCGAGAAGCGCTTCGACCCAGCCAATCCCGCCATCGAGATCGACACGGCCGAGATGCAGCAGGCCGTCCGCAATTTGATCGGCAACGGCATCGAGGTGATGCCGCAGAAGGGGACCATCCACGTGCGCACGGCCAGGCAGGCCGACGGCAACGTCTTGATCGAGATCGGCGACACCGGCCCGGGGATTCCGCCCGAGGTCCTGGACAAGATATTCGCCCCGTTCTTCACGACCAAGGCGCGCGGCACCGGCTTGGGCCTGGCCGTGGTGCGCAAGGTGATGGACCGCCACCGCGGGCGCGTCGACGTCGAGAGCGCGGCGGCTCGCGGCACGATCTTCCGCCTTTATCTGCCGGCGGCCTGGGAGCGACGCCGTTGACAGCCTCGGCCAAGAGGGGCTAAACTCCAAGCGCATGAAGGCCAAGGTGCTGGTCGTCGACGATGACGGCAACATGCGCGAATCGATCTCCGACAACCTGGAGATGGACGGCTACGATGTCGTCCAAGCCGCCAGCGGCGCCGAGGCCATGGCGGCCGTCCACAAGGATTTCTTCGACGTGATCCTGATGGACTACAACCTGACCGATTCCACGGGCATCGAGGTCATCAAGCGCATCCGCCAGATCAACGCCGACAGCCAGATCCTGATGCTGACCGCGCACGCCTCCCTCGACACGGCGATCAAGGCGATCCAGGAGTCGGTGGCGGACTTCTTGTCCAAGCCGGTCGATTTCGACAAACTCAAGCACTCCATCGTCCGCGCCTGCGAGCGGCTGCGCTTGATCCAGGAGAACAAGGCCTTGGTCGAGCATCTGCGCGGCGCCAACGAGCAGCTCTCCAGGCTCAACGCGATGAAGTCGAAGTTCATGTCGATGGCCTCCCATGATCTGTCGAATTCCTTGATGACGCTGCAGGTCAGCTTCGAAATGCTCTCGCAGACGATGCGGCCGGACGAGGAGCAGATCAAGCGCATGCGCTACATCTCCAACGGCATCGGCCAGATCGCGCGCTTGATCGAGGACCTTGTCGACTGGGCCTCCATCGAGCGGGGCCAGTTCCGCCTGGAGCCGGCGCCGTTTTCCCCGAACCGGATGCTGGAGGAGGTCTTGGTGGGGCCGCAGGCCCGGGCGCAGGCGCGCGGGGTCCTTCTTTCGACTCAATTCGAGCCGAATCTTGCGCCGGTCAACGCCGACAAGCGCCGCATCGCACAGGTCCTCAACAACTTGCTGGAAAACGCGATCCGCCATACCCCGAAGGGCGGCCAGGTCGTCGTTCTGGCCCGGCGGATCGCCGGCGACTTGGGCAAGGACGAGCTGGAGCTGGCCGTGCGCGATTCCGGCGAAGGCATTCCGTCCGAGGAGCTCGACAAGATCTTCCGGTCGTTCTATCAAGGGAAGGGGCAGCAGGGCGGGCGTTTGGGATTGGGCCTGTCGATCTCCAGGGAGATCGTGCAGGCGCACCAGGGGCGGCTGTGGGTGGAAAGCCCTGGTCCGGGGCGCGGGGCGACGTTTTTGTTCACGATTCCCTACGCCGCCGTCGGCGCGGCCCGGTCGCAGGCGGCCCTGAAATGAAAGCGCGCAAGGGAGGATCCATGGCAGCCGGCAAGAAAAGGGTCAGAGTCCTGATCGCGGACGACCAGACGCTGTTTCGCGAGGGCATCAAGGACCTGCTTGAGAACGAAAGGATCGTCGAGGTGATCGGAGAGGCGTCCGACGGCAACGAGGCGGTGCGCCAGGCCAAGAAGCTCAAGCCGGACGTCATCCTGATGGACATCAAGCTGCCTCATCTCGACGGCGTGTCCGCCACCAGGGTCATCCGCAAGGAATGCCCGGACACCAACGTCCTGATCCTGTCCAGCTTCGAGGACGAGGCCCACGTGATGGAGTCCATCCAGGCCGGCGCCAACGGCTACCTCTCGAAGATGCTCCCCGCCACGGAGCTGGTCAACGCGCTCAAGGCCTTCGCCAACGACGGCGTGATGATCCCGCAGCAGGTCATGGGCAAGCTCATCGCCGGCTTGCGCCAGATGGGCGACGGGGGAGGCTCCTCGCCCGTGGCGCTGACCAAGACCGAGATACGGGCCCTGGTCTTCTTGGGCAGCGGCCTCTCCAACAAGGAGATCGCCACGAAGATGGACTGCTCGGTCAAGACGATCAAGAACCACTTGAACGCCATCTTCCAGAAGCTCGAGGTCAGCAACCGCACCGAGGCCGTCGTCAAGGGCATCGAGATCGGGCTGATCTCGCCCGACGAGCAGCGCTAGGCCGTCGCCGGCTCGACGGTGACCAAGGAGAAGTTCGTCGCCGAGCTCGAGCGCGCCCTCGTCGTCCTGGGCGAGCTTCCGGTGACGGCGGCCCTCCTCTCCCATCTCGCTTGCGCGCTCAAGAAGGGGGAGCCGGATTGGTGGCTTCGCGCCGAGCGGGCCTGGCAAGATCGCCGCTTCGTCGCCTGGACCGAGGCCTGGAGCCTCTTTCTGGCCGCCGTCCACGCCGACGTGCTGGGCGATCCCGACAGCCCCCTGCGCCGCTACTTTCCCTCCTGCGGCGGGACCTCGGAGGTGGACCCGACCGGCGTCTTCGCGCGCTACCTCTCCGGCTTGCCGCGCCAGTTCTACTCCAGGCTGCGGCAGGCCCGCCGCCAGGGCTTCAGCGCCAGCCGCGCGGCCCTGTGGCTGCCGCCGGCCGCCAGCTTCTTTGCGCGGCGCGGCCTGCCCTTCTACCTGGTCGAGCTGGACGCCGGCTCGGGGTTGAATCTCGCCGCCGATCTCGGCGGCCCCAAGAGCTTCGATTCCAGCCTGATCGCCGCCCGCGTCGGTCTGGACCCCGAGCCTTTGGAATTGCGGGAGCCGGAGACGAAATTGTGGCTGGCGGCGGGCTCTCCGCCCGAGGCCGTCGAGGAGCTCTCCCGGCTTAAGGCCGCCGTCGAGGCGGCGTCTCGGCGCATGGACGAGGAGGCGGCCTTCATCCAGTTGGCGCGCTGCCCCTTGATCAAGGCCCCGGCCTTCTTGAGGAGGAATATCCCCGTCGACGATCCGGACGTCGGGCTTCTGGTCTTCAACATCGCGGCCAGCGGGCGGCTCGACGAGGCCGAATACGCTCGCTTCCGCTGCGAGATGGCCGCGACCCTGTCGCCTTGGGGCGAGCGCGGACTGTGGCTGGAGGTCGAGCTCTTGCGCGGGCAACCCTTCGCGACCACGGTCCAAGCGACCCTGCGGCGCCCCTCCCCAGGCGGGCTGCTGGAGCTGGCGGCCGTCCAATTCGACGCGGTCGCGGACCGGGTCTCCTACGACGCCGCGCGCGCCGATCGCTTCTTGGCGTAGCCGGCTTGATTGGACCGTAGCCGAACTTTTACCGGGAAGCACTTGAATTTTGACCGGCCTAGGGCTATAACGGCTTGGATAAGACCCGTGACGCGATATATACGATTTATGGCGCCGGCCTTGAGTCGTCGCCGAGGGCAGATCGTGCTCCCGGCGCTGTTCTTGCTGCCGACCTTGTTCTTGTTCGTCTTCCTGATCTTCGAGACGGCGAAGCTGTCGCGCGCGAAGATCCGGCATCAGTTCGCCGTCGACGCCGCCGCCTTCGTCGAGATGACCAACTACTCGGACTTCCTGAACCGCTCGGCCTACGTCAACGGGGCCTTCCCGATGCGCATCTTCTGGGAGGGCTTCCACGACGGGCCCGGCATCGACTGCCAGGGCCGCGATCCCTGCCCCAAGCCGCCGATCACGCGCAACCCGGCGCCGATCAACGAGATTCTTTACGCCGACGGCGTCTATCCCGCGGCCGGGGCGGGAGATCCCGGCGGGCTGACCGATCCCAACACCTTCGACGGGGGGCAGGGGGCCTGGCCGATCCGCTATTACCATCCCGCCCGGCCGAACATGGACCAGGTGGAGCCTAACGTCGACGAGTCCTGCACGGCCAACGGGCAGACCTACCCCAACTGCGTCACGATCATCAGCATGGACACGGCCAAATATTGGAACATCAACTGGGAGGACGCCAACGCCATCTACAGTCTTTACGTGAAGATTTATCAGCTTCTGGGCTCGGTGGAGTCGGCGCAGTTCTCGGTGCTCAAGCGCCTGCAGGGGGCCAGCGGCGGCGTGCCGCATAATTTCCTGCGCAAGTCCTATTTCCTCAATGTCGGAGGCGATAACGCGGGCGCGGAGGCGGCGGCCCTGTCGGACAGCCTCGACGCGAGCAACCCGGCCGAGTGGAATCCAGGCCCGGTCCATTTTGAGTGCGCCTCGCGCGTCCTGTTTCATGGAAACCAGCTCGTCCACTCCTGGGGCCAGCCTTATCAGATTTGGGCCTCGGATCCGCCGCCCCAGATGCCGAACACGATCCCGGATTGTTCCGGGCTGTTCCAGGCGGTCTGGGTGGAGCCCTCCGTCATCAAGAGCCTGTCCAGCGTCGGCGCCAGCCCGTATCCCGGCTGGCCGGCGCAGACGCGCTACTTGGTCGACGACGACGGCGGCAAGGCGGACGGAAGCGCCAACTACTTCAACGTTCCGGTCAACGCCGTGCTCGGCCAGGCCGACGGCGGGCCGCGCGTGCACGCGACGGTGGCGATTGGCGGCTTCAACGGGGCCAATCCCGCGGTCTGGCTTGAGAACGGCATAGGGCCGACGCCGAAGTTCCAGGTGAGGGAGTATCCGTGAGCCGAACTGAAAAAAGAGGCCTGACCCTATTTTTCAGCAGGAGGGGGCAAGCGACGACGGAGGTCGTGCTGCTCTTGCCGATCTTCATGTTCTTCCTTTTCGCCTTCGCCAAGATATTCGCGACGCTGATCCTGGTGCAGAAAGTGGAGATCGCTTCCTACTACGCGGCGCGGCGCTGGCAGCTGGAGTCGCATCGCGACGTCGACTACGCCGCCTTCGACGGCGACGCGGGCGGCTGCGGCGGGTTGTGCAGCGACATCGAGCAGAAAGCCTTAAGTTACGTCGGCTACGGCACGGCCTCCCAGGACTTTTTGGGCCTGACCTACACGTGCGGCGGCGGCAAGGCGGTCGGCCTGGGCATCCAGCGCACGCAGGTCTGGAACGTCGTGACCCTCACCGTCTGCACCAAGCCGATCGACGTCTCCTGGATGTTCCATACCAAGGGCTACACCTTCCAGGTGACCAAGTACGTCCCCAATCGCGACCGCCCCATCATGTTCGTGCTTCCGGGGCTGAAAGGATAGGTAAAATGTATAGTGAAGGAGCAAGCGATGCTTTGGGCTAAATTCCGCCTCTTCATGCAGCGCTACTGGCTGTGGGTGGCGATCGTGGTCGGCCTGTTCGTCTCGGTGCTGATCCCGATCTGGTACTTGGCCGGCATGGAGGAGAGCGTGCGCCGCTACATCGTCGGCATCAACGTGGCCTCGCTGCCCTGGGGCATCCTGCAGACGCTGGTCTTCGTCGGCTTCCTCTACCTGCTGCAGTACGGCGGGGGCTTCGCCCAGTTCAAGAAATCGAAGGTGGCCTCCGCCGCGGTCAATGTGCGCTTCTCGGAGGTCATCGGCTTGACCGAGGCCAAGCGCGAGGCCTGGGAGATGGTGCAGCTCATCAAGGACCGCGCCGCGCTCAACAAGGTCGGCGGCAAGATCCTCCACGGCATGCTGATGATCGGCCCTCCCGGCTGCGGCAAGACGATGCTGGCCAAGGCCATCGCCACGGAGGCCGGGGTGCCCTTCCTCTCGACCGCCGGCTCCGAGTTCGTCGAGATCTTCGTGGGGGTGGGCGCGGCGCGCGTGCGCAAGCTCTTCGGCCAAGCCCGGCAGTACGCGCGCGCCTACGGGGCCTGCATCATCTTCATCGACGAGATCGAGGTGCTGGGCAAGACCCGGGTCTTC
Source organism: Elusimicrobiota bacterium (assembly GCA_028868375.1). Classification (GTDB taxonomy): domain Bacteria; phylum Elusimicrobiota; class Elusimicrobia; order UBA1565; family UBA9628; genus JAGWUP01. Next base: position 98,517 of record JAGWUP010000011.1, read on the forward strand.
ATGGACGCCTTCGGCGGCTCCTCCGAGTCCAACAGCACCCTCAATCAATTGCTCGTCGAGATGGACGGCCTCCACGACGACGCGGCCCACATCGTCGTCATCGGCGCGATGAACGCCGCCCAAGAGGTCTTGGACCCCGCCCTGCTGCGCCCCGGGCGCTTCGACCGCACTATCTCCATCTCCCGGCCGAACCTGCAGGAGCGCCGGGAGATCTTCGAGTATTACTCCAAGAAGATTCATCTCGATCCCTCCATCGATCTCGCGCGCCTGGCGCGCAAGTCGGTCTACAAGACCCCGGCCGAGATCGAGAACCTTCTTAAGGAAGCGGCTCTGATCGCCACGCGCGAGCGGCGCGAGCGGATCAGCTACAAGGACATCTCCGCGGCCATCGAGCGCATCGAGCTCGGCGTCGAGCACAAGCTCAACATGACCCCGCGCGAGCGCGAGATGACCGCCTACCACGAGGCCGGGCATCTGCTCGTCACCTACCTGACGCACCCCACCGACGACGTCTTCAAGGCCTCCATCGTCCAGCGCGGCCGCACCTTGGGCGTGGTCCACTCCATCCCGCGCGAGGAGCTCTACAGCTCCGACATCAACCAGATGCGCGCCCAGATCCGCGTTTCCCTGGCCGGCTTCGCGGCCGAGAAGCTCAAGTTCGGAGTCACGACGACCGGGGTTTCCTCCGACTTCGCCGGCGCCATGACGATCGCCCACGGCATGGTCTGGAGCTACGGCATGGGCGGCGAGGGGCTCATCGGCGACTTCTCGGTGATTCCCTCCGGCGGCACGCAGAAGGGCAACCAGCTCTCCGAGGCGTTGAAGGAGAAGCTCAACGCCCAGACCCAGGCGCTGCTGCGCGAGGGCTTGCGGGAAGCCGAGGAGACCTTGGCCGCCAACCGGCATATCCTCGACCGCTTCGCCGCCGAGCTGCTCAAGCGCGACGAGCTGGACTACGACGAGATCGTCGCCATCTTCATGGAGTACGGCAAGCCCCCGCAGGGCCTGCCGGCCGCCGAGGCCGCCTCGCTGCCCTCGCTCGACGGCTCCGGCGCCGCTCCCATGCCGGTGCCGGCCTCCGCGCCGCCCCCGCCCCCGCGCAACGAGCCGCGCCGGTAAAAAGACGGCAAAGTCCAGCCCTTTGCTTGACAAAACAAGGGGTGGAGGCTACACTGACCGCGGAAGATGACGACGATACGGATCGCTCGCGGCGGCGACCCATTTAGGAAATATTGGTGGGTCTTGCTGGCTGTCTTCGGCCTGAGCGGCCTGTGGGTCTGCTATCCCGCCCTGGAGGCGGGGACGGGCTCGCTCGCGGCGCGCCCCGACGAGGAGGGGCTTAAGAGCGCCGGCCAAAGCCTGGACTCCCCCGCCAATCCAGCCGGCGCTCCGGGCGGCCCCGTCGACCTGTCGATGGACTCCGGCCCCTACGGAAAGCGCGCCTCCGAGACGACGATCTCTTCCCTTTACCAGGCGCCCAAGTCCGACGAAAAAGCCGGCAAGGCGCCGTCGACGCTGGCCGCCGCCTTGGCGGCGGTGGCCGCTCGCGCCCCCAAGCCGGCCGCCTCGGCCAGGCGCCCGGATTGGGGGCGGCCAGCCGCGAGCGATTTCAACCCGCCGAAGGCCAGCTTCGGCTCCATGTCCGGGCTGCCCTCCGACAGCTCCGCGGGGGGTGCCAGCTACTCCAACTCCAGCGACGGCGGAGGCGGGGTCGTCTCCGGCTTCGCGGCCTCTTCTCCCAACACGGGGGTCGAGTACGCCCGCGGCCTGCATGACGAAGGAGCGTCCGCGGGCGACGGCAAAGGAGTCATGGGAGCGCTCGACCAGGCGAGGCGGCAGTCCGTGACGGCGGCCAGGCAGCGCAGCAACGACGCCGCCACCGCCATGTCCGGCGCGGCCTTCGACGGCTCGGGGGGCGGCGGCTCGATCGGCGGGGGCGGCGGGGCCGCCGGCGGCGCCGGCCTCTACGCGGGGCTGGACAGCGCCCCGATCAATCTGAAAGCCAACGATCCCAACCTCAGCCGCGTGAAGATCGAGCCGCCGCCCAAGCCGACGCCCATGCCCCAGGCGCCCGATCCCAACGATCAGATGCGGCAGATGGTGATGCAGATGGTCATGATGATGGTCGTCGGCGGGGTGATGGGCGGTTTGCAGCTCTAGCGGGAGAACAGCATGGATTCCAAAAAACAGGACAAGGATCAAAAAAAGAAGGGCGGATTTCTCGCCGGGCTGCTCTCCAGGCTGTCCGGCGGCGCCGACGTGCTGGGCGGCGAGGCGGGGCTGGGCGGCGGCGCGCAGGGCGGCTTCGGAGCCTTGGGCGGCGTCAGCTCCGGCTTCGGCCGCGCGGGGCTCTTCGGCGGGCTGATGGCGACCAAGGCGGGGGTGGTGGCCTTGGCCTTGATCGGCACCTCGGTGGCCGGCGGCTTGGGCTACCTGGGCTGGAAGGCCTTCGGCCCCGGCCCCGCCGACCGGCTGGGCGGCAGCTATCAATTATTCTCGCGCCGGCCCAACGGCGCGGCCTCTTCCTCCGCCGCGGGCGCTCCCGGCTCCGAGGCCGCCGGCGGGAGCCAGTCGTCTCTCAAGATGCTGGCGAAAGCCAACGCCGGAGCCGAGTCTCCCGCCGCCCCGGCCGCGCCGCAAGCGGCCGCCCGCGGCGAGCGCGGCGTGGCGGCTCCCGTCGGGAAGGCGCATAACAACAACGCGAACATCGGAGGCAACAAGGCTGCGATGCTCAAGGGGCCGCGCTTCGGCCAGTTGAAGCTGCCGGCCTCCAAGTCGATCGCGATGAGCGGCCCGAACGCCTCGGCGCCGTCCGGCCATGCCTCGGAGTCTTCTCGCGCCGTCGGCGTCGGCCGGGCCGCCGCCTTGGGCGGCCGGCGCGCTTCCGTCGGACGAGCCTTCGGCGGCGGACTGCGCAACGGGGCCGCCGGCGCCTTCCGCCAGCTCGGCCAGGCGAATACCGACTCGGTCGGCGCCGGGAACATGCGCACGGCCGGGGCCACCTTCGACGGCGGCGCGGCTTCCGGCGGCGCCGGCCAGTCGCCCGGCGCCCTGGGCGGCGCCGGAACCGGCGCCGGCAGCGGGCCGGGAGCCACGCCCCCCGGAAATCCCGGCAGCGCCACGGATGCCTCCCCGCGCTTCGCCTCCTCGATTCCCTCGGCCTCCGGCACCAACGTCACGCCCTGGCAGAGCGCGATCACCCTGGCGATGGCCTTGGTCGGGGCCTGCGCGGGGCTGCTGTTGCTCTCCGATAAATTGAAGCTGAGCGTGAGTCAGAAGTGGATCCAGTACGCCATCGCGGGCCTGGTCGTCGTGCTGTCGATGCTCGTCATCGCCCTGGGCGCGGCGATGAGCCAGCCGCCCTACGGGCAGAAATTCCAAGGAGAGATGTTCGTGCTGGCCGGCGGGGCGATGATCGCCGCCGCCGCCGCGAAGATGTGGGGCCTGGGCAATCCGGCGCCCGCCGCGCCCGCCGCGGGCGCTACAGGGTCCGCGGGCGCGGCGACGGGGAGCATGAGCACTCCGACGCTGATCATGTACGCCTGCGGGGCGGCCGGCCTGGCCGCCGCCATGGGGGGATTCCTGAAGCCCGGCAACAAGATCGACTCTTCCTTCTTTCAGAACGGCAAGCCGCCGGACGTCAACCTCTTCGGGGCCTATCATGTCGTCGTGCCCGGCATGCCGTCGGAGAAGGCCTTGGAGCGCTTCGTCTAGGCCCGGGCATGGACGACGATATCCCCGCGGTCGAGCTGCGGAAGGTGGGCCCCAGGCGCCGCCGCAAGAGCCACCTGGTCTTGCTCGAGCGCGCGGGGCCATGGACGCGGGTCGTCTTGCTCTTGGCGCTCTTCGTCCTGGGGCTGGGCGCCTACGACGCGGCCAGGCAGCAGCCGCAGCCGCAGGCCGCGCCGCCCTCCTCCGCGCAAGCGAGCGCCTCGATTCCGGCCCGCGCCGCTGCCGCCGGCGGCGCTGCGGCCGCGCC
>JAGWUP010000012.1 GCA_028868375.1 Elusimicrobiota bacterium
CGCTCGCCCGGCTTGGACGGGTCGATCGGCTCCATGCCCGTCTTCATCGCGTCTCGCTCCCGGGCGATTGCTCGGACGCTGGACTCCGTCTTGGCGGCGAACACGAGGCCCTTGCTGACCAGGTCCCTGCCGGTCGTCTCGGCCCACGTGTCGTAGAAGTCCTTCGGAATGCCGTGCGTCAGGCCGGCCCCGCCCCCCGGGATGGACCGTGACTGGACGACCGGGTACTCCGGCAGGATGCCCTTCTGCATGGCGCCGACGTCCAGCGCGCACCCGTTCAGCGTGTAGGTGGGCTTATCGGGGTGCGGCCACGAGCGCTTCTGCCTGTGCGCGACGCCGTTCTGGTCGTACACGGTCTCCTCGACCGACTCGTACAGGACCATCAGGATACCATTGGGCATCTTGCACCCGACGGTGACCGTCTCTGTCCCCGTCGCCTCCTTCTCACCCAGCGTGACCCTCTTGCGGGTGAGGTCTGCAGTTCCTGCGTCTGACAAGTGTGCTTACTCCTTGGGTTTTCACAGACCCGATAGCCGTTAGATGCCTACCATTGATCCTATGCCGGCCGGGAAGCGAATAATCGTCCCCCAGGTGCCGGAGACCGCCTTCTGACGGTAGGACGACATCCCGCGGATGACCGGAAACGTCCGAAGCTTCTCGCCGAAGCCGGCGAAGCAAGTCTCCTGTCCCTCGATCTCGTGGACGATCACCTGCATCAGGTTGCCGGCTGCGATGCCCTGCGGGTTGATCGACGACAGCGCCGAGTACTGCGGTGCCATGCCGTTCAGCTCCAGATTCGGAAAGTTCTTCTTCAGCAGGTCCGACACGTTCACGCCGAACGAGTTAGTCTGGGTGATCGCCATGTGGCTGACCGGCCCGACGGCGAGCGTCATCTTGCTGTTCATGTTGGCTCGGCCCTGCGTCTGCGAGACGACCAGCGTGATCAGCGTCTGGATGTCCGTGAATATCTCGTTGGGCGTCGCGCGGGTGACGTTGCCGACCTGCCAGGCGGTGCCGCCGTAGGCCTTGGTCGCCGGCGTCAGCGAGGCCGACAGCAGCGGGTCGTTCGTCAGCCCGTAGTTCTGAAGCCCGGCCACGCCGAACGCGTAGGCCGTGTTCATGAACGTGTTGAGGTTTCGGGCGCGCGACTCCTGCTTCTCAGTGACCGCGTTGATGCGACCGCGCGCCATGCGCTCGATCTCCAGGTCCCCGTAGTCGATCGTGCCCTGGAACAGAAACTGCTGCCAGTTCGGCCAGGTCGAGTTGATGTCCGAGGGCGTCACGCCGTCGTTGTAGTCGCCGTAGGCGGTCGTCTCGCCGGTCGGCTCCACCCACGGGGCAATGTATGTCTGCTCGGCCCAGTCGCCGATCTTCCTCTCGGCGCCGGCGATGTCGGCGATGGCCAGCGCGGCGAACACCGCCCGGAACACCTTCGGGTCGATGTACGTCGTCAGCATCGCTGGAATGCCGGCGTTCGGGTTACTGGCGAGCGTCGGCAGGGCGTCCATCGCCATCTGCCAGCTCATGCCCTCGGGGAGGTAGGCAATCGGCCTCGCCTCATCCGTGTGCCATGAGATGCCCTTCGACTCCAGCATGGGGCGATGCTGCTCGAACAGCGCCCGGGCTTCCTGTGCGTTCACTTCTGCTCTCCTCTCGTTAGGTAGGCCCGGTTAGTCCTACTGCGTGATGTCCGAAATCTTGACGAGCTCGCCGGCGCCGCCGCCAGAGCGAGAGTACCACTTCGTCTCGACGTTGGTCGTGGCGGTGATCGTGGTGGAGCTGGCACTCTGGGAGGGCGACACCACGTAGGTCGAGGCAGTCAGCTGACCCCAGGTGGTGGTTCCCGTCGTGACGCCCGAGCCGGACAAAACGCTGCCGTACACCGGCGGGCCGCCGCCCCCGACCGTCAGCACGCCGTAGGTACCGGCAAGCGTGCCGGAGGCCACCGACTGCTCGCCGATCGACAGCGCGTAGGTGCCGATGCCCCCGGTGGTGCCGGACAACTGCGCCACGACCTGCGTGCCGGTGGCGACGCCGGACGGCCCGGTCAGGATGGTGCCGGGATAGATGGTCCCCGCACTGATCGCCGTGACCGTCAGTACGTTGCCGAGGATCGAGGCGGTACCGGCGACCGCCGTGCCGGCCGCGATCGAGCTGCTCGTCAGCGACACGGTGGACGCCGAGCCGGTCGCGGCGAACGTCACCTGACCGTTGTTCAGGTTCGCGTAGGCCTTGAGGCCGATCGTCGCGTAGCTGGCACCAGTATTCTTGACCCACAGGCCGCCGCTGGACATCGCCCAGACCGGTGCGCCCTGCTGAATCAGCAGCGTGGAGTCGCTGAGGTACTGAGTGATCAGCGACTGCTGCCCCGGTCGCGGGATCAGGCCGTCCGGCGCGCCGAAGCCAAACGAGTTCAAGATCGTCGGCGCGTTGTCGGGGTCAGCCCCCTGGTAACTCAGCCAGGCGAACCTGCCGACGTAGACGCCCGCGCTGCCGGCCACGAGGCCGCCCGGGCCCCCCAGCACGGTGAACCGGGGGTTCATGTCGGCGAAGTTGCCCTCAACGGCCGGTGCCGGAAGCACTCCGACCTGCGTCTGCCTCGATGACATCTCTATCTCCTTCCCATGCCCTTCAGGTCGAAGTGCTTGATGGTTCAGTTGATCCGGTCAGCGCCGGGGAACATCTGCTTGAAAGTCGCAGCGGCGTCGGCCGACGGCGATCGCGAGTCGTAGGCGTACCTCTGGCGCGAATCCTCATTCCTCGCGGCGGTCGAGAAGAGCGCCGGGAACGCCGACGGGTGGACGCCCTCGGTCGGGACCCCCATTACGGTCAGCGCCGCCTTGTAGACGTCGTCAGCCGTCTTGAACTTGGAGTCCATCGCCAGCTGACCGACGCGCGGGGTAACGATCCGCAGTGCAGCAGCGACGCCCTCGTGGCGCGCCTCGGCATCGGCCACCGCCTTGTTGATGGCGGCATCCATCGCGGCCTTGGTCACTTGGTCACCGCGCGGCTCCATGTTCTCCATCTCGTCGCGGGCGAACTTGCGACGAGCGTCGACGGCGGCCCGGCGACGGTCCCGCGCCTCGCACATCGCGTCGTAGGCGGGGCGCATCTTGTCCTCCGCGTCGCGGCGGGCGTCCTCGGCCCTGCGCTCGTCCTCGGCGTGACGGCGCGCGTCGTCCGCCCGCTTGGCGTCCTCAGCCCTCCGGCGGTCCTCCGCGGCGCGACGGCGGCGGTCCTCTGCCCGGCGCCAGTCCTCCGCATGACGCTTCAGCGCGTCGAGGGCCGCGCGGTGCGCGTCGCGGGCCCGTCGGGCGTCGCGGCCCATTCGGCGACGGTCATCGGCGCGGCGACGGTCATCAGCCTCCTCGCGTCGCTCGCGCTCGGCGCACTCCTCAGGCGTCTCGTCGCGGCCCATCTTGCGGCGGGCGTCCTCGGCACGGCGCATCTTGCGGTCGTCAGCGCGACGGCGATCCTCGCCCTCGTCCTCCTTCCGCTCGCGCTCCTCAGCCTCGTCCTCGCGCTCGTCGCGGCCGAGCCGACGCCGGGCATCCATCGCGCGGCGATCGTACATCTCGTCGTCGCGGCGCTCCTCGGGCGTCTCGAGCGCTTGGTCCTCCTCCATGTCGTCGTCGCGCATGTAGGAGGGCAGCCCGGCGTTGGCCTCCCCGGCCAGCGCATCCTGGACCTCCTTGTCCTGCAGTGCGCGCTCGATGTCTGCCTCGTCCATCGCGAGCCGGCCCTTCACCTTCAGGTGCCTGGCAATGACCCGCGCCACAGAAGGCGAAAGGCTCATGGTCGTATCTCCAGAGTAGTCATCGCCGGAAAGGGCGGCGTCCCCAACCACCACGTCGGCACCGGCCCGCCCCTCGCGGACGAGTGCCAAGTGGTTTCCCTTGATGTCGCGCATCACGCCGTCGTAGGGCACGCCCTTGTAGGTGCCAGGCGTCATGTCGGCGACGTAGCGGTAGCCCGCTGACAGCTGCTTCTTCTGGTTGCCCTCGATGTCGTCTATGGCCTCCTGGGGCCAGAACACCAGCGAGTTGTCCAAGTACGGGTCGCCGTACTTAGCGTCAGTGCCCGTCGAGCCGATCACGTGCTCCTGCGGAAAGGAGGTTGAGGTGACCGGCACGTGAGTATCCAGAATCGGCAAGTTGTTGAAGGACGACGCGGCGCGGGCCAGCTCCTCCGGAGCCCTCAGCAGCATGTAGACCTTGTTCGGGTCCAGGCCCAGCTGCTCGGCGTTGGGTATCTCACTGCCCTTGTAGGGGCACACGTTCGCCTTGGTGATGTGGGCGGTGGACACGCGCATCCGACCGTCAGTGTCCTTCTCGCGGACTGAGTCACGATCGAAGGCCATCGTCAGCGAGCGACCGTCCACCAGGGCAGCGACGCCGGCCCAGTCCATTGCCATCGCGACGTCAGCGGCCTGCTTGTCGGTGATGTCCTTACCGTCCAGCACAATCTTTCCGAAGTGATCGCTGCCGTCACCGTCGATGTAGACCTTGGGCCACTTGTTGCTGTCAGCTGACCAGTCGCCATCCTCGCGGTCGGCCTCCACCTTGAAGGAGTGTCCGCCATTGGCGGAGTTGCGCACCTGCCGCAGGAAGTCAACAAGATGTGGAACAAACTCGCCGTCTGACAGCTCGATCTCTAGCTTGTGCGGGTACGTGCCGGCGTCCTCAGCCCCGTCCGGAAACTCACGGTCGCGGATGCGGTCGGCCTCTGCGGCGATCTTCGGCTCGTGCTCCATCCGGGCGCGACTGGCAGCGGCGAGCAGCAGCTTGCGGGTGTACTTCCACTCGCCGTCCTCCTTCTCCATGACCGGATAGGTCCGGTTCGGACCTAGAAACGCCCGCTCCGGCATGTCCTCGCGGTGCTGGGTGGAGTCGATCTCCTTCCTCGTGGTCTCACTGAGCTTGCGACCAGTGGGATCGTCAGCATCCTTGGCACTCATGACACGATCAACCGTCTCCTTGAGTCCCGGATGCACCTTCTCCGGCAGTTGAGTAACCGGCGTCCAGGCGTGCTCGCTGTGCTCAGAGTTCAGCCTCGGCGTGAACTCGTCCTTGACCGGCACGACGTAGGTGACGTGCTCGAAGTCGTTGGGCGTCCGGTCGCGGCACAGTTCCTTCATGCCGTCGAACGTGCAGTCGCCCAGCTCCTCACCGCACTCCCTTCTGGCGGCCTGCTCTTCAGTCTCGCCCTCGTCCACCTTGCCGCCGGGGATCGACCAGGTGTCCGGCCAGTTGTCGTCAGTGGCCGAGCGCCTGACCAGCAGCATCTTGCCGTCCCGGGTGACGAACGCCACGGAGGCGGCGCGGCCTTTGATCGGCTTCCCGTCTTGGCCCTGGTGCTCAGGCTCCTTGCGCTCCTCACCGAAGAACTTGCCCAGCATCCTCAGGCCCCGGCCGATGACGCCCCAGTCCTCGTCCGTCATGTCCTTGGCCGTGGCCGGCAGCTTGCCCGGCTTGTCGGCGTCGGCGAACTCCTTGCCCACCGACTGCGGGATGCCGATGTTGCTGTGGCCGGCAGCCGCGGCCCACATGGCGCGGCGCTGGGCCTCACTGACGGGAGGATCAGTCGCTATGCGAGGTGTCACTTCGTCGTTCCCCGTAGATGGCTTGAAACGCTTTTGCCAGATACCGTTCTGCGCTTTATTTACGATCCACTCGGGTTTTATCGTACCAGCATAACGATAGGCCAACGTCGCAGTCGGGTCATCCTCAAGCCAAGTCCCCCTAGGGAACTCGACCTGGTACATCACAGGTTCGTGACTGGTCGATGTGGCGCTGTTCGCGTAGCGATTAGCCGTGCCGGGATCGACCGTCACGTGGGCATGTCTGCCGGTTTCGTGAACACCTGTAAGACCAGAAGAACGCCCTGAACCCTCAGGAGTTATCCCCTCGCGTTCTATCTGTTCGGAGTTAGCAGAAGAAGTTCCGTGGTAGTACCGTTCGCCAGAACTTGTAAAACGTCCGTTCTGTCCACGAGGATGATCAGTTTCCCTGAACTCATCAACCGCTTCATCGCGAGATTCGAACTGCAGCCCGTGATCTCCCTCGAACAGCCTTCTGTGGTCGGCGACGGACGCCAGTATCTCGACCGGGATCGGCTCGTTGCCGTACGCGTCACACGCGTGGCCGACGTCTGCCCTGATTCCCCGGTAGCGAACGCAGGCGTAGCAGAGAGGCCCCAGGTTCTCAGCCACTAGTCACGTACTCGTACTCCCGCAGCCGGGAGGCGTCGGCCAGGCCCATCCTGACGAGGGCGAACAGCTCGCCGAAGTACTCGCACGGATTGGTCAAGGCATAGTCGGCGAAGCACTCGGACTTGGGCCTCTTGGTGGCCGCTGACCAGACCTCCTTGATTCTGGGCCTGATCGTCGGGTTCGACCACTCGAAGGCGTGCCCGAACTCGTGGGCGATCAGGTGCTCCGGCTCCTGCGTCATCCGGCCGTGGAACAGCGGTGGCTCCAGCGCGGCCGCCCTCAGCACGGACGGCTCGCGGCCCAACCAGTGACTGTTCAGTCGGATGTACTTCCCGTCCTCGTCGAAGTAACCCATCGACACGTCGCCCCTGCGGCGCGGCTCCCCTACCCAGACGTACTTCACCGTGACGTCCGGGAACGCTGCGGCAAGCGCCTCGAAGCCTCCGACGATCATCGGCTCGAAGGCCGGGTGCATCAACTCAAGCCTAAAGTCCACGGTCAGTCAGCCGACATCCTGCCGCGCAGGTTCCTGTTGTTCGCCAACTGCGTCGCCCACCTGAGGTTGATCCTTCGACAGTCCAGACTGTCGCCGTTTCGATGATCGCCGATGACGTGCCGCCTGGTGGGCGCCGGGCCCCTGGCACGGGCCAGCACCTCCAGGTGAAGGTAGATCGACGTGCCGCGCCAGGTCCGCCGGGCGTACCACTTCTCGGTCCCACTAAACCTCAGCCTTGAGTGGACCGCGCCCCACTTCCACTGACGTGCCCACTCGAGGTCCTCAACGTCCAGCAGGGCAGCCAACGAGGCATCACTGTCGGATAGATACAAGTATCCGGTGGGCGGCAGTGACAAGTCTCCCCAATCACGAGGATCCATGAACACAATCAACCAGCGTTCTGGTAGTACGACGCGTTCAAGACGGCACTCGCCGACACCTGAATGAACTGAATCGCCAGCAAGTCCCCAGAGTACAGCAGCGGCTCGTCGGTCGTCTGCATGAGCATCCCGACAGTCGCAGTGGGGGCCGCGCCGTCGTCGCGCCACGAGATGTTCTCCGTCGCCGCCTTCAGCAGGACAAAGTCCACCCTGGGCGTCTGATAGGCCGTCACCGCCTCGCCGCTCTCCGTCGTGCAGGCATTGGACAGCAGCCAAGTGCCTGACTGCTGGCCCTGTGAGGAGATCAGGGTGTTGGCCGGAATGCCGGTGCCAGTCACGGTCTGTCCGACCGCAAACGTGCCGGTCACCGTGCCGCCGACCGTCAGCTGCTTGCCGGACAGCGAACAGCTGGTCCCCTCGGCCTGCTGAGCACCCAGGGGCAGAGTCAGTCCAGCAGCCGCAGACAGCGACGATATCTGCTGGAAGCCGAGCGGAACGGCGGCCTGCGAGAACATGCGGCCAATCCTAATTCTTGACGACCAAGAAGCTGATCTTGATCGTGCCGTTCAGCGCCGCAGAGGCGTGGATGTTCTGCACGACGATGACGGCCGAGCCCGCCGCTGGAGTCACCATCGCGACGGCGGGGGTTCCGGTCGTCGCGGTGCCGAGCTGCACCGAGGCGTACACCTGGTCGGCGGCGGCGATGTCAGAATTGGTCAGCGTCAGCGTGTAGTCGGCGCCGGCACCAGTCGTCAGTGACTCGGACGTGATGACGCCGGCCATCTTGTTCAGCGTCGCGGCGCCGGCCGTCGCAGTCGCCGTCTTCGTGCCCGTGTCGACGTGCAGCGCGTTGGTGGTCACGGCGCCGGGGGTCGTTCCGCCGATCGTCGTGCCGTCGATCGTGCCGCCCGTGATCGCGACCGAGGCCGGGTTGTTGCTTACCTGGGTCCAGGTCGGCGACGCCTGCGTGTTGGTGTTCTGGTACAACACCTTGTTGGTCATATCTGACAGCAGGTCGCCCGGCTGGGCCACTCCAGCAAACGTGCCGGAGGTGCCGCTTGTCGGGGCGCCGGCATTCGGCCAGACGGGGACCAGCAAGACGTCGCCGATCGCCGGCACCAGCATCTTGAGAGCCATCGAAGTTACTCCCCCTCTATCCGGGAACCGTAGAAGAAGTTGTTGCTGAAGACGTCGGTAAGCACCAGCACTTGCCGCACAACCTCGCGAGCGAGCTTCTGGTCCTTGATCAACTCGCCGGCGACCTTTAGCAACCCGAGCTCGGCCATAAGCTGATCCGATCCCTGCTTGATCACGTCGAGCTTGCCTCGAATCAGCGTCGAGAACACATCGTCTGGACTGCCGCAGCGGCCCAGCAGATCGGTCAGTACGGACGAGCCCGCGTCGTTCTGAGACAGCTGATTCTTGATCTCCGCCGTCCGCTCGGCCATCTTGACTCTGACTGCAGCCACGAAGTCAACCTCGGTCGGTCGCCTCCCCTGCTTGCAGATGTCGGCGAGCGCACCGTCCATCGCTCGGGAGACCAGCGACATCGCCATCCCGCGCGAGTTATCTGGCTCAGTGCCCTCGTAGCTGCCGGTCCGGTCGTACCTCCGCCTGCGAGAGGTGTCGGTCAGAACGTCGCAGGCCGTCTTCAGCAGCGCGAACTGCTCCTCGCTGCCGCCCACGTCGGGGTGCACTGACTTGGCCGCACGACGGTAGGCGCGGCGCACGTCGGACGAATCGGCGTCCTTCGAGACGCCCAGCAGGTCGTAGAGGTCAGTCACTCTGTATCGCTATTCCCGTCATTCTCCGGCTCGAGGATCACGCGGCCGCTATCTTCAGAATCGTCATCGTCGTGGTCGTGGTCGCGGTCGACGTCCTGAAACTCCTGAATCTTGCCTTCGAGCTCGTCGATGCGATCGTGTTCCTCGGTGACGCTCCTATTCACCTGAGCGGGAACCGACTTCACGCCGTCGAGCCGCTCCTCCACGCTGTCGATCCACGCGTGAAGCGCGTCGCGCAGGTGGTCGGGCATCCCGAACGCGCCGGCGATGTTCTGCTTGGCGACGTCGGCTGCTGGGTGGGTCATGTCGTGCTCCAGATGTAAAAAAAGTCAGTGTGCATTCCCGGCGCGTTGGACGCGATTCCCGACGCGTATTTCGATTTGCGCGCATCGACGCGCGATCGAATGATCATCGCGCGGCGCGCGTGACGCGCCGTGCGGGAATCGATTCTATTGAACTACGTCGCCCACGACGCGATCGCACAGGCAGTCAGTCCGACCAGAGCCAACACACCGACGATGAGCCACGCTGAGGCGATGCTGCGGGCCGGCTGAAGAGCCTCGGCCGCCTCCTCGATCCAGTCTCCGTCTGCTCCGTGGAACACCAGTCACCTCGGAAGTATCGGCTGAGCCCAGCACCTGCAGTTGATCAGGTAGCCGGGGTAGATCCACTGCCTCTCGGCCGGGTCCCACCACCCCCTGCGCACGTCGTACTCGTTGCCGTCGTTGGCCAGGTGCGTGGGCCGAGGCACCTTGCCGGCCATCGAGTGCCTCCACAGCGCCTTGTATATGCCCGCCTCGACGAGGCGAACCTGCTGGATGGCCCCGGTCGCCTTGTTGTTCTGGTCACGGGCGATCAGCGCCGCCCGCCTCTTGGTGACGCCGAACTGGTACTGCAGCTCGTCCGACAGCGACTTCAGGTCCCGACCGGCAGCCACCGAGCGCATGACGGCGCCCTCCACCTGGGTCAGGTACTGCTCCGGTATCGAGCGGATCAGCGACACATTCTCGGCAACGACGGACTTCAGCACGTCTCGCGCGGGGGCACCCATCTGAAACTTGACGGAGATTCCTCCGTTCCTCAGCACCTTCTTCAACTGCTCGTCGCTTCGGTCAACCACCGACTTGCCGAAGTGCTCCGCCAGCCGGTCGGCAACGCGGTCCAGTTTCTTGAACCAGCGACTCCTGAGCCGCTCCACGGCCCTCCGCAGATCGTCGGGGGCGGCGTCGGCGGCCATCAGGTCCTCGACAGCAGTGCCCCTCCTGTATATCTTGAGCAGCTCGTCGATGACGCTCTGGTTCAGCTCGTCGGCGATGTCCTCTAGCCGCCTCCTGTAGTGGGCGGCGATGCCGGCAGACGCCCTAGTGGACGGCGAGTGCCGGTGAGGCCTGACGTCCAGCGCGATCGGGGCGCCGTAGGGCTCGGTGAAGTTAGTGCCCAGACCAATTGCCAAACTCGAGCTCCCAGAGAAGCCTCGACCGGCTTCAGCCCTCTTGGGCGGACTTTTCTGTCTCAGTTACTCGACGAGGACGCTCGCCTATTACCAGATCAGCGTCGTCCGGCAAGTACAGCTCGGCCCACTGCCTTCCGTCGCTGTCAATCACCATCGGCTCGCCGTCGTGGACGAACCTGCCGTGCTCATCGCGCCGCTCGTGGTGGACGTGGACGGAGCACTCGCCGTTGATCAGCAACATCACCTTGGTCGTCAAGGGACCACCTCCTCTCAGATGAGGCCGGCGTCGTGCGCCAGCGCGTCGTCGTTCCGGTCGGACAGCAGCTCGTCCACCGTCTTCGTCTCCAGAGCGTCGGCGACGTCGCGCAGGAACTCCTGCACCACCTCGACGTCGGTCAATTCGGCGTCCTTGAGGTCGTCGCCGGTGTAGCCGCGGTACTTCTGGGCGATCTCACCGACGCGACGGCTGGTGGTCTCCTCGAGCTTCCTTCGGGCCTCCTGCCTCTTGGTGACCGACTCCCTGACGTGCTCGTGCATCAGCGTACCTCCAGCTGCTGCCCATTTCACTGCGTGCTCAACGACCACATGGTGAACCACGTGGGCAAGGAACTCCTCTGGTCCGCCGGCGGCACTTAGCATCAGTGAGTTCGCCAGACTCGTGCCGAGCTCAGTCGCCCTTGTGAGGTGCTCCGGGTCGTAGTCGCCGCCGCGGAGAGCCCTCAGGGCCTGTGCGGCTCCGGCCACCTTGTGGGCCTCCTCACCGAGCGAGTGCAAGAACACCGAGGCCGGCAGCGACGCGGCATTGCGCAGGTGTCGGACGGCCTGGTTCCTGTCCTCCGATCCACGCTCGAAGTGCTCCTTGAGCTTCTCGCGCTGCTCGCCGGACAGCTCCCTGAGGGCGGCGCCGATCGACGAGGCCCGCTGCCTGACCCGGCCGGCGACGGCGCGACCGGCCCGGGCGAACTTGCCCTCACGGTCGCGAGGGTGCTTGCCCTCCTCCCAAGTCAAGTCGTCAGTGGTAAAGTCGTTCGTTATTTTAATCTGTTCAGGCCGAAAAACTGTATACTCGTCAGGATTCTGCGCATTTCCTCGAAACACCAGAGCATCGTGCTTAGCGGGATCGAATCCCTCAATGGCCTTCTTCTTAGCCTCTCCGAACGACATCCCCCGACGACGAAGCCGCTTTATAACGTCAGTGATATCCAGCGGATTCTGAAAGTTAAGCGAAGCCGATATGACTCTCGGGCGGCCACCAGTAGCCCGAGCTGACGACACAGCATAGGAACTTGCTGATCTGGGGTCAGTCGTGAACGAGAACCCACCTAAAGAAGTGTTTGGTCTAAACGACGGTTTCTTCTCGAATTTCTTAAACTCAGCCCCCGTACCGTGATAAAACTTGCCCTCACGGTCGCGGGGATGGTCAGACTCCTTGAAGTCATCCAAGGTAAGCTCGTCGGCGGTGACGTCCTCCAACTCCAGCGGGTCGAAGCCGAGCAGCTCGACCACGTCAGTCGGCGTGACGGCCAGCTCCTCGTCATCGTCCGCTTCATCGAGATCGGACTCCGGGGGGAGCTCGTCGTCCTCCACGTCGCCGAAGTGGACATCTGGCAGGCGATCGGTCACGGCGTCCTCAAGCCGGCGCACTTCGTTACTCAAGACCGACGGCCTCCCTCCAGGGGGCAAAGACGACCGGGCTGATGTAGCTCTGCAGCGCGACGGTCGGTGTGTTCCCAAGCTTGGCACTCACGCCCTCAGCTATACGCCTGACCGCCCTCTTGTACTCGCTCTTGGTCCTCGGCACGGGCTCCTTCGCCAGCAGGTCGCCGGCCAGCTTGGTGCCCAGCAGGGTGCGGAAGTCCTTCGTGTTCGCGCCGGCAATCTTGCCGAAGTACTTCCGCAGCGAGCGGGCCGTCACGTCCGGGAACAGCTGCCCTCCCCTCTCTGACAGCCGGACCAACTGTTCGGCCAGCTCCTCGTTCGGCACGGGCAGGTCGATCCGGACGCCCTTCTTGCCGACGAACTGCAGCTTCACCCCGTCCTTGGTCTTCACCACGTGGTCGGCCGTGAGCGTCGTCGCACCGTACGCCTGCTCTTCGGCCCCCGTGTCTCGCTCGCTGCCGGGGCGGAGGCCCATCTCCATGACCAGCGAGGCGACCAGCGCGTGCTCCCGCACGACGGGGTCCCTTGCCCGCATGTATCGGTCATTGCGTTGGACCACCGCATCGTACTTGGTGTCCAGCGACTTGACCTTTCTGAACTTCTGGGCGGAGCGGCTCTGCCTGAACTTGACCGAGTACACGTACTGCGGCCGACCCTTGCTGTCCCGCCCGGTCGCCTGAAGTGCGGCACGCGGGTCAGTCGAGACCCTCACGTCTGTCCAGGCCGGCGGCACCCTCAGCTTCTTGACGTGCGCGGGCCACTGATCCCTGGGCAGGCTGACCAGATGACTGGTCTTAGTCGAGGTGCGGGATGAACTGACGCCCTCGGTGAACTTGCCGTCGTCGTCGCGGGGGTGGTCAGCCTCCCTGAATTCACCAGACTTGTCATAGGCCAGCCCGTCGTTGGCTGCCTGGCGGAAGCCGCCGGTCTCAGCGCCGCCGAAGTTCGCTCCCTGCTCACCGATGCTCCTGGAGAACCTCTCGGCCAGCGAGCCCTGGTCCTTGGGGTCGATAGGTCCCTTGCCGCCGCCCCCACCCTCCAGCTGCTCTTCTTCCTCGACCTCGCCCGGCGCCACCTTGTTGGGGTCCAGATTCATGCCCTGGTACGGACTCTCCGGGTCCTCCACTCGGGCGCGGCGCCCCTCCTCCGGGTCGATGGCGCCGGACGCTATGTCCGTCTCGACGATCTGGGCCTTCGTCAGCTGAACGGCGCCCTTGCCGGCCTCGTCGAGCTGCCACAGCGAGTTGAACACCCAGATTATGTCCTGGTCCACCTCGCCCCAGATGTTCATCTGGGCCAGGTCGATCAGCGGCGTCATCACCGGACGCAGCACCCGCTCCTGACGACCCTTAAGGGTGTCGTAGTACATGCGGATGATGCCCTCGCTGTCAGCGTTCAGCCCGGCTGGCTGACTTCCGAGCACCTTAACGATGGGCATCCGGGCCGGCTGGGCCATGTGTTCCTGGGCCTGTGCCACCAACTCATGTACTCCGCCGAGCGGGGCAGAGACGTTCTTGATGTCCTCCGTCATCTTGTTGATGACTGCAGTGCCCTGAGAGTCGCGCAGCGCATTGAAGGTCTCGATGCGGTCCCAGAGGTCCTCGGCGCCCTTCATGCCGGCGACGTCCAGCAGGGTCGCCAGCACCACGATCGAGAAGTTATTCAGCAAGTCGCTGGCGCTGGTCCGGTCCCTCAGCCAGAAGTCGACGTAGGGCTTAATCATCTGGGTCATCGACAGCCCGCCGAAGGAGTAGGCGGGCTTCAGCAGATCAGGCACCGGCCTGCCGACGAACGTGATCAGGCGGGACCGGGCCACCTCGGTGCCCATCACCCACCAGGTGGCGGGGCGGTACCAGTCGCGGCGCAGCGGGTTGGTGGCGTCGTACCGATTGGGGTACACCCACATGGGCTCGATCGCCGTCAGCGCCTTGACGTCGCCCTGCTTTATCTTCTCCTTGGTAACTGCATCTCGACCTGAGCCGATCGACGTGCGCAGCTCCTCGGAGGCGACCGCGTTGGAGTCCAGGGGGACTCCAGTATCCACGAACACCTGGCCGCGGCCCTGGAAGCCGTCGTTCTCTAGCGACGACTGCACTACCTCCTTCATGCACAGCCGCTCGATCTCGTCCTCGAGCTCCTGTATCTTCTTGCTCTTGTCTTCGCTCGCCTTCGGTCCGGCCTCGAACCTGATCCACTCGCGGGTCATGTCCTCGGCCTGGGCCTCGGTCACTACCCGGTACTCTGACCTCTGCTGGAGCATCGCCAGCATGGGGTAGCCGAGGAACTGCTGTCCCTCTACGTATGCGGAGGCGTAGTAGCCGTAGCCACCCCCGCTGAACAGCGTCTGGGCGGACTGTTCACCCCAGCCCAGCACGTCGTCCATGGCCATGAGGTCCCCGGACATCTTGCCCTTGGGCACCACACCCGGAGGAGGCTCGTATCTTCTGAACGAGATAGGCTGCGCCTTGTCGGCGGCTCCACGCCTCCTGGGCCTGGCGCGCGCCATCGACCGGAGGTGGGCCATCGCAGCACTGCTGACCTGCTCGGGGGCGGTCTCCGAGACCAGCTTCGGCTTTTGAGTGACGGTGCGGGCCATCTACCAGGTGCTGTTGTCGGCCATCGACGATGGTGAGCTCGACGTCACCTCGACGGCGACCACTTGATCTCGCCTGAGCGCGGGACGGCGAGTAAGTGAACTTCCCAGCATCGAGAACTGCCCCGGCGCCGGCGCCGCCGACGTCGGAGAGGACTTGACGGTGCGGGCGCGGGCTAGGTCCTCCCTGATGCATCGAAGCGCGTGCTCCAACTCAACTGACCGGTCGTCGGCAGATATGCGAAGCCTGCGCTCGTCGTTGACGCTCTCCTGAAGGACGACGACGTCCTTCTTGAGGGCCGCCACCTCTCGATGGAGTCGGTCACGCACCTGTCGAACCTCGACTAGCGAGGCAGTCAGCGCGTCGGACCTCGAGCGCTCCTCAGCGAGGAGCGCTAGCGCCTCGGCGTCGCCGTCCAGTCGCTTGGAGAGGTTATCCCTGAGCTCACGGATGGTCTGGTCCAGACCGAGAACGGTGCCGGCGTGCTCCTCTCGGCCGGCGGCTACGCCCCTGGCATAGGCCTCCTGCAGCGAGGTCTTATCCAACGCCGATGCCACTTCCTTCTTGACCACCACCACCTGACTCGACAGCCGGGCGTGGTGAGCCAGTATCCTGCACCACTCGGCGTGGTAGGTCTGCCTGCCGTGGCGCGGCCAGAACTCCACTCGACAGGTCGGGTTGGCGCACTTCCTCTTCGCGGCAGAGATCACCGGCTTCGTCACTGGTCAGCCCACCCTCGCAAATTTCCTGGCATAAAAACGGCCTATACTTCGTGATAAAGGCATAGGCACCTTTGCAATATTTGCTGCTTGGTACGATGCTGAACCAGCACCTGTTACTCTCGTTAAACGAGTTCGACTAGTTCGACTAGTTCGATGAGTGCAGAGCTTGTTATTTCTGATGTAGACCTCAGTACCAGGATTCTTAAAAAACTTATATCTCCCGATCAGAAGAGGAACATCTCCCCATAGGTAAAATGACCCAAAATTCCGCTTGGATCGCCCGACCCAAGATTCCGCACCACGGACATTTTCAACGACCATCGGTATCTTACGACCAACCGCCTCGCACGCCTCGCGCTGGATGCGGAAGCAGGCATCGAACAAGCGTGTCAGGTCCGCTACGGTGCGCGAGCCGGTGTAGCCTTCAGGAAACTCTCCATCGCCGCGCAAGGCTGCCGCGATCTGCTTCCCGCGCCGCCAGGGCATCGCCATGTACGAAAATTCCTGGCATGGCGGCGATGCTACAATCAGGCTGGCATCGCGGAACTGCGAGCCGTGAAGCGTCAGCACGTCCTGCACAACAAGCTGCGCCGGGTAGTGATGCTCGCCGTAGACATGCCGCTTGATGTCGAAGCCGACGACATCCCAGCCTTCGGCGAGCAGCCCTTCAGTCCAACCGCCCAAACCACAAAACAAATCAATAGCCAGAGGCAACTTTACACCCTCGCGAATCGATTCCTGACTCTCATATTCGGAGTCGAGAACCTATCTCTACCGGACGACCTCACCTTGGCCAGCACCTCGGGCGGCAGGACGAACGGCGAGCCGGACTCCACCAGCATGCTGAACGCTCTACTCAGTGCGTCCACCTGGTCCTTCTTGGCGCCGGCCGGAAACGCGGCCAACTCGTCGAGGAACGACTTGTTCCAGCTGCCCCGAACCACGTCGAGGTTGCCGACGTTCACCTGAGAGGCAACCGGAGCGGCGCGAGTCGCCTTGTCGCCGGTCTCCGGAGAGGACTCGACGTTGTAGCCAGCCAGCTTTCTGGTCAGGTACAGTACCTGCACCTTGCCGGCCTGGCCGGGGTCCTGCGGTATCCCTATCCTCACGCGCTTGCCGTCAGAGTAGGCGGTGGACACCACCAGGCGCTCAACCTCGTCCGGACCTCCCCGGCACCCCACGACGTCGGTCACTGCATATCGACCGATGTCAGTCTTGGTCAGCCGGACCCCCCTGGTCCAGTCCGGATCACGCGAGCCGATCGCCTCCGTGGCGGCGAAGTCGTATGCCCTGACTGACTCTCCGACCGGAGCGGCCTCCAGCACCGAGATCATGTTGGTGCGGAAGATCGCACCGTCGGCCGGTCGAGGACGCTGCTGGTACTGCGACGCCCACTCTCGGGTGGCCCCGGACGCCTCCAGCGTGCGCTTGATGTCGGCCAGCTCAGCCCCGTAGCCGTAGTCATCATCACTCCACAGCCACTCGCCGGGCTGTCTGCCGAGCGGATCGTCCTCCTCGGCCTCGGCCGGTATCCTCAGTATCTCCCACTCGTCCGGCCGCGTCTCGATCAACCTCCCGGCCAGGTCGTCCTCGTGCCAGCGCGTCAAGATCAGGATGACTGGAGCACCGGGAGTCAGTCGTCGCTCGAAGCTGCCGATGTACCAGTCCCACACCCGCTTGCGGTCGGTATCGCTGTCGGCCGCCATGCGCGACTTGACCGGATCGTCGATGATCCCAAGATCGGCCCGGAAGCCGGGAATTGCTGACCCCACACCAGCGGCCAGGTAGGCACCACCATTCGTGGTGTACCACCTCTGCTTCTGCTCCGTCCTCAGCCCGTAGGACAGCACCTCCTCGTTGTCGGTGATCAGCGCCTGCACCTTGTCGCTGAAGTCCAGCGCGAGGTCGGTCGTGTGCGAGGCGCCGATGATGCGGTGTCGCCTCTTGCGCTGCAGCATCCAGGCGGGAAACAGCTGACTGCAGTAACTTGACTTGGCGGAGCCCGGCGGCATCATGACGATCAGCCGCCTGCACTTACCGGTTGCTACCCGCTCTAACTTACTGATCAGCAGGCGATGATGAGCGGCCGGCTTGAACCCCTGGTACTTCAGTGCCTCGATGCACCAGCTCGACAGGTCAGTTCGGCACTGAGTAATCCACCCCTGTCGGGCCCTGCGCTCCTGCCAGTCCGGGGCAGCCATGCGGCGCCTCTTCTCGGCGATCAGCACAGCCACCCTCTCGCGATCTACCTCCATCTCTCGCTATCAGACTCTCGACGTACCTCAGTGCCTTCTTGGCAGCCCGGTCAAGTGTAAGCGAGTGGTCGATGACGATGGCAGTAGGCAGCGGACGGCGATAAAGACGGATCGTCTCGAAGTGCAGCAGCACCTCGCAGACCGGGTACAAGATGAGATCTAACCGACCATGCTTCTTGACCAGGTACCGCGGATAGGCAAGATCGTTGGTCTCCCAGACGAATGCGGCGCCCTTCGGGGCGGCCAGCATCTGGCCAACAGTCAGTCCGACTAAGTCACCAGCCAGTGATCGACGACGGCTCCGGAGCCGGGCGGACATCCAGCACCTCCAGGGCGGGAAACATCCTCGACATCTTCAGGCGGGCATCCCCAGCAGAGTCAGCGAGACCGATCAGCGTGCGACCGTCAGACAGGTCGACGTACCACCTACGCTGCCTGGATTCGTCTGGCACTGGTCATTCCTACTGACATCAAATCCCAGTCGATTTGGACGCGCGTGGACGCGATGTTTCGATTCGCGCGTCATTGCACGTCGCGATCGATTCACCTGTCGGGAAACGCACGGGACGCGGCAGGAACGCACACTGCGTCAATTCACGACCTCCGCCATCAGGTCCTTCAGCGACCCCACGGAGATATCAACGGCAAAGCCGTCGTTACCCTCGTAGCCCTTGATCGGATCGCCGTGACAGAGGGCTACCATGTCCTCACCGTCTTCCAGCGCATCAATGGTGAGCGGGTTCACCAAGTGGCCGTTCGGATGTACGGCCCTGAACACGTCCCCATTCTTAAGATCGGCGTACTCGCAGCGTTCCCACTGCCCATCGCCGATGAACCTCTCAGCGCGAAGTCGCTCATGATCTGGCCGAGGCTTCCACATTCACAATTGTCCCAGAAATGGGTTCTGTACGCTTCGCCCAGATATACGAGGTCACTCCGCCACCTCACCGTCCTCGTCGATCACCACCCCCGACGCTGCCAGCATGGCGTCCAGCTGCTCGTCAGTGTAGCTCTCAGGATCATCGGTGATCACGTCGGCCACGCTGCTGAGCACCCCAAGCTTCAGGTCGGTCGGATCGCGGGGAAGTAGCTGTCGATCGTCCTGAGGCGGCCTGGCCCTCAGCTCCAGGAACTTGCCGAGCATCCCCATCAGCCGGGTCCTGGCGGCGTCCTGGCTGCGCAGCAGGAGCTTTGTGCCCCTCGCGGTCGGCTCCACTCCGCCGAATAGCAGCTTGCCTGCGTCCGATAAGTCCCGGGTGTCTTTGAACTTCACGTGGACGCACGAGCCGACGCCGGCCACCTCCAGCCCCCTGCCCCTGCAGTTAGGGCAGGCCGGGTTAGGGGGCTGCTCCACGTCGTAGCCGTCACCGCCCCTCTGGTCGAAGGGCAGCTTGGCACCACCCTCGTCGTAGACGAGCACGGCGTCGCCGGTGCCCATGGATGCGTAGGCGGGCTGGCGGCGCTGCCTCTTGTCCGGAAGTCGCTGCCACGCCTCGAAGGCCTCATTGAACTCCGCCCAGGTCCTCTGGTACTCGAAGTTCTTTCCCCAGCAGTACCTGCACGGCGGCACCCACACCTGCTGCAGCTCGGTGACGTCGGCAGAGGCGAGCATCAGCTCCTGGGCCAGGAAGACGTCACCGTCAAACCGCAGTCGCTTCAGCCGGTCAGCCTCGATGATCGCCACCTGCCGCTTGATCCGTGGGTCCTTCAGCAGCTGACGAGTCACAAACACGGCCCTAGACGGGCTGTAGCCAGATGAGATGGCGGCGCGAGCAGGATCGTAGCACGAAGTCCACCGGAAGCAGAACTCCAACTCCCTCTTGGACAGCTCGTCATCTCTCCTGAGCCGGTCCGCGGTCATCGCGTTGAGCTGCTCGGCAGGGAGATCAGTGTCGTACAGCAGTACCCGCTGACGCTTTGCCATCTCGGAGTGAGTGAAGTTTCAGTGGTCAATTCTGACAGTAGCTACCGCACAGCAGCAGCCGGTGGGGCAGTGCCTTGGGTCAGAATGAGATAACACATACATGGAGATAAGGTCAGATGTCACTATTTATCAGGTAACGATTGAACTGCGACTTTCGTGCAGATCAAAGACGAGTACCAGTCAGCGTTTGTGTGGCGCGATGAACTCAGCGAAGGACGGCGCAGTCGGATCAAAGAAGCCGCTGACCGGATCGCGGTAGGAGAGATGATAGCGGGCGAGCAATGCGGCGCGAGTCGTGCCTTGTCCGGCATTCAGCTTCTTACGCCCATAATAAGGGAACCGCCTCTGTGCGCGCCGCGTCACCTCTTCCGGCGTCAGCAGCTCAGAGCCGATCAGCACGAGGCCGTCGTCGATGTCAGGATCGAACGGCATCAGTCGCCACCAACATTGAGCAACGCAACGATCTGAGCAGCAAGTCTTTCCTGCCCATCGCCACAGGTGAGCCAGCAGACAAGCCGGTCAGCCATCTCGTTCTCCCTCATTCAATCGGCGCTCCATGTCGTCGGCGGCACGTCGCAGCAGATCAACCGTGCGCTAGACGTCTCACCTACGGACCGATTGTCGTGGACACTGACAGCCGATTGACGGCATCCACTATCAGCTCGGCGTCAGCCTTGGCGTGCTCATTGTCGTCGTCGTTGATGACGGCTACCCGATGCATGTCAGTCGAGCCGTCAGCGGCAGTGAAGACGCTCCATATCTCGTAGTTTATGGTGCCGTCGTCCTGATCGCAGCGATCGACGTACCAGGGTCTGGGAGTAGTGCCAGCAACAAGCGCAGGCTTAGATCTCAGCAACTCAATATCGCGGCGCAGCTGAGCGACTTCTACCGCCTCATCAGCGCGACCCTCAGTCAGACCCTCCTTGCGGCCTTCAGCGTAGGCAGCGGCCAAGCCGTCTGCAATCAGCGCGACCTCACCAGTCTCCAGCATCTCTGATGGAGGATCGCCGTCGGCAAGAATTTGCTCCAGCTCATCGATAGTCGGTCGCTCCTTCGGAGGAAATGCCGCCCTAATGACGGCCCTCGCCTTCTCCACCCACTCAGATCTGTCAGTCATTCTCGACCACCTCCACGTCTTCCTTGGCCACGTCCCACAGGAGCTGACCGCCGAATGAGACCTTCAGCAACAAGTCCCGGACCTCCACCACCAGGCCAGTGCGGCCAGTCAGCAGGTGGTTACCCCGGACCCTCACCTGAGTGATGCCCGGGAAGAACTCCTCGAAGTACCCCAGGAAGTCATCCTCGTGGACGGCGCCGGCGGCGATGTAGCGCTCGACCATACCCTCTGGGACCGGCGACGGGTACAGCGCAGTGCGGGGCAGCAGGCCGATGACGCCCTGAGTGCCGTTGATGGTCTGCCACTGGTCAGTGGACGGATTGAAGTGCACGAAGCCGTAGCCGCGGAACATCGGCTCGGTCTTGGTGAACTTCCCGCGGCCGGTGGTGATCATCGGGAAGAAGTGACGGAAGTTCTGCTTCTCCAGGTTGAATGCGGCGGTCTCCCTCAGCTGCGGCTGCAGTTGGAAGACGAACCAGCGGGGATCGGTGCCCAGGTAGCGGTAGGTCTCGTCGACCTTTCTCGGGCGGCGGACAACCTGGCGTCGGCGACGACTCACTCCTCTTATTCCTTCGGTGCCCAGTGAGTAGGAGCTCCCTCAGGTATCCGGTCACACCAAGTCAGTCCCCCACCCTCAAGTACCCACAATCCAGGCTCTGCTCCAACCACGTAGTTTACATAGTCCGGGTCCCAGTACATCGGATATGGACCTTCATCATCAGCACGAAGAAGAACCACCGTTCCATCACGGGGAGCAGTCTCCATGGGACGCCAATCTGTTAGTTTTCTTACCATTTCTTACTCAACTCCCTCCCGAAGCTCCACCGTCGGGCCGTCCAGCAACCTCTTCTCGTCGTAGGTCAGCAACTGGTCGAGTTCGATGACGGCGACTCGGGCTCGGTGCTTGCAGAAGTAGCCCTCGTCGGCGGCCAGGTTGGCCAGCCACTCTCGGTAGCGACGGGCCGACTCGAGCGAGTGCTCTCGATCCTTGTCGCGGCGGAGATAGCGAAGGATGCTGCCGGCCATGAAGTGGGCGGCCCAGCCCAGCTCGATCATGTCGTCGATCGGCTGGCAGCCGGGGCCGTAGTGGGCCTTTCGGATCGGGGCAGCGTCGGAGCCGGGCTGCTCCCGGTCGGGGAATATTCGGTCGGTCACGGCACGTATCCCTCTGGCAGCGGGGCGATTGCTTCGCCGGGAAGCATCTTTCGGTATTGTCGCCAGCCGGGGTCGAAGTTACCGGACTGATCGGAATGACGCCAAGTTGAGAGGTTTAATCCGTTCAGATGGTTTTCGGACGAGATTCGCACTTGAATCTCATAACCTACTTGCTCATCTGGCGTCGCTTGATGCTCCGCTGGTGAGGCGTGGATCGGCACGCTCCCAACGAGGCGGTCGTGTAGGGCGACACATTGCGAGACGGTCATGCGACGCGGTTCCGAACCGAAGCTCATGTATGAGAGGTGCGCGCAGCACGCCGTCGAGACCTTTCGCTCAAGGTCCTCGGCGATTTTGTTCATCGCCCACTCGTCCTGTGCGATGGCTATCCGGTTAACTTCGTCAACGTACTGCTGATCGACAAACGGTAAGTGCCACTCCTCAGGTCGAAGCTGTCTTGGGCGGCTCTCGTTCCAGACCTTCCAGCAGGCTTCTGCGAGCGCACGTATCTCGAGCTGCGCGGCCCGGTCTAAACGCAGCCCGAAGAAGTTCATCCAACCCGAGGTCGTGCCGGAGACCAGGACGTTGACGTGGAGGAACGGTTCGAGGATGCGGTTGACGATGGATTTATGGACACCACGAAGATGGAGGTTCTGAGCTATTCCGGCCGCCGTCAATGCAGCACTTCGCCATTGTTCCTTCGCTAATTGGCGCTTTGATAAAAGTGGTCGTTCGTCTGGAAGCGGTCCGTGCCAATCTACTTCGGCAATCGGCTCATCGCTTAGTTCTTCGCCGCTCTGCATTCCCTTCTGCTCGCGTCCCCACCAGATCGGGCCGGCGCGCAGTGCGTCGGAGCGGACTTCCTCCAGGTTCTTCGCAACCGGGATAGCGCGGGACGACGACACGCTGAAGCTAAAGCTGCGATGCCTCAGGTGCTCGCCGTGGACGAACTTCGGATACCGGGTCAGCATCGTGATGACCCGGTTCCCGCTTGGGTTGATGCTGTCGCAGATTGTGCGGGCGGTTATGTCGACCATTCAGGTAAACTCCTCTCGAAGCTGCGTCCGCCTCGGCATGTGTCTGATAGGTCGGCTTCAAGCGCCTCTCGATCACGCGACACGCGCAGCGCAGCTACACCCGATATGCGCCGTCACTGATCTCGTATCGGACGTGAGGCTCGACGGTGCCCGAGCAGAACACAGCGTGGCCGTCCAGGCCGTAGCGGCCCTGATTGCGGCGGTAGACAGTGGGACGTGCCACTCAGCGCTCCGGGTCGATCAGCGACTTCGTGGGCGCACACTTCAGCGGCCCCTCCGACGAAACCACAACCAAAGTGTATCCACCAGGACAGTGCGGCTCAGATAATGTTAGCGTTCCGTTTTGCACCGACAAGGCGTTCGGGTAGATCACCACGTCCTGAGGTGGGGCGCCGTACGCGAAAGCGACTAGGGGAATCAGCAACATGGACGCCGCAAGAGATAATATCTTCACGCGTCATCTCCAAACAGCTCTGCCTTAGTGGCAGAATACGAGTACTCGCGGTAGATGTCGGCCAGCCGCTGACCTGCGGCGGCGTAGTTCTCAGGGTCGTTGTACCACAAGTTTCGGCCGCTGGGGTGCGGGAAGTAGTGAAACCGCGCCTCGTCCTCGCCGACTGGCACTGACACCCAGACGAGGGGAGCCAAGTCAGCTGGCAGATTGAAGGCCTTGGCCACCTCGCGGCCCAGCAGGATCACGGGGGCGCCGTCTGCCAGCTCCGGCAATAAGTCATCAGCACGAGCGCGGGCACTGGCTAGATTCCAGGGACCAATGACCAAGTTCAGGCGCCTGAAGACGCGAACGTAGTTCGACGCAGTGGCCTCGGGCTCGATGGCGTGCAGCATCTGCCACAGCCGGTTGCCGGCGCAGCCCCTCGGAAACGGATACAGCGCGTGCTCCGGCCTGACAGAGATGGGGTTGTTCATCCCTATCAACGTCGGTCGTCTCATCTGGAGGCTTTCTCCGCCTCGAGGCAGGAGTTCAGCAGCATCAGAAACGCCTTTCTGGGGATCTGCCGGCGGTGATCTATCCGAACATTTCCCGCCACGTCGCATTCTTCCTCAACGAGGGTATACCACTGCTCGCCATCGCCGTTCAGCCACGGCACGACGCGGTACATTACGTGGTCGAACGGGCCGATTTTATTCAGCGTGATGCTCATGCGGACAGATATACGCGACCGCGGTTGATGGTCACCGACTCCAGCTCCGGCACCCTAGCCTCGCGCAGGAATGCCTCGAACAGCACTACATGGCACCCCCACCTAGGCAGCGTGGCCGACACGCAGTCATCGGCCAGGCCGAACAGCGGCATCAGCGCGGCGCACGGCACCAGACAGACGGTCGGTATGCCGTTCTGACGCGCGATCAGCATCGGCGCCTTACTGAACTTGGATGACTTCTCCCGGTGTTCCTCCCAGAAGTCGTGCAGCCTGCCGGTGTCGTTGGTGACTCCGCGGAACAGGTGAAGGTCCTCATAGCTCTTGCACTCGACCGACACGTGGTTCAGCAGCCTGGCGGCCATCGGATCAATCCCGGTGATGTCACCCGCCTGGGCAGATCTCACCTTCCCGGACCTCAGCCCGATCGTGGCCCGGCCGCCGCTCATGGCCGATCGCCAGAACAGGTCGTCCCGAGTGCCTCCGGAAACCCACAGCGACAGCGACTTGCAGACCAGTCGCTCAAACCGAGCACCCTTGCTGTGACCGCCACCAGACCTCACGACTCATCCTTGAACCAGCAGAACCGCTCACGAGGCCAGTGTATGTAGCGGTGCGCGCCGGTCTTAACGTCAGTAAACTGCGAGACGACCAGCACCGTATTCCCAGCAGTCCAGAACACGGCCTTCACGTTCTCATAGACAACCTGTACCGTGCTGTCGTCTCGATACAAAGTGAGCTTACGCGGCATCTAGCGTCACCCTTTCTCTACCGGAGGGTGGCAGCACGCCCCCGTCGTCATCGATGTATGAGCCGCGGTCCTTCGTCTTCACAACCGAAATCACACCATCGAAGCTCCCGTATGACAGCGAGCTGTGGTCGATCAAGAATATCCGGCGGTTCAGCTCCCTGGCGCGGTCCGACAGACACGACAGCAGGTCGTCGATGCCCTCCGGCGACAAGTGAGTAGTCGGCTCGTCGACCACCTCGAAGTCAGTCACCAGGCCGGCGCGAGACAGCAGCACCTCGCTGAGCGCGAACGTCACGGCGTGCTGCCACCGGTTCGCCTCGCCGCCGCCGGAGTACGTGTCCAGTGAGATCGCGTCGTCCTCTCCCGGCGGGTAGATCGAGGCTGTGAAGCCGTGCGTGATGGTCCCCTTCTTAGTCTCGCGCTCCGTCGCGAATGCGATGCGCCAGTCCTCGAGGCCGAGCGCCTCGGCGTGTCGGTTCGACGCCACCTCGAGCTCCAGCAGGGCGGCGTCGATCTGCTCCAATCGTATCTCGCGGAAACCACGCACCCAGAACTTGGCGACCTCGGCGTCTGCCTCCAGCTGATCGCACGCGACCTTCAGCTGCTTCTGTTCCGCCCTCAGCTTCTTAATTCGGGTCTCGAGGCCGTCGCACTGACGCTTGTGGGGGTTATCCTGGTCGGCGAGCTTGTCGAGCTCCTGCGACAGGCGGTTACTCTCCCGGTCAGCGGCAATTGACTTCTCGGCGGCGGCGGCGATCACGGCCAGCAACTCCAGTGCCGCCTTCTGCCCTTGCTCCAGCTTCTCGATCTTCTTCTCGGACTTGCTGACGGCCTCAGAGGCATCTTCTGACGCCCCCGCTGCGTCAGCGAGATTGGCCTTAGCCGTCGCAACGTCCTTCTTCAATTCGGCATGCTTATTCCGGACGTGCTCCTCGTTCACCAACTGGCCGCATTCCGGACAGGTCGACGCATCGCCCGAGTACAGCGACAACCTCTTATTCAGAGAAGTCAGCTCCCGCGTGGCAGTCAGTAGGTCAGCCGAGGCACTTCTCGCCGAGACCTGCAGCCGTCGCAGCTTGCTCTTCTCATCGTTCAGCGCTAGCACGCCGTCAGTGTCGGTGCCGTGCGACCTCGCGACGTCCAGCGCCAGTCGGCAGTCGTTGGCCGCCCTGCGAGCATTCTTAAGAGCCGCCTTCGCGGCAGCAATCTTGGCCTCCAGCTCGACCTCGAACTTCTCCTCTAGATCGCGGGCCTGCTCGTACTGGTCCCTAGCCTCGGCCAGTGCCCTGGCGCAGCCCTCCTGGGCCGACTTGCTGGACTGCAGCTTCTTTGCGGCGGCGTCCGCGGCCTCAGACGCTGAGTCGGCGGCGCGCAGCCACTTGTCCAGGTCCAGCGTGTCTGTGAACATCTGAGACTTGGCCTCGGGCCTGAGCCGAAGAAACGGCTCGCCAAACTGGTCGATGACGATCGTCTTGCGAAGCACGGCCTCCGTCATCGGCAGCAGCTTCTCAACGTCTCGCTGCTCGCACTGCCTGCCGTCGACGAACAGGCCGTTGGGGCTCCTCGTCCTAGACACTACGTGCCGGTCTCCGTCCAGTAGGAACTCGACCGACACCTCGGTGCCGGACGCAGCGCCTCGGTTCTCCACGGCTGAGCCCGTCCTCCGGGACTTCGACACCTCGCCGGTAAGTGCCCAGATAAGGCTCTCCGAGAAGAAAGTCGACTTGCCCGCCGAGTTCGATCCGTAGCGGGGACTCTCGCGGTTCTCGCCTCGGACGAAGTACAGCCCAGGCAGCACGCTAGAGAAGTCCAGCGTTACTTGCCCTCGAACACCCCGGAACCCCTTGACGCGAATGCGTTGCAGCGAGAAGTTCATCGTCCCGTCGCGTCCCGTGCGTTTCCCGTCGTGTGAATCAATTGCGACGTGTCATTGACGCGCGATGCATCGACGCGCGTGGACGATCGCGGGACGCGCCGGGAATCGATTCGCATGAAATCGCGACCTTTTGCTAGTCCGCAGCAGCCCTAACGCCGATGCTGTCATCGTGGATGTCCTCCTCAATCGGACAGACGCCGCCCTCGCACTCAAGTTGGTCAGAGTTATACGCCTCCAATGCCGCAGGCCGGATGCGCGACATCATCTCTCGGTACACCTCCTCCGAGATGGGCTCCTCAGGCAGGTAGGCGTAAGCGCTGGCGTCCTGGTCGATCTGCGGCATCAGCGAGCAGCAGCGCACCGTTGGCTGCTCTCTCAGCAGCATCCGCATGTAGTCCTCGTAGGAGGTCTCGTTCTTGCGCCATTTATTGGTGTACGAGACCTGATTGCCGCGTGGCCCCAGCCAGTGCTTCTCCAGAAGTCGCACCCAGGCGTACTGGTCCTCCGGACTTACTTCAGATGCCGTCCGGAGAAACGCAAGCGGAATCTCCTCAACGATCGGCAGGCACGTCGGGAACCCGACTACCACGGTGTCAGCGTACTGGGCCGAGACGTCCTTCATCGGGTAGCCGCGCTGCCCAAACTCCTCCAGCTTGGGATCCGTCTTGGAGAACGCCACCCACCTAACGTAGTGGCGGTTGGCCGGGAGATGCGCACCCTCGGTGCACTGCATCACCTTGCTGATCGTGCCGGACGGCTTGATCGTCGTCACCGTAGCCGGGTGCGGCAGGCCTAGGCGGTCCGCCTCCTGGTCAGCAGCCCTCTCGACGACGCCTCTCAGTTGCTCCAGAAATAACCAAAATGCCCGTGCTGCCGGCAGAACGCAGGCAGTGGCCTCACTCATTGTTATGTTGAAGTGCCGCCACATGAACTCGTGGATGCCGGTGAGGCTCACGCCGATCCGGTTGGTTCTAAGAACTTCAACCCGGTAGATGCTGCGCATCGTGTTGACCCGAACCAATGACTTGGCTAATAGAATCCCAGCCCCCATTATCTCAGACAGATAAGAGGGCGCGTTTGCAAGACACAAGTCGCCGATGATGCAGTACGCCCCCCACACGGCAAGAGCAATCTCCCCACAAGGGTTCACCACATATTTGTACTTTCGCTTGAGGGCTCGCTGAAGATGGTAGTCGATCATCTCGCGAGTTCGACGGTGAAGCCCGCCGATCTCGGCGATGAACTCCTGCGACAGGTACGAGTCGGACGAGATCGTATCCAGGCCTCGCTCGTCGTTGTGCAGACGGTCAACATTGATGAAGCCGGGCTCTCCGGTGTCGTCCCAGTAGGATGATCCGCCCGCGGCCTCGTAGACGCGTCGCTCAAGTGACGGCCGCGGATCAGCGGCCTTTAGCCAGAAGGCGTTGTCCACCGCAATCGAGTTATTGGCAGACCAAAGGAAGCCGCCGCGCTTGATGTCAATGAAGTCGATCGCGTCCTTGTCGTAGCAGGACTTGACTGCTATCCGGGCGGAACGGCGCACACCGCCTACGACCACGCACGCGGCAAGGTAGTGGTCGATGAACATCGCCTGCTTCCAGGGCTTCATGCCGGCGCCCTTCAGTGACATGATCTGGTTCAGCGCGCGAATGAATGGCACCGGACCAGAGGCCGGTCTGTTCTGCTGTCCCCGGAGAGGGGCACCAGCACGACGAACCTTCGAGAAGTCAAACACGAAGATCGTGTCGCGGTTATTCTTGTGAAAGGCGGCCGTCTCCATGACCATGACGACGCGCGCCCAGCCCTCGGCGCTGTCAGCAACCTCATGCCACCTAACGGCCTCCGACTCCGGGTCGTACTTCTGCTGGGCCTCGGACAGTGCCTCAATCCACAGTTCATAGTCAGGATGGCCGCCGCGCCCCTGATTGTCTGGCGCCTCCAGCACAAAGCGGCACGACGGCAGGTAGTCCCAGTCCACGAAGCACATGTCCGCGCTGTAGTCGCGACCAACGCCTGAGCCCTTCATGAGCAGCAGGAAGGATGCCCACGAGAACATCGCGGTCGAGCAGTTGCTGAACAGCTCCAGGCTCTTGCCGGGCTGATCCAGATCGCCGTGCTGGACGTGCCTGCCGCTGAACGGGATGAGGCCAGAGCACGCGTGGCGCAGCAGCGCGTCGCGCTCATCCCGGCCCACCCCGGTCAGGGCACAGTTACCGTCAACGACCTCCTCGATGCGCTCCACCCAGGACTGATAGGTGCCGTCTTCTTTCAGCCGCGCATACTTATCACGAAAGACAGAAGCCGGCATGCCGTCCGGCACCACAAAGTCCCCCATTTCTACTCCTCTGAATCTACCTTGCCGCCGTCTATGACCCGCAGCAGGGATCGAAAGTGAGGCGCCGATGCCTCACGAACTAGCGCATCGAGCTTCAGTAGCCCGCTGACGTAGGCCTCAGCCATCTTCAGCGCGAAGTCTGGACTTAGATTGTTCCGACTGGCTATAGCAAAGAACACCTCGGCTCGCTGATCGACGGTGACTAATTCATCGTGAACGAGACGAATCGCCAGGGCCTCCCTGGGGGAGAGCACCTCGACAACTACTGTCATGCCCATCACCCAGACAAGAATCTTCTTCCGGCCTTCAGGTAGTCGGCACTGGCCTTGTGACGGCGCGCGTAGTCGACCACCAGATCATCCGGCAAGACCGCCTCTGTCAGATCAGCCGACTCGGACTTGTCGCTCATCTTGTCGCCGATCGTCACGGGCTCCGCGCCGAATAGCCGCCATCCCCTGTCGGCAACGATCGACCTTATCTCAGTTCGATAGGACGGCCACAGCGAGTAGTCAGATCGCTTCAGCAGGCACTTGACCTTCACGTGGTCGCCCTCGGCGGCCCCTTCCTCCATCAGATCCTCAGGCCTAGTTATGCTGAAGGTATGCTTGCGCGGTGCAGGAAACTCGAGATCGATTCTGTTTCCAGTGTCGCCGATCAGCAGAAGCCGCGGATCAAAGCAGTCACCGAACCTGACGTGGTAGGGCGCACCGACGTAGGTGAGCTTGCCTCGCATCATCGTCTGCGGCACGTGGACGTCCCCCGACACTACCTCACCGTTGAACCCGTCAAGCACCAACGGATCGACGCCGGTCAGCGAGAACCCAGTCTCCGCCTTCGCGCCGCTGAACGTCGCGTGCGTCATCAGGTAGTCGGCCTCGGGGAACTCCAAGTTACTCCACTTAGTCAAGGCCGGAACGAAGAAAGTTCGACCCACTGACAAGTCGATTATCTGCGGATCGCTGATGAAGGAGATGCGGTCGTATGTGCCGATAAAACGCAGAAAAGGATATTCCGGAGCTAGGCAGTCGTGATTGCCCTTAAGAAGGATAACACGATCGTAGCAATCAAGCAGCGATACAATGGAGTCAAACAGACGGTTAACAAGGACAGCACTATGTCTATCCTTAGCTACTGTGAAATCACCCAGTATTACCATCTCATCAGCCGACTGGCCTCTAAGCCACGAAAACAAGCCCCACCGATACTCGTCAGCGGGCCGGTCAGTCCAGTGCGTGTCGGCCGTGATTATCGCGCTCACGATTAAACAATACGCGTCTTAGGCGTGCCGCCTCGACGAGCCCACGGAAGATGCCTCCACGACTCGTTGGACACTTGCTTCTGACTTATCTTATCCCGCACGTCGTCTGGTCGGGGAACGTAGGGACGGCGCATCACCGCGCTGTCGAACCTGATGCAGGTCTCGTCAGCGTCGGCCAGCGGGCTGCCGACGTAGCAGAGCCTCATGCCCTGGTTGTTTATGGCTTGTATGGTCCAGTCGTAGTGAAGCTTCTTTCTCAGTCGACTGACGGTCATCTTGACGGCCGGTGGACTCATCTTAAGCCGGTGGCAGATATCATCCATCGAGATGACTCGGCTGACGTGCTCGGCCAGCACGTACAGCATATTAATCTCGGCGGGGCTGGGCCGCGTCCGACACAGGATCGGGCGACTCTCAGTCCCCTCCAGGACGCTGACGACGGCGACGGCTAGAAACACCTCATCCGGCGCATCAGTCACTTGTCATCTCCCCGAATGTCCACCAGCAACTACGAGCGAGGAGACGAGCTGAAGCCTGTTCGGTCTCAGCCCGCCGCTCCCGTCGTTAGCGCTGACGTCCGTGGGCTCCATCATGCCGGGCAGCCTTCGTGCCCGGCTCCTCACCACGAAGAAGACTGGCAGCGAGCCAGTGCGGGGAGATTCACCGCCTTGATGCGTCAGGTTGACGCTCATATGTGATCTCCCCGAGGCACTGTCAAGTATCGATCTTAGTCAGCCAGCGTCAGTCAGCGTATTTTCTTCGAGCACCACCCATGAACACGCCTTCGATCTCTCGCCACAGCCGAACCACTTCAGCATCTACTCGACGCACTTCATCCCAGTAGGGAGCATCTGGCATCTTGGCGAGCCCCTTCTCGTAGGCATCACGGGAACCGTCGATCACCTCATCCAGGCGCTTGACCTCCTCGAGCCAGTCAAGGTCGGACGCCATCGAGTCGATTCCCTGACCAAACCGAATGGTTACGTCGCACTCACGGTAAGGCAGGGCGATCTTAGACTTCTTCATCTGAGCTCGGACGGTCACCCCGATGACTCGCTTGATCTTGCTGCGTGTGATCCAGACCTTGTCTCGCTGAGACAGCCAAAGGGCCTGACTGGCGAAGAAGTTAAGCGCACGTCCGCCAGACCTCGTCTTGGTGGGGAACTGCGCATTGATCTTGTCCTTCGTCTGGGAGATTACGCCGAGGTGAACATTCGCCTCTGCGATCATGCTGCACTGAAGGCGCATCATCTTGTGCAGGTCCTTGGCCTTCTTGACGCCGTAGGTCCCCTTGGAGAAGCCCTCCTTCTTGACGGTGTTCATCTCCTCGACGTCTGACAGACCGTCCAGCGAGTCGCAGAAGTATATGCCCGGCCTGCGGCGACGGATGCACTCGTTGCAGCACTCCTCGACGTCGTTGTAGAAGTCCTCGATCGTCATGAACTTGTCGGGCTCGACGAAGCTGACGTGCTGCACTGGCATCCCCAGCGTCTCGGCATACTGCAGATCGAAGGCCGACTCGGCCTCTCGGTAGAACATCAGCCCATCGTACTGGCGGTGAAAGTTCGCCATCGCCTCGATGGCGATAAGCGTCTTGCCAGTCGACTCGTCTCCGACCAAATTCGATATGCGCCTCAACGGCCAGCCTCCGCCAAGAACGCAGTCCAGGAGCGGCGATCCCGACTTCACGAAGTCCAGCGGAGACTTCTGGTCGACGAAGTAGTCACCACCAGCTTCCTCGTCCTCGGGCTCGACGTCATCGGCCTGGTCAAGCACCACTCGAGCCACGGACGCCCTCCTTCAGGTTGATGACCCGGTCAATTAGCACTGACTCGTGCCTGCGAGCAGACGCCAGCAGATCACCGTCCTGATCGTAGGCGATGACCGAGTCCTCAGTAGATATTCGCTGCGCCTTCGGCCACGTCGCCTTGATCGAGGCCACGGCTAGCTTCTTGTCAGTGAAGTGGAAGAAGGCACGCCTGGCGCCATCCCCCACTGTGACCAGCCAGCTCATTCGCGGTTCAGAGTCTGCCTGACACGCTCACGACGTTCGCTGAGGTCCTTCTCGCCGTCCTCGTCATCGTCAGTACGGCGCGAGCGAGTTCTGGCAGGTCTACGCTCTTCTTCCTCATCGTCGTCGTCGAGGACGGCACGACTCGGGCGCGACCGAGTCCCCTGAGGTTTCTCGTCATCGGCCCGCCCGTTTGACCTCTCGCCGCGGCGGCCGGCATCAGAAGGGACTTCGTCGTCGAGCTCCCTCGACAGTCGACTCCTGGAGCGCAGAGGAGGGGATTCTTCCTCGTCATCGTCGTCAGTCGGCCGCGAGCGCGTCGATCTGGCAGGACGCTCATTTTCTTCCTCGTCGTCTCCTCGAGACGGACGGGTTCGAGCCGGCCGGTCCTCCTCGTCGTCTTGGTTTGATCGAGCAGAACGGGACTGACGGGCAGAACGTTCTTCCTCGTCACCGTCCTCATCGTCGCGGCCGCGACGACTTGATCTGACCTGGCTCTCTCCGTCTTCCTCCTCGTCGCGAGTGCGGCGAAGAGGCCGGACCGGACGGTCTTCTTCCTCCTCGTCGTCTCGGCGTGGACGTCTGTCACCGTCACCCTCATCATCCTTGCCTCGGCCGTAGAACACCTCCTCGATGCGCTCCGGCGGGTAGAAGTTCAGCAGGTCCGGAAGCGGCTTGCTAAACACAACGTCCAGCCACGCGTCCTCCTGCTTAGCGCTGTCGCCCAGCGGGCTCGACTCGCGCATGACTTGGAAGCCGCGGTAGCGAGTGTTGTTGCGGCCCGAGCCTGTGCGAGTGAACTCCACGTCGTAGCCCTTGTCCGGCGACACGATGTCCAGCACCGTCTTCGCGCGTCGATTCAGGCTCTGGGCCGATATCT
Source organism: Elusimicrobiota bacterium (assembly GCA_028868375.1). GTDB lineage: Bacteria > Elusimicrobiota > Elusimicrobia > UBA1565 > UBA9628 > JAGWUP01. The sequence continues at coordinate 33,059 of JAGWUP010000012.1, forward strand.
CGGAGTCGTTCTTGCCGCTCGTCATCCAGACCTGAACGCCGTTCTTCTCCTCGTTCCGGTCGATGAGGTAGTACAAGATGTTGGCCTTCGGGCGCAGCTGGTTCTTCTCGTCCTGCGTCGCACGGGGACCGAGGCGGTACAACTCCTCGCAGACCGGGCACCGCTTGTAAGGTGATGCAGGGTTCTCCTTGAGGCACAAGTACCTCCGGTCATTTGGTCCCACGCCGTTGTGCGCGTAGACGACCAGTCCGTAGTGACTGGCCTTCGGCCACGACGGCGGAAGGATGCGGATCAGGTTCTCACCGACGTGCGGCTTGAACAGCTGCACGTCGCCCTTGAGCATGGTGTCGAAGGTCGACCCCTGCCGGTCAGCGCGGTCCTTCGTCTCGTCGAAGGACGGCGGCTTGTAGTCGTAGGTTCGTCGGGATGAAGCCATCGGTCTCGTTCGTCCTCTCGCGTTGATCTAATTCAGTAATACGTCAGGCGCTGTAGCTCCTGCGTCGTCGCTCATCGGCTCGGTCAAGTGCATCGCGCCGCTCAGATGAACCAGCATTCTCACCATACCAGCCAATCTGGTGAAGGTTCACCAGCAACTTCAGCATGTCTGCCCGCTACCGATACGCATGCTGCAGCGCCTGCCACTTGCCGACAGCCAAGTCGGCATCCAGCAACTTCTGGTGAGCGCGGTGGTAGTCGTGCTCCCTGGTGATCTGGGCCTTGACCTGGGTCTCCGTCACTTTCTCACCGTCGGCGATCATGCTGTCCCGAACGTCCTTGTCCAGCTCGGCAATCGCCACCTCCAGGTCGTACTTGGCCTTGTCGCGCCGCGCCGAGGCCAGCGTCGCGCCCTCTGACGCGTGGAAGAACGCGTTGGGCTGGGCGATCACCTCCTCGTCCAACTTCATGCGGTTGATCTTGATTCCGGCCCTCAAGTCACGGTACGTCTCGTCGTCGTAGGTGACGCCCGACTTCTTCTGCCGAGGCTCCTCCGGCTCGTCCAAGATGAGGTCCCGCGCCACTGTTCGTCACCCAGCAAACAGCGCGCGACCGACGGCGGTCACCACCGGAGTCATGCCGTCGGCGGGATTGCACGGATCAGAGAAATGGTCCAGCACGGCAAGTGCCCGGCACGCGACCTTCTCGTCCGTCGCGCCGATGACGATCGTGGTGAAGTAGGCCCTCACCGTCTGCCGTATCGACTCCGGATTGGTGCCCTCCTCGTGTAGTGACTTCAGCAGCTTCTGCACTGCAGTCCACGTCTTGCCCTCGGCCAGCGCCTTTGCCAGGTCGTAGGCTGACCCAGCAGTCGAACCCTCCGACTGTGATATGAGCGAGGCCGCCTCCTCTCGGTCCCTCGCCGCGTAGCACGCCGCCAAGTTGGACAGCGCCTGCCGAGGTGATCCCTCAGCTCGCTTGACGCACAGCTCGATGATCGGCCTCGATGTGTCGAAGCCTTCCTTCTCGACGATGTCCAGCAGGTAGTCGAACAGTACGGTAGTGCTGACCGGCTTCAGTGAGTACTTCGTGCATCGCGTCAGTATCGCGTTCGGAACCTTGGCGATGTCTGTGGTGCACAGGAAGAAGTACACCCACTCCGGCGGCTGCTCCAATATCTTCAGCCCAGAATCCCAGGCTTGGGGAGATAGACGGTGGACCTCGTCTAGGATCACGGCCTTCACGCCGTTCCTGCCCAGCGGCTTGTACTTCAGCAGTGCCACCAAGCTGCTCATGTCGTCCTTGCCGGAGAAGGATGCGGCGTCTCGGTCTATCGTGTTGGCCGGCACTGCACCAACATACTTGGCGCCGCAGTAGGCAAACGTCGTCTTGCCCACACCGCTGGGGCCAGTGAACAGGAAGCCGTGACTCGTCCTGTCATCTAGCGCCGTCTGGAATGACGAGACCACCTCGTCGTGTCCCACCACCTGCTTCAGCTTCTTCGGGCGGTGACGGATGATCAGAGAGTCAGCGGTCATTTGTCAATTCTATGAAGTTGCAGCTTGCCGTCCCACTCGCCCCACGGACGAGCATTCAGCACGACGGCTATATACGGTTTAGGCGAGTCGTTCAGCGTCTCGGTATCAAATCCGACGCCGATCTCGACCAAACGATCGGCTTCAGTGCCGCTGTTAGCGACTACTCTGTAGTCAGGTTTCCTAACCATCGAGACTACTCTGTAGTCAGGTTTCCTAGCCATCGAGACTTATTCTCCATACTTCTCAGTGACTTCGGCGCGACGGCGCTTGGGCACGTGGTCCTTAACCGCCTCGTCGAGGACGGCAGCAATCTCATCAAGTGCCTCGGCCCTCATCTTGTCCGGCGTGTCCTCGTCACTATTACGGCCGACCGTCACTGTCGCCTCAAGCTCAACGTGCTCGTAGTTACCTAGATTGACGCGGCGAGCTACCTTCAGTCTAACTTCCGAGAGTACACTCACGCGTCGACCTCCACCACCTCGACGCCGGCCCTGCGTGCCTTCTCCACCATGTCCGCAGTTCCATTGCCTCCGGGAAACGCAACCACTAGATCTGGTGCGTGATCAGTCAGCATGCGCTGATTGCGCATGCCGCCAGCCGCAGCGTTGTACGGCTTGCCTTGCCGGTAGCGGACAACAGCGCCGGGCACAGCGATATTTGACCAGTCAGCCGGGCAGGGTATGACCGTGATGCCTCTATGCTCAGCCCACAACCGACCTAAATGGTCAGCGCCAGATGCCTCGCCCTCTATCAGGACATCGACAACACCGAAGTCAACCACCACACTGTCCAGCGCGCTCCAAACGGCCTCCTTGTCGTTGAAGTCGCGACCGCCGCAGACTAGCAGCCTGAGACCAGCCATCACTGGAATTCCTTCGCCATGACCGGCCATTTCAGTCTGCGAACACTGGAGAACGTTCCGACCTTCTCCTGGTCGGCCCACGTCGGCCCCTCCTTCAGCTCCACTACGAGCGGCACGCATATCCAGTCAAATTCGCGACAGTCAAGCATCGTGTCAACTATACGCTCGATGTTGTCCTCGTAGTCATGCTCACTGTTGAAGCAGTAGGTCAAATCGTCGTGGACTTGCATGTTGGGCTGAAGCACCTCTAGACGGGTCTCAGACAGCCGGTTCATGCCGTGCATCACGATTCGGTTAGTCGCACCCTGCACGGGGGAGTTTACGATCTGCCCCTTACCCAGGGGAGCCCGTCGCCGCAGACCGCCCAGCATCTGAACGTGCCCGTCAGTCTCGAACTGCTTGACCAGATTATCCTGCCACGCCTTCACATTGGAGAACTGCCTCCAGAACTCCTCGTACTCCGGCTTCAGCACACTCTCGTCCACGCCGAACCGACCGGCAGTCGTCCTCAGTGACGCCCCGTAAAACAAGGCGAACACCCAGGTATTCTTCACTTGATTACTGCGGAACTTCCCCATCACGCCCGGATCAGACAAGTTCTTCTTGCCGCCTATGAAGTCCGGATGGCGCAGCGCCAGGCGACGTGCCCACTCCGCGTGTATGTCGTAGTCCTCAAAGAGAGCACGGACGTAAGTCTTATCACGCGAGCCGCACGCGATCATCCGCGCATCAATTTGACCGGCATCGAGCGAGGCCACTATCTTCGACTTCACCTGCCGCCTGACCTTCTTACCTTCGGCACTTCTGACCGGCTGGTTCTGGATGTTCGGTCCCTCGGCGTTGAGACGCCCCGTCTCAGTGAACGTAGTCCCAAGTGACGGATGCAAGCCGTCGTCGTACATATCGGGGCTACCCTCAGTGTACGGATCGACGTAGGTGGACTTCAGCTTTGTGACTTTCCGGTAGTTAACAATCCCCTTTGCAATGGGATCACTTATCTGGTTCAACACCTTCTCAGTCGTCGACCATCCAGGACCGGGCTGACCGTCACGGGTCTTCAAGATGTCACGAAGCACCACGATGACGTCCTGAGAGGACCCCGGATTGAAGTCGGCTCCCGTCAACTTCCTGAATGCCTTGGCGGCCTCCATGTCCCTGACGGCGGCCTCAGCCACGGCGACCTTGGCAGCGTACTCCCGCTCAAGTCTCCTGGTCTCCTCCGGGTCCGTCGGCACGCCCTTCAGTTGAGTTAGCACGACGGTCGGCGTCTGGCGAAGCTTCTCCCGGTAGACCTCCTCTAGGCCCTCCTCTCGGATGCGTCGCTCCTGCTCACGGTGAAGCAGCAAGTGGTACTTACTGTCGATACCGTTGTAGGGAAGGATGACGTCCAGCGGCTCGCGCATCATGAACCGCTTGTCCAGACCAACCGTCAGCTTCTTGATGTTGATGCCGAAGTACTGAAGCGTCAGAAACTCTAGCGCGAGCGCGCCAGGCTTGTGGTCGCCTACACGCTCGTCCAGCACGTAGGCCTGGACCTGAGTGCACTCCCAGGGGGCCCACGCCAACTCTCGACCGTAGAAGTAGCAGTCCCATTCTATCTCGAAGGCAGCGTTGTGGACGGCCTTCTTGGCGCGCGAGTTCAGGAACTTTACCCAGGCCCTCTCCAACTTCAGCATCGCTGAATCGGACCACCGGGCCTGTCGGTGCCTCCACGCGAAGGCCACGGTCTCGTCTGGAGTGGCTACGGCGCGCGACACGATCTCAGAGTTGCTTCGGTACGGACGCAGGTTCTGCGTCTCGTCGTCAACCCCGACGACGTCCAGCGAGCCGGCGTAGTCCAGAAACTCCAGCAGGTATCTCAAGTCCTTATCAGAGCCAGTCAGGCACGTTATGCCGCTGCGAGCGAACTGCGGCGTGTGGACTACCGGCTCCGGCAGCCCGGCCTCGACCTCGGCGAATGCCCGCCTAAGGTCGAACTTCAGTGCCAGCTCATCGTCAGACGGCCAGTTGCCCCTCTTGGTGTGAAGTATGAAGGACGGGTGACGCATGGCGTAGTACCAGCACTTGTGAGTGCCGATCTGCACCGGAAACCTGCGGCCTCGCCACAACTCTATTCCAGACGGCTTGTCCGTCCACGACAGCGGAAAGGCCCCCAGACCGAACACGGCCTTGGGCTTCATCCGCTCTATGTCCTCAACTACCCTGGGGCGACAGCACTCAACTTCTATCTTCTCCGGGTCCCGGTTATCTGGAGGACGGCAAGATAAGACATTGTTCCACCGTACTCGAGAGCGAAGCCGGGCCGGTATCAGCGGACGCACTAAGTCGCCAGACGGCCCGACGAACTGACGACCCTCCAGGTCCTCCTCTCGCCCGGGAGCCTCGCCCAGAATGTAGACCAGCGGATCGTCAGACCCGCTAGCATCCATCTTCGGATGGACTATGTCCTCGGCCCGGTTCAGCGGACATGCCCTGCAGCCGAGCTTGTGCAGCAGCTCATCACTGGGCCTGTTAGTCGGGGCCAGCCTCTTGCCGGCGCCCGACGCGAACAGCAGCCCCACAACGGCTAACTCACTTCGACCCTATTATGTGCAGAAAGTCAGCTGGCCCGGTCATCACCACGCCATTCTCAGACAGCACCATCGCCTCGCGTCCCTCAAGCGCTCGATTCAGCAGCGACGCGTCGATCTTGAGCTCGGCGTCGGGGTGATCCGGGAACTTGAGCCGGTCATGCACCTCGCCGTAAGGCGTCTGCGCGTCCAGGTGGAGGTAGCCGTCCTCGACGCGGACCTCCAGCGGGTGGTCACCCAGCACGACCATTGCGCGCTCGGCACGCCTCTTCAGTTGCGACGGAACGGGTGCACCGCCGTCCTTTGGCACCTCGTAAGTGCTGACCACGTCCTCAAAGTCGACCGGCTCCTCATCGTCGATCAGTCGGGAGAACACGACGGCGCCGTAAGTCCTCCGCACCTCCCCGGACTCCGCCTTCCGCCCGACGGGGTCAACCGCCGCCAGGCAGTAGACGGCGCCGTCGTCGAACCTGAGCTCGATCGAGCCCTTCAGCATCTTGAACTGCTCGCACAGGACGGTCGGCAGAACGACCCGTCGATCGATGATCGTCCTGTTTCCCGTGGACACGTAGGCCCTGCTGAGGCTCACCGCGTCGGTCGAGTACAGGTCGGCTCCCTTACCGTTTTGGATGATCGTGACACCGCGCTGCTCCGGGTTCACGGCAGCGGACGAGCCGACGGACATCAGCACGAGGTCAACCGCCTCTCGGAACTGCTTGGTCACCTCGTAGCCAGCCGAGCCGGGAACCTCCGGACTCCAGAACCAGTCCTCGATGGGGCGCCGCGTCAACTTGATGCTCGCGTTCCCGATCTTCAGCACGGCGTCCTCGCCCTCCGCCTGGAAGTCGATCTCCTTGGCGGTGCTTCGCTCGAGCACCCCGATCAGCTTGTCACCCAGCATACCGCCAGTGAACTCCGTCTTGAAGTCGACTTGCACGCCCAGCACGTCGTTGAAGCCGGAGATGTGCTGACCGTCGAACCACACGCAGCACATCTCCTGTACGGCATGCTTCGGACCGGCCAGCGCCGGGCTGACGATCTTGAGGAGACCGAGCAGCTCAAGTCGATTTATTCTCACTTTACGTCTCCCCGCATAAGAAGCCTGCGAACTCGCTCCTCGAGTTCGTCCTGGCCGTTGTACTTTTCCCAGAAGTCGATGTTTGTGTCAGTCCTCAACCACTCCGAGAACTCACGAGCGAACTTTCGCGCTACGGCCCTCGCGTCGTCCTCGTTCATAGTCACTGCTTCCTGAAGATGGCCACGATCTCAAACAACTCAGTGGCGCCTACCTTGTCTCGATCCGTGGTGTTGTACCGCCTCATGCGCGTGTCGAACACCTTATCGAACTTTAGCCCAACGGTCGCACCTACCTCCCGTGCGATGTCCGCCATCTTGAATCTCGGGGTAACCTGAAGTGCGAAGTACGCGCCGGACTTCAGGGCGTCGGCCACGCCCCCGATCATCGGTCGGTAGAAGCCATCCACCCACTTGTCCAGCGTGTCATATCGCCGCCACGACGACTCCTCGCCCTTGTACTTCTCCGTATCAAAGTACGGCGGCGAGGTAAGCGCAAAGTCGTAGTAGTCAGACCTCAGGCCGGTGTCCTCAAACGGCTTGTTGATCAGCTTTATCCGCTTGGGCTCAAACAGGTAGGGGCTGAGGTCGTCAAACATCTCCTGCAACTTCGGGCTGTGGGGCGCAGGATCGACGCCGACGTAGTAGTCAGCGTTCGACAGCATGAATCCGACCATTCTACCTCCCCACCCGTGGCAGGGGTCAAGCACTCGGCCGCCCCTGGGGCAGTACTTGTTGATCAGCTCCTTGGCCAGGCTTATCGGGAAGTCGAACGGTATGCGGTACCCCAGTAACGGAATGTTCCCCGAAATCAGCTTCGTGAACGACACCTCCCCATTCATCTGAAATGCGACACCGCGCACGATGGCAGCCCTGCGCTCGGGGTCGGGGTCACCAACCGCGCACTCCAACATCTCATTGAACGGAAGAGCCGAACCGGCCACGAAGTAGCGATCCCACGTGTAGGCCATCGTCGCGTAGCGCGGAATCTCGTCGCCGTACAGCAGCGCCTTAACGAAGTGGACGGCCATCGCCCCCTTGGTGAACGTGCACCGGATCATGTCCATGGGCATGCCGGCCCAGTCAGCCACCAGCGAGCCGTAGGCCCGCTTCAGGAGGGCCGCCTGCTCGTCAGTCAGTACTGTATTCTTCTCGACCACTAACGGACGGCCGACAAGATCGACGTTCTTCTTCTGCGCTACCCGAACGTCGGCCATCCCCTCACGAATGGCGTCTACGACTGGTAGGTGCTTCTTCAGCGTGTTTCGCTTACTCACCTTCTGGCCGAACCTGTAGGGCGGCCGCTCATTCATCAGGTCAAACTGCGACTTCGTGGGGTCAAGAATGCCCCCCAGCCTATTCGCCACCCAGAAGTGATCCCCCAGGTGGTTGGACGCCTTCATTATGCAGTAGCCGTTCTTGGGGCCCCCGAGAAACTCTGCCAGCGCCGAGGCCGCCAGGTAGGACTTGCCCCTGGCATCTCCCGCATCCGGCCTGGCGTACTTGCCGCCGTTCACGTAGTCCGCATTGGGCTCGATGAGGTCCAAGTGACTTCGGCACTGGTCCAGTGCCGACTGCTCGTAGGAAGTCAATGCCACTGGCTGTTCTCGTAGGCCGACACGCCGTCGGCGATCATCTGCCGCGTAGTTGCTGAGGAGAAGCAATCCACCACGAGATGGATGCGATCGACGGACGATCGGTTGACTACCGAGTGCGGCTTCCTGAAGTCCAGGTAGAACAACGTGCCCACGTCGAACGTCCGATCGATCTTGCGGCCGCGAGCATCCCACCCGCTGAACACCACCTGATCAGCATCAGTGACTATTGGTACGTGGAATCTGGCTATCTTGCCGTCGGCGATGCCTATGTTCTTGTAGTACAAATCCGTGTGCCTACCGAGCTCGCCGTTGTCACTTCGAAGCCGCATGAACCTGACGCGCTCCTTGTCTCCCGGTATCGAGTTGACGAACTTCCACGTCACCGGAAACAGATGAGCGATGTCCGTATCTTGCAGCACAAGATTCGACTTGTCCGCATCCCTCCACTGGGGAGTGCCGGGGCGCTCATGGAACTTCGGATCGGGCAGGTAACCCCTGAGCTGAAAGGCTGACCAGCTCTTGCGCCTATTGTAGTTGGAGCCGATCTGTTCGTAGTAGGAGTCGCACCCTCTCAGCTCCTCAAGCACGGCCTCGACGGCAGCGGCGGTCAGAAAGTTCTCACGAATCTTTGATACCGTGGCCTCCTGCTCAACAGGCAGCTCATAGTCGGCACCGACCCGCGGAAGGCAGTACAGACCCTTTATCTCGGAACTTCCGGCGATCTTGGTCCCCCTGTACTGAAAGTCCATCTCAGTGACGACGGACTTCGACGTCAGGTCCTCCTCGTAGATCTCAATCCATACGCGATTCCGCCTCCTGATCAGCCCCGGAGCCGCCGAGTGCACCGATATGAGCGACTCCAGTGTGCGCCCTCCCCCCTCGGGGTTAGCGCAGAAGAAGTGCCGAACAAACACATCGCCGGGGGACATCAGTATCTCGCGACCATCGAAGGTTCTATACTCGCGTGCCGAGCCGATCTTCTCGTATATCAGGCCGGCTCCGTCAGATAGCAGCACGCAATCCTTCGAGATGGCCTTGGAGGCCTCATCACGAGTGACGTGCTTGAAGCCGCCGTAAATGAACTTCCGGTGAGCATTGCGGAACGTCGAGGCCACCTGCTCAGCGTCCATGATCTTCCCTGACTATCTTCCAAGCGTGCAAGTCCTTGATTCCATTTATACGACAGCAACAATCACAGTCCAGCCTCGGGTCGATAGGCGGGATGCTGATTGGCGCGGCGCCAGAACATCGCCTCATCACCACGCATCAGCATCAAATGAGCAAGAATGTCATCGGTCGGGCACATCGCGCCCGCCCACGATCCCTGGTAGTGAGCGATCGGATGCAAGCATAGCGCACAGAGCACCCGAAGTTCCTCGGACTGCTTACGCGCCCACGGATGGCCCGCCGTGAAGGATGCCGCGATGGTCGGGCGCAGTTTGCGAAAAAAGTAGTGAATGCCTGATCGCTCGCTCTTTTCGAGGAACATGCCGGTCAGGAGGTATTGCTTGAATTGGCGGTGCCGCAATTTTTGAGCGAGAAGTTGCAGCGCGCGCGCCTCCTGTTCGATGCCCCATGCATCGGAGGCCCCGAGGGTGTTGAACTGCATCATGACCGAGTTCACGCGGTGCTGAAGACCCCAATCGATTTTGCCGTTCTCGTCGCGCCAGATGTAAACGTCAGCCCGGCGCTGCCAGGAATAGAATCGGTTCAGGATGGTCTTGCCGTCGCTGAATTCCGCCTCGGCCCGCATCTCAGCTAGGCTCTCTGCATCGTGACCGATTGCTTCCAAGGCAAGCGCGTTGGGATAGGTAGGCTCGATGACGAGGGGACTGCCGGTGATCGGCATGGGATAGCCGGCCCATTCGCCGCGCTCTTGCGAGAGTTGCCTCAGCGCGTTGCGGAGGAGCGCGAAGCCGTCATGTTGCTCCAGAAGCTCCCGCTTATCCGCCGGCAGATCGAGCGACTGCGACAGCCCGCGTTGCTGCTGCCGGAAGCCGTTTGCGTGGTCTCCCGCGACGTGGTGCTGGGCTTCGGATCGCTGACGCTTCTGGCTCGCCTTCTGGCGGGCTATCAGGTTGCGCTTCGCTTGCTTCTTCATGGGACTCTGGCTCCGGCGTGATCGCGTATCGTGGCGGCGGCACATATTGCGCTGAAGGTGCGACGTGCATTGGCGCATCGCCCGCATAGGACGCATCGAAATCCGCGACGATGTATTCTGCAGTCGATTCATCGAAATCGAGCGCGCGCTGATAGGCTTTGGTGCCATCAGTACGCTCTACCTCGACCAAGAGCGCATATCCTCGCCGCAGCATGTCTCGCACGATGCGGGCAGCGCGAATGCTTTCTGCGGGGTTGTTCTTATCGAAGGTCAGCTTTGTATCGCCTGCCCCGACATTGAGAATGCCGACTTCTCCAGTCATTTCGAAGTTCCCTTTCGCACACCCCGTCGGCCAACTACTAGGTTGGGGTCCTCAACCAGCGTCCTGAATATATCCCTTCCCTCCTGGTGAAACTCCAGTATCCTCTCGTCCACCGAGTCCCTAACCACGAGGTCGTAGATCATGCTCCTGCGCTTCTGACCGGTCCTATATATACGCCCCTCGCACTCGTAGCGCTCTATACTGCTGACCGGGCTCTCATAAAAGAACTCATAGTTAGCGGCCTGCAGGTTCAGGCCCATGCTGGCCTTCTTCCACTGGGCCACTATTACCCTGAAGTCGGGATCGCCGTTGAACTTGTCCTTTATCGACGTCCAGTTCTTAGTCCCGGACCACAGCCAGCCGAACTGCTGCTTCCTCCTGGACAGCTCCTGGCAAATGCGGGCACCGGACCAGGTAAACTCGTAGAACACGATCAGCTTGCAGTCCTCGGGCACCTCGCTGATCAACTCCATCAGCAGGTCCAGCTTCGGGTTCTTCTCGAACTCTATCTGCGCCTTCTCGCCCGTGTCGTCGTCCACGAAGCCGACGAAGCCGGAGCTGATCTGCCTCATGCGCAGGAAGGCGTTCTGGACCTCGCGGTAGTTACCTCGGGCCTCAGCCAGCTCCTCGACGATGCGGTCGTAGTAGTCCCAGTTCTCGTCCGGGAAAGTGCACTTGCTCGGAGGGAGGTTGACCTTCGGCGGCAGGCTCACGCACTCGTCAATCGAGTACCTGAGCGACGATGCCGCAATGAAGCCAGCCAAAGCCGACTCCCTGCGCTTCCTGAACTTCCAGGACACGCCCCACGGCGTCACGACCCGCCTCCAGAAGGCCTCCCGAAACATTCCGGGAGACCGACCCAGCGCCCTGCCACCGTCAGTCAGGAAGAACTGACTCCACAGCACGAACGGGTCCCGCCCGAACGCCCTGCCGGCCAGCGAGTACCTGAGCTGGGCCTCCCTGCTGAACTCCAGGCACACCTGGTACGACAGCGAGTCCGTAGACCCCAGTCTGGTAGACTGGTCAAACACCACGGCATCCACTCGACTGATCATCCCAAGTATCAGACGGCTGACGATCTCGCGCTTGTTCCTGCCAGTCGACTTCCCATCCTTGTCAACGGCCGGCACCAACTTAGAGACCATCGCAGATATGCCGGCATACGTGCCTATCAGGATTCCCTTATCTATCCTCCCCGCCTGCTCCCACTTGTCTCTAGAGCTGCCCCTCAGCTGGACATAGGGCACGTCGAACTTCCACTTCACTATCTCATCTACCCACCCCTCGGCCACCTCGTCAGTCGGCGCGAACACGACGGCTCGCCGGATGAAGCCGGCGTCATAGTAGTACTGCAGCAACTCCAAGGAGAGCCCCGTCTTACCCCATCCTAGGTCGGACATCACCACCAACCCGGGACTAGACAGCGCCGCCAGCAGCACCACCTTCTGATCGGGCCTCAGGGGCACGCGGGGCTTGATCAATGGCCTGCAGAAGGACAGGTCATACTCGACCTCGAGCGGCTTCAAGTCATTGTACCAGGCAATCGACTCAATCGGCCTGGACAAGTACCTCTCGACTGCTGCCTTGGGGATGGGCACTTAGTCCTCTGCCTCTTCTTCCTCGTCCTCCTGAACCTTGCCGTTCGCGGCCTTCTTGTCTTGGCCGACGAAGTCCTCGACCGCTCTGCGAGCACGAGCCGTCATCAGGCGAGAGTCCACGCAGAACTGCCCGGTGTCGTAGTGCTGAGATATCAGTATGGTCATTCTGGCCCGATCATTCCTGACCTTCTGGGTGTAGAGCCTAGCGAGGCCGTACTGCTCCTCGGCCGGCGTCTGGCTGTACGTTATCTCGTTGTCGGCCACGCCGAACAGACCGAACGTGCCGGCTGAGTGCTGAGCCTGCACGTTGCGCGCCGCGTTACTGCTCCTGTTGCCCTGCTTGGGCACCACCACCGCCATGTTCCGCTCGACGGCCAGCCCGCGCAGCATGACGTTCAGCTCGTCCTCGGCCGCGTAGTCGCGGTCCTTCTTGGGCATCTTCATCAGCGACGGCATGTCGACCATCAGCATGTCTGGCTCGAAGTCGAACAGCAGCTTCAACTCGTCCAGGTCCTGCTCCAGCATCTCAAACGACATCCTGCCGCTGGGAAACCTCCTGATCCTCAAGTTGGCGAGGCGGTTGCGACGGTACTCCCTCTTCTTGTCCCCCATCTCATTCAGCAGAAACTGCCTGGTGTCCTCAGCGTCCTCGATCACGAAGGACGGCTTCATCACCTCTGATCGAAGCGAGAAGGCGCCGTCCTTCGCCTCGTCCATGAAGGTGGCGCGGTACGTGCCGCTGCGACGAACTCCGCCGAACAACGCCATGAAGTACCTCTGGGCCGTCATGTCATCCGAGTTCTCCAGCGTGTAGTGCGCGACCTTCCACCCCTTCAGGAAGGCGGCCTTTCCGCAGTGAACCAAAAAAAAGGATTTTCCCCTGTTAGGAGGTGACAAGAACGCCAGCAGTTCCCGCTTGGTCGGGACCACCAGTAGATTGTCCAGCTCCCTTATTCCCAGCTTGCAGTAGTCGCCCTCGTCCCTGTCCAGAAACTGCAGCGCACGATCGTCCGCCAGGGAGAACCCATAGTCCCGGTCCACCTGCCTTATGCGCAGCGCCTGGCGGTGAATCTCCTCGAGGTCCTCGACCGCCGAGTCGCCTCCCTTCTGATACCTCTCTACTAGCTGCGCGATGTTGGCCCGGTGCCTCCTGGTGTGAATGAACTTGGCGACGACGTTTCGGACATACTCAGTGTTTATTCGGTCCGACAGCTCCACCATGTTCGCGATCACGGTGCGATACTGCGAGTACGACTTGTGCTTCCTGTCCTCCATCACGTCGGCAAACACGTCGTCCACGTGACTCTTGCCCGGCGGGCGCCTGTAGGTCCTGCGGTACTCCAGGCACCTCGCGACTATGTCGCGGTACGGAGGATCAAATAACTCAAGCTCGACAAGGTTCGCCACGATACTTGAGTTTGCGTCGTCGCACAGCGCGATGACGACGGCGATGGACTCCTGGTGCGCTGAAGGGAACAGTGAGTAGTCGTCAGACACGAGGAGACTTATACGCGAGTTAGGCCAGCGTTACTGCACACGTTTCCCGGCGGCGCAGGACGCGCGTGGCGCGACGAACGCATTTGCGCGTCATTGCACGCGCGATTCGATTCATCGCATCAGCGCGTCGCGGGACGCGCCAGGATTCAATTCCTCGATCGAGGCGCGATGATGCAGGACGGAGGCCAGCATGCCCGCAGACAGATAGTCGGGAAACGAGGAGTCGATCGCCTCGGGCACCTTGCCGACGTACCTAAGCAGGTTGTCCCGACTGACCTCGCGAGGCTCCGGCCTCCACTTGGAGATGTAAGTCGCCAGGGACTCCGCGGCCAGCATCCCCAGTAGCCTGCGCTCAGACAGAGACAGCCCGGGAACGGCCTCCAGCAGAAGTGCCCTGACGCGCTCAGACTGGCTCTGGAAGCCGGCGTGAGATGACGCGTGCCTTATCCTGAAGTCGCCCCCTGAGTGCAGGCCTCGCCGCTTCAGCTCCTCCATGATGCCATACAGCAACCAGTCCTCCTCCTCCACGGACTCGACGACAGACATGCTGTGCTGAAGCAGGAAAGTCGCCCTCTTCTTAACCTCCTCCAGCTCCGACCTCCTCAGGGAGGACAGCGACTTGAGTACCTCAGATAAGTCAGTCATCCAGCAGAACTCTTCCAGTGGAGGACCTCAGACGATCCGCCAATCTTACAGACATCTTGGGAAGAGAATCAGTCTCCCTCCTCTGCGGCACATGACCAGTATCTGGCAGCGACTTCAGGATAGTATCAGCAGTAGCTTCGTCCACTATCCTGACAGACCACCCGATCTCGCCCTTTGCTCGGGTACTCATCTGCCAGCCCCGAGAGACCTTGAACAGCGTGAAGCCGGTCAACTCAGCCATCTGTTACTTACTCACTCTCCCACCCGAGTGGCGCGTCGAACGTCGCGCGCCGAGCGTCGCCCGCGCTGGTCCACTCGCGGCCGTGGTGCCAGTAGTGGATGTAGTCGTCTCGCGCCTCGCGCTGATCGTGTGGCTCGTGCATCGCGGCGTTGAGAGAGTCGGCGACCGAGTTCGCGACCGAGGCGCAGTCCGCGCCACCCTCAGGAGAGGTCAGCGTGAAGTGCCACAGACCGTCGGCGCCGTCGTGGTAGGTGGCGGCGAATAGCGGATAACAACCGTTCTTGTGAGGAAATGGTCCCTCGTTACGACGGCGCCAGAATATAGCGCCATCGCGATCATTCGTCTCTTGACAAAGAAGGTTTCCCACGTCGGCCGCCAGCGCGGCCGGGCAGTTGACGACCGGGACGACGTGCCCGCCGATCCGCATCGTGCGGCGCTCGCGGAGGATCGAGGCGACCAGCCGGCGACGGTCGCGGAGAATGGCCTCGCCCTCTTGCAGTAAATTCCCCCACGCCTCTCCGCGAAAGTCATCCGTTATCATTCCCGGCGGCCACGCCTGCTGCGCCTGTCGTTCCCATTTATCATACCGAGCGAGGTTCTCCGCCGTCACCTCCAGTCCCCAGGACTCCGCCACGGCGGCGAAGCGGGAGGCGTCCGGCTCACGGGCGGCACGGCCCAGGGCGCGATCCTCGACGAGTTCGACGATGGGCGGGCGCGGCTGGCCGCCGGAGAGGCCGTCCCAGGCCAGGCCGGCGAGGGAGTGGTCCTTTTCGGCGATAACCGCAATCCTACTGGGATGGGATGGCGCCACGTCTAGCCATCTCCTGAACGAGCTAAGATGCGCGACGTAGATAGGTTCTGGCAGGCCCCGCAATGCGCCAATCTCACGTCCGACTACCAGCACGCTCCGCGCCTCGGCTGCCATCGCGCGCAGGATGGGTAGCGGGTAGGGGACGCCGAGGATCAGGATGTCGCGGCCGGCGAGCGGTACTCTACCGGGACTAAAATCTGCTGGCAGGCACGGAAGATCACCTTCACTCGTAGCGAAGGCTCCGCATTTTAGACAAGCACCACCTTCCTCCCTTGGCGAGGGACCCAGAATAGGCCCCCAATTATGTTTGTCCTCCCTCGTCGCGACGTATTCCACCGGCGTCCCGGCGAGCTCGACCAGTTGGTGGGCGCACCACGCGGCGGCGAAGGAGTCCAGGTCGTCCGGGCGATAAATGCAGAGGATGGGGTTGGTCACTTCTGTATCTCCTTCCTGGCCTTGAGCGCGGCGATGCGACGAGCTAAAGCCTCCGTGTAACCAATCCCGACTTCTCGCTTCGCATTCTTGGGCCAGCCACTGTCTAGCGCTGCCCACTTTGAAGGCTGTCCAGGTTGCGATCTTTGAATGGACGCCATCTCAATACTCTCACCCGGCAGCGCCGCGTCTAGCGAGGTGGTGTAGTGCTTGGCCACGTTCAGGAGGTCATAGCCGATCCAATCCATGGCTGCATCCGGATTGCAGAAGTAGCGGCGCTCTTTCCACGTCGCCGGCTCGACCACCCTGACCGGTTGGCCCGGACAGTGAATGGCTGCCCAGATATAGGCGTCCAATTCGCGGCTGCCCTCGGTAGCCGCCTCCAGGCTCGAGACAAGCTCGTCGATGGTCATGCCTCGGCTTCCTCCGGTCCCAGCGCCATCACGACGTAGCCCGGCTCGATGCCGAGCTGGCCGCCGGTCAGCACGTACAGGACGCGACGGCGTAGGTCGTAACAACCGCTCTTGCTGGTGTAATCGCAGTCAAACAAGTGCGGCCGCTCCTCATTCAACCGCCTCAGCACCAGCACGTCGCCGCGCTGAAAACCGCGGTCGTCGCGACGAACATCGAAGGTCTTGTCGCCGCGCTCGACGGCGTGCCAGTACGGCGCGAGGGTCTTCAGGACGTGCTCGGTCATCTCGGCTCCTTGGGTCCGGGGTCGGCGAGGGCGCAGCAGCGCTTGGCCTGCCGCAGCATCTCGTACCCGACAAGGTTCCCGTTGTAGGTGGCGTCGCCAAACTCGGGGGACTGGAACTTGGCGGCAACCTCTTCAAGGTGTCGCGCCTGCGCCTCGATCGCGTCCCGCCAGCCCTCGGCGCGAATAGCGGCTAGCTCCTGAGCGATGTCGCGGCGCCCGACAGCTCCCTCAGCCAAGCCGATTTGAAGGTCTTTAGCACACTTCATCGCCCACTCGGGCGGCGCGTCGTCAGGCATCGTCATCTTCCTTTCGCGTAGCAGACGGTACCGCCGAACACCCTCGCGTAGTCGGCGGCGTTGCCGACCGGCATGTCCACGGAGCGAAACCCCTCCGGGTAGCGGACATATGCCATCTTCATCCCGTCGGCGGACCTCCCGTTCAGCAGGCCGCTCGTACGGTTGAAGGTCGCGAGATACGCCAACTTGAGGCGCGGTATAGGGCAGTCAGAGTACGTGGTGGGGGAGATGGTGATCATCAGAAGAACTCGTCGCCGGTTAGATAGATACCGAGCCGCTCGCCAAGCTCCGTGCGGGCGTGATGCGCGTCGTCGGCTCGGCATTCCCTCGATACGCTCTCAAGCGTCGGCATCGTGCTCGGTATTCGGTCAACCCACGCGTCGGCGGTGTACCCCGTGACGTGCAGGATGGCCCTCTCGGTGTCGGTCTCCGCCGCGTAGCGCGCCGAGTGCACCGCGCTCAGCAGGCGATACAGCGCCCAGTACAGATTGGCCTTGTCCGCCGCCTCGATCGCGGCATCGTGGTCAGGCTCGTCCATCGTCGTTCCTCCTCGCCGGCCCTGCCGACATTAGCACCGCGTCGCCGCGCGTCAGGCGCACCTCGCAGTCGGGGAAGTTGCGCAGCAGCGCGCCGTAGTCCTCGTCAGCGTCCTCGCGCCGCGAGAAGCGGCCCATGAGGCGCCAGGGCGAACCGGGTCGCGCGAGGCGCAGGTGGGTGGCAAAGTCGGTCACGGCACAGATATACGTCAGTTCTCATCGACCGTATCGGACCTAGAGTCGAACTGTTTCTCAGCGCGGCCATATTCAATTCGACCTGGCTAATCCCAGTCGAGGGTGGTGCTCCCTCTGCGGCCGGTCCTCGCCTCCCAGTGCCAACATCCATCGACGACGCTCCTCCTCGTCCTCGCGCCAGTATGGATTGTACCCTAGGGGTCGGGCATCTACCCTTGACTCGGCCCGCTGATGCTCGGCGTCGCTCTTGCGGTGTCGCGCAAGAGCGCGCTCGTAGGCATCGGGGCCTACACTGGACCTGGATCGAGGCCCTGAATCCTCCCGGTCCCGGTCCCGGGACCCCTCTAAGGAAACCACAGGTGATTTGATGCGATGACGCGCGGCAGCGCGCTCACTCGCAGAGGGTCTACTTCTATGGGTTCTAGAAGAAGGGTAGAGTAGCCTGTCGCGTGGTTGCGACAGTTCCTCGTCAACTTCATCGTCGGACGCGACAGTGGAATCGCGCTCACTGTCGCATCCCGAATCACCGTCGGCATCGTCGTCTAGATCATCCTCGATCTTGGAGTACCTCTGAGTTGCCAGCCGAAGCACTCCCCGGTAGATGCTCTTCTTGCTGCCTCCACCGCTACTTCGCTCGATCTCGAAGAGCCCCAAGCCGGCCAGCTTTATGATCGATCTGCACACCGAGGCCTTGTTGAGGCCAGTCTCGTCAACGAACTCCGACAGCGAGATTCTGGCCTCGTCCCTCGATGACCACGTCCTGTCGTAGATGGTGGCCAGCACGGCTATGTCGCCGGCGCTGAGCTTGTACCTCCTGATGTCGGCCCGGAGGAAGTTGAACTTACCGAGGTAGTTGGTCTGCCCGATCGACTTGTTGAGGCGCTCCTCCCTCTGGCGCCTGAACTCGGTGCGACTCGTCCTCCTATTGACCTCGCGCACCAGGTCGTCCCGGGTCCAGCAGTCGTCGTCCAGGCCCGACACGACCCTGGAGGCGATGCTGCCCAGGTACCTGAGCTGAGTCTGCGACGGCTCGCGGGGCCACCTCGACGTGCTCTTCAGCACGGCCCGATCGTCGTCGTGCAGAGAATCGTCATCGAATGTCGGGCTGGATATCATCTCGCAGCACCAGTCGCGGAAGTGCTGCCAGTTCGAGATATTGACCTGAATCACCTGATTTCTCCAAAGCAAGTTGACGGAGAACTTCAGTGATCTTCAGGCGACAATACTCGCTACTCGTTCTTTTTTTAGTGCTTGCGTAGTCGCACTAAGTAACGTATATAAGCGAGCGTACCTGAAGTACACCGAAGCGACAACTGACGGCCTTAGCAAAACCATTCAGTCGCTTGGATGATCGGGCAGCCACCAGATGTGCGCTGCCCGTCATCGAGTTTGAACATACGCGCAAAAACACCTAGTCGCAAGTGACTTTCGCCTGAGCGCGTATGTCTCTCTCCTCACAGATGATGAGGATTCCTTCTTGCAGAACAAGACGTACAAGGCGAGGGCATCGGCCGGGAGGGCCCTACTGGTCGATAAGTTCCCCGCCTGCTTCAAGGCCAGGGGTGAGCCAAAGAGGCTGCTGAAGATCGGCATCTCCAAGGACATCAAGGCCCGGTACCCGGAGATGTCCAACAGGGCAATCGCGTCTGCCGTGGGAGACTACGTTCGCGGCCCGACTTACCTCAGGAACTTCGTCGAGGGTGCCGTCAGGATAGACTTGGACGGCAACGAGGCCGGCCTAGTCACCGCCGAGCAGGTGGCGTTTGCGTCCGCCAAGTTGGCAAAGATTCTAGTGGCAATGAAGCCGAAGAGTAAGAAAAATAGGATCAAGCGCCGCGTATATCTCAACGATGCAGATCACAAGGAAGCACCTGCTCGCAATAGAGCCGCTCGACCGCGACGCGGACCTCCCGTGCAGAAGGCACCCGATGGCCGACCTGCTGACCGTCGCGACGCCGCAGGCCCTGCTGGAGCGGGCGAGGTGGATTCGCAGCCACCCCAGCCGGTACGAAGACCACGAATCCTTAGCGTCACACCTGGAGCTGGCCGCTGAGACCATCTCCGAGTTGAGGAAGTGCCTGGAATGAGCGATAGACCAGCAGCCCCTGACATGACTGAACGCCAGAACAAGTTCCTGTGGAACATCCACACTGCCCTGTCCGGAGGCAAGAAGCCCGGCTCGGAGGAGGACCGCCAGTTCCTGGCGCTGGCCCTGTTCGGCGAGGTCGGGGAACTGGCCAACTTCCTGAAGAAGGAGTGGCGGGGAGACGACGTGCCGGATCTTCGCGAGAAGGTAACGGACGAGCTGGGAGACTGCTACGCCTACCTCAGGCTGCTGGCGATCGCGCTGAATCAGCAGGACGCCCTGGACAGGTCGTCCGGCATCGAGCCGACCACGAAGCGCCGGTGTGCCCTGCGGCTCTGCGGCCGGGTCGGTGAGTTGGCGGGGCTGATCGAGGAGGACCCCGCCTCCGGCAGCAACGTCACCTGGCTGCTGATGACTGAGATCAGGGACCTCCTGACGATGCTGGCCCGGGCCCACGTCCTGGAGCTCGACGACATCATGGAGCGCGTGACGCTGCCGAAGATCAGGGCGCGCTGGGGAGACAAGATCAGCTAGTTCTGCGTCCAGGCCGGCACCTCCTTGTGGGCGCACACCAGGTACTCATCCCCGACCGGCCGCTGCATCGTCGCGATGACGTGCTCGCACTGCTGGCGATTCGTCATCTGCATGTCCGCCATCAGGCGGACGCACGGTCTCTGCTGGACGCTGAAGCAGAGGAACAATCCGAACACGACGCCCATCTGACCCCTCCGTTGTTAACAGACAATACTCTCACCACAAACTAAGACGTATAACTGACCTCGTGGAATTCAAGAGCGAAGACGAAATTGAGGAGGTATTCTCAATCTGCCCGCACTGCGGCGAGGAGGTCACGTCATATTGGACGTCTAGAGGTTGCATGCCATCTAAGCACTACGTGCTGGTGGCAGACTGGGTGATCCACCGTACATGCTGGGATATGGTGGCTCATCGGCGACGAAGTCGCTATTTCTGAAGCACACTTGACGGTGGGGTCCAGAATCACTGAGCTTAGCTAGAAATGCCCTTCAACTGGCCGGTGTTCTTCGACAGGTACGGCATCCCCTACGAGGAGGGGCGCCGCGGATGGCTGTCGATCTGGTGCCAGTGGTGCGGAGGCCCAGGCACCCACCACATGGGCGTCAGCACCAAGAGCGGCGGCTACCACTGCTGGCACGGCCACAGCGGCATCTCGCCTCACCGGCTGATCGTTGCGCTGCTGGGCTGCTCGCAGGCCGAGGCCAACTCGATAGTCGGCTCGGACAGTGGGTCCTTTGTAAGGGGAGACGACACGTTCGCCGCCGACTCACTTGCGAGACTGGGCATCCGTCAGGAATCCGCTCAAGTCTCCAATGCTGAGTTCCTGACCCCGCTACCTGAGTTCTCCCGAGTCACCGATATGGGGTTCATGTGCCGCAAGCTGGCGATGCCCTACCTCAAGTCGAGAGGGTACGGCCGGGACGACGCGCTGAGGCTGGCCGAGCGGTACGGGCTGATGTTTGCGTCGACCGGGCCGTTCGCCTACCGCATCATAGTGCCTGTGATCGAGGACGGCCTGCTGGTGAATTGGACCGGCAGGACAGTGGCCAGCAGTGACAACCTGAGGTATAAGTCGCTCAGCACTGATGTGGAGCGCGCCGAAAGGCAGGGTCTGCCGCCGGCCGTCAAGAACATCAAGGACGTCCTGCTGGACATCGACCGCTTGCGGAAGGGAGGCAGGACGCTGGTGGTCACTGAGGGGCCGTTCGACGCACTTAGAGTCGGGTTCCTGGGAAAGCGCAGGGGGATCAGGGCGACGTGCCTGTTCGGCAAGGTGCCGACGGACGCGCAGCTAGGGCAACTGCACGAGATCGTGCCGCGATTCGACGATGCGGTCGTGTTGCTGGATCGGGATGCCGGCCTGGAGTCGTTCCTGTCGCTGCCGGAGCACCTGGGCATTCGCCGGATGGAGCTGCCCGGGGGAGCATCTGACCCCGCCGAATTGACGGAGCGGCAGTTCAGCCAGTTGTTTTCTGATTAGGTAAGTCGAAGTGTACGGGCAATACTCGCTGGTAAGTAATCTTGCCCTTGAACTTCTGA
The DNA here is from genome assembly GCA_028868375.1 of Elusimicrobiota bacterium. GTDB lineage: Bacteria > Elusimicrobiota > Elusimicrobia > UBA1565 > UBA9628 > JAGWUP01. The sequence goes on from JAGWUP010000012.1 coordinate 54,669, forward strand.
CCTTCAAACTCGTGAGTTCGCATGCAGACTGCCCAGTCTTCGTCCAAGATCGCAGTCAACACAGGATGTCGACTATCGACTTGAGCAAGGCTTACCAGACGACTGTACAGCAGGTAGTCGTCTGTCTCTATCGTCAGAATGTCTGCCAACATCATCTCCTACTCAATCTTTGGGGCCTCAAATGCGATCCTGCGCTCTCCGTCGGCCGTCGCACGCACGACGAGCCTGTAGGCAGTCGTGCGCTCCACTTCCCGGATCAGTTCCAGCCTCCTGCGCATCTCAACCGAGTCGATTAGAACTGGTGCGTCAACACGCGGCACATTCTTTTCGGTGCCGACTACTGAACTTCCTGGACTGGCCGAGACCAGTGATTCTGCGTCTGCAGAGCCAGACAGCCCACCCTCATCATTCTTGACGGCGACTGGCTTCGAGCGCGCCGGGGCAGCTATTGCGGGCCTGTCTCCGGGCTTGGGGGATACCACGGCGGCTCCATCCACCAGTACGATGTCCATCGGGTGCACGCCGAACGGTTCTAATCCGACTCCTTGCTTGACCGTGTCGAGAACTAGCATGTCCTTGACGGCAGAACTGCTGCGCACGGCGCCCTTGGCTGAGGGGTCAGGCTTCAACTGCCACAGCTCCCTGTCCAGACGATCTATCCTGACTGACGTGCCGTCGGGAAAGACGCCCTGAGGAAGGTAGAACCGAAGGCGGCCATCTCGATACAGGGACAGCTTGCCGACAAGATGCTCGGCAGCGGGGGCGACGTCACTGCAGATCGTGCTAGACATCTTCTTCATTCCGTCAGGTGGAGGACCTCCCAGCAGCCGCCGTACGTCCTGAAGCTTGGCTTCCGCGGTGCCGCCGTGATTCGGATTTCCCGGGGCGTTCAGCGTCATCGTCATGTGCTGACCAGTCGTCAGGTCAAACCTCAACTTCCGGTGGGATGACCTGCCGTTCTCGACCTCGACCGAGTCACGCACTACCTGGGGGTATCGCCTGACGTAGTCGATGACCGTGCTGGTGTACTGGTCTCTTGACGACATGACTGCAGATCCGTCTGCCTCGCTATTGCCCCATCTATACGACTGACCCGTGTTATCTGATCTTAACCGTCAAGCAGGACTTGTATCTGACGCACGACGACGTATGTTTGCATTGCGAAGTGATGCGAGGTTGTAGCGGGCGGCGGCCTGGACTGACCTCCTAGGAGCGGCGTTGCCCAGTCCGTCGCGTGCATCATGAGACTGGGCACCCATCTTCCTAGGGATGGAGACGAACATGCCCCGCGTTCACCTGCCGTCAGACTACTCCCGTGACCTTCCACCTGCAGTAATTGGCTGGATCAAGAACCACGCCGCTAGAAACCACTGGCGCATGGCCGGATGGTATGACCTGGACGATCTGGTCCAGGACGGCGTGATGGTCGCGTACAAGTGCCGAGAGAGGTACGGCACCGAGCTCGATCCTCCCCACTTCATGGCGCTGGTCAAGAAGGCATTCTTCAGCCACATAGGCCAGCTGCTGAGAGACGGCCGGCCCGAGCACGCCGTGACGGACCGAATAGGGGACTTGTCCGGAGAGCGCACTGAGGCGTCCTTCCTGGACTCCGTTGCCAGCGAGGACCCGATGCAGGAGTTCAGGGTGCTGCTGGCGGAGATGCCGAAGTCCCTGAGGAACGCCGCGTCCCTCATTCTTCAAGGCAGGAGGCCAAGGGCCCACTTGGACGGCCGGGACGAGACGGAGGCCGAGTGGCTGGAGCGACTGGCCGGCCTGCCGCGGAGGCACGACTTCGCTGAGGAGCTTAGGAAGTACCTGGAGGCGGCATAGAATGGACCACAAACTTTACTATCCCGGCGATGACCACCACTGCCCTGCCAGGGACGATGTGCCGGGCTCCTGCATGATCTGCGACGGCGGCCTCGCGATCTGCCGCACCTGCGGCGGCGCCGAAGGATCGCTGCCGACGCACTGCCCCGGTGTGCGGATGACTTCCTATGCCGAGGACCAGGTCTACACCGGTCGGCTGAACTTCCGAGAGGGGCAGTGGCATAAAGAAAGCACCGCTGAACGAGAGAGGATGCAGCAAGACGCCTGCAGGTCTCTCGGGACCGGGCAGTGCGCGGCAATCTGCCTCTCCCATCTGCGAACGACAGCAGATTGCCCTGAATACAGAATAGTATGGACATCCGAAGCAGTCAGACAGGAGTATCGCCGCCGTCCAACTGGGCCGTTATCTCAGTATTTTTCATGAGCGTCGATCTCTTCGGGAGGCCCCTGTCTCAACGCGAGGTCACGAAGTCGGGCCCGGGAAGGGGTCCAGGTCGCACCAGGAAGACGGACGACATCAGGTCTCGCATCGAGGCCGGCGACTGCATCGAGGTGCTGCGCCGCCTGGCCGACGAGGGAGTCCAGTGCGACTCGTGCGTCACTGATCCACCGTACCACTTGCTGCCGACGATGAGGCGATTTCAGAAGACCAGGACCAGCGGTAACGGACACCTCTCCAAGGGGTTCATGGGCCAGCAGTGGGACGGCGGAGACGTCGCCTTCCAACCTGAGACGTGGCGGGCGGTCAGCGACGTGCTGAGGCCCGGCGCGTTCCTGCTGGCATTCGGCGGCACGCGAACATACCACCGAATGGTCTGCGCGATCGAGGACGCCGGCTTCGTCGTGCAGGACATGATTCCCTGGGTCTACTCCACGGGATTTCCTAAGAACAAGTTTCAGCTGAAGCCGGCCCAGGAGCCGATCTGTCTGGCGTACAAGCCCGGCGGCGAGCGGGTACTGAACACAGACGAGTGCAGGATAGAGACCAGCGATTACTGCGATCCAGATGTTGCTAAGCGCAATAAAAGCAGTGGATGGAAAGGTACTACTGGATGGAAAACGCGCGATCCTGACAAGACCTGGGCATCTACTAATGCTAGGAATAACCAGGGGCGCTACCCATCGGACTTCGTCCACGACGGCAGCGACGAGGTGTTGGCGCTGCTGCCTCGAAACGAGAACCCCGAATCAGCCAGACCGATCGTCCGGAACGTCGGCCACTTCGGCAATAGTGGATCAGGCGGTCCCGCAGGTCACGGGTACGAGGACGCTAGCTCAGTAGCCAGGTTCTTCTATTCAGCTAAACCGACGGACGACGAGAAGGTGGGAGATCACCCCACCCAGAAGCCAGTATCGCTGATGCGGTGGTTGGTCAGGTTGGTGACGCCGGAGGGAGGAACAGTATTGGACCCCTTCGCTGGCACCGGCACGACTGGAGCCGCGGCGATCATGGAGGGGGTGGACTCCCTGCTGATCGAGCGCGAGGAGAAGTACCTGACCGGCATCGATCAGAAGCTCTCCTGGGCCAGGCGGCGCCGCTCCCGTCCCCTGTACTAGATTTTTCTTCGAAGACAACTTTCCTGCACTTGACTGAGGGCGGTTACTGAATAAGTTACGCCCATCGCGGCAACGCGAGCAAACAGCAAGGGAAGCAGGAGATACTGATGGCACGCAACCGCCGGGACGAACCGGAAGAGGACGTCGAGGAGCTCGACGAGGACACGAAGACCGACACCAAGAACGACGACGACACCGACGACACGCTGCTGGCCAAGATCATCGAGATCACCGGCCTCGAGCGCGAGGAGGACGAGAAGGCCGAGGCATTCAAGGAGCGGATCGTCCGCCACTTCGCCGACAAGTACCCGAACACCAAGGAGGGCAACGGTGACTTCGCCGAGCTGCCGGCGGAAGTCACCGACTGGGTCGATGCTGCAACCGAAGTCACCCGGGCCAACCGGGGCGCCCGGAACAAGAAGGCACTGCCCGAGCTCGGCGGCCTCGAGGAGGACGAGAAGCCGGCGCGCCGCAGCCGCGCCAAGGACGATGGCGAGAAGGAGCCCAAGCCGAAGCGCGAGCGCAAGGGCAACCCCAACGCGTTCGGCGGGCCGAAGGCCCTGGCCGAGAAGCTCGGAGTCGGCGGCGAGGAGTCGAAGGTGTCTCGCCGCATCCGCAAGCCGCTGGTCGAAGCCGGCTTCGTTCGGGAGAAGGAGCCGGCGAAGTCCGGCCACGTCGTCTTCCGCCACAAGGACGGAACCGAGGTCATCGTCGGCAGCGGCAAGGGCGAGAACAAGTACCTGCTCGGTTGGCAGGTCGTCGGTACCGACAAGCACAGCTACGGCGCCGATGCCCTTCAGGAGTACCTGAAGAGCCGGTAACATCTCCAGAAATACCAACGTTCGGGAGGCGGCACTCAGTGCCGCCTCTTTTTTTTTGGTTTAGCGTATAGCTGCTTCTGATGAGTGACATTGTTACCAGACTGGCATCGCGCGAGGACCTTCCCCGAATCAAGGAGATCGCCGTCGCGTCGCCCTGGACGAAGCACGTCACGCACATCTCATACTGCCACTCGGGCCGGTTCGACAACGGCGAGGTCACCGTCGCCGAGGTCAACGGCGCGATCGTCGGCTTCGTGATCGCGCATCGGCGCAGGCAGACGCACGACGTCAAGATCGACATGATCAGCGTGTCGGCGGACGCGGGCCGCTCAGGCGTCGGGCGCGCTCTCGTCGAGTCGCTGGGCGGCGAGACGCTAGTCCTCAACGTCGCCAAGGAGAACGCCGTCGCGCAGGCGTTCTACGCCCGCGTCGGCTTCGCGCGTCGGGGCGAAAGCCGCGACGGGACCTGCTGGGTCATGCGCCGTCGCGGCTGGCGCACGTTGTTTTAACCAGCGGCGCAGATTCGCGCAGCCGTTTTAGATGCGCTAGCACAGTCGTCAATTTCGGCAACGTAGGAGCGGCCGTTATCGCCGCGGTTCATGAAATACCACACGCCGGGCATTTCGTTGTGCCAGACGAAGTCATCGTCGGCCGGCATCCAGTCTTCGGTACCCACACAGTAGTCTTGGATTGATTTGTGCATGGCAGATTCGAGCGTGTCAAACGGACCGGACAACTGTTCAGGCCGGCCGCAGTCGTCAAAAAATGAGATGTACGCCATCATCATGCTCCTCTGTTTCGAGCAGGTAGATATGCACGATCGCCGCAAATTCAAGAGCGGACTTGCGATCTAAACCGTTGATTCTAAACGAGAATAAAATCTGAGATCGTGCCCGGATTGCCTCTTGCAGATGTGCCCCGGAAGGCGCAGATAGACGACGCGAAACGAACACGGGGCATCGATCGAATCGAACGAACATCGAACACGCGGTCTCCACCAGCGTCGGGTTGACAAATCGGTGGAATGGCCTGGAGAGTCAGGTTCGTCGAATGATCGGCGATGGTGAACACGTAGGGCGCGAGGGCGGGATGCCGCACCCAACACGCCGCGTAGAGTAACCGATGACGATCGACGAACATACCGCCTCCAGAATCGACCGCGAATAGCCCACAATAAGATCGTGCAGCGACGGGGGTGACGGGCGGCCAACCTCAACGGACCCCATACCAATGCGCGTCGCGAGCTGTTAATCGCGACTGACCGCCACGCCACCGTGCGGCAACGAAATAATCCAACGGAGCGACAACAGAGTGAGCAGATCAGAGCGCCTCCCGCATAGCGGAGGCCGGCCGGCAGTAGAGACATCGGCGATGATGCCTGCGAACCCGCCCGGCGTCCCGAGGCGAGACGCTCAAGTGTGCTCACCGACCTTTTCCTGGGAGGTCATCATGCAACACGCATTCAACAACGCGTCCGACGTTCGCGACTTCGTACTCGCGGGCAACGCGACGATCACGCTCGAGTCGCAGAAGACGGGAACGTGGTTCACGTACAAGGTGCGGCAAGCGACGGGGCGCGACGGCAGACCGTCGTCGCGCTGGTTCGTTTCCCTGATGAACGGCCTCGACAACGAGTCGTCCTTCGCGTACATCGGCTTACTCGACTGCGGGACGAAGTTCGCGTCGCTGCTCGATCCTCGCACGCCGCTGTGCTTCCGCCAGACGGCCAAGAGTCGCGTTGGAGCCGACGCACCCTCGGTGCGCGGGTTCACGTACTTCTGGCGGTCGATCAGCGAGGGCAAGATGCCCTGCAGCATGACGGTGCGGCACGAGGGCAAGTGCGGCCGATGCGGTCGCAAGCTGACGGTGCCGGAGTCGATCGACCGCGGCATCGGACCGGAGTGCGCCACGCACGTCGGCCACTCGCACGAGATGAGGAGGGCGGCATGAGGACGAACATCGTCGGCTACAACGGCCGACGCCTGGCCGTCATCTGCGACGTTGACGACGGCATCTCAGTGGAGATGTGGAGCCGCGGCCGCAGCGATGCACCGTGGCGACTAATCAGTCGCGACGTGGTCGACTGCCCGTTCCATCTGGTCTGCGACCACGTATCTGCCCTGATAGGAGGAGAGTGACATGGTCGACCTGACTGCGCGGCAGAAGAAGGCGTGCAGGCCGATTCCGACCGACCTGTTCAGCTACCGCGGCGACGTGAAGCTGTTCACGGCCGAGGCCAGCGACCTGCTCGACTACACGTTCTGCACCTACATCAAGCTGCAGAACCCGAAGACGGGGGGCATCGTCGAGTTCGACCTGACCGAGGTCGATCGCGACTCAGACGGCGACGTGGCCGGCTGGCGGTTCACGGGGCGCGGTAGTCACTCCGACTTGCGCGTCCTGATCATCAACGACTGAACATTTTAGTTCCTAGGAGGTCATCATGACTACGCACTACGATCCGGCTGACTGCCTTCACGAAGGAGTCAGCGGCACGATGCGATCACAGAACGGCCTGCTCAAGCGCGAGGCCGAGCAGCTGGCTACGAAGCTGCAGTCCAAGTACGGTGGCAGATGGTCGGCGACGAAGCACTCACGCCGCGGCGGCGGGTACTTCGTGGTCGAAATTCAGACGCGCCAGTCACTGGAGCGCGAGCAGGCGCTGTGCAGCGCCCGCATGTACCTCGACCCCGACATCTCGCCGTTCTCCAACTCGGGTAAGGGGTGGCGCAGTCTCGGCTTCTACGGCCAACGAGACCGGCTGAAGGCCGACCTCGACAAGTTCGCGGCCAAGTTCGCGGAGTCGCCACTGTACGCGCTCGAGTGGAGCACGCCAGTCATCGAGGCGGCGGCCGAGTACACCGTCATCTGCGGCATGATCGCCGCGCACGAGCGGGGCGTCTCGATCGAGGACATCTTGTCGACCGTCGAGAACGAGGCGCGGCGCAAAGTGGAGTACAGCAGCCTCAGCCGCTCGACGTCGCCGATGTCGAATCTCTGCGAGGACGCTGAGCGCATCGCGTACTGCAAGATCGCGAAGCAGTTGCGCTCCTGGTGCGACGCGTACAGCAGAGCGAAGGGCAATCTGTGGGCGTACGGCGAGGGGCTGGCGTAGCCCCATCCCCGGCACACTTATTTCAGGAGTACCTGACATGATGAACCACGACCGAGTGCTGGAGCTGGCCTCCAAGCTGCTGCACGTTCAGGAGAGCAGGGGCGCCTCTGAGGCCGAGGCGTCCTTCGCATCCGAGCGTCTGCAGCAACTACTGCAGGAACACAATCTGACCCTCAGTGAAGTCGAGGCGAGAGACGGTGACACTAGCACTCCCGCCGCGAAGCGGACGAAGGAGGAGATCAAGCGGTACTCATCGAAGTCGCAGGCATGGCGAGAGACGCTGCTGCGCGCCGTCGCCGAGTGCAACTTCTGCCTGCCGTACAGCTCGCTGGGTGGGTTGTTGATCGTGATTGGCCGTGAGATCAACGTGACGATCACCAAGCAGACGTACGAGTACTTGTGCGCGACGTTCCTCCGCCTGGCCAGGGACGCCGGCTATCCGCTGTGGAGCAAGGAGCACCGCCAGAACTTCATCTACTTCATGGACGGCGCCGTGAGCCGCGTCTCGCAGCGCCTGATGGAGCGTCGTCGCCAGGCCGAGCTCGACGGGCTGAAGCAGCGGCAGGCCGGCGATGGCTCGGGCACGGCGCTGATCTTGTCCGACGTGTACGGCAGCGAGGCCGACCTCAACAACGACTTCCTGAACAACTACCCAGCCGGCACGACTGCCGCTCGCCGCCGCGAGGCACAGGTGACCAACGCGCGACGTGAGGAGGAGCGACAGCGCCTGGTGTCCGAGGGCGTGGATTCCACTGTCGCATGGTACAAGGTCCACGGCTACAGCGACGAAAGAATCGCCGCCATTGTTGCCGACGACAAGAAGCGCCAACGACGACGCGAGTCCCGGCACAACCACGGCGCGCACAACTGGTCCCGCAGCGACCAGGCGCACTATCGCAAGATCAACAGCCGTGCCTACAAGTCTGGTTCGGAGGCCGGCAGCAGCGTCGGCCTGGATGACCAGGTCGGCGGCGACGACAGGAGGAGGCTGACGTGACCGCCGCAGTCCACCCGATCCCGCCGGGACTCTTCTGCATTCCGGCGGCGCTGTGCGCCCTGACGGGCGAGGATCTTATGTCAGTCATCGTGCCGTCTCTGAACCGTCACGGCGGCGGTCAGGGACTCGTGGACACGGTGGCCGGCACGACCATGCACGCGGCAGTCGAGGTCCTCGAGGAGATCGGCTTCACAGTCCGCTCCTACAAGAGTAGCGCCGAGGCCGGTCCGCTTAAGGCGCGGATATCTACCTGGGCGCGGCGAAGTCAGGATCGATGGCCCGGGCGGCTGCTGCTCGTCGCGACGTCCGGTCACTGTCTGGTGATCGCTGACGGCTGCGTCTACGACACGCACTCACCGATGGGCGAGTCGGGAGAAACTCATCCTTATGCGCGGGCCCGCGCCACGTGGGCCGCGCTCGTCACGAGGAGGCAGAAATGATAAGCCATAACAGACCGTGTCCGTGCGGATCGGGCAGGGACAGCAACTGGTACCTCGACGCGCGCAGCATCCCCTTATTCCGCGGGTGCAGCAAGTGCGCCCCTGAGAAACTGAAGCGATACCGGCCCGAGGTCTTGCACGACCCCAACTACGAGGCCAGTGAGCCGATTGACGAGGAGTGGCAACATGAAGATCACGCGCAAGAGTCCACACTCGGGCATCACTCAGACCCGCGACCTGCCCATCACGCCCGAGCAGTGGAGGCACTACCAGCGGGGCGAGCTGATCCAACGGTGCTTCCCTAACCTCAGCGACGGTGACCGGGAGTTCATCCTCACCGGCTACACCGAAGAGGACTGGGACGCCATCTTTCCACCAGAAGAAGACGAGGAGTGCTAAAACAATGACGAGCAACGAGTGCATCATCACCATGACCTGCACTGACCGCAACGGCCATCGGCTGGCGCAGAAGATCCTGCGCTACCCGCTGGGCACGTTGTTCCGCAACACGGTTGAGGACCGCCTCCGCGTCAACGAGGAGATGATGCGGGAGCACACCGACGCGGGCGGCCTGTCGCCGTACGTGTTCACCGAGACACTGGGCTTCTGAGCACCGCGCCTCGATCCCCGAGAAGCAAGAGCAAGAAACAGCTCGGGGATCGCACGCAGTGCTTACAGACTGCAAACCTAGGAGGTCACCATGACGAGCAAGACAGAGACCGCGGGCGTCGACTCGACGGTCGAAGACTACCTGACGAAGAACCACGCCGATGCGGAGCGTGCTGTCATAACGAATTACGGCTTCTCCGTGAAGTCGGAGCAGGGCCAGTTCGTCGTCGTCGACCCGGTCTACCGCAAGGCGAACCGCGGCAAGGGCGGCAAGTACGGCCCCGGCGGTAACTTGGAGCTCCTGATTCAATCCGCGGTGAAGAACCGAGGCACTGTCGCCGACATGCCGCCGAAGCCGACGGCCGAGCCGGCAAAGAAGAAGAATGGCAAGACCACCGACGAGAAGAAGGAGGTCGCGCCAGAGGCGCGCAGGACGCGCGCCACGCGCGTTGACGACGCGACGCACGACGACGCGTCGAACGACGAGAAGGCCACGGGAAGGCGACGGGCGCGCGGCGCCGTCAAGAAGGACAACCGCTTCGTTCGCGCGTTTCGCCTGATCGCACGGGAGCCGGATATCTCCCCCGACGCCATCGCGAGGGGCGCCAACCTCTCGCTGAAGATGGCCGGCGGCTGCCGCGTGGCCTGGGCAGCGGCCGTGCAGGTGATGGAGGAGGTCAAGGAGGAAGTTAAGTGAGTCCGGAGCAGCAGAAGTGGACGGAGGAGCAGATCAGCCGTGCTGATCGCTTCACCGTCGTCATGTTCGTCGGCCTCGCAGACGGTCTGTACGACAAGAGGTGGACCTCCTCCCTCAGGGAGGCCCGCCTCGTGCGTCGCGACATGCTGGCCGAGTACGGCGACACCAACTACAGGCGGCGACCGATGATCTACGCGGTCGTTCCGCCCATCGACCTAACCATCTTCGTGGAGTGAGAACATCATGAGAAAGATCGTCGAGATTCACACCTATTCGCGCAAGGACTTGGAGCATCTTGTCATGTCCTGCGCCAAGATGCAGATCATTGGCGGGATGTACATCGGGGAGTTCGGTTCCCAGAGCATCGAGTGGCGTGAGGACGGCTCCTGCGTCGTCACGACCACTCACACACCGGCCGAGATCGGCGAGTGGAAGCGCGGGCAGTAACAACCGCTTTCGCCAAATTTCCTAGGAGGTCGACATGACTACGCGAAGTCAGGAGGCGGCGACCGATGTCGCAGCCCTGCTGCGGGCGCGAAACCCGCTGCTGTGGATCGTCACCCGAGAGGAGGCGCGCGTCGAGCGCCACCTCTTCCAGGCTGCAGCGAAGGCCGGCTACGGTCCTCTTACGTGGGACTGCGGTCAGGGGACCTGCGACGGACTGACCGGCAGGGAGATGCCGGAGTTCGGCGGCCCCGACCTCGGCGAGGTGCTGTCAGTCATCCGCGCTCGCTCGCAGGGGCAGAACCAGCGAAACGTCTGGGTCATGCGCGACCTGACGCCGTGGCTCGCCGGCCCGATCGGCATCGTGAACGTGCGGCGGCTCAGGAACCTGGCCCGCACCCTGCCGGGCACCCCTCGCGGCTGCGCCCAGGCGATCATCGTCATCTCGCCGTCGGGTGAGGTGCCGGCCGAGCTGGCCGGCCACGCGACGGTGATCGACTGGCCTCTTCCGGACCGCGAGGAGATCGCAGAGATGCTGAGGACCTCGGTGCCGGAGGAGCTGGCCGATCAGATGACCGATCAGCTTCGCGACGCGGCCGTTGACGCCGCAGTCGGTCTGTCCGGCGAGGAGGCTCAGAACTGCTTCGCTCGCTCCCTGGTCCAGATAAAGGGGATCGATCCGGCACTGATCGCCCGTGAGAAGAAGCGCGTGATCGCACGTGAGCGGGTGCTCGAGTGGTACGATCCGCTGCCCGGCGGCCTCGACGCGGTGGGCGGCCTCGACCTGCTGAAGAAGTGGCTCGTCCAGCGTCGCACGGCGTACAGCGCCGAGGCGCGGGCCTACGGCCTGCCGGCACCAAAGGGGATGCTTCTCCTGGGACCGCCGGGGACCGGCAAGAGTCTGACCGCCAAGGCAGTCGCGACGGCATGGGAGGAACCGCTGCTGAAGGTCGACCTCGGCGCGCTGCGAAGCAAGTTTGTCGGCGAGTCAGAGGCCAACCTCCGCAGGGCGCTCCGCACGATCGAGGCGGTCGGTCGCTGCGTCGTGTGGCTGGACGAAATCGAGAAGTCACTGGCCGGCGCGACCGACGGGGCCGCCGACGGCGGCGTGTCGCAGGACGTGCTCGGCACCATCCTCACGTGGATGCAGGAGCGCCGCGGCGAGGCGTTCGTCATCGCGACGGCGAACGACGTGTCCAAGCTCCCGCCGGAACTCCTGCGCAAGGGGCGCTTCGACGAGGTGTGGTGGGTCGACCTGCCGAACACACTCGAGCGCGTCGAGGTCCTCAAGGCATCGCTGCGGCAGTTCGGTCGAGCCGAAGCCAAGATCGACTGCAATGAGGTCTCGACCAAGTGCGACGGCTACACCGGGGCGGAGATCGCGGCCCTGGTGCCCGATGCGCTCTTCTCCGCCTTCGCGGATGGCGAGCGGGAGGTTACCACCGAGGACCTCGTGGCTGCGGCGCGCGACGTGACGCCGCTATCCAAGACGATGGAGAAGCGGATAACTGACCTGCGAAACTGGGCCAAGGGGCGCGCCCGACCGGCCACCAGCGACAAAGCCATCAGCGATCAGCGGCGCAGCGATCGGCGCGAGCTGGACATCTAACAGAAGGAGAACTGACATGACCCTCCGGTACTGGGCAGTCAAGCCCAAGACGTTCGATCCGTCATACGCGCGGATTGAGAAGGCAGCCTCGTCATACGAGGCGTGCCGTCTCGCCTTTGGCAGACCAATCAGCCCCGAGGTATACCACGCAAAGGACCTCGGTTCAACCATCAAGATCGTCCGATCGGATAAGCAGCGAATCGCTGCTATCCGTGATCCAGATGGATGGGTCGATCTGTCAAAGAAGGAGAACTAACATGACGCTCTCTACACGCACCCTGAGGCCCGGGCTACTCGTTGCCCTCAGCACCCGCATCACCGGCAACATCGCCTACGAGCGCGTGATCCTCGAGGAGGACCACGTTACGGAAGTGGGCACCAAGCAGGCTCGCTGGGAGACCAAGCGAGTCATTGAGGACCCGACGGAGCGCGAGCGCGCCAGGAAGGTCCGCTCGCAGTGCCGCGGCATGATCACGAAGCTCTGCATCGGCAGCACATTCGGTCTCCTCTGCCAGGAGGACAAGAGGTCCGAACTGGAGGAGGCGGTGCGCGAGGCGCAGGCGATGGCAGCCGAGTTCAACTCCACCTCGACGCTCACCCGAGTCGGCGTGTACGTGATCGCCGGCTACATCGCGCCGGACGACGTGCAGGCCGTCAAGTCGATCAACAGCGAGGTGCGCGGACTCTTGGCGGAGATGACTACCGGCGTCCGCAACCTGGACGTCAAGCAGATCAGGTCGGCCGCCAATCAGGCAAGGCAGATCGGCAAGATGCTGGCGCCCGAGGCCGCCGAGCGAATCAAGTCAGCGGTCGAGGCCGCGCGAGAGGCCGCCAAGAAGATCGTGAAGGCTGGCGAGCAGGCCGCCCAGGTCATCGATCAGGAGGCGCTGAAGAAGCTGGCCGCCAGCCGCACCATGTTCCTGGACATGGACGAGGTGGAGATCGACGCGGCGTTGCCCGAGGTCAGCGGTCGGGAGATCGACCTGGAGCCGGAGCTGCCGATCGCCGCGCAAGAGGACCAGCGCCGCGAGATCGAGCTTTAGGTTGGTCAAGAACCGGCGGGTACTGAACCCGCCGGTTTTCGTATATCTGAGCAAAGGAGAAGTCAGATGCCGTGCGACCGGAGACTGAAGAGGGGTCAGACCATTCAGATGCGGGCCGCCGAGATCAGGCGAGTGGTCGAACTTGCCGCCAGGGGCCTGTCATCCGGCAAGGTGAAGGCTAAGGTCGGCCCGCAGGGCGCCATCGCCTTCGTCGGCCTGACGGATGCCGAGCGTGACGGAGTCACCGACTCGTGCATGTACCGGCGACTCCTCACCTCCGGCTCGGCACTGGCACTTCAGGCCATCGCCGCGGCCGAGGCGCTGGCTGGCCGGTCAGTGGACAGGCAGCTCGTCGCTCAGGGAGCCCACTCGCACGACGGAGGTGCTACGTGGCACAATCACAAGTAACAGACCGCACAGATTACGTGCTACTAGCACGCAGGCCAGGCGACAACCACTATCAGGCCGTCGTCGAGCAATCATTCTCGATGGGGCTATCCAGTGATCGCTGCCTGATATACTGGTCCTCCGAAAACGCCCGAGCACCGATGTTAGAGGCGCTAGTCGAAGCGTATACACACAGGCCTGCTCCAGTCTCGTCATTCAAGGTGGACGGCCGCGCTGAGGCAGAGCATCAGCGCGATATCTTCATGAAGAAGATACCAGATATGACATGGGAGGTGTTCGATGCGCGTGCTGAGGACCTCCCCATTGAGATCGACTGGGAGGCCTGGAATAAAGACAATGAGTTCACGCCTAACACTCTATCCGGAGTACGCAACAAGTTCCGAGCTCGGAACGCTCCATTCCGGATGAAGGAGACTTAGCCGTGAGTGACAAGGACGAATACTACCGCACGATCGGCCGGTGCTTGTCGGCACGGGGCATCCACCCGTGCCGGCTGCTGACGAACTGGCACAACATCGAGGCGGCCATAGAGCGGCGACGGAAGAGTGGCGTCAGCGCCTACGCCGTCGTCGCCGAGCTGTGGCCCGAGCCGGTGCCCTCAAACCTCATAGCGGAGTTCGCTAAGGCGCTCGTCGTTCTCGCGGGAGATCAGTGATGGCCCACAACCCACTAAATGACCTGCCGAAGGCAGACAACCGATTCGGTTGGCGACCGCCGGAAACTGCACCAAAGGACGGCAGGGCTTTCTTGATAACGACTGCCGGGCCGAATGTTGACATCTGCTCTTGGACCGGCAGTCAGTTTCAGGACTACTTCTTCAAGCAGAAGATCGAGCCCGAGTGGCCGTACATGATCGGCTGGCGCCCTCTTCCTCATCCAGCACCGATAGGTGACACTGAGAAGGCCACTCGTGAGATGAACGGCTGGGGAGATCAGTGATGGCGTTCAAACTCTCTCCTGAAGTGCAGAAGAGACTCCAGGCAGCGCGTCAGGCCCACGAGGACCAGCGAGTCGTCTTCGCCAACTTGAGCGACGACGACTTAGCCGCCAGCGCAGAATTCTGGATGCAGCACTGCGTTCAGCCAAGACAGGTAGAGCCGGGACGACCCGTCTACGACTCGACGTTCTGGCACATCATAGCGCCGGAAATCATCCGGCGCCTGAGAGATCGAGGAGACAGTTTATGACCAAGAAACCGCTTATGCAGGTGCCGATGCACTTGCCGTGGCCCGCGCCGCTGATACCTAAGTACAGGCGGGGCTACCACAACGATTGGGCGATCGAGCCGACGCCCAAACTAAGGAAGCCGACTGCTGGCTACTTCCTGCCCGTAATGACTCAGCGCTCTGGTTGGGTAATATCTCACCGAGGCAAGCGAGTCTGGATGTCGCTGACGGCGATGGAGATCGAGAGCCACATGCCGCACCTGGCGGCGGCCCGGGGTCACACCGTCGTCGCCGGCCTGGGCATGGGCTTCGCGCTGTTCAACGTGCTTCAGAACCCGAAGGTCACCAAGGTCACGCTGATCGAGAAAGACCCCGACATCATCTCGCTGATGAACGTCGCCAGCGACTGGCAGGAGTGGCCGAACCTGGACAAGCTGAGCATCGTCGGCGGAGACGCGCTGGAGTGGAGGGCCGAGGAGCACGTCGACTTCCTGTACGCCGATATCTGGCCGCTGCTGGGCCAGGCGAACGCCCTCAGCGATACCCAGCGAATGCAGGCCAACATCCAGGCCGATCTGATCGGCTACTGGGGCCAGGAGCTGGACTTCGTGGAGTTCGACCGGGCTCGATGCTTCGCCAACTTGCCGACCTACCGGCTGTTCGCCCGGAAGTCCGGGCTGCCGCTGATCGAGCAGGACAGCCCACGGTACCCTAAGCTGTGCTGGGCAGCGGCGTCGCTGCAGGTGGCAGCCGCCCAGCAAAAGAACTCGGAGGTCAGGCGGCAGTTGTTCCTCCGGTACCGGGACTTCCTGATCGGCAGCCTGGTTGATGACCAGTCGGTCGATCCGGCGTATATCTTGGAGGCGTGCAGGGAGGTGGCGTAGCAATCTACAGATGTGGGGGAGGTACTGAGATGAACTACGAGAATGAGCCGCTGCCACCTGAGGGATGGTGCTGGCCCGGAGAACTGGCAGCAAGGGAGACTTACGTCGCCGGTACCGAGCGTTGGCCAGTCATTCCTCGCGCGGCCATCTACGCACCACCTCCCGGCAGGCCGGAGCGCCGACGCAGGAGGCTTCACCGCACAGTCGATGCCCTGATCGCCTTATGTCTAGCGGCAGCCGTCGTGCTGCTGATCGTCGCGGCAATGACCGCATCCGGAGTAGACTGATGGCTCGGACACGACGCCACTTGGACGACCAGGTCCTCACCGGGCCGACTCCTGAGTACGACGGGCCCAGCAGACCGTTTACTGTTCACTTCGAGTTCCCCAACGGCAATACCTTCGAGCACAAGAGCATGGCGCCTCACTGGGTGCGCGCGCTGAACCTGGCGATCAACGCGATGGGCGTCGAGGCGGCCAAGCGCGGCCTCGCCAAGAAGCGGCGCACACTGCTCAACGACAACTCAGCCGGTGAGAAGAATCACCGAAGGCAGATGGAGGAGGACTTCGCCGCTGCGGCCCCTCCGAGGCTGGAGATCATCGAGGGATAGGCGCATCGATTCCCGGCGCGTTGGACGCGATTCCCGTTAGGTGTTTGCGTCAACGCATCAATGACGCGTAAAACGCGAACAGGCGCAAGGGCGCGCACGGGACGCGCCGGGATCACGCACCGCACTTGAAGTGGAGCACGCGCGATGAACAACTTGAGTGCCGAGTGGGAGGAACCGACGATACTGGAGTACGGAGTCGCAAGCGACTACTACTCGGGTCGCAAGTATGGCGAGCCGACCAAGCACGCCGGCTTCATCCACAGCTACGTGGTGAACTCGTCCGGCCGGACGTGCGCGATCGTCGTCGAGGACCACAAGCTAGTGGAGGTCCCCATAGAGGACCTGACGGTCAGATGGAGGTGAGAAATGGAGCGAGAGTTCGAGGAGGCCTTCGAAGTTTGGTTCAAGCAGGGCGGATGCGACTTCTGGTCGGAGTCTAACGCCCCAAAGGAACTGGCATCTATCGCTGCCAGTGTCGCTAAGTCTTTGTACGTTCCTCGTCTGAGGATTGCCTCGGAGGCACTGGGTGTATTGGCGCACGTCACGCAGCCTGCTCACGCAAGAGTGGCTCAGGCCGCTTTAGACGCCCTCCAGGAGACCGAGAATGGCACTATCTGACGTTGCGATCAAGCGGGCCCTGGCTGACGGCGAGGTGGTCATCCACCCGTACAGCGAGGCGGACCTCGGCAGCGCCAGCTACGACGTGCGGCTGGGTCGATACTACTTCGAGGCAAGGCAGCGTCGGGACCCGTTCCCGGCCGATCCGTGGTTCTACAACATCTACAGCGAACGAAGTATTCGGGAGGTGTGGGGCCAGTACAAGACGGCCAGCCCGGCCCTCGCCTGGAAGAGTACCTTCCCAGATCAGGACTGGACCAACATCCGCGACGACGACGAGCTGATCGTCTTGGAGCCCCACGCCAACCTGCTGTGCCACACCTACGAGTTCATCGGCGCGCGGCGGCTGAGCACCACGATGATGAAGGCACGATCGTCGATTGGCCGGTCGCTGGTGAACGTCTGCCAGTGCGCCGGCATGGGCGACGTGGGCTACTTCAATAGGTGGACGATGGAGGTCTACAACCGCTCCGACTGGCACATACCATTAGTAGTGCACCGACGCATCGCCCAAATCGTGTTCCTCGAGACGGGGCCGACCGAGAAGGTCTACGTCAGCAAGTATCAGGGAACAGACGACCTGTCGACGCTGGAGCGAGAATGGCACCCAGACGCAATGCTGGCCCGCATGCACGAGGACCGGGACGTCAGAGACCAGTTCATCGCAGCGGAGTATAATGCCTAGGCGCACGTTCGATGACCCGTCGTCCACGGAGGCGCGGCAGGCCCTTCTCGATCGTCGCTGTGAGCGGCTGAATCCGAAGCGCCACCGCACCAGGAAGAGGTCTATCAAGGCGAGGGAGGCTGCAAGGCTTAGGGGTCTCAGGAAGGCAGAGGATAACCGCAGGCGGCGCACACTCTACAAGGCCGCCGCCCGCGCCTACTGGGCTGGGGAAACGATGGAGCATCCAGTCAAGTGACCGGCATCGCTGATAGCCGCGACTTTTGGATCATCGATGGGCACTATGGGCGAATCGGCTTCCGCGTCTCGTTCTCCGGGCATGCGCTGCGACGGTTCATAGAGCGGGTGCGTCCGGACATGGCCATTGGCGAGGCACAGGCATACCTGAACAGGATCGACAAACGTGTAGTAGCGATGCGATACCAGAGGCGGCGCAGGAACGAGTCGTGGCTGCTTCGAATCGATCACGATCCCCCGTTCACACTGGCGTGCGAGTATCGCATATCGTCGAGCACTGAGCACGACCACGTCATGCAGGTGTTCCGCGCCGTGACGTGCCTGAACGGACACAACGCGTTCTAGATTTATGCCAGGAAAAGGAGAAAGTCTCATGCCTTACGATATTCACCCCTCTACCGATCTGATCCACGTCATCGAGCCCCTGAAGGACGGGCCGATGCTGCAGTCCGAGTACGTCAGGGCCACGAGGCACGTCCCGCTGGGTGACCTGACGGCGGCCCTAGAGCGGCGACTGCTGCACTCCACCTACCCACTAGGTGGGTCAGAGCCGGTCATCATTCTGCTGCCTGCGGGAAACGAGCTGTTGAGGCAGCGCGTATAGCTAACGTGCACGGGCAAGGATCGCGTTTTTTCACTCCGACCGCAAAAGAGGAAAAATCCTAATGGGCAGTATCATGCAGCTCTTCATGAAGATCGCCGTGGCGTCTCCGACCCTGGTTCCCAAGGCAGTCAAGCTCGTCGAGGACGCCATCAACGGACCCGGCGGCGTCGGCAAGGTCGAGGCCGTGATCGCCGACCTCGAGGCGCTGATTGCCACCGGCGAGCAGGTCGTCGGCTCGTAAGTCACAGACCTGCACGGCCAATAGAAAAGGGGGCGGAATCACTTCCGCCCCCTTCTTTCAGCAAAGAAGGTCGACCAGATGAGCCATAGCAAGATATGGGCCAGCACGCCGTCATCGGCGGTGCGCCGAGCGCACAGTCACCGAAACGACCGGCGACGCGGCGAGCAGGTGCGGCGTCATCGCAAGTTCGATGAGTTCTCGCAGACGGTCGAGCGGATGACAAATCGCCAGCGATCTCACTGGGCAGCTGTGGGCTACCCCGGCCTGCGCAACAAGGAGGTCGAGCCGCTGTGGGCCTTCGTGCCGCCGCCTCGAGTCGAGAATGCAGCGGGCGCTGAAACCAGAAAAGCCCGGCGAACGGGGCCGGGCTTTTCCTTGACTGAGGGGTACTTAAGCTTTTGTGTGGGACTACGCCTCCACCAACCGCATCGTTAACATCTCGCTCGCGAGGTCCTGGCGCATCAGGTACTCGTACGGCATCCAGAAGTACCCACGCTGCGCCCAGTTTGGCCCCCACGAGTTGCGCACCTTGAACATGCGGGTGGCGTCGTCGTGTCCCACGGCCACTACCTCGTGCCCTCCGATGTCCTGCGCGCTGGGCGCCGGCATCGGGAGCACGCCGCTCTGAGCCACGGCGTCCGAATCCAGGTCCGGATACACGGTGAATCCGTAGCAGAATGGGAACCCGGCGGCCAGGCACGCGCGCATCTGGTTGATGTCCTGGGGCACCGTATAGGCCAGCATCACCTTATCCCGCGCCGCAGCGGCGTAACACGCGGCCGGCGGTCGCACGGCGTATTGCGCCGGGTCGTAAGGCCACCCGTCCGCACCGTCCTCGTAACATACTCCAGTTTGCTGCAACGCGGTCAGACCGTCGTACCCCTGGGCACCCGAGTCAGAATTGATAGTCCCTTCGATCTCGCGCTCCAGGTAGTAGATCATCAGACGCGAAGGCACGCGCTCAGCATCCGTTAAGTTCTGGCGCATCCGTTCATACTGCACAGCAAAGGCCAGGGCGTTGCCGGTGCACGAGCCGAGCTGTCCTTGGTCGTAAACAGGCGGACAGTTTGGTTCCAGGTCGACCGAAGATGGCAGACCGCCGGTCGGCATCGGCGCGCCGAACATGGCGCGGCCGTGCCGCGGTAGAGAGGGGCGCCAGCCGAGGCCTCGGCCAGTCGGTGTAACGTGACGACTTGTCATCTGCTACAATCCTCAGATGTTATGGGAAGTTACTGACCGAGGCGCTGACGCAGAAGGACCAGCGCAGCTTGCGGACTGAGCTGCGGCGCTGGTCCATGTGCACCACGCGCACCGCCGGCCGTCTTCGGCGTGGCCGTGGTCGCCAGAGAGAGCGCCGTCGACGTGAGGCTCGTCGCCAGATTGACCGCGGCCTCCAGGGCGGGCAGAGCCGCCACGACGAGGCCGATCGTCGCGCCTCCGGGGATCAGTGCCGCGAACGGCGTGATCAGCGGAGCAAATGTGTTGATGTCGTTCTCGATCGTGGTGACGATCGATTGCCCTTGGGCCGCCGTCGGTACGGCGGGCAGTTGGGCCAGCAATCGAGCTATACTGTTGGCTGCGGTCGTGATCTCGCCGCCGGTCGTGGTGGAGAGACCAACCCCCTCAAGTCCCGGTACGGCGGCGCCGAGGCCCGCAGCAATGGATTGTGCGATGGAAACCCAGGCGGGTGCGGTGGGGGAAGGAGTCGTCCCGCTGCACGCGGTCAATACCGCAGCAAGAACGCCTGTAGCTCCGGTAAACAATACGGCGCGACGTCCGAGAATGATTTCAGTCATGCGGGTTTTAGTCCTCTGTAAAAGGAAAAACTGCCCTGTGGAAATTTACTTCCACAGAGCCTTCCACGTCTCCCCGGAATGCGGAACAGCCGGGTCGGCGGGCATCACCACGCCGTCGGATATCAAGTAGCGGCCAATCTGGAATGCCTTCACCGCGGCGAGCGTGTCTGCGCCAAAATCGCCGTCGACGCCCTTCGGGTCCCACGATGGAGTCGAGAACGCGCCCGCGAGGTCGGTCAACCGCTGCTGCATGAGCCGGACCGAGTCGTCGTTGGCGACCCCGTATTCTAGCGTATGGTCGAGCGTCGGCCCCTCGGTGGGGCGCGGCGTCGGTTGCGGAGATGGCTGCGGCGCTGGCTCCGACAGCGACCACAGCCCGAGCGCGTCCCTCGCCGTCTCCGAGTCGATCGAGACCCGTAGGTTGAAGTGGTGCTTGTCGCCGACGTCCTGCGAGATGTCGTAGTCGCCGAACTGGCCATAGCCGCGCATCCCGGAGCCTCCGGCCCGGCAGGTGGCGTCGGCGAAGCCGGAGGCCCTCACCACGTGGCACATCGCCTCGTTGCCGTAGTAGGCGGGGCGATAGCCCAGCGCTCGCAGGGCGCGCGCGTAGGCGCCCATGTACCTCAGGACGGCGGGTTGCTCCTCGGCAGTCGTGTCCTCGTCGTCGGCCGCGAATATGCAGCTTCCCGACGGCATGCCGATCGCGCGGGCGAGCGCCGCGTCGGCCGCGGCGTCCCCGGAGCCGGCGGCAGCACCCTGGAGCATTCTGCGCGTTCCGTGGTTCTCGCTGAAGGAGAGAATCTTCAGGCCGGCGTCGGAGATGATCTTCGCCGCGGCGGCCGTCAGGTTTCGGTGCTCTCCGAGGTAGCCGGCGACGTAGCCGGCGCCCTCCACCTTGGCGCGGGCGACGTCGGCCTCGGTGATCGTACTGTCGGTGTCGTATCCGTAGATGTCGGACATCAGTTGTTCTCTCTCATGAGTGCCTGGGGGTTGACGAACGTGATGGTGTCCGCGTTTGTAGGCGTCGTGACGCAGATGTCAGCCCACACCGGAGACTGCGGGTATACCTGAGCCGAGACGCTCGGCCCGTACTCTGCGGCGGGGATCGTCCACGCCGCGTTACCCGGCGCGATCGGGAGCACCCCGATGGCCGTGCCGGTGGCACCGGTTCCAGCGGCCGGCGGCGTTCCGGTGCCGGCGTAGATTGTGGCGCCTCCGGCCGAGGCTCCTGTGTTCTCCATGTACCCCGCGAACTCGACGGTGATGTTGCCCGTCGTGCGAGCAGAGAGTTGGGGGCCGTGCGTCTGGGCGGCGAGGCCGAGGAACTTGCAGGCGCTCGACGCGTTCGTCTCTCCCGGCGAGTTACTGAGGCCGTTGTTGCTGTAGCTGGAGAACTGCGAGTCGCCGACGTAGCTCACGCCGTTGATTGCGAGCACGGCATCGGATAGCAGCCACTGTGCCGTTGGCGCATCGAGGCGCCACATGATCCCGTGGTTGCCCAGCCCAGCAAACGCACCACCCGCGCTTGGATTCGTGTAAGTGGAGGACTGGTAGGCCCCGGCGGGGTTCGAGGAGAGCACGCCGGCGAGCGCTATGCCGAGGTTCAACTCGACCCTCGCGAACCCAAGCTCCGCGCCTTCCTCGGCGTAGTTCGCAACCCACTGCGTCTTGAAGTATCTGGGCGGCCCGCCGATCAGGTTTTGCCCGTAAATCTGGCCGACGCCGACGATCCCGTTGACGCCTGTGCCCACAAGATCACCGTACTGATTATGGTCCCCGTCGCCGAAGACGGCGCACGGCGTCCACGCCCAGTTGGAGGCGTAGCTCGTGAAGATGTAGCTGCACTCCAGCCAGGGGATTTTATTGCCGCTGAAGTTGCCGTAGTGGTTAACTCCGAGGCTTCCCTGCCCTGTGACGTTCATCGCGCCGAGGTAGATGCCGGGGTTCTGCGGCGCGCTGGTGCTGAGCACGGCGGTGTTGCGGACCGTGAGGCGCCAGGTGCTGTCCTGCGTGTCGTTGATGTCGCCGGAAAGGCTCTGCGTCACGTCAACGCGGACGCCCTCGCCGCCGACGGCGACCGTCACGGCGCCGAGACTGGCTTGCAGGTTGCAGGTGAGTTGAAGGGTTGTGCCGTTAACCACCTTCAGGACTTGGCAGCCCGGAGGGATCGCCGTCGCCTGTACGGTGTCGCCGTTGTGGCCGCCGGCCTGCCCGACCGGCGCCGACAGATGCAGCATGCCGGAGGTGATGCTGGTAATCTTCGTGTTCGCCGGCATCGGGCCGTACTGGAGCACGTCGCCGACCTGGAAGCCGCTCGTGCTGGTGACTGAGAGCGTCGTGTCGCCAGGGTTGGGCGCCGAGGAGGTCGTCGTGATCGCGTCGATCTCACTGATCAGCATGCCCGGCTGGATGCCGGCCGTCGTCGCCATGTTCAGCGTGTTGGACACGAGGTCGAGCTGGACGCCGCTGCCGGCGCTGAGTCCGCCACCTGCCGTCCACGACGCCTGCGGCTGCACTGGAAACTGCGTGCAGGTGCCGGCCGTGGTGACGCTGTTGACCGTCGTAACGGCGCCCCCGGAATTGGTCGTGACGTTGATGACTGGTTCCGGAGAGCAGAACGAGAATGTCCCCGTCAGCGTTCCGGTTGCAGACGTGCCGTACCCCGTGCCGCCATATCCCTTGCTGACGCCCGCGGCAGTGATGGCGATGGAGGTCGAGGCCGTCGTGTACGGTTCGGCGCGCGGCTCCCACGTGGAGAGGTTAAAGTTGCCCTTCTCGACCGACTTGACGAGCGCGCCGCCGCAGCCGGTCGACCCCTGGCAGTCGAACATGACGCTGGCCCAGTCGTCATGCTCGACGCGGATGCCGGAGCCGGGCACCGCGCCGATGTAGGCCATGTAGAACGGCGCTGTCTGGTTGCCGCCGGTCCACTTGAGAATGAGCGGCGCCTTGGGGCTCTCCGATCCGTTGAGCCAGACGTGTATCGGATCGTCGGTCAGGTGGATGCGGACGCCGTTGCCGGTCTGGCAGTTGTCGAACAGCGCGTAGTTCTGGCCCGAGGTCAACGTCGCGATGTTGTACGAGGGCGCCAGGGGCTTCAGCGGGACGCCGAGCTGGCAGGCCGCGTTGATCGCGTTGTTGATCGCCGCCCTGCTGTCCGTCGCGGTCTGCGTCGCGCCGAACTGCTCGAAGGTAAGGGTTCCGGGGTACGCGTGCCAGCAGCCGGAGTTGCCGGACTGAACCTGCGTTCCGTTGTCCCCGGCGCCCGCGTTCAGCGGGCACGCGCTGGCCGACGGCCAGAACCACACGGCCGGGGAGTCACCGGGCGTCGCGTAGCCGAGCCGCAGCACCGGCCACGCACCGCTGTACGCGTCGTAGGAGGTCAGGTTGGCATTGGTGAACGCAATCGGCAGCGGCAGACCGGCCGGCCCGAACGCCATCAGCCCGAGCGCCGCCAATGCGACGACCGCCCGCCGGATGCCGCCGTTGGAATGCAGCCGCACGGCGCACAGTACCAATACCACGCCCAGCAGGAAGAACGTGACTGGATGAAGGGCTATGTATAGCAGCCACGCCAGCGACATTAGGACTGACTCCATTCTCCGGTGCTGGACGAGTAGCAGACCCTCACCCTTCCCGTTCCGAACTCGCCAATCGATGTATCACCCGACGGCGTGAAGTTGTGCCCGTTCCCTAGGAGGATCATCGCGTAGGTGTTCTGATTGCTCTCGTTGTAGTAAGTCTGACAGTAGTTGTCGGCTGGAGTCGATGTCAGATTGAACGACACGCTGGCCGCCGGGGAAACTGGATTCCAGTGCACGGCCGACTGCGTCGGCGCCGCTACCGTTCCGGTCGATGTCGTATTCGTGCTCGTGCCCTGCGTGATCCCGTTTGGGATGCCGGAAGATTGCGAGACAATCCCCGATCCGCTCACGATCAGAATGTCGTTGGTGACGGTCATGTTGCCGATGCTGAGCGCGCCGCCAGTCTGGAGGTTTCCGCCGATAGTGATGGTGCTGGAGCCGTTGTTCACTCCAGTACCGCCGTTAACTGGCCCAACCACCGTAGTGCCCAGGTTTAGTGTTCCCGAGAACGTCGGATTGATGATCAGCGGGGCGTTGAGGCACCCGTTCAGGGAGACGACTAGCGCCCCGAAGTAGGCGTTCCACTGAGCCGCACTGCGTCCGAATACGTTGCCCCCACTAGGGAACTGCGGCGTCGGAATGCCGCTCGCGGGGCACGTGGACTGCGCCCACGCCGCTGCCGGGAGAAGCCCGCCGACGATAGCGGCGAGTAGGAGCGCCCTGACGATCCGCATCAGGCAACCGTCGCTGTTGCTGCTGGCCAAGTCGGCGTACCACCCTGCGCCGCAGTCGCTACCGCCTCGTCAGCGGCCTCCACGAACGTCAGCAATGCCGCAGCGATGGCCGTGAACTGCGCCGCCGTCATCGTCACGCGGGCGCCGTTCTTCAGGCGGTAATAGCCGGGGAAGTTGGCGGCATTCACGGTGATCGCAGCCTGGAGCGCGACGACGTTGAACTCGGACTGCTGGTCCGTGGCATAGGTGCCATCAAGCGCTGGCGTTCCAGTCGACGTGATCGCCAGGCCGCCGGCTAGCAGGGTCGCGTACTGCGCCTGCGCGGCGGCGGTCGCAAGCGTTGCCTCGGCAGCGGCCAGGGCAGCGGCATAGCCGGAAAGATTGACCTCCACGTCCGTCTGCGGCGGCTCGTTCGCTGGCCACGCAATCGCATTGGCGCCGAGCGCGTGCAGCGCCATCTCCTGCGCGCCACCGGGCCGCCACGGGTTGCCGTTGGGATCGTTCGTGTTCAGGGGAATCAAGGTCCCACCTCGATGATGGACAGAACTGCAGTCGTCTGCGGGTAGTAGCTCTCATCGGAGCTGTTCGGGCAGAAGATCGTCGTCCAGTTCGTGTTGAACAGGTACTGCAGGCTGATCGCCTGCGCACCGGCTCCAAGGCCAGTGATGGGGTACGTCGGGAGACCGGACTGGCCCACCGAGGTCGCGGCGACGTTATTGGCCGCGATGCCGCTGATCGCCGCGCTGCCGACGTTCAGCGTGAACGTCGCGCACCCTGTGCCTGGACTGGCCGGGGTGAACGTCGGCGCAGACAGCGAAATCAGCAAGGTGCTAGTTGCTGACACCTTGGTGTAGCTGGACGGAGACCACGCCGTGACGGTGTACGAGTTTCCCGAATTACCAGTCATAGAGACGCGAGTCGATATTGCTCGCGTCGCGATTCCCAGAACGGTGCCCGTCGAGAAGAGCGGCAGCAGCACCCATCCGGCACCGCCTGTGTCAGGATCAGTGGTGTTGATGTCGACCGTCGATATCCAGGCGTAGCCGGGATTCGACGTGGACGCGACCATGGACCCCTTGGGGTATCCGCCGATGTTCGTCTGGAACGTCGCGTCGTATGGGAACAGGGCACCGGTCTGGGAGAACTGGATGTCTGCAGTGATCTGCTTCAGGATGCCGTTGTAGTCCTTTCCGAACGGACCGGCACCGCCCGACGCGATGGGCACGAAGCAGTTTGGCGGAAATCCGTCCGTGAACGACGCTGCCCCATTCGTTATTCCGATCTGCGAGGGGGTCGGCGTCGGGTACGTTATGTAGGATCCACCGGCCGAGCTAGCCCACGGCAACGGTATCTTGGGGGGAGCGCCAGAAAGCAGCATGAGCGTCTAGTTTCCTATCTCAGGTTCCACCGGGGTACCGCCAGAAGGGCGTCACGCCAGTCGGGCGCGGCAGCACCCCACACTTGACGATCGCGACCTCCCACGGCTCCAGCGGGAAGTCGAACACGTAGGTCAGCGTCATGTTTGCCGGCCCCGTCAGCAGGAAGTCGCAGAACGGGCCGTAGCCGAAGTTGGCTCGGTCACCGGCCTCACCGAAGCCGAAGAACTGATAGGGCGGTCCGTTGGCCCCGTCAGTGACGTAGGCGTTTCCCCTGCCCGGGAACAAGATGTTCACCAAGATGGAGTTGATCGCCGGAACTGACCCATTAGTGATGTTGTAGGCCGCCTTGGCGAGAATAAGCTGCCGGTACACCGAGTCCGTCAACTCGTAGTTCATCGTCACGCCGAGCGACGCCTCGTAGAATGGACCGTATCCGAAGTTCACGCGGTCGCCGGCCTCGCCGAAGCCGAACGTCGGAACTCCGGAGAGCGTCAAGGTGCGCGGGATGTTTACGATCCTGCCCCAGACGTCCAGGCCGTAGCCGATGGCGGTATCGATGTTCCAGATGTTGTCGTAGAACGACTCGAAGTTGACGTCCGGACTCAGCCACGCGTTGATCGCCTGTATCAGCGATAGTAGCTTGGGCGAGTTATTGAATTGTCGGATGATCGTCTGGCGCCAATTTTTCACTTGAGTTCCTCGGCGGCTGGACGGTCGGCATCGAGGCCTCGACCTGCGACGCCAGCAGCGCGCCGGCATCCAGCAGGTTCTTGGGAGGTGCCGGCATGACGTGACGCATCAGGTGCATCTGTCTTGCCCGCTGGTTATTGACGTAGGCGCCGCGGGCCCTCTGCAGGACGTCGCGTGCTGAGATCACGTAGGCGCGCTTCGTCAGGCGGTCCTGCGTCGCCGCCCACCTGCGGACTGCTTGAATCTTTGATAGCACCCTCTCGTACCCGACCGAGTCGGCGACCTCGTCTGGGTTCTCCTCCAAGAGGGTGAATATGTTCTGGTATGCCGCGCCCCGCCGGGTGTGGAAGTCCGATTGATAAGGCAGTCGGTTCCTCCTGACGGCGAGCACGCGGCACAGCAATAAGTAACCCGCCTGTAGAACCATCAGTGCCGCGGCTCCGAGCAGAAACTTCACGACTGAATCACCAAGTTGATATTGGCGGCGGAGATGGCCGGCGCCTGGTTGATGTTCATCAGCACCTCATTGACCAAGTTAGTTGCAGTCATCGTCTCCGGTCCGAACGGAGTTAGAAATGATAGAGATATTCTGTACGTTCCGGTCCCGCCAGTGCCGGTCAAGAACGCAGCTATCGTTATTCCGTACCCAACCATGTTCGATGCGTCTTGGATGAGCTGACCGACGGCGAGTGTTCCGGAGGCAACTGCACTCACCGTCAGTATATTGGCAGTGACGGAGCCCGTAAACGTCGCGCCTGATGCCAGCTTGCCTATCTGAACTGAGATCAACTGCGCCCACGGACCAAGGACCACAATGCCGGCATAGTACCGCGATGCCAGCACGTATGAGCCGATCTTGGCACGGGAGCCCCCGTCCAGTCCAGCAAACGCGCTGATGATCGCATTCGAAATCGAGGTCAGCGCAGTCGATGGTATGCCCGAGTTATTCTGTAGCGTGACCTGCGCGACGAACGGGACTATCGTCGGCGTCTCGTAGGCCACAGTGTACTGCGGAGCCGGCGGGTTGTACGCTGGGTTTGGGTCGGACACGGTGACGAACGTGTTGCCGTTGTAGGCGGCGCCGGGGCCCTTCTTCTGCCAGATCGCCGCGGCCACCGCGTCCTGGGGACCGCCCAGGACACACGCGTAGATCGAGCTGGCGCCCAGCGTGACGCCCCCGACGACCTGCGTCGCGCCCGATGAGTTGTCGTACACGTAGGCGTCCAGGACGCCCGAGACCGCCAGGACGTTCCCCAGAATCGCATCAGCTATCTGATTGGCGTTGACGGCAACTGATGCCTTTCGACGCGCCTCAAACTGCGCTGGCGTCTCGACGTTATTTCCGAGAATGGCCGCGCCGGTCGGCGTGATCGATTCCAGCCCGTCGACGCCCTGATAGATGGTCAGTGTGACGGGGGCAGGAACGGGACCCTTGGTGACCGACGCGAAGTTCAGCACGACCCCTATCGTGATCTTGCCGGTCTGCTGAGATATCCACAGGTTGCCGTTCTGGTCCTGCGCAAGCACTCCGATGGGGACCACCGTCGTTGGTGCCCCCGAGCAGGTGCACGGCTGGACCGTCGGCGCGCCGGGAATACGCGCCATGAAGTAGATGCGACCGATGCCGTCCTGCATCCGACCTGAGTTGTAGGCCGGATCGACCCCGTTTATGAACGACAGGAACTGGGCATTGCTGTCGCCGATTATTGCTGTCTGCGACGACGCGATCTGACCCTGCGGCGCCGATAGCTGCGGATTGACGTTGCCGCCCAGCGCGTTGTTGATGTCGGCCTGAGCGCCGTTTAAGATTGCCTGTTCGGTCGGTGCGGTGTACCCGTTTGGCCCGAATACTGGACTCGGTACATTGGTGGTGAAACCGGAGTCGCTCAAGTTGTGCCCCCAGATGCAGTCTCATCAGCCGCGTTGACCCACCACGGAAGGTCACCCGGGAGGTCAGTCGTGGCCGTCACCGCGATCAGATTACCCAGTGTGTCGTACACCTGCATCTGGCCGCCGACGACTCGCTTAGGACCAGGCCCAGTCAGGAACGCCAGTACCGAACCCACCATCGGCACCCTCAGTGCCTCCCTCGCCAACTCCATCTTGATGAATTGAAATGGCGGGTTCTCTCCTAGAATCAGCTCGTAGTGGACTCCCTGCGTCACGTCGTACCACAACTCGCCAAACCACGTCCTGCAGGCGCACGCGACGTCCTGAGCAACGGCAGTCGGGCCGGTCGCGACGGCCAAATTACCCAGCTCGTCCGTCCCTATGTCCCAGTTACTATCAAGAAGCAGGGTATTCACTGACCCGTAACCTTCTCCTTGAGAATCATCACTTGCCGGCGAAGATCGCGCAGCTGGCCCATCACGGTGTCTAGCCGATCCTTCCTGGACTCCAGGTCGTCGCCCGCGCGCGCCCTCTCATCGACGCGGTGCCGCGGGTGCCACGCGCGGTGCTCGACGCGGACCGGCGGCGCGGACGGCGGGGCCGTGTGCTGCGCGCAGCCGGATAGAAGTGCTAGCGCGAGGAGGGAGGTCCTCACCTGCGGTGCTTCTCCGTCGCCACCCGCACGTCCTCCAGCTTCGCTGTGACCGTCGCCAGCGACGTGGTGATGGTGTCGAGCTTGGCGGCGAGCGCGGCGTCGCTCTCCCGCCTCGCCTCGTTGGCCGCGGCGCGCTGCGCCTGGATCGCCTGCACCTGCGCGTCGAGCGCCCCGACGCTGATGCGGAGCCTCACGAGGTCGGCGGATGTGCCGCTCTGGGCGATCCACACGGCCCCCGCGACGACGACGAGCACGAAGACGCACAGCGGCAGGAGGCGAAGCAGCACCCACTCCCAGGCGCTCTGCGCTCGGTCGGACGCCCTGCGCCTCAATCGACCAGACGTATCTTGCACCTCGTCGCTCATCGCTTGACCGTCTCCATCTGCAGCAGTCGGCGCTCGTCGTCGAGTCGTTCTTGGCGCTCCTCGGCCAGGTTGGCCTTGAGGTTACTTATCGCATCCTTCATGGCTGACATCGCACTCTGTACGGCAGACAGCGCGGTGGACACCTGCTGCTGGGACGTGAAGATCGAGGCGCGGTCGCGCTGCCATTCCTGGTTTAGGCTAGTAAGGTCGCTGCGCAGGCCGCCGACGAACGCGCCGACCACCACCAGCGTTACCGCTGCCGACCCCAGCGCGCCGAGCGCCGCGATCCACAATCCGAGATGTCGGCCGCACGGCGACCTGCCCGGTTCTTCGTCATTGTTTCCTCGCAACGAGACCACCCTGTCGCCGTGCATCCCACAACAGTCTCCCCTCTAGTTGTGAGGCGGCCCGACTTGTCCGCCCTGCGGATCGTCGTGCGTGTGCGTGTCGACGATTGTGCCGTCCTTCAGGACTATCTCACCCGCCGAAGTGATCGTCGCCCCGTTGACGACGAAGTTGCCCGGCAACGTCCAGGTCACGTTGCCGCCGCTTGTGACCATCTCGGCGCTGCTCTTGTCCTTCATCGTTATGCCGCTTGACGTGAAGGACACGTACTGCTCGGGGGTGCCGCCGTCCGCGATCTTGCCGATGTAGATCGCGTCGGCCATGTTCGACCGTCGCCTCGAGGCAGGATTGGCCTGCGCCAGCGTGCTCCTGACGGTGGTCCAGTCAGTGTCGGACACCAGAGCGAGGCCGATGTCGTTCTGGACAGGGTCGTTGATCACGGCATTGCCGCCGCCGGCCAGTCGCAGGTAGTTGACGCCGTACACCGTGCCGTGGGGAATCGCGTTCTTCCACCCGTCCATCTGGTTGACGAGCGGCAGTATGTCCACTACACCGATCGGTCCAGGCGTGCCGGGCGGTATCGACCCGCTGCTGTTGTAGGGGGCCTTGACCACCTGAACCGGCCGAATCATGTAGCGACGGTTCAGTATCCTCTTGGTCAGGAAGTCGATTCCTCCCTGATCTGTGCTCGAGGACGACGTGTCCTCCATGCCCCTGAGCAAGCCTCCCTGCTCATTGAGGGCCACCAGAGCCAGCCAGTGAACGCCCCTAGCAACCAAGTACACCAACAAACTGACTAATGAGATCACTGCTGACTCTGCTCTCCGGGCGGGTAACCCTTGACGATCATCTCCCAAGGCGCCTGCTTCTCGGGCGACTGCGACGCGAGGTTGTAGTCGACCGAGTACACGTTGAACGTGCCGCAAGCCGCAGTAAACTGACTCTGCACTTGAAACTGACCACCCTGCTTTAGATTCAGCGTCGGGTCAAACAGCGAGCGCACGATGACGTTGTTGTTCTCAAACGCTGGGTAGCCGATCATGCCGTTGGCCGGCGAGAACAGCGGTATCGCACCGCTGGCAGACGGTGCAGTGGTCTTTGGCCAGATGACGAGTGCGCCAGATGCCGCGTCGTAGGCCGCATAGCAGTCAGCCGCCTCGATCGCGTCCTTGAACTGGTCCAGGACGGAGCCGGCGAAGTACGGATTGGTTATCGTGGCGGTGACGCCGTTGTTCTGAACCGTAACGCCCAGCTGCTGCGCTATGCTGTTCAGCACCTGACTTGCCGGCGTCGCGCCGTTGAACGTGGTCGGCTTGGCCGCCGGCATCGAGAGGCTGGTGGACGACACGGCGACTACGTCGAACCCCATGTCGGGCTGCTGACCATCCGGGTTGGCGTGGTAGATGTTGCCCTTGAAGATCGTCGTCATGCCGCTGGTGGCGTCGCCGGCGGACACGGTGACCGTATTGGGAGGATTCTGCTGAAACAGGTACCGTGTGCCAGCAACGGTCAGCGCGTTCATGTGACTCAGCGTCAACCCGTACACCTTCAAGACCGCACTGGGCAGCGACGGAAACAGCGCATTGGTGACGACCGCTCGGACCCTGAGTCCAGTCCTGGTCAGCGTGCTGCTGCCGTTCTCAAAGACGGTGTGCGACAGATCGAACTGGAGGCTGATGATCCGCCGCTCGTAGGGTGCAACTCCCGGGCTCTGGATGGGCGCCTGAGCCGTCACGTTCACGGTCGGCAGCGTCACCGATGCGTCTGACATCGCGCGTCACTGCACAGAATTGATTCCCGCACGGCGCAGGACGCGCGCCGCGCGACGTTCGATCGAACGCGCGAATGACGCGCGAATCGATTCACGCGTCGGGAATCGCGTCCAACGCGCCGGGAATCGATCACGTCAGCGCCGAGTAGCCGGGCGTGTACGAGCCGACCGGCCAGTACGTCAGCAGAAAGCGAGTTCCCATTCCCGGTATGGAGCCGGCGATTGCTGGAGGTGCCTTGCTGCCCAGCGACAGCGGGATGAACTTCTGCCACCAGTTCCTCAGGTGCAGCGGCGGCAGGGTGGGCGGCACACCGAACGGGTCCTGGCCGGCACCCGTGGTGTCTATGATCGCCAGGTCCCCCTGAAATCCCAGGTAGATGTCCCTGACGATCAGGCCGCCGTTCCTGACCTGTACCCCGCCGATGATCAGCGTCGGCGGTGATCCGTTGATCAGGTACAGGTCGACGAAGCACGGATTCTGGTTCTCGTACACGACCTCAGAGCCAGCGGGGGCCGTCTCCAGCGGCAAGTTTATCGACTTGGTGTACAGGTTGATCAGGCAGGCCTGGCCCGCCAGCGTGACGTTGATCGCCTGCGAAGGCGCCGTCGTCGTCGCGATGATCTGGCAGTTGAGGGATACGTCGGCCATCTAGTCGGGCACCGGCAGTCCATTTGAGATGCCCGAGGCCTGGGAGCCCAGGCTCTGTATGCTCTGAGACTGCACCAGACCAGACTGCTGAGGGGACGCACCGTTAGTTGACTGCGTCGTCAGCGCGCCGCCGGGCACTAACCCCCCTATCGACTGTGAGTTGGGTGAAATTGCTGGACCTAACACCGTTCCGCCGTTACTGGTTGCTGAACTCCCGGCAGTAGACGGATTACTGGACCCCGCATTTGCCTGACCCGGCAGCACGTTGACGTTCGCGGCGTTGATGATGTTCTGGCCCGCGATGATGCGGACCTCCTCGACCCACACCTCAACGCGAATCATGGTGACGCCGTTCTTCTGAGTGCGCCTGAACCCGTAGTGCGTGATGTTGCCGCTGGGATAAGTTACCTCAGGAGTGACGACTGAGACCAACTGCAGCGAGGCGTTGGCTGCCTCGATCGTGCTCAGGAACTGCTGCCTCGTGGTCGAGATCAGGAACCCGAGCTTGGCAATGAACGGCGTCTGGACCTTGTTGAAGCTCTCGAAGCCGCCCTGCTCCTGCGGGTAGTCGCTGATCACGTAGTCACGCGCGTACTCGATGTCAGCGACGGAGTCCACCGTCAGCACCGGATTGCCCGACTGATCGTAGATGCCCCACTGCGGGGAGCCGTAGGTCTGAGCGATGGACGGCTGGTCAGCCGTCAGCAGCGGCAGGTCGCTCATTCCTGCCCCGTGTTGGAGTTGGCAACGTCTAGCGTCCGCTGGACGGCACTACTGACGAGCCCGGCAAGGTGGTCGATGTCCTGCCCCGGAGCGGCGTTCACGGTGATATCGCCGTGGTTGTGCGTCGTGTCCCGACTGACGTTGTTCGTCACTTGGTGCCTGACGTTGGCCAGGGCGGCCCTGCGCATTGCGCGATTGTAGTAACCAGGTGACGGGTGCACCACTGCCGGCAGCCCACCGAGGAACTTATCTCCAGCGGCCAGCGCGTCTAACGAAATCTCAGAATTATACTTGTTGAGGTCGTAGTAGTGCCCTCCCTCGGTGCCGGCCTTGGTGCCGACACCTACGACCACGACGTCAGATGCCCCCAGTCTCCTGAGCTCCTTAAACTGGTCGGGCACTAGGCCAATGCCGTTTGGGTCATTACTGACTCCAGTGGAGAACACCACGCGCTTGCCCCTCAAGGCACCATCCGGCAGGCTCTTGAGATACTTGAGAATGGTGGAAGGAGTCCTTCCTCCAGCGGCATTGACCGTCGTGTCATTCGGCGCCAGATTGATACCAGTTCCGCCAGCACCGCCGAACCGTTGGAACCCGCGTGCGATGCTGTCGCCGATCGCCACAACTCCACTATCACCTCCTCCTAAAGTGGGAGGAGCCTCGACGGGAGGCATCACCGGACCAGTAGCAGCCCCCGGACTAGAGAATGACTGCGCGGCCCAGGCCGGCGCACCGTGCCACTGACTGGCATACCACGACGCGTCACCTCGATGGGCTGCCATCTGATCGATTGCGTACTTGGTCTGAGCCTGCCAGGTGTTAGGATCACGTATGTTGATGCCAGCGGCCACTGCCTTGTCGCCCATGCCGCCACCGACGTGGAGCTGAAAGTCGCCGAATGACGTTCCGTGGTCACCCACGTACCGGCCCAGACCCTCGCCGGCCATTGTCGCCACGATCGCGTCAGGGTTCAGCCCCTTGCTGATCGCGTACTGACGCGCGAAGGCGATTCTATCTGCCTGGGACGCCGTATGCCCCTCTCCAGTTCCAGTGTAGTAACCAGGCTGCAGGCCGGGACTTCCTGGCTGAAGGCCAGAGAACTGATCCACCCTGCGCACCATCCTGGGGATCGGCCCGCTGTTGTCGATGTACCAGCCAGGGGGCGGACTTCCGCCAAACGTCATGCCGAACAATCTATAACCACCAACCATTCCGGGTTCATTCCCGGGGGCTACTTGATAGTTACCGTTGGCATCACGCTCCCAGTGATATCCCTTGGGGGCCAAGTCGCCGGCCTTGAACCCCTCGTTCGAGCCGGCACTCTTGTCGTCTCCCTTCAGCACGCCTAGCTGAATTAACTTCTTCTCGACGTAGCCCAGGAGGTCCAGGAACCCCTCTAACGCCGGACTGACGTACTGCATGAAGATGCGAGCGAGCTTGTCAGTCTCAGCCGAGACCTCTCGCTCGGCCTGAAGCAGCTTCATCGCCGCGTCGGTCTCGTCCTTGGTCACTTGTACGAGCTTGGCACGCTGCATGGCCGCATTCATCGCGACGGCGCCCTCTGCCATGAAGGCGGACAGCTGCCTGCTCATGCCGAGCCTGCCGCCAATGAACTGCGCGCCCTCCGGCGTCTGCTGGGCTAGCTTGTTGGAGATCGCGGCGATGGCGTCCTGAAGATTCTGACCAGCCGTCTTGTGCATGTCAGGCACGAACGGGATGCCCAGCTTGGCCATCGTGTCCAGCACTCCCGTCATCTGGCCTGTCGCGCTGGTGCCGGGCGTTATGTATCCGGTGATGGCCTGCTGGAGGCCGTACATCCAGTTCTGTGACTGACCGACGTCGGCGCCCGTCTTCTCGTATGCGGCATAGGCGAAGCGACTCATGTACTCCGGACTGACGCCGGTCCACTTCGCCAGGTACCCGGTGGTCTGCGCCTGCTGCGCGGCCCTGTCAGTGGCGTGCATCAGCTCCTGCACGCCCTTCAGTGCCGCAAACGCCGTCAGTGCAGCAGCGGCGACGCCGGCGAGCCCGTACGCCATGCCTGCGGCGGCCCCGCTGACCTGACCCCCCGTCCTGATGGCCTGCTCGCCCATGTCGACCAGCCCACGATGGGCCGTCTGGATCGGGTGGTGGAGTCCGTCGAAGAACCGCTGGAGGTTGCTGACCGGTCCCCTCTGTATCTGGTTGGAGGTCTGGGCCGCCCGCTGCTCGAACTGCCTGAGGTCCTGAAGTGCCCGCTGCTGACCAATCGAGAACTTGGACGCGTCCAGGCCCAGTTCGACGACCAGTTGATCTATGACGGTGGAGGCCACTCAGCTACCTTGAGTTCTTGCTCTCTTCGTGCCGCCTGACGATCTCTTGGTTCTGGCCGTCCGTCGTTATGACCTCGATCAGGTCCTGCACGTCCTCGACGGAGTAGATCGTCTGCAGCTCGTGCAGCGTCGCGTACTTGCTGGAGACCACTATGCCGATGGATCGGGGGAGATTGGGGTACTCTCTGAGCTCCACTTCCTCTCCGCCGACGCCAACATCTCCCGAATCGCGTCGGCGACCAAAAAACCCGTGTGGAGCTCGAATACCTTGTCTCGAAGGTACAGGCGGGTAGCGATCTCCTCGATGTCGGCGCCGTGCGCGTCGTCTATATCGCGAGGACCGCCCCTCTCCTGCACGTACTGGACGCAGGCCATCATCTCGCGAAGGAGGGGCTCCGCCGTCTCGAAGCTGATCCTCATGAGGCCGTCCAGCCCGACAATGACCATCCCCGCCATGCCAAGCCGCATGATGCCGTCTGGCAGGCTGACGCCGTTTGCCCCCATGCCCATGAGGGCGCGCATGGCCCACATCTCAGCATGGTAGGAGCTCATCTCAGTCAGCAGGAACCGCTTCTTGCGGTCTCGATCGAATGTCGCAGTATCCGGTATCGTCACTTCAAGCGTCTTGCGCACTGGTCCTCCCGCTACGCCGGAGCCACCTGGATGGCCGGCGAGTTAAGTCCGTTTGGCGTCCACGTCACCCGATACTCGCGCCTCTGCAGTACGCGCCTGGTCTCGGCCATCGGTTGCCATCGGTGCAGGAACCCCTGGTTCAGCGCGTACTTCTTACCGACCGACGGGTGGATGATCACGCCGTACGCAGCAATCTTGTCGCCGGTCGTCCACTCCGCACCGTTCCAGTTATCGAACACGACCACGCTGGGACTGGACGCCAGCAGGAAGATGCTCATGGGTACCTCGCGAGGCGTCAGGCCGGCGGCGGAGTAGCCGTCGACGCCGACCTGAATCTCAGCCGTGTCGATGGCCTCCGCCACGAAGGCGTCGTCCACCGCGAACTGCTGAATCTGTATGCCGGTGGGGTACACGCCCGGGATCGTCAGCGTGAGCACGGCGTTTGCTGAAGTTATCGAGGCCATCTAGGTACTCCGCTGGGATCGTATAAGTGAGTAACCATTTGTAGCGGCAGTTCAGATCAGGGGATTTGGAGCGACCACGGTAGTAGCCCCGGCCACGCGCCGGAGACGCCCCAGACGCGACGGGATACCAAAGGGATGACGCACCAATCGTCGGCTTGGGAAACGAAAACAGGAACTAGGCACGGCATCTCGCAAGACGCCCCGAGGCCGGGGACCAAAATAAGGCGCGTCTACGACGCGCTGTTCGCGTCACCGGGCAAGTGGGTGATATTTAGCAGTCGCATGGACGGCGCAATGACCGCGACGCTCGACCGCCTGCGGGACAGCTACGGCCTAGACGTCAGGTATAGAAGGCTACCGAACGGCTCCAACGCCGTAGAGTTGATGCTGGCCGGGGAACTGGCGGATAACGTCTACGTGGACTACGTGGTCAACCCGTCGTTGGCTGGGGGACGCTGACGGCCCTGCGCGGGTCGATCGAGAAGTGGCAGGCACTAGGCAATACGCCGATATCTACTGGATCAGGATCGACGCGATGCTGATCGCCTGGACCGACTCGCCGTCCATGTACCAGAAAGTGATCGGGGGCGAGATGCGCAGTCCGCGACTCTGGGCAGATGCGGGCAGTATCTGAAGGTACCAGCCTCGCTGGTACAGCACCTGGTCGATCGCTGCTCCGGCCGCCGTGTTGACCTCGACGGCCTGGGCGGCCGATAGCTGCACTCCGGTCTGAATCGCGCCGAAGTTCAGTGCGGCCTGGATGGTCGGCAGGCACCACCCCTCGATCAGCGCGCTGCCGGAGGTGTTGTAGGGCACCGACGGCGTGTTGGTCATCCCGATGATCACGCCCTGCTGAAGCGAGTTGTTCATCCATATCTGGTTGATGTACGAGTCTTCCCACTCGAACGGGCCGGATATGAAGCCGCGCTGGTACATCGGAAACGCCTGGGTGCGCGTCGTGTAGGCGCCGTAGAAGTTGACGCCCCAGCCCTGGGTGCCCGTCTGCGGGTTGCCCCCGAGTATCTCGGCTATCGTGCCGTTGGTGATGTCCGGCTGGCCGCCGACGTACCCCTTGAACGCGGCCGTCTGTCTGCCGTTCTGGCGGGTGAAGTCGAGGCACGCCGACCACGACATGTTGAAGGCGGCCTTCTCTCCGGCCAGCGTCGTGATCGCCGGGTTCTCGTAGATCATGACAGTGCCCGACAGGTCACCCGTATTAACGAACGCTGTCGGAGCGGCGGGACCTCCGGTCTCGGTGTCTAAGACATCTGTACTCCACCTCGAGTAGGCGTATTGGTCATTCTGACCATTGACCCAGGTAGAAAAGGCCTCCTTGTCGGTGTCCGTCGGCTCCCACGTGGTCATGAACTTCACCCAGTTCTGGGTGATCGCAGTTATGCCGCTCATGAACGTGCCCGGCACACTCGACGCGGCGCCCAGCGACTGCACCGACCCCAGGGCCTGCGTGAGGCTGAGCGAGGTGGCGGCCGCTCCGGACGCGAACGAGACAGACGAGCTGGTGCCCGTGGTTCCGGAGTTGATCTTGAAGGCCGAGTGCTGAACTGACCACTCGACGCCAGTCGCGTACACGTTAATCGCCTCGGCAGGCTCAGTAGTCGCCGACGCGCTTAGCGTGTAGGTCCCGATGCCGCCGGTGCCGGTGCCCAGAGCGGAGATGTAGGTGCCGGCCGTGATGCCCGTGCCGGTGACCACCTGGCCGATCGCCAGCGTGACGCTCGACGCGTAGGCAGTGATCGTCGATCCGGTAGTCGTGCTGGCACCAACGGCGGACATCGTGTAGGTGCCGACGCCGCCCGGAGCTCCCGAGCCCGTGTAGCCCGTGATGGTGGTGCCGGCCGTAATGCCGGTACCCGAGACGACGTCTCCGACCTGGATGTAGCCGGAGGTCATCGCCGTGACGGTCAGCGTCGACGACGAGGATGAGGTGCTCGCCGTGAACACGGCGTGCTGGATGCCGTTGACGATCGCGGTGACCGTCATCGTCGTGCTGGACAGCGAGGCCGTGATTGCCCCGATCTGGATGCCTTTTATGCCCAGGGTATTGCCGATGATGCTGGCCGCGTTCGAGAACGAAGTGGCACTGGCCAGGTTCACCGTCTGCGTGATCGGGGCGGCGCCGTCAATCGTGACGGTCAGCGCCGCGTCGATCGCCTGGAGCTGGCTCAGCGACAGCGTGGTGGCGCCGCCGAGCAGATATGCTCCGACTGGACCCAGTGCGTAGCCAGCCGCGTACAGCGAGTTCGGCGACTTCGTCTTGTTGATCGGGCCGGTGAAGTAGACGCTGGCGAGGCCGGCCTCCTGACTGGTGGCGCCGAAGTAGTTGCTGACGTCAGTCGAGCTGGCAAACTGCAGCAGCATGCCGACGGGCACTACCGGGTAGCCGTTGGGCCCCAAGTTGGAGTCGACGATCAGCCCGTCGAACTGCAGCGTCTGGCCGCCAGCCGACAGCACGCCTGGATTGATCTGAGCGAGCTGGCTGGCGGGAATCTGCGGAGTCAGTATGGTCGGCATGGGTCAGCGTCCCCTAAAGTCAGGTGCGGCTCCGATGTCTTCGATCTCAGTCCTCGCGGTGCTCGTCCTGATGGTTGACGAGCTCCTCAATGACCAGCTCCTCGACTGGCCGAGCCGTCACCTCAGTGACCGGCTCCGGCGGCGGAGGGACGAACGGCTTGGGGGCCTCGCACGGAGTCAGCCTCCTCGGCGCCTTGCGGATTACTCTCGCCACTTCAGTTCTCCAATTTATCTGGGGTGTCAGATCGGACCGACTGCGCCGGCCTGGACCAAGTTGATCTTGATGCTGGCGGCGAATTGCTGCCACGTCATCACGGTCGGGTTGACCTGTAGGTGCATCTCCAGGACCCAGCGGTCCTCGTACTGGTTCTCAGCGTTGATGAATGGTATCTGCTTGGCGTCGTCGCAGTGCAGCGGCGACACGTCTGCGCCGGATGCAGAGAAGGCGTCAGTGCCGTACTCACTGCGCAGCAGCGCCTGCAGTATCGTTGAGTTGTCGCCCGAGTTAGGGCCGTGAACGTCCGCCTGAACCACCAGCTCAAACGCGGCCAGGTCTGACCGAACGCCGGCATAGATGGTCGTCTCGGTTACGTTCTGAACCGGAGACACTTGGTAGTTGCCGACGCCGCCGGTAGGTCCAGATAACTGGTTGACGATCAACGTGCCCGGCGTCACCAGGCCGCCCACATCGGTCAGCTGGGTGCCCTTGACTAGCGGCAGCGCCTCCCGAACGAACTCGACCAGACTGAGCACGCCATTCGAGATCGACCCGACGAACGAGGTGTCCTGGTACATAACGACGTTGGTGCCCAGCCTCATCCGGCTCACGGGCCACATCACCACGTAGTCTGCCGACGCGGGCTCAGCCACCCTGTTGGTCTGGCCGATGACCACCTCGACGTCGGAGCCAAGAGCGCCCGTGATGAACGTCGCAACGGCGTTCAGCTCCTGGTCCTGCGTCAGCGTCAGCGCGGCCGGCAAGGGTCAGCTCGGGAACCTGCAGGAGAACCGAGTAGATGCCTCGACGACCCCGCCCGAGTCGTCAGAGCACGACACGTCGGCCACGTAGTCGACGCCGGGGAGGCATCCGCTGACCATCCACAAAACCGCGGTGCCGGGAACGCCGCTGCCGCCCACTGGATACGGGGCCACCCCAACTACGGGCAGTACTCGCAGCCTGGACTGCGGCTGCGGATCGTAGCCGGCTGCGACGGTCAGCGACACTGAGGGTGCGCCGACCAGCACTAATCCGGGCGGCAGGTAGAACCCGAAGTCGACGCACATGACCTGCGACTGCAGCGGTCCGACGTTCGGGAACCCGGGAAGCGGGGGCATCGGTCCGGCCAGGTCACTCGGAGCAGCCACGGTGTATCGACGAACCGGGACTAGCGCGAAGGACGGCAGCGGGGGACTGATCGGCCCTCCGGCCCTCACCCACGAGGGAGTGACGACGGGCTGATCAAACTGGAGTGACGTGATCACGGCATCATTCGCAAGATCAAATCCCGTCGCGTCCCGCGCGATTCCCGTCACGCAACGACGCGTCGTCGTGCAATGACGCGCGAATCGATTCACGCGTCGGGAAGGCCACGGGAACGCGCCAGAATTGATGCTGCATTCTACGCACGTCTTGCAGCAGACGCCAAATTCGTGATCACTTGCTGATTTCCCACCTCGACGTTCCGCGCGACGACCTCCATCGCCATCTCGGGCGTAACGCTGCGCTGGTCCTGCATCGCGACGAGCTTGCCGACCATGTTCGCGGCGATGGCGAGGACCTCCAGGGCCGAGATACCCTTGTCGGCGCGGCGCTTGAGCAGGTCGGCGAGTTCCTGGTAGGTGACCTCGTGCTCGGGCCGGGCGGTGACGACGCTCATCCGCCGAACCTTGGCGGCGACACGTAGCCGTGTCGCACCTCAGAGTGATCGGCGATCCACTCCTCGATGCGTGCAATTCGCTCTTCGATGGGCAGTGTCTTAAGGGCGTCCAGCGCTTCCCGCTTCTTGCGCTCGCGCTCCTCGGCTTCTCTCTGAGGCACCTCGTCGATCACGCGCATGGCGTCGGCGAAAATCTCGGTCATGTCCACGGTCGCGCGCGGATATGGCTCGATCGTCTTCACGTTCCCACCTTCTCGCCGCTGCCGTCGTCCCAGGTGAACTCGCCGTCCTCGCCGACCGGGAAGTGCCGC
Organism: Elusimicrobiota bacterium; assembly: GCA_028868375.1. GTDB lineage: Bacteria > Elusimicrobiota > Elusimicrobia > UBA1565 > UBA9628 > JAGWUP01. The sequence continues at coordinate 95,991 of JAGWUP010000012.1, forward strand.
CCGCAGCCGCAGCAGTAGGTTCCCGAATAGAATGTAGGACAGCGCGAGTACGTTTCTGCGATGGATTGGCTCATCGTGGTGACGGTGCCGCACCTGTCGTGGACGTACGAACGGCGCACCGGGCGCACGAAGCCCCTGGCGCGCTCCTCCTCCGAGAGGACGACGTAGCCCCTCTGCTGGCCGTTGTCCTTCAACTCGACGTGCGAGCGATCATCGGGCACGGGCGAGCCGTCGGTCAACGTCTGCCGGCTACGATCGACCGGGATGGCCTCGTTCGCCTTTAGCTCCGCTGCGGTGGCGGCAGTCAGCAATAATCCCGCGTCACTACGAAGCTTCCTGGCGTGGTCCTCGTAGCGGTTAGCCTCGGCGTTCAGGCGGGCAGCGGAGGCGCGCAGGCTCTCGGGCGACTCCGGCATCACTCCTCCCAAGTGACGTGGTAGGAACTGCCGTTGGCGTCAGTCCCGACCAAGTTGCGACACGAGATCGCGCTGTTGAGGACCCCGCTGACGACCCACCAGGGACTGTTGGGCGGCAGCGCGACGTAGCCGCCGCCCCCCTGGGCGTTCCAGTCCTCGCGGAATAGGTTGGCGGCGGGGTCGGACGCCAGAGTCGGCTGAGAGGAGCCGTATGTGCTGACGAGCGCGCCGCCCGGCGTCGGGTAGTTGGGCTGGCCGGCCCCCAGCGTCAGCAGAGTGCGGGCGCCGCCGCCGGCAGCAGTCGGCCTCGTCCACCGAGTTCGGTATCCAGTCGAGGTCGTCAGCGAGCCGCCCCACGCGAACGAGACGACCTTGCCGAAGGTTCCGCCGGTGACGCCGAAGTCCAGCGTCCAGTTGTCGTTTGTCGTGGACGGCGTGAAGCTGGCGTTGCCGCCGCTGAAGCTCGGCATTCAGTACCTCCTCAAATACCCAGCACGCGGGCGTTCTGCCCTCGACGGTAGTTGTCGTCGACCTGCTCCTCGAGCGTCGCGCGGAACGAACGGCAACTACCCCGATCGCAGGGAGCCGACGCGGCGCAGTTGTTCAGCCCGGCCCCACACAGCGGACCGTCGCACCGGTGACAGTAGGCACCGTCTGATCGGTGGCCGGGCACCACCCCGCCGGACGCATCGACGCGATCTTGCACCAGGATCAGCCCGCTGCACCGAGCGCACACCAGCAGGTCGGCCTCGCGGCCATCGACGATCAGGTATCCGGCTCCGGAGAACCTACTCTGCGGCACGCTTGAGCGCCTCGTCATGCTCGCGCCTCAATCGCTGGATTCCCTCGTTAATTGTCGTCCATTGCTGAGTGGAACGACCTGGGAGACTGCGGCGCCGACTTATTCAGGCAGCCGGTCTCCGGCGCACCGGCCAGCACCTCCCTGGTGACGCCGCAGTACAGGCAGACCTTGGCGCCCTTGGGGACCAAATGACCGCCTACTCTGATCTCGTCTTCTTCCACAGTGCTTGTCAACTCAGTGGAGGCGGCGACGGGGGCATGCCGTCGTTGGACACCTGGTTCTGTTGCGTCACGGCCACCTTCACCCACCTGGCGTTGGAGCCGTTCTCGCTGTAGACCTCGAGCACCATCGCAACGAGCCAGCAGGTCCCGTCCCTGCGAGTGATCAGGTCACCGCCCCTGGACGAGGCCCTCAGCAGGCCCTCGACGTCGCCGGACAGATAGACGGCCCTTCGCGTGCCCTGGAGGTTCAGTCCCTGAACCTGCATGATGTCGCGGTACTGCATCGCCTGGAACTGCGCCCTGACAGCGACGGCCGGAAGGTACTTGGGCCTCTGTCTGTTGTTGACGGTCTGGTAGCCGTCACTCATCTGGAGCTGAACGGTCTCATTTGGGTTGACGGCCCCGACGGCCCCCCTGGCGATCGCCTGCAAGTTCATTCTGAAGTCACTCGCGCCTGGGCCTTTCCTCGGCGGCCGAGCTGCCGACCAGTGCACGCTTCAGCAGCACGTGCCCGTCGTGACCGGCCAGCCTCAGTGCGATCAGTATGTCCAGCAGCTCCTCGTCGGTGTCCATCACGAGGATCGTGCCCTCTGACAAGTCGAGGTGAAACTGCTCGTGCGGCCGTATGCGAAATACCCTCACTGTGAGACCTCGAAGTCAGCGGAGTTGAGCTTCAGCTTCCGCTTAGCAGCAAGCGTCGCGCGATGTTTTGCAATAGATTCTGGAGATCGACTGCGACCTGCAAGCGAAGCTCGTATCTTATCTTTTGTTTCCAAGGTTCTAGTTAAGCCTTTCCACGGCCCAGGTTTATCAACATGACTCTGACTAAGCAACAAGCGCGTTTCTGTCGAAACTACCCGGCCTCGCATCTTTTGCTTAGATTCATCTGAGTGAACCCAGCCAGCTTGTTTAGCAAGTTTCTGACGAGTTTCCTCAGAAACTAAACGACCCGTTAAACTAGCTGATTTTTTCGCTCGGGTCTCGTCAGAATCCTTTCTGCCAGTTAATTTTTGTATCTGCGATGCCTTTGATTCTGGTGTCCATCCAGCACGAGCCCTGGCTGCTCTTTCAGACCTCTCTTCGTGCGTCGAACTAGTCAGCATACCTCTACTGATGGCAGCTCTAGTTGCTGAAGAATTAGTGCGTCCTCTTATCTTGGATCGAGATTCCTCAGTCCATATTAAACCTCTAGTGCCGCTAGCTGAAGGACTGACGTTGTAAGCCGGCTTATAGGCATCAATGAGCATCTGCTCATAGTAGAAAGCATCTACTACTGAACAGATAATCAAAATCTGAAAACTAAAGCAGCTCTCTCCGTATTTATCCCAAGCTCGTTGCAGAAATCTACTATGATGACTGCCGCGCACTAGCGCCCACCTATGGCGCTTCCACCGTTTAGTAAAACTAGATGCACTTCCTATATAAAGACGCCCATTAGGCCCACGTATTGAATAAACGCCGCTATTAAACTCAGCCATCTACGATACTTCAAAATCGACAGAAGAGATTAATACGCCAGTGTCAATCAATGGTTTCTCAAAGCCCTTGCGGTCGATCGTCGCCTGCTTGAGGCGCGGCTCGTTGGTGTCCATAATCGACTGCTTGAGGTCGGCGACGATCGAGTGACCGACCTGCTGCAGCGCCTTGTTCGCGTCACTGTCGGTTGCCTTGAGTGCCTGCTCGATCCTGTCGGGCCACTCGGACTGCCGCTCGCGCACCATGCTTGAAAAGAACGGCCGGGGCGGTATGCCCCTACTAGGCGCACCGAAGTTCTGAACTGCGGCGACCAATGCCACCGGCGTGCCGTTCGGGTACTTGGCCCCCTCCAGGAAGCCGACTCGCAGCGTGCTCGAGCCGTTCAGCTTCTTGGCGGTGCGTGCCAAGTACTGCTCAAGTCCTTTGGACTTCTTCAACGCCAGGCTGAACACCGCCTACAGCTCCAGTGCTCACACTGCACACTCGGGGAGACGCGCGGCCTCGGCCAGGGCCGCCTCAACGCTGTCGTGGCGCTTCGACACGGTCCGGCTGACGCCATTGGTCCGCCCCGATGTCCACCTGGAGTACTTCACGTTGTCCGCCATCTTTACCGGCATCACGGCAGTCAGCCACACGGGCCTGGACTCCACCTCGACGCTCACCAGTACCTCACCCTCCAGCCGTACATCGGCGGATTGTACATTCGCTGCTTGCGAGACGGGTAGTACCTGAAGGTGCGGTAGGGAGCGGTAGCCGCCCAGAAGGCTGCGCCGTACTTAGTCTGCTGAAGCCACGCCTGGACGGAGGACGCGTTCTGCGCGTCGGGCATCTCCACCTGGACGGTAACAGACCCCTGGGTGGCGCTTGAGATGCGCCCCACCAGCGGAGAAGACTCGCCGTCGTTCTGCGCCAGAGGGGAGTACAGCCACGCGATGTGCGCGGTGACCATGTTCAGGTACGCGGAAAGAGTGGCAGTGTCCGGATAGGGAGCGCTGCCGTCGTTCGCGACGTAGGCGCCCGCCTCCAGGAAGTACCCCTGCGCCTGCTGCAGCGTCACCTGCGGCTGGACGGCGGTCATCTGAGAGTTGGTGACGAGCTGCGGGTAGTTTACCGAGTACGCTCCGGGGCCACCAGCATTACCCGACGTCTGACCCGTCACGTAGGTCCCCAGTTGCACACCGGGCCCGGACAGGACCTCACCGGCGGTCAGTGCGCCCTGGATACTGGAGACGACGAGCGCGCCAGTCGCATCGATACTGCCGGTCAGCTTCGCCAGGACCTCAGTCGATGAGAACTCAGGATACCTGGCCAGCCAAGCCCCGTAGTCCAAGGAGACCGGACCAACACCCATGGTGTCAGACCACCGTCCCTCCGGAGACGGCCGCTCGCTGGATGGAGCGACCCAGGCCGGCACGCTCGCCCGGCTTGGACGGGTCGATCGGCTCCATGCCCGTCTTCATCGCGTCTCGCTCCCGGGCGATTGCTCGGACGC
>JAGWUP010000018.1 GCA_028868375.1 Elusimicrobiota bacterium
CCCGAGCTTGGCCGATTTCCGCGTTGCTCATCGCTTACATGCCTAGCGGCATGCTCGCTCTTCGCGCCTTGAAATCGTCTCAAGCTCGGGCCTCCAGAGTGTCCATGTTATTACTTGACAGCGCCTTAGAGAGCCGCCAGCGAGCTCTGCAGGTGGTAGTAGGGCGGGCGGGCGCGGTAGCGCAGTATGGCCTCGCGCATGATTTCCTCGATGAAGTCCTCGTAGTTCAGGCCGGTCATCTCGGCGCAGTTGGGGACGCAGTCGCCGCGGTTGATGGAGGGATTGGGGTTGACCTCCAGGATGTAGGGGTTGCCCTGTCTGTCGACCCGGACCTCGACGCGGGCGTAATCGTGGCAGTCCACGAGGTTGTAGGCGTCCAGGCAAATCTCGGAGATGAGGGCGGAGAGCTTCTGGGAGTATTTGGCGGGGCGCTCGACGCGTATCTTTTCGTAGACGGAGTCGTTCCGCCACTTTGCCTGGAAGGGATAGATGCCCCAAGTGTCCCGCGGCAGCTCGTCGAAGATGGAGCGGGACAGCGGCAGGACCTTGACCCTGTCCTCGTTGCCTAGGATGGAGACGTCCACCTCGTCGCCGTCGATATACTCCTCGATGAGTACGGGCCGCTTGTATTGGTCGAGGAGGCCGTGGACCTGCTCCTTGAGCGCCTTGAGGCTGGTGACGACGGAATTGTTGGAGATGCCGATGGAGTTGTCGGCGTTGGCGAGCTTGACCATGAGGGGATAGCGCAGGTCCTCTCTGATGGGCTCCTTTTTGGAGAAGACGTAGTCGAAGCGGGGCGTGGGCAAGCCAGCGTGCTCGAGGAGCTTCTTGACCTTGACCTTGTCGATGCAGAGGGCGAGGGTCAAGGGGTTGCCGCCGGTGTAGGGGATGCCGAGGCAGTCGAGGATGGCGGCGGCGTGCGGCTCTAGCAGGGAGGAGTTGTTGATGCGCTCGCAGACGTTGAAGATGAGGTCGACGTTGGCCTCGGCGATCTTGTTGAAGGGCAGCGGCGTCTCGTTCATGTCGAAAAAGGTGACGCGGTGGCCCTTCGACTCGATCGCCTTCTGGATGTTGCGGCCGACGGAGGTGAGGTCCTGGTGGACGGCGCCTTCCTCGCCGGCGGCCTCGTCGAAGATGTTGCAGAGGATGCCGACGTGCAAGGCCTTGCCGCCCTTCGGGTCTAGGCCGCGGACCTTCTCGATGCGCGCCGACTGGATGATGCGCCGGCGGGCCACCTGTGCCGCGCCGAAGCGGTTCTTGCGCCTGGTCTTGCCGATCGAGGAGGTGGAGTCGAAGCGCGAGATGTTCATCGTTATGCCGCGAAGCGCCTCGTCGAGGTTCTGCTCCGCCTCCGAGTAGGTGTCCCCGCGGCCGACGACCCAGCCGATCGACTCGAAGCCCTCCGGCGGCACCAGCACCGGATCGCCCGGCTCCTTTTCCAGGGTGATGTCGTGGATCTTCTCGGGGTTCTTGAGGGATTCCGGGGCGGAAAGGCCGCTGATCACGCCGGAGTAAGGGGGAATGAGGTATTTGCCGACGAGATGAATCTTGGCCTCTTTGAGGCGCTTGGGATCGCAGGGCAGACCCGCCGCGATGCGGGCGGCCTCCTCGGCCAGGTCGACCTCCCAGACGGCGCGGATCCAGTCCTCCAGGTAGTCGCCGCCCATGCGCGCGTTAAGCTCGATGAGCTTGGGGCCGCCGGCATGGACCTTGGCCTCCAGGTGCAGCGCTCCGTCGGTCAAGCCGACCGCGGAGACGACCTCGTGGGCCATCTTGAGCACGGCCTCCAGGTCGGAGGGTTCGTGGCGCGAGGGCATCGCGTCGCCCTGCTCGACGAAGAAAGGCTCTATCGTGGGGAAATTGTCGGTGAAGGCGTGGAAGCGGACCCGCCCGTCCTGAACGAGCAAGTCGACGTCGATCTCGGCGCCTTCTAAATAGCCCTCGACCATGATCTGGGTGCCGGAGGCGTAGATCGGGTCGAAGCCGGGGCCGATGTTGCTCTTGATGTAGTCGAGGGCGTTCTTGGCCTCCGGCAGGGTGTCGGCGCGCACGACGAACTGGCTCTTGACGCCCCAGGCCGGCTTGAGCACGACCGGCAAGCCGATGCGCGAGACCGCGCGCTCGAGCTCCTTGGCGCCCCCGACCTCGGCGAAGCCAGGGCAGTAGCGGCCGAGCTTATGCTCCTCCAGGCGGCGTCGCAGGGCGAGCTTGTTGCGCGCGGTCAGCGCGGCCTCGACGGGATGGCCCTTCCAGCCGAAGCGCTGGCAGAGCGCGGCGCAGAGCGGGACGGCATTCTCCCAGAAGGTCAAGGCTCCGTCCAGCGCGTTCTCCTTGAGATGCTCCTCGACGCGGGCGAAGATCTCGGCCTGGTCGAAGGCCCCGGCGTCGAGCGTGGCGTCGGCCAGTCGGGGGGCCCAGGAATTTTCCGGACAGACCAGGGTCAGCTTGATGCCCAAGGCCTTCAAGCGCTGGAACAGATGGCGCTTGGAGGAAGACGCCGAGGCGACGACCAAGAGCGATTTGCCCTTAAGGTCGTGCGGTTGGCGCGCGGCCTCGGCGGCCGCGGTCTCTAGATGGCCCATCATTCAATGATAGCGCAGCGCGGCGGCGCGGTCCAGGCTTTCGACGGAGGCGGCCCCTCCGTTTCGTGGTACCGGAACTTGCGGCCGCCGCAAAAGAATGTAAAATGACCATGGACTTAAATCGTTAACATTCCCGAGCCATAATAAATACCAGTCGCTTTCAGGTCCATCAACGGGGGGATCATGTCAAACCGGTTTACGGAGCGCGCTCAACGCGTCATCCTGATCGCGCAGGAAGAGGCCAAGCGCCTCAACCATGATTACGTGGGCACCGAGCACATCCTGCTAGGCCTCATCGCTTTGGGCGAGGGCGTGGCGGCCCAGGTCTTGGCCAACCTGGGAGTGGATCTGCGGCGGGTGCGCTCGGAGATCGAGAAGATCGTCGGCACCGGCGACAACGTGATGCTCTTGGGCGAGATCCCCTTCACGCCGCGCGCCAAGAAGGTGCTCGAATACGCCGTCGAGGAAGCCCAGCACATGGGGCATTCCTACGTCGGGACCGAGCATCTCCTCCTGGGCTTGATCCGCGAGGAGGAGGGCGTGGCGGCGCGGGTGCTGGAGAACCTGGGCCTGCGGCTGGACGTCGTGCGCGAGGAAGTCCTCAACCTGCTCGGGGAAGGCCAGAGCCAATCCGGGCAGCAGGCGGGCCAGCCGGCGACGCCGACCCGCACCAAATCCAAGACCCCGACCCTGGACGAATTCGGGCGGGACCTGACGGTGATGGCGCGGGAGGGCAAGCTCGACCCCGTCATCGGCCGCGCCGACGAGATCGAGCGCATGATCCAGATCTTGGCGCGCCGCACGAAGAACAACCCGGTGCTCATCGGCGATCCGGGCGTCGGCAAGACCGCCATCGTGGAGGGGCTGGCGCAGAAGATCTCCTCTGGGGACATCCCGGAGATCTTGGCGAGCAAGCGGGTGCTCACCCTCGACCTGGCCCTGGTCGTGGCCGGGACCAAGTACCGCGGCGAGTTCGAGCAGCGGCTCAAGAACATCATCGAGGAGATCCGGCGCTCCAAGAACACCGTCATCCTCTTCATCGACGAGCTGCACACCGTCATCGGGGCGGGCGCGGCGGAGGGCGCGATCGACGCCTCCAACATGATCAAGCCGGCCCTGTCGCGCGGCGAGCTGCAGTGCATCGGGGCGACGACCCTGGACGAGTACCGCAAGTACATCGAGCACGACGCGGCGCTGGAGCGCCGTTTCCAGCCCGTCATCGTCGATCCGCCCTCCGTGGAGGAGACGGTCCATATACTCTCCGGCCTGCGCGACAAGTACGAGGCGCACCACAAGGTCAAGTACGACGACGGAGCCTTGCGCGCCGCCGCCGAGCTGGCCGACCGCTACATCAGCGAGCGCTTCCTTCCCGACAAGGCCATAGACCTCATCGACGAGGCGGGCTCCCGAGCCCGCCTGCAGACCTCCCAAGCCCCGCCGCAGTTCAAGGAGAAGGAGGTCGAGATCGACAAGACCGTCAAGGAGAAGTCCGGCGCGATCTCGGGGCAGGAATACGAGAAGGCGGCGCGGCTGCGCGACAAGGAGAAGGCCTTGCGCAAGCAGCTCGAGGAGATGAAGAAGCAGTGGCGCGAGAAGAGGGACCAGTCCGTTCCCACCATCACCGCCGAGGAGGTGGCCGTCGTCGTCTCTAAGTGGACCGGGGTGCCGGTGACGGCCCTGACGGAGTCGGAGACGGAGAAGCTCGTCCACATGGAGGAGGCTCTCCATAAGCGGGTCATCGGGCAGCACGAGGCGATCCAAGTCATCTCCCAGGCCATCCGCCGCTCGCGCGCGGGCTTGAAGGACGCCAAGAAGCCGATCGGCTCCTTCCTCTTCTTGGGGCCGACCGGCGTCGGCAAGACGGAATTGGCGCGCGCCTTGGCCGAGTTCATGTTCGGCAACGAGGAGGCGATGATCCGCATCGACATGTCGGAGTACATGGAGAAGTTCGCCGTCTCCAGGCTCATCGGGGCGCCTCCCGGCTACGTCGGCTACGAGGAGGGCGGGCAGCTCACCGAGGCGGTGCGGCGCAAGCCCTACTCGGTCGTCCTGCTCGACGAGATCGAGAAGGCCCATCCGGACGTCTTCAACATCCTGCTCCAGGTCATGGACGACGGGATGCTCAACGACAACCTTGGGCACAAGGTCAGCTTCAAGAACACGGTCGTGATCATGACCTCCAACGTCGGGGCGCGCCTGATCAGCAAGGGGCGCTCCCTGGGCTTCGTCGCCGCCAAGGAGACGCGGGAGCAGGAGGAGCGCGACTACAAGAAGATGAAGGACACCGTGATGGACGAGGTCAAGCGCGTCTTCAATCCCGAGTTCATCAACCGCATCAACGAGATCCTCGTCTTCCACCCCTTGAGCGAGGAGGAGATGCGCGAGATCCTCAAGCTGATGCTGGGTCGAGTCAGATCCAAGATCGAGATACAGGGCTACAAGATCGAGTTCTCGGAGGAGACCGACAAGTTCCTGATCAAGACCGGCTTCGACCAGAACTACGGCGCCAGGCCGCTGGCCCGCACGATCCAGCGTTCCGTGGAGGATCCTCTGGCCGAGGACATCCTGATGAAGAAGTTCGAGCCCGGCGCCACCATCTACGTGGAGGTCGACGCCTCCGGAGAGAAGCTGCTGTTCTCCTCGAAGGCCAAGGCCAAGGCGTAGGCACAATGGCTTTTGGTTCGGGCGGCCGGGCGGCCGCCCTGCTGGCCTGTCTTGCGGCCGGCGCTACGGCGGCGGGGCCCTCGATTCAGCGCTCGATCGACCACCTCCGCCTAGGCATGGCCCTGACCCAGGTCCGCTGGCTGCTGCCGCCCTCCCAGCCGTGGCCTTCCTATATAGAGCCGGGCGGGCAGATCAGGCGCTTTCGGGCGGAAAGCCGTTATATTAAAAGACCGAATCCAAAAGTCGACACCACCTGGCTGGGCTTCAAGGACGGGCGGCTGGTCGACATCCAGTTCATCTATGCCAAAGCCTACGGCAGGCTCCATCCCGCCGACAATCTGGCGGCGGATTGGGCGCTCATCTACGGGGAGCCGCGTCGGACCTCGGACGGACAATATTGGTGGAGCGACGGGCGCACGGCGATGGGGATTTTCTACGCCGAGATACCAATTCTCAAGGATGGCCGCCAGGCCGTCGAGCTGCGGACCAGCTTGCGGTTGATGGACGCGGACCTGCTTAGAACGCCCGATTAGCCGCCGGAACCAAATCCCCCGTCAAACGTATAGACCTGTAGCGAAGGCTGGACAAACGGGCGCCAGTCTGCCATAATACGCCGATTCGGACAATCGTTCGATATCGCCGGTTTGGGGCGCGAGGCTTGGCCCGTGTGGTAGAATAACGCAGCTGCGAGGGGGAACATGGCAAACGAGGGAGCGAAGGGGAAGGCGCTGGATCTGGCGTTGGCGCAAATCGAGAAGGCCTACGGCCGGGAGGCCATCATGAAACTCGGCGATCGGGCCAAGAAGATCAACGTCGAGACGATTCCCACGGGAATTCTGTCATTGGACCTGGCCTTGGGCGTGGGCGGGCTGCCGCGCGGGCGCATCATCGAGATTTACGGGCCGGAGTCCTCCGGCAAGACGACCCTGGCCTTGCAGGCCGTCGCCCAGGCGCAGAAAAGGGGAGGGGCCGCGGCCTACATCGACGCCGAGCATGCGATGGACCCGGCCTACACCAAGCAGCTCGGCGTCGACGTCGACAGCCTGTTGATCGCCCAGCCGGACTGCGGCGAGGAGGCCCTGGAGATCACGGAGAAGCTCGTGCGCTCCTCGGCCTTGGACGTCATCGTCGTGGACTCCGTCGCGGCTTTGGTTCCCAAGGCGGAGATCGAGGGCGAGATGGGCGACTCGCACATGGGGCTGCAGGCGCGCCTGATGTCGCAGGCCCTGCGCAAGCTGACGGCCGCGGTGGCCCAGAGCAAGACGATCCTGATCTTCATCAACCAGATCCGCAACAAGATCGGGGTGATGTTCGGCAATCCGGAGACCACGACGGGCGGCCTGGCGCTCAAGTTCTACGCCACGGTGCGCATGGACATCCGCCGCATCGAGAATATCAAGGACGGGGACGTGGTCGTCGGCGCGCGCGCTCGCGTGAAGATCGTCAAGAACAAGGTCGCCCCGCCGTACCGCACGGCCGAGTTCGAGATGATCCACGGCTACGGGGTGTCCCGCGAGGGCTGCTTGATCGACATGGGCGTGGAGGGTCAACTCCTGGAGAAATCCGGCTCCTGGTTCCTATATAAAGGAGAGCGGCTGGGCCAAGGCCGTGAGAACGCCAAGGCCACGCTGAAGCAGCGCACCGAGCTGGCCGACAAGCTGGAGCAGGAGCTGCGCGCGAAATATCTGGTGGGGCCCGCGGCCCAGGCCGCGGCGGAGGCGGCCGCCGAGAGAGAGGAGGCCGCCGCGAAGGCGGAGTTGGAAGCAGCCGAGAAGTCCTCGGCCAAGCCCGCGAAGGCGGCGCGCTAAGCCGGCGTCAGCCGCTCGTGACGGACGCCCGCAGTCCGCTGCTGGAGGAATACCTTCGCTACATCGGCCTGGAGCGGGGGCTGTCGGTCAACACCAGGAAGTCCTATGCCGGGGACTTGGCGAGTTTTCTCAAGTTCCTGGCGCGGCGCGGCATAGAGCCCCTGGCGGCGGGCCATCAGGACGTCGACGCGCATCTGTGGGAGCTTAAGGAGCGGGGCCTCAAGCCGGCCTCCCTCTACCGCAAGCTTGAGGCGATCAAGTCCTTCTTCGCCTTCCAGGTCGCGGAGCGCCGCTTGGCCGGCAGCCCGGTGGAGGGCTTCCGCCGGTTTCGCCTGCCGGCGCGCTTGCCGCGGTTTTTGTCCCGCGAGGAAATTCGAGCCTTGCGGGATGTTCCCTTCAACGGGCGCTTCGAGCGGTTTCGCGTCAAGACGATGCTGGAGCTGCTCTATGCCTGCGGCATGCGGGTCTCAGAGCTCGTCGGCCTCAAGCCGGAGGCCGTCAACCTGCAGGACGGCTGGGTGCGGGTCCTGGGCAAGGGCTCCAAGGAGAGGCTGATCCCGCTGCATAAGCGCGCGGCATCGCTGCTGGAGCTCTATCTGCAAAAGCGGGAGGCTCGCTTTAAGGGGCGCGGCGACGCAGAGGCCTTTCTCGGGCGCGGCGGCAAGAAGCTGTCCCGCGTCCAGTTCTGGAGGGATCTGCGCGCCTTGGGCAAGGCCGCGGGCCTGCGCCGAGCGCTGCATCCGCATCTCTTGCGCCACACCTTCGCCACGCATCTGCTGCAAGGGGGGGCCGACCTGCGCTCCCTTCAGGAGATGCTGGGCCACTCAAGCCTCTCGACGACCCAGATCTACACGCATTTGGACTCCTCCGGCTTGAAGTCGGCGCATGAGAAGTTCCATCCTAGAGGATGATGCGAGCCTGTCTCCTGATCGTCCTGTTCCTCGGCCCAGCGCCGCCGGCGCTGGCCGCCAAGGCCAAGCCAAAGGCCTCGCGCCAGGAGATCAAGTTCGTCGAGTCCTTCCTCCGCACCCCGATCGCCAAGCTGCCGACGAACCGGATCGACGATTTCATGTCCGTCGATCCGCAGACCCTCCCGGCGCGCCTGCGCCGGCCCTATGCGGCCAGGCGCCTGGAGCTGCAGACCTGCAAGCAGCTGGCCGAGGGCAAGAAGAAGGGCCCCATCCTCATGTCGAGCAAGGATTGCGCCATCCCGAAAGAGGCCAAGAGCGACTCGGCGCGAATCCTTAAAATGGCGGGCTTCGAGGAAATCCAGGAGGACGAGGAGCAGTACCTGATCCATCGGACCAGCTGCAGCGAGCGCGACATGATGTGCGATTATTCCCTGCAGATCATCATCACGCGGGACAAGCAGGGCCGGCCCGCGCGCCGGCGCTATTTCCTCTACCCCAACGATCCGCTCATGGCCCTCGTCGCCGAGTACCGCTCCCACGGCCGGGTCGGCGGCAACACCAACTTCTTCGGCGGCAAGATGGGCGTGCTCTGCACGCATTGACGGGACGACGAAAAACCCGCCGTTTCCCTGTCATCATCCGTTGACCTGCGATTAGCGCTCCTGTCATTCTTGGGGCAGGGCGGGCTTTCTACCCTGCCCTCATGAAAACACAAAGCCGCCGCAGCCTCGCCGCCGCGCTGGCCGTACTGGTCTTCATGGGCGATTCCGGCTTCGCCCTGCAGACCGCCACGATCGGAGTCGGCAAGATCAAGGACCTGAGCATCCGCATGTACGGGTTCGTCGAGACCGACGTCATCGCCGACACGACCGCCGGTTTCACCGAGGAGATGGACAGCAACCTGGTCCCGATGCGGACGGCGGCGGGAGGGGGGGGGTCGAATTTCTCCGGGCAGACCCACAGGACGGAGATGTCGATACGCAACAGCCGCCTGGGCTTCGCCCTCGGCCTTCCCAAGAGCGGCGGGCTCTCCGCCAAGGCCGTGCTCGAGCTCGACTTCATGGGCAACAACGCGCCCAACACCGCCCCCGGCTCCGCTCCGGGAGCCCAGAGCGAGCGTGATTTCTTCAACAATCCCGCGGTGCGCGTGCGGCACGCCTACCTCGACCTGGACTACGATGGCCTAGACGGCAAGATCGGGCAGTATTGGTCCCTGCTGGGCTGGCAGCCCTATTATTTCCCGGGCGAGGCCGTGCTCCTGCCGTCGCCCGCGATGCTCTATCGGCGCTTCGCCCAGGTCCGCGCCGCCTACGCCTTCAAGCCCGCCGAGGGCTGGACCCTGCAGGCCGCGGCCGACTTGGCCAAGCCCGCCCAGATGAATTCCGGCTCGCCCGAGCCCCATGCGGGACTGCGTCTGGCCTCGACGAAAACATTGGCGGCCTCCGTCTCCGGCTCCGGCACCTCCATGGTGGGCCTCTCGCTGGCGGCCTCCGGCGCCTTGATTCCGCTTCACACGCAAAGCATCGGAAGCCCGACCGGCTCGGTCTACGCCCTGGACTTCGCCGTGCCGCTCATCGCCTCGCGGGACGGCGTCGACCGCTCCAACAACCTGATCTGGATGGGGGAGTTCGTCGCGGGCCAGGGCTTGGGAGGCCTCGAGATGGCCGGGCTGACCTTCGGGGTTCCGGGGATTTCCGCGGCGACCCCGAACGCGGGCTCGGCGATAGACTCCGGGATCGCCGGCTTGAATCTGGACGGCAACGCCGAGCTCATCCAGAGCAGATCGTGGAGGACGCACCTGCAGTACTGCCTGCCCGGAGGCAAGTGGGCCGTGTCGGCGGGCTACGCCCAGGCCGAGGCGCGCAACCTGGACCGCTTCAGCACGGCCAAGCTGGCGCCGACGCTGGCCCCCAAGATCCAATTCGGCTACCTGAGCGCCTTCTACGATCCGGTCGACTGGCTGCGCTTCGCGGCCGAGATCAACCAGAATCGCACGACCTACAACGACGCGGCCAACCGCTTCGCGGTCAACAACCGGTATCAGTTCACGACCTTCTTCCTGTTCTGATCGAAGAGGTGTCACTCGCTTGTCATACGATCGCGCTAAACTAAAACCTCGAGGAGAAACATGAAAAGAATCGCGCTCACCCTGGCCGCGGCCTTGGCGCTCGACGTAGCGGGCGTCTCGGCGCGGGCTGTCGTCATCAACGGCGCGGGCAGCACCTTCGGCTGCCCGCTCTACACCAAATGGGCGGACGAGTACCACAAGCAGCATCCGAACGTTCAGATCAACTACCAGGGCATCGGCTCCGGCGGAGGCATCCGGCAGATTTCCGAGAAGACCGTCGACTTCGGCGCCACCGACGGCCCGATGAACGACCAGCAGTTGGCCAAGGCCCAGGGCAAGCTCGTCCACATCCCGACGGTGCTGGGCGGAGTCGTGGCGATCGTCAATGTCCGGGGCGTCAAGTCGATCCGCTTCACCGGGCCTCTGCTGGCCGGCATCTATTTGGGGAAGATCACGATGTGGAACGACCCCGCCATCGCCAAGGCCAACCCCGGCGTGGCCCTTCCCGACGAGCCGATCACCGTGGTCCATCGCGCCGACGGCTCCGGCACGACCTACTGCTGGGCCGACTATCTATGCAAGGTCAGCCCGGAGTGGAAAAAGCAGGTCGGCGTCGCCACCTCCCTGGACTGGCCGGTCGGTCTGGGGGGCAAGGGCAGCGACGGCGTCTCCGGCCTGGTCAAGCAGAACGAGGGCTCGATCGGCTACGTCGAGCTGATCTACGCCCTGCAGAACAAGATCGACTTCGCCGCGGTCAAGAACAGCGCCGGCCGCTACGTTAAGGCCAGCCTGTCCTCGGTGACGGCCGCCGCGGCCGCGGCCAAGATGCCCAAGGATTACCGGGTCTCGATCACCAACGCCCCCGGGCGCGGGGCCTATCCCATCTCCACCTACACCTGGCTCTTGGTTTATCAGAAGAACCAGACGCCGCAGGGCAGGGCTCTCAAGGTCTTCCTGAAATGGATGCTTAGGGCGGGACAGAAGATAGCGCCCTCCTTGGCCTACGCTCCCCTGCCGGCCAGGGTGCGCGCGATGGTCGCAAGGACCGTCGCCGGCCTGCGTTGAACGAAGCGTCCGAGACGGTCGTCGTCGCCGGGCCGCGCCAGCGGCCCGGCGACCGCTTTTTCCGCTACCTGACCGCGGCCTTCGGCCTGGTCGCAATCCTCCTCGCGGTGTCTCTGGCCGTTTCCTTGTGGAGGGGGTCGCAGGCCGCCTGGCTCAAATTCGGGCCGCACTTTATCGTGGGCACGAACTGGAATCCGGTCAAGGAAAAGTTCGGCGCCCTTCCCTTCATCTACGGCACCCTGGTCTCCTCGCTCGTGGCCCTGGTCGTGGCCCTTCCGCTGGGGGTCGGCTCCGCCATCTTCCTGTCCGAGCTCGCTTCCCCGACGGTCTCCGATGTTTGTTCTTTCTTGATCGAGCTCTTGGCGGCCGTGCCGAGCGTCATCCTGGGCCTGATGGGCATATTCGTCCTCGTCCCGGTCGTTCGCGCCGTCGAGCCCTTCCTGTCCAGGCGGCTGGGCTTCCTGCCTCTGTTCCGCGGAGCGCCCTACGGCGTAGGGCTGTTGGCGGCCGGGCTCATCCTGGCCCTGATGATCCTTCCCTACATCACCGTCATCACGCGGGAAGTCCTTCTCCAGGTGCCCAAGCCCATGAAGGAAGCCATGCTGGCCCTGGGAGCGACCCACTGGGAAACGGTCTGGGGCGTCAGCCTGCCCTACGCGCGCTCCGGCATCGCCGGGGCGCTCTTTTTGTCCTTGGGGCGGGCCCTGGGCGAGACGATGGCCGTCACGATGGTCATCGGCAACACCCCCAAGATCTCCGCCTCCCTGTTCGATCCGGCCTACAGCATGGCCGCCGTCATCGCCAACGAGCTGGCGGAGGCGGTCGGCGACATGCACCTCTCCTCCCTGGTCGCGATCGGCCTGACCCTGTTCGGGATCACGGTCGTCATCAACGGCTTGGCGAGGCTGATGCTCTATCGCCTGGGAGCTGCCGGAAAATGAGCCGGCATCTCCGCCGCAAGGCCTTCGGCTGGCTGATGTTCGCGCTCACCGCCGCCTGCGCCCTCCTCTCTTTGTCCGTTCTCTTTTATATCCTGGGCTACATCTTCGCCAAGGGCTGCTCCTCGCTGAGCTGGAGCTTCCTCGTCCATCTGCCCAAGCCCGCGGGAGAACTGGGCGGCGGCATCGCCAACTCCATCGTCGGCTCGATCAAGATCGTCGGCTTGGCCAGCCTGGCCGGCATACCGATCGGCGTGCTGGGCGGGGTCTATCTGTCGGAGTTCGGCTCCGGCCGGCTGGGCTTTCTCATCCGCTACGCCTCCGACATCCTCAACGGGGTGCCCTCGATCGTGACGGGCCTGTTCGCCTACGCCGTGGTCGTCGAGCCGATGAAGAGCTTCAGCGGCCTGGCGGGCAGCGTCGCCTTGGCCATCATCATGATCCCGATCGTCCTGCGCAGCGCGGAGGATTTCCTGCGCCTGGTGCCGCAGACGATCCGGGAGGCCGCGCTGGCGCTTGGGGTGCCGCAATGGAAGGTGATCCTGCGCATCGTGATCCCGTCGGCCGCGCGCGGGATCGTCACCGCCTCCCTGCTGGCGATGGCCCGCATCGCCGGCGAGACCGCGCCGCTGCTGTTTACCTCCTTCGGCAACAGCTTCTGGGACAGCGGCTGGCTTAATCCGATGGCCGCCCTGCCGCACACGATCTTCATCTACGCCATCTCGCCGTACGACGACCTGCATCGACAGGCCTGGGCGGCCGCCCTGGTGCTGATGGCCTTCGTCCTCGCCGTCAACGTCGGCTCGCGCCTCTTGCTGCGGCCCTCGAGCGCGACTCCTCGTTAAGGCCTGGAGACGACCATCGCCCCGCCCATCCCGCCCCCCGCGCAGGCCGCGATCATGCCGTGCCGCCCGCCCTTTGACTTGAGCGCGTAGAGCAGGTTGAGCATCAAGCGCGCGCCGGTGGCGCCCAGGGGATGGCCGAGGGCGATGGAGCCCCCGTGCGGGTTGAGCGCCCCCTCCTCGTATTTTGCGCGCCAATCGTGGCCGAAGCGCTCCTTGCCCACCTTGAAGATCGAGAGCACCGTCGCGGCGAAGGGCTCGTGCAGCTCGATGGAGTCCAGCTCGGAGAATCGCAAGCCGGCGCGCTCGAGGGCCACGGGAGCCGCCAGGGCGGGTGCGACCCCCATGTGCGCCGGGTTGTTGCCGTAGAAGGCCCAGCCGCGCAGCTCGCCCAGGATCTCTAGGCCCAGCTCGCGCGCCCGGGACTCTTCCGCGACCACGATCGCCGCGGCGCCGTCGGAGCGGCCGCAGGAGTTAAACAGGGTGACGGAGCCGGCCTTGGCGGCGTCGGCGCTCCTGCCCTCGATGAAGCGGCCGTAGTCGCGGTAGAACTGCCGGATCGGGTAGGCGGAGTTGTCGAATAAGGCGGGGGCCTTGCCCAGCATCTGCGGCTTGCGCACGAGGTCCTCGCGCAGGAAGGGATACTCGTCCTGGGTCAGCAGCGCGCTCCCGTCCGCGGCCGCGGCGGCGACGACATGGGAGCCGTAGAAGCCGGCCCTCCAGGCCTCGAGGGCCCGGCGAAAGCTCTCCCGCGCGTAGTCGTCCTGCTCTTGGCGCGGGACGTCGTACATCTGGGCGCAGACCTCGGCCGTGCCGGCCATGTTGATGCGCTTGACGGGGTCGGTCAGGCCCTCCTCCATGGAGTCGATCACTGCCACGTCCTGCTGGGAGGGAAGCTCCGCCCATTTCTCCTTGACGGTCTGCAGGGAGCGCAGCGGCTTGGCGGCCCGGCTGCCGTCGATCGAGTAGGGCAGGCGGCTCATCGACTCGGTGCCGCCGGCCAGATAGAGCCGGCCCTCTCCGGATTGTATCCTGCGCGCCGCGGAGGCGATGGCCTCTATGGAGGAGACGCAGTTGTTCTGCACGGTGACGGCCTGGGCCTTTTCCGGCAGGCCGCAATTGAGCAGGGCGACCCGCGCGATGTTCGGCGCCGAGAAGGTCTGCCCGACCCAGCCGGCGATCAGGCCGTCGACGGCCTCCTTCGGCAGGCGGGCGCGCTGCACGGTCGCCTCGACGGCCTGGCGCAGCAGGATCTCCGGTTTTAGCGGCGAGAGGGAGCGGGCGATGTGGCCGATCGGCGTGCGCGCGCCGGCGCACAGCACGAGGCGTCTCGATTCCGGTGGCATGGGCGACCTCCTGCCCCATTAAAGAATATAATTCCTCGATGGCGCGACCCGCCACGCAGGCCGGGCTGATCTTCGTCGGCAGCCACTTGGGCTATCCCATGGACCGCACCCCGTTGGGCGGAGGGGCCATGGTCGGCCTTCACCTGGCCCGGGCCTGGGCGGCGGATGCCTCCCTGCGCCTGGCCGTTCTCGGCTCCGGCTCCCGGCCGCCGTTCAAGGACTCGTCCTGCGCCAGCTACGTCCAGCTCGGCCGGGCCGAGGGGGAGCTGTCCGGGCTTTCCGAGTGGGCCTACGCGCGCTTCTGCCGGAACTTCGAGAGGGAAACGACCGACTGGATTCTCTCCCGCGCGGCGGAATGGGAGCCGGGGCGGACCGCCGTCGTGCTCAACGATTTATCCGAGGCGCCCGACATCCCCAGCCTCAAGCGCGCCGGCTATCGCGTCACGACGATCTGGCATGTCGACGTGGTCGACTATTTCAGCAAGCTCTACCTGCGCGGCTGCCTCGACGCCGCGGGCTCGGCGGGGCTCTACGAGGCGCTGCGGCGCGCGCGCCTCTCCGGCTTGCTGCCCGACGTGCTCAAGCTGGTCTTCGAGAAGCAGCGCCGCGCCGTGGAACTCTCCGACCTGATGGTGTTGCCCTCGCGGGCGATGGCGCAAACCCTGGGGCGCTGCTACGGGGGGACGTTTCGCCAAAGCCGCCCGGTGGAGGGCAGATGCCTCGTCCAGCCCTGGGGCGCTTTGGGCGCTTGGCGCGCCGCCGAGCCCTCGCGGCTCAAGCGGCTGCGGGACCATTACGGGATCGGACCGCGCGCGAGGGTCCTGCTGACGCTCTCTCGCATTTCCCCGGAGAAGGGCATCGACATCCTGCTTGAGGCGCTCTTGAAGCTGGAGCGCTCCGGCCGCCTCTACGAAGATGTCGTCGTCCTGGTCTGCGGCGAGGCCGCCTTCATGAGGGGACGCTCCTACCTCGCCCGGGTCCGCCAGGCCGCGTCGGCGCTCAAGCGCGCGAGGGTGTTCTTCCCGGGCTATCTCTCCGACGAGGAAAAACCGGAGTTCTTCGCCCTGGCGCAGCTCTTCGTCTCCCCGTCGCTGCATGAAAGCTACGGGTTGACCATCGTGGAGGCGCTGCGCTCCGGCCTGCCCGTCCTTGCCAGCGATCATTACGGGGTGCGGGACATCCTCAAGCCCGCTTACGGCGTGGCGGTCGCCTACCCGGACCGGCGCCGCGCGCCGCAAGCCTTGTCGGCGCCGTTGGAGGCGCTGCTGGGCGATCCCGGAAAGCTCGCCGCTATGGGAAGGGCCGCCGCCGCCGCGGGAGGCGCGATGACCTTCGAGGCCGCGGCCTCGGCGCTCACCGGGGCCGTCCTGGGCTTGTCCCCGCGGCCGGCTCTGGCATGAAGCCGGGCTTCAAGGTCGGCATCACGGTGGATTTGCCGGCCACGGTCAAGCCCTCGATGAAGCCGCACTTGGAGGGCTTGGTCGGCCACAGGCTTTACTCCACCTGGGCCATGGTCTACCACATGGAGACCGCCTCCCGGATGCTTTTAGCCCCCTACCTGTCGCCGGAGGAGGAGGCGGTCGGCGGCGGCCTGCTCGTCAAGCATCTGCGGCCGGCGCGCGTCGGCGCCCCGCTGCACATCGCCGCGACCTTGGCGCGCGTGCGGGGCAACAGGATCTACACGCGCATCCGGGTCTATTCCAGGGGACGCAGGATCGGCGAGGGCTCGATGGTACAGGTCGTCATGACGCGCTCGCGCTTCGCCAAGCTGATGCAGGAGGCGCGCGGACGCTGATGGAGGGCTTCCGCGCCCGCGCCGTCCGGGTCAAGCGCTGGAGCGAGGAACTGAGGAGCACCGTGGAGGCTTACGATGGCATCGCGTGAGGCGGTCGTGGTGGCGGCGGTCCGTTCCCCGGTCGGCAAGCTGGGCGGCGTTTTGGCCAGGATGCGACCGGACGACCTTGCGGCGGCGGTGATCCGGGAACTGCTCGCGCGCGCGCCTCAGGTGGAGCCCGCCTCGATCGACGACGTCTATCTCGGCTGCGCCAACCAGGCCGGGGAGGACAACCGGAACGTGGCGCGCATGGCGCTGCTATTGGCGGGCCTGCCGCAATCCGTGCCGGGCGCCACGGTCAACCGCCTCTGCGCCTCCGGCCTGGAGGCCATCGACTGCGCCGCCCGCGCCGTCCTGACCGGCGAAGGGGAGATTTATGTCGCCGGCGGCGTGGAGAGCATGAGCCGCGCGCCGTGGGCCTTGCCGAAGTCCGAGGCGCCCTTCGCCTTCGGCAACCTCACCGCCTACGACACGGCCCTGGGCTGGCGCTTCCCCAATCCGAGGCTGCGCGAGATGTTCCCGCTGCTGTCGATGGGGGAGACGGCGGAGAACGTGGCCGGCAAGGACGGGGTGTCGCGCGCAGACCAGGACGCCTTCGCCCTGCTCTCGCATCAGCGCGCCTGCAAGGCCCGCGACGGCGTCTTCCGGGAGGAGATCGTCCCCATAGAGGTCCCGGCGAGGAAAGGACCGCCGGTGCTGGTCCGAGACGACGAGGGGCCGCGCGACGACACCAGCCTGGAGAAGCTCTCCCGCCTGAAGCCGGCCTTCCGCGCCGGCGGCTCGGTGACGGCCGGCAATTCCTCCTCGCTCAACGACGGCGCCGCCGCGGTCCTCGTCATGGAGGCGCGCAAGGCGCGCGCCTTGGGGCTTAAGCCCCTGGCGCGCTGGGTCGCCAGCGCCGCCGCGGGCGTCGATCCTTCCTACATGGGGGTGGGGCCCGTGCCGGCGGTCCGCAAGCTGCTTTCGCGATCGGGCGCGGCGCTGGAGCAAATCGAATTGGTCGAGCTCAACGAGGCCTTCGCCGCGCAGACCCTGTCTTGCCAGCGGCAGTTGGGCATACCGCTGGAGCGCCTCAACGTCAACGGCGGCGCCATCGCCCTGGGGCATCCCCTGGGCGCCTCCGGCTGCCGGCTCGTCGTGACCCTGCTCCATGAGATGCGCCGGCGGGGCGCGCGCCGTGGCCTGGCGACGATGTGCGTGGGCGTCGGACAGGGCTTGGCCGCGCTCTTCGAAGCGGCTTAGCGCCGGCGCCTATCGATCACGAAGGCGGAGCCGGTCTTGCGCTTGGCGGCCTTCTTGATCTCCGCGCAGAGTTGGGCGACCTGGGGATAGGAGCCCAGAGGGCCCAGAGAGTTGTGGCAGATGCCGATCGCCACCGAGAGCAGGGGGTACTCCACGCGGCGCCCCTTGCGGTCCGTGGAGAGGATCCTCCCCCTGGCCCGGTCGGCCTCGTTGTAGAACGACGGGACCAAGCGGTCGAAGCGGCGGCAGATGCGCGCGGCGAGAGCCGCCATGCGCTCCGGGGAGGTCAGGACGATGAAGTCGTCGCCGCCGATGTGCCCGACGAAATCGTCGCCGCCTTGCTCGCGCAGCAGCTCGACGAGCAGGGCGCCCATGGCCTTGATCACGCGGTCGCCGGCGTCGTAGCCGTAGGCGTCGTTGTAGGCCTTGAACTGGTTGAGGTCGATGTAGAGCACGGCCATGGGAAGCTTGCGCTCCAGGGCCTCCTCGACCCGGTTTTCGATCGAGACGTTCCCGGGCAGGCGAGTCAGCGGATTGGCGTCGAGGCCTTGCCTGCTGCGCCGGATGATCATGCGCACCCGCGCCAGCAGCTCGATGATGTCGACCGGCTTGTTGATGAAGTCATCGGCTCCGAGATCGAGGCCCTTGACCCTGGTCTCGCGCGTTCCCGAGGCGGACAGGAAAATCACCGGAAGATGCTCGAGCAGCGGGTCGCGGCGCAATTCCGTGCAGACGTCGAAGCCGTTCTTGCGCGGCATGGCGACGTCCAGGATGGCGACGTCGGGGGGATCGCCGCGGATCGCCGCCAGCGCCTCGGCGCCGTCGGCGGCGGTCCGCACCAGGAAACCGTGGCTTGCCAGGGAGTCCTTGATGATTCTGAGCAGGTCCGGCTCGTCATCGGCCACCAAGATGCGCGGAGAACGTCTGTCGGCGGCCATTAGAAGAATCCTTCCTTTATATAACATAAATTGACACGGAAATGCTTTATTGATAACATATCGCGCGTCGGACAGGGCATGCCGGACGACCCATCGAAACCGCGGAGATTTCAGAACCAGAATGCGTATGCGCTTGCGTTCGGTTTGGGCGCCGAATTGCTCGGAGCCTTGGCTGTCGGAGCGGTGCCCGGCTGGTGGGTCGATCGTGAATTTAACACCAGCCCATGGGGGATCCTTATCGGGGTCTTCATCGGCATCGGGTTGGCGATCTTTCAACTTATCCGCTCTGCGTCGCAACACGAGGACGGCGACGCGCCGCGCCATTGAGGCCGCGGGGGCCGGGTGCCTGGCGTTAGCGGCGGCGGCGCAAGTGTGGCGCGCGCCGGCGCAGCGCGAGGGGCTTCTGATCGGAGGCGCTCTGGCCTGGGCGATCTCCAGCCTAAGCGCCGCTGCGTTGCTGGCCGCGCGGGCGCATAGCCGCAGCGACGCCTTCTGGTGCGCGTTCGGGGGCGGCCTGGGCTTGCGCCTGGCGACGCTTGCGGGGCTGATGGCCTACGTGGCCTTCCATCAGCGGGCCCTGTCGGCGCCGGCCCTGCTCATCGCCTACGCCCTCGGCGTGCTGGCTTTCCTTTTGCTGGAATATAGATACACGGTCAATGAACTTCGAAGAGATACTCGCGCACCACATCATCAATCGCTATAGCTCGAACCTGTACGTCCACGGGATCAACTTCGGGCTCAGCTCCCATTTGATCACGATGTGGATCGTCGCCGGCCTGGTCGCGCTGCTGATGATCTACGCGGCCCGCTCATCCTCGGCCGCGGGACGCGTCCTGAGGGGCGGCGTCGAGGCGATCGTCATCTACATGCGCGACGACATGCTGCATCCGATCTTCCACGAGGACGCCGAGGCCTACCTCCCCTATTTCCTGACCCTGTTCTTCTTCATCTTCGCGGCCAACCTGGTGGGGTTGGTGCCCCGGGCCTCCGCGGTCATGAGCAACCCCAACGTGACGGGCGGGCTGGCGTTGTGCACCTTCGCCTTGATCCATCTGGCCGGCTGCAAGGCGCAGGGGCCGATCCAATACCTCAAGCATATCGTCCCCCCCGGTCTGCCGCTGCTGCTCGTCCCGCTGCTCTTCGTGATCGAGTTCCTGGGGATCGTGGCCAAGTGCCTGGCCCTGTGCATTCGCTTGTTCGCGAACATCCTGTCCGGGCACGTGGTCTCGCTGGCGTTTCTGTCCTTGATTTTCATTTTCGCCCAGATGAGCCGCCCGGTGGGCCTGCTGGTCTCCCCGATGGCGGTCGGGCTGGCCCTTTTCGCCTATTTGCTCGACGTGCTGGTGGCGGTGCTGCAGGCGTACATATTCACGATCTTGACCGCCGTCTTCGTGGGGGGAGCGGTCCACCCGCATTGACGGCGAGGTCGCGACCGGCGGATCATTGGATCTCGCCGGAATTAGAGGGGATGGGAGAGTCACATGCACGACATGCTGTATCTTGGATTCGGCTACATCGGAGTCGGCCTCGGCGCCGGGCTTTGCCTGATCGGCGGGGGCATCGGAATCTCTCGCTGCGCCAGCGCGGCGCTCGAGGGCTTGGCGCGCCAGCCTGAGGCCGTCGGGCCGCTTCAAACGATGATGATCATCCCGGCGGCCATGATCGAGGGTCTAGGCCTGCTGGCCCTGGTGGCGGTGTTCTTGTCGGTGTTGGCGCTCAACAAGGGCGTTCCGGCGGCCCCGAGCTCGTCCGGCGCGGCCCCGGCGGCCGCGGAGGCGCACGCTCGGTAAAGACTCGCTCCGGCCCGCGGGCCGGAGCGAACATTTTATGGGGAATTCCTCGGCGAGGTCGTCATGAACAGGCTGCTTGATCCCGATACGGGAATGATCATTTGGACCATCGTGACGTTTTTGGCGCTCGTCCTCGTCCTGAAGCTCTCGGCTTGGGGGCCGTTGCTGCGCGCCATCGCGGAGCGGGATTCCAGGATCAAGGCCAACGTGGACGCCGCCGAGGCCGCGCGCGCGGCGGCGGAGCAGGTCCGCGCCGACCTGGATGTCCAGATGGCTGGCCTGAGCGCCAAGGGGCGGGAACTGCTGGCGCAGGCGCAGAAGGAGGCCGAGGCCCTGCGCATCCGGTTGAGGGCCTCCGCGGAAGCCGACAGCGCCAGTCTCCGCCAGAAGACGATGCAGGACCTGGCCGCGGAGAAGGATCGCCTGGTCGGGGAACTGCGCAAGGAGGTCGCCGGCTTGTCGGTGCTGGCCGCCGAGAAGCTGATCCGCAAATCGATCGACGCGGGCGTCCAGAAGTCCGTGCTCGAAGATTTCTATCGGGATCTCGACGCCAGGAAGGCGGCGAACTGATGCAGGCCAGCGAGCGCGTCCTGGCCTGGCGCTACGGGCGGGCCCTCTTCGAGGCCGCCGGCGGCAATCAGGAGAAGGTGCAGCAGGAGCTGCAGGCGGCGCACGGCGCCGCGCGGGAGCTTCTGCCGGTGCTCAAGGACCCGCGCGTCCCCGCGGCTGAGAAGCGGCGCAAGCTGGAGGCCGTCTTGAGCCGGGAGGTGTCCGCGTTGACGCGGCGGTTCCTGGAGCTTTTGATCGACAAGAAGAGGCTGGAGATACTGCCCATGGTCATCGCCGATTTCGGCCGGCTCTTGGCCCGCAAGCGCAATGTCGCCAAGGCCCAGGTCCGAACGGCCCGCCCGCTTTCCGAGCAGGATCAGCGGGCGCTTCGGGAGAAGCTTAAAAATTTCGCTGGGAAAACCATCGAGCTCGACGTCAAGGAGGATCCGGAGATCCTCGGGGGCGTCGTCGTCCGGCTGGGCGACTGGGTCCTGGACTCGAGCCTGCGCGGGCGGCTGAGACAATTGAGGGAGACGATCAATGGCGATTAGACCGGAGGAGATCACGGCGGTCATCCGCAGGCAACTGGAGGGCTACCAGGGCGGCACGCAGCTCAAGGAGGAAGGCTCGGTGCTGCAGGTCGGCGACGGCATCGCGCGGGTCTACGGGCTGGAGAACGCGATGGCCGGGGAGCTCTTGGAGCTGCCGCACGGCGTCATGGGCATGGTCCTCAACCTCGAGCGGGAGAACGTCGGCTGCGTGCTGCTCGGCCCGGATTATCTGATCCACGAGGGCGATCCGGTCCGCCGCACCGGCAAGATCATGAGCGTGCCCGTCGGCGACGCCCTGATCGGCCGCGTGGTCGATCCCCTGGGCCAGCCGCTGGACGGCAAGGGGGCCATCAAGACCGGCAAGACGCGCCCCATCGAGGTCGTGGCCCCCGGCGTCATCGAGCGCTCCCCCGTCAACGAGCCGCTGCAGACGGGGATCAAGGCCATCGACGCGATGATCCCGATCGGCCGCGGCCAGCGCGAGTTGATCATCGGAGATCGCCAGACCGGCAAGACCGCGATCGCCATCGACACGATCCTCAACCAGAAAAACGCCAAGGACCGCCCCATCTGCATCTACGTCGCCGTCGGGCAGAAGCAATCCACCGTGGCACAGGTCGCCCAGACCCTGGCCGACGCCGGCGCGATGGAGTACTCGATCGTGGTCTCGGCGACCGCTTCCGAGCCGGCGCCCCTGCTCTACATAGCGCCTTATTCCGGCTGCGCCATCGGCGAGGAGTTCCTCTGGCAAGGCAAGCACGTCCTCATCATCTACGACGATCTCTCCAAGCACGCCGCCGCCTATCGCCAGCTTTCCCTGCTCTTGCGCCGCCCGCCGGGGCGCGAGGCCTACCCGGGCGACGTCTTCTACCTGCACTCGCGCCTGCTGGAGCGCGCCTGCAAGCTGTCGCAGAAGAACGGCGCAGGCTCGCTGACCGCGCTGCCGATCATCGAGACGCAGGCCAACGACGTTTCCGCCTACATCCCGACCAACGTCATCTCGATCACCGACGGCCAGATTTACCTGGAGTCCGGCCTGTTCTACTCCGGCATCCGCCCCGCCGTCAACGTGGGGCTCTCGGTCTCTCGCGTGGGCGGCGCGGCCCAGACCAAGGCGATGAAGCAGGTGGCCGGGCGGCTGCGCCTGGACATGGCACAGTACAACGCCTTGGCGGCCTTCGCGCAGTTCGGCAGCGACCTCGACAAGACCTCGCAGCAGCAATTGGCGCGCGGAGAGCGGTTGGTCGAGGTGCTCAAGCAGGACCAATACAAGCCGATGCCATTCGAGCAGCAGGTCGTCGCCATCTTCGCCGGCGTCAACGGCCTGCTCGACGACCTGCCGAAGCAGGAGATAGGGCGATTCGAGGCCAGGATGCTGGCGCATATCGGCTCCGCGCACGGCGGCCTGATGGACGCCATCGTCGAGAAGCGGCAGCTCGACGACGCCGCGCGGGAGAAATTGACGGCGGCGATCGTCGATTTCAAGAAGCGATTCAAGGAGGAGCTGGCGCCCCGGTGAGGCTTTTATTGACGGCGGCGTTTCTGGCGGCGGCCGTAGTCCCGGCGCGCGCCCAGACGTCCGCGGACGCGCACATGCTGGACCTGTCTTGCGTCGAGGCCCTGGTGGCGATCAAAGAGTCCCGGCTGGCCGGGGTGTTCTCCTTCGTTCCCGACAAGGACGCGCCGCAGGCGTTCGCGGACCTTCTCGTGCACGACCGCAAGGCCCTCAAGAGGTACCTGGCCAAGCTCGCCCGCGACGACAAGCAGGCCGGCGGCATCTCGTCCTGGGACCACCAGGTCGTCGGGCTGGCGCTGCAGATTTACGCCTCTCCGATCGCCGGGACCGTTGAAAAGCCGGGCTCCTTGAAAGGCAAGCTGGAGGGTTTGTCAGGCGAGCCCTCCTTGTCCCTGGAGCAGATCACGACTAGGAGGAAGAGCCGGTGAGGGCGCTGGTCACCGGGGCGGCCGGCTTCATCGGCTCGAATTTGGCGCTGGAGCTTCGCCGCCTTGGCCACGAGGTCGTGGCGCTCGACGATTTTTCTCACGGCGCTTTCGAGAATCTGCGCGGCTTCGACGGGGACGTCGTGACCGCGGACCTGCGCCGGCCGGAGGATTGGCGGGAGCGGGTCGGGCGCGTGGACGCGGTTTTCCACCAGGCGGCGATCACGGACACGACGGTGACGAACCAAGCCTTGATGATGTCCGTCAACGTGGAGGCCTTTAGAAGCCTGCTCCAGTGGTCGGCTAAGGCCGGGGTCCGCAGGCTCGTCTACGCCAGCTCCGCCGGCGTCTACGGCGATCTTCCGGTTCCGCAGCGCGAGACCAACGCCCCGCGCCCGCTCAACGTGTACGCCTTCTCGAAGATGGTCATGGAGGCCGCGGCCCGCGATTTCGCGCGCCGGCACAAACGGATGAGCGTCGTCGGCCTGAGGTATTTCAACGTCTTCGGACCGGGGGAGAGCCACAAGGACAAGGCGGCCTCGATGATCTGGCAGCTCTGCCTGCAGATGAGGGCCGGGCGGAGGCCGCGAATCTTCGAGTTCGGCGAGCAGTTCCGGGATTTCATCTACGTCGCCGACGTCGTGCGCGCCAACATCGCCGCCGCGCGCAAGGGGGCGGCCGGCGTCTACAACGTCTGCACCGGCAAGAAGACGACCTTCAACCAGATCATCGCCGAGTTGAATGCCGCGCTGCAGACGGATCTGCAACCGGAGTATTTCAAGAATCCTTATTCCTTTTACCAGAACGAGACCTTGGGCGATCCCGGGGCGGCGCGCCGCCGCCTGGGATTCTCGGCGGGCTATGATGTCGCAGCCGCGGTGCGGGAGTATTTGGGATGCGCGCGCCGCGCCAAGGCGGGCGCCTAGACCATGCCTTCCTTAAGAGAGATCCATCGCAAGATCAAATCGGTCAAGTCGACCGAGCAGATCACGAAGGCCATGAAGATGGTGGCCGCGGCGCGCATGCGAAAATCCCAGCAGGCGATCCTGGCCGCGCGCCCCTTCGCCTCGAGGATGGAGCAGTTAGCCAAGGATCTGGCCGCCATAGAGGCCGGCGCCCGCGCCGAGGGCCTGGCGGAATCGTCGGCGGTGCATTCTTTCTTCGAGAAGAGGACGGGCGGCCCGGCGGCCCTGATCCTCGTGACGGCCGACAAGGGCCTGTGCGGGGCGTTCAATTCCAACTTGATTCGCGCGGCGATCGGCTGGCTGAAGGCGCGCGCGGGGCGGAAGGTCTACGTGGCCGCGGTCGGGCGCAAGGGCAGGGATTTTTTGCACCGCCTGCGCGGCCATGACCTGGAGTTCTTGACCGAGCTGGCCGGCATCTTCCCGAAGGTCCAGTTTTCCCACGCGGAGCTGCTCGGGCGCGCCGTCATCGAGGCCTACGAGACCAAGGGGCTGGCCAGCGTGACCTTGATCTACAACGAGTTCAAGTCGGTGGCCTCTCAAAACCTGGTCGAGACGACCCTGCTGCCGATCCCGTCTCCGCAGGGCAAATCCGTGGACGAGACCGCCATCGCGGAGTACGGCTTCGAGCCCCCGCGCCCGCAATTGCTGGCGGCCTTGCTGCCGCGCTTCGTCAAGGCCCAGCTCTACCGCGTGCTGCTGGAATCCCAGGCCGCGGAGCTGGCGGCGCGCATGAATGCGATGGACGCGGCCTCCAACAACGCCAACGAGCTGCGCCAATCCCTCAATCTCGGACTTAATCGGAAGCGCCAGGCCATCATCACGCGAGAGATCGCCGAGCTTGTCGGAGGCGCGGAGGCTTTAGCGTCATAACATCAGCGGAGAGACATGAGAACCATTAGCCCAAGCAGACCAGCCATAGAGAAGCGCCGGCACAGGAGAATCCCTCTTGGCCTGACGCTGGACATCCAGGCGCAGGGCCAGCCCCTCGGCCGCTGCCGCGGCACGATCGCGGACCTTTCCGAGGGAGGCATGTCGCTGAGGACGGACGCCGAGCTCGAGGAGGGGATGTGCATCCTGCTGACCCTCGACGCCCCCTTGACGATTCGCGGCGAGATACGCCACAGCCTGGCGGCGGAGCCGGGCGGCCTGCGCCGCTACGGCGTGCGCTTCCACATGGTCGACGGGCGATCCCGCTTCCAGGAGAACCGTCCATGAACATCGGCAAGATCGTCCAGGTCATCGGTCCCGTCATCGACGTCGAGTTTCCCTCCGGGAAGCTGCCGCCCATCTTCAACGCGATCACGGTCGAGCTGCCGGCCGCCGCCGGCGGGAAGTCCCGGCTTTTGACCTCGGAGGTCGCCTCGCACCTGGGCGACAACACGGTGCGCGCCATCGCCATGGGCTCGACGGACGGCCTGACGCGCGGCATGACGGTCGAGGACAGCGGCACGCCGATCACGGTCCCCGTGGGGCGCGCCTGCCTCGGCCGCTTGATCGACGTTCTGGGAGAGCCCAGGGACGAGCGGGGCCCGATCAAGGCCAGCGAGACGCTGCCGATCCATCGCGAGCCGCCCAAGATGGTCGACCAGCGCACCAGCCCAGAGATCTTCGAGACCGGCATCAAGGTCATCGACTTGCTGGAGCCCTACATGAAGGGCGGCAAGGTCGGCTTGTTCGGCGGCGCTGGCGTCGGCAAGACCGTCATCATCATGGAGCTGATCAACAACGTCGCCAAGGAGCACGGCGGCGTCTCCGTTTTCGGCGGGGTGGGCGAGCGCTCCCGCGAGGGCAACGACCTGCACCGCGAGATGGAGGAGGCCAAGCTTTCCGACGGCTCCCCGGTGCTGTCGAAAACGGTCCTCGTCTACGGCCAGATGAACGAGCCCCCGGGCGCGCGCGCGCGCGTCGGGCTGACCGCCTTGACCCAAGCGGAGTATTTCCGGGACAAGGAAGGCCAGGACGTGCTGCTGTTCATCGACAACGTGTTCCGCTACGTGCTGGCCGGCGCCGAGGTCTCGGCCCTGTTGGGGCGCATGCCCTCCGCGGTCGGCTACCAGCCGACCCTGGCCACCGAGGTCGGCGTCCTGCAGGAGCGGATCACCTCCACCAAGAAGGGCTCCATCTCCTCGATCCAGGCCGTCTACGTTCCCGCCGACGATCTGACGGACCCGGGGGTCGCCACGACCTTCACCCATCTGGACGCCACGACCGTGCTGTCGCGCCAGATCGCCGAGCTGGGCATCTACCCGGCCGTCGATCCCCTGGAGTCCACCTCCCGCATCCTGGATCCGAAGATCGTCGGCGAGGAGCATTACGCCGTGGCGCGCTCGGTGCAGAAGGTCCTGCAGCGCTATCGCGACCTGCAGGACATCATCGCCATCCTCGGCATCGACGAGCTCTCCGACGAGGACAAGCTGATCGTCGGGCGCGCGCGCAAGATCCAGCGCTTCCTGTCGCAGCCTTTCTTCGTCGCCCAGCAGTTCACCGGGATGCCCGGCAAGTACGTCAAGCTGGCGGACACGATCCGCGGCTTCAAGGACCTGGTGGCCGGTAAATACGACGAGCTGCCGGAGCAGGCCTTCTACATGGTCGGCTCCATCGAGGAGGCGGTCTCCAAGGCCGAGTCGATGAAGGCCGCCGCTTGATCCATGTCTGACAGGACCCTGTTTTTGGAGTTGGTGACGCCGGAGCGGATGGCCTCTCAAGGGCGGGCCGACTTCGTCGTGCTGCCGGCCATCGAGGGGGAAATGGGCGTGCTGCCCCGCCACCAGAGTTTTTTGGTCCAGCTCAAGGCCGGGGAGGTGCGGATCACCGAGAACGGGCAGCTGCGGCGCTTCGCCGTCTCCGGGGGTTTCGCGGAGATCAAGGACGACAAGATCTCCCTGTTCGCCGAGACCGCGGAGATGGCGGAGCAGATCGATCGCGAGCGCGCCGAGCAGGCCCTGGAGCGCGCCCGCGCGGAGCTGGTGCAGAAGAACCTCGACCCCGTCACCCTCGCCGCCGCGGAGGCCGCCGAGCGCCGCGCCCGGGTCCGCCTCATGGTCGCGGCGCGCAAGCGCGCCCCGCTTCGCGGCCGAGACTGATCCCGGCCGGCCGCGAAAAAAACACTTGCATCGCGCGATCCGGTTATGTTAGGATTCCTCCCTGCTCGCGCTGCAGTGCCATGCGGTCCGGACAGTTCTTTGCGAAGCGCGAGGCGTGAAGGTCTTCCGGAAACGGGAGCTCTTGACAAGAAGGCGGGCCGTGTGGTAGATTAGCTCCGCTGGCTTGGAGTCAGCGGCAAACGCAATTTGCCTCCAGCTTCTTGGGATGCAGACAAGAAGCGGGGGACAAGTTTTTGCTCATTGAAAATTGTTTGCAAGCAAATGAGCGCCCTGCGCTGCGGGTTGTTCGCAGCGAGGGTGCTAAGGAATCAAGGTGTGGCCGCGTCCATTATGCAGGGGCGCGGCGACAAGGTAATGAAGAGAAGAGTCAATTCTTCTCCATTTGGGATCAAGCGGAAGTAGGCGGTCCTTAGCCGCCGAAAACGCCCATACCTTTTAATGGAGAGTTTGATCCTGGCTCAGAATTAACGCTGGCAGAGTGCATAACACATGCAAGTCGAGCGGGACCGCCTGAGATTACATCAATTGGCGGTTTAGCGGCAGACGAGTGAGTAACACGTAAGCAACCTGCCCCCGAATGGCGAACAACCAGCCGAAAGGTTGGCTAATGCGCCGTACTATCCCCCGTGGGCATCCTCGGGGGATGAAAGCCGCAAGGCGATCGGGGAGGGGCTTGCGTCCCATCAGCTAGTTGGCGGTGTAATGGACCACCAAGGCTATGACGGGTACCCGGCCTGAAAGGGCGGACGGGCACGAAGGCACTGAGAAACGGGCCTTACTCCTACGGGAGGCAGCAGTGGGGAATTTTGGACAATGGGGGAAACCCTGATCCAGCAACTCTGCGTGAGGGAAGAAGCCTTTCGGGGCGTAAACCTCTTT
The DNA here is from genome assembly GCA_028868375.1 of Elusimicrobiota bacterium. Taxonomy (GTDB): domain Bacteria; phylum Elusimicrobiota; class Elusimicrobia; order UBA1565; family UBA9628; genus JAGWUP01. The sequence goes on from JAGWUP010000018.1 coordinate 28,018, forward strand.
TATCTGGGACGAATGCCCGCAAGGGCTTGACGGTACCAGATGAATAAGCCACGGCTAACTATGTGCCAGCAGCCGCGGTAAGACATAGGTGGCGAGCGTTATTCGGAATTACTAGGCGTAAAGCGAGTGTAGGCGGGCGCTTAAGTCCGTTGTGAAATCTCCCGGCTCAACTGGGAGCGGTCAATGGATACTGGGCGTCTTGAGTGCGGTAGGGGGTGCTGGAATTCCCGGTGTAGCGGTGAAATGCGTAGATATCGGGAGGAACACCTATGGCGAAAGCAGGCACCTGGGCCGTCACTGACGCTAAGACTCGAAAGCTAGGGGAGTAAACAGGATTAGATACCCTGGTAATCCTAGCTGTAAACGATGATGACTAGGTGTGGGAGGTATCGACCCCTTCCGTGCCGCCGCTAACGCATTAAGTCATCCGCCTGGGGAGTACGGCCGCAAGGTTAAAACTCAAAGGAATTGACGGGGGCCCGCACAAGCGGTGGAGCATGTGGTTTAATTCGACGCTACGCGAAGAACCTTACCTGGGCTCGAACGACTGGTGGTAGCTCTGATGAAAGTCGGGGCGACCCGCAAGGGAGCCAGCCGAGGTGCTGCATGGCTGTCGTCAGCTCGTGTCGTGAGATGTTGGGTTAAGTCCCGCAACGAGCGCAACCCCTATCCTGTGTTGCTACCCGCAAGGGAGGACTCTCAGGAGACTGCCGCGGATAACGTGGAGGAAGGTGGGGATGACGTCAAGTCATCATGGCCTTTATGTCCAGGGCTACACACGTGCTACAATGGCGTACACAACGGGAAGCAAGACCGCAAGGTGGAGCAAATCCTCAAAGTACGCCTCAGTTCGGATCGGGGGCTGCAACTCGCCCTCGTGAAGGTGGAATCGCTAGTAATCGCGGATCAGCACGGCCGCGGTGAATACGTTCCCGGGCCTTGTACACACCGCCCGTCACACCACGAAAGCCCATTGCAGCCGAAATTACCGCTTGCGGTAATGAAATTGTGATTGGTGATTGGGGTGAAGTCGTAACAAGGTAGCCGTACGGGAACGTGCGGCTGGATCACCTCCTTAATCTTTCTCGTCTCACGATGAGGAAGGAGTCGAACCCTTAAACACCGTCTTTCGCCGTTGGAAAGTCGGCGAGTTTGCGGGGCGCTCATTGGCTTGCAACATATTTTGGCTTTGGCTCGCATAGGGCTCGTAGCTCAGGGGTAGAGCACACGCTTGATAAGCGTGGGGTCGGAGGTTCGAAACCTCCCGGGCCCAAGATCAGAGGAAAGGAGAGTTCCTTGTCCGAGTCTTGGTGGAGAGAGGTCGAGGCGATCCTCGAGCAGAACTCGTTGTTGAAGCATCCGTTCTATCAGGCTTGGACGCAAGGGCGCCTGACGCGCGATGACCTCGCGCATTACGCCCGGCAGTATTATCATCAGGAGTCGCGATTTCCGCGATACGTGAGCGCAGTGCACTCGAACTGCCCCGAGTTAAAGGTGAGGCAGATGCTCTTGGAAAACTTGTCGCATGAGGAGTCCGGTCCGGACAACCATCCCGAGCTTTGGCTGCGGTTCGCCGAGGCGGTGGGCGCCAGCCGCGAGTCGGTGCTGAGCGCGCGGATCCATCCGAAAACGGCGGAATGCGTGGCCGTTTTCGAGGAGAAGACGCGCGAGGCGAACTGGCAGGCTGGGTTGGCGGCTCTCTACGCCTACGAGGCGCAGCAGCCGGCGGTGGCCAGGACGAAGATCGAGGGCTTGCGTAAGAGCTACGGTCTGGACTCCAAGGACGCTCTCGGCTTCTTCGAGGCGCATCAGACGCTGGATGTCTGGCATTCGAAGGTCGAGAGGGATGTTTTGCTGGATCAGGTCCGAGAGGACCCTGAGCTTAAGCATGCGGTTAAGGCCGCGGTCTCGGACGCTTGCGGGGCGCTCAACGCGCTTCTGGACGGCGTCTGCGAGGCACGCGGCCTCTGCGCGACGGCCTAAGGGCCCTTAGCTCAGCTGGGAGAGCGCCTGCTTTGCAAGCAGGAGGTCACCGGTTCGATCCCGGTAGGGTCCACCGGCGCACGATTTTCGTTCATTGACAATAGATCAGGATTCGCGACGGCGACGCGGGGCATCAGCCTCCGCAAGGGAGCGGCCTTTCGTCAGCTTAGCGATGTCGAGAAACAAGCGTCTCACAAGCACAACGACCCTGTTTTGACCTGCAGGGCCGATAGAAGAATATGGTCAGGCTACAAAGTGTGTATAGTGAATGCCTTGGCGTCAGAAGCCGATGAAGGACGTGATCAGCTGCGATAAGCCGCGGGGAGCTGCAAATAAGTTATGATCCGCGGATTTCCGAATCGGGAAACCGAGCATGGCGAAAGTCATGCTACCTCGCGATGAAGACGCCGCCGTCAGGCGGCGGGATAGTCGCGTGGAGACAACCCGGGGAAGTGAAACATCTCAGTACCCGGAGGAAAAGAAATCAACCGAGATTCCCCCAGTAGTGGCGAGCGAACGGGGAATAGCCTAAACCCAGGGACTTGTCCCTGGGGGTTGCAGGGCTCATCCGGTTCAGAACCGAAGAGTTACAAATCGTCCGATAGCGGAATGGTCCTGGAAAGGCCAGCCATAGAGGGTGCCAGCCCCGTACGCGAAATCGAGACGACTCTTGATGAGTTCCTAAGTACCATCGGGCACGTGAAATCCGGTGGGAATCTGGGGAGACCACTCTCCAAGGCTAAATACTCTCTGACGACCGATAGTGAACTAGTACCGCGAGGGAAAGGCGAAAAGAACCCCTGACGGGGAGTGAAAAAGAACCTGAAACTGTACACATACAAGCTTCACGAGGGCTATGCCCAGGCCGCAAGGCCAGGGAACGCCTGAGTGAGTGCCTGTTGAAGAATGACCCGGCGAGTTAATGGGTGGAGCGAGGTTAAGGGCGGCGTGAAAGCGTCGTCCGCAGCCGTAGCGAAAGCGAGTCTGAAAGGGCGTCAGTTCCATTCATTAGACCCGAAGCCAAGTGATCTAACCATGGCCAGAGTGAAGTTGGAGTAAAATCCAATGGAGGCTCGGAGTGTTAATCGTTGAAAAGATTCTACATGAGCTGTGGTTAGGGGTGAAAGGCTAATCGAACTTGGTGATAGCTGGTTCTCTCCGAAATAGCTTTAGGGCTAGCGTCCAACGTTAACCCACGGGGGTAGAGCACTGGTAGATGTAGCGGAGGCAACCCCTCCTGCGAAGTCTGTCAAACTCCGAATACCGTGGCGAAGTGTTGGGCAGTCAGTTCGTGGGGGATAAGCTCCACGTGCAAGAGGGGAACAACCCAGAACGTCGATCTAGGTCCCAAAGTGTATGCTAAGTGGAAAACGTTGTGGATTTGCTTAAACAGCTAGGAGGTTGGCTTAGAAGCAGCCATCCTTTAAAGAGTGCGTAACAGCTCACTAGTCGAGCGAATCTGCGCGGAAAATGACACGGGGCTCAAGCATACCACCGCAATCGCGTCTTGCGCCGCGGCCGTAAGGCCGCGGATGCAGGGGTAGGAGAGCGTTCCTAGCGCTGTGAAGGCATACCGAAAGGAGTGCCGGAGCGCTATGAAGTGAGGATGTCGGGATAAGTAGCGATAAACAAGGTGAGAATCCTTGTCACCGAAAACCTAAGGTTTCCTTGAGCAACGTTCGTCGGCTCAGGGTCAGTCGGTCCTAAGTCGAGGCCGAAAGGCGTAGGCGATGGGCATCCGGTTAATATTCCGGAACTAGGTGATAGGCGTCAACGTAAGAAGCGACGCAGGAGGGTAAGCGGTCCCGGGTGAAGGTCGTCCCGGGCCAACGGCGTAGGCATGCTCTTCCAGGGAAGTCCGGAGGGGCGTTAAGCCGAAACCAGACGGGGAGATCTGGGAAACCAGGTCGAAGCCGCCTAACCACGCTGCCAAGAAAACCTTCGTACGTTGCCTGTCATCTAACCGTACCGTAAACCGACACAGGTGGGTGGGCTGAAAATGCTAAGGTGCGCGAGTGAGACCACGTTAAGGAACTAGGCAAAATGATCCCGTAACTTCGGAAGAAGGGATGCTCCTCGCAAGAGGAGTCGCAGTGAAATGGGGACCGTGACTGTTTAACAAAAACACAGGACTCTGCTGAAATCGCAAGATGAGGTATAGGGTCTGACACCTGCCCGGTGCTGGAAGGTCAAGGGGAGTGGTTAGCCGCAAGGCGAAGCCACGAACTTAAGCCCCAGTAAACGGCGGCGGTAACTATAACCGTCCTAAGGTAGCGAAATTCCTTGTCGGGTAAGTTCCGACCTGCACGAATGGTGTAACAAAGGTCCCGCTGTCTCAACGTGGTGCTCGGCGAAATTGTGGTACGAGTGAAGACGCTCGTTACGCGTGGTTAGACGAAAAGACCCCGTGGAGCTTTACTGTAACTTGACATTGTGTCGCGGTTTTGGATGCGTAGCATAGCTGGGAGCCTTTGAAGCGCAGGTTGTGGCCTGCGTGGAGGCGCAACGTGAAATACCAGCCTTCCGGAACTGCGACCCTAACTGGATGCCGTCAACCGGCTTCAGGACAGTGTCAGGCTGGCAGTTTGACTGGGGCGGTCGCCTCCCAAAGAGTAACGGAGGCGTTCCAAGGTTCCCTCAGGGCGCATAGTAATCGCCCACTGAGTGCAATGGCAGAAGGGAGCTTGACTGCGAGGCCTACAAGCCGAGCAGGGACGAAAGTCGGACATAGTGATCCGGTGGTACCTCGTGGGAGGGCCATCGCTCAACGGATAAAAGCTACCCCGGGGATAACAGGCTGATCTGGTCCAAGAGTTCATATCGACGACCAGGTTTGGCACCTCGATGTCGGCTCATCGCATCCTCCCGCTGGAGCAGGTGGGAAGGGTTGGGCTGTTCGCCCATTAAAGCGGTACGTGAGCTGGGTTCAGTACGTCGTGAGACAGTACGGTCTCTATCTACC
>JAGWUP010000019.1 GCA_028868375.1 Elusimicrobiota bacterium
GTTTCTAAAACCACCCCGGTAGATTTTTTCGACCCCTACCTGGTTCGTCAGTTAATTATTATCTATTGCATGTAGCATTGTGCTGCGCATCATTTTGCAGCGCAATGCTTTGTGTCAAAGCGATCACTTATGAACACCATCAAACGAACGTGTATTCCTCCTCATCATCCCCAGCAGCGCGCCTCACCTGTTTCGCTGTTGCGCGCCTGCCGAATCCCCTGTCCTCTGTCGCGGTCTTGGTATCATGGCATCGCTTGCATAATGACTGATGGTTGCGTGTGTCCCAAAAGCGCGGATCGTCCTCGCCATCATGCGGCTCGATGTGGTCTGTCACGTTGGCCAGTCCGCCGCACCGCTCGCATAGTGGATGCTGCCTTAGCCTGTGCTTGCTGTATGCGCTCCATCGCCGTGTGTATCCACGCTGGTGTGCCGTCGCCCGTGGTGCTGCTGCTACTGGGCGGCGTGTCACCTGTCGGTGTTTCCCCGGTGCCGTTGGCATTACTCGGCCCCCACGGCAAAGCATTCGCCATCATCGAAAATCGACATTTCCGACCGCTGCCGTCTCACAAGTCGCCGTCGCAACACGCGGATTCTGGCGTCAATCGAGCCACGCGAAAGCGCGAACGGGCCGCACTCGCCTTGGTAGCGCTTGCGTGTCACCGGCCGCACCCGATCTCTGACGCGAAATCTGAACCGCGTCTGGCATCCATCCTCGATTGCATCCGGCAGGCTGCTCATGTCGATTCCCGCGTGTGGCGTTTGAGCAAATCTTGGTGCTGCCTCAAGCATTCATCGCGGCAGTAGCACAACACTTTTTGTGACGCGAGGATTATCACCAGTTCCGGATCCGCCGCATTCTGACAGCCCGGATTGGCGCAGTGCCGCGTGTCGTGCGAGTGGAGGTCCATTTTCAATCCCTTGCATCGAGCCAGGCGTGGAGCGTTGCTTCATGCTCGCATTGCCACGCCCAGCCCTTACTTTGCCGCACGTCGCTCAAACCGGCGTTCATCGTCCGCCGAAAACGCCGGCCAGAGGTCTAATCCCAAATCGCCTTCCGCATCGTCGATCGACACGAGATATTCGTCTAAGCTGGCCGACGCTTCCGGGTCATTCGGCAATCGCCAGCACAGCGCCTCGATTGATCGGTCTGTGCGGAAAATCAGCACCGATTTGATGCAATGCGTCGGCACCCAAACGTGATGCTTGCCGATGGTCGAAATATGGATCATGTCGGCTTCGACGATCCATGCGGGGGCCGTGAACACCAAGAGATGATCCACGTCAAGCCGCTGGGCCTGCTGTCGGTTCAGTTCCTCCAGCGATTTCCATTTGCCGCGGTTGAACCCTGCATATTGCGGACATGCGTTTGCCAGAGTTTCGGTGCTGTCGGCTTCGTCCTGCGATTGACCATGATTGCCATACGCGGCCTGGTGCCCGATGTCGAGTGGTCTGCCGGCGACATTCGCCCCGGCATAATCCGCAGGCGACGGGCCAAATTCATTCGGCACGTCGGGGTCTTTGTGGAATTTGATGCTGCCGCGGTCGCGCGTTTTGCTGTGCCGATCGAGCCATTCGAGCGTATAGCGACTCGTCCGCGTCATCCCGTTGAACGACACGAGTCCGAACGGACGCGCGTAATAGTCTTTTGTCGGAGCCCACTTGGCGAGTTCGTCGTCACGGTCGTCGCGCGGGGTCGCGAGGCACAACGAAGTCAGCGAAAGCAGCAGCCCCAAAGTCAGCAGTCGAATCCTTGAAATCATCATGATTTCATCCTTTCGTTTGGTGAAAATGAGTGATTACTTTTGCGTGTTACGGAGTGGGCGCGGCGGGGAACGGGGGAACTGACGGAGCGGCGGTCGTCGTTGGGGCTGCCGGCGCGGAGGTCGCGGCCACTGCGGAAGCGCCGAACGGGTACGGCTGGAGCGCTGGCAGTTGCGACACGATGATTCCTTCACTGAGCGGCTGCAAATCGTAGGCGCTCGGCTGATTTCCCAGTGCAGGAACCGTGTCGATCAGCTCCGTCTGGGTAAACCATTTCGTCGGGTCATAGGCAGCGATTTGGGCATCAGTGAGCACAAATGCCGGGTCGGATGCCATCGCGACCGAAATGCCGAATAGCTCGGTTGACATGAGCCGGTAAATCCGCTGGAAATACTGCCCCAGCAGCCCGGCGAACGCAACGCCGATTTCAAACGGCTGCCCGTTGTCCGTGTGCTGCATCGCTTCGGAAATCGCACCGAATGCGAGCTGTGCGTATTCACGCATCCAACCGTTCCGCACCTGGAAAAACGGGGCCGGAAACACGCGGAACGGCTCGGTATCGGGCACGTTGTGCGCGGGCTCCATGTTCGGCGTGCCTGCGGGTACGGCACGGCCGCCGATGATCTGGCGCACGCGCATGCAGAGCTTGTGTACCCGGATGAGCGTGTTGATCGACGGCGGCCGGCGCAGCGATGCATCGTCGTGGACCATGATTGCCTGCAAGTTGCGGCCGATGATGCTCACGAGGTCGAGGATCGTGCTATTCGCGCTCACCTGCCGTTGGCCGGGGTTCGGGACGGCAAAGCCGAGTTGCCCCCACACGCCCACGTTGTACCACAGAATCGGATTGCCGGCGAAGTTACCGATTTCGCCCGGGGATTGATCGACTGACGCCATGATTTGCTCCTAAGATGCGTTCGGCTGCGCGCCGGACTTGAACTGAGAAACGAGACTTTGCAGCGTGGAGACAGTGCCCTCCGACGCGGGGTAGCGTTTGACGAGCTCGCCCATTGCCCAGTCGAGCGCCTGCGCCGTGCGATCAACCTCGATTTGCTGAAATGTCCGCTCGGGTATGACGGCTTGCGGCGTTGGCGCGGATGGAACTGCGATCGGGAACGGAGTGACAATTTGAGCGGACGGCAGTGGCCCAGACCATGCAGCCGACGGAGGGGGGGCTGCCGTCAATGCCGGCATTCGCTTTTTGAGCGTTCGATTGAGGAAAAACCCGACGATGCCAATGGCCGCGCCGGCAGCGGCTCCCACTGGACCACCGATCGATCCAGCCAATGCGCCGGCTCCCAGGTGTGACGCAATCGCCCCCAGCAGCGACGGTGCGACTTGCTTGACCACTTCCGCGCCGACGTCTTTGGCGGCTCCCTGCGCGGCCGTTTTCAGCACCGGCGCGAATGCGGCCGGGTCTATTTTGCCTTCGGAAATGCTGGTCGTCACAGCCGATTTGATGTCGGCCGCGTGCAATCCCCACTGTTTGACGAGTTCGGCCTTGATGTCGGGGCCGAGCTTCGACAATTCGGTGGTGACGATGTTCCGCACGTCGTCGCTGCTGGTACCGGCTGGCGCTGGCGCGGGAGCATCGGCCACGGCGGGCGCAGGCAGTGGCTCAGGATGGGGAATCGGCTCGAGCTTTTCGGCCGGCGGCACTTCGGCCGGTTTTTCAGCCGGCGGCGGCGACGTGAGCGGTATATAGCCCAAGCTGTCGATCAGAAAGTCCTGCACCGTGCGAACGTGCGCGCTGAGTCCATCAAAATGCGACGTTGCCAATATGACGCCAACCAATTCATTTCCGCAAATCACAGCCCCGCCGCTTTCCTCTTGCCGAAACGTGGCGGCCGTTATCAATTTGTCGGCGGTGTATCCTTTGACGCGAGTTTGCACCGTCCGCAACTTTCCGTCCCCTGGAATTCCCTGCGTTGATACCTGCGTGCCAATGGATGGCGCGCTTTCCGCTACTGGAAAAATCAGGACGGGGGCCGGATGGTCAGTTGCCAACAGGCACAGGTCGCGCTTGCCGTCGAAACCAATGATCGCAGCCTTTTCCTTCGCGCCATCAATTATCGCGAATGTCTCCCCGTTTTTTGTCCATCCGTGAGCGCACGTCAGGATTAGCAGCCGGCCCGACTTATCGCGTCCAATGCACGTCCCACTGCCGGGAGAGAATTGGCGAACCTGGGTGCATGAGTTCCCATTGCATCTCTGCACCGTGACTGTCTGCACCGCCTTAACGACAGGCGCCGCCTCCAGCGCCTGCCCGATGGCGAACATGATGGCGGCAACGACGATGGCCATTATCACGGCTGCTCGAATCTGTCGCATGTCATGCTCCCTGCTGCGTTAGGACTGCGGATTGAGCGGCATTCGCGCGGCTCCCGTTCCAGTTTTCCGGCCAAGTCAGTGTGCCCAGATACGCATTGCGGCAGGCCAAGCCGATGTCGTTCGGTGTCACGAGTGACAGCGGCTTGCCCTTGACCAGCTCCAGACCTGCCCCGCTGAGCCATGCCCGCGCCACGTTCTGGCTACAGATTGCCGACGTGCGCTTGTGGTTCGTGCGCTCGAGTTCTGCTTCCCAGCGACGGCGCAGGCACGGGAAAACATGCGCCAGTGCCCGCAGAATCAGCGACCGTTGTGCGAAAATCAGGGCAATGTTCGTCCATTCGTAATCGCCGCCGAGCGAATTTGCTAATTCATAGGCCACGTCGTCGCAACTGGCGCGGCCGAGTGGAAGCCCAAAGTAATCGGGTCGAAACACGCTGATTTTGCCGCTGTGCCGGCGAACTTCCGCCGACAGCGGGGATGCGTAACCGTTCAGACCCTCTTGGTAGGCCAGTTGCCACGGCCTGCCGATTGCGACCACGACGCCCGACGCATGGACGAACGGGCCGCCAGTCTCAATCGCAATCGCGAGCCCGGCCGCGGTGTGCGCCTCCCACAACAGAATGTCGCCATTTGACGCAGCATATTCGTTGTACGGCAGCCAAGCGCGGCGCAGTCCGGGGATGATTTCTTCGACAGGCATTGGTCAGTTTGTGGGTTTCAGGGCAGCGGAACCATTGCGGCCGGGCACTTGACGCTCGACATCGAGCAGCCGGCCTTCCAGCCGGTCGAATTTGCGGTCCACTTTTTCTTCGAGCTTGTCGAGCCGGACGGCGGCCGCGTCCAGTTTCGAAATCGCGGTGCTGAGATCGGACTTGACGGAATTGGCCCAGCCCATTGCGGCCAAGATAGCCGATCCGAACCCGCCGCCGATGACACCCCAATTCCCCTTCGACAGCTTGGCCTCGACAGCTTTGACAGGATCGGACGGTGTTTCGTCGGCCATGATTCTAGCGGCTCCTGGTGACTGCAAAAAGAAAACGGCCGGAGAGCAACAGAGAACCCATCCGATCGAATGGGGCCTATGTCGCCCTCCGGCCGCAGCTTTTTATGCGTGCGTTGCCACCGGAGCAGTGCGAACGCCGGTTATGTTACCGTCGCCGCGTTGCCCTGGTCAATATCGTTGTCAAGGTCAGTCGCCCGAATTCTGCGGATTTTCAGCGGCGAGCGAATCGTCAAGGTCGTGGAATTCGACGTGCGGATAATTGTCTGCCCGATGCGCAGCGGACGCCCGCGCGAACACTTCCATTTTTGCGGTTGCCGTCGTCCATTTGACATCGCGCTCCTCCGTGAATCAGTTCCGATCGTCACTTCGCCGCGTCATCCTCATTCGCTCCCCTCGGCTAGGTCGCACAGGCGGATAATTGACTGCGAATATCCGTACAGCCTTTCGGCCTCCCTGGCGGCGTCCCGCGCGACCATGCGGCCGACGGCCCAACCGTTCAGGTATTCCTCTTTGATCCGTTCGTTCGGATGCTCCGTGAACTTGGGATCGAGCGGCCGAATGCCCGCGCCACAGTGCCAGCCTCGCATGTATGCCATGAAGAGATCGCGGTTCGTGGTGGCTGGTTGTTTTTTCGTGGGCATCGGTTGATTTCCCCTCATTACGAGTTTGCCAGTTCCAGTAACACGTCCGCGTGGCACGGCCTGGACGCTGAGCACCAGCAGGCCAAGTCGCGCCCGTAAAGTTCGTGCAAGCGGGCGTGCAATTGCCGCGACGTGCGGGCCGCATCACGATCGAAGTTTGCCAGGTCGATAGAGGCATCGTGCCTTTTATTCGGTACTGACTTACTTGACGCATACGTGAAACACCCGGAATATAAAATGCACACGGTTCGTTACTTCTTTCGCCGCTTGGGTTTCTTCGGTTCGATCACTTCGGACTTAGGAACCTTGACCAATCGCTTGGCCAAATCGGCGAATTTACCCCATCCGACCAATCGCTTGGCCAAATCGGCGAATTTACCCCATCCACGCGGCTTCCTTTGGGTCTTTGCCACGGCGTTTCTCCTTTGTCAGTTGAGTTTGGCTTTTCGTGTGACCATGCATTGTAGCGCCATGCGACCAATAGACGCAATCCTGAAATCAGTCACGTCGGCATGCGTTGTTTCAATCAGCCCTTCATTGAGCAGTGCGGATACAGTGCTCCGCGAAACAGATGCACTCTGGCCTTTTCTGCCGGTCAGAATTGCCGCAAGTCCATCCTTGCCAGCCCGGTCCATTACCCATCCATCGGCCAGCACCTTGAGAACTGCGATTTGTCGTGTCGTGAGCATATTACTTGATCCCCATGAAACCAGAGTCCCCCGGCGGCGCGTGTCGTCGCCAATTCTCATCGAATGCCCGCTTCTCGACGGTGCGCAACGCAGGCGTCGCTTCCAACCTCAAATTCTCGACATACGTCCGGCCTAGCGTCATACTTTCCGCAGCACAAATTGACCAAATCGAGCCAAATGCACGGGCATTCGTCTGGCCGGTCAGACATGACTCCGTCATAGACTTCCTTGCGTTCCAACGGAGTGAGCTTCATAAATCGGCGATGGTCATCGGGATATTCATCTCCCATCGGTTCCCAAACATCTTCGTAGTGGTCCTTTGGGCCTCGATAGAAAACCCCCAAAGGAGGAGATCGCATGTGCATACAGCAGGCGCAGCAGTTCTCGCAGTCACTCGGCAGGTCCGATTTCAAAATTGGTAGGCGAAAGTTGCTCATTTTAGTCTCACAAAACCAGTTTTCATTGATGCCGGAACGTGCCGCGCGTGAACGATGTCACGCACCGCCGGTTTCCGTAATTACAACTCTCACATGCGGCTGTTCATCGCGGCCCGCATGGCATTTGCTCGCCAGCAGTTCGCACACTTGCGAATCGTCAATCCAGGCCAGATTATTCAGCGCGTCGAATAGGCTCTTGCAAAGATTGTCGGTGTCCGGCTTCTGGACATGCGGCACTCGTGGCCACGGCTTCATCTTCGCTTTGTTCAGTCGCCCCGGCCGCGGCATCACGAAGCACACCTGCACGGTAAGCGGCCCTGACAATGGCGCGCCTTTGTATACCTTCGACAGCTCATACTTGGCGCTGGCCTTGAATGCGTGGACAGGGTGTTTCGCCGGTATGAAGTTGCGCACATGGCCGCCGACGATTCCGTGTCGTTGGCGCGGCTGCGCGACTGGCACCGCGGGGATGGTTAGCACGATTTCGCTCACTTCGCGACTCCATTCATAGCTTCGAAGCCAGCGGCGGTGCCGGTTCCATTGCACTTTACGCACGGACGCCAAGTTGTTTCCTTGCTCACAAAGTCAATCCGCGAGACCTCGTTTCCATCGCCCATACACTTCGGACAGTTGCCGGTGTCGGCAATGTAGTCCGCCTCAATGCGCTGGTACTCGGCAGTCGAGATGATTAGGGTTCGCGTCGGAATTCCCCTGAGTGTCTTGCGTCCCTTGCGCGGCCCCGACTTCAGGATTTTCGGCACGCCTCCTGTGAATTCGACATACAGAGTTTCGCGCCCGGCCTTTGGAAAACATTCCCACTTGGCAAACCAGAATTCTTCCGGCAGCGAATAGGCTTTTCGTAAGTATGCTTCTGCGAGTTTCAGATTCATCTGCGCCTCCTGAATCTGATGCCCGCGCCACACAACACAAAGCTCGCATACTGCCGCGTGCAATCCAGTTCGCGCCCGATGGCAGTTGGTCGCCAGCCGAGCTTGCCAAGTTCAAGGATGCGATCGCGGTTGCCTTGAGGGCCCGGCGGACGCATGATGGTTCCCTCGCGGCGCAGTTGACGGTGTATCCACTTCTGCGAGCGCTTGTATCGCGCGGACAGGCATGCGATTGTGCAGCCGGATTCATATTGGGCGCGGATGGTCATGGTTGCATCCTGTGTTCGTCGAGTCGCTTCTGTGCGCGTTTCATTTGCTGATCGGTGATGAGGTCCCATTGTTCGCCCCTGACGATGGATACGAACATCGCTATCGGTTTCTTCCCGAGTTCGCGGGCGCGCTCGGCGGCTCCCAAAATCGCGAGCAGGCACTTGTCGTTTCGCTTGAAAGTTTCGGGGTCGGTATCCGCGAGCGCATCGCGTAGTCCTTCAAGAATCTTGACGCTTTCGAGGTGCACTTCCCTGAGCTTGTTCAGCGGCTTGAACCGGATTTCTTTCCGTCCGTTTTCCAATCCAAAATTCTTGCCGCCGCCGTTCCCTACCGGCGCCGAATTATTGTTCTGTTCTGTTATGTTCGGTTCGGTTCGGTTCGGTACTGTAGGTTGCGCGTGATCTACGGTTGGTAGATTTAGAGCCGCAAACTCGACTGTCTCTAACCAGTTAATCTCTTTGGAAGTAAGGACTTCCAACGCTTCGTAAAACACCTCAGCACGGCATCCGGTTTTCGCTTCCAAATCTTCGGCGGTTAAGGGACCATCCGCATCCGCCAGCGTCCCTCGGGCTGGGCACTTCGCAGCAACTTGCACAATCAGGCACCAGCAGCAGAACAGCGCGGGTCCGTTCGTCTTACGCATGAGCCTGCGGTAACTCTTGCCGTCATGCTTGGTAGGCATGCCGACCCAACTCAGCGGCCCGGCGATACGTCGCGACTGCCAGACCTCGAAATGTTCGTCCCAGTTTCGGACTCTAAACACCGTGGTCACTGGTTCCCCCCGGCGCTTCGGATTAAGGCGGCTCTCGTGTCCGCCTTCGCTTCGATTCGATACTCAAACAACCCACTCCGCCTCTCCCCGCGAACCCTCCGCACCACCGTCAGCCTAAACGGTTCCTTCCTCAGGTCGCGCAACCGTGCCGACACTGACGCCTGCGGGTCTCCCGTCGCCAGCGAAATCTCCGATAGCGTGCGGAACTGTCCGTCGCGCATCAGCTCGTACACGCGCCGCTGCTGTGCGTTCAGTCGCTCGCAGTCGAACTCGGCGTCGTATGTCGCGCCGCCGAATGTGAGTTCCATTTGAGTCATGCGACTGCTCCAGAAAACAAATCGCGTACCGGCTTCGGGCTGATGCAATGCGGGCTGAACCACAGCCGTTCGCGCCATTTATTGGCTCGCCCGGTCGCTTCGTCGTCGTCGGAAATCAGCCCATATCCCCCGGCTGCTTCCCACTCAAACACGCTCCATGATTTCGGCATTTCGTGCTCGCCTGAATACCCCGCTAGACAGATTCGCATCAACGGATTCTCGCCTTGCTCGATTGCCCACTCGCGGGCCTTGTGTGCCACCTGTTCGCAATCCGTGGCATATAGCCCGGACGTCCTGTCCGCAGAATCGGCGTAAGGCGGGTCGAGAAACACACCCGTCAGCCCGTGGCGGAATGTGACCGATGGACCGCAGACACGCGACCAATCTCCGCAACAGACGCGCACGCGGGAGAGGCGTTGTGCGAATTCTCCCAAGTAACCTTTCAGCCACCCCTTGCGCCGCATCGCATTGATGCCTTGTCCGTTCGGGTTATTAGCCGACAAGTGGGGAATCTGTCGAGTTATCCCAGATGCTGGCGTTTCCGAGTACCCACCCTTCCCGCTGTCGCTCAGGTGCGGGCGTTTCCGGTTCACGCCCCGGCCGCTGTCGCTCAGGTGCGGGCGTTTCCGGTTCACGCCCCGGCCGCCGTTGCGCAGCGTCAGAACTCCGTTCTCGCTGATCCACGGTCCCTTGCCGGAGCACCAGCCGGAACCAATCCAGCAGCATTGACCCCATACCCACCAGCCGGCAGCCTTAGCGTCGTAGAATTCAGCATCGCCCATCAGTCGTTCCGTGATGCGTTCGCGTTGCCCCAGGAGCCACAGATGTCTCGCGTGTAAGTCTGCTTCGTTCACAGGCCAATCGGCATGTTCGGCAACTGAATCAGGAGCGTGTTGCAGTGCTCGCCAGAAGTTTGACAGCAATCCATCGGCATCATTGACGGTTTCAATCGACCCAGGGCCATCGGGGCGAAGGAATAACACTGCCAGCGATCCTGCGAACGGTTCGACGTAGTTTTTCACGTCGCCGAATCGACGCCAGATTTCGTCCGCGACAGGCGACTTTCCGCCGAACCACGGAAACAACGGTTGATAATCGCCTCGCCTCATGCGCCGCCCCCCGTCTGCACCTGGTTCAAAATATCCGCCCCCACGTCGCCGAGCCCATCCGCGATGCACGCGCGCCCGATGCCGAGTAACACCCAACGGCGCTCCGTCAGCTCGACATCCGCAATACGGTCTTTGCCCTCAATCAGCGTTCGGAGCCATTCGCGGGCCTTGGCGCAGTTCTCGCGGTGCGACTGCGTCCAGTGCTTTTCTCGGGATCGGCGCAGTAACACTTGGCGCACGTCCTCGATTTCCCAGACTGCGAGGCGAATCGTGGCGGTTGTGTTTCGGTCGCATTCCGTGCGAGTTGCCATCGTGGCGGTCCTGGTGTCCCGGTGTTATCACCCAAACAGGTTCATCTGCTCCTGTTTCTTCTATTACCCGTTGTCTCTGAAAAATGATTCTTTGATCTCGCCGGCATCCGGCGTCCATCCATTGAGCGTGCCGTCCTCAAGGATGTTGAACACGATGTAGTCTCCATACTTTTGCGGAATACAGCCCGGCACGTAATCGCCGTTAATGGATGCAACTACCTTGTCGCCTGACATCAGGTAGTAGCTGCCATCGTCGCAGATTTTCATGTGGACTTGCGCAGCGCGCTTAGGCCAGTTGCGAATCTTGCGAGTGGCAATGTCGATGGTCACGTCCCAGATGTCGCCCTTGCGAAATGGGAAGTCGTTCGGAATGTCCTGGTCGTCGTATCGAACTGGCACAACGCAGCGTATTGCATCGACATCAATGTCTGTCGGAATTCTCATTTTTATGTGCATGCTTCGCGCCCTTTCAGAACATGGATTTCTGTGTCTGTTTATTCGCCACCTGCTTGACCATTTCCGCCAGCGCCGCGCGGCCCTGATCTGTGATCGCATACCCTTTCCACTCGCCCAACGGCTCGCACAACATGCCGTCGTCCAACAGCCGCAGCAACGCCGATTCGCACAGTGCCGCGTCAGTCAGCCGCAGTCCGAAACGCGCCGTGATTTCCGACTCGGTTTGCGGTGACGACTGTTGCGACAGGTGCTTGAGCAGCGCTGCTGGAGTCATTAGTCTATTTCCGCGGCTTCTTCGGACTTGGTTTTCAACTGATACGCCTCGAACTTCGGTGACGACTTGCGCTTGGGCCGGTCGGTTCCGAAATGGTTCCCGCGCTCCGTCACAATATCGCGCCCGGTTTCCTTGACGCGCTTCGCGGCCAACTTCGACAGCGCAGACGCCTGTGCCTCCAACATCACAATCTTGTCAACCCACTGCTCGGGCGCGCCCTCTGGCGCTCGGGCGGCATCGCACAGGTGAGCGGCGGGACACGCGGCGCATTTCTCGACCAGCGGCCACGGTTCGCAGTCGTTTGGCTCTTTGCCGCGAGTGTCGAAGTAGGCTTTAGCGGCGTTGCGGACGCGGTATTTGATCGAATACAGGCTCTCGGAATCGAGCTTGAACAGCACGGGATATGTGAGTGAATTTAGGCGCGTGTTCCAAACGCGAACTTCTAGGGCCTTGATCGTGTGGAACTTCTCGGCCACGAGGAGTGCGTGCAACTGAAACTGGAACGACGATCGCACGTCACCATGACGCCATAGCGCGAACCCGGATTTGAAGTCCACCTCTGTCAGCACTTCCGGCGACTCTGAATCGTGAAGCATGTCCAATTCCGACGTGACGCGCAGCCCGAACTCTTCCATGTCAACGGCGAACTGCGATGAATGCTCACCGCGCCCACCGTCCCAGCAGCGGATATTTTCCCAGTGAAGATCGTGCAGATACCGCGCGAACGCATACGCTGAACGCTCGGCGCCCTTGATGACATCCGGTTGCACGTCGGGCCGCGCCTTGGCAAGCTCTTGCAGCAACAGTTGCTTTGTGTCGTCGAATGACGCTTGACCGCGGCTGTCAACGTAATCGCTGATCGCAGCAGAGAAGGCATCGTGGCAACCTTGACCGGACGCCATCGCGAATGACGTATTGAGCACCGCGCCGAGTTCGATGAACCGCGCTTGGCGCGGGCACTCGGCGGCGTTTTCCAGCGTGGAGCGATCGGCTGGTTGCAGGACTTCGGGTTCGATGAAAAGTTCTGTCATTATGCGCTCCCGCTCCCGCTCCCGCTCCCGCTCCCGCTCCTGCTACAGCTCCAGCTCCCGCTCCAGCTACAGCTACAGCTCCAGCTCCCGCTCCCGATCCCGCTCCTGCTCCCGCTCCCGCTCCTGCTGCCGCTCCAGCTCCAGCTCCCGCTCCAGCTCCAGCTCCCGATCCAGCTCCTGCTCCAGCTCCGATATTTATTCCTCGCAGGCCTAATCATTTGAGTCTCCCGAAAGATTCGACTGCCGAAAGCTGGACGTACCAATCTGACGGAAGCGACTGTGCATCTTTCCAATCCTTTGTCGTGAGCGGCCCAGTCTCATAGACGATTGCAGCATCCTTGAGCATGACGCAAGTTTCATTCACGCCGACGAGCAGGCCGGTATAGATGTAATTAAGACAAAACAGCGTCACGCGCTCGCCCATCAGTCCCACGAGTCCTTCGCCTTCGACTTCGGTCACATTCACGATTTTTTTCATTGCGTTTCCTTATTGTTAAAGTTCACCGCTCATGCTCCCCTCATTTCCAGCGAATTCGACACGGCATCGAGGTCCGCCTTGTTCCAGTTGCGCGAGAATGACGGATCAAACTCGCGGCCGGCATAGGAATGCACATACGTTCGCCAGTTCTCTTTCGTCGCCGTGCCGGGCTCGACGCATTTGCGCCAGCGCTCCACGACGCCAGCGACTTCAGCATCAGTGACACGCTCTCCGCGCGGCTGGGCGGTCGCTGCGGACTTGTTCGCCTCCGGGCTCGGTCGTTTCGGCGGCAGTCCCATATCTTCGTCGGCCTCTTCCGCAGGCGTGCCGCTGTAGCCCGCGAGGATCGGAATCCACCGCAGGATCTGCGCAATAGCCTTCGACGTACCGCGAGTCTGCGCCATCGACTTCGCCGCGTGCTTTTCTTTCCACCGCGGGTAGTTTTTCAGCTTCTCGTCCATCCAGCACTCGGCCTCCGCTGCCCCGACAACCTGGTCAGTCGAAAGGCGCACGACCTCAACGCGGGCCTCATAGCCCAGCACATTGCCGGCCTCCGTCGTGATGCGTTTGCACCACACGGTTCGCGGCGAAAGTCCGCACATTCCGGCGCATGTACACCACGCCTCGACTAGCAAGTGTTTCTTGCCCTGGATGTCGGCAAACAGCTTTTGCTTTTCAACGATGTCATTCAATCGAAACGCGATTTGCTTTGCGGTGTCGATACCGATGCCCAGCTCGGCAAACGCGGTCATGGCGTCGTGGTGATCGGGGACCGTCAGAGCGGTTGTCGCCGTCGCCTCGAATTCAGCATCGACGACATCGGGCGCGCCCTGCGGGATTTGATACTCCGGCGGCTTTTGGTCCAAGAGTGATTTTTGCGTCATGGATTTACTCCAGCGTTAGCCGATGCGTGTTCGCAGCACTCTTTCAGGATGTCTGTCTCGAAGTCCACCATCAGCAACTCTTCGAGCCGCAACTGCTGGTAAACATGGCGGCAGTCGAGAATCATCGGCTCCGGGTCATATCCTTCGTCGGCCGGCAGCTCATATGACGCCAGCGAAACGCGAATGATATTGATCTCAATCAGTCGAACGCCCTCAGGCGTGACCGCATATGATGCCGTCGCGGAAAACATAATGTCGCTGTCGTCTAACAGCGTGAACTCTCCGGTAATGTAAGTATTGCTGCTCACGCCTTTCTCGCCTCCCTCATCCGCACAGCGACCTCGACCGAATACAGAAAGCCAACATACGCCGTGTGCGCGTCACTGCCCCAGTAATTCGCCACCGAGTCGGATTCTGCGCCGATCTGG
This sequence comes from Elusimicrobiota bacterium, assembly GCA_028868375.1. Classification (GTDB taxonomy): domain Bacteria; phylum Elusimicrobiota; class Elusimicrobia; order UBA1565; family UBA9628; genus JAGWUP01. The sequence continues at coordinate 14,080 of JAGWUP010000019.1, forward strand.
ATGCGATAGGGCATCCAACCTCGTTGACCCAGGTACTGCACGCGCCACTGAATATCGTCAGCCACATCGCCGAACGCGGCCCGCAGTAGCTTGGCAACGTCATCGGCGAGCTGTGCGACTTCGAGTTCAATTGCGCGGGTCATTTCACACCTCGGCGCGTTTTGTGGATTGCTTTCATGCTTTCGCCTCCGGTTCGCGCTCACCGCGCAACACGATTTCCTGCCGGATGACAGACACGTCTCGCGGGGCCTTGATTCCAAGCCGCACCTTGTCGCCCTGGATCTTGACGACGCACACTTCGACGTCTTTGCCGATCACAATCACTTCCTGTGCCTTCCGCGACAAAACAAGCATTGGATTCCTTTCCTGATGAATGCCGGCAGCCGGGGTGCAAATCCCGGACTGCCGGTTTCCGCAGCGACACGCCGCGGACTACTACTGTTTCCCTGTTACGGCCGACCTCTAAACGCCGGGCACTGAACGCCACCAGCACCAGCCAGAAGCGATTCGACATTCGCCATTTCGGCGTCAATCGCTTCCTGCAACTGCCCTGGGAATGGAGTCAGCTCGAATTGCTGTTCGGACAAATGGATTTCAACATCGCAGACGATTTGCCTGGTCAACTGGAGGCCGGGGTCGTCGAAAACGCGCATGGCCAGAATGATCTGGTCGGGACACGCGCCGCGGTCCTTCGATTTCACCTGTTCTTCGATGTCGCGACCGAACGATGACCGATCTTTGGTGATCGTGCCGACAGAATTTCCCTTGCTCCCGAATTCGCAATCGCTCACCCAGTCGAGCAGCAGATTGTTCGGCGTGCATCCCGCGAACTCGACGCGAAGCAACCGGCGGAACTTGGCCTGCGTAAACCGCTCTTTCGACTCAGCGATTTGCGACAGCCGCGCGAACTGCGGACTGTGAGTGAACGCCGCGACGGCAATATCTCTGCGCGTCAAGTCGTCCAGAACCACGACCACGCCGCATTCGTCGAACCACACGACCGACGCGTCTTTGTTGCCCTTGATATTCGCATAGGCGATGGCCTCCACCAGTCCGCTTAGGCGATGCGCGCGAGGCCCGGCGACCGCTTCATGGCGGCTGAAAGTGCCATCGGCCTTGACTGCCGCGTAGACATGAGACGGCTCGCCCGGCAATTTGACGAACGCAACTTTGTTTTGCGAATCGCTCGCCCTTACCGCAGTATCCTGAATCAGCTTCAGCGTGTCGCTTTGAAGTCCTTCCATAATTCACTCCTGAAATAGATTTGTCGGAAAAGTTGAATCACTCACCCAGCGGCAGCGCGGGCTGGTCGATGTCGGCCGGATTATCGACATTGAAAAACAGCCCCTTCTTTTTCGCATCGACGCCGAGCTTGTACGTTGCGCTCGCATGGTCTGGCACCTTCGACCGCGCCTTGAGCGTCATATTGACGGCATCGCACTCGCGTGAGTCAGGGTCCAGAATCGGCTCGAATTCGATTTCCAGGACGACCTTGCGAACCGTCTTATCGGCCGGCCTGTTGAGGCAGTCTTGTCGAGCGCGATCGACGTGATACTGGAACACGCCTTCCACGCGCGGGTCGATGTCCTTGATCGTGTCGAGCCTCAGTGTTTCGGTGACAACTGGCATCATGCTTCCTTTCGGTTATGTGAAAATGCCTGCGCCGGTCCTCCAGCGCAGGGGAACGTACCGATGCGGTAACGATCTGTCAATTCAATTTTCCGCATTACACCCGTTATTTCGCAGGACGGTTTCCGCGATTTGTCGCAAGTCCTTTTCGGACAAGAACCAATCGCGCGCCAACTTTTTCCCGAATTTTCTTGGCGAGCGGTGTCCGCGACAAATCTGACGGACCCGGCCTTGAGTGATGCCGAGGCGCTCTGCTGCTTCTGTTGTGGAAATCATGGCATTTTTCGCTTTCATTGCTTGCCTTTCATGTTATCGGTTCGGTAACTTAATTCAATAGTAAAAAGCCCTCCCCTGAAGTTAGACCCGGCAGAGACTCGCCAAAGCGATGCCAGCGACAGGGAAGGGCAACCACGAAAAACCGCAAATAACGGTTCAGCGACCCCAGCAGGAACCGCCACAGGCAGCAGATGTTGTCGCGGAACTTGCTCATGGCGCGTAAGCGCATCGTGGATACAGACCCCGATGTTGTCAAGATCAAGGAACCGATCCGTGCGCCAATCGCACTCACGCGCGAACAGCTTCAACGCCTGTGGGAGTTTCTGCGAAGGATGCCCGGTCGCATCGGCGACATCGAAGCGAGCGATTGGTTCTGTTCACTCGTGGCGTGCTTCTGGGACACCGGCGCTCGCAAAAGCGAACTGTTCGGGTTGCGATGGCAGGACGTTGACCTTGAGCGCGGATTCATCACAGCGCGGGCCGAGAACGTCAAGGGCGGATTGCAGGATCGGCTATACCGTGTGCGCCCGTCTACCGTCGAATGGCTGTCGCGCATCGCGCGGCCCATCAGAGAACAAGTCTGGCCGTGGCCGTGGTCGGAAACGATATTCTACGACAAGCTCGGGCAAATCATGGTCGCGAACGGCATTCCCGACACACGGCAATACAAAACGCACGTATTCCGCAAGAGCGTTGCCACCCATTTACTTGCAGCCGGGGGAGACCCCACGCAGGCGCTCGGGCATAGCTCGCCTGCGATCACGGACAGATTCTACCTCGACCGCACAATTGCCCCGCGCCCGTCGCCAATCGACAAGCTATTTCCGCTCGGGGATGAGCCAGAGCCACCGAAGGCAGCATAAAATCCCCGCGTTTTACCGCAGTTTTCAGCGATTTTGGGAAATCTTGTTATTTTGTGTTGTTTTTCGTTTGACAAGCGGACGATAGTCTGTATAATAGAACCATGCGACACACAACCCCACACACCTGCATTCGGATGCCTGAAAGCTGCGAGAGAATCGCTAGGGTACACCTGTTGACGCTGACCATCAGCCAGACACAGGTTGACGCGACGATCCGCGGCCGGAAGGCTACTCAGTTGCAATAGGTGTGTGGAGTTGTGTGTCGCAGCGGCACAACGCCGCAACGAGTCCCCTGCGGAGTGGGGATGCCAACTGGCACGATTGGAGACGATAATGGGGCACGAAAACGGCGGATGGATGAACAGCGATCAGCGCGATGCGGTGAAGGACGAAGCTGAATCTCTCCAGCGGCAACACTGGCGGCGTCATCCGGGCGCTGCGTCAGACGTAATGGACGGAGCAAAGGCAGGCGAGAGGTTGGCCAAATTCGGAGCCATTGCGCGACCTCTCGATTTGCTTGGAATGCCCGTCGGAAGCGTTGTGCGCACCGGCGTATCGGCTTATGAGCGTATCGACTAGCCCCCAACCGCGGCAGAGCCCGCACGAAAGAAACATGACACCGAAAACTAGAACAAAGCCCCGACGCCAAGGCAGGCCGAAGCAGGCCATCACGCGTACTCGCGTGGTCGGCGCTCGATTCTCTGACGAGGAATATGATCTGATCGCCCGCGCCGCCGCTGCCGATGAACGCGACGTGTCAACGTGGATTCGCATGGCGGCGGTCCGCGCGGCCCGGTCGGACTGAAATTCGGGCCGGCGGCGCAACTCCGCAATAACTCCGCACAACTCCGCAAGCCGCCCATGGCGCATCCATTGTGCAACAAGCATGCCAGAAAAATGGCGCGATGGTACTTTTCACTGACAAGTACCGTGGTACTTTTCAGTGAAAAGTACCATTGGCAAAGATTGAAAATATGCGGTAAACGCCGCATATTCCTTCTGTTTCCTTCGCGACTCCAGAATTATTTTTGAATCTTTTAGGAAATTCGAGAATATGGCGGAAGCGAAACCCAAAAAACGGAAAAAAAACGGAAAAAAAACGCCCGTGAAACGCCCGTGAAACCTAACAAAACCTTTTGCCAACGCGTCCGAAGCTGGGCCGGAAAAACCGAATACAGAAACCGAAAACCGAATGAAATAAAAAACCGACGATTTTTCAGAAGTCGCGTTTCATACGAAGAAACGCGGCTTTTTTTCTGCGCTGACGTTGCGGCGGATGCCATTCAGCCGGATTTAACCGAATGAATCCGGTTAGGGTAGGAGACACCCTAATGGAAGAGCGCCGAGAAGAAGTCAGAGGGTTCACTACGCCCGCCGACCTGACCGCGATTTTGGTCGCGGCTCATCGCGCTGGAGACGTTGAACTTGAGCGGTCCGCCAAGCGCGCGCTCCTCGAACATTTCTCAATTCGTGTCACGTTCGCGCGGCCGCGCGCGAGGGAGGCCGCGAATGCCTCCTGATGCCCCATCATATTTGACCCCGCCGGGGCTTTCACAGGCGGCCGAAATCCTGCTGCTGATCGAAAAACGCACTCGGGACTAGCGCGCGAACTCGGCCCGGTCACGGTTGCTCTTGGCGGCGGCGAGTGACCACCAGAACAGCGATAGCGTGCGGCGCGGCTGGGGGCCGTCCACGCGGGCGACCCGGTGCCACGCCGTCGGGCCAGTCGCGAACAAAACCAGCGTGTTGCGGCGCGGCGTCACGATCCGGCGCGGTCCGCGGCTTTGCGGTGACGACCAGAATTCCAGCTCGCCCCCCCAATCAGCATCCCAGTCATCGACGAACAGTACCGCGTTGGCCTCCCGCCGCCAGCCGGTGAGCGGGTGTACCGCCCCGTCGAGGTGCAGGCCAAGGTGTCCGCCCGGCAGAATCGAGTGCAGGCCCGCGCCGTGCATGTCGAGGTCCGGGAATGCGGCATCGGCGAAGTCGCTCACGTCAATCGCCGCCATCAGCGACAGCACGGCCCGCGCGGCATCGGGGAGCCGGTGGGCGTCTTTGCTGCCGAGCTTCGCGGCGTTGCGATCGTCGTATCGGTGCCAGTGCGGCCAATCGTCGCGCGGCCACGTTGCGGCGACGGCTCGCAACAGCCCCGGTGGCGCGAAGTCGTGGATGATGCGCGGCTTCATCGGGCGACAACCTCCAGCGAACAGCGGATCTCGTGGCAACAGCCGGGAATGTATTTGGCGACTTGCTCGTCAGTGAGCGCCGGGAACAATGGGCGCAGCTCGTGATGCGCCACGTCGATCTGGTAATGAATGCCCTTGAGCGCGAACCGCTTCGGGGATTCCGGCCAGAAGTTTTCCGGCTGATTGCACCAGATTTCCACCTGCCGGTCACTCAGCACATGCACGTGACCCGAGCAACACGCCATCGGGTGCAGCCAATGCGGCACGCGGATTTCGACGGGAGCCCCGATTTTGCAAACGCGCAGCAGTTCGCCCAGCACCCCGACGGCGTTGTTCACGTGCTCCAGGCAATGCGATGTGTATGCCGCGTCAACGGAGTCGGAGGGGAACGGCAGCCGGCCGAGCTCCAGGTCGATCACAACATCGGCACACGGCAGAATATCGACGTTGACGAATCCCTCGCCGCGAGGCGTGCGGCCGCCGCCGATCTCGATCTTCATCGCGCTGCTCCACAGCACCGGGTGTGCGTCAAGCCATTTCTGGTCGATGCACGCCATGCCCGAATACGGCTTTCCGGTGCCCCACGAATCAAGCACATCGACCCAGCCGTGCAAATGATGTTCTTCGGCGTCAACGTCGGTTCCAGGCTTAGCGCCGCGCTTTAGTGCCTCCGACCAGAGACGATGTATTTCAGACATGCCGTGCCCTCCAGGCTGCTAGTTGCGGTTCGATCTCGCGCTCCCAGTAATCTATCTTGTACAAATCTTGCACGTCGTCGCAGCAAATCACGCCAGCCTCTTCCGGGCGGAACATCAGCCCGGGCCACGCCTCCGTGCCGTAAAATCGCTGCGGGACATATCGCCAGTTGCGCCGGAACGAATCGCGGTTGCGGAACCAAAAGAACGTCCCCGAGTAGTGCCACGGCCCCCAGCCGCCGCGCTCCGGGTTGCCCTCGCGGCGGAAACTGCCGGCCGTGGCGTGGCGCTCGAGCAATGACCGGGCTGCACTCCAATTGAGGCATGTTTCGTACATCGCGTCAGTCCACCGGAAAATTGTGCTACCGTGGGCATCGTTGCTGACACGGTGCCGCACGCATTTTCCGTGGCAGGTGAAAGTCACGTCTTGATCGCTCTGATATTTCTCCAATCGCTCCAGCATCGGAATCCACGTCACGACCTCGCGGAGCTTCTGATTGTTCGCCAGAATGATAAATTCGTCCGTGAAGTCGCGCAGGTACCCTTTGACGGTCTCCGCGTCGTCGGTCTCCGGGCTTACGGCGATTGCCACGATGCGCCGCCCGTTGAAAAGATGCGCGTTAGATTTCAGTCGGTCGCAATTCCACTGCCACGCGCCGAACCCAGCGACCGGCCAGAGGTGAAACATGAGGTGACGCACGGGCGCGTGCAGCGTCACGCGCTCAATGGGTGGCAGCGTGGCGGGAAACCAGTGATTGAGCCAGGCTTCGCGCTTTTTGCAGCCGCCGCACGGTGTTACGAGGCCCCCCGTTACCTTGCGGATGCCGGCGGAAACCCAGTCACCGAATCCCCGGAATGATGGCGGTTTCGGCGACTCGACCGGCTTGGTTTGACCCGGCATCCGGGACGATTCCCAGGCGTTCCAATATTTCGCGCAAGTCTGCACTGTGCAGCCGATACCGGCGCAGCGCTGGAATTCCAATCGCGACTTGTGGACTCCATGCCGCGCGCAGTCGCCGGGCCCCGCACATTCGCAGGCGGTGTTGGCGCGATTGTCCTGAGCGTAATCCGTCATTCCATCACCTTGACTGTCAGGGACCACGGCTCTGTTACGGTTGGCCCCATCGCTCCCGTACTCAATCCGCAGGGGCCACCACTGCCGAGACTCCATGTCAGGGCGCCGCTCGCCTCGAACGTGCCATGCACCGGACTGCAATTCGACGGGTCATAGGGGGACATGACCTGTTGCCCGATTGCGGGCAGGCCCAGATCGCAGACGCACGATCCGGGGCCGTCGTCACTGCAAGAGACCGTGACCTTGATCGTACCGATTGAATTCGCCGAACCGTGGGCGCATTGCTGCCATTCTCCGGTCCACGCCTGGAGCACCGGGTCATACACCAGGTCGAACACGACATCGAGCGGACCAAATTCGGCGCATAAACAATCGGGGGTGAAAATCACCTCGCAGGCGAGCACCGGCGGCATATGACAGTGACAGCCTTCGGCGACGTTGACCGGCTTATCGTCACAGCCGATGCAATAAAATGAGTACATAATCACGTTGCCGCTGTCACTGCCCCACCAGGTCGCCGTCGGCGTCGGGCACAGATTTCCACTGGCACGCCCGATCGCCACGCCCGACGATATTTCGCTGCCGTCGGGCGCGTACAATTTCAGTGAACAGCAGTCGATGACAACCTTGTGCCCCGTCTCGAAGGCGTAGGTCTTGCCGCACAGGCCGCCCCGGACGCTGGTCACGACGCCGACCTCGGTGAATGTGAGTTGCGCGTACGAGCACAAGCACAGACAATCCGCGCATTCTCCCAGGCACGGCGGCGCAGGGTCGGGGATGGCGTAAGGATCGGTACACGGGTCGGTGCAGCCGTAGGCCAGAGGCAACTTGGTGAGGCTCGTATTGGCCGCGCTGCGGATCGAGATCGTCGCCGCGGCCCGACAGAATGTGTCGCTGAAACTGAAAGTCAGGACCGGCTCGTCATACGGCGTCGCGCAGTTCTGGCAGTTCGTGTTCCAAATCAGGCTGCCGGTGTCGATCGGCTGCCGCACGTCGTAGACTCCCAGCTCCGGCGCTGTCAGCGACAGGTAGCACTGATTGTTTGAGTCAACTCCGGGAGCCACCGAAAGGTTGATGAGGTTGTTTTCGAGGATCAGCACACCCACCCAGGCATCTTGATCCGTGTCCGGCTGGCAGATCGTGAGCAGCGCATAGGCTCTGACTGCGGTTTGGCCGACCAACCGGGTGAGACAGGCATATTCGGCGCAAATCTGATACGGACGGCAGCCGGCACAAAATTGTGCCAGGCCGCCGCCGCTGGTCCAGACTTTGCCACAGCCGCCGCAGCAGCAATTTTTGTGGGAGCCTTTGGCCGGCATCAGCACACCGCCAGACAGCACAGCGAGTAGACTTCCCACTGCGGCACATTGTAGTGGTCCACCGGATCAGCGCCATACACTCCCAGCGGCTGCCGCAGTCGGGCGCTGCCCATGCGGCCGGTCAGGCTGGCATTCGGCTCATTGAAAAAGCAGCCCGTCGGGTCGTACACCTCGACTGTGCCGTTCACGTCGATGCCGTACACGTCCGACTGCTGAAATCCGTAATCGACGGCCACCACGTCGCACGTGGCGAACTCGCCGGAAATGTCCGCCCCGACGATCACAAAGCGGATGTCGCGACACATTCCGGCTACGGCCGATTGCCGCGCCAAGTTCTGCACGCGCGGAGTCTGCGGGCGCTGCGCCTCAGTCCAAAGGACGCTGCGGGAGATCCGCATTGAGGAATGATCGTCGAAGGTTGGCACTCAATCCTCATAGATGCAAATCAGGATTTCGCAATTTCCGGTGTTTGCTTTCATTCGCAGCGAGAAAGACGGGTCGAGCCGAAAGACGGCCGGAATGTCTTTCGGTTTCAGCTTTCCGATCACGTCGATAGCGCCCGCATTGTTCGGCCCCCATTGCACGTAATTCGTCGCGTCCAAATTGAAAATGTAGCATATGCCCGCCGTCGTTATTCCGGCCACCAGTGCGCCCACGTCGGTATCCGCCGCCGCGGTGAGCGTAACCGTCCGCTTCCAGAGCGCGGCGACGGACTGCCCGACGAGGATCTGCCCCAGGTTCGGCCCCGGATCGTTGAGGTTGCCATTGATGAGTCCGAGCTGAAAATTCGTGCTGATTTCGTTCGCCATTTACACACCACCTTTCGCCGAGAATGTCGGCACGATGTAGCTTTCGTTGATCGGCAGCAGTTTGAAATCTTGCTCGGGATAAACCGCCCCCTCGCGGATATAGGCGAGCGCCGTATCGGGGACATTTGCGGCCGTGTTGCCAGTGCCGGCCAGCAATCCACCGGAGCCGTTGAGCAACTGCGGCACGGTCGGATAAGTGCCGTCGCCCAGCAGGATCTTTTTCACGGTTCCCGACACGTTCACCGAAAAGCCGCGGTCGGCGACTTTGTACGTGTGTCCCAGCGCGTCATAGTCGATGTCGAAGTCAATCGTGCGAAAGTCAACGCCGTTCTCGCGCTGCACGTCGGAGAATTTCGGCTGCGCGAGCTTGAGAGTACGAGGGCCGAACGTGCGCCCGAGCATCTGCACGGTTTTGCTGTTGACCGTATCCGGGTCCCACGAGAACAGCCACGAGGGCATCTTCTGCGCGTCGTAGTTTTTTGAGAAGTGCAGCGACCAGCGCGAATCGTCGATTTCGGGGAGGCTGTCGTATGGTTCGCCGGCGGATGTCGTGATTCCGCAGCCCGTTCGATCGGGGGTTGCCCCGGTGTATGCCGCGTCATCCGGGCCGAGTTGCCGCGTGGTCAAGTAGATCCACATTTTCGGGATGGCCGCATATCGCCCCGCGCCGCCCGAGCAGCGCGCGGGCCGCATGATCGGGTTCGGGTACAGCTCGCGGTCCATCATGTCGCGGTCGATGGGTTCGCTCGAATAGTCATAGGTGAATAGCCAGTCCACGCCGCCGGCGTTCTGTCGCCCGCTCGCGTTGCGGCAGGTGATGGCGGGGCCTCCGGCCGGGCTGTTGGGGTGCAGGTCGTAGAGCGCGGGCAAGAGGGACGGGCCGGGGCCTGGATAGCTCGCGAGAATAGTCAGAAAGTCATCCGCAGCCGTCGATGTCCAGACCTGGAACTGACGCGACACGTTGATTCGGCTGACGCCGCCGCTGCTGCCACCGCGGTCCCGGAAGATTTCGCGCACTGAAAGAACGGACATTTTCAGCCCCCCGGAATTTTGATGGGTGGCTGTGCGTTGGCCGCGGCCAATTCCTCCTGCGCTTTGACGCCGCGCCGCGTGAGATTTATCAGGTCGCGGATCGCTTTCGCTTCGGGCGACTCATTCGATTGGCTGGAGCGAATCGACTCGCGGATAGCGGCGTATTCGCGGCCACCGCCGGCCGCTACACCCGCGTTCATCTGGTTCGGGATGCTGCCCTTTGCCAGCCCGGCGATTGCATCCTTGCCGGCCTTATCGACGGCGCTCCCATAGAGGTCGTCGTCGATGACGCCTAGGTCTCGATATCGTTTCAAATCTTCCAACTTCCGCTGCACCGCCTCGTAGGGCGATTCAACCGACTGCCGGATGTCGTCGGCCACCTTCAATCGCTGATTCTCGGCCTCGCGCAATTTCTTCTGCTTCGCAAGCACGTCGTCCCAGTGCTTTGAAAATTGCTCGGCTTCGCTCAACTCGGCCTGCTTGTCCCGCGTGGCCGATTTTTTATTGCGGATGTCTCTAAGTTTTTCGTCGAGCGTGTCCAATTCGTCGGCCAGTTTCTTCGCCTCTTCCCGCTCGGCTGCGAGGCCCCCTTCCCCTCCTCCTTTGGCCGTCGCGCGCATGAATCGCAGATTGCTGGCAACACCTTTGCCCTGCGCGAAATCCGGGACCATTGCCTTCCCGGAATTCACCAGGCTGAACCCGAAGTCATTGCCGGCCTTGGCCAATTTGTCGCGCTTGAACCGGAGTTGCTTCTCTTGCAGGTCCAAATCGTCGAGCATCGACGCCGCGCCCGCCGACGTCTTTGTGCCTTTGAGTTTCGCGTTGAAACTGCTCAGGTCGTTGAAGTGCGAGACCAGTTTTTCCGATTCGGCGACGGCGGCTTTCAGGCCGTTGGTGAATTCCTCGCTCGCCGCTTTGGCCTCGAACAGCTTGGGGACGACGATAGCGCCAATTGCGCCGCCGATCGACGTAACGGCCATGCCGATTGGCCCGAACGCCGCGCCCAGCATCTGCACGTTATTCATGGTGCCCATCAGCGCGCGGCCCAGGGCGTTTTTGCCACCCATCGAGAACACGCTGTAAAAGTCCTGCACGGCGAAGCCCACTTGGCCGATCCCGCGGCCGATGCCGCCGGCGATCTCCGACCCGGCCTGCTTGGCTTCGCGTCCAGCCCGGCGCAGCCCCGTCCGAAACTCGAAATCTTCGAGCGACAGGACCGTCACGATGTCTCCCGCGGCATTAGCCATGCGCTTCCCCTAGCTGTGCCTGGCGGCCAGTGCCCGCATGTTGGCGTCCAGTTTTCCCAGACCGCCCTCGTGCTTGTCGGCCTCGCCCGGCACGAGCTCGCGCGGGTGCAGGTCGGCCGCATTGAAGTTCGTGGCCACGATCGCCGCGGCTGCCATCGCCAGCGTCCATACGATTCGCTCCCCTGCACCGCTCACAGTTCTGTCGAGTTCGTCCGCATCGAGCCATTCGTCGAATTGTTCGCGCGTCAGGCTGTCCAGCAGCCGGTCCACGTCCGAGCAGCCCAGCCGCGCGGCTAACTTGAGCGCGAATCGCCGCCGTCCGTTTCGTTCGAGTTTTTTTTGGCAGCCTCGCGGCGCGCCATTGCTTCAGTCACACGCCGCGCCAGACCGCAGTGATCCCGCAGCACGTCATACAGTGCGGCCGTGTCGCCGGCGTCGAGGCATTCAATCGACTCGATGTCGTCGCTGGTCAGAATCCGCACTCCCCCCTCGTCGCACAGGCAGAGCACGATCAGCCGCGCCCTGGTGCTGCGGACAGCCTCATCGCTGGGCTCAAAGCTGTCGCCGTCGCCGCTGGCGCGCAGGGAGTCCATCTCAAATTGCGAGAATTCCAGCTCCGACAGCGATCGAAACCGGACTGTCAGCCCGGAAAACGGCAGCGTGAGTTCGCCGAAGCGACGTTGACAGGGGCGCAGGAAATCGGCGCGGGTGGCGATCATTAGACTTTCGCTTTCGTCTGGGCCTCGCCCAGGGGCAGGGGCAGTTCGTGGTGCTGATCCGGGGACTGCGGCGCGGCCTTCGCCGCGTCGTTGCGCGACTGCTGGTCGCGGGCGGCCTGCACGCACTTGGCGATCTCGTCACGGATATATTCCGGCCGCACGCGGCGGGACTTTGCCGCGTGCAGAATATGCTTGTCGAGTGCGGCCTGACAGGCGGCATCGGCCGGCACGGCACGGACGACGCCCGGCCCCACGCGCAGCGGCTGATTTTTGCTGTCGAGGATCAACCCCGAAGCATCGGGAAAACAATGAACCCAGGTGTGCGAATGCCCGGAGAGCTCGGTTCCGGCCGGGACCATGATTTCCGCGGGCACGTCATACAGCGCCTGCGCGTCGTGAAATTCTTCGTCGGTCGCGAAGTGCTCGCGGCGCGGAGGATGGAAATCCGGGTTCGGCCCCAGACTGTCGATAATCAGAGTGGCTTTCATGGTTCAACTTTCTGCGTTACCAGCCGGTGACGACGCCGGTTACATCCATCGCAAAATCCGCCTTGAGAAACTGCCCCATCGCCATTTTGGGCGTGAATTTGGTGACGATCGCCGAGAACGCCCAGGAGGTCGGCACGCCGTCGGTATAGGTGATCTTCCACGACGACGTGGACGGCGCGGCGAGAAACGCCGTCATGGCCTTGTGCGTGGTTCCGGCCGGATCGAAGAAACACGACCCCGAGCACTCGCCGGAATCGGTGTAGCCCGTGGGTGCCTTCTCTTTGCCCACCGAAGAATCGAGGGCAGTCGTATCGACCGTCTCGACTTTGGCGTCAGGCGCATTGATCGAATCGCACTGTGCAATCGCGGTGAAAACCGATGCGATTGACAACAGAATCGCTGCGCCCTTGCTCGTATACTTCGCCATGATTGTCTCCTGAGTTGCCTACACGGCTTCCGCGAACGCGACTTCGATCTCCGTGTCCATCACGAAATCGCCCTCATCAGTCGCGTCCTCGTACCAGATGAAATCGAACGTCGATTTTTCGACTGACACGCGCTGCACTGACCAGCCATCCATCGTGCCGCTGTAGCCCGCCAGCCCGGTTCCGGGGGACGTGCCGTTATTGCGAATCGCCTCAGTGATGAGTCGCACGTCGGCGAACACTTTGCTCGTGACTCGGATCAAACCTTTCCACTCGACCGCGCCGCCGCGGCCCGACAGGTCGTTCTCGTGCATTTCTTCGTGCGGCCCGACGATGATCGCCGGGAGCGCGTCGTCCTGTGCGAGCTTCATGACGCGCACGGGGATTGACGGCCAGGTTGCTTGCACCGCGGCCAGCCCGACGATAAAATTCTGGAGCGCCTGCTCGAAATACGTCGCGGCCATCAGCCCACCCCCGCAATCTGGCGGCCGGTGCGCTTGCCGAAGCGATTGACTTCGCGTTGCACTCCCTTGACGATGGCCTGCTTGATCGCGAACCGCGCCGACGATTGAGCGGTCTGTGACGCAACTTTGATAAACGGATTCGCGGGCATGGTCCCGGTCGATCGACTGCGCGGGCTGGGCTCCAGATAGGCGAACTTGCCGCCGATCCGCTGGCGCACGCGAGCCCTCGTCCCCAGCGCGACTAAGTGCGAATGCGGAGCCGATGCCAGGCCCTTGACGCCGGATGATTTCGTATGCGTCGATTGATTGACCACGCGGCCGGCAGAGCGCTTGCCGACATTGATACCGGCTTTGGCTTCGACGCCCTTCGCGGATGAGCCCTTGACGATCCGGCTGCTGATTGCGCTCCGCAGCGTCCCCGATCTGACGGGCGCCAGGGCCCTTTCCGCCTTCGCGATTTCCTTCGCGCCGGCGTTGACCGCCGACTTGGCAATTCGCGTCCGCATGGCGTCATCGAGGGCGCGCAGATTGGCGTCAAGATCGGCATCCCCGGTGACAATTGCGGTGACTTTCGGCGCGGCCATTACAGCTTGACCTCCACGCATTGCAACTCGACTTCGGTGCGGCGCTTGTCCACGTCGAAAACCGATTGGATGTTTAGGATCTGGCCGCTGCCGTCGTTCAGCACAATGCGAAATCGCGTGGGGACGATGCCCGATGAGTTCGACGAAAATCGAACGTGGACGATGTGCGTCACCGTGGGGTGAAGTTGCTCGAACTTCCGCGCGTCCGGCCCCGCTTTGCCCGTGACGTGAAACCAGTCGTTGTAGAGATTGACCCAGTTGGGGACGAGTTGACCTTGTGTCGTGTCCTTGGGTTGATTCTGCTGAATCGTCCCAGGCACGTTGTAGTAGCCCGCGCCGCGGCCGGGTGTGCGATACATTTTCTGTCCTCACACAAAATCTAGGCAGCGCTCGGCCCAGAACAGGGCTTCCATTCCGGGCGGCTCGGGATCTTTCGTGCCACCCTCGCGGCCCTCTTCCTTGAAATGCCGACACACCCATTCGCGCATGTAGTGCAGCGCCGTTGCCGGCACATTCGAGCCCTGCGGCGCGTCGAATCCGCAGACGAAACGCACGTTGAAAGCGTTCAGCAGGCCCGGGTACATTTCGGGCCAGAGTTGACCGGCTGCCGGCACGATGAAACCCCGCTGCCCGGTCGCATCGACCTGGTACAGCGACGGATCGAGCGTTTGCAGCGTCTGAGTGTCGTCGTAGTATTTGATCCAAGTCACCGACACGAGGGGCGGCCGGTCGATCCACAGTTTGCCGTTGCCCCACGGTGCCAAGTCCTGATGCAACTGCAAATTGGCTTCCGAGCGCGGCAACGAGTGCCAGAATTGATCGTAAGTAGCCGTGCAGAGCTGCACCCCCGCGACCTGTTCGTAATACCGCTGGGCCGCCTGAATCAGCGCCGTGATTTCGCTGTCCTCGTCCGCATACGTGATCCGCGCGTGCAGCTTCGCATCGCTGTTGAGCAGCGCTGGGCCTGTCGGCGGAGTCACGAGTACGAGTCCCATTCATGTCTGTCCTTCAGCGGCGGCGCGATGGCAGTCGTTTCAGCGTGGCGGTTTCTTCAGAGCTGGGCGGCGCGGTCGCGGTCTCCTCCTCGTCATCTTCCGCGACGGGCTTTGCCGGTTTCGGCAGCGGCGGCGCGGGCTCGGCCTGCCGGGTGCGCAGCAGCTCTTCCGCGACATGCACGGGCACCTCGACGATTGAGCCAGGAGCGGCCGTGCCGTAATCGCCGGCCATGATCGTTCGCATTTTGACGCGCACTTTGTCGGCCATGACTACCCCACGATGACCATAAATGAACCGGATTTTGTGTCGCCCCCGCTGGCGATCGCGATTTTGACGCGCTCATTGCCGGCCAGCGGAATGAAATCGAAGGCCCCCGCAATCGCGGAAGCGTCGGCTACGGCGTTATTCTGCACCTTGGGATAGGCCGAGAACGCGGTGTTGCCCGCGGCCACCGTCTTGGTCATCACGGCTTGCAACGAGACTTCCGTGGTGATCGTGACGACGACGTTATTTGCGAATGGGGTCGTGCCATCGGGCACATAGACGACGCCCAGCACACGGCCATTGGTAACATCGGTGAAGCCGCTGCCGGTGCCATCGGCCGCGGTCGTAATCGGTACGGTGAATGACTTCGCGAACATCGAAACCCTTTAGCTTGAGGCGCCGATGCCCTTGAGGATCGTCAGGAGCGCATTGCTCTGTACGGCCAGCGTCGAGAGCGCGGCCGCGAGATCGGTATTGACGACGGTGAATTCAACCCAGCCGCTGCCCTCCGCGAACGTCGTGACGGCCGAGACGGCCACTTCCAACGTGTCGGTTGCCAGGAACGAGTTCGCTGCGGTGATCGCACTCCCGGCGACGGCCGCGCCGGCGGGGGTGCAGTTCGCGCTTGTCAGTCCAACGACGCCCCCGGTAACTGCCGCGCCCGATACCCGCGCCGTCAACGTCGCCGCCTTGGCTCCCGTTGTCACCGGCGCGGCCCCGACGCGGAAGTTGACGGCGGTCACTTTGCCCGCAAATCCGGGCAGGATCTTGAGCGTTGCGGCGTTGGCCAGCGCGGCCAGGGACGGGATGGGAAGAATCAACAGCGTCGTCGCCACGTCGGCAGCGAGTGTGCCGCCTGAGGAGCCGCCGCCGCCGGTGCTGTCAGTCAGCGCCGTCGTCGGTCCCGCCTGCGTTCCGGCAGCGGTGATTTTGCCGCTGGAGGTCACCAGCAAATCGCCGCCAATCACCAGGACGGAGCCGCCTTGCTCCATGTAATTTGGCACCAGGCTGCTTTGCGTTGCGTCGGTCGTGTCGCTCATGGTTCACCAGGCCGAGATTGAAACTGGAATTAGAACGCGGCCAGAACGGACGACAGTACGCTCGTGTCCTGCGTCACCGGGCCGCGGCTGGAGCGATACTGGATCGCAACGATTGAGTTGATGACGGCGTTCTGCGCCGTGCGCGTCAGCACGGCCCGCACAAACTCTTTTTGCGGGCGATAGACATCGACGATCAGGAGCTGATCCGAATTGGTCGAGGCCGTGATTGCCCCGGTCGTCGCGCCCGTGATGTCGGCCATCCCGGTCGTGGAATTCACCGAATTATCCTGCGCCTTGAGCGTCAGGACGCTGGCGTCGGTCACGTCGCCCAGGGCGGCCACGAACAGCACGCCGTCATAGCCGGCCATGTCCACAATCGAGCTGTCCACTTCGGTTTGACCGGCGGCCACGTCGGTCTCGACCAGCGTGAATTTGACGTTTTTTACGAGATTTGAATTCACGATTTTCCTCACTGAAAACTGGGTTGACAAAAAACCAAACCGTGAATTACGCGAGCTTGCTGCGCACGAACGCCTCTTCCAGCACCGGCATTCCGTCAGTCTCTTTGCGGGCGATGAAGCCGACCTGATTGGTGGCGGCATACAGCTCGACCAGGCGCTGCACGCTCATGTTGAGGTTGTCCGCGATGTAGTAGCGGGACCAATCGGCGAGGATGCCGACGTACTGGCCGGTCGTGTACGTGTTCGGCGCGTACTCCGACATGTCGAACGGGAAGCCGAGCAACTGATCGGCCATGCCGGGGACCAGACCGGGCATCCACAGATACCGGCCTTCGCCGTCTTTGAGCTTGGCGATTTGCTTGAGGCTGGTGCGGTTCCAGAGCCATCGGGCGCGCTCCCAGTATTGGACCTTGAGCGAATACTTGACCTCAAACAGGTTGTCGGCCCCGATCGTGGTCGTGGTGTTGCCGGTTGAGACGTCGCGCGCCGTGCTGATGCCGTTGGCCGAAGCGGTGAACACCCCCAGCGGTTGCTGCGAGCCGGTGCCGGTCAGGAACCCTTTTTCCTCCGTCACCGCGAATTTGTACGACATGCGATCGAGCAGCAGCGCTTCCGCGTCGATGCCCGAATTGCGCAGCAGCTTGTTACTGACCTTGATCTGCTTCGCCAGCGGATGCGGCTTGAGTTCGCGCTTGCCGAACGCCATCGCCGCATCGTCGTTGCCGGTCAGCAGCTCGGCCGTCCAATCGGCGTCGTCGATGTCCGTGTCGAGGCTGGGAATCCCCACGCCGTCGGCCCCGATCACCGGAATGACCGTCGCCTGCTGGCGCACAAACACCAGATTTTTGACGAAGATAATCAGCCGCGCCGCGAATTGCGTGGGCACCAGGTAGCCGCCTTGCGTGTCGGCGTCGGCCTGCAAATCGCGGTATTCCTCGTGCGTCATCGTCTGCGGATCGCGCAGATAGCGCTTGAACGACTTGCCGTATTTCGGATTGGCGCGGCGCACCAGGGCCGATTGCGCGTGCCCTTCGCGGGCGTCAAACCGCAGCATCGTCCCCTTGTGGGCCTGCGAGTTCAGCTCGCGGGCTTCCATTTCCCAATACGACGCGGCTGCATCGCCACCGGGGACGCCTGCGCCGGGCTGGCCGGGATTCGTCTTGCGCTCCTGAATTTCACTCAGGCTGGCTTCGGCGGCGGCCATGCGTTCCGCGGGCTCGATCTGCTCCTTGAGCATCTTGTCCGCGTCGTCCAACATTTTCGTCCAGCGGGCGCGCTCTTCGGCGGTCGCCTCGCGGCCGTCCTTTTGCGCCAGGTCAAACGCCGACCGCGCATCAGTAATCAGTTTGGCCCGCTTCTGCCGCAGTTCGACGGTGTTGACCATTTTTGATCGCCCTTGGTTCCTGTTGCCGGGGCGAGCGACCAAAAACAAAAGCGGGCGCGGGCCACGGCGAATGTTTTTGGGGAAAAACTTTTCGCCAGCGATCCGCGCCCGCTAAAGCGTGCGTTTCAGGCAGGTTTGTCGTCTCGGGTTCAGTCAGCGAAAGCAGCCGGGCGCGAAACGAATGATCGAATTTTCGGTTATCCTAATTCAAGATTTTGACTTGTCAAGAAAATAATTTTGATTCGCCTCAATTGCCGAACGGGTCGGGATTTAGGACAAGCGCTCCGGTCCACGGTGTGATCTTGCGCCCGGACGGTGACTCGGTGATCCGCAGAGAGTATTGGTAGGGCTGGCCGGTGCTCGGGCTCGCTGGAACGGTGAGCGTTTGCGCCGCGGTGATCGGCACGATGGCCGACTGCGAGCTTGTATTGCCATTGATAATCGAGCCTGTGAATGGCCCGAATGTGTGATTGCCAGGGCGACGACTATTCCGCCAGCGACACAAACCGCGTGCCGACGTTCCCGGTTCCGGATGAGAGTGACAGTGCCCTTGTTGACGTTGCTTACCACCTGGATTACTGATTGCAGCAACAGTTGCAATGCAGCGCCCGCCGTGCCGGGTCCATAGGAGCCGATGAGCGATGACAACGGATTTGCCGCGCCTCCGGCTGTCAGCAAATAAGCGCCGGCACTGCTCGGCACGGTGAAATCGCCGGCTGTCGCGTAAGA
>JAGWUP010000013.1 GCA_028868375.1 Elusimicrobiota bacterium
GCTTGGAGCTCATGGCGATGTAGGCGCCGCCGTAGGCCTTGCGCAGGATGACGCTGATCTTGGGCACCGTGGCCTCGCAGTAGGCGTGCAGGATCTTGGCGCCGTGGCGGATGATGCCGCCGTGCTCCTGCTGGACGCCCGGCCAGTAGCCGGGCACGTCGACCAAGGTCAAAATCGGTATGTTGAAGGCGTTCAAGAAGCGGATGAAGCGGGCCGCCTTGTCGGAGGCGTTGATGTCGAGCGCCCCGGCCAGGTGGGCGGGATTGTTGGCGACGACTCCCATGACCTCGCCGCCCATGCGGATGAATCCGACGACGATGTTCTTCGCGTAGGCGGCGTGGACCTCGAAGAACTTGTGCTCGTCGGCGATCTGCCAGACGATGTGGTGCATCCGGTAGCTCTTGCGCGGATCGAGGTCGCACATCATCTCCAAAAGCGGGGTCGTGCGCCGGACCGGGTCCGGGTTGGCCACGCGCGGCGGCCGCTCCCAGCGGTGCTGCGGAAGATACGACAGCAACTCGCGCACCTGGCGGAAGCAGTCCGGCTCCGACTTGGCGATGAACTGGCAGACGCCGGACTTGGCCGCGTGGGCCTCGCTGCCGCCCAGGGCGTCCAGGCTCACCTCCTCGCCGGTGGCGGCCTTGACGACGTCCGGGCCGGTGACGAACATCTGCGAGATGCCCTCGACCATGAAGACGAAGTCGGTCAGCGCCGGCGAGTAGACCGCTCCCCCCGCGCAGGGGCCCAGGATCACGGAGATTTGCGGGATGACCCCCGAGCACTTGGTGTTCCTATAAAAGATCTCCGCGTAGCCGTCCAGGGAGTCGACGCCCTCCTGGATCCTGGCCCCGCCGGAATCCAGCAGGCCGACGACCGGGCAGCGGTTCTCGTAGGCGAGATCCATGATCTTGCAGATCTTCAAGGCATGGGCCAGCCCCAAGGAGCCGCCCAGCACGGTGAAATCCTGGGCGTAGACGCAGACCTCGCGCCCGTTGATCGTCCCGAAGCCGGTGATCACCCCGTCGCCGGGGACCTGTTTGTCCTTGAGCCCGAAGTCCGCGGCCCTGGTGGAGACCAGCAGGTCCGTCTCCTGGAAGCTGCCCTCGTCGAGCAGGTAGTGGATGCGCTCGCGCGCGGTGAACTTCCCGCGCGCCTTCTGCGCCGCCACGCGCTTGTCGCCGCCGCCCTGCATGGCCGCCTCGGCGGCCTCGCGCATGCGCAGCACGGTGGCCGCGGCCGGCTTCTCGCGCTTCTGCTTGGCCGTCGCCTCTGCGTTTGCCTTGTTCTTGGCGTTTTCGCTCATGGAGGCCCATTATAGCACAGCGTGGTTGACAGGCTTTCCCCTTTCCGTTAAGATGGCCCTGATGTCTTCTCTGCTTGCCGACTTCTGGTTTTGGGTCTCCGCGGCGGGGTTTTTGACCAGCGGGCTGCTGTTCGTCTTTTTGCTGGGCCGCTACCGCGCCGCCGTCGAGTCCGAGGACGAGGCCCTCGACGCCGAATTGCCCCAGCCGGTGCCGCTGGAGGAGGGGCCCGCCGAGCCGCTTTCCGAGCCGGAACCACTGGCGCGGCCGCAGGCCGTCGAGCCCTTAGCAAGGCCGCAGCCGGCCGAGGCAGTCGCCGCGGCCGACCCGATACTGCCCTACCTGCAGGGTCTGGAGGCTCAATTGGGGCGCATCGACCGGGACCTGGCGGCGCTCAAGTCGCTGACGTCCCGGCAAGCCTCCCAGGGCGAGGCCATCCTCGAGGCTGTTTTTGATTTATCCCGAAGGCTGGAGCGCCGCAAGCAAGCCCCCGCGGCGCAGCCAGCCGCCGCTCAAGCATCGGAAGAACCGGCCGCTCAAGCGCCGCAAGAACCCGCCGCCCCCGCGTTGGAGCCGGCCGCGGTGCTCGAGCCGGCGCAGGCCGCTTCCGAGGCGCAGGCCGAGCCGGTTGCCGTAGAGTCCGCGAAGCCGGCCCGCAAGGGGCCCGTCTGGCCCATCTGAGTCGCGCCCTCCGGCTTGCGGCCTTGCCGGCGGCGTTGGCCCTTCCGCTCCTGGCCGCCGTTCGCTGCGAAGCGGGCCTGCTGCCCGGCCATCCCTTCTCCAACGCCGCCTCCGGAACGACGTCCGCGGCCTTCTTGAAGCTTCCCAACGGGGCGCGCTACGAGGCCCTGGGCGGGGCGGCGGCGGCGTTCGCCTCCGGCCCCGAGGCCCTCTTTTGGAATCCCGCGGGCTTGGTGGGCTCCGGCCAGGACCTCTCGCTTTCCTACGGCGCGCTGTTGGAGAGCGCCTACGAGGGCGCGGCGGCCTACCGTCTGTCGCCGTTGGGTCCGGTCTCCCTGGCCCTGGGCGCGCAGTATCTCTCCCAGTCGGCGCTGACCTCCTTTGATTCCGTGGGCGATCCCACGGGGAGCTTCGCTCCCTACGACTTGGCGCTGACGGCCGGAGCCGGCATGCCGCTGGGCGGCCTGCGCCTGGGGGCCGCCGCCAAGCTGATCCATTCCTCCCTGGCCGATCAGTCGGCGACGACGGCGGCCGTCGATCTGGGCCTCCAGGCGGACCACGTCTCCGACGTCGGCGACGGTCCGCTGGACCTGGGCGCCTCCCTCTCCAATCTCGGGCCGGGCTTGAAGCTGGGCAGCGTCGCCTCCCCCCTGCCGCTGACGATCCGCGGCGGGGCCGCCTGGCATGCCTCGCCGAACTTCAATTTCCTGCTCGACTTGCTCATCCCGGTCGACCAGGACCCCTACGTCTGCATCGGCGGGGAGGCGCGCCTGCCCACCGGCGCCGGGGATTACCTCCTGCGCATGGGCTTTAACCAAGCCCACGCCCACGGCATCGACGGCTTGACCGGCCTGACCCTTGGCGCCGGGTTCGACTGGCCGGGCCTGCGCCTCGACTACGCCTGGGTGCCCTACGGGGATCTCGGCATGACCCACCGCGTGACGCTGGCCTTTCGGCTCTGACGGCCTACAGCGCCTCGACCACCGCGGCCACGCCGCTGCCGCCTCCGGCGCAGATCGCGGCCACCCCCCGCCGCAGCCCTCGGCGCTTGAGCTCCTTGAGCAGGGTCAGGACCAGGCGGGGGCCGGTGCCGCCGAAGGGATGGCCCAGGGCCAGCGCGCCCCCGTTGACGTTGACGCGCTTTTCCTCCAAGCCCAGCTCCTTGAGCGCCACCAGCATCTGCGAGGCGAAGGTCTCGTTGATCTCGAAGAGATCGACGTCGGCGACGCTCAGGCCCAGCCCGCCCAGGGCCTTGCGGATGGCGGCGACGGTGGCGAAGGCCATCTGGTCGGCGGGCACGCCGACGACGGCGCAGCCGAGCAGGCGGCCGATCGGCGCGCGGGCCGCCGCCGCGGCGCGCGGCGAGGCCAGCAGCAGGGCGGAGCCGCCGTCGACGACGGCATGGGTGTTGCCGGAGGTGGCGTCGCTGCCCTCGCCCAGCGCCTTGGCCTGGGCGAACTGCTCCGCCGAGGCGTTCTCCAGGATGGCGTCGTCCTCCGCGGCCCCCGGCACGGCCGCGATCTCTTCCTTAAATAGGCCGCGCGCGCGCGCGGCCGCGGCCAGGCGGTGGCTGCGCAGGGCCCAGGCGTCCTGCTCCAGGCGCGAGAAGCCGCGGGCCTTCGACATGTCCTGGGCGACCTGGGCGATGGCGCGGCCGCACATGAGGTCGTTGAAGGACGGGATAAAGACCGCGCGCGCCACCAAGCTGCAGTTGTCCGCTCCGACCGCGGCGGCCACGGAGGCCTCGCCGCGCTCCAGAGCCCAGGCGGCCGAGAGCACCGCCAACAGCCCGCTGGCGCAGGCCATTGTGACCGTCCAGCCCGGCACCTGAGGCGGCACGCCCGCGCGGTGGGCGACGTAGCGCGCCCCGTAGGTGGCGTGCGGGCCCACCGCGTAGGTGTTGCCGAAGAGCACGGCCTCGACGGCCGAAGGCGCCAGGCCGCAGCGCGCGAGCGCGCCCTTGAGCGCGGCGGCTCCCAGGTCGAAGGGATCGAGGGGCTTGAGCGCTCCCCCCCTCTGGCCGTCGGGCTTGACGCCTCCGGCCCAGACGCAGAACGGGGTGCGGGCTCCCTCCAGAATCAGAATGTCGCTCATGGATGTCTCCTTAGTACGGTGGCCAGCTCCGCGTGCAGGCGGCCGTTGGTGGCCAGGGTCCGGCGGCCGAAGCATTCCAGCCGGTCCCAGCCCTTGCCGTCAAAATCGCCGACGCGCCCGCCGGCCTCGCGGACCAGCAGCAGCCCGGCGGCCACGTCCCAGGGCTTGAGCTCCTGCTCCCAGAAGCCGTCGGCGCGACCGGCGGCGACCCAGGCCAGGTCCAGGGCCGCCGAGCCGCTGCGGCGCAGGTCGTGGCAGCGCGTCAGGACGTCGCGGAAAATCTCCGCGTAATAGGCCGAGCGCTCGGCGCGGTCGTAGGCGAAGCCGGTGATGAGCAGGCTGTCGGAAAGCCGCCGCGCCTTGGAGACGCGCAGGGACCGGCCGTTAAGGCTGGCGCCCGCCCCCGCCTCGGCAAGAAAGACTTCCTCGCGGAAGGGGTCGTAGACTCCGGCCAGCAGCGGGCGGACGCCTTCCAAGAGGGCGATCGAGACGCAGCAGACCGGGTAGCCGTGGGCGTAGTTGGTCGTGCCGTCCAAGGGATCGACGACCCAGACGTGGCGCGCGCCGGTTTTCTTGGCGCCGTCCTCCTCGGCCAGGTAATCGTGGTCCGGGAAGCGGGAGCGGATCAAGGACAGGATCCAGCCCTGGCTCTCCAGGTCGGCCTGTGTGACCATGTTGGCGCGGCCCTTAAACGAGACCCGCGCGCGGCCGAAATGCCGGCGCAGGATTTTTCCTGAGCCCTCCAGGGCTTGGGCCAGCGTCCGCCGGCAGGCGGCCAGAGGCAGCCTCATCGCGCCCGCGCCCGTGTCCTCGCCCCCCCGCGCTCGCGCAATCGCCGCAGCAGGGCTTGGGCCAGGTCCCGCTCCGAGGCCGAGCGCGCCTGCGCAAGCCGCCGCGCCCCCAATCGCCGCAGCGCGGCGCTGGTCACCGGGCCGATCGAGGCGGCCAGGGCCGAGCCGTCGGCGAAGAGCCGCTTGAAGCGCGCTTGCCCCAACTGCCCGCGCAGGCGCTGGGCGGTGGAGCCGGAGGTGAAGGCGACCGCGTCGATGTTTCCGGCGTCGGCCAGGGCGCGCAGGGCCGCGGCGCTTCCGGCGTCGGAGAGGTTGCGGTAGGCGCGGGCGACGCGCACGAGCGCTCCCCGCGCGCGCAGGCGCTCGACCAACCCCGGCCGCGCGTCTTGCGCGCGCGCGATCAGCACCCGCTCGCCGGGCCGCGGCGCGATCGCGGCCGCCAGCGCCTCGCCGCGGCTGACGGCGGGAACCCGCGGCCGCCAGCCCCTGCGGCGCAACGCCGCCGCGGTGGCCGGCCCGATCGCGAAGCAGCGCTTGGTCGGCCGCGGACGCGGCAAGCCCAAGGCGCGGGCCCTGCCGAAGAATGCCTCGATTGCGTTGGCGCTGGTAAAGACGGCGCAGTCCCAGCGGGCCAGCCGCCGCAGGGCCAGGTCCAGCCCCGCGTAGGAGGACGGCGGGGCGATCCGGATCGTCGGCGCGCAGACCACCCTGGCCCCGCCCCTGCGCAATCGCCGGACCAGCCCCGAGGCCTGCTCCCTGGGCCGTGTGACGACGACCAGCCAGCGCCGCTTTCCCACCGCGCTATTCTAGGAAAAAGCGGCCGCCGCCGGTTATGCCGGAGCCGTTAGCGCTTCGGGGCGGCCGGTGTGCGTTCGATCGTCTTGAAGAATAATCCGCGGGAGATGCTGTAGCGGACTTGCATCGCGTCGGCGACGATTTGATCAACGCGCTCGGCATCGATGCTGTCCTTTAACTTCGTCATCAACCTATCGAGATCCGCGATGAATTCTTTTTTCCCGGGGCAGACTTCCCTGAAATGCGCGATCGCCCGGATCAGCGGATCGATCATAGGGACGACGGTAGGATCGAGCGCCTTCGAATTATAGGCGCCTAGGTAATTCGGGACTTCTCCGCGCTCCCGCGCTTGCGTCAGCCGGCGCGTCAGCTCATCCGCCAGGCCGTTCTTCGTCAGGAAGGGAGTGGAGGCTATTCTCCGAACAAAACCATCCAGATTTCGGAAGCTAGTCCTGGCGAAGAGTCGAGTCAATATTCCCAGTGTGTCGTTGAGCATCTCGCGATGCAGATTCGGGTCTTGCGCGGCTTGTCGGGGCTGCGCCGCTTGCTGCCCCTGCTCCGCGGGAGCGGCGCGCTTTGCCGCGACGCGGAACGCGAATTCACGCTCGACCCGAACGCGGCCGTTCTCGACAGGAACGAACATTCCCTTGGCCGGCGGCAGCTTGACTGCCGCAAGGCCGGCGATCCGTTGGCCAGCGCGCAGCTCGGCCTGAACATGCCGGCGGGCTTTCAACTGCGCCTGGAGGGCCGCTTTCGTGACCGCTTCATGCCTTTCCGGCCCGAGCAAGCCGTACTCGACCTGGATCATGTCTAGTGGAGCGATGGCTTTCTCATCCCAAATCTTATTCAACCGCTGCACGCGCTGCTCGATTGGGGCTTCGGGGTCTGGCTTCAAAAGTATTTTTATCGTCGCCGACAAGAAATCGCCGGCTTGGGATGGCGTGTCTTGTGGCCCCAGCGCGGTCTCGGCGGGAGCAGCGGAGCGCTCGTGGGCGTTGTGCACGCGTATGCTGGCGGCAGCGCCCAGGGATTGCTCCATGACGGCGGCGATTATCGGCACTCGTACGTTGTGCGTCGCGATTGTCTCATCCGAAGTAAGTCCCGGAAGCTCGGAAGGCATTCTCAGCGTGAGCGTGACCCTGGCTGCGTTCGGCGCCGCCGGCGCGGACGCCGAGGCGCGGATCGAGACGAACCTCACCTGCGCCGCGGCCGGGCTTGCCGCCAAGGCCAAGCCGACTGCCGCCGCCAATCCCTGTCTCATGTGTTCTCCTGCAATTTTAATTCCGCGGTTGCGTCAACGGATTCCGGACTCGATTCTATCAACCCCGGGCAGACGGGGGATGGGCCGTTGGTCCCAAGCCTTGTCGGGCTTTGGGCCTACCCCCGTTGGGTCCTACGTGCGTTGACAGCGACCGGGGGTTATGGGAAAATGACAGGATGGCATGGTTTAAGCGCGGCCCGCAGCCCGGACCGCAGTCCGGCTCGCAGCCGGCGCGGCCGCCCGCGGCGAGGATCGACAAGCTGCTCAACGAGCGCGCGATCCTGTTTCCCACCCCCGGTCTGGAGAAGCCCGCCTTGCTGGAGGCGGCGGTGGCCGCCTGCTGTACTGGGCACGGCTTGGGCCAGCCGGCGCCGTTTTTGGCGCGGGTGCGGGAGCGCGAGGAGGGCATCAGCACGACGCTGGACATCGGCTTGTCCCTGCCGCATGCCCGCGTCGACGGGCTGGAACGGATCGCGGCCGCCCTGGCGCTGCTGCCGCATGGCGCGGCCGATCCCCGGCAGCCGGGCGTGACGATCCGGGCGATGTTCCTGTTCTTTTCCCCCAACCGGCGGGAGGCCTTCACCAGCCACCTGCAGGTCCTGCGCGGGGTCTCAAGCCTCTTCGCCCGCCCCGGCTTCTTCGATTCCCTGCTGGCCCTGCGCGAGCCCGCCCAGGTCCTGGAGCTGCTGCGGCGGCAGGCCCCATGAGCATCCGGCGCATCGTCAAGCACGGCGAGGCCGCGCTCAAGCGCCATTCCGCTCCCGTCGATTACGAGGCCATGCGCGGGGAGCTGCCGGCCCTGCTGCGCGACATGTGGAAGACGATGTACGCCGCGCGCGGGGTGGGCCTGGCCGCGCCGCAGATCGGCCTCAACCTGCGTCTGGCCGTCATCGACGTCAAGCCGGAGGGGCGCTCGCGCAGGCTGGTGCTGATCAATCCGGAGATCGTCAAGCTTGAGGGCGAGCTGCGCGAGGAGGAGGGCTGCCTCTCGGTGCCGGGCGTCTACGCCAAGGTGCAGCGCGCCGCGCGCGCCACGATCCGCGCCCTCGACCAGAAGGGCCGGCCCTACGAGCTCTCCGGGGAGGGGCTGCTGGCGCGCGCCTTCCAGCACGAGATCGACCACTTGGACGGGAAGCTCTTCATCGACCGCCTCGCCTTCGAGCATAAGCTTCGGGTGCTGGCGGTGGTGCGGGAGCTCAAGCCGACCTGGGCTTGAGAAGCGGCGATGAGGACGCTGTTCTACGGCACGCCCGCGCTCGCGGTTCCCTTTCTCGAGCTGCTGGCCGAACGCGGCGGTTTGGCGGCCGTCGTCAGCCAGCCGGATAGGCCGGCCGGCCGCTCGCTGCGGACCGTCCCGACTCCGGTGGCCGAGCGCGCCAGGCAGCTGGGCTTGACGCTGTTGCAGCCGGCGCGGCCCTCGGAGCTCGTCGCGGCGCTCAAGCCCCTGCGGCCGGACCTGGCGGTGGCGGTGGCCTACGGCCGCATCCTCAAGAGCGAGCTGCTCGCCGTCCCCCGCCTGGGCACGCTCAACGTGCATTTCTCGCTCTTGCCCGCCTATCGCGGCGCGGCCCCGGTGCAGTGGAGCCTGGCGCACGGGGAGACGCGCGGCGGGGTGACGGTGTTCTGGCTCGACGAGGGCATGGACACGGGGCCCGTCTGCGCCAAGAGGGAGATCGAGATCGGGCCAGACGACGACTCCGGCCTCGTCTTCGAGAAATTGCGGCAGCCGGCCCTGGACGCCCTGAGCGAGGCCCTGGACTCGGCCCGGCGCGGCCAAATCGTCGCGGTCCCCCAAGAGGGGCGGCCCTCCTACGCGCCCCTGATCAAGCGGGAGGACGCCGAGCTCTCCTTGGAGCGGCCCGCCAAGCGGCTGCACGACCTCGTGCGGGCCTTTTGCCTGTGGCCCAAGGCCAATCTCCGGCTGCGCGGCGGCCGGCTGCTGGTCTTAAAGACCCGGCTGGAGGAGGGCGGGGAGCCGTCCCGCGCCGCCCCCGGGGCCATCCTGCGCGTTGATCGCTCGGGGCCGGTTTTGGTACAATGCGGGTTCGGCAGCCGCCTCTGGTTCCTGTCCGTTCAACCTGAAGGGAAAAAGGCCATCGGGGCGGCTGATTTCATCAACGGCCTCCGCTTGGGCGCGGGGGACGTTTTGCCTTTGCCAAGATGACAAGCGAGCGCGCTGGAAGAGTGAGCCGGTGGGAGGTCCTGCTGTCGGGGCTGGCCCTGCTGGGCTTCGCCTTCGTGCTGTCCCAGTGGGCGCTGGGCGGCCTCATCCACGACCGCGCCCTGCGCACGGTGCCCGACCTGAAGGGCCGCTCGATTTCGGCCGCGCTCGATCTCCTTGGCCCGATGAACCTCGGCCTGCGCGAGATGGGCTCCGAGTTCGACTCCTCCGTTGCGATCGCCTCCATCCTCCGGCAGGATCCCCCCGCCGGCACCGTCGTGCGCGAGCGGCGCATCGTCAAGATCGTCGTCAGCAAGGGCGGGGAGACGGTGCTCGCCCCCTCCATCGTCGGCCTGCCGCTGCGCAACGGGGAGATGCTGTTGAGCCAGTCCCAACTCGGCCTGGGCACGGTCACGGAGAGCTACTCCCTGCGGCTGGACAAGGGCATGATCTTGTCCCAGGACCCGAAGGAGGAGGCCAGCGTCGAGCGCAACGCCTTGGTCAACGTGGCGGTCTCCGGCGGGCCGCCTCCGGCCGGCCTGGTCCTGATGCCGGATTTCCAGCGCAAGATGATCGACGACGCCCGCCGCTGGGCCGCCGCCAACAACGTGCGCCTCTCCGAGAGCGAGGATGCGAGCGCGCTTTTTCCCTATGGGACGATCCTCTCACAATCCCCGGATCCGGATGCCCCCATCAACGCGGACACCAAGGTCTCCCTGACGATCAGCGGCCATCAGGGCGGCCCCGAGCAGGGCGGGGGCCGGAGGCTGCGCTACCAGTTGGCGCCCGGCGGCTCCGAGAGCCTGGTGCGCATCGTGGTCAGCGACCGCTACGGCGAGAGGGAGCTGTTCAACGGCCTGCGCCGCCCGGGCTCCGTCATCGACGTGCCGCTGGGCGAGACCAAGGACGCGCGCGCGCGGATTTTCGTCAACGGCGTCCTGGTGGAGGAGCGGGACCTATGACGCCGGCGAGCTTGCGAGCGAGGCTGGTGCCCTCCATTTTGTCCGCCGACCTCTCGCGGCTGGGCGAGCAGCTGGCCGCCGTGCGGGATGCCGGCGTCGATTGGGTCTCCGTCGACGTCATGGACGGCCACTTCGTCCCCAACCTGAGCTTCGGCCCGGATTTCGTGCGCCTGTGCAAGGAGCGGGGCTTCTTCGTCGACGCGCATCTGATGGTCTCCAACCCGGACGAGGTCTGCGGCGCCTTCGCCAAGGCCGGAGCCGACATCGTGACCGCGCACCTGGAGGCCTGCCCGGACGCCCGCGCCACCCTCGAGCGCATCCGCCGCGCCGGCGCCAAGCCGGGGCTGGCGATCAAGCCGGCCACCCCGGCGGAGGGCCTGCTGCCTTGGCTCGACGGCATCGAGCTGGCCTTGGTGATGACGGTCGAGCCGGGCTTCGGGGGGCAGCGCTTCATGCCCGGGATGCTGCCCAAAATCGAGACCCTGCGCCGCGAGCGGGACCGCCGCGGGCTGGGCTTTTGGATCCAGGCGGACGGCGGCCTCAACGAGGAGACCATCTCTCTGGCGGCTCGGGCCGGCGCCGACTCGATCGTGGCCGGCAGCGCGGTGTTTTCCGCCGCCGATCCGGCCGCCGCCGCGCGGCGCCTGCTGGCGAGGATTTCGTAAGGACAGGACAAGGAGGAAGGAACATGGCTGTGGTGATTCGGTTGCAGCGTACGGGCAAGCCCAAGCAGGCTTATTATCGCGTCGTCGCCATCGAGAAGTCCCGCGGGGCCGCCGGCCAGCCGCTGGAGATTCTAGGCAGCTACGACCCGCGTCAGGAAACGGCGGGCAAGAAGGTCCAGATCAAGAAAGACCGCTTCGAGCATTGGGTCAAGAACGGGGCCCTGCCCTCGCAGACGGTGGCCAGCCTCGTCAAGGCGGGCGGCAAGGCGGCCGCGGGTGCCTGAGCTCAAGGCCCTCGTCCTTCGCCTGGCCCGCGGCCTGGCCGACGAGCCGGACGGGGTTTTGGTGGAGGCCAGCGAGCGGGAGGGCCTGGTGCGCCTGCGCGTGGCGGCCGCCGACGCCGACAAGGGAAAGATCATCGGCAAGCAGGGCCGGGTCATCAAGGCCATCCGCTGCCTGGCCGGCCTGGCCGCGGCCAAGGCGGGCAAGAGGGCGATGGTGGAGGTCGACTGAGGATGCGTATCGACTTCGTGACGCTTTTTCCCGAGCTCTTCGCCCCGGTCATGGGCTCGAGCATCGTCGGCCGCGCGGCCAAGGCGGGGCTGGTCCAATGGGGCTGCGTCAATCCGCGGGACTTCGCCAAGGATCGGCGCCGCACGGTGGACGGCAGGCCCTACGGCGGCGGCCCCGGCATGGTGCTGATGGCCCAGCCACTGGCCGACGCCATCGGCAGCGTCGAGCGCAAGGGCTCCCGAGTCGTCTTTTTGTCCCCCCAGGGAAAGCCCTTCCGCGCCGCGACGGCCCGGCGCTTGTCGAAAGTCAAGCGCCTGATCTTGGTCTGCGGCCACTACGAGGGCGTCGACGAGCGCGCCCGCTGCCTCTTCGACGAGGAGCTCTCCATCGGCGACTACGTGCTGACCGGCGGGGAGCTTCCGGCCTTGGTCGTCGCCGACGCCGTCGTCCGGCTATTGCCCGGCGCCCTTAAGAAGGAGGAGGCGGTCTTGAAAGAGTCCTTCGCCTCCGGGCTGCTCGATTTTCCCCAGTACACCCGGCCCAGAGTCTGGCGCCGCAAGGCCGTGCCGGAGGCGCTCTTCTGCGGCGACCACGGCCGCGTCGAGCGCTGGCGCGCCCAGGCCGCCCTGGCCGCCACCCGCCGCAAGCGTCCCGATTTGCTCTCGCCGCTCATTTTTTCGCGCGCCTCGGCGCGCCCAGGAGACTAGCATGGTTGCAGAACCGCAGCAGAAGGCTCAGAAGTCAGTTCCGTCGTTTCGTCCGGGCGACACCGTTCGAGTCCATATCAAGGTCGTCGAGGGCGAGAGCGAGCGCATCCAGACGTTCGAGGGCACCGTGATCAGCAGGCGCGGGGTCGGGCAGGCCCAGTCCTTCACGGTGCGAAAGATATCCTTCGGGGTCGGGGTGGAGCGGACCTTTCCGCTCTTCTCCCCCCACATCGACCGCATCGAGGTCGTCAAGTCCGGGCGCGTGCGCCGCGCCCGCCTCTACTACCTGCGCGGCCTCTCCGGCAAGGCCGCCCGCTTGAGCGAGGAGGAGCCGGGCAAGCCCGGCGCCGGCGCCGCGGGCGATTCCGGAAAGCCCAAGCTGGTCGCCGAACCGGGGTCCGGGGCCGCGGAGCAGCCCAAGCAGGCCAAGGCCGGCAAGCCGCAGGCCTCCGCCGCGCGCAAGTCCGCCCCAGAGGCGCGAGCCGCAGCCTAGCCGTGCCGCCGCGGCCGCTGGAGCGCGGGCTGGACCTTGCGCTCCGGCGCGAGCTCGGAGTTTCCGAGCTCATCGGGGTCGACGAGGCCGGGCGCGGCCCCTTGGCGGGGCCGGTCGTGGTCGCGGCCGTGCTGCTGGGGCCGCAGCCCTGTCCGGAGCTTAAAGGGGTGCGCGACTCCAAGGTCCTGACGGCGGCCCGTAGGGAGGCGCTTTTCGAGCCCATCCGGCGCCGGGCGCAAGTGGCCGTCGCCTGGGCGCAG
This sequence comes from Elusimicrobiota bacterium, assembly GCA_028868375.1. Taxonomy (GTDB): domain Bacteria; phylum Elusimicrobiota; class Elusimicrobia; order UBA1565; family UBA9628; genus JAGWUP01. The sequence goes on from JAGWUP010000013.1 coordinate 12,685, forward strand.
CCCAACGCCATCGATCGTTTGAACATCCTGGCGGCCACCCTGTGGGCCATGCGGCGCGCGGTCCTGAGGCTGGGCTCCACGGCCCTGGTCTTAGTCGACGGCAACCGCCGCATCCCGGAGCTGGCCCAGCCGCAGAGGACCGTCGTGGGCGCGGACGCCAAGTCCCTGGCGGTGGCCTGCGCCAGCATCGTCGCCAAGGTCGCTCGCGACCGCTGGATGCGGAGCCTGGACCGGCGCTATCCCGGCTACGGCCTGGCGCGGCATAAGGGCTATCCCACCCGCGAGCACCGCAGGACCTTGTTCGAGCTGGGGCCATCCCCCAGCCATCGCCTGAGCTTCGCCCCGGTCCGCCTGGCGGCGCTCTCCAGCGGGACTAGACCGAGATGAGCCGAAGCCGGGAGCTCGGAGACCAGGCGGAGGAGCGGGCGGCGGCGTACCTGGCCGGCCGCGGCTACCGGATTCTTGAGCGCAATTTCCGCTGCCGCATGGGCGAGCTGGACATCATCGCCCGGAGCGGCGACACGGTGGTCTTCGTCGAGGTCCGGCGCCGTTCCAGCGCGCGCTTCGGGCTGCCCCAGGAGACCGTCGGGCCGGCCAAGCGCCGCAAGCTGCTGCGGGCTGCCGCCTTCTACGCCCAGCAACGGGGCCTTGACTGCCCCCAGCGCTTCGACGTCGTCGCCGAGGGGCCGGACGGCCTGGAGCACATCGAGAACGCCTTTCCTTAATATAGGGACCAGGCGCCTAGGAGCGCGTTCGAGTCATCGTCGCGACGCGCGATCGGTCCAATCCGCGTTCTTAAAATGACGGTCCGCGTCCCTCCGGGGCTGCGATCCCGCCCGCCGACGCGAATGGAATTTCGCGGCTCGTCGTAACATTTTTTAAACACCGGCTTGGCAGAATCTCGGCATGATCAACATCCTGGAAGTGTCCGAGAAATTCCAAGGCCAGTGGCTGGCGCTGGACAAGTCCCAACGCGTCGTCGACTACGGGCCGGACCTAAAGACGCTCTCGCTTAAGCACCGAGGCAAGACGATGACCTTCTACTTCGCCGCGGGGCTGGTCTGAGATGGGGGCCTCTTGCCTGGCGGGAGCATCGGCCCTCGATTTTCTCTTCGGCTTCGCCTTGACGGTGGGCGCGGCGGTCTGGCTGCTCGGCTTGGAGTTCGCGGACGCTCCCGAGCGGCAGGCCCCCGCGCCCCGCCGGCGGTTGCCCAAGCCCGGTCGGCTGCTAGCCCAGGGGGCGCAGGCAGGCTTCGATGATGTGGTCCGCGGAGAGCCCGTACTTCTCGTAGAGCTCGGCGGCGGTGGCGGACTCGCCGAAGGAGCGCGTCCCCAGGCGCACGACGGGGACGCCCAGGCCGCGCGAGGCGGCCGCCTCGCAGACGGCGGAGCCCAGAGCGCCGACGACGTTGTGGTCCTCGACGCAGACTAGGCGCTCGCTGTCTTGGGCCGCGCGCGCGACGGCGTCCGAATCGAAGGGCGCGAGGCTGCAGCAGTTGACGAGGCGCGCGTGAAAGCCGCGCGAGCGCAGGTCGCGGGCGGCCGCAAGCGCCTGGGGGACGGGTCCTCCGGAAGCGAAGATCGTGGCCTGGAAATGCGAGGCGCCCTCGCTGGTCCATAGGACGTCGGCCTTGCCGGCCTCGAACTTGTAGTCGGGGGCGTGGACATCCTCCATCTTCTGGCGCGTCAAGCGCAGGTAGACCGGGCCGCGGTGCTCTGCCGCCCACTCCACCGCCTGGACCGTCTCGACGGCGTCGGCGGGCTGCAGGATGACCATGCCTGGCAGGCTGCGCAGGGCCCCTACGTCCTCCAGCCCCATCTGCGAGGTGCCGTCCTCTCCGATGCCGAGCCCCGCGTGGGTGCCGACCAGCTTGACGTTGGAGTCGTTGTAGGCGACGGCGATGCGGATGGGCTCGAGGCGGCCGACCAAGAAGCAGGCGAAGCTGGCGGCGAAGGGAATCTTGCCGGACAAGGCCAGGCCCGCCGCCGCGCCGATCATGTTCTGCTCGGCGATGCCGAAATCGAAATGGCGCTTCGGGAATTTCTTGGCGAAGGCCGCCGTCATCGTGGATTTGGAGAGGTCCGCGTCGAGCGCCACGATGGAAGGGTTCTTCTCGCCCAGGGCGACAAGGGCCTCGCCGAAGGCCTCGCGCGTCGCCTTAGCGGCCACCGAGGATCTCCGCGACGGCCCGGTCGGCTTCGGCCTTCTTGGGGGCGCTGCCGTGCCAGGCGATGTTGTTTTCCATGAAGGAGACGCCCTTGCCCTTGATGGTCTTGGCGATGACGGCTTGCGGGTGGCCCTCCTCGGCCGCCGCGGCCGCGCGCAGGCAGGCCTCGATGCGGTCCAAGTCGTGGCCGTCGATGGTTTGGACGCTCCAGCCGAAGGCCTTGAGCTTCTCGGCCAGCGGCTCGATCGGCATGACCTCGCTGACCGGCCCGTCGATCTGGCCGTTGTTGAAGTCGACGACGGCGACCAGGTTGTCCAGCCCGAACTTGGGCGCCGCCATGAAGGCCTCCCAGCACTGCCCCTCCTGCAGCTCGCCGTCGCCCAGGATCACGTAGGTCCGCCAGGGCTTGCCCTCCAGCTTGGCCGCCAGGGCCATGCCGAGGCCTGCCGACAGTCCCTGGCCCAGCGAGCCGCTGGAGAATTCGATCCCGGGCAGGCGCTTGCGGTCCGGGTGGCCCTGCAAGGGGCTTCCCAGCTTGCGCAGGGTCATGAGCCGCTCCCGCGGGAAATAGCCGGCATAGGCCATCGCGCAGTAGAGGGCGGGGCAGGCGTGGCCTTTCGAGAGGATCAGGCGGTCGCGCTCCTGCCAGCCGGGATTGGCGGGATCGTGCTTGAGCACGCGGCCGTAGAGCACGGCCAGGAGGTCGATGACGGAGAGCGAGCCTCCGGGGTGCCCGCTGCCCGCGGCCTCGATCATGCGGATGATGTCGACGCGCATCTGCCGCGTCAAGGACGTCAGGTCCCGGGCCGATTCCACTGGCATCAAGGCATTCTAGCAAAATGCTATCATCGGCGCGTGGAGGTCAAGACCTACGTGCGCGGCATCCGGCGCTCGGCCGAGTTCGTGCGCGCGCGCGTCCCCGGGGCCAAGCCGGCCGTCGGCATCATCCTGGGCAGCGGCCTGTCCAATGCCGTTCCCCCCCTGTCGGGCGCGACGACGATCCCCTACTCGGACATTCCCGGTTTCCCGCGCACGACGGTGTCGGGCCACGCCGGCCGGCTGATCTTGGGCCGGCAGGGCGGAATTTCCGTGGCCGTCATGCAGGGCCGCTTCCACTATTACGAGGGCCACTCGATGGAGTCGATCGCGCTGCCGGTGCGCGTGCTGGAGTACCTCGGCCTCAAGACCCTGATCGTCACCTCCGCCGTCGGCTCGATGCGCTCCCCCATCAAGCCCGGGCATTTCGTCCTCGTCCGCGACCACATCAACCTGATGGGCCGCAACCCGCTGCGCGCCTTCCACGAGGAGGAGTTCGGCGAGATGTTTCCCGATTTGAGCGACGCCTACGATCCGGAGTTGCGGCTCCTGGCCGCGGCGGCCTGCCGCAAGCGGCGCATCCCCGTCCACGAGGGCGTCTACGTGGCCGTCGGAGGGCCCTCCTACGAGACCCCGGCCGAGATCAACGCCTTCCGCCGCTTGGGCGGCAGCGTCATCGGGATGTCCGTGGTGCCGGAGGTCATCGTCGCCCGCCAGATGGGGCTGCGCGTGCTGGCGATCTCCTGGATCTCCAACATGGCCAGCGGCATGAAGGGCGCGGCCCTCTCCCATCCGGACGTCCTGGCCCTGGGCGATCGGGTGGCCGGCAACCTCAGCGTCGTGCTGCAGGACGTCGTCAAGCGGCTGTAGCCTCGCCGTGCGCATGCTCGAGCTCATCGCCGACAAGAGGGACGGCCGCGCCCATTCCCCGGAGGAGCTGCGCTTCATCGCCCGGGCGGCCGCGGCGGGCTCGGTCCCGGACTACCAGCTCTCCGCCTGGCTGATGGCCGTCTGCTGCCGCGGCATGACGCGGCCGGAGACCGTCGAGCTGACCCGCGCGATGGCTTCCTCCGGCCGGCGGCTCAACCTGCGGGCCCTGCGCGCCCCCAAGCTCGACAAGCATTCCACGGGCGGGGTGGGCGACGGGATATCCCTGGCCCTGGCCCCGCTGGTCGCCGAGGCCGGCCTGGTCGTTCCGATGATGTCCGGCCGCGGGCTGGGGCACACCGGCGGCACGCTCGACAAGCTGGAGGCGATCCGCGGCCTGCGCGTGCGCTTGAGCCCCGCCGAGATCCTCCCCCGCCTGCGCTCCGTCGGCGCCTGCATGTTCGGCCAGACCTCAAGCCTGGCGCCGGCCGACCGCAAGCTCTACCAATTGCGCGACGCCACCGCGACGATCCAGTCGCCGCCGCTGGTGGTGGCCTCCATCCTGTCCAAGAAATTGGCGGAGGACCTGGACGCCCTGGTCCTCGACGTCAAGGTCGGCAGCGGGGCGATCTTCCAGGACCAGCGGCGGGCCGAGGAATTGGCGCGGGAGCTGGTCGGCACGGCGCGCGGCCTGGGATTGCGCTGCGTGGCGCTGCTGACGGCGATGGAGCAGCCCCTGGGGCGCTATGTCGGCAACGCCCTGGAGATCCGGCAGGCCGTCGAGATCCTGCAGGGCGATCGCAGGTCCGCCGACTATCTGGAGGTCCTGCTGGCCTTGGGCGGCTGGATGGTCCATCTGGGCGGCAAGGCGAAGTCGCCGCGGGACGGCTCGCGCCTGCTGGAGGGCCTGATCCGCTCCGGCCGGGCCTACGAGCGCCTGCGCCGGCTGGTGGCCGCGCAGGGCGGAGACGTCCGGCAGCTCGACGACGCGGGCCGCCTGCCGCGCTCGCGCGCCCGGCTGTCGGTGGCGGCGCCGCGCCGCGGATATCTCTCGCGCCTGGACGCGCGCTTGGTGGGCGAGGCCGCCGTCCGCTTGGGGGCGGGACGGCAGACGATGGAGGAGTCCCTGGACTACGGCGCGGGCTTGGTCTTGGAGAAGAAGGTCGGGGATTACGTGCGGCGCGGCGAGACGCTGGCCACGCTCTACGGCGCGGATTCCGCAAGGCTCAAGCAGGGCTTGGAGCGCTTCGCCGGCGCCTTCTCGATCTCGGCGAGGGCCCCGGCCGCCCGTCCGGTCGTGCTCAAGACTCTGGCGTGAGGAGAACTATGGCGAAACTGATCGTCTGCGAGCATCCGCTCATCCAGGAGAAGCTGGCCGGGCTGCGCGACAAGCACACCCGTCCGGAGGAGTTCCGACAGATGATGGAGGAGGCCGGCGCCCTGATCGGCTACGAGGCCCTGCGGGAGCTGCCGACCCGCAAGACGCAGGTCCAAACCCCGCTTAAGACCGCGCAGGCGGAATTTCTCGAGCAGCCGGTGACCTTCGTCGCCGTGCTGCGCGCGGGCCTGGGCCTTCTGCCGGGCTTGCTGCGCCTGGTGCCGGAGGCGGGCGTCGGGCATATCGGGCTCTACCGCAATGAAAAGACGTTGAGCCCGGTGCGCTACTACGTCCGCCTTCCCCGCAACATCGGCGACTCCTTCGTGGTCGTTTGCGATCCGATGCTGGCCACCGGAGGCTCCGCCGTGGAGGCGATCAACATCCTCAAGACCGACGGGGCGCGCCGCCTGGCCCTGGTGACCCTGCTGGCCAGCCGCGCCGGCGTCAAGCGCGTCCACGAGGCCCATCCGGGCGTGCCGATCTACACGGCCGCGGTCGACGCCCAGCTCAACAAGGCCGGCTACATCGTGCCGGGCTTGGGCGACGCCGGCGACCGCTTGTTCGCGACGAGTTGACCCCTTTGGAGAGACGCAAGCCGGCTACCGCAGGTCGACCTTGGCCCAGGTCTCGAAGGTTCCCGTTCCCGAAACCGTCGCGGTCCCGCCGTTGGCCCAGCCGTCGACGCCGACCTCATTATTGACGGTCACGGTCACCGGCTGATGGTCGATCGTCGCCTTGCCGATCGGCTTGTTGTTCCGGTCGTAGACGGTGGCGGTGCCGCTGACCTCGGCCGTGCCCTTCGCCTGTCCGACGGCCCGGTAGCCGTGCCACTGGATGTAGGCGTTGCCCGTGACCGGCACCGTCGCATGCTCGCCGTCCGGGCCCTTCAGCTTGGCCTCTCCGGAGACGTCGAAGGCGCCGGAAAACCAGTAGGGGTCGCTTTGGAAGCTGACGCCGCCCTGTCCGGAGACCTGGCCGGAGCCGATCATGATCAGCTCGTCCGGCCGCGAGGAATCCTGGGGCAGCTTGCTGGCGTCCACGGAGACCACGCCGGAGATCGGAAAGTCGCCGTGGATGTGGACGAAGGTCCCGTCGGAGCTCCCGGTGACCTTGACTCCCTCGTCCATGCCGATCGTCGTGACGACCCTGCCGCTCTTGTCGGCGAGGTCGCAGGTGCCCTGGACGTAGCCCCAGCCGTCGACCTGTCCCTTTCCAAGGAAGCCGATGCCGGAGACGTTGGCCTGGCCGCTGAAATACATCAGGCAGCTCAGGCCGTGGGAGGCCGTGACCTCGACGCTGCCGTAGATGGGCACGTTCTTGGCGGTGAAATAATTCGTTCCCGGATTAACCGTCACGCCGCCGCCCTCGCGTCCGGGACCCGAGACGGAGCCGGCGCCTTGATAGATGACCGGCACCATGCCGGTGGGCGGCGTCGCGGGCGCGACCGGGCGTCCCGGCACAGAACCCGGGACTTGGGCGCTGGCGCCCAGCCCCAGCGAAAGAAGAACGGCGACCAAAGCGGACGACGTTTTCATACGGCCTCCCGGGCTTCCAAAAAGCGAGCCCACTGGATTCTAGCTTGGTGGACAGCCGCAGGAGAATGGGCCGTTGGACCCTGGGAGATACAGTCTTTAGTCCTAGGCCTGGCTGCGGCAGACGTTGGGCCACTGGCAGGTGGTCACCGGGGCTTTTTCTGCGGAGCAGACGTTGGGCCACTGGCAGGCGGAGACGGAGGTCCGGGCGGCGGCAACGGGGGCTTTTTGCGGGAGCAGCGAGGCGATCAGGATCAGGGTCGGCATATTGTTTCCTCTCATTTTTTGCGACAAGGCCAGTGTAGCGCGCAAGGCGCGCCGCGGCCCAGCGCGCGGGTCAAGCGCCGAACTTGATGGGGGTCAATTGATCTGGGTCAAAAGACCCAGCAGCTGGGACCGAAAGTCCTAGGGCGAGAAGCCCGCCAGGGCGCGCAGCCCGGGCTCGTCGAGAATGACGAGATCCCGCTCCTTCTTCTGGAGCAGCCGGCGCTCTTCGAAATCCCGCAGCAGGCGCACCGCGGTCTCTATGGTCAGCCCGGCCATCTCCGCCAGGTCGCGGCGCTTGATGCCGCTGACGACGGGGCGCGGCTTGGCCGGCTTCATCATCCGCACCAGCGTGTCGGCCAGGCGGTTGCGCGCGGGCTTGAAGGCGATGTCGCGGGCCTTGTTCTCGCCGCGCCGCACGTCGCGGGCCAACTCGCGCAGCAGGGCGCGCGAGGCGTGCGGATATTGCTCTAAAAACTGGAAGAAGGTCGGGGCGTCGACCATCGATATGATGGAGGGCCGCAGCGCCTCCCCGGTGCCCATGTAGGGGCCGTCGTTGGCCAAGAGGGTGATGTGCCCCAGCAAGTCGCCGGGGCTTTCCAGGCGCGTGATCAGCTGCTGGCCGGTGCGGCTGGACTTGTAGATCTTCACGCTGCCGGTGCAGACGACGTAGACGCCCAGAGGCATCGTGCCCTCGTGGAAGACGACCTCTCCGGCCCGAAAGGGATGCGCCAGGCGCATCTCCCGCCAGGCTTTCTTCGATTCCTTGGTCCCGAGCAGCTCGTAGAGGCAGTTCTTTCGGTGCGGGCACCAATCGCAGTTCGGTGCTTCTCTCTTGGAAAAAGCCATCGCCGACCCCGGGCTTGCCCGAGGCCTCAGTCAGGATACCATTTTTGGCCCGCCGCCGGACGCCCAAGCCCGGCTACGCCGGCTTAGCGCGCGGCCAGGGAGCGCTTCAGGTGGCCGGAGAGCGCCGCTTGGAAGGCCGGCAGCTCGCGGACCGCGTCGAGCTCGGAGTCGGTCCTGGCCAGCAGCATGTAGCGCCTGAGCTCAGCCTTGGACGGGGCCGATTCGAGTGTCTCGTTGAGGGCGTGGATCGATTCCTGGTAGCGGCCGCTGACGGCGTAGGCCAGGGCCAATTGATAATGCGCGGCCGCGTCCATGGGCGCCTCCTGCACGCAGCGGCGCAGGACCGCGATGGCCTGCCGCGAGAGGCCCAGCTTGTTGTAGGAGGCGCCGACGCGCTCGTAGACGACCGCGATCTGGGTCGGGCTCAGGATGCCCGATTTGCGGTCGAGAGCCAGGGCCTTCAGATATAAATCGATCGCGCCGCGGTAGCGCTCGAACTGGAAATCCCCGTTGGCCGCGCCCAGGGCGTCGAGCACCGCCTGGTCGGCTTTCTTCAAGGTTTTGGACGCTTGCGGAGCGCCGGCGGCCGCGCCGACCGAGTCGCGCAAGTCCTTCGGCGCCGCCGCGCCCGGAGCCGGGGCGGAGGCATCGTAGCGGCGCAGCTCCGCCAGGTTGGCCGCGCTGGCCAGCATCGGGGAGAACTTCGGGTCGGTCTCGATGACGCGCACCAGCTCCCCCTCTTCTTTCCGTTCCCGCGCCTTGCGCAGGGCCAGCTGCAGGTCCGCCGCCGACTTGTCCAGCTCCTTCATGCGAAAGCGCAATCTGGCCGCGTAGAGCGGCAGCATCGGGTTGCTCGGGTCCGCCCGGAAGGCCTTCCGAAACGCGTCCATGGCGGCCTCGTCGCTGCCCAGGGCCTCATAGGACATCCCCAGGCTGTGGTAGAGCTTGTAGGGTTGCCTCAACTGCGACAGCGACGGGTCCAGCCCCAGGGCACGCGCGTAGTCCTTGACCGTCTCCAGGGCGTCGGCCCTGTCGGCCGAGTCCGGGTCTCCGTTGGAAAAGCCCCGCTGATAATGGGCGTAGCCTAAAAGGAAGTAGGCGGCGCTGCCCCCTCCGGCATGGGCCGCGCCGGAGAACTCGGCGATCGCCTTCGAGTAATCCCCGCGCCGCAGAGCCGTGGTGCCCTCTCGCATCAGCGCCTCGGCCCGCCCCGCGGCCGCCGCCGGCGCCGCACAGGCCAGGGCCAAGGCCAAAGCCCAAGACAGCGCCGCGCCCGCCTTCTCAATCCCCTCTCGCCGCATCCATGCCAGTGTAGCCATGTCGTCTCGCCTGGGTAAGGGTCCGCGGGCCTAAACAGATATGGGTCCTTGGACCTGCTTGCCTTAAGCCGAGCATAGCCGCATTCCGTTGCGGCCTCTTTGCGTCCCGGTAAAAAGCCGGCTAAGAAGCCTATAGCCTCAAGACAGGCTCTAAGGAGCGCATGGCCGGGAATGCTATAATCCTTTCGCTGGTGGGTGTAGCTCAGCTGGTTAGAGCGTCTGGCTGTGAACCAGAAGGTCGGGGGTTCAAGTCCCCTCACTCACCCCAGTTTTGTCATGGCACCCATCTCTCAGGATGCGCACATGAGCGCCCACGCCGATGCCCTCATTCGCTACACGACGAATAAAACGTTAAAGGCCGAGGCGGTTGCGGCGCTATTCGCCGACTCCGGCATCCGCCGGCCTATTGATGATTTGCCGCGCATCGACAGGATGCTCAAGAACGCCAATTTGACGATTGCCGCATGGGAATGCATGCGGCGCCAAGCGCGGCGCAGTACTATCCGCGCACCGGCTTCAAGGAATGTGGCGATTGCTTTTACATCGCTCGAATGCGGTGAGTTTGTCCGCTGTTTTCTTTATTTGGACGTCGGCGCGGCGCTGAGCGTGAAGACCGGGCGGTGCCTCCGAACAGCAAGAAGCATGAATTGGGCCGGCAGCAAGCCCGCCGGGAAGGGCGGACGAGAACGGAAAGGGTTGCCGAGGGCTATTTGATCCTTTTTCGGATCAAGGCCAGTTCTTTATGGACTTTCAACTGGGAACAGGACAGCAAAAGTAATTCTTCATTGATTCGTCCGGCGTGGATTTCGAGCAACTGCCGCGCGTCTTCAAAATCAATTCCGCCACCGGCGAGAAGCTTCATCGCGATTAAATCCTCGCGTCGGAGCACGGGCAGATCCCATGCCCCCAATCGCAACCGCACGGATCTTCCGATCGCGTCCGCCTCGAACGATCGGCACGCGGGAAGTATGTCGATCGTCGGCCGCTCCCCCATCGTCGGCGGCGTCAATCTGAAAATTTCGGGGATGGGGTCGTCGCTATCCCCTTTTCTGTGTTCAACTTTGTAGCCCTGTTTTCGGAACTCTTTGGACAGCAGTGTTTTCGCTGTCGCATCGGCCAAGACTAGAAAATCCAAATCTTGCGTGGCCCTAACGACGCCCCACGCCACGACTGCCCAACCGCCGATCAGCGCATGACGTATATTCAGATCGTCCAACAGACGCGTGGCCAGTTGGAGATCGTCGAGCGGGCCCTTATCGGGCGGCATTATGACGAGGGGACGGGCGATTCCAGAGACGCCGAATATCCCGCGGCGAGAAGCCGCAAGTTTTCAAGCCGGCGCTGAACAATGCGTGCGCGCCCAAGAGCAGCGATTCAGCGGCTCGCATGCGTCGCGCGGGCGTTCGCCGGCGTTGGCGCGCGGCCAGTTCGCTTCTCAGTTGACGACGCAATCTTGATTCTGCCATGGGAAACCCAAAACCACTATAGCAGGCCTCCCGACTCAATTCAAGCGGCTGTACTGGTTCAGTACATCCCGTACACTTAGCCTCCTTTTTGACGAGATGCCCAACGATTATAGAACTCCATTGGGGTGATTTGCGGGTATTTTTACTCGGACGTCGGCGCGGCGCTGAGCGTGAAGATCGGCGCGAAATAGCCTCGATAGGAATAGAGCAGGAAAAGCTCCAAGACGGAGAACACCGCCCCCGGAGCGATTCCGGCTCCCCCCATCAACAGGATGTGAAACGTCAGGATGTTGACGAGCACGGGGCCGAGCAGGCTCAGCCCTATCGGCGCGGTGCCCCCGAACAGCAGGAAGGCGCCCCCGAGGAACTCAAAGATCCCGACCAGCGTCATCCAGTGTGTCGGCCACATGACGGCCATGAATTGGGCCGGCAGCGAGCCCGCGGGGATGGGCGGCTGGGGCAGAAACGGATGAAGCAGGTTGGCTCCAAAGACGACGAAGCCCAGGCCGAGGATGAATCGACTGACGGTCGTTGCGATTTTCATGGCGCCTCCGTGCTTCCTTCGAATTAACCGACTCTAAGACAAGTGGATCTCCGCCCAATAGACCCGGCGGGAGGAATCGATCATCCAGGCGATGCCCCGCGGCGAGATCGCCAGGGCGTCAGTCGAGACCGCCGGCACGAGCTTCTTGTGGAAGGTCTTGCCTCCGTCCGGGCTGGCCAGGAGGCAGGTCTTGTTGGCGTCCAGAAACCAGCCCAACTCCGCTTTCTTTTCCGCGACCGGAGCGGCCGAGATGAAAACCTGTTCCCCCCGGTGGGCGACGGCCATGGGCAGATAGGACTCCTCGAGATGCGAGACCCAAAGCAGCCCGGAATCGGCGATCTTCCCGATTTCAAGCCCGCCTTTCTCTTGCCTGCGCGTGACGTAGAGGCCGTCCGTCGCCTCGATGCGCTCCTTGGAGAGAAGGGCCCACGTCTGCCCGCCGTCGCCGCTTCTGACCAGCCCCTCCGAGCCGAGGAGCAAATCCTTTTCGTCGTCGGCCGCCATGGGAAGGGTTACCCCCGTCGTGGGCAAGGGGGAAGGGATCTCCCTCCAACTCCGGCCGCCATCGCGACTTTTAATCAGGCCCGTATGTCCCCGCAGCCAAAAACAAGTCGGTCCGGCCACGGCGATCGTGGTCACCCCGAAATAGCCGTGCTTCTGCAGCGCCTCGGGAATCCGGCCCTGGGAATTCCAGGACTTGCCGGCGTCTCGGCTGAGGAGCACCTGCTCCTGCCTTCCCGGTTCCACGGAAAGGTCCGATTGCCCGTTCGGCACTCCTCGGCCCAGGATGTTGAGCACGGCCAACGCCGTTTCCTCGCTTGCCGACAGCGCCGTGACCCAGCTTCCCTTGGGCCCCTTGAAAACCTCCTCAAGCCCGCGCTCGCCAAACCGAATGATGCAGGCCTCCTCGTCCTCGAGGCCCATGGAGGAGCTTTTATTATGGCAGCCCGCGATCAGAAGCGTTTTGCCGCCCACCGGCAGCATCTTTCTAATCTTGAAGTCCTTCGGCAGGCGGCAGGCCGTCGTCCACCGCAAGGAAACAGCGGAAGAACCAAAAAGCCCAAAAATCTTATCAAGCATGGTCCCTCATCCCGGTTTCTTGCCCCCTGCGCTCGAGAGGAACTCCTCGATCTTGGCCTTGATCTGGTCCCGGATCGCGCGCGTGCCGGCCAGCCTCTCCTTGGACGTGCCCGGCAGTTGGGCGGGGTCCGCGAAGCTCCAGTGCAGGCGTTTGCGGGCCGTTCCGGGGAAGGCCGGGCAGCGCTCGGCGCTGGCCTCGTCGCAGACCGTCACGACGCAGTCGAACTCCAGGCCGCGCTTGGAAAGATCGGAGACGCTCTTCGTCCGCGCTCTCGAGATGTCGATGCCGATCTCATGCATGGCGGCGACGACGAGCAGGTTGAGCTCCCCGGGCTCCAGGCCCGCGCTTTCGGCCTCGAACCGGTCGCCGCCCAAACGCCGCAGCAGCGCCTCGGCCATTTGGCTGCGCCCGGAATTATGGACGCAGACGAAGAGGACGCGTTGCTTGGTTGTTCCGAAATCAGCTCCGGCGATGCTCACGGACATAGAGTAGCATGGAGAGCGCTGCTATAATGCTTGTCGATTGGAGGCAGCCATGAATGACCGGCAACTCATCCGCGAGGCGTATCAGGAGGCGCTCAAGGGCTATCGGGAGGGAGGCCTGCCGATCGGCGCGGTCCTGGCCGACGCCGCCGGCATGGTCGTCGCGCGCGGCCACAACCTGCGGGTGCAGACGGGCGATCCGACGGCCCATGCCGAGGTCGTCTGCCTGCGCAACGCGGGGCGCCGCCGCGATTGGCCGAAGCTGACCCTGGTCAGCTCGCTAAGCCCCTGCGTCATGTGCACGGGCACGGCGCTGCTTTATCGCATCCCGCGGGTCCTGGTCGGCGAGAACAAGAACTTTCTCGGGGCCGAGGATCTTTTTCGCGCGCGCGGCGTGGCGCTGAGCGTGCTTCAGGAGGCCGACTGCATCGCCTTGATGGAGCGCTTCGTGCGCGAAAAGCCGGACTTGTGGAACGAGGACATCGGCTTGTAGACTGCGGGACGGAGTTTTCACCGCCCTACTAGCCGGCGGCCGCTTCCCGGTCTTCGAGCAGCAGGTCCTCGTGGAACGCCCCGAAGCTCAGGAGCGGATGGCGGATTTGGATCTCCAGGACCCAGGCCTCCGGGGCGGGCGCGAAGCCGACTTCGGAGAGGCCGCCCTTGTGGTAGAGGGCGTGCGGAAAATCGCAGAGGCGGTGGCCGGCCGAGCGCCAGTTAAGCTGCCAGCCGTTCTCCTGGGCCAGCCGGGCCGCGAACCGGTAGAGCTCCCGGCCGGAGTCTCGGCTGTCTAGCCAGCGGCTCTTGACGGCGTCGAAGATGCGCTGGACGTCGGCCTGGCAGCGCAGCATCTCCTCGTCGCGGCCCGTGACGAACGTGGCGCCGGCGTCGCCCTCGTAGCCGTCCCAGACCGGTCCTATGTCCACGAAGAAGATGTCGCGTTCCCCCAGGCGCTTGCCCTTGTCCGAGAGGATTCCGTAGGCCTTGAGGGTGTTGGAGCCGAAGCGGACCCAGGGCCTGTGCCAGTTCTTGGCCGAGCCCAGGTCCGCGAGGACGGCCAGAGCCGCCTCGTAGGCGTCTTCCTCCAGCATCCCCGGGTGGATGCATTCGGCGATTCGTTCGACGGCGCGCCAGGTCCTGTCCCGGGCGGCGAGGAAGGCCCGACGCTCGAAGGCGGGTCCCTTGCGTTCGATCTCTCGATGCGGGGCGGAGCTTCTCGGCATTGGCGCAGCCTGGCGATAACGGAAGGCTTGCGCACATGATACGCATCGCAGGCGCTCGCCGCAAGCGCGCATGAGGTCGCCGCAGCCCGGCAGCATTATTGAGATTGACTTTCAATAAGCTGCCATGCTAGGATTTCCTTGTTGATACTTAAAATCAACAAGGAGGCGGCGCGAATGTCGCGGATGAATTCAAGAAAAGGTTTCCTGGCGGCCGCAGCGGCCGCGGCGCTTCCCTTCCTTATTAATGCCCCCTCCGCCGCCTTCTCTCTTTGGGGCGCCGCCAAGCCGCTGCCGGCCTACTCCCTCTCCATCCAGGGCCGCCGCTTCGTGCCGGCCGCGCTCTCGCTGCCGGCCGGGGTCAAGATCAAGCTGGTCGTCTCCAACAAGAACGCAGCGCCCTCCGAGTTCGAGAGCTTCTCGCTGCACCGCGAGCAGGTGGTCTCGCCCGGCTCCGAGACCACGGTGTTCTTGGGCCCGCTCTCTGCCGGCCGCTACGATTTCTTCGACGATTTTCAGAAGGGCGTCTCCGGGACCATCCAGGTCGTCGCCGAATCAGGAAGAAAGCCGTGATCGCGGCCTTCGTCATCGTCTTGCGGGAAGCCCTGGAGGCGGCGCTGGTCGTGGCGGTGGTCCTGGGTGCGACCAAGGGCTTGAAGGGGCGCTGGTCCTGGATCGGCTGGGGCATCGCGGCCGGCGTCCTGGGCGCGGCCGTCGTCGCCTCCCTGATGGGCCGGCTTTCGCAAAGCCTCTCCGGCGCGGGAGAGCCGATCTTCGAGGCCGCCGTGCTCCTGTCCGCGGTCGCGATGCTGGGCTGGCACAACGTCTGGATGTCCCGGCACGGCCGGCGCATCAGCCGCGAGCTCAAGTCCCTGGGCCGGGAGGTCGGCGCGGGCCGCAAGACCATGGCCGCCTTGTTCTTCGTCACCGCGGTGGCCGTCCTGCGGGAAGGCTCCGAGGTGGTTCTCTTCCTCTACGGCGTGGCGGCCTCCGGCGCCGGCGCGGCCTCCCTTCTGCTGGGAGGGCTGCTGGGCCTGGCCGCCGGCGTTCTGGTGGGCGCGGCGCTCTACCAGGGCTTGCTGCGCATCCCGGTGCGGCATTTCTTCCGGGTCACCGGCTGGCTGATCCTTCTGTTGGCCGCCGGCATGGCTTCCCAGGCCGCGGCCTTCTTAAACCAGGCCGACCTGCTCCCCGCCCTCGGCAACTCGCTCTGGAACACCTCCTGGCTTTTGAGCGGCGGCGGCTTTTTAGGCGAGGCCTTGAAGACCCTGGTGGGCTACACGCCCCAGCCTTCCGGAATCCAACTGTTTTTCTACGCCGCCACCCTGCTGCTCATCGGGGGCTTGACGCGGCTGCTGCGGGAAGAAAGGGCTCCAGAGCCGGAGCGGGTTGCGGAGCAGGAGCAAGCCGCACGCGGCCGGCCCCAGGGCGCGGCCGCGGGCGGCCTCCGGGTCTTTTTGGCCGCCCTCATCCTGGCCGGCGCGGCCGCCCCCGCCCGGGCGCAGAGGGCGGACTTAAACTCCGAGGAGCTCAAGGTTTACTCGCCGGCCGTCTCCAAAGGGGAGCGCGAGCTCGAGTACCGGGGATTCGCCACCCCGGAGGGGCAGCAGGGCCTCGCCTTCTCCGCCAGCTACAGTCCCACCCCGTATTGGGAAAGCGAGGCCTACGAGGTGTTCCATCGCTCGCCCGCCCAAGCGCTCGTGGGCAAGAATGTGACGTTGGAGCAGCGCTTCCAGCTCTCTGAACCGGGCGAGCGCTGGCTCGACGCCGGGCTCATCGTGGAGGCGGCGATTCCGGAGCGCCGGAACGAGCCCTTCGAGGAGGAACTCGTCCCCATCCTCGAGAAGCAATTCGATTCCATCGTCGTCACCCTGAATCCAGGCCTCGAGTGGCAGTCCGGGCCCGGCTATGCGCCGGGCACCGATTTCCACTACGCGGCCAGCCTCAAATACCTGCTCAATCCCTTCTTTTCCCCGGGGGCGGAATTCTTCGGCGAGCCGGGGGTCATCGGAAGCTTCCCGATCGCCGATCGGCAGACCCATCTCACAGGCCCCGCCGTCTACGGCTCCTGGCACCAAGGCCCGCGCCGCGATCTGCGCTACAGCGCGGCACTCCTCTTCGGCTTGAACTCGCAGACGCCCGTGCGCGCGCTGGTCACCCGGCTAGAGTTCGAGTTCTAGCGGAGTTTTTCACCCTGCCGACGGACCCGCCGCGCCCCGTTTTTGATACATTGGGGAATGGAATGGGGGCCAAGGACTAGCGAGCGCGCCCGGCGCGGCGCCGCCTGCGCCTTGCTCTCGCTGGCATTGGGCGGCTGCGCGACCTGGTCTAGGCACGGCCTTGCCGCCAAGCCGCCGGCCAAGCTGCGGCTGGCCGTCGCTCCGATCGAGCTCGCCGTCTCCGTCAAGCGATTGCGGGACATAGAGTCCGTGCCGAAGGGCTCCGCGCCGGCCGACGAGAAGGAGCTGGCGCGCCGCGGCCTTGAGCAGGCGGCCTCGGAGCTGGAGAGCGACCTGGAGCGGCGGCTGGGGGCCTCGTACTTTTTCGAGGTGGCTCCAGACTCCGACGTCCGCCGGGCTCTCTCCTCGGAGGGACTTGCAAGCTCGACGGCGCCGTGGACGGCGCGGCAAGCCAGGCGCCTGGGCCGGGCCTTGGGGGTTCAGGCCGTGCTTCTGCCGACCCTTTCCGGCTACGGCAAGGTCAAGACGCGCTGGGTCGCGCTGCTGGTCGGCTCCGGGATGATCGAGGGCCTGGCCCAAGGCGTCGCCGTCGCCGCCACCCTCGGCAACCCTTGGGTGGCCGCCGGCGTCGGCGCGGAGGAGGCGGCGCAGGAAAGCGTCGAATGGGTCGGCGGGGCCTACCTCTTCGACCGTTTCTACACGCCTGTCATTCTGGAGGGCAGGCTGGTCAGCGTGGCCGACGGCAAAATCGTCTGGAGCGCCACGGCGCTGGAGGCCGGCGCCGGCAAGGCCGCCAAGAAGCTTCCCAAGGAGGAGAGAAAGCTCAAGCAGGTCCGCCTGCGGCTGACGGCCGCCAGGGCCGCGGACCGCCTGGCCCAAAAGCTGGACCGCAAGGCCTGGGCCAACCTGCGCTGACCCCGCTTGAAGGCCGCGAGCAAAACTGGCAGGATGCAGTCCTCCCATCATGACAGAGGCCCACGTCGCCGGATTCCTGGCCGACCTGCTCCTCATCCTGCTCAGCGCCAAGATCTTCGGCGAGGTCGCCGAGCGCCTGGACCAGCCGGCGGTCCTGGGAGAATTGCTGGGCGGCGTCCTCCTCGGCTTCGGCCTCTTCTCCTTCTTCCGGCCAGACGATCCCGCCCTGGCCCTGATGGCGCAGTTCGGGGTCGTCCTGCTGCTCTTCGAGACGGGAATCCATAGCGACCTCTCGGAGCTGGTGCGGGTCGGCCCCCAGTCCCTGGCCGTGGCGATCGTCGGGGTGACGCTCCCCTTCGTTCTGGGCTGGGCCCTCATGGCGGCGCTGGGACACGGCGGGATGCAGGCGGTGCTGGTCGGCTCCGCGTTGACGGCCACCAGCGTCGGCATCACGGCGCGGGTGCTGGGCGATCTGGGAAAGCTCGACTTGCCCGAGGCGCGCATCGTGCTGGGCGCGGCGGTGATCGACGACATCCTGGGAATCATCCTTCTATCGACGGTGGAGGGAGCCTCCGCCGCCGGGGTTTTCTCCTGGCTGGTGGTGCTGCGCGCGACGGCGCTGGCGGTCCTTTTCGTGGCCGTCGCCTTGTCCCTGGGGCCGGCCCTCTCGCGCGGCCTGGTGCGCCAGATCCCCAAGCTCAAGGTGCGGGGAGTGCTGATCACCGCCGCGGTCTCTTTCGCTTTCGCCCTGGCCCTGCTGGCGCATGCGATGGGTTCGGCCCTGATCGTGGGGGCCTTCACGGCCGGCGCGCTGCTGTCCCAGACGGACAAGAAGGCAGACATCGCCGGAGCCCTCAAGCCGCTGGCGGACGTTTTCGTGCCCGTTTTCTTCGTGATGGTCGGCGCCCGGGTGCGGCTGAGCGCCTACAATCCCCTCGTGCCCGGCAACTATCCCATGCTGGGCCTGGCCGCGGGCCTGATCGTCATCGCGATCGCGGGCAAGCTGGCCAGCGGCCTCGCCGTCTGGCGCAAGGGGGTCAACCGGCTCGGCATCGGCGTGGGGATGGTGCCCCGAGGCGAGGTGGGGCTCATCTTCGCCCAGATCGGCCTGGCCGCCGGGGTGCTCAACGATCCCCTCTACGCGGCCGTCGTCGCCATGGTCGTGGCGACGACCTTCGTCGCTCCCCCCCTGCTCAGGCGCTCTTTTAATTAACTCGGGGGCCGGGACTCGAAGAGGTCGAGGAAGCGGTCCTCGTAGCGCCGGAAAATCCCCAGGCGGTCCAGTTCCTTCTTGAGCTCGAAGGCCTTCGAGCGGTCGGCCCGCGCCTGCCGGAATAAGCGCTCGATGCTCCGCGCCTCCTCCTCGTCGAGCTCCGGCTCCGAGGAGGGCGGCGCCGAAGCCGCGGGCGCCTGCGCCGCGGCCTCGGAGGGGCCTTCCGGCTCGCCCTGCGGCGAGCTTTCGCTCAAGGCCCGCGCGATCTGCTGGTAGATGCGCATCAACTGCTGCTGCATCGCGGCGCCGTACTCCTCCAGCTCTCCGAAGTCCAGGTCCAGGCCGGCCAGCTCGGAGAAGACGCGCAGCACGCCGGCCGCCGCGTTGGGATAGGGCAGCTGTGGCGCGATGGTCGGCATCTCTCCCAAGAGCCCGACGGCAGGCAGCCCGGCCTCCGCCGCGGCCGCCAAGGCCACGCCGTTGAGGCCGGAGATGCGCCCGTCGGCCAAAAGCGCCACGCCGTGGCGCGTCAGCTCCGAGAGCGTCTCCGGGTCGGAGGCCACGGCGAAGACGCGGGAGGGCGTGTTCGGAGCCATGTCGCTGGCGATGGCCGAGAAGGTGAAGACGCGGCGCACGCCGAGAGCTTGGCTTTCCTTGATCAGGCGCTGGCAGAGCGCCAGCTTGCCGGTGGGCGGCTGGGCCTCGCCCAGGAAGACCACGATGTCGCGCTTGCCGGCCGGGTCGGGCCAGAGAAACAGCCTGCTGCGCGGCAGGCGGGTGGCGCGCAAGAGCCCGCTGCCGACGTCGACGCTGTCGAGCTCGAAGAGGTCGCGCGCGGTGAACTCGCCCAACTGGTGCATGCCGAGCTTCGAGAGCAGGTAGACTGCGGCGGTGGCGGCGACCTGGCCCATCCCCGGCCAGGCCGCGACCAGCCAGCGCTCCGGGGTCTTCGCCATGGGCGAATGCTATGAAAAAAAGGGGCTTCCTTCCATAGCGGGCGTTCACCCAAATCCTCAGTCAAACTCTGAAGGCCGGTGGCATCGCGAATAACGTCCGTCCGGGACGCGGTCGCCTAGGGGCGCCGCTCGGCTCTCGGCCTCCCGTCAGTCTAGGTCGGCCTGCGAGACGCCCGTCCGGACGTTATTCGCGATGCCTCCGCTCTGTCCAGGTTCTACTGCCATGATTTCACTTCACCGGTAAAAAAGTCGACGCTTTTCACGCGGCCAGAGCATCAGCGAGGAAGCGCAGGCGGCGGGTGATGGCGAGGAACGCGGCAAGCGAGCACTTCCGGGGCGCAGCGAAGCCGCGTCCGGAGCCGTCAGGACCCGCCGCCTGCGCTTCCTCGCTGCGGATTCGGAATTTTTAGAGTAGAATGGCGCATGTTGGCCCTGCGCCTGGTTCGTCCGGGCAAGCCCCTGCGTCTCGTCCAGACGCCGGCGCCCAAGCCCGGCCCGCGGGAATTGCTGCTGCGGGTGCGCGCCTGCGGGGTCTGCCGGACCGACCTGCACCTGCGCGACGGGGAGCTGCCCGCCCCGCGCCTTCCTCTCGTGCTGGGCCACGAGATCGTCGGCAGCGTGGTCGCGCGCGGCGCGCGGGCGCGCCGCTTCGGCCTCGGGCGGCGCCTCGGAGTGTCCTGGCTGGGCGGCTATTGCGGCCGCTGCCGCTTCTGCTTGAGCGGGCGCGAGAACCTCTGCGCGCGGGCGCGCTTCACCGGCTGCCACCGCGACGGTGGCTACGCCGAGTACGCGACGGCGGCGGAGGAATGCTGTGTCGCGATCCCGGACCGTTACACGGACGCCGAGGCCGCGCCCCTCTTGTGCGCCGGAGCGCTCGGCTATCGCGCCCTGCGCAAGGCCGCGGACGCCCGCAGCCTGGGGCTCTACGGCTTCGGGGCCGCCGCACACCTGATCGCCCAGGCGGCGCGCTTGCAGGGCCGGCGGGTCTACGCCTTCACCCGGCCGGGGGACGTCCGGGCCCAGCGCTTCGCCCGCAGCCTGGGCGCGGTTTGGGCCGGCTCAAGCCGGGAGCGCCCGCCGCGGCCCCTGGAGGCCGCGCTGATCTTCGCCCCGGTCGGGGGCCTTGTTCCCGCGGCCTTGCGGGCCGTCGATAAGGGCGGGCGGGTGATCTGCGCCGGCATCCACATGAGCGACATCCCCTCCTTCCCATACGAGCTGCTCTGGCAGGAGCGCGGCGTGGAATCTGTGGCCAACCTGACGCGCGCCGACGCCAGGCGATTCATGGCGCTGGCCGCCAGAACGCCCTTGCGCAGCCGCGTGCGCACCTTCCCGTTGTCCCGCGCCGAGGAGGCCCTGGCGGCGCTGCGCCGGGGCGATTTCGAGGGCGCGGCCGTGCTGGTTCCCTGATCGTTAAGCGCTTTCACGACGCTGCGAGAGTTCCTGCTTTAGCAGCAGCTCCCTCTCGCGCAGCTCCCCCAGCCGCTTGGCGTGCTCTCGCTCCAGTATCTCGCTCTTGGCCTGGAAGCGCCGCTCGAGCTCCCGCTCGAGCTCCAGCAGGCGTTGCTTAAGCAGGCGCGAAAGCTCGTCGGTCTCGGCCAGGCGCCGCGCCAGCTCCGCCGGGGAGAGCTCTCCTTCCAGCCGCAGGGTCAAGTATTCCTCCAGGCGCTGGTAGTAGAACTCCCGCTCCGTGGACTCGTTGATCCGCAGGGCCAGGGTTCGCGTCAGGGCAGCCCGCTCCTCGCGGCAGCGGCGCAATTCCCGCTCGAGGGCCTTCTCGCGTTCCGGCTCCACGGCTCCAACGTAGCAGGGCCGCGTTACGTTTTCAAGGCCGCAGCATCTTGCGCGTCCTAGAGCGAGGCGGCGCCGCTGGACAATGGAATCGGAAAATGATCCACTGACTGACTAGTCAGTCATTATGGAGAAGGAAGCGAAATCCAACAGCGAGCGGGACAAGCATGGCCGCATTCTGGAGTCGGCCCGCCGCCTCCTGGTCCAGCGCGGGTTCCAGGACGTGGCCTTAGACGACATCGCCCGCAAGGCGCGCGTGGCCAAGGGCACGCTCTTCCTTTATTATAGGAACAAGGACGGGCTGATCTCGGCCGCCTTCACGGAGCTCGTGACCCGCCTGGGCGAGGACTTGGACGCGGTCCTGGACTCCCCGCTCTCCGGCAGGGCCCTCCTCGAGCAGGCCGTGCGGGTGATCCTGCGCCACTTCGAGCGCAACCGCGATTTCATGGCGCGCTTCGGGGCCGGTTATTTTCCGGGCTGCAAGAGCCGTTCCGGAGAGCGCCTGTTGGGCTGCATGGCGGCCAATCTCGGGCGCTTGGCCGCCATCCTTCGGCGCTGCGCCGCCGACGGCCTCGTCAAGGGCAAGGATCTGGAGGCCGCGGCCTCTTTTCTTTTCGGCATGTGCCGCAGCGTCGCCATCCACGCCCGCCTTAAGCCCGGCGCCGGGACCCTGACGGCCTCGCTGCCGCGGGTCGTCGACATGTTTCTCAACGGGGCCGGCCGGTGATCTTGCCGCTGGCCTTGGTCGCACTGAGCTGGCCCGGCTCCGTTCTGGCGGCCGAGCCTTCCTCGCCGCAGAGCCGGGAGATCACGCTGCAGCAGGCTTACGAGCTGGCCCTCAAGCGCAGCGAGGCCGTCGCCGAGGACCGGCAGGCCGTGGCGGAGGCCTTGGCGCGAGTCGACGAGCTGCGCGCGGCGGTGCTGCCGCACCTCTCCTTCTTGGGCCAGCAGACCTTCCAGCAGAGCCCGCGGACTTCCATCTCCTCGATCAACAACACCTCGATTCCGGACTATTCCCTGCAGCTTCAGCAGCCGCTCTTCTCGGGCTTCCGGGAGTTCCTCGCCTTCCGTTCCGGGCGCAAGGCGGCGCAGGCGATAACCCTCACCGAGCGCCGCGCGGAGTCCTTGCTCTATCAGGACGTGGCGCAGGCTTACTTCAACCTCGATCAAATCGAGGAGGAGATCGGCGTCCGAGAAGAGGTCCTGCGGGTGACCGCCGAACGGATCAAGCAGCTCAAGAGCTGGGTGGGCATCGGCCGCTCGCGCGAGAGCGAGGTGCTCGACGCGCGCTCCCTGCTGGCACAGACCCAGGCCCAGGTCGAGATCGCCCGCGGCTCGGAGCAAGTGGCGCAGGAGACGCTGCGCTTCTTGACCGGCGAAGAGGTCGACTATCGGCCGCAACCGCTTTCCCTGCGGCCCCTGGGGCCGCTGGAGCCTTTTCTTGCGACAGCCCGCAGGCGCGACGACGTTTTGGCCGCCGAGAAGACCCTGGAGGCTCGGCGCCTGGACACCAAGGTCGCGGCGCGCCAGCGCTGGGGCAGCCTCGGCTTGACGGGAGACTACTATCTTAAGCGCGTCGGCTTCTCCGGCAACATCCATTACGACGCGATCCTCGGGCTGAGCGTGCCGATCTTCGACGGCGGTTCCATCTCCGCCCAGACGCGTGAGGCACGGGCCCAGGCGCGCTCCGCCGAGCAGGCTTTGTCCGCCGCCCGGCGCCTGGCCGAGAGCGACACGCGCGCGGCCTACCTGAACCTGAAGTGGTCCCTCTCCGCCGTCAACGCCCTGCGGACGGCCGAGGAGCTGGCGGCGGCCGACGAAAAGGCGCAGGAGAAGGACTACGGCTTCTCGCTGGTGACCAACCTCCAGGTGCTAGACAGCATCAACTCCCTGCAGGCGGTCCGCCTGCAGCTCGACAGCGCGCGGCATCAAGCCCTCTTCGCCCAGGTGCGGCTCCAAGTCGCCTCCGCGGGCCCCCTGGCGCCGCGGCCCTCGCAGCCATGACCCTCTCCGACATCTCGATCAAGAACTCGGTCTTCGCCTGGATGCTGATGCTGGGGCTCATCGTGTTCGGGGCGATCGGCTTCTCGCGGATGGGCATCAGCCAGCTTCCGGACGTCGATTTCCCGGTGCTGACCGTGAGGGTGACCTGGTCCGGCGCCTCCCCGGAGACGATGGAATCCGCCGTCTCGGACGTCATCGAGGATTCCGTGATGAGCGTGGAGGGCATCCGCAGCGTGAGCTCCCAGTGCCAGGAGGGCCTGGCGACCATCACCATCGAGTTCAACCTGAACCGCGACATCAACGCCGCGCTGCAGGAGGTCCAGGCCAAGATCGCCCAGGCCCAGAGGAATCTTCCCAGCGACATCGATCCTCCGATCATCACCAAATCGAACCCGGAGGATCAGCCGATCCTTTGGGCGGCGCTGACCGGCTCCGCCTCCCTGCGGGACATGATGCTGTTCATCCGCGACCACCTCAAGGACAGCCTGACCACGGTCTCAGGGGTGGGCGACGTCTTCTTGGGAGGCTACGTGGAGCCCAACATGCGGATTTGGCTCGATCCGAACAAGATGCGCCTGCGGGAGATCTCCGTCAGCGACGTCATCGCGGCTGTGGCGGACCAGCACAAGCTGACCCCCTCCGGCTACATGGACAACGGGCCCCACGAGGTCAGCGTGCGCGTGCTCAGCGAGGCGGGCACCCCCCGGGACTTCGACAACCTCGTGATCCCCTCTCGCGCCGGCTCGCCCATCTGGAAGACGATCCGCCTGGGCGACGTGGCCACCGTCCAGGAGGGCTTGGACGACATTCGGCGCATCTCGAGGATGAACGGCGAGCGCGCCGTCGGCCTGGGCGTGATCAAGCAGCGGGGACAGAACGCCGTGGCGGTGGCCCAGGCGGTGCGCGCGCGCGTGGCCGAGCTGCGTTCCCTGCTGCCCAAGGGGATGAAGCTCACGATCGTCACCGACGCCACCCAGTTCATCGAGGACGCCACCCACGAGCTGCTCTTCTCGCTGTCCCTCTCCGTCCTGCTGACCTCGCTGGTCTGCTGGCTGTTCTTGGGCTCTTGGAGCTCCGCGATCAACGTGATCATGGCCATCCCGACCTCCCTGGTCGGCTCCTTCCTCGTGCTCTATTTCGCCGGCTTCACCCTGAACACCTTCACCTTGCTGGCCCTCTCCCTGTCGATCGGCATCGTGGTGGACGACGCGATCATGGTGCTGGAGAACATCGTCCGCCACAAGGAGCGGGGGCTCAACCGAGTCAAGGCCTCCCTGGTCGGCGCCCGCGAGATCACCACCGCTGCGGTCGCCTCCTCCCTGGCCATCCTGGCGATCTTCCTGCCGGTCGTGTTCATGAAGGGGATCGTCGGGAAATTCTTCTTCCAGTTCGGCGTGACGATCTCCGTGGCGGTCATGCTGTCGCTGCTGGAGGCCCTGACCCTGACCCCGATGCGCTGCTCGCAGTTCTTGAGCAGCGGCCATAGCAACCGCCTGGGCCGCTGGATGGACGCGCGCATGACGAGCTTGTCGAAGCGCTACCGCGCGGTCCTCACCCGCGCCTTGGAGCACCGTTGGAAGGTGCTCGCGGCCGCCACGGCGATCTTCGCCGCCTCCTTGTTCCTGCTCAAGGGCGCGCGCAAGGAGTTCGTGCCGGCGCAGGACCAGAGCCGCTTCCTCGTCAACGTCCAAACCCCGCTGGGCTCCTCCATCGAGTTCACAGACGGCGTCTTCAGGCAGGCGGAGGCGATTTTAAAGAGCCGCCCGGAGCTGGCCACCTACTACGCCGCCATCGGCGGCTTCCAGGGCGGGCTCGTCAACCAGGGCATCTTCTTCGTCACGCTCAAGGATCCCTCCAAGCGGCCGATCGCCGCTCCCTTCGCTCGCCGCCCCAGCCAGCAGCAGTTCATGGACTTTTTCCGCGACCAGGTCGCCAAGATTCCCGGAGTCAAGCGCGTGACGGTGCAGGACCTGTCCCTGGCGGGCTTCACCTCGCATCGGGGCTTTCCGGTGGAGTTCTCGGTCCAGGGGCCGGATTGGGACAAGCTGGCCGATGTCTCCGCGGACCTCATGCGGAAGCTCTCCGCCTCGGGGCTGGTCACCGACGTCGACACGGACTACCACCCCGGCATGCCGGAGATACGCATCATCCCGGACCGCGCGAAGGCCGCTCTGCACGGCGTGACTGTCAGCAACATCGCCGACACGATCAGCGCCCTGGTCGGCGGCCTGCGCATCGGCAAGTACACCGACGCCGCCGGCCACCGCGACGACATCCGCGTCAAGCTCCTCAATCGGGACAACCGAAGCCCGCAGGACATCAGCCGCATCTGGCTGCGCAACAACCGCGGGGAGATGGTCCCCCTCTCGCAGGTCGTCACGATGCGGCGAAAGCCCGTGCTGCTGACGATCACGCGCTACAACCGCGAGCGCGCGATCTCGATCTTCGGCAACGTCGCCCCGGGCAAATCCCAGTCGGACGCGATGGACTTGGTGGAGCGGCTGGGGCGGGGCCTTCCCGAGGGCTACCATATCGTGCTCTCCGGCTCCTCCCAGGCTTTCAAGGAATCCTTCGAAAGCTTGCTGGTGGCCCTGGTCCTGGGCATCCTGGTCGCCTACATGGTGCTGGGAGCCCAGTTCAACAGCTTCATTCATCCCTTCACGGTGCTTCTGGCCCTCCCCTTCTCGGCGACCGGGGCCTTCATCGCCCTGCGCCTGGCCGACGTCTCGCTCAACATTTATTCCCTCATCGGCCTGCTCCTGCTCATGGGCATCGTCAAGAAGAACTCGATCTTGCTGGTCGACTTCACCAACGTGCGCCGGCTGCGGGGCGAGAGCGTTCGCGAGGCCCTGCTCGAGGCCTGTCCCTTGCGCCTGCGGCCGATCCTGATGACCTCCCTGGCCGTGGTCGTCGGCGCCCTGCCGGCGGCGATGGCTCTGGGCCCCGGCTCCGAGACGATGCGCCCGATGGCGGTGGTCGTCATCGGGGGCGTGATCTTCTCCACCTTGTTGACCCTGGTGGTCGTGCCGTGCGCCTACAGCCTGCTGTCGCGCTTGGAAAGCCATGCCCACGACGCGGATTTAAAGACCGCAATCCGGGAATTGGCGCAGGAGACCGCGGGGTGACGCAACACTTTTATACCCGCGGCGGCGTCTGATCAATAGATGAGAAGACCATCCTTGCCGCGGCGCGCGGCGCTCTTGGCGGCACTGCTGGCCGCGCTGCCTCCTCTCGCCTCGGCGGCCGGGGGGCGCCTGTTAAGCTGGCAGGACTGCGTCGACTTGGCCCTGCTGCGCAATCCCGCCCTCGCCTCCTCGCGCCAGTCGGTGGAGCAAAAGCGAGCGGATTATAAAGGAAGCTACAACGGCCTGCTGCCCGCGGCCAGCTTGAGCAACTCCTACTCCGATTCCAACGCCTCCGGCCCCCAGAAATGGAGCGGCCAGCTCTCCGCCAACGTCCAGCTTTTCAACGCGGGCAAGATCGCCGACGTCAAGTCGGCCTCCGCCGCGCTGGGCCAGAGCGAGGCCGCCCTGCGCCAGGAGTCCGCCGGCCTGAGATTTTCCCTCCGGCAGGCCTTCGTCGAGGTTCTCTTCTCGCAGGAGGACATAGAGGTCTCGCGGCGGGTGCGCGACCTGCGCGAGCGCGACGCCAAGCTCGTCGCGCTGCGCTACGATTCCGGGCGGGAGTCCAAGGGCAGCATGATGCGGGCGAAGGCCCAGTTGCTGCAGGCGCAGGCGGACTTAGACCAAGCCTTCAGGCTGCTGCGATCCAACGAGAAAGCCCTGGATCGGGAGCTGGGCCAGGACGAGTTCGAGGCCTTGGCCGCCACCGGCGCCCTGGCCGCAGCAACGCCTCCGGCTGCTCCGGAGGCTTCCCTCTCGCTGGCCTTGCGGCGTCCCGACGTCGCCGCTCAGGAGGCGTTGGTCAGCGGCGCCCGGGCGTCCCTGTCGGTGGCGCGCAGCGCGCTGGTCCCGACGCTCTCCGGCAGCTATTCGCGAGGCCGCTCGGGCGAGAGCGAGTTTCCCAGCGGAGGCTCCAGTTGGAGCGCCGGGCTGTCCTTGAGCTACCCACTTTTCGGCGGAGGCCCCACCGCCGCCTATTACGGCATCCAGTCGGCGCAGCGGGCCCTGGAGGCGGCCCGGCAGAACCTGCGCGCCGCGCGCGAGGCGGCGGTGGCCGACATAGAGTCTGCCTGGGCTTCCTACGCGGGCGCCGTCGACCAGGTGGCGGTCGAGCGCGCCCTGCTGGAGGCCGCCCGCCAGCGCAACGACGAAGCCGACGTGCGCTATGCCAGCGGCCTGCTGAGCTACGACGAGTGGGAGATCATCGCCTCGGATCGCATCAGCACGGAGCGGCAGGCGATTTCCGCCGAGCTCAACTCCGCCTTGGCGCAGGCCGCTTGGCAGAAAGCCGTCGGCAAGGAGCTTGGGGAATAATGAGAGCCAGATCTAAGGTCTCGATCGTGTTGTTGATCGCCGTCGCCGCCGCCGCCGCGCTAGGCTTGCGCCGGGTGCTGAGCAGGCCCGAGAAGCCGACGGCGGAGGCCGTCGCCGTTCGGGTGGGGCCCATCGAGAACACGGTGGACGCCACCGGCTCGGTCTTGCCGCTCAACCGGGTGGAGGTCAAGCCGCCGATCTCGGGGCGCATCGAGAAGCTCCTGGTCGACGAGGGCCAGCATGTCCGGGCGGGACAGATCCTCGCCTGGATGAGCTCTAGCGATCGCGCGGCCATCCTCGACGCCGCCCTGGCTCAGGGCCCCCAGGAGCTCAAGCGTTGGGAGGACGCCTACAAGCCCACGCCCATCGTCGCCCCCCTCTCGGGAGTCGTCATCCTGCGCAACGTCGTCGTCGGCCAGACCGTCGATCCCTCCACCGTCCTGTACGCGATGTCCGACACCCTCATCGTCCTCGCCGAGGTCGACGAGTCCGACGTGGGCCGCGTCCACGTCGGCATGCCGGTGCGCATCGTGCTGGACTCCTATCCGGACCGCGAGGTCGAGGGCAAGGTCTTCGACATCCTCTACGAGGGCAAGAACGTCTCGAACGTGATCCAGTACGGCGTCAAGATCAAGGTGCAGCCGGTGCCGAGCTATTTCCGCTCGGAGATGACGGCCAACGTCAGCTTCATCGAGCAGCGCAAGCCGAAGGCCCTGTTGATTCCAGTCGCCGCGCTCAAGGAGCTGCCGGACGGCTCCAAGCAGGTGCTGATCCCGGGCGCTCCCGGACAGCCTCCGGCGGCGCGCGCGATCGTCACCGGCATCGAGAGCGGGGACAGCGTCGAGGTGCTGGGCGGCTTGAGCGCCGGCGACACGGTGCTCGTCGCGCGGACGCGCTACGTGCCGCAGCAGGGGCCGCAGTCCAGCCCCCTGACTTTCGGCGTCCACCATTCCAACCAGTCCGGGCGCGCGCCAAAGCCTAAGAGCGGTTCCTGATGGCCGCCTTGATTGAGCTGCGGGGCATTACCCGCAGCTACCAGGTCGGCGGCTCGGAGCTCAAGGTGCTCAAGGGCATCGACCTGGAGATCGAGGAAGGCGAGTTCGTGGCGATCATGGGGCCGTCCGGCTCCGGCAAGTCCACGCTGATGCAGATTTTGGGGCTGCTCGACCGCCCGAGCTCCGGGCGCTATCTTCTGGACGGCCGCGACGTCTCGCGCCTCTCCGACGACCAGGGGGCGGAGCTGCGCTCCCGCGCCATCGGCTTCATCTTCCAGATGTTCAACCTGCTCGCGCGCACCACCTGCGTCGACAACGTCGCCCTGCCGATGATCTACGCCGGCGTCGCCGGAAGAGAGGCGCGCGCCCGCGAGTTGTTGGGCGTCGTCGGCCTGGGCGACCGGCTGTGGCATAAGCCCAACGAGCTGTCCGGAGGCCAGCAGCAGCGGGTGGCGATCGCGCGCGCCCTGGTCAATCATCCGCGGATCATCTTCGCCGACGAGCCCACCGGCAACCTCGCCTCGGACCAGGCCGAGGACATCCTAAGACAGCTGGAGAAGCTCAACGCCGACGGGATCACGGTGATCATGGTGACCCACGAGCCCGACATCGCGGCGCACGCCCGGCGCGCGATCCGCATCAAGGACGGGCTCATCGTCTCAGACGAGAGGACGGCGCCGAAGGCCCTCGCCGCCGGCTCTTGCGAGCGCCAATCCTCCGCCGCGCAGCGTCCGGGACCGGACAGGACGCGCTTGAGCGCCGCGGAGGCCTGGGAGTACGCACAGTCCGCGCTGCGCTCCATGGCCGCCAACAAGCTGCGCAGCACGCTCTCGATGCTCGGCATCCTCATCGGCGTCAGCGCGGTGATCGCGATGCTGGCCGTCGGCCGCGGCGCCCAGCGTGCGATCGAGGCCCGCCTGGCAAGCCTCGGCTCCAACCTCGTGATGCTGATCCCGGGCTCGACCTCGCTGGGCGGAATCCATGGGGGCGCCGGCAGCTTCAGCCGCTTCACGCTGGAGGACGTCAAGGCGGTCGGCGCGCTGGCTCACGTCAAGCGGGTGGACGGCAACGTCGAGGGCGGGGTCCAAGCCGTCTACGGCGATCAGAACACCAGCACCCAGGTGACCGGCGCCCTGCCGGTCTACGCGGCGATGCACAACGCCGAGCCCTACTTCGGCAGGTTCTTCACCGAGGAGGAAAACCAGCGCATGGAGCGCGTGGCCCTGCTGGGCCAGACGACGGTCAACAACCTCTTCGGAAGGACCGCCGATCCGGTCGGCCAGCAGATCAAGATCAACCATGTCGGCTTTACCGTGATCGGGATTCTTCCCATCAAGGGCTCGGCCGGTTTCCGCGATCAGGACGACACGATCATCATCCCGCTGCGCACCGCGATGCGCCGCTTGCTGGGCAAGCTTTACGTCGACCACATCTGGATCGAGTGCGACGCCGCCAACGACATTCCCGAGGTGATGTCGGAGGTCCGCGCGCTGATGCGCCACCGCCATCGCCTGCCGGACTTCAAGGACGACGATTTCTCGCTGCGCAACATGGCCGACATCCAGGCGGCCCTGACCGGAACGACCCAGACCTTCTCGCTGCTTTTGGGCATCGTCGCCGCGATCTCCCTGCTGGTCGGGGGCATCGGCATCATGAACATCATGCTGGTCTCCGTCAGCGAGCGCACGCGCGAGATCGGCCTGCGCAAGGCCGTCGGGGCGGCGCGGCGGGCCGTGCTGCTGCAATTTCTCATCGAGTCCGCCGTGCTCTCGACGATCGGAGGCCTGATCGGCATCGTCCTCGGGGTCACGGTCTCCTTGGGCCTCTCGCGCTTCGCCGGCTGGGCCGCCATCGTCACACCCCAGGCCGTGCTGCTGGCCTTCGCCTTCTCCGCCGGCGTCGGCGTGCTCTTCGGCTTCTGGCCGGCGCGCAAGGCCTCCCTGCTCTCGCCCATCGAGGCGCTGCGCTACGAGTGACGGTTCGCTACATCGCGATCGTGAAGCGGTAGCGCACGTCGCCCTTGAGCATGCGCTCGTAGGCCGCGGCGATCTCCTTGGGGCTCAAGCCGATGACCTCGACGTCGGCCAGGATCTTGCGGGAAGCGCAGAAGTCCAGCATCTCCTGGGTTTGCTCGATGCCGCCGATCACCGAGCCGGACAGGCTTTTGCGCCCGCCGACCAGGGAGAAGGCGGCCACCGCCAGCGGCTTGGGCGGGGCGCCGAGGAGCACCAGCGTCCCGCCGGTCTTAAGCAGGCCCAGGGCCGCGTTGACGTCGTGCTGGGCGGAGATCGTGTCGACGATGAGGTCGAAGCGTCCCGCCAGGCGGGTCATGGCGGCCGCCTCGCTGGTGAGCGCGAAGTCGTGGGCGCCTAGGCGCTTGGCGTCGGCCTGCTTGCGCCGGGAGCCGCTGAGGACGGTGACCTCGGCCCCCAGGGCGCAGGCGAGCTTGACGCCCATGTGCCCGAGCCCCCCCAACCCCATGACGGCCACGCGCTGGCCGGGCCCGGCCTGCCAGCGCTTGAGCGGCGAGTAGAGGGTGATGCCCGCGCACAGAAGCGGGGCGACGCGCTCGAGCGGCTGGCCCAAAGCGATCTTGAGGGCGAAGGCCTCGTCGACCACGATCTGCGAGGAGTAGCCGCCGTAGGTCCGGGTGACCTTGTCCTGCTCGGTGCTGTTGTAGGTAAACGAGGTCAGGACCTCGCAGTGCTGCTCCAGGCCCCGGCGGCAGGCGGCGCACTTGCGGCAGGAGTCCACCATGCAGCCGACGCCGGCGACGTCCCCGACCTTGAACTTCTCGACCTTGCCGCCGACCTGGGCGACGCGGCCGACGATCTCGTGGCCGGGGACCATCGGATAGACCGAGCCCCCCCACTCGTTGCGAGTCTGGTGGACGTCGGTGTGGCAGATGCCGCAGTGGCTGATGTCGATGCGCACGTCCCGCTCTCCCGGCTCTCGGCGCTCGATCGTGATCGGCTCGAAGGGGGCGTCGGCCGCGCGGACGGCGTAGGCTTTGGTTTGGGACATGTTTCCTCCTAGGATGTTCGGCTCTCCAGCAGTTCGCGGTAGAGGGCGTCGGTGCGCTCGATCGTGCGTTCCAGCGTGAAGTCCGGCAGCGCCCGGCTGCGCCAGGCGTCTGCCGCGGCCCTGGCCTCTTCGGGATGGGCCAGGGCCCATTCGATGCGCTCCGCCAGGGCCTCGGCTTTCCCGGCCTCGAACAGCCAGCCGCCCAGGCCGTCTTGCAGCAGCTCCCGGTTGCCGGCCACGTCGCTGGCCACCACCGGCACGCCCATGGCCAGGGACTCCCGCAGCGCGCCGGAGAGCCCCTCTCCGCGGACGGCGGCGTTGACGCTGAGGTCCAGGCAGGCCAGAAGCTTGGGCACGTCGTCGCGCAAGCCCAGCCTGGCGACGCGGCCCTCCAAGCCCAGGCGCGCCGTCTGCGCCGCCACCCAGGGGCCGTCGGTGTCGCGCCCGGCCAGCACGAAATGGGCCGGGCAGCCGCGCGAAACGAGCAGGGAGGCGGCTTTGAGCAGCACGTCCTGGCCCTTCCAGGGCGAGGCGTTGGCGATCTTGCCGATGAGGGGCACGCCGACGGGCAGGCCCAGGGCTCGCTTTTCGGAGTCGTCGGCGCGGCGCGGTGAAAACCGAGACAGGTCCACCCCGCTGCGGATGACCCGGACGCGGCCGGCGGGCACCCCGGCCTCCACCAGGACCTGCTTGACGGCCTCGGCGACGGCGACGAAGCGGTCGATGAGGCGGCTGCGGTATTTCCAGCGGGAGAACGGGTCTCGGCCCGGGCGAAAGGAGACGCGGCGGCTGACCAGCAGGACCGGCCCCTTCCGGCCGCGCAGCCGCAGCCAAGCCTTGGCCAGCAGGCAGACGGCATGCGCGCGGTTGTGATGGGCGTGAACGAGGGCCACGCCCCGGCGCTCGATGAGGCGCGCCAGGGCCAGCGCCGAGAAGAGGTCGTAGTCCTCACGCATCGCCAGCGGGATCGTCTCAAGATCGGCCCGGCCGGCATGGCGAGACAAGCCGCTGTCGGGGCGGCAGGCCAGTAGCACTTCCCAGCCGCGCCGGCGCAGCCCGCCGGCCAGGGCCAGAAGCTGCGCGGTTCCCCCGGTCCAGCCGTCGGCCTCGGAGACGAAAAGCACCTTGAGGCTCATCGGGCTATGATAGAATGTTGTCGACGATGAGGAAAGGCGGCCCCGCAGTCCTTGGGAGGGTGTCTAGGCCTTTTGGCCCAGGCCCGGCGGCCTTGAGGTTTCTACAATACGCCCGAATGGGCATGCGCATGGTTTGGATGCTGAGCCTGGCCGCGGCCTTGGCCGGAGTCTCGTCTCCGGCGATGGCCCAAAGCAGGGCGACGGAGGCGGGAAGCGCCCCGACGGCCGCCCCGGCCTCCTCTCCCGCGACCGGT
Organism: Elusimicrobiota bacterium; assembly: GCA_028868375.1. GTDB lineage: Bacteria > Elusimicrobiota > Elusimicrobia > UBA1565 > UBA9628 > JAGWUP01. The sequence goes on from JAGWUP010000013.1 coordinate 45,569, forward strand.
TCCCCGGCCAGCTTGCCGCCCGCCGGCATGGAAAATCCAGCCTCCGGAGTCGGCACCGGAATCGCCCGGCCGCCCTCCGCGGGCCAGGTGCCCTTGGCGGGCGCCGCCGCAGTCGGAGCTCCGGGAGCGCCCGAGGCGGCGCCGGCGGGAACGGTCGTCGGCGCGCCATCCATGGCGCCGGGCCGCTCCGCGCTGCCGGGCCAGGAAGCCTTGTCGGGCCGCAAGGCCGCTCCGGCGGCCGCCTTGCCGGGCGCGCGCTCGGTCCATGGTCGGGCCGCGAGCGGGCAGTTGCAGGGCTTAAGCGCCGGGACGACCGCTGGGCATGGCGGCCATAAGGCCGCGCCCCCCAGCGCCGAGAGCGCCGAGCAGGCCTTCCAGCGGACCTACGACAAAGCCGCCGCGGCGCTACCCTCCATCGGCGGGCAGCCGTCCTGGCCGGCGGTTTACGGCCGCACGCAGTCCCTTTGGTCTCGGGTGAGGCAGCTCTCCGTCGAGCTGGCGGCGACCACCTCGCCGCGCGACCAGCCGGGGATTTACCGCCAAGCCATAGAGCAGGCCACGAAGGCGGCTTTAAAAAAGGAAGTCTCGCCGGAGCAGGCCGCCGCGATGACGCGCTCGGTGCTGGCCGTCGCTTGGACTCGGGCCCCGGAGGCCGCGGCGCGGCTGCTCGGAGAGGCCTACGCCGCCGCCCTGCCTGGACGGGATCCCGGCGCGATCGACCGCTCATTTTCCGCCCTGAAGGCCTGGAAGCGTCTCTTGCGCGGCGCCGATTCCAGGCCATTGGTGCGCGGTTTTTCCTTGGCCGACTTTAGGAGCAGCGTCGAGGCGGCGCGCGCTCAAGCGGCGGCGCGGCGCTTGGGCCCCGACGCGGTGCCCCCCCTGCCGCGCTTCTCGCTGGAGGGCGACGAGCTCGTTCTCCTCTCCGATCTGCCGGGACTGGCCGGCGGCGGGGCCCCGCCGCCGGCGCTGATACCCGGGGCGGCCTTGCCTCGGCCCCTGGTTGGCGCCGCGGTGGCGCCGCCGGCGCTGCCCGAGGCGGCGACGGTCGACGGCCTGTGGCAGCGCGCCCGCTTCCTTTATAAGGACTACCGCGGGGCGGGGCGCTCGGCGCCGGCCGCCGCTTGGGCCGCCGGAAGCTTCGCCGCGTTGGCGGCCGCGCACTCGGCTTGGCGGAGGCTTGAGGATTTCGCGGAGCGCGCGCTGGGGCGCCTGTTTCCGGGCCGAGTCGATCTGGGCTTGGGCCAGGTCTTGACCTCCGGCGATCGCGACGTCGCGCGTCTGGCGCCGTTGGGCCGGGATTCCGAAACGCGCGCGGAGCAAGCGCTGCTGGCCCAGCGTTTTCCGGGCGTCAAGCTCTTCGTCGTCGATCTGGCCGACTCCGTGCAATCCGACGAGGCCGCGTCGCGCCTGGCCGCGCGCGGGGCCAGGACCATGGGGCAGTGGCGGCGCCTGCTCTCGGAGCTTGCGCGGGAAGGCGACAGGCTGGAGCGGCTCTCCGGAGACGGCTCCGTCTCCGCCGTCGCCGAGGCCTTCAAGCGCAGGGCCGACGCGCTGTCGCTGGCGGACGACGCCGCGGTTCCAGCGAGCTTGCCCGGCGTCTCCGAGCCCGGAGGGCTGGCCTTCTGGCTTGAGCAGGCCCGGCAGGCCCAGCAGGACGCCGTCGACCGGCAATTCGCGCAGGCGATGCGCTCCGAGGGGCTGTCCGCCGTGGCCTTCGCCGATTTGCGGCATCCCGGAGCGCAGGCTCGGCTCGTCGAGTCCGGGGCTTCCCCCGCGACGCTGGCGCAATTGGAGAGCCTGGGCTTCTCGGTGGAGCGCGGCGCCGGCGGCACGGTCCGCGCTTGGGCGCAGGGTCCGGACTTGGCCGGCAGGCTGGAGTTGGCCCTCGAGCTATTGTCCCGGCGCGCCCCTCCCGACGCGGTTTCCGCGGACAGCCTGGCGCGCTCGACTAGGTTTGCCATAACCCATCAGGACGGCGCGCGCAAGCTGGCCGCCAAGCTGGAGGCCGAGCAGCCGGGACTTCTCGGGTTTACGCCTGCCGGCCTGGTCACGCTGGCAGGCCGCTCCTATCTGGCGATGAGCGACGGCCGCCGGCTCGTCCTGCTCGATCCTTCCTCGCGCCGGCCGGAGTTGGCGGCGGAGCTGGGCTCCGGCGCGGGCGCAGGCGGACGTTGAGCGTTTCCGCCCCGCTGCTGCTGGCGGCCCTGCTGTTTCTCGCTTCCCCCTCTAGCGCCCAGCCCGCGCTTGCGGTCTCCGGAGTCACCTTGAGCGAAGGCTTCGGCTTGCGCGAGACCGCGCGTCTGACCTTCGATCGCAAAAAGGCCTCCTCCGGCGGCTTCATCTACGCCGTGCCACGGGCCAGCGCCGCGGACGAGCGGGCCGTTCGGCTGTCGGCGGCGGTGCTGACCGCCGAGGGCCGCGCGCTGGGCGTAGCCGCCGTCCTGGCCCGGCGCCATAATGTCGCGGCCCTGGCCTTGCCGGGGGCGCGCTGGCAGGCCGGCGCCCTGGTGGTGGAGCGGCCGGTCTTCGGGCCGACGGTCTTTCGCCGCGGCCTCGCCCTGCGGCCGCTCGAGGGCTTTCAAGAGCGGAGCCTGCGGGAAGGCGAGGTCGTCACCGTCGATCCCGCGCGCGGGCTGCTGTTGGCCTACGATCCGAGCAGCCAGGCCTTCGAGCTGGAGCTGGCCCAAGCCCTGCGCGCCTTCGACGGCCTCAAGGACATGCAGGCCCTCTTGCAATGGTACGACGGCCGCGGCTCCCGCGGGCCGGACGCGGCCCTGGCGGCGCGCCTGGTGGCGGAGCTGACCGAGAGGCTGGCGGCGGGAACGGCCGGCCTGGCCGAGTATTCCAGGCTGCGCTTGGCCGTGGACGCCGGGCTTGACCCGGCCGGGCGGCGCCTGACCGCCCTGGCGGCTGGCCGTGCCGCGCGGCGCGGCCTGCGGGAATTGGAGGACAATCTGTGGGACTTGGCGGGCGAGGTCCAGGCCGCCGGCTCCAGGACCGCCGTCCTGCGGTTTTCCAAGCGGGGAGACGCCGCGTCGCGCGCGGCGCGCCTCTTGGCGCGCGCGGCGGGCCGGCCGGAGCTTTCTCGTCCCGTGGAGGAGGCGGCCAAGCGCCTGCGCTTGGCCGCGCGCCGCAGACTGGACAGGCTCGGTCCCGCTCCGGCCTCGCCTCGGGCCGCGCTGGCCGCCGCGGGGGCCGAGCTTGCGCCCGGCGTCGAGCTGCCGGCAGCGCTCTATGAGCGCTTCATCAGCGAGTCCGGCATCGCGCAGACCTTGGCCGACACCGCCTCGGACGCCTCCCTGGGCTTGGCGCTCAAGGCGCGGCGCCTGGCGGCGGTCTTCGGCTCGGCCTCCCTGTCGCCGGACTCCGGTGCCGGCCGAGCCATAGAGGCCCTGCTGCCCAAAGCGGCGCTGTTCGACGTGCAGGGGCCGGACGGAGCCAGGCTCCATGTCCCCGCCGCCCGGCTCCTGGAGGCCGTCCGGGACGTCTGGGCGCTGTCGTGGAGCGCCGCGGCGCTGGGAAGCCGCGAGCGCGCCGGCCGGGCCCTGCGGCCGCCGGTCCTGCGGGTGTCCGTTTTCGTTCCTGCGGAGGTTTCCGGCCTGGCCTATTCGCGCGATCCCATCGGCGGCAGCAGGCGCCGCGCGGAGGTGGAGGCCGTCTACGGCGAGCCGGACGCGCTGATTTCCGAGGATGCCTTGGGAGACGAGTACGCCCTAGACCCGCTGGGCCGGGACATCGCGCCGGAGCTGATCGCCGACAAGAGCCGGCGCCTGGACGTCGACGCGCGCACGGGAGTCCTGCGCCGCTCGCTGGTGCCGCCCGGCTTGGCCCTGTCGAGCTGCCTGAGCATGGGGCAAGCCGCGCAGGCGGCGCGCGCGGCGCGCGCCTTGGACGATCTTCTAGGCTCCGGAGTGCGCCTGACCTTCGCCTTCTCTCAGGGGCGCTTGGTGGCGCGGGGCTGGAGGCTAATGCCGTGGCGTCCGGAAGGCATCGAGTTGAGCGCGCAGGCGATTCAAGGCGCCGCGCGCCTCGGGGACTCCCAGCATTAGGGCCAGGCCCAGGTAGAGCGCCCCGTAGGCCGGCACGATGAGGACGCCTTTGGCGATCGGCCCGGCCGCCGGCAAGGCTTTCTCCAGCGCCAGGGCCGCCGCCGCCGCCAATAGCGCCGAGGCCCAGTGCCGGGCCAATGCCGGCAGTCCGGCGTGGAAGGCTCCCAGCCGGCGCGCCAGGGCGCGGCGGATCAACACGAACTCCAGCCAGCCGGCCAGCCCGGCGGAGGCCGTCAGGCAGGCCGCCGCCGTCATCACGGAGAGCCCCAGGCGCGCGCGCAGGGGAAAGACCGCCAGGTAGCCGAAGAAGGCGGTCAGCGCCACCCGCACGCCGGCGATGGCCGCGGGGGTGCGGGTGTCCTCGAAGGCCCAGAGGGCCGAGACGCAGAGGCGAGACTGCGTCGTGGCCAAAAGCCCCACCGTGAAGCCGATCAGGATGATCCAGACGAAATAGGCGTCCGAGCGGCCGAAGTGCCCGGTCTCAAAGAGCGCCGCGGCGATGACGCCGCCCAGCAGCACGAAGGCCACCGAGGAGGGCACGATCAGGAAGGAGACGCGGCGCAGGCCGGTGACGAGCCGCTCGCGGATCATGCCCTCGCGCTCTTGCGGCGAGCCGACGGCGCGGGACATCTCGGTCAGTTCCGCCGAGGAGATCGACATGCCGAAGAGGGAGACCGGCAGGGTGTAGAGCATCTGGGCGTAGGCCATGGCGGCGATCGCCTGCGGCCCCAGGAAGCTGGCCAGCACCTGGTCGATGTAGCCGCTCAACTGCACCACCCCGCGCGCCAAAAGCGCCGGGAAAAACCCCCGCAGGATGGCGCGGACCGGGGCCAGGGTGTGCTCCAAGGACAGGCGCAGGCCGCCGTTGAGCCGCCAGGCCCCCGGCACCTGCGAGCCCAACTGCAGGGCCGCGCCGACGACGGTGGCCCAGGCCAGCACGACGGCCAGCTTCTCCTGGCCCGGCCGGGTGGAGGCCAGGCGGGCGCCGAAGCCCAGCAGCGCGACGATGATGGCCAGGTTCCAGAGCACCGGCGCCACGTAGGACAGGAAGAACTTGCGGTGGCTGTTGAGAACGCCCAGGCACCAGGCCGAGAGCACCAACAGGCCCATGCCGGGGAACATGATCGCCACCAGGCGGATCGTCAGCTCGCGGACCTCTCCGGAGAAGCCCGGCGCCACCAGGGTGACCAGGGGACGGCTGAAGGCCACCCCCAGGAGGGTCAGGGCGGCGACCAATAGCGAGAGCAGCGACAGCACCGCCCCGGCGGCGCGCCCGGCCTCCTCCTCCCGGCCCTCGGCCAGCAAGCGCGCGTAGACGGGGACCAGGGAGGCCGAGAGCACCCCCGTGCCGAAGAGGTTTTGCAGCATGTTCGGCACGCGCAGGGCGGCCATGAAGGCGCCGGCGGCCTCGGAGCTTCCCAGGTAATAGGCGAAGACTCGCTGGCGGATCAGCCCGGAGAGGCGCGAGAGCAGGATGCCCGCGCCGATCGCCACGGCCGCGGCCGGCCGGCGCGCCGGCGCGGAGGGCTGTTTGCGCATCGCGCCATCGTACAAAATTGCCCCGTTCCGACGTGGAGTTTCGCGCGTGGGAGTGTTATACTAAAGCGATGTCCCACGTGCTGATCCTCAACAGCAACATGTACGCCATCCAGGTCGCTCCCTGGGAGCGGGCCCTGACCCTGCTCTATCTCGACCGCGCCCAGGTGGTCGACGAGGAGTACCGCACCTACGATTTTCGAGACTGGATCGACCTGTCACGGGAGATGGAGCGGCATCCGGCGGGCTTCATCCACACCCCCTATTTCAAGCTGGCGATTCCCGAGGTCATCGCCCTGAGGTTCTTCGACCGGGTGCCCCAGCAGGCCGTGCCCTTCACGCGCCGCAACATCTACCACCATTACGGCTACCGCTGCTGCTACTGCTCCCGGAGGTTTCCCACCGCGGAGCTCAATCTCGACCACGTCGTCCCGCGCTCGCGCGGCGGCTTGACGGATTGGACCAACATCGTCACCTCCTGCATCCCCTGCAACTTGCGCAAGGGAGACCGCCTGCCCAAGGAGGCGGGCATGAAGCTGGCCATCCCCCTGTCGCTGCCGAGGCGGCGCTCCGGCCTGGCGCTGATGGCCCGCTGCCCCGTTCCGATGCGCCGCTCCTGGCAGCGCTTCGTCGACAACGTCTACTGGGACAGCGCGCTGGAGGAAAACTGATGCTGCGCCGCCGCGATCCACTGCCCCGGCTGCCGGAGCATCTGGGCCTGCTGGCCCGGCCCTGGGGGCTTGACTCCCAGCTTTCCCGCTTGAGCGGCCGCAAGCGCCTGGCCGGGGAGGACTTCGCCTTCGCGGTGCTGGGCGACGCCGAGCCGGGCCGCTTCTGGCTGTGGCGCAAGCTGTTCAACCGCCCGGGGGTGTTCCGCGAGCAGCTCTCGGCGATCCAGCGCCACCCCGTCGATTTCACCGTGCAACTGGGCGACATGGTCAGCCGCGGGCTGCCGCGCCACTACGAGCGCTTCTTTAGGGAGCTGCACGGCGTCGGCGTCGAGAAGCCCTACCTGACCGTCTGCGGAAACCATGACCGCTCCAACCCCCACGGCGGCTCCCACTCGGCGGCCTATCGCGCCCTCTTGGGCCGCAGCAACTACCATTTCGACCACGGCGGGGTGCGCTTCGTCGTCCTCGATTCCAGCCGCGCGCGCGTGACGCGGCTGCAGTTGAAATGGCTGTCCCTGGTCTTCGACACCGGCCTGCGCAAGGTGGTCTTCACGCACATGCCCCCCGCTCTGCTCCGCCTGTGGGGCGGCGGGGCCACGGGGCGGCGCATGGGAGGCTTCCGCCGCAACGCGGAGGCGTTCACTAATTTGGCGGCGCAGGCCCGCGTCGAGCGCGTCTACATGGGGCATGTCCACTGCTTCGGCGTCCAGGACTACAAGGGCGTCCGCTACGTTCTTTCCGGGGGCGGCGGCTCGCCGCTGTTTCCCTGCGGCTCCGCCGACAAGTTCCACCACTACCTCACCGTCTCGGTGACCGCCCAAGGATTGCGCGAGCGCGTGCATTCCCTGGACGGCTCCTCCTTCGAGATCCCGGCCGGCAAGGTCGTCCTGCCGTCCTAGCCGGCGCCAGCCGGCCTGCGGGAATCGGCGCGCGGCCCGGCTAGCGCGCGGCGATTTTAGGCCCGCGCCGGCTCCAGTCCCGCGCGGGGCGAGTGGACAGCAGGAGGTGGTCGCTGTCGAGGTCGATGAAGTCGAAGGCCTGCGTGCCCAGCGCCAGGGCGACGCTGGCGGACAGCCCCGCGGCCGTCTCGGCCATGCAGCCGATCATCAGCTTGAGCCCGGCCGCGCGCGCCACCGCGATGATGGAGAGGGAGCGCAGCAGCCCAGACTTGGCCGCCTTGACGTTGATGGCCCCGCAGGCGCCCAGCTCGGCCGCGCGCACGGCGTCCTCTGGGCTGGAAACGCTCTCGTCGAGGGCGATGGGCACGGGGCAGCGGCGCGAGAGGGCCGGCAGCGGCCGCCACTGGCCCTTGGCCAGGGGCTGCTCGAGCAGCTCCACCGGGCCGTCCCTAAGGCAAGCCTCGACCAGGCGCAGGGCTCCGGTGGGCGTCAGGCCTTGGTTTCCGTCAAGCCGGATGCGCGCACCCGGCCGGGCGCGGCGCACCAAGCGCACGCGCTCCAGGTCGTCTTGAAGGCGTCCCCCCACCTTCACCTTGAAGATGCAGAAGCCCTCGGCGGCCGAGCGCCTCGCGGCCTCCATCGTTTCCTTCGGGCCGCAGGCGGAGATCGTGATGTCGCTCTCCAGCTCCAGCCCGCCCCCGCCGATTCCCCCGCCGAAAAGCGCGCGCAGGGGCAGGCCCCGGCTGCGGGCGCAGGCCGACAGCAGGGCCGCCTCGAAGGCCGCCGCCGCGGGATTGGCGCCCTCAAGCCTGCGCCAGATCTCTTCGATGAGCAGGCCGGGACAGGAGGCGTTGCGGCCGCGCGCCCAGGCCGCGGCGCCATGGAGTGCTTTCGCAAGGGCGCCTTGGGAGAGATGCTTGAGCGCCAGGGAGGCGGAGGCCTCGCCGTAGCCGGCCGCGCCGTCCGAGAGCGTGAGGATGACCCCGACGTTGGGCGAGACCGTCTTTCGCCCCAAGGCGGTGACGAAGGGGCGCTTGAGGACGGCCGTGAACGGCTCGACGCGCACGCTTTTGATCGTCGGCGCCATGCGCAACTATAACAAAGAGGGTATAATTCGAGCCATGAGCGCGCGCCGCTTCGCACCTCGGGGGTTGGGCCCGGATGGCCGCTGACTCCGGCTTGGCCGGCCTGGGGCTGGGCGCCGCCTCCGCCGCGCCCGCCGCCTTCCACATGACCACCGGCGTCATTTGGAAGACCCTGGGCAGCCTGGTGCTCAGCGTGCTCGGGATGTACTACCTCAACCGCGGCCGCAAGGAAAGCGACCTCGGCGCCATGCTCAAAGGCGCCGTCCTCATCCTGCTCTCCTTCTTCCTCTTCTTTTGAAACGTAGGGTCAGGCCTTATTTTTCAGTGAGCCCTGATTAGAAAAACCCTGCCCCCGCGGGGAATCGAACCTCGATCGACCGCTTAGAAGGCGGTTGCTCTATCCATTGAGCTACGGGGGCGTGTCGAGATTGTAGCAAGCAACCGCCTTCTAAGTATGAAGGGAGATGAGTGAGCGCAGCGAACTCAGGCGGTTGCTCTATCCATTGAGCTACGGGGGCGTGTCGAGATTGTAGCAAGCAACCGCCTTCTAAGTATGAAGGAGATGAGCGAGCGCAGCGAACTCAGGCGGTTGCTCTATCCATTGAGCTACGGGGGCGCGGTGAGCTCAGGCGGTCTAGAGCTGGGGATTGTCCCGGACGCGATCCGTGACGAAGCCGATGTCTTCCGGAGCGGACGTTCGAGCGGCGGCACGACGAAAGACCTGCTCTTCTTCCCGTTGGCGCTTCCTATGGGCCAGCACCGTCCTAAAATGCTCCATGGTCACGGGAGCAATCCCCTCCTCGTCCAAGGACGCGCTCTCGGCCGCCAGGACCAGCATCTCGTTTCTGATCGCCTCCAGATCGGAGATGACGAGCCCCTTCGTCGCGCGAGCCATTTCGTCGAGATCGAGCTCGCCGGAGCCGTTCACCGAGGCGAAGACGCGCGCCAGGAATTCGCGTCGCTCTTCGAGGGACGGCGATTGCCAGAAGATCCGCAGGTCGAAGCGCAGCCCACGCGTCAGCGCAGGGTCGAATTTTTCGGTGTTCGACGTCGCGTAGACCGCGATGCCCTCGTTGGACTTGCCCGATCCTGAAATCTCCTGAAGGAGCGCGTGGAGGACGGTGGGAGCGAGGCGCCCGGCGTCTCGATGGGTGACCCCCAAGAGGTCGATGTCCTCGATGATGATGAGAGAGGGGCGCAGCGCGCGCGCGGCGCCGAAGATCGCGGTCACGGACGAGGCGTCCGTCAGGGATCGGGCGTCGAGCAGGATGATCGTCGCCTTGCCGCGCAACTGGGAGATCAGAACTTTCGAGGAGAAGGATTTCCCGCTTCCGGGAGGGCCGATGCTCAAGAGGAAGCGCCCCGCGCGCAAACCTGCTTTTTTTAGCTGCGCGCGGTGGCTAAAGAAGGCCGGGATCGCGCGCAAAGCCTCTTTGATCGGCGGGCTGGCCACGAGATCGTCGAACGTCAGGCGTCCGGCGTCGGCGCTCTTGTCGAATTGGAAGGTTCCGGAGCGAGGGGAGAAGCGCAGAACCTGGTTGCGGTAGGGATTGCGTTTCTTGGCCCATTCTTCCATCCGGGCGAAGAATTGCTTGGCGTATTCTTCCTGTCCGGCGGGGACGTGGACCCGAAGGCCGATGCCGCCCGTCAATGATGTGAACAATTCGACGGCCAAGCGATGCCCATCTTTGTCCGTGATGAACTGTATCCCGTCGGTCAGCAAGCGCGCGCGGCGCGGATGGGAAGCGTCTCCATATGAAAGAACCGCGTAATTCGGCGAGGCTGCGTCCTCGATGCCGGCCGCGTTGTTTTCGAAACGGAGGGGTTCCCTGACCGAGGCGTAGTCTTTCGCGATCACGGCCCGCACGGCCATCGGTTTGAGCAGCGGGAATTCCTCGTGGAACGACCTGCTGAGGGAAGCCTGCCGCTGGGGCATGCTGCCCAGCCAAAACGCCAACGCGGACGAGCGCTTGACCCAAGGAGAAATGTCCAGAAGCGACGTGACCCGTTTTTCGAGATCGGCGGCGCTGACGGCTAAAACGCCGGGATCGCCGATTTGCATGACGTGATTGCGGACATAGGGCAGCACGATATCGATGATTTGAAGCAGCTTGCGAACGAGCATGGCTTGCTCGGTGGAGGTCGACGGAGGAAAGTCTCCCAGGCCTTGCAGGAGGCTGTTGAATTCATAGTGGGTGGTGACCCCTGGGACTCGCGCCGCCAGGATGTGCAGACGCAAGGCTGCAAGGAAGAAGTGCTTAAGACGCGCGGCGGCCTGGGTATGAGCGCTCGCTTGAGCAGTATGCTCTAGCTCTTCGCCGCCAGGGCCTGGCTGTCCTTCAAGCCAGCGTTCTCGGTAGGTGGGCTCGAATTTCGACGCGGCGACCATATGGCGCAAGGCATCTGTCAGCGCCCGGGATTGAGCGGGAGAAAGGCCAGCCGCCAGATGTCCATAGCCGCGTCCTCCCGAAAGCATGATATCAAACGGAAGACCGTCGGAGGAGGCAGGATCGTGCCGCGTCAGCTCATCGGCCTGCGCCAGCATCGAGTCCATGATCTCCCCGCTCGCCTTCCTCCATGCTGTTTCGAGCTCGGCTCTGCTTGCCTCGTCCAGATACGCTTGGTAATGGGCGTGTATCTCATCAAGAAGCAGGAAGCTGGATTCAAGATCCAATTGGCCGCTTTCCGCAATGTCGCGCTCAAGCCTCTGCCTGACGGAGGCTTGCATCATCGTCCACTGCTCCAGCTTCGACTCGGGCGTCGGAAGAGCCCGCGCCTTTTCGATTTCGCTGTACGGAAAGCAATCGGCGAGGACGGCGGCGGATTGGGGGTTTTCTTCGAGCGTCCTGAGAAAGGGCTGGGCCGGGGATAGCGGCGTTAAAAACTCTTTGAGCGAGTCCAGGTAGACTTTCGTGGGTCCCTCATAGCGCAGGGCCTCGAAAGTGGCGATGGCGGAGGCAGAGGAGCCCAACAAGCATAGGAAGAGGAAAATCGAGGCGCGCCGCATCGAATATCCATTATGCTTTGCGCCGTAAAGCCGAAGAAGTGTCTAAGGGCCTATCTTGGCGGAGACAATTGGCCTACCCGCGTTGGGCCGACCCCCGGCGCTAGTTAGCCCCCGAGGCGTGGAGGGTCCCACCAATGGAAGCGCGCGCCTTGTTCTTCGCATTGTAGTGTATCGCTCGGTTGACCCTGAAAAAGTTCGGACAGGCGTTTTGACGAAGTTCCCTGAGATCGAAGCTCCCCTTGATGTTGCGCGCTCAGTGGGCTTAGAAGTGAGCTTATAAGGTTTACATGGGTTGTCGGGCCGCGCGAACGCCGGGGGAATTCCCCCGGCGTTTCTTTTGTGCTGGTGTTTTGTCGCTGTCGCGCCCGGCGTCACGAACGCGGAGGACGCAGAGAGTCCAAGGCGGTCCGGGCTCCATGGCGGACGTCGGCCTTGTCGCTGGAGAGCAACTCGGCAAGAAGTCGCTCGGCTTGCGGCGTGCCGATCAGTCCCAGGCTCTGGACGGCGACTTGGCGGCTTAAGGCGTCGTCGCTAAAGGCGAGCCTTGCCAGCGTCGGGATGCGCGCGGCGGATGTCCAATTTTCGGCGATGTGGCGGACGAGCCTGCCGATGGAGTTGAAGTAGCGGGCGGGACGGGTTATGCCGGTCTGGCCCAGACGCGTCAGTTGCGTTTCGAGCCACTCCGCGTTCTCTCGGGGCGCCCGCTGCGCGACATGCTCGAAGGTGTGAAAGGAGTTGTCGTCCTTGGCGAAAATAAAGTCGAGCAGCTCGGGCAGGACATGGCCGCTCCTCTCCTCCAGTCCGACGCGCGCCGCTTGGAGCGCGGCGTTCCGCCTCCACCAGGGGCTGGCCTCCTCCCGCCGGAGGAGTTGCAGAACGCGCGTGTCCACGCCGGCCAGAGTCAGCAGGGTCAGTCCGTTGGTGTAGGCGACGACATCCTGCGGCCGGCCAAGGAGCCCGGCGATCGTTCGAGCGTTCGGCCGCGCGCCGCCGCGCCTGACCAGCGATGCGAGGGCGCGGTTGGCGATATTCGGGTAGCAGCGTGAATGGGAGAGGGCTCGGAGCACGCCGGCGGGGTCGAAGGCTATCGACGGGGATTGCAGGGACTTGAGGAGGGCGAGCTGAGTGTCAGAATCGGCCTTGGCTAGAAGGCCGGCTAGCCTGGGCTGTAGCGCCGCGGGAAAGCGCGGCAGCAGTCCGGCCAAGCGTTTTGTGGTATAGCCGTCCTGCTTGTCCTTGGCCAGCAGCCACAGCAGGGGCCTGTTGCCGTCGGACCAACCCCGGTCCAGCAGGGCATCCGCCAGCGCGGCCCTGAGGAGGCTGGCGGCCGGGTGGCGCTTGGCCAGCCGCAGCAGCATTCGAGAGCCGGAGGCAACGAGCGGGTCTATCTCGGAGACAGCGTCCGACAGATCGTGGAGGGACATCCTCGTTGGATCGAAGTCTTTTGCGAAAAGCGTTCTCCTGCGGAGGCGCAGCTTTTCATCTATGAAGGCGGCATCGTCATTCTGATCGAGTCCCGGGATGTCCCGCGCCGCCGCGTCGCCCAGGTCGGCGAGGTTGAACGCGGCCGCCCTTCGGACGCTTTGATGCGCGCTGTCGCGCAAGCCCAGCAGCGTGTCGCGCGCGGCGGTCCCGGAGACGGTCCGCAGCTGGTGCAGCAACAGGGCTGTCTCGAACTCGCCGGCGGTCTTTAGCCGAGCGAAAATCTCCTCGGGCGACATGAACCGAAATATCCGCCCGGCTTGCGGCGGCTCGGCGGGCTCGTAGAGGAGGCTCTTGTTCAGGCCGCTGCTCTGGTTGAACGCGATCGCATGTTTCGCCTCGTAAATAGAGAAACCGTACTTGTCCGCGAGGCGGATCAACGCGTCCAGGATGCCCTGGTCGAGGGGATCATACTGCGTGTCGAGCAAGACGGACTCGACGTCCTCCAGGCTGAGCAGGCCCCAGACCTGAGCCTCGTAATAGCTGGGTTGCTCCCCCAGCGTCCGAGCATTGGAGAGGCTGTCCAACGGCAGGGCTGGTCCCTTGGCGAAGAGGCTGTCGCCGACGTGGAAGGTGGCGCGCTCGCGCGCGGAGTCCTTTAACTCAAAGACGACCTTGCCGTATTGATAGGGGCGGTGCTCCTCGAGATTGGAGGGACGGCCGATGACGTTGAGGTAGCCGTATTTCGGCAGCACGTCGAGGCTCAGGCCGGGCGAATAGTTTCCAGCCAGGGCTTGTTCGGTTAGATATCTGAATTTAAACGACAGCATTCCGTTGCTCGTGCCGGTGACATACTGATTCACGATGCCATAGCGGTCGAAGAAGTCTAGCGCTCGCGCGTCGGGGACGTCGGCGCGCATGAGAATCTTGGAGGAAACGCTGCCGGTCTGCCCATCCGGGGCCGGAGGGCTATTGCCCAGATTTTGGACGAGCTTTCGGGAGAAATCCTGGATCTCGGAGTAGATGCGGTCGGTGGGGGTCTGCCGATAATGCTCTTGAAGGGGGCGCATCATTTCGGCGACGGCCGGCGCGAAGGCGGCGACGCGCTTGTCGTGGTCGAAGACGAAGAGATGGTCGAGCGAGGCCTTCCCCCCGGCGTCCTCGGTGTAGCTTCCGGCGTCGGACATGTAGAAGGCCTGCAGTAGCGGGAAAAAGTCCTCCGGTGAAAGGCCGGAGCGCCGCGCCATCGCGTCGATTTCCCGGATCGTGATGTCCAGGCTCGTTCTGATGTCGGCTCGGAGGTAATGACCGATCGCATCCCCATCGACGATGGCTACGGCCAGGTTGACCTGGCTCGGCTGGTAATTCAGGCCCGTCAAGAGCCGTCGCATGGTCTCTCGAGTGAACTCATGCTGCCGTCGTATGTCGCCGGCCGCGACGGCCGCGGGCTTGCCGATGTCATGCAGGGCTAGCATCAGCCGGAACAGGCCCCTGTCCGCATTTTTCGGCAGGGCGTCCCGGAAATATCTCTCGAATTGCCCCATCATCATCAGGGTATGCTCTTCCAGGCTGTAGCCTTCCCACACCCCAGCATCCTTCTCGTACTCGAGCTTAAGCGCGGGCTCCTTTTTCAATTCCGAAATCAGATCCCTCGGCCGGAAGTCCGGGCTGTTGACGACCGCCTCGATGCGGGAGCGGCTCAAGAACGCTTCCGCGGCAAGATCGAAAGCCTCCGGGACGGGGAGCGCGTCCGTCTTCTCCGGCGTCCCGGCGGCGCCGGAGTAGAGCGTGTCGAGGAGGGCTCCTTTCCCCGCGCTTGAGTGAGCGCGCAAGAGCATGGCCGAGGCGCTCCGAAGCGTTTCCCGCGCGGGCAGCGTCGGTTTGGGGCCGGGCCAGCTCAGCGCTCCGATTGCCGCGGCCGGCGCGAGGCCCGGAAGCATCGTTGCGGCGATGGCCGGCGTCGCGGACACGCTGGGATCGATGCGAGGAAGTCGCAGCGGGGCGTCGGGGAGATCCGCCGCGCCCGCTGCGTTGCGGCAGCCGAGTTCTGGAGCGGAAGCGATCGTCATCGCGGACAACAGAGCGATGAAGACCGCGCGGGAAGCGCCAGCGAAGCTCACCTCACGAAGATAACAGAAATCTCAAGGGCCGATATGGGCCTATCAGGCAAGGGAGAAGCGGCCAAAGGGCTCAGCCGAGGTGGGCCCCTGACGCAAGCCGGCGCCTTAGAACGGCATCGCGATCGCGGGCGGCGTCTTGGGGATGCGCAGGGACTGCGGCGTCGAGAGCGCCTGGGACGGGCCGGGAGCCGGGGCCGCGGGGGCGGCCAGGCCGATCGTGATCGGCTGGCTCCACTCGTAGTCCGCCTTGTTCAGGTTGTTGAGCAGGCGCAGGCGGAGCACGTAGATGTTATCGGAGGACAGCTCCTGGTAGAGCGGGATCGCCAGTCCGCCGTTGGCGAAGTCGGCGGCGGCGCGCTGGCCCTTGACGACGATGAAGGACATCGTGCTGCCCTTGTAGAACTTGTCGATCTCGTAGTCGAGCTGCGTGACGACCTTCTTGGCGAGGAAGGCGGGGTTGACCGCCACCGACAGCACGCCCTTGCCGTCCGAGCCCGCGGCCAGTGCGAAGGTCATGTTCTGGCTGACCTGGGCCGCCAGGGCGGGATCGGGGGCCGGTGGCGCGGGAGGCTGCGGCGGGTTCGGCTGGCCTTCCCCGGACAGCGAGAGCGCGAAGTTGTAGCTGTCCGGCATCGCCCAGTTGTCGAAGCGGTAGGTGGGCTCGTTGTACTTATGGAAGCTCGAGGCCACGTGGATCTGGAAGGCGTCGTAGCGGGAGAAGATGGAGCCGGCGTCGTGGTAGTACTGCAGCGTGACCTGCTCGGTCTGTCCCTGGCCCAGCGCGGCGTCGGGCGGAAACTGAACGCTGATATGGGAGGCTTGGTCGTGGTCGTAGACCTCGTAGGGCTCGCGATCGTAGTAGGTCCACCAGCGCCATTCCAGGCATTGGCCGAGCTGGTTCCAGAGCACGCAGACGTATTCCTGGCGCGGCACCCAGCGGTACTCGGTCCGGTACACCGGCAGATTGGTGTCGAAGGCGACGGCCTGCACGCCCGCGCCGCGGGTCGCCGTCCACTGCTCCGCCCGGGCCGCCATGGAGGAGCCCAGCAAGGCCGCCAACGTCAGCGCCGCAAATCCCAGTTTCATCGCGTTCTCCTGTCCGCCGCTTCCGCCGTCATTTCGTCCTGCGGCCGCATCCTAGCAAATGCGCCCGCCCAAAAAACATCCTCACCAAGGGCTGGGCTTGTAGTCCTTGAGAAACTTGCCCCAGACGTGCCGGCCTGTCCTCAAGCCGGAGAAGACGGGATCGCAGAGGCGCGCCGCGCCGTCGACGATGTCGAGCGGCGGCTGGAAGTCGAGCTGCTCGCGCTTGCGCTCGCAGTGCCGGGCCGGGTCCTCGTCGGTGACCCAGCCGGTGTCGACGGCGTTCATCTGGATGCCGCCGGCGTGGTAGTCCGGCGCCGAGGTCAGGGTCAGCATGTTGAGGGCGGCCTTGGCCATGTTCGTGTGCGGGTGCTTGTCGGTCTTGGTGTGGCGCGAGAAGACCCCCTCCATCGCCGAGGCGTTGACGACGTGCTGCTCGCCGTTGGCGTGCCGGAGCATCAGCGCCTTGAGCTTGCCGCAGAGGATGAAGGGTGCCACGGCGTTGACGAGCTGGACTTCCAACAGCTCGCGGGTGGAGACCTCGGCCAAGCGCAATCGCCAGCTGTTGACGGCTCTTAAATCCAGCTGCTGCAGGTCGGCGTCGAGGCGGCCGTCCGGAAACAGCGCCGCCGGGGCCAGGGCGCCTAATGGTTCAAGGCGGCTTCGCGGCTGGCTTTCGGTTTCGGCGTCGCCGCCGGCGCCGGCGGCTAGAAGGGCCTTGCGCTCTACTGGCCCGGCCAGCAGCTCGCCCGCTCCGCCCGGAAGCTCCCGCGGTTCCAGCGACTCGATTTCCCGCAGATGCTCGTAGAAGGCGGCGGGCCGCCGCACGGTCTGGGCCGCGTTGTTGATGAGGATGTCGAGGCGGCTTTCCGTCTGCGCGATACGGCGCGCGAAGAGCTCGACGCTGGGCGAGTGGCGCAGGTCCAGGCCGTGCACGCTCAGGCGTCCCTTCCAGGCCGCAAAGTCCGGCTCGCGGCTGTAGCGCGCGGCCGCGTCCTGCGGAAAGCGCGTCGTCGCGATCACGCTCGCTCCGGCGCGCAGCAGCATCAGGGAGGCTTGGTAGCCGATCTTAAGCCGCGCTCCGGTGACCAGGGCCTTGCGGCCGGACAGGTCGGCGGTCTGGAAGCGCTTCTCGTAATTGAAGTCGCCGCAGGCCTGGCACATGGAGTCGTAGAAAAAATGCAGGCTGGTGTAGGGAGTCTTGCAGACGTAGCAGAAGCGCGCTTTCTTAAGATGCCGCGCCGGAGCGGCGGGCGGAGTCTCGCGGGCCGGGGCCTGGTAGACGGGCGCCGCCCGCGCTTTTCGGATGCGCGCCTCCTCGCGGGTCCGCTTGTCCTCGGCGCGCCGGCTTTCCCTGGCGCGAAGGCGCATGGCCTTGCGCAGGCGCGAGCGCTCCAGCGCCGTCGGCCGGGCCAGGCGGCCCGCGGCCCGCATCAATCTGGCGCGTTCATCTTCCGAAAGCCCGGCCAGCAGCCTCGCGTCCTCGGCCAGGGCCTCGAGGGCTTCCAGGCCGCGCGCGAACGCGGAAGCGTCTTCTAGGACTGGCATTGGAGCATGGACTGAAAAATGAGGCCTGACCCTACGTTTCAGTTGGGGGATGGTGGAGGAATTGGATGAGGACGCCGTCTGGATCGGCGACGTAGAAGGAGCGCGCGCCGTCGCGATGGGTTTTCGGCTCCTTGACGATCGGAGCGCCCAGCCGCCGCAGATGCTCGGCCCAGGCGTCGACGTCCTCGGCGCGGCGCAGCATGATGCCGAAGTGGTCCAGCGCCCCGCGGCCGCCGGCTCCCCGGTGCAAGGCCAGGTTGTCCCCGTCGCGGGTCAGATAGACGTTGTCGGGGTCCGGCCGCCACTCGACGCGGTAGCCCAGCGCCTCGACGTAGAAGCGCTCCGCCCTGGGCAGGTCCGGGGTTATAAGGGCCACGTGGCGTATGCCCAGGGTCTTCGGAGGGTTTGCCGGGGCCATCGGCGAAATTGTATCACAATCGGATGAAGGCTCCCCCGTCCTCGCGCTACGAGGCCAACATCCTGGCCCAGCCGGACTTATTAAGGAAGGTCCTGGCCGAGCCCCTGCCGGATTGGATGCCGCGGCTGCGCGGCTGCCCCATCCATTTCGTGGGCGTGGGCAGCAGCTACCATGCCGCCGAGATCGCCAAGGCCCTCTGGCGGCGCCTGGCCGGCCCCCGCGCCGAGGCGGCCCACAGCTTCGAGTTCGCGCGCCTGCCCCAGCCGGTCGGGCGCGGCGACGTCGTCGCGGTGCTCTCGCACCGCGGCGGCAACTCCTTCACGGTGGAGGCGGGGCGCCTGGCGCGCAAGGCCGGGGCGGCGACCGTGGCGATCACAGGCCGCGGCGCCTCCTGGCGCGAGGCCCCCGATCACCGCATCGACTGCTGCGAGTTGGAGGATACCGGGGCCTTCACCAAGTCCCTGACCACGACCTTGGCCTGGATCGCGCGCTGGATCGGCGCGCCGGACCTGCTGGACGGCCTGCGCCGCGCCGAGGAGGGTTTGCGCCAGGGGCCGGAGTTTCCCAAGCTTTCGGCGGGCTCTGACCTGGTGCTGGTGGGAGACCTCGAGCGCGAGTGGGTGGCGCGCGAGACGGCCCTGAAGCTGTTGGAGACCTCCTTCATCAAGGCCCGCGCCTTCGGCCTGGAGGAGTTCCTGCACGGGCCGCAGCTCTCGGTCGGGAAAGGCACGACGGCGTTGCTATTTTGCGGCGCCGCGGAGCCGCGCGCGGTCCAGGCCCGCCGCTACCTCAAGGGCGTCGGCGCTCGGGTCGTCGAGGTGCACGCTCCGGGATTGCCCGCCGACGCGGCCTGGCTGGGGCAGCTCTTGTGGGGCCAGCGCCTGGCCGCCGACGCCTGCCGCCGCCTGGGAGTCGATCCCGACGACAACCGCCGCGGCGATGAGCGCTACCGCAAGGCCCTGGCGGCGATCGGTTTATAGCGCGCCGACCCGGCCGGCTTGCTATAATCTCTTTGCAGATGCCCGAGACAGCCGCCGCAGCGCGCTATTGCCCTGACCTCTTTTCCTACCGGCGCCGCCGCGCGCGCGAGGTGATGGTCGGGCGCGTCGGGGTGGGCGCGGGCAACCCCATCCGCCTGCAGTCGATGACGACGACCGACACACTGGACGTCGAGGCCACCGTCGCCCAGTCGATCCGCATGATCGAGGCCGGCTGCGAGATCGTCCGGATCACCGCCCCCACGGTCAAGGACGCCAGGGCCTTGGGCGAGATCCGCAGGGCCCTGGACGCGCGTGGGTTTTCCGCCACACCCCTGGCGGCCGACATCCATTTTTCCCCCGCCGCGGCGCTGGAGGCGGCCGATTTCGCCGAGAAGGTCCGCATCAATCCCGGCAACTTCGTCGACACCAAGCGCTTCGCGGTCAAGGAGTACGGCGAGGCCGAGTACGAGGCCGAATTGCTCCGCATCGAGGAGCGCTTCACCCCCCTGGTGCTCAAGCTCAAGCGCCTCAAGCGCGCCCTGCGCATCGGCACCAACCACGGCTCGCTCTCGGACCGGATCATGAACCGCTACGGCGACTCGCCGCTGGGCATGGTCGAGTCCTCCCTGGAGTTCGTCCGCGTCTGCGAGAAGAACGATTTTCGCGACATCATCATCTCCATGAAGTCGAGCAATCCCAAGGTGATGATCGAGGCCTACCGATTGCTGGCCGCGCGCATGGACGAGCTGGGCATGGACTACCCCTTTCATTTGGGCGTGACGGAAGCCGGCGGCGGAGAGGACGGGCGCGTCAAGAGCGCCATCGGCATCGGCGCGCTTCTGGCCGACGGCATCGGCGACACCATCCGCGTCTCCCTGACCGAGGACCCGGAGATCGAAATTCCGGTCTGCCGGCGCCTGGCCGCGCCCTACCAGCGCCGCGCCGAGCCGGCGCCGCGGCCGGAGTGCTCCGGCCTGCGCCACTGCGCCGACTTCTATTCCTACTCGCGCCGCAAGGCCACGGCCCTCAAGGCCGGCCCCTTCGCCTTGGGCGGCAGCCAGCCGCCGCGGGTCGTCGCCAGCCTGGGCGCCTTGGGCCCCTCCTCGGCCGCGGAACTGTTGGGGCTGTTGGAGGCCCAGTTAAAGCGCGGCCAGGGCGGCGAGCCGGAGTTGATCCGCGTGCCGCTGCGCGGGCCCGCCGACGTCGAGGCCCTGGGCGCCATGCGCGCCGCCCTTTCTTGCGAGACCTCGCGGCTGGCGCTGCTGGCCGCCGTCGAGGGGCCGGAATCCCTGGCCCTGGCCGCCCTGCCCCATGCCGACGCCCTGGCCTGGCGCGGCGCGGCGTCCGCGGCGCTTTTGGGCGCGCTCAAGGCCGCCGGCCTGCCCCTGCTCATCGAGGCCGCCTCGCTCGACGAGGCCCTCAAGGCCTCCGCCGCCGCCCGCGCCCAGGGCGTTGCGGCCTGGCTGTCCCTGGTCGCTCCGGACAGCGTCGAGCTCTTGCCGGCCTACCGCCTGCTGGCCGCCCGCGGCGGGGCATCCCCCATCCATATCCGGGTTCCTGCCTGCGCCGGCGAGGAGGAGCTCATCCTTCGGGCCTCGGTGCTGATCGGCGGGCTTCTCTGCGACGGCGTCGGCGACAGCGTCGAGCTTTCCGGCTCCCTGGCCCTGCCGCGGGCGCTCGAGCTGTCCTACAACGTGCTGCAGGGCGCCGGCGCGCGGGTGGTCAAGACGGAGTACGTCTCCTGTCCCTCCTGCGGCCGCACCCTCTTCGATCTGCAGTCGACCACCGAGCGCCTTAAGGCGCGTACCGGCCACCTCAAGGGTGTGAAGATCGCCATCATGGGCTGCATCGTCAACGGCCCCGGCGAGATGGCGGACGCCGATTTCGGCTACGTCGGCGGCGCGCCCGGCCGGATCAACCTCTACGTCGGCAAGGACTGCGTGCAGAAGGGCATCCCCACCGAGCAGGCCGACCAGGCCTTGATCGACCTGATCAAGCGCCACGGCAAGTGGGTCGAACCTAAGCCCGCGTAGCGGGCTTGCGTCTGGCCGAATAGGGAAAGTGCGTCAGGCCATGACGGCCGGTCTAGCGCCCCAGGCGCTCGGCCAGGCGCGACCAGGCGGGCAGCTTCTCCTCGAAAGGCAGCCCCGCCGTCGGGGCGCTGGAGGGCAGGCGGAAGGCCTCGACGCCGCCCGGGACGGCCTCGGCGCAATGGCGCTGGTAGGCGGCCCAGGCCGCGCCGCCGTTGCAGAAGACCGCGCGGATGCCCGTCTCGCGCAGCAGGCGCGGCACCGCGTTGGGCTCCGGCTCCTCGAAGTCGGCGGCTTGCGCCGCTTGGCGCGGGCGACCTGGATAGATCGTCCACAGCGCCAGGCCGCGGCTTTGCGCGAACGCCAGCCTTTCCGCGTAGGGCAGGCCCTCCAGCTCCCGGCCCAAGGCCGCGCCCGCCAGCCGCCAGAACTGGTCGCGCGGCTCGGCGTAGTACTGGCCCCTCCGCAGCGACAAGCGTCCCGGCGCCAGGCCCAGGATGAGGACCAGCGGCCGCGGGCCCAGGGCCGGCGCGAGGATTTCGGCGGACATGCCGCTCCCGCCGGCGCTAGAGCGCCGCCCCCGGCTCGAGGCTCTTGGGCCGCAGCGACGGACGGCGGATGCAGTTAAGCCAGTCGCGATAGGAGCGGCCGCGCGCGCAGTCCCTGCGCCCCGCCGGCAGCGCCACGCGGCTGGCTCCCCCCAGCTCGAAGACCGCCGGCGCTCCCGGCCGCGGGATGGAGAGGCGGACGAAGTATTTCTCGAAGTCGTCGGCCCTAAGCCATCCCGTCTGGTCCCAGCGATTCGGATAGGGCGTCAGCGGAGCCTGCGCCGCGGGAGAGGTGCCGACCGGCGAGTCCTGATCGTCGTAGGAGATCTGGTCGAAGGCGCCGAGCGAGCCGCCGGAGCGCTCCAGCCAGCGGTAGCCCAGGTATTCCAGGGCATGCAGGCCGTCCGGCCAGGCGCCGAAGCGGCAGCCGGCGAAGACGATGCGGGCCTGCCCGGCCAGCCGCCGGGGATCGAGGAGATTCTGCAGGGAAGCGACCTCGAGGTACTTCCCGTTCATCGCCACGGTTCCTGAGCCCATGTGCGAGTAGATGAACAAGAGATGGATCCTGCCCAGGCGCTCTATCCGCTGAACGCCGCCGAAGAAAGTCTCCGGGTCGTCGGCCTCCACGAGCACGCGCAGGCGGTCGCTGGTTCCGGTCGGATAGTCCCGCGGGCTCAGGAGCCTGCGCTCGTAGAGCTTGAGGTCCTGGCGAAAGCCTTGGTCGCCCGCGGTGTCCAGGACGAAGACGGTCATCTCCTCGTCGGAGGAGGGCTGCCGCTCCAGCTCCGCCTCGCTATGTATCTCGGTTTTGGCGCCGTCGCGAAGGACCAGGATGCGGGGCGGAAAGCGCCCGGCGCGGGCGGGCGGCGCCAGGAGCAGGGCCAGTCCGACGGAAAGCAGGGCGCCTTGCCTCATAGATCGTCCAGCGCCGTCGGCGCCATGCGCAGGAGCGGCCAATGGCCGTAGAAGTCCGGACGTTCGGCCGGCCGGAAGTGCGCGTCCAAAATCGTGCCGATGGAGAGTTCCCGGTCCGAGAGCTTGGCGGCGGGCATGATCGTCCCCGAGGCTTCGCGCGCCAGGGCCCGGCCGCCCTCGGCCGCCACCAGGAAGCGCCGGCGCAAGGGGCCGCAACTCTCCACGTCGGCGCTGCCGTTCCAGGAGCAGGCGGCGACGTAGACCGCCGCGCCGCTTTCCCCCCGGAACTTGGTGACGAGGACCAAGCGGCTTCTCGCTTTATCGTCGGGCGGGGTGACGCCCAGGTAGGCCAGCGCCTGCGAGGCGCCGAGATGCCGCTCGATCTCGGAGAGCAGGGCGCCCAGACCCGGCCCGGCCCGGACGAGGACCTGGTTTGCGCCGGTCCCCAAGAAGACGTCGAGGATGCCGCCGGTGGAGCGGGGGCCGACTTGGCCGTCGGCGGTGATATCAAGCGGCAGAAAGAAGCCGGCCCAGGGCCGGCGCTGAAGCTGGACGAGGACTCCCGGGCTCCCGTCGCTCAGCGGCTCGTTGATGTCGAAGGCCAGCCCTTGGAGCAGGGCGCTGCCGCGCAGGTCCGGCAATAGCGGCAGGGGCAGGCCGGCGGGCAAGCCGAACCAGCGGCGCAACACGCTTTTTGCTCCCTCTCGCTCGGCAGGGGAGGCGGCGGTCCAATGGCGCAGCAGCCGCGCCTCGATGCGCTCCGGAAGGCGCTGTGGCATGGCGGCCTGGCCGGCGCATGCCGGCCAAGCCAGGCAGGCCAGGCTCAAGAGGACGCGGGGCATCCGCCTAGTTTAGCGGCCGGCGCCGCGCTGTCAATGGCCGCGCGCCTCCGGATCGCGGATTTCATCGAGGTTGAGCCCCAGCAATGGCCAGGAGGAGCGGGCGTAGCGGCGGAAGTAGGCCGGCGCCGGCACGTCCACGACGGCGGCGCCGAAGGCCGCGTGGCGCACGTAGAGGGTCTTGCCCTTGCGGATGAGCAGGACCTGGTGGGAGACCAGCACCGGCTTGTCGGGCCGGTCGGCGCGCACGAGGTTGGCCAGGGTGCCGGAAGGAATGCGCGCCAGATCGCGCGCCAGCTGCGCCATCGGCAGCACCGGCAGGGTCGCTCGCTCCTCCGGCAGGCCGCGGCCCAAGCCGCGCAGCCGCGGCAGGAGGCGGCGGCGCTGGGCGGCGCTGAAGGGCCCCTGGAGGCTGGCCGTCGACATCGCCGCGTACCAGCGGCGCTTGGAGATGGTCTTGGAAACCTCCAGGGTGTCGGCCCCGGCCACCCGCCGCGTGATGTCGCGCAGGTAGCCCGCCTTCAGGTTGCGCGGCAGCCAGTCGACCGAGGGGAAATGATTGCGGGTCGAAAACCCCACCCGCCCGTTCTCGTAGCGGATGCGCCGCAGGACATCCAGGGCGTCGGCGAGCTTCGGCCGCAGGGAGAGCGCCATCGTCTCCTCGACGAAGGTCGTGCAGTCGACGGCGTCGAAGCGGACCAAGGGATCGCGGTCGAAGAGCCCGCGCGGTCCCTCGCCCAGCGGCCCCAGGCGGTAGGGCGTGCCCAGGAAGCGCTCGCTGACGGCCTCCACGCGCTCTCGCAGGCCGCGGTGCTCGGCGTGGATGCGCAGCAGCGCGCGCTCGAGCTGGGGCCTGGTCAGCGCGTAGAACGGTTGGGGCCGCCGCGGCGGCGCGGCGGCGCGGGCCTGCGCCGCCAGAAGGAGAAGGGCGGCCGCAAACGCGCTCACCGCCGCAGGACCGTGATCGGCTGCGGCCCCGGAGCCGCCAACTCCGAGGCCTCTTGGCTCAATCGGGCGCTGGAGCGCAAGAGCGCCCAGGACAGGAGGGCCGAGGCCAGAAGCAGCGAGAGCAGCCCGATGTAGCCCAGGCGCGGGGCCGGCGGATTTTCGCGCGCGGCCCTCCATTCCGACAGTGCTACCGCGCCCAAGCCGGCGGCTCCGTACACGGTCGCCAACGGCGCGCCGAGGCCTGGGAGGACCTGGATTGCCACGGCCAGGACCTGGCCCGCCAGCAGGCAGCGGTAGGGGTGGGCCTCCAAGTCCCAGCGCAGCAGGATGCCCGCCAAGAGGGCCAGGCAGATGGCCCCCCCCGCCGCCAGCGCCAAGTATAAAGGAACACGCAGGATGGTCAGCGCCGCCGGCAGGAAGCTTTCCGGACCCAGCCGCGAGGCCGCCCACAGCGGCAGCAGCCAGGCGGCGCAGACGAGCAGGCCCAAAGCGAGGCTCAAGGCCGGGCGGTGGCGCAGCGCCGCGGCCTGGCGGCAGAAGGCCTTGCGAAAGGCGAGCAGGTAAAGGATGCCGACCGCCAGCGCCGCAGCCTGGCTGGCCAGGATGGACTCCAGGGACATGAGGCCTAGCATACCAAACGGGCGGCTTGCGCGGGCCGTTGACGAGCGCGCCAGGATCGTCTACATTAAGGCGCTGTCAAGTAATAACATGGACACTCTGGAGGCCCGAGCTTGAGACGATTTCAAGGCGCGAAGAGCGAGCATGCCGATAGGCATGTAAGCGATGAGCAACGCGGAAATCGGCCAAGCTCGGGCCTCCCCGTAGGGCCGGGGCGCTTTTGGGCAGCGCCTTACTCCTCGGCTCGCTCCAAAATCGCGCCCGGCAGAGTGTTCATGTTATTACTTGACAGCGCCTAAGGTCCCATTATGCCGAGCCGCTTCATCTGCCTCCACGGGCATTTCTACCAGCCCCCGCGCGAGAACCCCTGGACGGGGGCGGTGGAGCGCCAACCCTCGGCCGGCTCCGACCACGACTGGAACGCGCGCGTGGCGCGGGAGTGCTATCGGCCGAACGGCCAAGCCCGCCTCGTCAACGCGCGCAACGAGACGGTCCGGGTCGTCAACAACTACGCGCGGCTCTCCTTCAACTTCGGGCCGACGCTCTTGTCCTGGTACGAGCGCGCGCACCCGCAGGATTACGCCCGGCTCTTGGAGGCCGACGCCGACTCCTGCCGCCGCCTGGAGGGCCACGGCAACGCCATCGCCCAGGCCTACAACCACCCGATTTTGCCGCTCTGCCAGAGCGCCGACGCCGCCACGCAGGTGCGCTGGGGCCTGGCGGATTTCGAGCATCGCTTCAAGCGCCGTCCGGAGGCCATGTGGCTTCCGGAATGCGGCTGCGACGACGCCACCCTGCGGCTCTTGATCGCTCACGGCCTCAAATACGCCATCCTCTCCCCCGCCCAGGCCTCGCGCGTGCGGCCGCAGGGAGAGCTCGCCTGGACCGACGTGTCCGCGGGCGGCCTCGACACGCGCCGAGCCTACCGCTGGTGGAGCGGCGAGGCGGGCCGCTCGCCCTCCATCGCCCTCTTTTTCTACGACGGGGAATTGTCTCGGGAGACCGCCTTCGGCCGTCTGATGAGCGACGCCGTCCAATCCGCGCGCAAGCTGGCCGCCCGCTTCTCGCAAGATCCGCCGCGCCCCGAGCTGGTCAGCATCTGCACCGACGGCGAGACCTACGGCCATCACGAGAAGTTCGCGGACATGGGCCTGGCCTATCTGCTCTACGAGGCCGCCCCGGAGGCGGAGCTCGAGCCGGTCAACTTCGGCTGGCATTTGGCCAAGCATCCTCCCGAGTGGGAGGCGCGGCTTGGTCCGGGAGCCAGCTCCTGGAGCTGTCCGCACGGGGTGCTGCGCTGGAGCGGGGATTGCCCCTGCGGCGTCGAGAACGGCGGGCATGCCCGCTGGCGCAAGCCGTTGAGGGAGGCGCTGGACTGGCTGCGCGGCCGCCTGGCCGAGGTCTTCGAGCGGGAGGGCGGAAGCTTGCTGCGGGAGCCTTGGGCGGCGCGCGACGACTACGTCTGGCTCTTGCTCGACCCTTCCCCGCAGCGGGAGAGCGACTTCTGGCGGCGGCACCTGCGCCGGGACGCCTCCGCCCGCTCGGGCGAGGCCCGGCGGCTGCTCGAGATGCAGCGCTTCGCCCTCTACATGTACACGAGTTGCGGCTGGTTTTTCGCGGACATCTCCGGCCTGGAGGCGGCGCAGAACCTCAAGTACGCCGCCCGCGCCATCGAATTGGCGGCTCAGGCCTGCGCAGCGGCCCTGGAGCCGGAGTTCCTTAGGCTCTTGGCCCTGGCGCCGAGCAACGACCCCGCCTACGGCGACGGCGCAGGAGTCTACCGGCTCCTCGCCCGGCCCGCGGCCTAGCCGTCAGGACCCGCGCTCAAGGGCGGGGTTTTCGGCGGCCTACTGCGGCGGCGGGAGGGCGGAGAGCTCCTCGCGCGCGTAGTGCATCAGGGCTGGAGCCAGGATGATGCCGGGAAGTCCCAGGACGATCTCCCCGGCCAGGATGCCCAGGAGCATGGCCCACATGGGCGTCTTCAAGGTGGAGCCGATGATGCGGCCGACGAGCAGGTACTGCGCCTTGTGGCTGACGAACAGGAAGGCTAGGGCGACCAAGGCCAGCTCCGGGCCCTGCGTCAGCGCGGCGCCGACGATGAGGAGGTTGGCGGCGAGATTGCCGACGATCGGGATGACGCCCAAGAGGAAGGTCGACAAGGTCAAAAATTGAATGTACGGGATGCCGGCCAAGGCGATGAAGACGGCGGTGATCGCCGCGTTGGCAAGCGAGATGACCACCTGGGCTCCGAGGACCTTCTCGTAGCTGTTCATGAACAGCCCCACGCGTTTGCGCAGCTCCTCCAGCACGGCGCTGAAGAGGGACGGCGGCCGCGCCGGGGCGGGGGCTTCCGGCAGGAATTTTCCGATCGCCACGAAGACGGCGAGGAGCACGTAGAAGAAGCTCTTGGTCAACAAGCCGCCCTCGATGGTGATCGACTTTGCGTTCTCCTTGACGACCCGCAGCAGCACGGCATGCAGCTCCTGGAGGTTGCCGAAGGGAAGCTCCAGGCCGTGGGCCTGCGCCCATTTGGAGAGCATCGGGATGACGGAGCTGGCGATCAGCGGCATGCGGACGGCCGCCAGGCTCAAGAAGCGGACGAAGAGCCGGCCGATCCCCGCCGCCGCGATCAAAAAGAGCAGTATGCTCAGCCAGCGCGCCGCCGCGTTGGGCAAGAGCCGCGACAGCGGGCGGTGGGCCAGATCCAGGATCATGTAGGCGAACAGCCCCGCCAGGGCCGCCGGGCCCAGATGGAAGGCGCAGGCGGCGGCGATGAGGGCGGCGAAAAGCCACAAGGAGATGGCGCGCGCGCTCGGCATGGGACGAGGATATAACATTCTCCCTCTCTTGTGCCGCCCCCGCGTTTGCGGGTATCATGTCTTATGAAGGAAGAGAACGCCGCCTCCCCCGCCGCCTTGCGCCAGCGCCCGCTGGATTGGATAAACATCGCTTTCCTGACCCTCACGCCGCTGCTCGCCGTCGGCGGCACGGTCTGGTACGCCCTCCATTACGGCGTCAGCATGGTGGAGCTGGGGCTGTTCCTGGCGATGTATCTGTGCACGGGGCTGGCCGTCACCGGCGGCTACCACCGCTACTACTCGCACCGCACCTACGATTGCAGCCGGGCGCTGCAGTTGTTCTACCTGGTCTTCGGAGCGGCGGCCGCCGAGAATTCGGCGCTCAAGTGGGCCAGCGACCACCGCGACCATCACCGCTTCGTCGACACCGACCGGGATCCCTACAACATCCTGCGCGGCGGCCTCTACGCCCATGTCGGCTGGATCTTCTACAAGGATGAGCGCGGCAAGGCCCGCTACGGCAACGTCCCGGATCTGCTCAAGGACCCGCTCGTCGTCTGGCAGGACCGGCATTATCTGGCGCTGCTGGTCCTTTTCGGCTTCGCCCTTCCGGCCGGAGTCGGCGCCCTGGCCGGCCGGCCGCTGGGCGGGCTGCTCTGGGGCGGGCTGTTGCGCTGCGTGCTCGTCCAGCACATGACCTTCTGCATCAACTCCCTGGCCCACCTTTACGGACGCCGCACCTACAGCGATACCGGCACCGCGCGCGACAGCTGGTGGCTGGGCCTGCTCACCTTCGGCGAGGGCTATCACAACTTCCACCACAAGTTCCAGGCCGACTACCGCAACGGCGTGCGCTGGTACCAGTTCGACTTGTCGAAATGGTGGCTGCAGGGCATGCGGCTGTTCGGCCAGGCCTGGCGCTTCAAGCGCGTGCCGGAGGCCTTGATCCTCAAGGCCAGGCTGGAGGTCCAGGCCCGCTCCGTCGAGCGCCGCCTGGCCCAGGCCAACGCCCCGGAGCGGATGTGGAGCCTGGTGCTCGCGCGCGTCGGCGCCGGCCGCCAGCGCCTGGAGGCCGCCTACGCCGAGTATCAACTGGCCCGCCTGGAGCACAAGCGCCACAAGGCCCTGGGCTTGGACGGCCGCCGCCACTGGAGGCTCGCCGTCAAGGCCTGCCGCCGCGACTTGATCGAGGCGCGGCGCCGCTGGAAGGCGCTGCTCAAGGCGATGAACCGCATCGCCTACCCCAGCCCCCAGCAGGCCTTTTCCTTAATGGCCGCCCTCGATATTTTCCGCGGCCGGCATTTCTAGGCCGGCGTCAGCCGGCCTGCGTCCAGCCGGATATAGGAAAGTGCGTCAGGCTGTGACGGCACGGCGTCAGCCGGCCTGGGCGTCAGCCGGCCGGAGGGGTCGGTCCCAGCGCGGGATGGGCCCATTGTCCGGGTTTTCCTGGGCCTTAAGTCTTCCTCCCCGGCTGCCCGGTGATTCTAGAATGGGGCATGAACCTTCGCCCCGCCTTGCTCGCAGCGCTTCTGCTTCCCCTTTCCGCCCGCGCCGCCGAAGTCTCGGCGAGGGTCCCGCAGCTTGCCTTGCGTTATTTGGCGGCGCGCGACGCCTTTTGCGGCGCGTTGGACAGAATCGCCGCCCTGCCCGCTGAACAAAGGAACTTCGCCAACACGCCGCAAGCGCTGCTTATGGCGAGCCATGATTTTGGGAAGGAAGCGGACCAGTTGGCGGCGGCGGCCCAGAATGGCGTCGGGACGCAGAATGTCGGCGAGTTGATCCAAGCCGACGCCCAAGCCGCGGTCTCGAAGATGCTGGCCCGGCAGGAGCTGCGCGAGGCGCTAGAGGACTACGCCGCCCGGAATGCAAGCGGCCTTGACGAGTCGCAAGAAAGCCTCCTGCGCGCCGCCTCATCCGCCTTGCAGGCGCGGCAAGCGCTTCCCGAGAGCGGCGCCGGCGCTCTTCAGGACTCCGAGTTCCTTCTGCGCCGGCTGGCGGCGCGGCCCGCCGCCTGGGACAAGGGGCAGGTCGATCTGCCGGGGCTGGAGGATTTCAGAAACCAAGCCGCGGATTTCGAGAGGCTGGCGGTTCGGCTTAACGACAGCCCCCAGGTCGAGGGATTCGCTCGCACCATACTGTGGAGCCATCTTAATGCGGCCCGTATGACTTTGGAGGGCCTGCCGCAAGCGCTGCCGGAGCTGCCGGAAGAGAAGCGCGCGCTCAAGTTCTTAAGCAGCTATCCGGACGAGAGGCATCAAAGCTTCGAGGGCTGGCGCTGGAGCGAGGAAGCCCTTCTTAATTCGGCGCGCGGGCGCGTCCGGAGGGCGCTGGAGCAGGCTGGAAAACTTTCGGCGCGCCTGGAGCGGGATAAGGGCGCGATCCATAAAAAGGGCTTGAGGCTGGTTCTGAGCGCGAGCTTTCCCTTTCTTTCCGTTCAGCGGCCGACGCTGGGGCAGTCCCTGGTCGAGGCCGCGGGCGAGCTGGCGGCGGCGGCCCGGCAGCTCCGCTCTCTTGGCGGTTCTATCGAAGAGAAAGGCCTGACCCTGGAGCGCCTTCTGGTCGTCAAGGACCTGATGGGCCCGGTCTGGACGACGCCCTGGGAGCCGCCGCCCTGGCCGCCCAAGCCGGCCATAGACGCGGGGCTTGAGGATTACGGCAAGATCACTCCCGCGCGCGAGGCCAAATTGGCAGACGAGCTCGAGCGGCTTCCACAGTGGGAGATCAGCGGCTTGTCGCTCGTCCGGCGCGACCGCATCGCCGCGGTCTTGCTCAGAGCGGGCTGGCTCGATCCGGTCCGCCGCGCTCGGCTTCTCGTTCGCCTGGACACCGACAACGCGCGCGACGCCGTGCTGCAATTGGCCGATTTTGGCGAGGTTCGCGGCTACATCGCCGCCGACCAAACGCTGCGCCGGCGCTATTTGGACCATGCCTTGAAGCGCGTCAGGCAGGGGATGGAGGAGACCTCGCAGGCCTACGTGGAGGGCGAGGCCGCCAACGAGAGGTCGCAGGAGCGGCGCTACGATTTCGTCGAGGGGCGCTCCCCGGCCACCTTCATCTCGCGCCATTCCTGGGAGCTGCGCGGAGGCACCAGGCGCCTGGTCGCCCCCTACAATCTGAGCTTCGCCGTCGTCCGGGCGCTCGATGAGGCTTCCCCTTGGGAGCGAGGCCGGTTTGCCGAGCAACTGATGAGCATCCTGGTCGAATCCTACGACCACATGAACTATATCAACGCCCGCCGAGACCCCCAGGCGGATGGGCTGATCGTCCTGGATCATCTGCTGGAGGCCCTGGTCGGCGATCACCCCAGCGCCGATTACGTCGGGCAAGTCGCGTCGATCTTGAAGCGGGCCCTGTCCCTGCCGGAGCAGAGCCCGGCGATGTCGGCGCGACTGCTCGAGGCCGTCGGGGCCTTGAAGGCCGCAGTCTACGCCAAGCACGATCCCGGGTCGGCGCTGGAGCTTGTCTCGTCGGCTCTCTTGACGCGGGCCGACATACGGGCGCAACGCTTGGGTTTGACGCTGCGCTAAGCCGGCGTAGCCGGCTTGGCGCCTGGGTCCATCGTCCTACTCCGAGCAGGGACTTAAGCCCGTTTCCCCCGCGCGCTTGAGGCCTTATCATGAAGCATGATTGGGCGCCTCGTCCTGGCCGCCGTCTTAAGCGCCGGCTCCGCCGCCGGCGCGGCTGAGATATCGGCGGGTGGCTTCGCCTCGCATTATCTGGTGTTGAGGGTCAGTTTCGACGATGCCCTGGGCCGAATCGCCGGCATTCCCAAGGAGCAACAGACCTACGAGAACACGGTCGTTGCGCTCGAGAGGGCGCGGGCCGATTTCGTGGAGCAGGCGGGCCATCTCTCCGCCTTGGCCTGCGCCAGCGGCCGGAGGGAGACTTGGCGCGTCGGATCGCTGATCGCCCAAGATGTCCATCGGAGAGCGGGGGCAAGTCCGGCCGGCGGCGATCCCGACTCCATCATCGCGCAGGTACGCCGGCATTTCCCGCAAGAGATCCCAACCAAGCAGTTCGCCGCCCATTACCTGGCCTTGAAAAACTATTTCGACGGCGCCGCGGCTAAAATCGTCTCCCTCCCCGGCGATGGACGCAGCTTCGAGCGCACGCTGGGAGCATTCAACGGGGCGCGGGCGGCTTTCGTGGAGCGGACGGGCCATCTCTCCGCCCTGGCCTCGGCCAGCGGCCGGCAGGAGACGAGGAGCGCCGGAAGCCTGATCGCTCGCGCCTCCCGTCTGCGCGCGGCGATCCTTCCGGTGAGGGATCCTCTTCGCAACATCATCGAACAAGCGCCGTTTCGCGGCCCCGCGCAGAGGCAAGATTTATTGAGTTTTTTGAACGAAGTGGAGCTGCGGGAAGCAGACGACATCCGGGAGGGCGAGGCCAAGCTGGAAGAGCTGGAGGCTGAACTATTTCTTCTGGCTTGGGCCGGCCCCCCGGACGCCGACGCTTTGACGCCGGGTCGTTAGAGGAACAGCGCCAGGAAGGAGTTGAAGCCCCTGGCGAGACCGACCAGCAGGCCTGAGTACTCCAGGGGTTTCGGGTAGGGGGCCGGCCGCCGGCCCAGGTCCTGGGCGGCGATGGGGATCGTGAAGCAGAAGGTGGAGCCGACGCCGCGCCAGCTGTCGGCCCAGATGCGGCCGCCGTGGGCCTCGACCATCAGGCGCGAGAGGGTCAGGCCGAGGCCGGTGCCGCCGCTGTTTCGGCCGCGCGGGGATTGTATGAACATGTCGAAGATGGCCTCGACGTCCTCGGCGGGGATGCCGCGCCCGTTGTCCTTGACCTTGAAGAGGATCGTCCCGGCATGGTCGCGGCGGCCCAGCTCCGCGCTGATCGTCACCCGGCCGCGCGCCGGGGTGAACTTGACGGCGTTGGAGATCAGGTTGGTCAGGACCTGGACGATGCGCCGGCCCTCGGCCGAGATTCTCGGCAGCGGCTCGCCGGGCTCCACGGCAAGCCGCACGCCCTGGGCCAGGGCCAGGGAGCGCATCGAGTCGGCCGCCTCGGCCAGCAGTTGCCCCGCTCGGCAGGGCCGTCGCTCCAGGCGGAAGCGGCCGGCCATGATCTTGGAGTAATCCATGACGTCGTCGACCAAACCCTCCAGGCGCGCGGTGTTGCGCACGGCGAATCCCAGCAGCTGCCGCTCCTCCGCGCCGAGCTTGCCCTCCGTCTGCTCTTGGAGCATCTCCAGGCCCAGGCGGATGGCGGTGACGGGGGCGCGCAGTTCGTGGGTCAGATACGCCGCCGGGATGTCTCCGCCCCGCCTTGATTCTGGGCGCTCCACGCCCAGCGCCAGATCCTCCCAAGGGCCGGCTTTTCCGCTCGCGCTCATCGGTCCAAGTGTGAGTCGGGAGTGTTACAGGGCTATTGCGCTGCGCCGGGAACTTTTCGCCCCCCTGCGGCGTATCCCTTTGAGGGA
The DNA here is from genome assembly GCA_028868375.1 of Elusimicrobiota bacterium. Lineage (GTDB taxonomy): Bacteria > Elusimicrobiota > Elusimicrobia > UBA1565 > UBA9628 > JAGWUP01. The sequence continues at coordinate 78,505 of JAGWUP010000013.1, forward strand.
ACGGCGCCGGCTTAAGGCCAAGCGATGATCGAACGGTTCGTGCGGGATTACTCCGACAAGGCCTACCAGGCGGCCTACCACCTGTGCGGCGACGTCGAGCAGGCCAAGGAACTGGTGCAGGAGGCTTTCGTCAAGCTGATGCGGACCTGGGAGCGCTACGACCAGGAGCAGCCGTTGGAGAACTGGTTTTTGACGATCATGAGAAACATCCACGTGGACGGGCTCAGGCGCTGCGAGAGGCGCCGCTCGGTCTCCCTCGACGCCCCGGTGCCCTGGCTGGAGGAAGGCTCAAGCTTCGCGGACTGCCTGCAGGACTCGGCATTGCCGCCGCTCTTGGAGCGCCTGGAGCGGCAGGAGGAAGGCCGGCTCGTGCGGCAAGCCTTGGCGAGGCTGTCGCCGGAGCATCGCTCGGTCATGACGCTGGTCGATCTGGAGGGGCTGGACTACGGCCGGGTGGCGGAGGTGCTGGACTGCCCGGTGGGAACGGTCCGCTCCCGGCTGTCCCGGGCTAGGGCGGCGCTCAAGAGGGAAGTGCTCGCCTTAGACGCGGCGGGGGTGAAACGATGAGCGGCTGCGAGCGGATGAACGAGCTCTTGGGCGCCTGGCTCGACGGGGCGGCGACGGCCGAGGAGGCCGGGGCCGTCGGCGCCCATCTGGCCTCTTGCGCGGCCTGCCGCGCACAGGTACGATGGTTGAAGGCCCTGAAGGCAGGGGTGGGCGCCTGCGACGTGGAGATGCCGGCGCGGTTGAAGGCGTCGCTGCTGGCACGGGCGCGCGCCGCGGATCGGCGCAGGGCCTTGCGGCGCCGGCTGCGGGAGGCCGCCGCGGCGCTGCATAGGCCCCTGGCCGTCCTGGGCTTGGCCGCGGCCTTTGCGGCGGTGCTGCTGGTGCTGCGGGCGCGGCGGGTCGATACGATTCCGGTCTCGGAGATGCTGGCGGCCCATGACAGCTACGCGCTGACGTTGCCGTTGGCCAATCAGGAGGAGGATTTGAGCGGCTTGACCGACGCCTTGGACGGGGAGCGCTTGTGAGGCCGCGCGCGGCTCTGGCGGCGGCGCTGGCCCTCTGTCTCTGCCTGGCCGCCCCCGCCTCGGCGCGCCGACGGGGCCATGGGCGCCGCCGGCGGGCGCCGGACGCCATGGAGCTGTTGCGGCGCACGCTCAAGCCGCGGGCGGCCTCCTACGAGGGAGTCCTCTCGGTCGAGCTCTTCGAGCATGGTTTTGTCAGCTCCCGGCGGGTGGCGGTGCGCTTCCGGCGCCCCGGCCTCTATCGGCGCGAATTGCTCGACGCCTCCGGGCGGCCGGCCCAGGTCGTCGTCTCGGACGGCAAGCGGGAATGGATCTACGAGCGCGCCAGCAACCGAGTCTGGGAGAACGCGGCGCCGGATCCGGACGTCAAGCGCTTGGGTCCGGACGACGCCTTCGACCTGATCGCCGCCAACTACGAGGCCGTGGCCGGGGCGACGGCGCCGGTGGCCGGGCGCTCCTGCTGGTTGGTCGAGCTGCGCTCCCGCTCGGACGGGCACCTGCAAAGGCGGCTGTGGATAGACCGCCGCACCAAGTTGGTGCTGGCCTCCGAGGATTTCCGCCCCGGCGGCGGCCTGGCCGCCTCCTCGCGCTTTGAGAGCCTGAGATTTCCGGGCTACCAGAGCAAGAAGCTCTTCCGCTTCGTCGTTCCCCCCGGGGCCAAGATCGCGCGCGGGCTCGACCCCGATTACAAGTCGCTGGGCGAGGCCAAGGCCGCCTCGGGGATGCAGCCCAAGGTTCCCTCTTGGCTGCCCTCCGGCTACGTCTTCGAGAGCCTGGACGTCCTGCCGCGCTCGGGCCACAAGATCATCCACTACCGCTTCTCCGACGGCGTCAACGTCCTCTCCCTCTTCCAGTGCCCGCCGAAGGTGCGCCTGGATTTCGGAACCCTCAAGACCGCCCAGTCGGTGCGCGTCGGCTCCGGCGACGGCACCCTGGCCTGGACCGAGGAAGGCCAGGCCCTGGGCTGGGAGCAGGGGCGGCTGCATTTCCTGCTGGTCGGGCCGCTGTCCGGCGACACGCTGGTCCGCGTGGCGGATTCGGTGCGCTAGTGCTGCGCGAACTCCATTCCGTGGAGCGGCCGCGCGAGCGCCTGGCGCGTCTGGGCCCGGAGGCCTTGTCGGAGGCGGAGCTCTTGGCCCTGCTCTTGCGCACCGGCTATAAGGGGCGCGGCGTGACTCAGGTGGCCGGCGACGTGCTCCGCGCCGTGCCGGAGGGCCTGGACCGGGCCGGCTATCCAAGCCTGGCCGGGCTTAAGGGCGTGGGGCCCTCTCGGGCGGCGGCCCTGGTGGCGGCCTTCGAGCTGGGGCGGCGCCGCCGCGGCGTCGACGACGGCCGCCCCGTCCTGGATTCGGCCGCCCGCGTCTTCGAGCGCGTGCCGCGGGAGCTGCGCCGCAGCCGCAAGGAGCATCTGCTGGCCTTCTATCTCAACGCCCGCAATCAATTATTGCACCAAGAGATCATCTCGATCGGCACCCTCTCCGCCAGCCTGGTCCATCCCCGAGAGGTCTTCTCCCCCGCCATCGCCCAGGCGGCCGCCGCCCTCGTCGTTGCGCACAACCATCCCTCCGGGGACTGCGCTCCCTCCCGCGAGGACAAGGACGCCACGCGCCGCCTGCTGCGCGCCGGCGAGCTGCTGGGCATTCCGCTGCTCGACCATCTGGTCGTCGCCCCGGAGCGCTATTTCTCCTTCAAGGAAGGCGGCCTGTTGGAGGGCTTTCAGGACGCGGGTTCTTAGGCGATGCGGACGTGGAAGTGGTCGTTGTGGCCGGGCCAGTACTGCAGGACGGAGTTGGCGCGCTCGTAGACCTTGCGCGACATCTTGCCTTGCTCAAGCAGGATCTTGGCGCGGCGCATCAGCAGGGCCTTGAAGCGGGTGCCGACGAAGATGTTGGTGGCGTGCATGTGCGCCAGGACGGACTCGATGAGGTAGAGGTTGTCGGCGACGTCGAAATGGCCGTCCTTGTCGGCGATAAAGCACAGGTCGACGTCGTGACCGTTCTGATGGGAGAGGTGGCCGCCGAAGCGGCCGCCGTAGCGAGCCGAGAGGTCGCCGACCAACAGCGTCGGCGCGCCGAAGCGCTTGAGATCGCCGGCGACGGTCTCGATGCTCTTGACCAGGGTTTCGGTGCCCCAATGGCCGTAGCCGATGCATTGGTAGCCGGTCCCTTTCCAGGGCAGCGCTACGCCGTCCACCAGCCGCCCCCCCCAGGGCACTCCGGTCGAGCCCACGGCCCTGGCCACGGTGTTGACGAAGTAGCCGACCAACTGTTGCGCGCCGCTGTTCAGGTCTGCGCCCATGGCGCGCGCGTATTGGCAGTAGCTGGCCACCCAGCTTAAGCGATGGTCGGCCAAGAGGGGGCTGTCGTCGGGAGCGGGGACGGCGACCAGCCGCAGGGTCGGCAGCGGCGGCAGGATGGCCGGTCTGGGCCTGGCCGGGGGCGCCAGCCGGAGAACGCTTCCGACCGCGTCCTTGAGATTTCGGCTTTTGTCGAACAGGTAATCCGCCGTCTCGGCGCCGACGACCCGCCGGAGGTCTTCCAGGCGTTGTCGCGCTCTCTCGTCGATGCGGGGCTTGACGCGGCGGCCGCGCCAGGCCCTGGTCTGAGCGACCAGTCCGGAGATTCCCCCGCGCATCATCGCGCAGAAGGCTTTCCGGTCTGCCGGCTGCGAGGCGGCGCGGCGGGCGTACAGGAAGCCGCAGAGGCTGTTTTCCCACGTCGCTAGGTCTTCCTCGATTTTGGGCAATGGGACGCGTCCGTCCTGAAGTTCGCCGCGGAGCAAGCGCAGATCGTCGGCGAAGGAGGGCATGTTGTCCTGGTAGGCCGCGTCCTTCCAGCGGCCGTCGTCGCGCGCCAGCAGGGCGTCGTGCTCCATGCGTACGCCCAGGGCTGTCCGCTGCCGCCGGGCGAGGGCGGTCCGTTGCCGGGCGGCTCGCGGGGCCTCGGAGGCCCAGGCGCCGCAGGCCAGCAGCAGTGTCGCTAGCGTCAACTTGACCATGCCTAATTATGGCTTGTCGGGCGCCGTCCGGCCTGGGCTGAAGGGCCCAGTACAGCCTGGGTCCAAGGTCTGCCCGCCCTTTTGATAAGATAGCCCATGCCCTTTTCGCTGCCGCGGCCCCTGTCGCATTCCTCGATCTCCCTGTTCCAGGATTGCCCCCAGAAGTACAAGTTCAAGTACGTCGACAAGATCCCGGAGAAGCCGCGGCATTTCTTCTCCTTCGGCCAGAGCGTCCATTCGGCGCTGGAGTTCCTTTACGCGGTCCAGGCCCCCCCGCCCCCGACGCTGGAGGCGCTGCTGGCCTGCTACCAAGAGCGCTGGGTTTCCGCGGGCTACCGCGACGGCGACCAGGAGGCCCAGTATTTCGAGGACGGCAAGCGGATACTGGCCGCCTATTATAGGAAGCACGCCAAGGATTTCGCGGTTCCGCTCTTCGTGGAGTACGGCTTCACCCTGGAGGTCGAGGGCGTGCCGGTGACGGGCAAGGTCGACCGCGTCGACGCCCTCGCGGACGGCCGGCTGGCCATCCTGGACTATAAGACCGGCAAGGCCCTGGCGGCCTCGCGCGTGGAGCGGGACGCCCAGTTGACGATGTACCAGTTGGCCTGCGAGCGGCTGCTGGGCCGCACGGTGGCCCGGCTGTCCTTCTATCACCTGCCCAGCCTCAAGGAGCAGGTCGTCGAGCGGCACTCCACGGAGCTGGTCGAGACCCTGACCAAGCGCATCGTCTCCACCGCGGAGCGGATCAGCGCGGGGCGCTTTAAGCCCACCCCGTCCGAGGCCGTCTGCCGCTGGTGCGACTACAAGCCGCTCTGCCCGGTCTACGGCGGCGCTGGCGCGGGCGCGGTCGAGCAGCCGGACCAAGAGCTGTCGGAGGGCATCGACGAGCTGGGCGAGCTGCTTTCGCGCGCGGAGGCGCTCAAGAAGCGCCTCTTGGCGACGATGGAGGAGAAGGGCTACGCGCGCGCCTTCGGCCGCCGCTTCGAGGTCGTCCGCTCCGCGGCGCGGCGCTGGGAGTTCTCCGACAAGAAGAAGGTCCTGGAGCTCCTCTCCAAGGCCGGCCTCTACGAGCGGGTGCTGGCCCCCTCCGCGCCCAAGGTCGAGGCCTTGATGAGCGACGTCACCGTCAGCGACTCGGTGCGCGCTAGGCTGGCGGAGTACGGAGCGCCGGTGACGACGCCGGACCTCAAGGTCAAGCCGCTTTGAGGCGCGGCCACGTCCTGGCCTTGGACCAGGGAAGCTCCGGCTCCAGGGCCCTGCTGCTGGACGATCGCGGCTGCGCCGTCGCCGCCGCCTCTCGCCCGGTCCGCACCGCCCGGCCGCAGGCCGGCCGCTTCGAGCACGACGCCCTGGAGTTGGCGCGCTCCCTGGAGCTCTGCCTGGAGCAAGCCCTGGCCGCCCTGCCGGCGGGAGAGCGCAGCGTGGTCGTCGGGCTGGCCTGCCAGAGGTCGACCGTCGTCTTCTGGGATCGCCGCAGCGGCCGGCCGGCCGCCGTCGCGCCGAGCTGGCAGGACGGCCGCGCCGCCGACTTGGTTGCCGGGCTGTCCCGCCGCCAGGCCTGGTGCCGGCGGCGCACCGGGCTGTATCTGACGCCGTACTACTCCGCCCCGAAGATCGCCTGGTTTCTCAAGCATTGCGCCGCCGTTCAACGCTTGGCCGAGAGCGGCCGGCTGCTGGCCGCCCCGGTGGCGAGCTACCTCGTCTGGCGCTGGAGCGGCGGCGAGGTCTTCGCCGCCGACCCGACGACGGCGCAGCGCATGCTGCTCTTGGACCTGCGCGCCCTCGATTGGGACGCGGACCTGCTCTCCCTCTTCGGCGTCCCGCGGGAGATCCTCCCCGAGGTCCGGCCCGGCGCCGGGGCCTGGGCGCAGTTCAAGCGCGCGGGGCGGCTCTTGCGGCTGATGTCGGTTTGCGGCGACCAGCAGGCGGCCTTCGTGGGGCTGGGCGGCCGCGAGGACGGCCGCTCGGTGGCCAACTACGGCACCGGGGCCTTCTGGCTGCATGCCGCCGAAGGGCCGCGCCCCCTGCCCGGCTTGTTGTGCTCGGCGGCCGCGACGGCGTCCGGCCGCAAGCCCTCCTGCCTGCACGAGGGCACCGTGCACGCCGCCGGGACCTCACTGGACTGGCTTCGCGATCCCCTGGGCCTGCTCGATGAGGACGCCAACCTCGAGCAAGTCCTGCGCGCGGCCAAGAGCCGGGTCTGGGCCCTGCCGGCCATCGGCGGCCTGGGCGCTCCGCGCTGGGACTGCGACGCCCGAGCGGCCTTCTTCGGCTTGACGGCCGCGACGAGCCGCGCCGACCTCGTGCGGGGAGTGGTCGAGGGCCTGGCCTTCCTGATGGCCGAGGTCGTCGAGGCCCTGCGCGCCGGCGGGGTTAAGCCGGCGCGGGCCAGCGTCTCCGGGGGCTTGAGCCGCTGCGATTGGCTCATGCAGTTCCAGGCCGACCTGCTCGGCATTCCCCTCTTGCGCTGCGCCGACGCTCAGGCGACGGCCTGCGGGGCCGCCGCGCTGGCGGCCGAGGCGGCCGGGCTGGACTGGGCCGCGCGCTTGTCCCGCCCCCGCGTCGAGCGGGCCTTCAGGCCCCGCGGCGGCCGCGCCGCTCAAGGCCTGCTTGAGGACTGGCGCGCCTTCGTCGCCGCCCAGCAGGGGCTGAGGCGGCGGCTGTTTCCTTAGGCGCTGTCAACTCCCGCAGCGAGCGGATCTCGAAGTCGCAGGCCGATAGGTCCTGGCTGTCGTTGGAGCCGTTGCGAAGCCCCGCGCAGGCCAACCCCGCCGCCTTGGCCGCGCGCGCGCCCAGAGTCGAGTCCTCCACCGCCAGGCAATCGCGGCCGTTGGACAGGCCCAAGCGGCGCAGGGCCAGCCGGTAGAGGTCCGGCGCGGGCTTGGTCCTGCCCGCGGGCACGTCGTCGGCGCAGGCGATCGCGCGAAAGCAGGAGCGCAGGCCGAAGCGGCGCAGGACGAGCTCGACCCAGCCTCGCGGCGAGGAGGAGGCCAGTGCCGCCGGCAGTCGCAGCCGCCTTAATTGCGCCGACAGCTCCCGGAAGCCCGGCGCCAAGCGGACGCGGCGCTTGTAGATCAGCTCGGCCAGTTGATGGCAGTCCTTAAGGAAGGCCGCCTTGTCCGAGGTCAGGGAATATTTCCTGACGAGGAAATGGTAGAGGTCCTCCACCCCCAGGCCGACGATGAGGTGGTGGTCTTGCTCGCGCCAGCGCGGGGCGTGGCGGCGCAGGAGCGCCCCCTCGGCCAATTGCCACTGGAGCTCCGAGTCGACGACGACCCCGTCCATGTCGAAGACGACGGCGCGCCAGCGAGCGCCTTGGCCCGGCGCCGGCCTAGTCCGCACCGGAGGCGGCCGGCTGCAGTTGCTGGAATCGGTAGAGGGTGGCGTAGATGCCGTCGCGCGCCATCAGCTCCTCGTGGCGGCCGGACTCGGCCACCTCGCCACGGCGCAGGACGACGATGCGGTCGGCGCCCTTGAGCGTGGAGAGGCGGTGGGCGATCAACAGCACGGTCCTGCCCGGAAACAGCCGCTCCAGAGCGGACTGGACCGAGCTTTCGCTGGCCGCGTCGAGGTTGGAGGTCGCCTCGTCCAGGATCAGGATCGGCGGGTTTTTCAGCACCGCGCGCGCGATCGCCAGGCGCTGGCGCTGGCCGCCGGACAAGCGCAGCCCGCGGTCGCCCAGCTGCGTGGCCATCCCCTGCGGCATCTGCGAGACGAAGCCCCAGGCGTCGGCGACCTCCAGGGCCTTGCGGATGTCCTCCTGTGAGGCCTGCGGCTTGCCGACGGCGACGTTTCCGGCCACCGTGTCGTTGAAAAGGATCGTCTCCTGGGTGACCAGGCCGATGCGCTCGCGCACGGAGGCCATCGAGAACTCGCGCAGGTCGCGGCCGTCGAGGAGGATGCGCCCCGAGCCGGGATCGAAGAGGCGGAGCAAGAGGTGGACCAGGGTGGACTTTCCGGAGCCGCTGGGGCCGGCCACCGCGACGATCTCGCCGCGCTTGAGCTCCAGGTCGACTCCGGAGAGGGCCGGCTGGGGCCGGGAGGGATAGCGGAAGCTCACGCCCTCCAGGCGCAGGCAGCGCTCCAGGCCCCGGAAGGCCGCGGCGTCCGGGCGCTCGACGACGCTGGGCTTCTCGTCGAGAATGGCGAAGACCCGGTCGGCGGAGGCCAGCATCAATTGCAGGCTGGCGTTGAGCTGCGAGAGGTTCTTGATCGGGCCGTAGGCGGCGAAGAAGGAGGCCAGGAAGGTGAAGAACTCCCCCGGGGTCATGCGGTGCGCGATGATCTGCTTGCCGCCTTGATAGACGATCGTCGCCATGATGAGGCTGCCCAAGAACTCCATCAGCGGCCCGGACAGCGCGGTGGCGCGGAAGTAGCGCATCATCTGGGCGAAGAGGGAGTCGTTTTCCTGCTGGAACTTCGCGATCGCCCCCTGCTCGTAGTTGAAGGCCTTGACCACCAGCATCCCCTGCAGGCTCTCCTGGAAGCGGTGGTACATCTCCCCCATGATCTCCTGGGAGCGGCGCCCCGCCGAGCGCAGCTTGCGCCCCAAGACGCCCAGCACCACGCCGGCCATCGGGATGGCGATCAAGGCCACCAGGGCGAAGCGCCAGTTGATGTAGAACATCACCCCCAGCAGCACCACGACCGTCATCGAGTCGCGCACGACGTAGAGCGGCACGAACTGCAGCCCGTCCTGGACCCGGGTCATGTCGTTGGTCATGCGCGAGAGCACGTCCCCGCTCTTGCTGCGCCAATAAAAGTCCATCGAGAGCAGGTGCAGGTGCCGGAAGAGGTCCTCGCGCAGCCTTTGGGTGACGCGCTGCGACAGCCAGCTCATCAGGTAGCTTTGGGCGTACATCACCACCAGCTTGGCCAGGAAGATCGCCGGGATCAGGGCCACGATCTTCCAGAGCATGGCCGGATCGGCCTTGGCGAAGACCTCGTTGATGGCCGGATTGACGATCCAGACGGTGGCGCCGTTGAGGGCGGCCACCGCCAGCATCACGACGAAGGCCCAGACGATCCTGGCGCGGTAGGGCTTGAGATAGGGCAGCAGGCGGCGCATGGCCGTCATAGGACCGCTATTTTGTCATATTTGCCCCGAGGCCGCCACGGCGAGCAGCCCCGAACCTTGCCGCTTCGGCCGAAAAATGGTCGAATCGTCGGCAGTCGCGGCGAGAAGGCCGCGGCGGCAAGGAGGGAGCCATGAAACGAGCGCTAGCGATTTTCATCGTCGTCGGACTGGCCGCCGCGCCGGCCTGGTCGGGGCCGCTGGAGGCCGCCAAGGATTCCTCGACCGGGCGCTTTACGGCGGCCGTTGCGGCAAGCCTGCCGACTCTCAGGTTGGCCGCCCGAATGCGGGCTCAGCCGCTGGCCCTGGCCCTGCCCGATTTGGCGAGGCTTTTTAATAATGGAACGCGGCCCGCGCCGGAGGCGGCGACCGGCTGGTTTGCCGGACGCCGCTGCTCGGCGGCCGGGGTGTCGGCGCAGTTGCTGGTCGGCCTGGAGGTCCAGAAGGATCCGGACGCCGGCCCCCTCGGCGGCGTTGTGCTGAAGCTGGCCTCTTTCGGCGGCCCCCCTCCAGGGCCGGTTCCCGCCGCCACGTTCGACAGCCCCTCTCCGGCCACGGTGGAGGGAGTGCTCTCGATCATCGACCAGGAGTCCGGCGGTTGGCGAAACGCCGGGACCGTCGCGCATGGCCTGACGGGAGTGGAGCGGCTGAGCCTGGCCGCCTTCGAGCTGCGCTTGAGCGGGAGCCTGCTGGTGGCGCGCTATGCCGACGGCAGCTACGCCTATTTCTTCAGGAAGGTGCGCTAGTGCAAGCCGTGGCCTCCCCCGAGCTTTCGCCGGCCCTGCGCGAATTCTTGGCGCGGCCTTCCCATCAACTGCTCATCGGCGGCAAGCGCCTGGACGCGGCCTCCGCAAAGACCTTCGAGACCATGGACCCGGCCACCGGACGGGTTCTCGCGCGCGTGGCCGAGGCCGACGCCGCCGACGTCGAGCGCGCGGTGGCGGCGGCCCGGCAGGCCCTCTCCGGGCCCTGGTCGCGGTTGTCGCCGGCCGAGCGGGAGCGGCTGCTGCACCGGCTGGCCGATTTGGTCGAGCGGGAGGCGGAGTCCCTGGCGCAGTTGGAGTGCCTTGACTGCGGCAAGACGATCCGCGAGGCCAAGAACGGGGACCTGCCGCTGGCCGCGGCCCTGCTGCGCTATTTCGCGGGCTGGCCCACGAAGATCCACGGCGAGACGATTCCGGTCTCGGTGCCGTACTACCCGGGAGCCTCCTTCCTTCATTACACGACCCGCGAGCCGGTGGGCGTGATCGGCGCCATCATCCCGTGGAACTTCCCCCTGCTCATGGCCGTCGAGCGCCTGGCCCCGGCCCTGGCCTGCGGCAACGCCCTGGTGCTCAAGCCGGCCGAGCAGACCCCCCTCTCCGCCCTGCGCCTGGGCGAGCTCTGCCTGGAGGCGGGCCTTCCCGAGGGAGTCGTCAACGTCGTGCCGGGCTTCGGCCCCACCGCCGGGGCGGCCCTGGCCGGCCATCCGGACGTCGACAAGCTGACCTTCACCGGCTCCACGGAGGTCGGCCGCGAGATCGTCAAGGCCTCCGCCGGCAACCTGAAGCGCCTCTCCCTGGAGCTGGGCGGCAAGGCGCCGAACATCGTCTTCGCCGACGCCGACGTCGAGGCCGCGGCCAAGGGGCTGTTCATGGGCGCCTTCTACAACCAAGGCCAGTGCTGCTCGGCCGGCTCCCGGGTCCTGGTGGAGCGCCCGCTTTTCGAGAGCCTGACGGCGGCCTTGGTCGAGCGCGCCAAGACCGTCCGGCAGGGGCCGGGGCTCAACCCCAAGACGCAGATGGGGCCGCTGGTCTCCCGGCAGCAGAAGGAGCGCGTGCTGGGCTACATCGAGGGCGGGGTCAAGGAGGGCGCGCGCCTGCTGGCGGGCGGCGAGGCCTTGGCCGGCGAGGGCTACTTCGTCAAGCCCACGGTGTTTTCCGAGGCGAAGGACTCGATGCGGATTTGCCGCGAGGAGATCTTCGGGCCGGTGGTCGTCGTCATGCCCTTCGATTCCCAGGAGGAGGCGGTTTCGCGCGCCAACGCCACCGATTACGGCTTGGTGGCCGGGGTCTGGACTGGCGACGTCAAGAGGGCCCACCGGATGGCGCGGGCCTTGAAGGCGGGCACGGTCTGGGTCAACTGCTACCACTTCGTCGACGCGGCCGCGCCCTGGGGAGGCTTTAAGCGCAGCGGCTACGGCCGCGAGAAGAGCCAGTACGCCATCGACCTTTATACCCAGCTTAAGAGCGTCTGGGTGGACTTGAACTGATGGCCGCGGAACTGGTCAAGAGCGAGAGGCGCGGTCCCGTCGGCCTTCTGACCTTGAACCGGCCGCAGGCCCTCAACGCCTTGAATCATCCGCTCATGGACCAGCTGGAGGCCGGCCTCGACCGCTTCGCGGCGGAGGCGGCCGTGCGCTGCGTGGTGATCACGGGAGGCGAGCGCGCCTTCGCGGCCGGAGCCGACATCAAGGAGATGGACCGGCTTTCCGCGGCCCAGATGGCGGCCGATTCCCATTTAAGCCGCTGGGACAAGCTCGGCGACTTTCCCAAGCCGACGCTGGCGGCCGTCTCCGGCTTCGCCCTGGGCGGGGGCTGCGAGCTGGCCCTGGCTTGCGACCTGATCGTGGCCTCGGAGAGCGCGCAGTTCGGCCAGCCGGAATTGGCCCTGGGGGTGATCCCGGGAGCGGGCGGGACGGTGCGGCTTGCGCGCGCCTTGGGCAAGGCCCGGGCGATGGAGCTGGTCCTCACCGGCCGGCGCCTGGGCGCTCGGGAGGCCTTGTCGCAGGGCTTGGTCAACGCGGTTTTCCCGGTCGAGTCCTATCTTCGGGAGGCCTTGGCCCTGGCCGAGAGGCTGGCGTCCCTGCCCGCCCTGGCCGCGGCGGCGGCCAAGAAGTCCGTCGCCTACGCCCTGGACCATGGCCTGGAGGAAAGCCTGCGCCGCGAGCGCGCCCTCTTCGCCTCCCTGTTCGACACGCGCGACCAGAAGGAGGGCATGAAGGCCTTCATCGAGAAGCGCAAGCCGGCCTTCACGGGGACTTAGTGGCCGAGAGCACAGAAGGGCCGGAGCTTCAAGTCGAGCGGAGGGAGGGCATCGTGACCCTCACCCTCAACCGTCCGGCGGCCCTCAACAGCCTCACCATGCCGATGCTGGCCGCCCTCTCCAAGGAGCTCAAGGCGGCCGAGAGGGATGCCGCCGTACGCTGCGTCATCCTGACCGGGGCCGGGCGAGCCTTCTGCGCCGGCGCGGACCTTTCCGAGCTGCGCTCACGCCAGCGAGAGAGCTCCTTTCGTTTGGGCGAGGAGCTTCGCCAGCGCTTCAATCCCCTGATCCTCCAGATCCGGCGCTTGGAAAAGCCGGTGATCGGCGCCGTCAACGGCCTGGCGGCCGGGGCCGGGGCAAGCCTGATCTTGTCCTGCGACCTGAAGGTCTGCGCCGAGCATGCCCGCTTCATCAACGCCTTCTCGCGGGTGGGCCTGGTCCCGGACAGCGGCATGACCTGGTACATGCCTCGCTTCCTCGGCTATTCCCTGGCCCTGGAGCATGCCTGGCTGGCCAAGCCGGTCTCATCCAGGCTGGCGGAGCGTTTCGGCTGGGTCAACCAGGTCGTCGCCGCCGACCAAGTCTTGGCGGCGGCCAGGGCCCTCGCCCTCGAATTGGCCCGGCAGGCCCCGCTGGCCCTGGCCCTGGCCAAGCGCGCGATCAACCGGGCCCTGGAGTGCGGCTTGGAGGAGCAGTTGGAGTACGAGGCGCGGCTGCAGGACATTCTCGGTGAGACCGCAGACCATCAGGAAGGCGTGGCGGCCTTCCTGGAGAAGCGCTCGCCCAGCTTCAAAGGAGAATAGAATGGCCCATCGGGAGCCGGAGCGGATCAAGGAGGAAAAGCTGCGCGAGAAGCTCGAGCGCGGCGAGAAGATCGAGAGCCTCTCTCAGATGAGCGAGCAATACCGCGAGCAGCTGACCCATCTGATGATGATGCAGGCCGACTCCGAGCTGGCCGGGGCCTTCGGCTACGTGCCATGGATCATGAAATCCCCCGACATCAAGGAGACGCTGCAGGTCGCCCAGATCGTCAAGGACGAGGTACGGCACGCGCGGGTGATGTACCGGCTCTTGGAGGGCGTGGGCGTCGACGTCGACCGTTATTATAAGAGCCATAATTTTTCCCTGCGCGTGGACGCCGCCGACCTGGGGACCCTGCGCGCGGCCGCGGACCAGCGCGTCAATATCTTCTACTATCCGATCGAGACCTGGTACGACTTCATCATGTTCAACTTCTGCATGGACCGCGGCGCCGGCCACCAGCTCGAGGACGCCCTGGACTGCTCCTACAAGCCTTGGTGCGACGGGATGGAGGGCATCTTCAAGGAAGAGGCCATGCACATGGCCCACGGCGATCAGTGGACCGAGACGCTGGCCAAGGACGAGGCCAGCCACGACGAGCTGCAGCGCGCCCTCGACAAGTGGTATCCGCGCACGATGAACATCTTCGGGCGCAAGGATTCCCCCAGGAACAAGGTCTACCGCGCGCTGGGCCTCAAAAAGCGCGACAACGACCAGGTGCGCCAAGCCTTCGCCAAGGAGATAGGCGGGCTGTGCCGGAGGTTCGGTCTGCGCGTGCCGGACTGGAAGCCGGAGGCCTCCAAGATGTCGGAAGAGCCGTTCATCCCCGGGTGATCCGGCGCGTCGCCGTCGTCGGCGCCGGGACGATGGGCGCCGGCATCGCCCAGCTCTGCGCGCAGTCCGGCTTCTCGGTCAAGGTCCATGACGCCGTCCCGGCCGCGCTGGGGGCCCTGCCCGGGCGGCTGCGCGCGGGGCTTGAGACCGGAGTCCTCAAGGGCAAGCTGACCACGCAGCAGGCGGAGCGCGCCTTTCACGCCGTCGTCGCGGCGCCGAGCTTGGAGGAGCTTTCCGGCGCCGACCTGGTCATCGAGGCCGCGCCGGAGGATTTGAAGCTCAAGCGGGAGCTCTTTGTCCGCCTGGACGCCCTCTGCCCGGAGGCGATCTTGGCGACGAACACCTCCTCCTTGTCCGTGGCGGCGATCGCCGAGGCGGCGCGCAATTCGCGGCGAGTCCTCGGCATGCATTTTTTCAACCCCCCCGTCGCCATGAGGCTGGTCGAGCTGGTGCGCGGCCCCAAGACCTCCCCGGAGGTCTTCGCCGCGGCCTGGGACTTCGCGTTGACCGGGCTGCGCCGCACCCCGGTGGACGTCAAGGACACCCCGGGCTTCATCGTCAACCGCGTCATGCGTCCCTATTATCTGGAAAGCCAGCGCCGCGCCGCCGCGGGCTTTGCCGCCGTCGACCAAGCCGCGCGCCGGCTTGGCGGAGCGCCGATGGGGCCCTTCGAGCTGATGGACTTGATCGGCCTCGACGTCAACCTCGCCATCACGAAATCCCTCTACGAGGCTTGCGGACGGCCTGAGCGCTTCCGTCCCCCTCAATTGCAGCAGCGCTTGGTGGAGCTGGGGCAGCTGGGCCGCAAGGCTGGAAACGGCTTCTATTCGTACCGGGAGGGACGGCCGGAAGGCGAGAATCCGCGGGCCTTGGCCCTCGTGGGCCAAGGGGAGCGGATTTCCGCCGAGGCCGCCTGGCGCGGGATCGTCGCGGCTCTGATCGCCGAGGCCGTCCTGGTCAGGGACGAGGGTGTCGCCGGAGTTGCGGACATCGACACCGCGGTGCGGCTGGCGATGAATTTTCCCAAGGGGCCCTTTCAATGGCGAGCCGAAAATCCAAGCCTGGACGCCCGCTAAGTAAGCGTCCGCTAAGCCAGCGCCCGCTGGGAGAGCTCATCGCGGCCGAGCCGCGCCTGCTGGAGCTTCTGGACAAGCACGGCATCACCTTCTGCGCCGGCTGCTACCTGACCCTGTTCTCCCCGCCGCTTAAGGCCGCGGTGTACCACGCCGTGCCCGATCCGCAGGGCTTCCTGCGGAAGTTGGAGCGGCTGCTGAGCGGCCGTCATGGCCCGACGCATTCCCCGATCCGGCCCAAGCGCAAGCGCAGGGCCTGAGCGACCGCGGCTTGCGCTTCCTCAAGGCCGACCGCTCGCCCCAGGGCCAGCCGCAAGGTCGACATTTGGTCCGGCTGCAGGTTGCAGGGGTAGATCGCCGAGAAGGGCGTCAGGTCGCAGCAGACGTTGAGGGCGAAGCCGTGGTAGGAGACGCCGCCCTCCACGGCGACGCCGATGGAGGCGATCTTCCTGCCGCCGGACCAGACTCCGGTGAAGCCCCGCAGCGTGCCGGCCTCAAGGCCCAGGGCGCGCGCGGCCTCGATGAGGACCTCCTCCAGGGCGCGCAGGTAGGAGCGCGGCCGCAGCCCGAGAGCGGAGAGCTCCAGGATGGGATAGCCCACCAGCTGCCCCGGACCGTGGTAGGTGAGGTCTCCGCCGCGCTCGACGGTATGCAGCGGATACGGCAGGGAGGGCGGCACCGGCGCCTTGGATGAGACGCCGCGGGTGTAGACCGGCGGATGCTCGCAGAGGAGCACCGTGTCCTCGATCTCGTTTTTGCGGCGCCGCGCCAGCAGGTCTTTTTGCAATGCCCAGACCCGCTCGTAGTCGGCCAGGCCCAGCGAGCGCAGCAGCATCAGCGCTGCAGGGTGTGCATGGGGCGGCCCGCGGCCGCCTCGCAGGCCTCTAGGAAGGCCTCGTTGAGCGTCGGATGCGGATGGATGGTCGAGGCCACCTGCTCGAGGGTGGCGCCCAATTGCACCGCCAGGCAGGCCTCGCCGATGAGGTCGGAGGCATGCGGCCCGACGAAGCCGGCGCCCAGGATGCGGCCGGAGGCCTTGTCGGCGACGACCTTGCAGAAGCCCTCGGTCTGGCGCGCGGTCTGGGCGCGCCCGGAGGCGGAGAACGGGAACTTGCCGACGGAAACGGCGGCGCCGCGCGCGCCGGCCTCCGTCTCCGTCTCGCCGACCCAGGAGATCTCCGGATCGGTGAAGATCGCCCAGGGAACCTGGCCGCGCGCCTCCAGGGGCAGGCCGGCGATCGAGCGCGCCGCGATGACCCCCTCGCGGGAAGCCTTGTGCGCCAGATAGGGCTGCCCCACGCAGTCGCCGATGGCGTAGATGTTGGAGGCGCTGCTGAGCATCTCCGTGTCGACGACGACGTGGCCGCGCCGGTCCAGCTCGACTCCGGCGGCCTCCAGGCCCAGGTCCTTGGTCCTAGGCGCGCGGCCGACCGAGAGCAGAATTTTTTCGCACTCCAGGGTTTTCAGACCCTCGGGCGTCTCCACCTCCAGCGCCAGGCGGGAGCCCTGGCGCCGCCAGGCCTTGGCCTTGGAGGAGACGTGCACCTCGACGCCGAGCCGGGCCAGGGAGCGGGACACCGGCACGACCAGGTCCTTCTCGACGACGGGAAGCAGGGAATCCAGAAACTCGACGACCGTCACCTTGCCGCCCAGCTTGGCGAAGAAGGTGCCGATCTCAAGGCCGATGACGCCGCCGCCGATGACGGCCAGGGATTTCGGCGGGGTGGAAAGATCCAGCGCCTCCCGCGAGCTTAGGACGTCCTTGCCGTCGATGGCGAAGCCGGGCAGGGAGGAGGCCGCAGAGCCGGTGGCGATGATCGCCTGCTCGAACTCGACGGTTTTCTTGGAGCCGTCCGGCAGTACGACCTCGGCGCTCGTTCGGCCGGTCAGGCGCGCCCGGCCGGCCATGGTCTCGCCGTGGTTGCCCTTGACCAGGAGGGCGATGTTCTTGACGAAGCCGGCGATCAAGCGATCCTTCCAGGCGACGGTCGCGGCCCAATCGATCGAGAGCCCGGTGGCCTTCAAGCCCAGGGCTTGCCCCTTGCCCGGGGCGTAGAGGCTGGCGGCGGCGTTGATGAGCGCCTTGGAGGGGATGCAGCCGTAGTTGAGGCATTCGCCGCCCAGCTTGTCGGCGTCGACGACCAGGACCTTCTTGCCCAACTGCCCGAGCTTGATGGCGGCGACGTAGCCGCCGGGTCCGCCTCCGATCACGAGGACTTCAGTCTTGATGGCCATGTGGGCTCTCCGGGTTAGGGCTTGTTAATCAATAAGTGACACACTTCGCTGGGACGATTTTGGAGCGAGCCAAGGAGCGCGAAGCGAGCATACCCGCAGCGGTCTGTGAGCGACAAGCGACGCAGGCGCAGCCCAAAAGCGTCCCAGCCCTTCGGGGAGGTCCGCCGCTGGCCGATTTCTTCGT
>JAGWUP010000014.1 GCA_028868375.1 Elusimicrobiota bacterium
GTCTTGATTAGGGAGGGGCAGCGCCATTTCGCCCCCTGGCTTCGTTGCTCGTCGCTTGCATAGCTTAGGCTATGCGCGCTCCTCGCGCCTCGCCAGGCGCCAAACTGGCGCTGCCAAATGCAAAGGGATTTATGATTCACTACACTAGGACCGGCACCTTCGAGGATCTCTTCGGAGTGGTCGTCTCCAACGCCCAGCGGCGCTTGGAGTCCGAGGGCGCGCGGCTGCCGCGCAAGCCGCGACTGCTGCGCGCGCTCCTCGAGGCCCCCTTGATCGCGGCGGGGGGAGTCCTGGCGGCGGCCATGGAGCGCTTGCCCGCCGAGACGGCGCTCGGCATCCATGAGCGGGTCATGGCCCTCTTGTCCGGCGCGCTGGCTCGTCCCTTAGACGCGGAGGCGCCGGCCTTGGTCCGCGCGAGGGCGGCGGCCCGCAGGCTGGCCGGCGCCACGGGCCGCCAGCCGGCCCTGCTGGCTTTGATCTCGCATCCTCCCGTCGTCGGGGAGCTGGCGGCGATGAATTTCGATCTGGCGCGGCAGGCCCTGCTGGCGCTGCGCGCCGTGCGGGGCGGCCCCTGCCGCCCGCGGCTGCTGGTCGCGGTCGATGCCTTCGCCCTGGATACGGCCTCGCTCTGGCAGGAAGGCCTCTACGCGGGTTTCATGGGGCGCTATCACCTGGGCTTGGACCGCCTGGCATTCTCGCGCGGTTGCGCCAGCCGCCGGCTCTTGGGACGGGCGGCCTGGGCCGGCATGGGCCAGCGCTTGCTGACCCTGCTGCGGCGCGGCGGGGAGGCGGGCATGGTCCTGGCCGGAGGCGTGCCCTCGACGACCCGCGCCCTCTACGCCGCGCGCGAGTGGGCCCAGGCGGCGCGGCGGCATAGCCCGCTCCAGGCGCGGCCACAAGCGGTCTTGCCCAGGCTGCGCGCCCTGCCCGGCTTCGCCGGCCTGGAGGCAACCGCTGGGCGCAGGGTCGAAAGCGTCTGGCGCCTGGCCGAGCTCTACGCGATGGCGGTTCTTTCCGGGATCCTCCCGGACCGGGGAGGCTCTTGCGTCGAGGCCGGGCGTCTGGACGAGGCGGGGCGCCGGGCGATGCTGGCTTATCTGGACGCGCTGGGTCTGGACGCCGGGACGGCGGAGAATTTCCTCTCTCTCTTGTCGGAGGAACTGGCTCGCGAGACGCCGTTTCGCAGGCGTTTTTTTCGCGTCCTGGCCGGCCGGGTCCTACGCAGCCGCCCCGTCGTGCTGATACCGATCGTTCATCGCGGCGGCGCTTCTCCGGGGGTGGACATAAAGGAAGCCTGGATACTCTCCGGCCTCGCAAAAGGTATGATCTCGGTCGCGGCCGGTCCCGCCGCGGGCTCGCGGCGGCTCGATTGCGCCGAGCTGGCCCAGCGTTTCGTAAGCGAGAATTTCTCATGAGCACCAACCTCTATCGCTCCATATCGGATTTGAAGGGCTTCTCGCTGAAGAACTGCCCCTCCATGCCGGATCCGACCGGCGTTTTGATGTGTCCGCCGGATTATTACGCCGGCGGCGAGCCTGCGCGCAAGCAGTGGGAGGACCTTAAGTCCACTTTCGAAACCGCCGGCAAGCCGGTCTCGCTGATTCAGCCGTCGGAGGGACTCGGGGACATGGTGTTCTGCGCCAACCAGGCCCTGGTCGGCTTGACCCCGCAGATGGAGCGCCTCTGCATCCCGTCGCAGATGCGGCACTCCTCGCGCCGCCACGAGGTGCCGGCCTTCGAGGCTTGGTTCGGCGCCCAGGGCTATCGAGTGCTCCGATTGAAGGATTCCGCGCTGCTGTTCGAGGGCTCCAGGGACGCCGTGTGGCATCCAGGCAAGCGTTTGTTGTGGGGCGGCCATGGTTTCCTGTCCCAAGTCGAGGCCTACGAGGAGGTGGCGAAGGCCTTCGGCTCCCCGGTGATCGCCCTCAAGCTCGTCAACGAGAAATTCTGCCGTCTCGATTCCTGTTTCTGTCCTCTGACCTCCGAGGCGGTGCTGATCTATCCCTCGGCCTTCGACGCGGCCAGCCTCGAGCTGATTCTCAAGATGTTCCCCATCGTGCTGACCGCGGGAGAGACGGAAGCCGGGCATTTCATGGCCTGCAACGCCTGCGTTCTCGACGCCACCACCGCCGTCCTGCAACGCGGAGCGCCCAACGTCGCCCGCCACATGGCGGGCATGGGCCTGCGCGTGATCGAGGCCGACACCTCCGAGTTCATCAAGTCCGGCGGCAGCGTCTACGCCTTGAAGATGTTCATTTACTAGCGGTCCGACGGCGCCTTGAAAACGGAAGGACCGACCGCTATACTGGATTGATGATTCGCCGAGCGTTCTGCCTGTTGTTAGCGTTGGCGCTAAGTCTGGCCGGCGCAGCCCCCGCCTTGGCGCGCAAGCCCAGGAAAAAGAAGCCGTACGACTACTCAAGGTCGAAGTACAAGGCCTACAACGCCCTGGTCAATCCCTCCCAGAGCTTCTATTTCGACGCGAACGGCAATCCCATCCCCATCGCCTCCAAGAAGAAGCCCCGCCGCGCGCGCTCGCGGCGTGCGCGGCATTCCCGATATGCCCGGGCTCATGCCCGCAAGAAGCGCCGCCGCCACGAGGCGAAGGCGAGCGTAGCCGCGCCGGTCTGCAGCGAGGGGCAATCCTGCCAGGATTCGGGAGCCGGAGCGTCCAGCCCCGCCAACCCGGCGCAGGGCCTCTCTTCCGCCGCCCAGTAACGGAGCCCGGCCTGACGCAGGCCGGCCGACCCTGGCCTAGGGAGTGGCCGCCAGCAGGATCCGGCGCGCTTGCGCGCCGGGCCGCGCGTCGACGAGGACGCGGTAGCGGCGCGAGGCGCCGCGGCAGAGGCCCTTGCCGTCGTCGCGGCAATAGTAGAAGTCGACGTCGAGCTGCGCCTCCTGGCGTCCCGTCCGGGCGACGAAGATGAGGTCGCGAGGCTTTGCGGGCGGCGGGATGAGGAAGCCCTTGCGCGTTTTCGGGGAGAACTGGATGAGGCCTTCCGTCTCCGAGACGCGGTACTGCAGCGGGGCGCGGCCGTTGAGGCGGTAGCCGGCCGGCAGCTTCACCGACAGCGATAAGGCGATGGGGGCGTCCGCGCGCACGGCGAAGGGGCCGACCGTCTGATTGCTTCTGGCCGGCAAATAGGGCATCGGCGGTCCGGGGGGCAGGGGCTTGAGGCCCTTGAGGACCAACGGGCCGAGAGTTCGGCCGTCGGCGGAAATGCGGGAGATTCGCGAGGCGTCGGACTCGGCGACCAGGATCGCGCGATCGACGACGGCCAGGCCGGAGGGACGCAGCAGGCCCTTGGCCAGGATGCGCACGCGGCCCGAGCGAGGATCAAGGAGCTTGAGGGAGCCGTCTGCGGCGTCGGCGATGAGGAGGCGTCGTCCCAGGACGGCCAGCGCCATAGGGCGGCGCAAGGGTGTGCCCGGGCCGGACAGGGACGGCGTGGTGACGCTGCCGTCTCGCAGGTTGAGGGCGCGCAGCGAGCGGGCCTGCGGATCGGCGAGATACAGGGTCCGGCCCAAGCGGACGGCGGCCGCGGGCGCCATGAAGCGGGCAAGGGCCACCAGCCCGTCGCGGCTTCCCTCCCGGCCGTCCCCGGCGAAACGATACGGCGTCCAGGATTTAGAGTCGGCGGCGGCCAGAGAGTGGGACAGGGGCTCTGCCACGTACAGCGTCGAGCCGTCGAACAACAGAGCCCTCGGTCCGGGCAGCCGGTAGGGATCGTCGATCAACGTGGTCACGCGCTCGGCCTTGAGGTCGACCGTGCGGATGGCGTCGTTGCCGGTGTCGGCGATCAGCAGCCGGTCGCCGGCGGCGAAGGCGACGCCCCGCGGATGGTCGAAGCCCGCCCGAGCCATCGCGCCGTCCCGGTAATCGACCGCTCCGTTGCCGATGACCACCTTGACGCGCCCCGAGCCGCTGGCCAGCACGACCCGGTTGTGCCCGGTGTCGCAGATCAGCAGCCGGTCGCTTTTGGCGTCGTAGGCCAACTGGGTCGGAAAGGCCAGCGGCCGGTCGATGAAGTCGTCGCGCTCCAGGGCCATCGCCAGGGGAGGGCGCGAGCGCTGCGGCAGGCTGCCCACGACGGCTGCGACCGCGCGCTCAAGCGCCTCGTAGGGGCTGCCCGGATCAAAGCGCCGGAGGACGGCGCCGTCCGGTCCCAGCAGCGCCAAGCCGGTGCCGGAGATCCCGGACGCCGCCGCCAGGGAGGCCTTGTCGTCCTCGACCATCGGGTGCATGATCTCCCGCCGCAGGGCCTGACGCTCCAGGGACGCCAGACCATGGGGATCGCCTGCGGCGGGAGAGCGCACGCTCAGCAGCGCCAGGGAGTCTCCGAAGGCGGCTTTCGCTCTTTGCGCGTGCAGCAGCAGGCGTTGGCCCGCGGGATCCCAGTCGTCGGAGAACTCCAGCAGGACGGCCCGGCCGGAGAGGTCCGGCGGCGTCGGCAGCGGGGCGTTGGCCCATGGGGCCGTGGAGAGGGCTAAGAGAAGCGGCAGCGGCGTCATCGCGGGGAAGCGGCGGCCATGAGGGCGTTATAGTACTATTTATCCCGGGATGAAACGCTGGGCTCGTTGGCTGTCTCTGCTGGTGGCCCTCGCCTGCCTGGCCAAGAACCTCTTTGGCCGCAGCGACGCTTGGTCCCTGTCCGGTTTTTTCGCCGCCGGAGCGGCCTGGTATTATCTCACCTGGAGGCGGACCAGGGAGCTGGACTCCCCTCGGCCGCGCTGATATGGCCGGCGTCAGCCCGCCCGCGCGAACGACTCGAAAGAATATACTAAGATAGCTCGCGGGGCAGGTGGCGGAACTGGCAGACGCAGGGGACTTAAAATCCCCCGGCCGCAAGGCCGTGCGGGTTCGATTCCCGCCCTGCCCACGGATTTCAAGTCATGGATAAGCAGACGCTCAAGCGCGGCGGCAGGGTCTTGGCGCCCTCCCTATTCACCGTGGGCAACATGGCCTGCGGCTTCTACGCTCTCTTGTCGGCCTACCGCGAGGAATTCGTCTCTGCGGCCACGGCCATCATTCTCGGCATGGTCTTCGACGCCTTGGACGGCCGGGTGGCGCGCTTGATCCACGGGGAGTCGACCTTCGGCGTCGAGTTCGATTCCCTCTCGGATTTCCTGACCTTCGGGGTGGCGCCGGCCTGCATGATGTACGCGTTCATCTTGAAGGATTACGGGGCCTGGGGCTATCCGATCGCGTTCCTGTACGCTTTGTGCGGCGGCTTGCGCCTGGCGCGCTTCAACGCGGCCGCCCACGACGGCGGCGGCAAGACGCATTTCATCGGCCTGCCGATCCCGGGCGGGGCGGGCTTCCTGGCCTCCTTCGTGCTGCTCTACCAGATCATCGAGGAGGGGCGGCCGGCTCGGACCTGGAAGCTTTTGATGGACCAGATCCCGCTGCTCTACGGCTTGGCCCCGGCCATGACCCTGGGCGTGGCGCTGTTGATGATCTCGACGATCCCCTATCCCGCCTTCAAGCAGGCCCACGCGCGGCCCCGCTCCTTGAAGGCCCTGCTGGCCCTGGTGCTCGTCGGGCTTTTGTTGTTCATCTATCCGCAGAACTTCATCTTCGTGGTTTTTTGGAGCTACGTCCTGCTCGGTCCGGTGGGAGTGCTGGCGCGCTTGGCGCGGCGCTGGCGCCGAGGTCCCGGCGCCGAAGTTCAAGCTTAATTAACTCTACGCCTTGCGCGGGAACAGCGGCGGGCCCTTGTGGATGCGGCCCATGCCCTTCTCGGCGCCGGCGAGCACCTGCTCCGGCGTCAGGGCGTCGGGAAATTGCCGCACCCCGATCTGCGCCAGCATCTTGGCGGCGGTCTGCGGCATGAAGGGCTCTATCCAGTGCGTGACGATGCGCAGAGACCAAATCAGCTCGAACATCAGCCGCCGCGCCTGCTCCACTTGGGCCGGATCGGCCGATTTGAACAGTTTCCAGGGGGCTTGGCTGTTGACGCGCTCGTTGAGCTCGCCGATGACGCCCCAGATGATGCCGAGGGCGCCGCTAAAATCCAGCGCCTCCATGCGCTCGGCGATGGCCTCCGTCTTGCGCGCCACCTGCTTGGGGTAGGAGTCGGACTCCGAATCGGGGCGGCTGGGCAGCTCCCCGTTCATGTTGTTGTCGATGAGGGTGACGACGCGGGAGAGGAGGTTGCCGAAATCGTTGGCGAGGTCCGCGTTGTAGCGCTTGAGCAGGGAGGCCCTCGAGAAATCCCCGTCGTTTCCGAAGGGCATCTCGCGCAGCAGGAAGAAGCGGAAGGCGTCGACGCCGAACTCCCGCGTGATCTCGCGCGGATCGACGAAGTTCCCCTTGGACTTGGACATCTTCTGGCCGTCGACGGTCCACCAGCCGTGCGCGAAGACCTTCTTTGGAAGCGGCAGGCGCAGGGCCATCAGCATCGCCGGCCAGATGACGGCGTGGAAGCGGTAGATCTCCTTGCCGACGATATGCACGTCGGGGGGCCAGGAGCGCTCGAAAGCTTCCTTGCCGGCGACGGCCGAGAGGTAGTTGAGGAGGGCGTCGAACCAGACGTAGACGGTCTGCCCCGGCTCCCCGGGCACCGGGACGCCCCACTTGACGTTGGCGCGCGAGACGGACAAGTCCTTGAGCCCTTCCTTGACGAAGGCCAGGATTTCCCGCCCGCGATGCTCCGGGGCGAGAAAGCCGGGGTTCTTCGCGTAGTGCTCGAGCAGCGGCCGCTGGTAGCGCGACAGCCGGAAGAACCAATTGTCCTCCTCGACTAACTGCAGCTCTCGCCGGCAGTCGGGATTGGGGCAGAGGCGCTTGCCGGTCTTGTGATCCGGCGGGGCCTCGGTGGGAGTCCAGAAGGTCTCGTCGGAGACGCAGTAGTAGCCGCTGTAGTGCCCTTTGTAGACGTCCCCGCTGTCGATGAGGGCCCGAAAGACTTCCTGGACCTTGCCGACGTGGCGCGGCTCCGTGGTGCGGATGAAGTCGTCGTGGCGGACGTCGAGATGCGTCCAAAGGGCGCGGAACTGGGCCGAGATCTCGTCGGCGTAGCGCTGGGGCGGCTGGCGGCTTTGCGCGGCGGCCTGCTCGATCTTGAGCCCGTGCTCGTCGGTGCCGGTCAGGAAATGCACGGGCTCGCCGCGGCCGCGCTTCCAGCGCGCCAGCACGTCGGCGGCGACCGTGGTGTAGGCGTGGCCGATGTGCGGGGCCGCGTTGATGTAGTAGATGGGCGTGGTGAGATAGAAGGTCTTGCTCATCGTTGTCGCAGTCCTTGGGCCTCCAGGCAGGCCAACAGCAGCACCGTCCTGGGGTCGGCGTTGGAGCGCAGGCATCGGCGCAGGCGCTCGAGCCTGCGCAGAGGGCGCTCGGCCCGCGAGAAGGAGAGTTCGCCGTCTAGATGTCGCAGGCGGACATCCTGGGAAAGGGCGTAGAGGGCCTGCTCGGCGCGCTCCCGCGCCAGCGGGGCCTCCCGCGGCAAGGCGTCGGCGGCATTGAGCGGGGCCAGGGGCGTCTCGATCATGGATTCGGGAACGCCGGGGTCCTGGGCCAGCCGCAGGGCACGGCTGGCGGAGCCTTCCGACAGAGCGGCCAGGCGCCGCGCGCGCTCCGCCGGCACGCCGGCGCGCGAAAGGATCTCGGCGACGAGCTGGGAGGGCAGGGGCGAGCAGGGAATCAGGGCGCAGCGGGAGCGAACCGTGCCGGGCAGGCGCTCGCGCTGGGCGCTCGTCAGAATCCACAGAGTGCGCGGCGGCGGCTCCTCCAAGGCCTTGAGCAGGGCGTTGGAGGATTCCAACTCCAGGGTGTGGGCGTCCTCGATGACGGCGACCTTCCAGCGGCCGCGCAACGGCTGCAGTTCCATGTCCCGCCGCAGGTGAAGGATCGTGTCGACCCGCAGGGTTGCGCCCCTGGAGGCCTCGCCCTCGTTGAGGGCGGTCTGGTAGCCTTGGTTGACGGCCTTGACGTCCGGATGCAGCCGCCGATCCACGGCCTGGCAATCCGGGCAGAGCCCGCACGGCTCGGCCGGCTGGCCGGCGGGGCAGAGCAGGGCTTTGGCGAAATCATGGGCGAGGAGGGCCTTGCCGACTCCCTCTGGGCCCGCCAAAAGCAAGGCCGGCGGAAGGCGTCCGCGGGAGAGCAGCCCGGAGAGCAGGCGGACCGCCTTGGCCTGGCCTTGCGCGCTGGTGAAGCTCATGAGGCCTTGTCGTTGCAGGGCAGGATCTTAACCAGGCACGGGCGCAGGCGGCGCAGCATCTCGTCTTGAAGCTCGGCGATGGGGCGCCTGCCATCCAGGGAGACGATGCCGGGGCCCCGCAGGCGGCGGTAGCCCGCGCGCACTCGTCGACGGAAGGACGCAGGCTCGCGCTCGAGCCGGTCGAGAGGGCGCGCGGCGCCGCGGCGCTCGAACTCGGCTTCCGGCAGGTCGAAGACGAACGTCAGCGCGGGCCGAAGGCCGCCCGTGGCCAGGCGGTTGGCGGAGGCGACGAGCCTCGGGTCCAGCCCCCGCGCGAAGCCCTGATAGACCGTCGTCGACATCGTGTAGCGCTCGCAGATGACGATCTTGCCCGCGGCCAGGGCCGGCCGCAGGGTCTCCTCGGTGTGTTGGGCGCGGGCGGCCTCGTAGAGCAGAAGCTCGGCGACGGGATGGACGCGATGCCGCGGCGAGAGCACGAGCTCTCGGATTTTCTCCGCGATGGCGGCGCCGCCGGGTTCTCGGGTATGCGCGACCTTAAAGCCCGAGCCGCGCAGGCGCTCGACCAGCAGCCGGGCCTGGGTCGACTTGCCTGATTTATCCGGGCCTTCCAGGACGATGAAGAGCCCGCGCCCTCGCCTCACTTGGCCATCTTAGCAAATCGCTACAGCCCGGCCGGCCACTGGCGGACCTCTTCCTGCCAGGAGACGCGGGAGAGGACGATCTGGGTCGTCTGCAGCGAGTTGGCGGCGTCGCTGCTGTAGTAATAGGTCACGTGCGAGTTGGAGTTCAAGTAGACGTGGCCCTTGACGATCAGAGCCCCGTAGGCGAGGGTGCTGTTGCCTCCGCCGTTGGGGCCGGTGAAGTCGCCTCCGATGTAGAGCGCGCCGTCGACGACAGGGTCTATGTCGTAGGACATGCTGGAGGGCGAGCGATAGCTGTTGTAGATGCCCGGGCACTGCGTCGTGCCCGACATCGTCGCATCGGTGTTGTAGTTCGAGAGGTAGTAGCTCCAATCGTTGCAGTACTGCTTCCAGGCCGTCTGCGGGATCGGGGCGTCGACGCTCCGGCCGCTCATCGAGCCGTTCGGCGTCGTCATGTTGCCCATGACGATGACGGTCCCGACGATCGGTCCGTTGAACTTCGTCCAGTCGCCCTCGATGTAGAAGGGCTTGCCGTTGGTCGATTGGCAGGTGCCGCTCATGTTCCCGCTCTGGTAGTAGGCCTTGCCGCAAGGCGCGATCCCGGAAGCCTGCGCCGAGCTCTTGTAGAATTGGAAGTCCAGCTGCGGCTCGGGCGGGACGTCCTTATAATAGGAATGCCACCACCAGCAGTTCGGGGAATCGCAGTTGGGCAGGGCCGAGCCGTTGGAGTCGTAGCCGACGATGTTTCCGGCGCTCCAGTAGCTGGGGTGCGCCTGGCCGTTGGGAGTGATGTCGTTGGGGCTGACGATGCCGCCCCATTCGACCGAGAGGTTGTTGCCGCTGACGTCGACTCCAGCGACTCCCATGATGGCGATGTCGCCCATCGCCGCGTTCTGGTAGACGACGCGGAGCGTGCGGATCTCCCGGGACAGGGAATCGCGGCCGATGCTGATGATCGTCGCCTGCTGCTCCAGCGGACCGCTGGTGATCGAGATCGCATAGGATCCCCCGGAGAGGTCCGAGAAGGATTTGTCTAGATTGTAGTCGGCCAGGGTCTCTCCATGCTGCACCGCCACCCAGTTCGCGGTCGAGATGGTCAGCTCCAGGTACGCCTTCTCCGTGCCCGCCTCGGCGAGGTGGAAGGCCGCGGTGCTGCGGGCCTGCTTTTGGGTCCACACGGACTCGCGCTGCATCGAGACGACGAGCAGGGGTACGAGCAAGGAGGCGATCAGGAGGCAGACCACCACGATGGCGAGTATCTGGCCGCGCGGCTGGCGATTTAGGGTCAATTCATGACCCTCACTTGCTGGACGGTCAACTCCAGCACTTTCTTGCGCCCCAGCTGGATCGACTTGCCCATCGTCAGCGAGATGCTGACGATTGAGGGATCGTCGGAGCGCGGGAACGTGAAGGCTATATAGACCAGGTTCGAGCTGACGATCGAGGTGTTTCCATCGATGCTGGCGACCAACTGATTGCCGTTTTGGTGAAAATCGACGGAACGGCCGTCGACGAGCTTGAAGCGGATGCGGGAGTAGGGACCCTCCCCGCTGGGGGTGTCTATGATGATCGTCCCGTCGACGGCCTGCCGGACGAAGCGGTCGATGAGATCGAGGGAGGCGCGCGCGTCCCTCTCGATGTCGCTGCGCGCCGAGGTCATCAGATAGAAGTTCTGCAGCTGGGTCAGCAACATCGGAGCGACGGTGAAGATCGTGCCCAGGATGGCCACGACGATCATCAGCTCCGTCAGAGTATAGCCGAGGCGTCGTCTCATGGCACCGTGATGTCCTTGGTGACCGTGTTGCTGGGGGTCACCGAGATGCCGGAGTAGGTTTTGGTCGTGATGGAGATGCTGGCGCCGGAGAGGGTCGGCACGTAGACGCTCAGGTAATAGGTGTAGTTGCCGCGCACCGGCAGGCTGTAGCTGCCGTCGGCCTTGCTCGAGATGGCGTAGATGGGGGTCTGGGCCGGAGCCGAGGAGGCGACAATGGCGGGAGGAGTGGACGACAGCGCCGCCGGGGAGGCGACCAGCAGGGCCCCGGTCGTCACGAGAGCGCTGTTGAAGCTCACGGTTCCGGCGATCGTTCCCATCGCCCCCGACACCGTGAAGGTTCCCACCCAGACCGTGCCGGCGGAGGAGACCGTGGCGGTCAGGCTGGAAGGGCTGGAATCCTGCCCGACGTCTAGCACCGGCTGGATCGTATAGGTGCCCGTGGAGAGATTGCGGATGGTGAAGACGCCGGAGGTGTCCGAGGTCCCGGAGCCGTATTGGGAGCCTCCGATCGTGGCGGCCACGACGTAGTTGGGCAATGGCGTCGTTCCCGAGGTCAGGTAGCCCTGCGCCGAGCCGCCCTGGCTCAGCGTGAAATTTTGCTGCTCGATTTGCCCGGGGCTCAGGGTGACGTTGACTCGGGACTCCACGTAAGAAGGGTTTAGGTTGTTGGGATTGGCGACGACCGTGATCGGCCCGGTGTCGGTCTTGATGAAGTAGGCGCCGTCGGCTCCCGTCGTCTTGATTCCGCCCAGGGCCTCGATTTCGATGCCGCCGAGGGGGTTGCCGTTGGCGTCCGTGACCGTGCCCTTGACGAAGCCGCTCAAGGAGCCGGAGGTGATCATCGCGCTATAGACGCCGGGGGCCGGCCAGGCGGGAGTCGTGCCGGAGTTGGGGATGCCGGTGGCCTGGCCTTGAGCGACGCTTACGGGCGAGTATTCGTTGAAATAGGAGCCGCTGGCGACGACGACCGCCCAGGTCCCCGTCGTCACCGCGGGCAGGGAGAATGGGGCGTAGAGGAGGCTTAAGGAGCCGCTGGAGATGTAGGCCGCCTCGGCCGTAACCGAGCCGGAGTAGGGATCGCTGGCGGCGACGACGGCTCCGACGGCCGGCACGCCGGCCACGGACACCTTGGCCGCCGCCGCCGAACTGCTGGGGGGAAATGCGATCGACGTGATGACGGGATCGTAGACGAAGTCGGCGGCGTTGTCGCCGGAGTCGTAGGCGCGGCCGTAGGCGTTCATGTCGCTGGCGGAGAGGTTGGCGGCGGGGCTGGAGATGCGCACGATCTGCTCGCCGTCCGGAAACCCGCCGGAGCCGTCGCCGATCGTCAGGTAGGTGCCCTCGTAGTAGGGCGGCGTCTTGCTGTTATGGTTCCAGCCGACGGCGTCGACGATGGCCCCGGAAACGCGCTGCAGCCAGATCGAGCCGCCGTGCCCGTCCACTATGAGCTTCTTAAGCGGCGGCGAGGCGCCCAATTGCCAGCGATCAGTGTTCGGTTTTATGCTGCAGTAGTCGTTGGCGTCATCAGCGTAGACCGCGTCCGCCGTCAAGCTCAAACCCCCGAGGGTGAAGGTGCTGGTGTTGGCGATCAGGTAATAATGTCCCGGAGCGACGTAAGTGCTGACGTAGGTCAACTTGATGCCGAGGGAGGAGTCGCTGCAATCGGCGTAGAAGGAGCAACCGGTAGCGGTGCGGTAGTTGACCTTCAGGGCCGGGGGAGAGCCTCCGATATCGATCGTCGCCGTCGTCGGGTTGAACAATTCTATGTACTGAAGCTCGAAGCCGTTTTGGTTGGCCTGCGCGGATGAGACCGCCACTCCGGAAATGACGATGTCCGGGGACAGCCAGGCGTTGCCGACGACCGTGCCGCTGGCGATCGCCTGCAGGGTCAGCGGATCCGGGGAGACGGGATAGGTGCCCCCCTGCTCCGCGTCGATTTCGTTCGAGACGGCGTCGTAGTAGCCGGCCGAGGAGGCGTGCACGGTGTAGGAGCCGTGGTAGACGCGGAAGGAGAAATTCCCGCTGGAGTCGGTCGTGGCGCTCCAGTCGGTGTTCTGATCGACGCGCACGTAGGCCCCGGAGACGGGGTTGCCTAGGGTGTCTTGGACCTGCCCCGAGATGCCGGAGTCGAGGGGATTGACGTTCGGATTTTCCAGCAGATTGGTCAGGGTCCATTTCCTCCAACTTCCCCCGTCGTTCCAGACCACGGTCTCGGTGATCTGCTTGAGGCCCGTGTCCGGGTCCGAGGAAGGGACCTGCGAGATGACGTTGTTCGTCATTTGGACTAAGCCGACGTAGGTATAGCGGGTGAAGGTGATTCCACCGACCGAGATCGTCTCCGGCGGGTAATTCGAGTCGTCATACGAGAAGCTCGGGGAGAAATCGTTGTCGACGCTCGCCGAGGTCGTGACCAGGAGCTCGTAGTAGCTGAGGTTCTTGAGTATCTCGATTTTCTCCTGGGCCAGGTTGGTCGCCAGGGTGCGGGTCCGCGAGATATGGATGGAACGGCTGATGAAGCTGAATGCCCCGAAGAAGCCGAGCACGCCTATCCCCACGATGGCCAGGGCCACCATCAGCTCGACCAGAGTGACGCCGCGGCTACCCTTATAAACTGTCACCGGGATTGGGCGCCCCCTCCGTTGAATTTCACGATACTATAAGCCCTTTCGATGGCGGCGTCAAGGCGGCGAATCACCTCGCCCGCTAGGAGCATTCGGCGTAGCCGCAGTCGTGGCAGGCGGGGCCGCAGCCGGACTCTGGCGAGACGTTCGAGGAGCCGCAGCGCGGGCAGCTTTCCGCCGGAGCGCCGCCGGCGGGCGACGCCGACAGGGAGAGGACCTGCTCGGCCTTGGAGCGGTCGCGGTAGACCGTGATGCCCTTGAGCCCCAGAGAGTAGGCCAGTCGGAAGGCGCCGGCGACGGCGTCGACCGTGGCGGCGGCCGGGAGGTTGATGGTCTTGGACACCCCGTTGTCGGTGTGCCTTTGGAAGGCGGCGGCGGTCTTGATGTGCATCTCGGCAGAGACGTCGTGGGCCGTCGGGAAGAGGGCCTGGACCTCCGGCGGGATCCGCGCCAGGCCGCGGACTCGGCCGCCGTTCGCGGCGATCTTGTCCCACAGCGCCTTCTCCGCAAGGCCGAAGCAGCCGCGCTTGCGGGCCAGCGCGCGAAACAGCGGATTGGCCTCGACGTAGACGTCGGCCGCATCCGGCGCTCGGCCGCGCTTGGCGGCGTCCAGAGCCTTGGCGTTGCGCCTGCTGTAGGCGATGCCGAAGAACGGCTCGATGCCGCTGCCCTGCAAGCCGGCCGCCAGCGCGATGGTCCCGGTCGGCGCGATGGTCGTGCGGGCGCAATGGCGCGGGGCGCTGGCGACGCCGCGGAAACAGGGGCCGCCCGGGTCGTAGATGGAGCCCTTCCAGTTGGGGAAGGGTCCGCGCTCGCGCGCCAGCGCCTCGGAGGCGTCGAGGGCGGCCGCGTCCAGCTCCCCCATCAGCCGTTCGGCGAAGTCCAGCGCCTTAGGCGAGTCGTAGGGCAGCCCAAGCTTGACCAGCGCCTCGGCGTAGCCCATCACCCCCAGGCCGATGCGGCGGTTGCGCTTGGCCCAGGCCTCTATCTGCGGCAGCGGATAATTGTTGACCTCGATGACGTCGTCGAGCAGCCGAGTCGCCTGCGCCACCGCGCGGCGCAGGGCCGCGAAGTCGAACCGCCCCGCCGCCGTCTCTTCTTGCACGAACGCCGAGAGATTGAGGGAGCCCAGGTTGCAAGGCTCCCAGGGGAGCAGGGGCTGCTCTCCGCAGGGGTTGGTGGCCTCTATGTCGCCCAGGTCCGGGACCGGGTTCGAGTTGGAGGCGTTGATCCGGTCGAGCACGACCAGCCCCGGATCCCCGGTGCGCCAGGCGCTCTGCGCCATCCGCTCGAAGACCAGCCTGGCGCTGGCCTTGCCCGCGGCTTGGCCGGTGCGCGGGTTGACGAGGCCGTAATCGGCGCCGGTTTCCACGGCTTGCATGAAGCGCGCGTCGATTCCCACCGAGAGGTTGAAGTTCTCCAGCGCCCCGGGCCGGCCCTTGAGCGCGATGAAGTCCAGGATCTCGGGATGGGTGTAGTGGAGCACGCCCATGTTGGCGCCGCGCCGCGCCCCGCCTTGCTTGACGACGTCCGTCATCGTGTCGAACAGGCGCATGAAGGACAATGCTCCGGAGGCCACGCCCCGCGTCTTGCGGACCTCCTCGCCCCTGGGCCGCAGGCGCGAGAAGGAGAACCCGGTCCCGCCTCCGGACTTCTGGATCAAGGCCTGGGCGGAGAGCGCGGCGGTGATGCCCTCCATGGAGTCCGGCACCGGCAGCACGTAGCAGGCCGACAACTGCTGCAGCGGACGGCCCGCGTTCATCAGGGTCGGGGAGTTGGGCAGGAAGCGCCAGCCGGCCATCAGCTCCAGGAAGACGCCGCGGTAGCGCTCATGGAGCCGCCGCGCCGGCTTGAAGCGCTTCACCGCCCGTTTCAGGTTGCCCAGCAGCGTCTGGAAGTTGAGCTCGCGCGTCTCGGCGTCCGCGGCGCCCGACTGGAAGAGCAGCGCCCGCGGCGGGGGGAAGCCCTTCGGCCCTTCGGCCTGCTCGAGCTTGACCGAGACGCCATCGAAGACTCCCCAGGAGGGCGCCTCCGGCGCCAGCAGAACCTCGGCCAGGGCCAGGTTGCCGGCCACGCCCTCCAGCCATGCCCCGACCCCGGTCTCGCCGCGCAGATACTTGTCGCGGATGACCTTGAGTTGGTTTTCCGTCAGATCCGTCTCGCGCGGGTCCACCATTTTCCCCAGGATGCCCCAGTGTACACCGTCGTCGTGGGGGCGTCAATGCGCGTAGGCCCTAGCCAGGAGCGCCCGGGATAAGGGATAATAGGAACGTGGAACTAACGGATTTGAGCTATGAGCAGCTCTTCGAGCTGCACGAGCAGGTCGTCATGCGGCTGCGCTACCTGGCCGACTTGCGCGCGCGCGCCGTCCTCGATCGCTATCAGGTGGGAGACCGCATCCGCTTCGACGACGGGCGAGGGCGCGTGGTGGCGGGCAGGGTGGCGCGGATCAACCGCAAGTCGCTGACGGTCGAGACCCCGAAGGGACGCTGGAGCGGCATTCCTCCCTACGCGGTCACCGAGCATGTCGCCAAGGACAAGCCTTGCAAGCCGCTCGAGTCGATCTTGCGCCACGCGCGCTGATTTTGCTAAGATCGGCTTCCCTATGTACGCTATCATCGAGACGGGCGGAAGACAGTTCTGGGTGGTGCCGGGAGAGACCATCCGCGTCGAGAAGTTGAAGGCCGAGGAGGGCCAGGAGATCACCTTCAAGGCCTTGTGGGCCGTCGCGGACGCACAGGAGGGCGCGCAGCCCCAGGTTTCACGCGAGGCCAAAGTCGTCGCCCAAGTGGCGCGGCAGGGCCGCGGGCCGAAGATTCTTGTTTTCAAGAAGCGGACCAAGAAAGCCTACAAGAAAATGCGCGGCCATCGACAAGCTCTCAGCGACATTACGATCAAATCCATCTCCTTCAACTGACATGGCACACACTAAAGCACAAGGCTCCTCGTCCAACGGCCGGGACTCGAACGGCCAACGCCTCGGCGTCAAGCGCTACGGCGGTCAGCGGGTCAGCGCGGGCATGGTGATCGTGCGCCAGCGCGGCACCAAGATCCTGCCCGGCGTCAACGTGGGACGTGGCAAGGACGACACCCTGTTCGCCAAGCGCGACGGCTTGGTGACCTTCGAGTGGTCGCATAAGGACAAGAAGCGGGTCAGCGTCTACCCGGTTGCCGCTTAACGGCTGTCTCTTGCGAGGCGTCGGCGCCGCCCTATAGGCGGCGCCGCGGCTTTTCCGGCCAGCCAACCCATGAGCTTCATCGATAAAGTCCGCGTCTTCGCGAAAGCCGGCGACGGCGGGGACGGCTGCCTGTCCTTCCTGCGCGAGAAGTTCATGGAGTTCGGCGGCCCCAACGGCGCCGATGGAGGCAAGGGGGGAGACATCTTCCTGAGGGCCGATGCCCACGTCACGACTCTGCTCGAGCTGGCCCGGCGGCCGCACCTGGGCGCCCAGGCGGGCGCTCCGGGAAAGGGCAACGCCAAGACGGGCGCGGCCGGCGCCGACACGGAGGTCGCGGTGCCGGCGGGGACGGCCGTCTACCGGGACGGCGTCCTGGTCGCGGACCTAAGCGAGGCGGGCATGCGCTGGCGCGCCGCCGCGGGCGGGCGCGGGGGCCGCGGCAATCTGTCCTTTAAGAGCCGCCTCAACACCGCGCCCAGAATCTGCGAGAAGGGCGAGCCGGGCCAAGCGGTCACGCTCGATCTGGAGCTCAAGCTGATCGCCGACGTGGGCTTGGTGGGTTTCCCCAACGCCGGCAAGTCCTCGCTGCTCTCGGTCATCAGCGCCGCGCGGCCGAAGGTCGCCGGCTATCCGTTCACCACACTCTCGCCCCATCTGGGCGTGGCCTCGCACAAGGGCGTGAGCTTCGTGGTCGCCGATATCCCGGGCCTCATCGCCGGGGCGCATCGCGGCAAGGGCTTGGGCTTGGAGTTCCTAAGGCACGTCGAGCGCACGCGGCTCCTGCTCCACTTGATCGATCCGCTGGGCTACGGGGGAAGCGACCCGGAAGCCGGCATCGGAATCATCGAGCGGGAATTGGAGGCCTTCTCTCCCCGCTTGGCCAAGAAGCCGCGGCTCTTGGTCGTCAACAAGATGGACCTCCCCGAGGGGGGGCGCGCGCTGCCGGCCCTGCGCGCCAAGCGCCGGCGGCGGGGCCCGCTCGGCATCTCGGCGGCGACCGGGGCCGGCCTGGGGGCGCTTTTGGACCGGGTCATCGCGGAGCTGGCGAAGGCTCCCGCGGCGCGCGGCATCGATCCCGCGCCGCGGCCGTCCGTGACGAAGGTGGATGCGGGATTCAAGGTCGAGAACAAGGGAGGCGGGGTTTTTCTCCTGCGGGGGCGCTTTGTCGAACGCGCCGCGGCGATGCTCGACGCGACGCTTCCCGAGGCCGTCGACCGTTTCCAGCGCACCCTCAAGAAGATCGGGGTCGACAAGGCGCTCAAGCGCGCCGGTATCGCCGCGGGCGACATGGTGCGCTGCGGCGGCCACGAGTTCGAGTGGTCCGAGCGCCCCTACCAGCCGCTGCGGCGGCTGCGGCGCGCCCACAAGCGCACCCGCATCGACGTCGGCAGGAAACGCTAGGAGCGGCATGAGCGACACCCTCAGGGACTACGAGACGCCGTTGAGGGATCCCGCCGACGTCGCCGGCGCCTACGCCTTTTGCCAGGCGCTGGCCAATCGGCATTACGAGAATTTCCCGGTCGCCTCCCGGCTCCTGCCGCGCCGCCTGCGGCGGCATGTGGCGGCCCTCTACGCCTTCGCGCGCATCGCCGACGATTTCGCGGACGAGGCGGACTACGAAGGGGTCCGCCGCGAGAGGCTGCTCGATTGGAGAGCCCAATTGCAGGCCCTCGAGCGCCCGCGCCATCCGGTCTTTCTGGCGCTCAAGAACACGGTCTGCGAGCTCGAACTGCCGCTTCAGCCGTTCGACGACCTGCTCTCGGCGTTCCTGCAGGACACCGAGAAGGCCCGCTACGCCACCTTCGAGGAAGTCCGCGACTACTGCCGCCGCTCCGCCGATCCGGTGGGACGGCTGGTGCTGCTGATCCACGGCTACCGAGACGAGGAGCTCTTCGAGCTTTCGGACGTGATCTGCACCGGCCTGCAGTTGGCGAACTTCTGGCAGGACGTTTCTCTCGACTTGCGCAAGGACCGCATCTACATCCCGCAGGAGGATTTCCAACGCTTCGGCTATGCGGAGGCGGACCTGCGCATGGGGGTGGTCAACGACAAGTTCGTCGGCTTGATGAAGTTCCAGGTCGGCCGCACGCGGATGTTCTTCGAGCGAGGCAGGCCGCTGGCCAACCGCCTGGCCTTCCCCTTGTCCTGGGAAATCCGCCTGACCTGGCTGGGCGGGCGGGAAGTCCTGCGCAAGATCAAGAGGCAGGGCTACGATACCGTCTCGCGGCGCCCGCGGTTGTCGCGGCTGGACTGGGTCCCGCTGCTGGTGCGCTCCCTCCTTAAATCATGAACGCCACGACCTGGACGCGGCAGGCGCGGGGCTCGAGCTTCTCTTTGGGCTTCCTCTTCCTGCCGGCGGACAAGCGCCGGGCCTTGGACGACGTCTACGCCTATTGCCGGCTCATCGACGACATCGTCGACGACGGGCGTCCCCGCGCGCAGGCGGCCGCCCAGCTGGATTGGTGGGGCGGGGAGGTCGCCCGCCTGTTCGGGGGCCGGCCGACGCACGAGGTGACGCGGCGCCTGCTGCCCTCCGTCGAGCGCTTCGCCCTGCCGCGCTGGCCCTTCGACGAGATGATCCGCGGCTGCCGCATGGATCTGGACGCGGCCTCCTACGAGACGATCGAGGATTTGGAATCCTACATGCGGGGCGTGGCGGGCTCCGTGGGCGAGCTGGCGGTCCGGATTTTCGGCTGGCGGCGCACCGCCCCCGGGGCCATCGAGGGCTTCGCCAGGGATTTCGGCTACGCCTTCCAGCTGACCAACATCATCCGCGACGTCGGCGCCGACCTTGAGCTGGGCCGCGTCTATCTGCCCGGCGCCGATCTGCGCCGGGCCGGCTACGACGGCGAGCGCCTGCGCGCCCGCGTGCGCGACGATGCCTTCTTGCGATTGATGCGCTTGGAGTACGAGCGCGCGAAGGGCTATTACCGCCGGGCGCGCGCCCTCGTCGACCCGGCTGATCTGCCCTCGCTGCTGCCGGCCGAGGTGATGGCCCATATCTACGAGGGGCTGCTCGACCAAATCGCCGCGCGCGGCTTTCCGGTGCTTTCCGGAAAGGCGCGCTTGACGCCGCTGCGCAAGGCCGCTCTGGCCGGGCGGGCCTGGCTCCACTGCCATGGCGTCCTCTGACGTCGTCATCCTGGGCGGAGGCTTCGCGGGCTTGTCCTGCGCCGCAGCGCTGGCCGCCGGCGGCCGGCGGGTCGTGCTGCTCGAGAAAAAGCCCCATCTGGGCGGGCGCGCCTATTCCTTTACCGATCAGGAAACGGGGGACGTCGTCGACAACGGGCAGCACCTGTTCATGGGCTGCTACGGCCAGACGCGCGCCTTCCTGTCCGAGATCGGGACGTCCGAACGGCTGAATCTGGCGCCCGGCCTGCGCCTGGATTTCGCCGACGCCGACGGGAGGCGCGACGCCCTCTCCTGCCCCGCCTGGCTGGGGGCGCCCTGGCATCTGGCCGCGGGCGTCCTGCGCCTGCGCGGGCTTTCCCTGCGGGATAAGGCCGCCCTGGTCAGGCTGGACGCGAGCATGCGCTCGCTGCGCCGCCTCAATGCCATGCCGGCGGAGCTGGACCGGATGACTGCGCGCCAGTGGCTGGATGGCCTGGGCCAGACCCGTCGCCTGCAGAGCCGGCTGCTCGATCCGGTGGCCTTGGGCGCCCTCAACGAGGATCCCGCCGTCGCGGCTGCGACCGGGCTGGCCCAGGTGCTGCGGCACGCCTTCTACCGGGACGCGGAGGGCTCGCGCCTGGGTCTGGCGGCGGTCGGGCTCTCCGATTTATACGCCGGTTCGGCGCGCTCCTTCATCGAGTCCCGCGGCGGCGAGATCCGTTTGTCCTGCAAGGTCCGCGGCGTATCGCGTGGCCGCGTCGTCTGCGAGGGCGGGGAGGTCATCGAGGCGGGGACCATCGTCTCGACCCTGCCGCCTTGGAGCTTGCGCTGCCTGGAGCTTCCGCCGGAGTTGGAGGGAGCATGGCGGACGCTGGAGGCCGCGCCGATCGTCTCGATCTCCCTGTGGCTGGACCGCCCCGTCATGACGGAGCCGCTTCTGGGCCTGTTGGGCGCCGAGATCCAGTGGATCTTCAACAAGACGCGCCTGCTGTCCTCCGGCGGGAGCGGCCAATGCCTGGCCCTCGTCATCAGCGGCGCTCGCCGTTGGCTGGCCTCTTCCCCCCGCTCGCTCTTGGAGCTTGCCCGCGCGGACCTGGGGCGCTGCCTGCCGGCCTTCAAAAAAGCTACAATCCGCCGTTGGCTGGTTATTAAGGAACCGTTCGCGACCTTGTCGCCGGTTCCCGGCTCCGACGCCAAGCGGCCCGCCGCCGTCAGCGCGGTCTCCGGCTTCCTGTTCGCGGGAGACTGGACCCAGACCGGGCTGCCGGCGACGATCGAGAGCGCCGTCTTGAGCGGCCGCCGGGCCGCGCGCCTGATCTTGGAGGGAAAGCAGCATGCTTAAGTCCGACAAATGGATTCGCAAGATGTGCCTGGAGACCGGGATGATCGAGCCTTTCGTGGACCGGCAGCAGGCCGACGGCAGGGTGAGCTACGGCCTGTCCTCCTACGGCTACGACATCCGGCTGGCCGACGAGTACAAGATCTTCACCAACGTCTATGGCGCGGTCATCGACCCGAAGGCTTTCGACCCGAAGGCTTTCGTCGATTACAAGGGCCCGACCTGCGTGGTGCCGCCGAACTCCTTCGCGCTGGCGCGCACCATCGAGCGTTTCAAGATTCCGCGCAACGTCCTGGCGATCTGCCTGGGCAAATCGACCTTCGCGCGCTGCGGCATCATCGTCAACGTCACGCCGCTGGAGCCGACCTGGGAGGGCTACCTGACGATAGAGATTTCGAACACGACGCCGTTGCCGGCCAAGGTCTACTCCGGCGAGGGCATCGCGCAACTTCTGTTCTTGGAGAGCGACGAGGTCTGCGAGACGGCGTACGCCGACCGCAAGGGCAAGTACCAAGGCCAGGTCGGCGTCGTCCCTCCCCGTCTGAACTGAAATTTGGGGTCAGGCTTGATTTTTCAGTTTTTGCTGGTCGGGACGGCGTTGGCCGGCGGCCTCTCGACGGAGCATCATTCGCCGGTCAAGCCGCTGGCGCAAACGGCGCCCGCGCAGGCCCAACGCGAGGCATTGCTGGCCGAGCTGTGGCAGCGCCGCATTCTTTCCCCCGAGTCGCGACGATGGACGCAGGAGGATCTCGCCTTGCTCGAGCGCGTGCGCGCGGCCGAGCGGCGCGGGGCCATCTCGGTGCTGCAACGCCGGACGGTCGGTCCGCTGGGCGTCATGGCGGTCCAATACAAGGCGCCCGGCTCGGACGAGGCGGAGCTGCGCCTGACCCGGGAAGGCTACCAGCGCTGGTATTTCTTCGAGAGCGAGGACGCGATCTCGTATTTCGAGTCCAAGGGAGTCAAGACGGCCCTGGTTTTTCATCTCGAGGATCTCGACGGCCACAGGCTCTTCGACGACTCAGGCCTGCTCACGCAGGAGGGGGAGGCCGTTTACGCGCGGGGGCTTGCCGATCAGCCGGCGTGGTGGAAAACGCCTTCCGACGGAAAGGTCTTCGGCACCAGGCGGCCGCCCGAGCCGCGCAGCGCGGCCGGCATCCTGGATGCCGTCGCCGTCGGGCCGGAGCATGCGGCCCTGACCGATTGGATTTACCGCTCCTCCTGGAGGATGCATTATCGGCCGAAACTGCTCATCCGCCGCCTCGGCCGCCTCAACATCATCGAGGAGCACGATCCGCGCCACCGCGGGCGCCCCCGCTATCTCGCGGTGGTGCGGGGCGAGGCCGACGAACCGGCGGCCCGCCGAGAATTGACGCGGCGATTGGGGTTTCTAGGGCCGTTCGATCGGGAGCATCTGGTCACCAGGCGACAGAAGCTCGCCTCGATTCGCGCCGGGATTCGCCGCCTCCAGGCCGGTGAGGCGAGCGTGCGCTTGAGGTTGGACTCTGCCGCAGTCAAGCGGCGGCTTGACGGGGATCTCAAGGGAGCCCTGGCCGCGGTCTATGTCCTCCTAGGCCCGGCTCCGCGCCCGCCCCCGCCGACCGCGTCGTCCGGGCAGTTCGATTCCGGAGCTTCCGGAAGCCAAGGGGATAAGGGCGGGGCAGACGCGGCCGCGCCCGGCGGCCCGGAGGCGACGGGCGCGCCGGCCGGATCTTCCGGCGCGCAGCCCCAACCGTCCGCGTCGCCGCAGCTTGCCACTCCAACGGCAAATTAGCTATCATAAACCGGTTATGCCCCAAAAGACTTACATACACAAGCCGTCCCAGGCCAGCGGGGAGCGCCGCTGGCATCATATCGACGCCAAGGGGCTCGTGCTCGGACGCATGGCCACCCGCGTCGCCGACTACTTGCGCGGCAAGCACAAGCCGACCTACACGGATTTCGTGGACTGCGGGGATTTCGTCGTCGTCACGAACGCGGCGCAGATCCGGTTGACGGGCAAGAAGCTGGAGCAGAAATTCTATTTCTCCCATTCCGGCTACGCCGGCGGCGCCAAGACGACGCCCCTGTCTCGCCAGATGGAGCGCGATCCGCGCAAGGTGGTCTACCTGGCCGTCAAGCGCATGATCCACGACAACCGCCTGCGCCGCAAGCAGCTTGCCCGACTTAAAATCTACAGCGGCGACAAGCATCCCCATGCCGCCTGCGCGGACTAGGACTATGAGCCCCAAGAAAAGCCATCCCATCTGGGCTACCGGTCGGCGCAAGACCGCCGTAGCTTCCGTGCGCCTCGTCCCCAACGGGGAAGGCAAGGTCACCATCAACTCCAAGCCCGTCGACCAGTATTTCCGGGGGCAGGACCATCAGAAGCGCGACGTCTTGGCTCCGATCAAGCTGGTCGACGCCGCGGGCAAGTTCGACTTCGTGATCAAGGTCGTCGGAGGCGGCGTCAGCGGCCAGGCGGGGGCGGCGCGCCACGCGATCGCCCGCGTGTTGGTCAAGCTCGAAGAGAAAAACCGCAAGGCCATGCGCGCCGAAGGCTTCTTGACGCGCGATCCCAGGATGGTCGAGCGCAAGAAGAGCGGCCAGCCGAAGGCGCGCAAGCGCTTCCAGTACTCCAAGCGCTAAGGGCGCGCCGGTCTCTTCGTCTGGCGTCGCGCTGTTTTCTCGGCTCGTCCCGGATAGGCGCATGGAAAAGATCAAGATCAGAGGCTTGCCGCGCATCGCCGGGACATTGCTCTGCTGTTGGGGCGCGATCGTTTCCGTAAAAGCCCTTTACGACCTCTTCATCGGCGAGCCTGAGGCCAATCTCTACTCTCCCCGGAAATGGCAGTTCGTCACCCAGCAGCAATGGCTGCGCTACGGGGGCTTCGAGCTGACCTACGGCTTCTGCTGCCTGGCGCTGGGCTGGTTGTTGTGGCGCTATTCCCGCTTCCTGCCGGAGTTCATCGAGCGCCCGAAGCGGGAAGCAGAGCTGCGGCTCTTCGATTAGCGATGGCGTTGAGGGTCGGCTGCGGCCGTTTCGCCGTGGCGCGCGCGCGCTATTTCGCGACCTTGACGACCGTCGAGGTCGGCCCGGCCTTCGTCGCGACTCCGCGGCCGGCCACCCTGGAGCGCTGGCGAAGCGAGGCCCCGCGGGATTTCGATTTCTCCCTCCCGGTGTCCCAGATCGTCACGCATCCGGCCTCCAGTTCCGGCTACGCGCGCATTCTTTCGACGATCCCGGAGCGGCGGCGCGGCTTCTGCGGGCATTTCAAGCCCACTGCCGAGGTCGCCTCGGCTTGGGAGAGGACGCGGGCCGCCGCCGGCGTCCTCGGCGCCAAGTTCCTCCTTTTCGAGACTCCCACCAGCTTCTATCCGGACGCCAACCATCTGCGCGACATGTACAACTTCTTCAAGGGGCTGCGGCGCGGTCCGTGGACCTGCGTCTGGCAGCCGCGCGGGGCCTGGAGCCCGCGGCTGCTCGAGAAGGTCAGCGGCGATCTGGGGCTGGTCAGGGCGCGCGATCCCTTCCAGGAGCCGGAGCTTCCGCGGGAGGCCTGCCGCTACCTGCGCACGCGCGCCGAGCGGCTCTCCGAGCGGCAGATGGCCCTGTTGCGCCGCCTCTTCGATGAGGGGCCGGCGCGCCTCTACCTCCTCGGTTTAAGCGCCTGGCCGGACGCGCGCCGTCTCGCCGAGGGACGCTGAATGTGCGGCATTTGCGGCGTCTTCGGCGCGGCCGACGCGCGCGAGCGCCTGTCCCGGATGCGCGGCGCGCTGGCCCACAGAGGTCCCGACGACGAGGGAGAATATTTCGACGGACCGATAGGCTTGGGCTTTCGCAGATTGTCGATCCTGGACCTGGAAAACGGCCATCAACCCATGTCCTCGATCGACGGCGCGGCGACCCTGGTCTTCAACGGCGAGATCTACAACCATCCGGAATTGCGGCGGGAGCTCGCCGGCGCTGGCGTCCGCTTTAAGACCCGCTCGGACACCGAGACCATCTTGTCGCTGTATCTGCGCGAGGGCTTGGCGGCCTTTTCCAGGCTCGACGGGATGTTCGCGATCGGCCTTTGGGATCGCGAGGCCCGGCGCCTCGTGCTGGCGCGCGACGGCTTGGGCATCAAGCCGCTGTACTATCGCTTCGACGGGGCCATCCTGTCGTTTTCCTCCGAGCTGCGTTCGCTGCTGGCCGGCGGCGGCGTCGGCGAGGTGGATGCCGCCGCCCTGCGGGAATACCTGGCCTATGGGAAGGTGCATGCTCCGCGGACGATCTTGAGCGGGGCGCTCAAGCTTCCCGCCGGGCACGTGCTGACGCTGGATGGCAGCGGATTGAGCCTCAAGCGTTTCTGGAGCCCGCGCCCGAAGAGGTCCGCCGCCAAGCCGCCCGGCGCTATGGAGGCGCTCGATCAGTTGGACGATGTCCTCTCCGAGTCCGTGCGCGCCTCGCTGCTCTCGGACGTGCCGGTGGGCTGCTTCTTGAGCGGAGGCGTCGACTCCAGCCTCGTGGCGGCCTACATGGTCCGGCACTCCGGCGGCAAGACGGTGCATACTTTCTCGGTCGGCTTCGACGGCGCGGCAGCCGGCGTCGACGAATCGCGCTTCGCGCGCCTGGCCGCCCGCCATCTCGGCACCGAGCACCACGAGTTGCGCCTGCCCGCGGATGTGCTCTCGCGCCTGGAGGACTCCATCGACTTGTTGGACGAGCCGATCGCCGACTCGGCCATCCTGCCCACTTTCCTGTTGTCGCGTTTCGCCAGGCAGCGCGTCAAGGCGGTCTTGACCGGAGAGGGGGCAGACGAGCTTTTCGCCGGCTACGATCGCCACAAGGCCGCCTGGCTCAACGAGCGTCTGCGCGCCCTGCCCGGCTGGTCGCGCGCATCGGCCGCCGCGCTGGCGCGTCGCGCCGGCAAGGGGAGGGTTTTCGCGGGGCTTCCCTACGGCGATTTGGGCCAGTGGGCCGCCGCGACGGCCTCGGCCCGGCCCGGCGAGGTCGCAGCGCTCCTGCATCCGGACTTAAGAGCCGTCGACGGCGCCGAGGCGGCCTTGGGCGGCTCCCGGCCCCTGGAGCGGCTCGAGGACGCCCTGGCTTTCGATTTGGAGACCGTGCTGGCCGACAGCCTGCTGATGAAGGTCGACAAATCGGCCATGCGGGCGGGCTTGGAGGCGCGCGTGCCGTTTCTCAACCGGAGCGTGGTGGAGTTCGCCCTCGGCCTTCCGGCTTCCTTTAAGATACGCCGCTTCAAGGGGAAGTATCTGCTGCGCCTTTTGGCCGAGCGTCATCTGCCGCGGGAGCTGGCATGGCGGCGCAAGCACGGCTTCATCGTCCCTTGGGAGCGCTGGGTGCGCGATCCCGGCAACGAGACCCTGCGCCGGCTGCTGGAGGGGCCAAGCCTCGCGCGCCTCGGCCTCTTCGACTGCGACCGCTTGCGCCGCATGCGCGAGGCGTTGTGCGCCGGCAGCCGGGAATTCGAGCCCGGGCTTCTCTTTCGCGTCGCCATCCTGGGCCTGTGGCTGGAGAGCCTGGCCTAGCGAACCGTAAGCCCCGTTGCATTTGCCAGCGCTCGCGGGCAAAGTGATATACTCGCTGGGATGAAGAGAGCGGGGCTGGCGTCGGCGCTGGCGGTCTTTTTATTCGCGCTCCCCGCCTCGGCGCTGCGGCTGACGATCGTCCACACCAACGACATCCACGGCTGGATCATGGCTCGGCCGTCGAAGCGGGATCACGGGCGGCTGGAAGGCGGAGCCGCCGCTCTGGCCTCGCT
Organism: Elusimicrobiota bacterium; assembly: GCA_028868375.1. Lineage (GTDB taxonomy): Bacteria > Elusimicrobiota > Elusimicrobia > UBA1565 > UBA9628 > JAGWUP01. The sequence continues at coordinate 26,572 of JAGWUP010000014.1, forward strand.
GTATAAGAAGCAGCGCGGCCCGAAGCTCCTGGTCGACGCCGGCGATTGGTTCCAGGGCACCCCGGAGGGAACCGTCTCCAAGGGACAGGCCTCCGTCGACGTCTTCAACGCCATGGGGTACGATTTGGTCGAGGTCGGCAACCATGATTTCGACCTCAAGGAAGCCCGCCTCAAGCAGTTGGTCGCGCGCTTGAAGATGCCCGTGCTGGGGGCCAACGTCTACGAGCGCAAGACCCATCGCCGGGTCCCGTACCTGACTCCCTGGATCATCAAAAAAATCCACGGGGTCAAGATCGGCTTCTTCGGCTTGTTGACGACGAACATGCCCAGGCTCACCTTCCCGGCGAACATCGCGGGCCTCGAGTTCCGCGGCGAGGTCGCGGAGGCGCGCGACGACGTGGCCGCGCTCAAGCGCCTGGGCGCGACCGTCGTCATCCTGATCGACCACGTGGGCTTCGCCTCCCCCGGCGACGCCCCGTTCACCAGCGACCAGGTCATCGCGCGGGAGGTCCCCGGCATCGACATGATCATCGGGGGGCACAGCCACACCTTCCTGCGCCGGCCCTACCGCGATCCGGTCAACGGGACGATGGTCGTTCAGGCCGGGGCCTACCTGACGGTGGCCGGCGTCGCGACGCTCGACATCGACGGCAAGACGGGGAAGGTGCTCCATAAGTCCGACCGGCTGGTCAACCTGGACGTCCAGCGCCTCGGACAAGATCCCCGCATCGCCGCCCTGGTGGCCAAGGAGGCGCGGAAGGTCGACGCGGTTTACGACGTCGTCATCGCCACGGCCTCGCAGGGCTTGACGCGCAGCCAGGGTCGCGAGTCCTCCCTGGGCGACTGGATGACCGACTGCGAGCGGCGCTGGGACGGAGCCGATCTGGCCATCCAGAACGCCGGCGGCATCCGGGCCGATTTGCCGGGCGGCCCGGTGAGGCTGCGGGACATCTTCGACATCATGCCCTTCGACAATTCCATGGTGACCCTGGAGATGGACGGCGGCCTCGTGAGCCAACTGCTCGATCACGGAGTCGATCCGACGAAAGGCCTGGTCCAGGAATCCGGGGCGAGCTTCGACTATCGGCGCGACGCGCCGACGGGGCGGAGATTGAGCCACGTCTTGATCGCAGGCAAGCCCTTGGATCGGCACGCCCTCTACAAGGTGGTCACCATCGATTTCCTCGTCAAGGGCGGCGACGGCTTCACGCCCTTCTCGCGCGCCGAGAAGACCGAGAGCGCTGCCTTGCTGCTGCGCGATCTCCTCGCCAGCTGCGCGCGCCGCCAGGGCTTGATCGTGCCGCCGAAGGAGGGCCGCATGCGCGCCCAGGGGGCCGGGGAGTAGCCATGCTCAAACATGTCCGGGAAAAGGCGGAGCATTGCTGGAGCTTGACCAAGAAGCTCGTCGTGCTGGCCAGCGTTTGGGGCTTGGTCTTCAGCGTCGTGACGGTGGCCCGCCTCGGCGTGGCCTTCGACTACGACGACACTCTGGTTTCCTCCGCGGGCTCGTTTTCCAACGCCTTCGCCCACTCCGCGCAGCCCTATTCGACGGATTTTTGGACGATCGTCAACCAGAGCTACGATTTGGAGCAGCCGAAGCTGCTGGCCTATCCGCTGGCTTGGGCCTTCCGCCTGCTGGGCTTCCGGGTCAGCATCATCACGACCCGGCCCCCCATCCATGACGAGGCCTTGAAGAAGGAGTGGCGGCATCTGGTGGGGCGCGGCCGTTTTATTTTCGTGAAGGATTCCCAGGCCAAGCGGGACGTTCTCCAGAGCGGCAACTACATGCTGTTCTTCGGGGACAGCGACAGCGATATTAAGGAAGCGCGCCTGGCACACGTCTATCCGATCCGCGTTCGGCGTGGTCCGAAATCCATCTTCAAGCTGGACTACCACCCCGGCGCTTTCGGCGAGCTCGTCCTGCCCTATTCCCAATACTGAAAAACAAAGCCTGACCCTACTTTTCAGTTGACCGGGCCGGGGCTCTGCGCTAGAATAGCCGCAGCCGATGGCCTTTCTGGGGCCAGATTGGCCACAACAATGAGCTCGCCACTGAGAAAACCGCTGATCGCCGGGAACTGGAAGATGCACTTGACGTTGGCGCAATCGCTGGAACTGGCCCGCGCCGTGCGCGACGGCGTCGGCGATGCCGCCAGCGAGGTCGCTCTCTGCGTGCCGTTCACGGCCCTGGCCTTGGTGGCGGAGACGCTGCGGGGCAGCCGCGTCAGGCTGGGCGCCCAGGATTTGCATTGGGAGACCCAAGGGGCGTTCACCGGGGAAATCTCTCCGGTCCAGCTGGTCGACGCGGGAGCGACGATGACGATCATCGCCCACTCCGAGCGGCGGCGTTATTTCAACGAGACCGACGAGGCCGTCAACAAGAAGCTCCGCGCCGCCCTGGCGGCCAAGCTCGTCCCGATCCTATGCATCGGCGAAACCCTGGAGGAGCGCGAGGCTCAGCGCACCTTCAAGGTTCTGCAGACCCAGCTTGAGGGCGGCCTGAAGGGTTTCGCTCCCGTGGATTTGGCGCCCCTGGTGATCGCCTATGAGCCGGTCTGGGCGATCGGCACCGGCAAGACCGCCACCCCGGACCAGGCCCAGCAGGCGCATCTGTTCGTGCGCAAGACCTGCGCCAGGCTTTACGGAGAGGGCTTCGCCTCCGGCTGCCGCATCCTCTACGGCGGCTCGGTCAAGGCCGACAACGTCGACCGCCTGATGGCCGAGCCCGACATCGACGGAGCCCTGGTCGGCGGCGACAGCCTGAAGGCGGCCAGCTTCCTGCGGATCGTCCACTTCCAGGCCCCGGCGGCGGCGCGCTGATGAGCGATCTCGCCGGGGAGATCGCCGCCGACGTCGCCAAGCGCTTGGAGCGTTCCAAGACCCCGATTCCGATCGGCGTCTCCAACCGGCACTGCCATCTGACGGAGGAGCATTTCAAGATTCTCTTCGGGGCGCAGGCGCGGCCCAATCGGATCAAGGACATCAAGCAGCCCGGCTTTTGGGCGGCGGAGGAAGTCATCGCGGTGAAGGGCCCGCGGGGGAGGCTGGAGCGCGTGCGGCTGGTCGGGCCCTACCGCTCGCGCACGCAAATCGAGCTGGCGATGACCGACGCCAAGGCGATCGGCGTCAAGCCGCCGGTGCGCGAATCCGGCGACGTCAAGGGCTCGGCTGGCGCGGAGCTGATCGGCCCGGCCGGGCGCCTTACGCTTGCGGAGGGCGTGATCGTCGCGTTAAGGCACGTCCATTTCGCCCCCAAGGAGGCCGCTGCGCTCGGCATCAAGGCGGGAGAGATGCTGCGGCTGCGCTGCGGCACCGGGGGCGGCCGCTCGTCCGTTTTCGAGGATTGCGTGGCGCGGGTGTCGGACCAGTACAGCCTCGAGCTGCATCTCGACACCGACGAGGCCTACGCGGCCGGGGTCAAGACGGGGGATTTGGCGTATATCGTCTGACGCCGCCAGAGGGCGGCGCACGGGGGGAACATGAACGCATTGGGCATGATCGAGACGCGGGGGCTGGTGGCCTGCGTGGAGGCCGCCGACGCGGCCGTCAAGGCGGCGGACGTCAGGATCGTCGGCTACGAGAAGGTGGGCACGGGCCTGGTGACCGTGCTGTTCCGCGGCGAGGTGGCGGCCTGCAAGGCCTCCTGCGACGCCGGAGCGGCGGCGGCGCAGAAGGTCGGCGAGTTGATCGCCGTGCACGTGATCCCGCAGCCCCATCCGGACTTGGAAGGCAAGATGCCGATCTCCCTGCCGGAAACTCTTAGTCGCGGCAAGCGCTAGGCCAAGCCATGGTGTTTGCCCGAGTGACGGGCACCGTCGTCTGCACGCTCAAGGACGAGAAGCTCGTCGGAACCAAGCTCATGCTGGTGCAGCCCGTCGACAGCGCCGGCTCGGCCAAGGGCAATCCCTTGGTCGCCGTCGACGCCGTCGGCGCCGGGGAGGGCGAGCTGGTCCTGCTGGTCCAGGGCTCCAGCGCGCGGCAGACCTCCCGCACCGCCAATGCCCCGGTGGACGCGGTGATCTTCGCCATCGTCGACTCCGTCGAGCAAGGCGGCAAGAGCGTCTTCAAGAAGTCCGCCGACGCGGCGGCCCGCTAGCGCATGCAGAGCGAGGAGATCTCCCGGATCGTCGGCGAGGTCCTGCGGCGCCTGGAGGGCCAGCTCGAGCCGGCTGGCCGCGCCATGGCGGGAAGCGAAAGCCGCGGCTGCGACGGCGTCGTCCACTCGAGCGTGGATTCCGCCGTCGAGGCGGCCCAGAGCGCGCAGCGCGTCTTCCAAGAGTTGGGTCTGGAGCAGCGCCACAGGATCGTCAAGGCCATGCGCAAGGCGGCCGTCGCCAACGCCGAGCGCCTGGCGCGCTTGGCCCGCGAGGAGACGGGGATGGGGCGCGTCGAGGACAAGACGCAGAAGAACCTCGTCTGCGCCCTGCGCACTCCCGGTCCGGAGGACCTGCGCTCCCAGGCCTTCACCGGAGACAAGGGCCTGACCCTGGTCGAGTGGGGGCCTTACGGCGTCGTGGCGGCGATCACTCCCTCGACCAATCCCGCGGCCACGATCATCAACAACGCCATCTCGATCTTGTCGGCCGGAAACTCCGTGGTCTTTTCCCCGCACCCGGCCTCGGCCCGGTGCGCCGTCGAGGCGATGCGCGTGCTCTGCGAGGCCGTCGTGGCCGAGGGAGGCCCGCGGGGGCTGATCGCCACGGTCCTGCCGGCCACGCAGGAGACGACGCGGCGGCTGCTCTCGCATCCCGGGCCGCGGGTCAATATGGTCACCGGCGGCCCGGCCATCGTCAAGGTGGCGATGACCGTCGGCAAGACCTGCAAGACGATCGCGGCCGGCCCCGGCAATCCCCCGGCGGTGGTCGACGAGACGGCGCTGTTTCCCAAATGCGCCGAGGACATCGTCTTCGGAGCCTCCTTCGACAACGGCGTGCTGTGCACGGCCGAGAAGGAGGTCGTCGTGACCCGGGCGGCGCGGGAGAGCTTCCTGGAGTCCATGCGCCGCGACCCCCGCGCCGTCGAACTGACCGCGCCCCAGTGCGAGGCCCTGACGAAGCTCGTTATTAAGGAAGGCGGCCGCGGCTGCAAGGATGCGGTCCTCAACCGCGAGTTCGTAGGCAAGGACGCCGCGGTCTTGGCCGGCGGCATCGGCTTGCAGGTGCCGGAGTCCGCGCGCCTGCTTTGGTGCGAGGTGCCCAACGATCATCCCTTGGTCTGGACCGAGCAGCTCATGCCCCTCTTGCCGGTGACCGTGGCCGCCGACGTCGACGCCGCCATCGAGCTGGCCCGCGAGGCGGAGGGAGACAATCGCCACACCGCCAGCATGCACTCGATGAACGTCGATCACCTGACCAGGATGGCGCGGCGGATGCAGTGCTCGATCTACGTAAAGAACGCGCCGACCCTCTACGGCCTGGGCCTGGGCGAGGGCTACGCGACGATGTCGATCGGCACGCCGACCGGCGACGGGCTGACGAAGGCCAGCCATTTCGCGCGGCCCCTGCAGTGCAGCCTCGTCGGCTACTTCCGGATCGCCTAGGAGATACCATGCAAGCCAATCTCGCCGTCGGATTCCTCGAGCTCTCCTCCATCGCCAAGGGCATAGAGGCCTGCGACGCCATGGTGAAGATGGCCTCCGTGACGCTGGCCAGGGCGACGGTCATCGCGCGCGGCAAATACGTCATCCTGGTGACGGGGCCGGTCGGCGAGGTGGAGAGCGCAATGCGCGCCGGCCGCGAACTGTCCGGCAAGGCGCTTTTGGACGAGGTCTTGATCCGCAACATCCACGCCCACGTGCTGGCGGCCTTGGACAAGCGCCGGCCGGTCGAGCGGCTGGAGGCCGTCGGCGCCATAGAGACCAAGGACGCCATCGCCGCCGTGCTGGCGGCCGACGCGGCCGCCAAGGCGGCCTTCGTCCACGTCCTCGAGGTCAAGACCGTCGTGCCGGGCGGCAAGGGCTACGTGACCTTGACCGGCGAGGTGGGCGCGGTGCGCTCGGCCGTCGCCGCTGGCATCTCCGCGGTCGACGCCGGGCGCCTGGTCTCGCACGTGGTCATCCCGCAGGCGGACGGGCAGCTGTTGGCGACGGTGGGCAAGTCGGCGGAGAAATGAAGCTGGTCCTAGGCTGCGACCACGGCGGCTTCGCGGGCAAGGAGTTCGTCAGGGGCTGGCTGCAGAAGGCCGGCCACGAGGTCGTAGATTTCGGCTGCCACTCCGCCGAGGCCGTCGATTACCCGGACGTGGCCCAACTGGTCGCGGAGGCGGTCGTCTCGCGGCGCTTCGACAAGGGGATACTGCTCGACGGCTTCGGCGGGGCGGTGTGCCTGGCGGCCAACAAGGTGCCCGGCGCGCGCGCCGTGGCGGCCTATGATTCCGTCTCCGCGCGCTTCGCGGCGGCGCACGAGGACGCGAACATCCTTTGCCTCGGGGCCAAGACGCGCGGCGAGCTGGCCTTATGCGAGATCCTGCGCGTTTTTTTCTCCACCGAGTACGAGGGCGGCCGCCACGACGGCCGGCTGGCCAAGATCGCCGGCATCGAGAGGAGATACTCCAGATGAATTTCCCGTTCCACTATGAGTTCGGCGAGGAAGGCTTGGAGGTGCGGCTGGGTCCCTGGACGGTCCGGCGGGTGCGCTACGACGATATCGAGGATATTCGGATAGGCTACAACCTTTGGAACGAGCACTGGACCAACATTTGGCCCTGGCGGTATCTGACCCTGCGCCGCAAGACGGGCTGGGTTCGCAATTTCGTGATCAATCCCGCGGATCGCGAGGCCTTCGCGCAGCTGCTGCGCCAGAGGCTGGGGGCATGAGGCTGGGCCGGGTCGTCGGACGCGTCTTCTGCGCGCGGCAGGACCGCTCGATCGAGGGCAAGACCTTGCTGCTCATCCAGCCTTTGCGCTGGGAGGACTCCTCGCCGTTGGGCGATCCGATCGTGGCGGCGGACGCGGTGGGAGCCGGCGCCAGCGAGAAGGTGTTTTGGGTGGCTTCGCGGGAGGCGGCAGTGGCGTTTGAGGACATCCCTCCGGTCGACGCCGCGGTGGTGGGCATCGTCGAGGGGCACCAGGCGAGGGGATACCGGGATGTTCATCGCTGAGGTCATCGGCAACGTCTGGGGCACGCGCAAGCATCCTTCCGTGGCCGGCAAGAAGCTGCTTTTGGTCCGGCCCATCGACCCATTCAGCGAGGCGCCGCTGGGCGCGGCGGTGATGGCCGTGGAGGGAGGAGTGGGCGCGGGGCCGGGCAGCGTCGTCTTGGTGCTCGACGAGGGCGGCTCGGCCAGGGCGGTCTTGGGCGACGCGGCGGCGCCGGTGCGGACCGTGATTTGCGGAATAGTCGACGGCGTCTCCTCTCGGGGGAGGGTGAAACGATATGCGTGAAGCGCAACTGCGGCGGATCGTCGAGGAGATCGTCCGGGCGCTGGCCGAGAAAGGCTATCTTAAGGAGGGGCCTTGCGGCTGCGAGGGCGGCTCGGGCATCACCCAAGCGACGCCCGCCGACGGCCCGTCCCGCACGACCATCGGCACCGCCGGCAAGGTCTTTTCCTCCGCCTGGACCGGGGCTCGGGCGGCAAGCGTTGCGGCGCCGCGCCCGCAGTCGCCGCTGGCGGCGGCTTCCAAGAGAGAGGCGGAGCATACCGGCGGCGCCAATTGCCCGAGCTGCGCCGGCGCCCTCGCCAACTCCGAGGCCGAGCTCAAGGCCATCGGAGCCGACCGGATCGCCGTCTGCCACCCCACCAAGAAGGGCAGCGCCACCGCCCGCTGCGTCGATCACACCCTGCTCAAGCCGAACGCCACGCAGCAGGAGATCGCCAAGCTTTGCGAGGAGGCGAAGTCCTACTGCTTCGCCTCGGTCTGCGTCAACCCCAGCTACGTGTCCCTCGCGGCCCAGCTCTTGCGCGGCAGCGGGGTCAAGGTCTGCACGGTGGTGGGCTTTCCTTTGGGCTCGACGACCCCGACCGTCAAGGCGATCGAGGCGCGGGACGCCATCGCCAACGGCGCCGACGAGATCGACATGGTGATCAACGTCGGCGCCTTGAAGTCCGGCAACGACGCGGTCGTCTTCGAGGACATCAAGGCGGTGCGCGAGGCCGCGCGCGGGCGGGTGCTGAAGGTCATCCTCGAGACGGCGCTCTTGTCCGAGGAGGAGAAGGTCCGGGCCTGCGTCCTCAGCAAGAAGGCCGGCGCCGATTTCGTCAAGACCAGTACCGGCTTCGGGGGCGGCGGCGCCACCGTGGAGGACGTCCGGCTGATGCGCGCAACCGTCGGGCCGCTGATGGGGGTCAAGGCCTCCGGAGGCATCCGGGATTCCCAGACCGCCGAACGCATGCTCGCCGCCGGCGCCACGCGCTTGGGGACCTCGGCCAGCGTGGCCATCGTCACCGGAGAAAGCGGCGCGGGCGGGAAGGGATATTGACATGTCGGATAAGAACAAGCAGCCGGCCAAGTTCAAGCTCCGCGTGGACGTCCAGTGCGGGGCCTGCGGCTCGTTGACCCACCATTCGGCGGGGGAGGCCGACCAGAAATCCGCGGGGGCGCTTTCCTCCTCCGCGCCCTTCCCGAAGTTCTGCCCCTGCTGCGGGTCCGGCATGGAGCGGTTCTGCCTGCGCTGCCGCAAGAAGGTCGACATGTATTTCGAGGAATGGTGGCCTGAGGACGACGAGTGCCTGCGCACCTACAGCCCGGCCAAGCGCTGCAGCGGCTGCAACGCCCAGTTAGGCGAGGAAACGCGGGGGCAGTCCGACCGCGGCTACAACTAAAAGGAGACGACATGGCTGAGATCCGGGAAGCGTTGGGAATGGTCGAGACCAAGGGTTTTGTCGGGATGATCGAGGCGTCGGACGCGATGGCCAAGGCCGCCAAGGTGCGCCTGATCGGCTACGAGAAGGTCGGCTCAGGCTTGGTGACGACCCTCTGCCGCGGCGAGGTCGGCGCGGTGCGCGCCGCCGTCGACGCCGCTGCGGCCGCCGCCCAGAAGGTCGGAGAGCTGGCGGCCGTTCACGTGATCCCCCGGCCGCACGACGATCTCGAGAGATATCTCGACTTGATCGCGGCCAGGCTGGCGAAGTAGCCACGTTCACGCGAGACGACCTCGTCGACGCCATTACGGAGCGCTTGCGCCCGCCGCGGCCGGCTTTCCGCGCCTGCGCCCCGCAGGGGCCGAAGGGCCGTCCGTTCCTGTCCGAGCACGACATCAAGCGGAGATTGACAGCAGGGCAGGGGCGCCTTACAATTGCCCGGGACGCCATCCTCAGCCCCCTGGCCGCGGACTGGCTCGTCCTGAAGGGCATCGTGGTCGTGCGTGAATAGAGACATGGAGAAATGGTCCATCCAGCCGGCGCCGAGCCAGTCAGATCCCCTGCGCTTCCGTCTGTTCATCAAGGGCAGCATGAAGGACATCTCGACCCTGCTCAAGCGCTTCGGCGCGCTCTGCGGCCGGCCGGCGCCCGAGAATTCGCCGGAGGGCTATAACTACAGCCTCCCGCTCCATCGCGTCGGCAAGCCGGCGATGCAGCGGCTGCGCGCCGCGCTCGAGGAGATGTCCGCCAAGTCGCGCCCCGTCGCGGCTGCGCCTTCCTCGCCGAAAGTCGCGCCCCCGGCCGCGACGCCCCCGCCCGCGCCGGTCGCCGCGCCCGCCGCGAAGGTTCCGGCGCCCAAGACGGCCGCCCCGAAGGGGGACCTCTTCGGCGCCACGCAGCCGCTCGATCCGGAGCAGACCTTCGAGACGATGATCGTCGGGCCGTACAACCGCTTCGCCCACGCGGCGGCGACCTCGGTCGTCGGCGCTCCGGGAGCGATGTACAACCCCTTGTTCCTGCACGGACTGCCCGGCGTCGGCAAGACCCACTGCCTCCAGGCGATCGGCCATGCCTTTTGCGCAAGCCTGGGCCCAGACAGCGTCGTGATGAGCTCCGCCTATCGTCTCTCCAAAGTCGTCTCGCGGGCCTTGGCCGGCGGCGGCTACGACCGGCTCAAGCCCCGGTTGCTCGCAGCCAAGGTCTTGATCGTCGACAGCGTGCATCTTTTCACCGTCGACGAGCGCAATCAGCCCGCCTTGACCGAGATACTCTCCCATTTTATCTCCGACGGGCGGCAGCTCGTGATGAGCTCCCTCTACCCGCCTCGCGCCTTGGGGGCGCTGGAGGAGGCCTTGAAGATTTCCCTCTCGCGCGGCTGGGCGGTCGATCTCAAGGTGCCCAACGACGGGGCCCGGCTCGAAATCGTCCAGTCCTGGCTGGATCGCCGCGGCGTCGGCTTCAGCGCGGATGACACCAGGGCTTTTTTGGAGCGCTTAGGCGATGGCTATCCCGCCTGCGAGCTGTGGCTGCGACGCCTGGAGGCGCTCGTCAGTCTATGGAAAGCCGGCGGCAAGCCGCTCAATTGCGACGATTTGTTGAATGTGCTGTTCGATCCGGGCGCCGAGGCGCAGCCGCCTTCTTCCAAGGAGCTGGCCGCGGCCAAGGATTTCTCGCCGCCTCCGGCGTCTGCGGACGCCGTGGCGCTGGCCCTGATCCTGCCGAAGGGGCATGAGGGCATGGCGGGCTGGCTGGCCAAGTCCTTCCATGAGGCGGCAGCCGCGCAGGGCATCTCGCAATCCTATCGGCGGGTGCTCGTGCAGGCTTACGACGCCGACCAGCCCTTCGGCGCGCCGTTCCTCCTGGGCTCCGCCTGCCAGGATGCCGGCTCTCGCGCCGCGCTGGTGGTGGGACCTCCGCAGGAGGCCGCGCTGGCCGCCAAGGCCGGAGAATTCGAGCACGCCGTCCGGCACGTTCTCGACAGCATCGACGTCCGTTGCGGCTGGGTCGGGCCCCGGGACAAGATGTCCCCGCCGGCCTTCCTGCGCGCCCATTTGGATCTGCTCTCCCGCCGCTCGTGACGCCGTCGGCTCTGGAACGAATCCCGGTCCTTGGACGTACAAGAGGCTGATGCTTTCGCGCGTGCATTCTCTGGGTTTGCGGGGGGTGGAGGGTTATCCCGTCATGGTCGAGCTGGACTTGGCCAACGGCTTGCCGGGCTTTACGACCGTGGGCCTGCCCGACAGCGCCGTGCGCGAGTCCAGGGAGCGCGTGACCTCCGCGGTGCGCAACTCCGGCTTCAAGTTCCCGGCCCGCCGCATCACGGTCAACCTGGCTCCGGCCCAGGCGCGCAAGCAGGGCACCCACTTCGACCTTCCCATCGCCCTGGCGGTGCTGTCGGCTTCCGGGCAGTTGGGGGACGGCCGCAGGCTGGCGGGCGTCGACGGCAAGCCTCCCCCGCGATTGGGCTTCGTCGGGGAACTGGCCTTGGACGGGCGCCTGCGCTCGGTGGCGGGAGTCCTGGCGATGGCGCTGCGCGCCAAGGAAGAGGGCTTTACGGGCGTCGTCGTGCCCGCCGGCAACGTGCGGGAAGCCGCCGCCGCGGGCGTCCAAGCCTATGCCGCGGATACCCTGCGCGAGGTGGTCGATTTCATCAACGGCGGCGAGCTGGCTTGCCCAAGGCTGTCAGGCCGCTGCGTCCATCGCGCCAAGGCGATCGAGGAGCTGGCCGACGTCAAGGGGCAGGCCTTGGCGAAACGGGCCCTGGAAATCGCCGCCGCGGGAGGGCACAACCTCCTTCTCATCGGCCCTCCGGGAGCGGGCAAGTCGATGCTGGCCAAATGCCTGACGGGCCTGCTGCCCACGTTGTCGTGGGGGGAGGCGCTGGAGGCCACGCGGGTGCACGCGGCCTGCGGACGGCGCGGCTTGATCGGCGAGCGGCCGTTTCGGGCTCCGCATCATTCCGCCTCCACGGTCTCCTTGATCGGCGGCGGCCCCGGCTCAAGGCCGGGCGAGGCGTCGCTGGCCCATGGGGGCGTGCTGTTCTTGGACGAACTGGCCGAGTTCTCTCGCGGCGCCCTCGAGGCCTTGAGGCAGCCTCTCGAGGAGCATAAGGTCATGGTGACTCGAGCCCGGGAGGCTCTGGAATATCCGGCGCGCTTCCAGTTGGTGGCGGCCACCAATCCCTGCCCTTGCGGCTGGCGCGGCCACCCGAAAAAAGCCTGCCTATGCTCAAGGCCCGCGGTGTCTCGTTATCTCGCCAGGCTATCCGGCCCGCTGCTCGACCGCATCGATATCCACGTGGAGATGCCTGCCCTCGATTTCAGGGACTGGGCGCGGGCCCCTGGCGCGGTCGAGACCTCGGCGCAGGTCCGGGCTCGGGTGGGGGCGGCGCGCCAGCGGCAGCGGCGCCGTTTGGGGCGGGAGGATTTCGCCGTCAACGCCTACATGACGGCGGCCGACTTAAGGCGGCATTGCGCCCTCGACGCCGAGGGCCTGGAGCTCTTGGAGCGCGCGACCGCGGCGGGGCTGTCGGCGCGGGCGCTGGACCGCTGCCTGCGCGTGGCGCGCACCATCGCCGATCTGGAGGCAGCGGAGGGCGTGGGCGCCCGGCATTTGGGGGAAGCCGTCCAACTTCGCGGCTTGGAGCGATTGCAGCGTCTTTGCTAGAACCAGCTATGATTCGATTACGCTTCCTCGCTCTCTTCGTCGGCTCGGCGGCCGGCTTGGCCGCCGCTCCCGCCGCCGCAGCGACTCATCGTGTCGTCCGCGGGGACGATCTCTGGGACATCGCCGCGCGCTATTACCGCGACCCTTTCCGTTGGAAGGCCGTCTACGCGGCCAACCGAGCGATGATAGAGGACCCGAACCTGATCTATCCCGGCCAAATCCTCGAGATCCCCGGCCTGCCGCCGCCGCAGATCGGGGAGCTGCCGGCCCGGCCGGTCGAGAAAGAAACGGCGCCGACGCAGCCGGAGCGGGAGGGCGCGGCAGTTGCGCCGGTCGTGCCGGCCGCCGCGGCCGCTTCCCCGAAGCAGTCCGTCCTCGCCGACGATCTGTCGGTGAGGCTTCCCGCGGATCAAGCGGGGCAGTACCCCTCGGAGCGCAGGATCGAGGTCGGCGCCCGCTGGCGCGCGGACGGCGAGCTCTCCGGAATCGGGGGCGATCGCTTGATGGCCTCGAAAGGGGATATGGTGTTAAGCGCCCTGCGCCGCGGCGGCGTGGGAGATATTTTCGAGGTTTACCGCCGCTCGGCCCCGCGGGAACTGGACGCGGACCGAAAGGCCCGCTATCTGGACTTGATCGGCCGCGTGCAGGCGGAGGCCAAGCTGGGCTCCTCGCGCTTTCGCTTGCGCGTGCTCGATTGCGTCGACGGCCTGGAGCCCGGGGATCTCCTGGAGCTGGAAGCGCGGCAATGAGGCTGCTGCTGCTGGCCTTGCTGCTCTACGGCGCCTACTACTACGGCAGCCGCCGCTACGCCCTCCACGACGCCCTGACGTACGCGCAGAAGAACCCGCAGTCCAAGCTTTCCGCTCCGGTCGAATATTATTTCGGCGTGATCTACTACCAGCGCTCCGACTACCGCAAGGCCCAGAAGGCCTTCACCTCCTTGCTGGAGCAGCACCCGACCGATTATTACGTCGAGAAGGCCCTGATGCCTTTGGAGGACTGCGCCGAGAACGACATGGATTGGGACGCGGCGAAAGCGGCGTCGCGGCGCTACCTTGACGACTATCCCTCCGGGCCATACGCGGAACTGGCCCGCAGGAGGCTGGATATGTTGAACTACCGCCACCCATGACTCCCTTTGCCCAGCGCGTCTCCCAGGGGCTCAGGCGCAAGGCGATGACCTTGAGGGAGCTCTGCCGGGAAGTCGAGCTCGATCCCTCCTTCGTCTCCAAGGTCCTCTCCGGCAAGCGCAGCCCTCCCATGGAGGAGAGCGTCCTGCGGCGCATCGCGGCGGCGCTGGGGTTGGACGAGGCCGAGCTGATCGTCAGCGCGGGGCGCATCCCCTCCGAGTGGAGCCGCCTCTGGACGGAGCGGGAGCTCTTCTTGCGCGTGCAGCGGCTTGTAGGGGGTCTCGCGGCGCCCGCTGCGGCCGCTCCCGAGCCCAGGGCGCGCCCCGCCGCGCGGCCGCGCGAGTTGTCCGAGGAGCTGTTGTGAGCCGGCCCGGTTTGCTGGACGCCTTGCGCCTGAATGCGGCGCGCACGAGCGGCCGCGAGCATCCTCTCGACGCCGAGGGCGAGCTGGCGCGATTGCGGCGGCTGGGGGCGAGGGCGCTGCTCCGCGGGGAGCCGGACTATCCCGCGGAGCTCGAGGCTCTCGAGCAGCCTCCCTTGGTCCTCTACGCCCTGGGCCGGCCGGCTCCCCTTGGGCTGGCGGCGGCCGTCGTCGGCTCCCGCACCCCGAGTCGCTACGGCTGCCGCATGGCGCGCCGTTTGGCGGGCGATCTGGCGGCGGCCGGAGCGGCGATCGTCAGCGGCTTGGCGCGCGGCATCGACGCCGAGGCTCATGAGGCGGCCCTGGCGCGCGGCGGCCGGACCTGGGCCGTGCTCGGAAGCGGCTTGGCGCGCGTCTATCCTCCGGAAAACGAGCCCTTGGCTCGGCGCATCGCCGATTCGGGAGGCCTTTTGCTCTCGGAGTTCCCGCTCGAGGCCGGCCCGCGCAAGGCGTGGTTTCCACGCCGCAACCGCTTGATCGCCGCCCTGGGGCGGGCGGTCGTGGTCGTGGAGGGGACCGAGGCCTCCGGCTCCCTGGGGACAGCGGAGCTGGCCCAGGGGCTCGGGCGAGACGTCTTCGCCGTTCCCGGGCCCGCGGACTCGCCTTTAAGCGCCGCCCCGCACAAGCTCTTGCGCGACGGCGCCCAGCTGGCCTGCGAGGCCTCCGATATCCTGCTGTCCTTTCCCCTAGAGCTGCGCCACGCCGCCAAGGCCGCGGCTTGCGTCCGCGCGCCGGCCGCGACGGCGGCACTCTCCCTTCCCTCCGACTATAAAAAAATCATAGAATCCCTCGCCGCCGAAGCGTTGACGGTCGACGAGCTGGCCGTCGGCAGCGGCCTGAGCGTCTCCCGTCTGTCGAATATACTCTTCGAAATGGAGCTCCAAGGCCTCGTGAGCCCCGCCCCCGGTCAACGGTATGCTAAAAAAGAAAGCTAAGAAGGTCGCCGCGCCCAAGAAAGCGTCCCGCAAGCCAGCCCCCGCCAAGTCCGGCGCCGGCAAGGGGGGCGGCGATCAGGCGGGCGGCATGTCCTTGGTCATCGTCGAGTCTCCGGCCAAGGAGCGCACGATCTCGCGTTTCCTTAAGAGCGGCTTCGTCGTGCGCAGCTCCTACGGGCACGTCCGGGATCTGCCCTTGCGCAAGATCGGCGTCGACGTCGACCATGATTTCAAGCCGCAATACGTGGTCCTGCCGCGGGCCAAGAAGCTGCTTTCGGAGTTCAAGAGCCTGGTCGAGCGCAGCCCCTACGTCTATCTCGCCACCGATCATGACCGGGAGGGAGAGTCCATCGCCTGGCATTTGGTCGAGCTGCTGGGCTTGCCCGGCGGCCGGGTGCGCCGCATCACTTTCCACGAGATCACCCCGGGCGCCATCCACGAGGCCATCGCCTCCCCGCGGAGCATCGACAACAACCTCGTCGACGCCCAGCAGGCCCGCCGCATTATCGACCGTTTGGTGGGCTACAAGCTTTCGCCGCTGTTGTGGGCCAAGATACAGTCCGGCCTGTCCGCCGGCCGCGTCCAATCGGTGGCGGTCCGTTTGCTGGCGGAGCGGCAGCGGGAGATCGGGGAGTTCTCCTCGGAGGGCTTCTGGACCCTGACGGCCGTGCTCGAGAAGCCCGGCGCGCCCCCGGCCTTCTCGGCGAAATTGTCCCTGTGGCAGGGAGAGAAGATCGAGGCGACGCGGACCTTCGATTTGTTCGCCGAGCAGTATCGGGTCAAGGCGACCTCCTTGCGCGGCCCCGAGGACGCGCGGGCGATCGACGAGGCCCTGCGCTCCGGCTCCTTCAAGGTCGTCAAGGTCGAGCGCAAGGAGGTCCGCCGCAGGCCCTCGCCTCCGTTCTCGACCTCGACGCTACAGCAGGCGGCCTCCCAGAGGCTCGGGTTCGCGGCGGAGCGCACGATGCGCGTGGCGCAAAGCCTCTATGAGGGCGTCGATCTGGGCTCGGGCGAGACGGTGGGCTTGATCACCTACATGCGCACGGACTCCTTCTCGATCTCGAAGGTGGCCGCTCAGGAGGCGCGCTCGTTTTTGCACAAGAAGTTCGGCCAGGGCTATCTGCCCGCGGAGGCGCCCGTCTACCAGACCAAGGCGCGCGGGGCCCAGGAGGCCCACGAGGCCATCCGGCCGACCAGCGTGTGGCATGTCCCCGAGGAGCTGCGGACTCGCCTGAATCCAGACCAGGCCAAGCTCTACCAGCTCATCTGGCGGAGATTTTTGGCCAGCCAGATGGTCGAGGCGGTCTACGACACCGTCGCCGCCGACATCGAGAACGGCCCCGCGCTCTTTCATTGCTCCGGCCGCAGCCTGAAATTCGACGGCTTTCTCAAGGCCTTCGAATCGCCGAGCGCGGCGGAGCAGGTCGAAGAGCCGGTCGAGGAGGAGGAAGACGGAGCGCGCCTGCCGAATCTGCAGGAGGGCGACGTCCTCTCGCTCAAGAAGATGGTCCCGGAGGAGCACCATACAAGCCCTCCGCCGTATTACAACGAGGCCAGCCTCATTCGGGCGCTGGAGAAGCACGGCATCGGGCGCCCCTCCACCTACGCCCCGACCATCAAGACGATCGTCGATCGCGGCTACGTGCGCCGCTCCCCCAAGGATCGCAAGCTCGTCCCCAGCGAGTTGGGGCTGCTGGTCACCGAGAAGCTCAAGAAGCATTTCCCGGAGGTCGTCAGCCTGACCTACACCGCGGAGGTCGAGGAGCGCTTGGACCGCATCGCGGAGGGGCGCGAGCGCTGGGGGCAGGTCGTTCGGGATTTCTACTCGCCGTTCGTCGAGGAGCTTGAGAAGGCCTCCCGTGAAATGGAGGTTTCCCGCATCGAGCCGAAGAAATCCGACGAAAAGTGCCCGCTCTGCGGCGAGCCGATGCTGATTCGGGAAAGCCGTTTCGGGAAATACCTGTCCTGCTCGACCTTCCCCAAGTGCAAGGGCAAGATTCAGCTGACCCCGGAGGGCCAGAAGATCGTGCTGGAGACGACCGACGAGCTTTGCGATCTCTGCGGCAAGCCGATGGTCATCCGCATGGGACGCAAGGGGAAATTCCTGGCCTGTTCCGGCTATCCGGCCTGCAAGAACACCTACTCGCTCGATCCCGTCACCGGACAGAAGATCGAGGGCTCTCGTCCCTTGATGACGACGCGCAAGTGCAACAAGTGCGGCAACATGATGTGGCTGCGCAAGGGCAAGAGGGGATATTTCCTGGCCTGCTCCGGCTTCCCGAAATGCCGCAATATCAAACCCGTCGGCAAGGAGGAGGGAGAGGCGCTGCGCTCGGAGGGGGAAGCCCTGCGGGCCCAGATGGTGGCCCAACGGCAGGCCCAGGCGGGGACAGAGCCGGCCGGATGAGCGAGGAGGCGAAGCCTTCGACGCTGCGCGTCTGGGCCCAGCGTTTCCTGACCCACCTAAGGGCCGCCCGGCAGTACTCCCCGCAGACCCTGCGCGCCTATCAGGGCGATCTCGCCGCCTTCCTGGCGGCCGTGGGCGTCTCGGCTCCCGAGGAGCTGACCCGCGCGCGCTCGCGCGCCTTCGTCGCCGGCCTGCAGGGGGGGAGCCTGTCGCGCAATACGGTCTTAAGAAGGGTCTCGGCGGCGCGCTCGTTCTTGCGCTACATGCGCCAGGAAGGCGGGCTGCGCGCCGATCCCTTCGCCGCCATGCCGTTGCCCAAGAAGCAGGCGGGCCTGCCCAAGTTCCTGACCGAGGCCGAGATGGAGTCCTTGCTGGCGCAAGCCGGGGGCTGCTCGCCTCGCTTCAAGGCGCGCGACCGCGCCGTCCTCGAGCTGCTGTATTCCTGCGGCTTGAGGCGCTCCGAGGTCTCCGCCCTGAACGTCGGCGACGCGGACCTATGGGGCGGGCTGCTGCGCGTCTTCGGCAAGGGCTCCAAGGAGCGGATGGTTCCCATCGGCAAGACGGCGGCCGCCTGCCTGAGAGACTACCTGTCCCAGCGGCGGCGGCCAGAGCCCAGCCAGCCGCTGTTCGTCAACGCTCGGGATCGGCGCTTGTCCGACCAAGGAGTGGCGTTCATCCTGGAGCGTTGGATTCGGGGCTCGCGTTTTCTCAAGCCGGTGACGCCGCACATGTTCCGGCATTCCTTCGCCACGCATCTGCTCAACAAGGGCTGCGACCTGCGCGCCGTCCAGGAGATGCTTGGGCACGCCAGTCTTTCGACGACCCAGGTCTATACTCATCTTTCGCTGGACGCGCTCAAGCGCGTCTATGACGGCGCGCATCCCGCCGCCGGAGACGACGAGCATGGATGACAAGATCGCGCTGCTGATGGAGGAGACCGGCTGCGACCGGCGCGAGGCCGAATTGGCGCTGGAGATGTCCGGTTTTCAGGTCGAGGAAGCCGTCAAAGCCATCGCGCGCTCGCTGCGGAACATCGCGGTGCTGAAGGGGAAATTCATCCATTCCGGCGACCAGTTCGGCCTGTTCCTGACGGTGGCCAATCTCAAGAGCGGGGGGCTGCTGCGTTCCCGGGCCGTGCTCTCCTTCAATCCCGCGGTCTACGCGGCGGGCCTCGAGCGGGGGTGGTTCGAGTTCGAGAAGCATTTATACGGCTGCCGTCTTTGGGAGGGCAGCCTGCAGGCGGAGAGCCTGGAGATCGAGCGGCGCCTGGCCGCTCATTTTCGCAAGCGCGCCGCGACCGAGCGCTTGGGACGGGAGGACGAGCGGGCTCTGGCCGAGGAGATCGGGGCGGTGCTGACGGGCTTGTTCAAGGCGCCCCCGATCCGGCTCCAGCTTAAACGCGAGATCCTGGACTTGCGCCAGTTCCATGCCTTGAATCCTAATCCGGATCGAGCGAGCGTTTCTCGCGTCGCCGCCAGCTCCAGAGAGGAGATGCTGGTCCTCAAGGTCAGCCTCGAGGAGCAGGAGGACGGCGTTCCCGCCTGGAGGCTGCGCACGGGGGACATCGTCGCCGCCAAGATCACCGACGGGCGCGACATCGCCCAATACCTGGCGAAGCTTTTCGGCGGCTATTCTCCGCTGGGGCCCGTCTCCGTCGCCGTCCCGGTGGAGGCGATCGAATCGGCTCCCGACCTGGTGTTGGCGCGAGTGCGCTTCTCCGTGGGAGTCCGCGGCGACGCGACGATCGAGCGCGACCGTCGGCTGCGCGTGGCGCGCTTGGCGGAAGCGGAGGGCGGCAGCGAGGCGATGCCGTGGTGGAAGCGCATATTCAAGTAGCCGCATTCCGTGCACTAGGAGATCGACATGCCGGCATTGGTGGTGGTGGGAGCCCAGTGGGGGGACGAAGGCAAGGGCAAGATCGTCCATTACTTAAGCCGCGAAGCGCGTTACGTCGTGCGCTATCAGGGTGGCAATAACGCCGGGCATACGGTCGTTTTCGACGGCAAGAAGTTCGCCCTTCACCTGATTCCCTCGGGCATATTGCTTCCCCGGGCGCGCAACGTCATCGGCAACGGCTTGGTGGTCAGCCCGAAGGCTTTCGCCGAGGAGGTGGGCATGCTGGAGCGCCGCGGGATCAAGGTGCGCGGCAGGCTCCATCTCAGCCTCGGCGCCCACGTGATCCTGCCGTATCACATACTGCTCGATACGCTGCGCGAGGAGGGCGGACGCGGCATCGGGACGACCAAGAAGGGGATCGGCCCTTGCTACGAGGATAAGGTGGCGCGCATCGGGATAAGGGTCTGCGATTATCTGGAGCCGGACACCTTCCGCTCCCTGGTCGCCCAAAATCTGAAGGTCCGCGCCGCGGAGCTGTCGCGGATCAAACCCTTGAAGGCGATCATGGAGGACGTTTTTCGGGACTATGACGCCCTGCGGCGCCTCCTGGCGCCATTTTGCGCCGATACTACCGAGCTCCTCGCCGCGGCCCTGGGCCGGGGCGAGCGGCTGCTGCTTGAAAGCGCCCAAGGAGCGATGCTGGACCTGGATTTCGGCACCTATCCGTTCGTGACCTCGTCCAATCCCGTCTCCGGCGGCGCCTGCACCGGGGCGGGCATCGCTCCGACCGCGATCTCGGGCGTGGTGGGCGTGGCGAAGGCCTACACGACCCGCGTGGGCCTCGGTCCCTTCCCGACGGAGATCGATGGCCACGTCGCCGCCTACATTCGCGAGACGGGCCAGGAGTACGGCACGACGACCGGGCGCCCCCGGCGCGTCGGCTGGCTGGATCTCCCCCAACTGAGGGCGGCCATCCGCGTCAGCGGGATCAACGCTCTGGCCATCACCAAGCTCGACACCCTCGCCAACATCCACCCGATCAAGGTTTGCGTCGCCTACCGGCACAGAGGGCGGCGGCTGGAGACCTTCCCCCTTTCCCGGAGGGCCCAGCTCGACGTGGAGCCGGTCTACGAGACCTTTCCTGGTTTTTCGGGGGACGTTTCCTCGGCCCGGGACTTCGCAAGCCTGCCGATTTCCGCGCGCCGCTACGTCGAGCAGATCGAGCGCTGGCTGGGAGTTCCCATAGCCCTCGTGTCCGTGGGGCAAAGCCGCGATCAGACGATCGTCCGTCGGGGGCGGTCGCTCTGGGCGCGCGAACATTGACGAGTCAAGGGCAATGGCCTTGACAAATCAAGGGGATATGCTATACTGGGGTTGCAGCAAGGCGTTCGTTTCGCCCGGCCTCAGCTAGCCATCTTCGGGACAGAGGGGTAAGATGGTTGGTGGGGCCGGGCCTTTTACGTCGGGGCGCGGCCTTGCGGCGGGGTGGAAGGTCTGTTAGAATCATCCCGAGCGTGAGCGCCACCACGAGAAAGAAATCCTCGTTTCCCCGCCGCTTCTCTTTTGTTTTTTCTTTATTTTTCCTCCTCCTCTACTGGCCTGGTTTTTTGGGCCTGGGGTACAACGGCGTCTTTCAGCATGCGGAGGACGCCTGGCATGACCGCATGTTCGTGCTCGACCGCGCTCATCTGCGCGGGGGCGATCCGCGGATCGTCCTGATTGCCTTGGACGAGGAAACCGGCAACAAGTACGGCTTTCCCTTGCCGCGCAAGATCGATGCGCGCATATTGGACGCGCTGAAGGCTCGCGGCGCCGCCGTCGCCGTCTTTGACATCTTTTTCCTCGACCACCGTCCGGGCGACCGGGAATTGGTCGCGGCCACCAAGCGTTTCGGCCGCGCGATCCACCTCTACGAGGTCGACACCAAATATTCCACTTTCGGGAACTACCAGATGGCCCAGCGCGTCGCCTATAGCCCCGTCGACGGCATAGCCGAGGCGGCCTGGGGCCTGGGCTTTCCCAACGTCGACCGGGTGCTGGACGAGGATGGGCATTTGCGCAGCACGATCCTCTTCGACAACGGCGTCCCGGACCCCCGCACCGGCGGCCCGGCCGTGTCGGTCGACGCCGTGGCCTTCTCCGCTTTGACCGGCGTCTCACTTGATCAGGTGCGCCGGCGTTGGGGCACGCCGCTTAATCGGCGGCTGCTCCTCTGCTTTCGCGCGCCGCGCTCCTGGTTGCGGCACCCCATCCGCGACCGCCGCGGGCGGCGCGACGCCCAAGGCCGGCCTGTTCCCGTGTCTGCCGACGACATCGCCGAGGTGGACTCCGCTTACAGGCGCATCTCGGCCTTGGACCTGTTGCGGGGCACCATGACGCCGGAGCAGAAGACGGCGCTCAAGGGAGCGCTCGCCGTCATCGGCTCGACTTCCTTGGGCTACTACGACCACTATCCGACTCCTTTCATTCCTGAGGCTCCGGGGGCGGAGTTTCATTGCAACGTCATCGACAACCTCCTCCACGACGATTTTTTCAAGGGCCTGCCGCGGCTCTACTTCGTGCTGGCGATCATCGCGCTGATCTGGCTGCCGATGCTGCTGCTGGCGATCTCTCCCGCAGCCGGCGCCATCGTGACGGGCGCGGTCCTGGTCGGCTGGTGGCTTCTGGGATTTTGGGGCTTCCGGCATCATCTCTACGTCGAGTTCATCGCTCCCTCCGCGGCCCTCCTCGGAGCATTCCTCGGGCAGACGGTGCACCGCATGCTCGCGGAAGGGGCGGAAAAGAAGGCCATCAAGGGGCTTTTCGGGCAATTCGTGGCTCCCGAGGTCGTGGAGGACTTGGCGAATGATCCGGGCAAGGCCAGGCTCGGCGGAGAGAGGCGGGAGATGACGATGCTGTTTCTCGACATCGCCCATTTCACCACGATTTCCGAGAAGATGCCTCCTGAGGAGCTGATCCCGTTTCTCAATCGCTATCTGTCGGCCATGTCCCAGGTCATGCTGGATCACAAAGCGGTCGTGGGCAACTACATCGGCGACTGCATCATGGCGTTCTGGAACGCACCGGTCCTCCCGGTCGCCGATCACCGCGTCCGCGCCTGCCTGGCCGCCATCGACGCCCAGGCGATGGTGCGGGAATTAAACCGGGGCCTGGCGGCGCCTTTGCCGGAGACCCCGGCGATCCGCATCGGGATCAATTCCGGCCTGGTGACGGTCGGTATGACCGGCAGCGAGAAAAAGCTTCAATATACGACGCTCGGGGATGAGGTGAATCTGTCATCGCGGCTTGAAGGCGCCAACAAATTTTTCGGCTCGTCGATCATGGCGAGCGAGTCGACGTATTTGGGCGCTCGGGACGCGGTGGAGGCCCGCGAGCTAGGGCTCGTGCGCGTGGTCGGCAAGGAGGCCCCGGTGCGCGTCTTCGAGCTGCTGGGCAGGAAGGGCGAGCTTTCCGCCGAGTGGCAAACGGCGCTCAAGGCCTACAACGAGGGCTTAGCCCACTTCGCGCGGCGCGACTACGAGGAGGCCCTGCGGGCGTTCCGGCAGGTCGTCAAGATCTTCCCCGGGGACGGCCCGGCCAATTTTTATCTCAACGCGGCGCGCGATTACGCCGCGATCCCGCCCGCCCCGGAATGGAACGGGGTTTTCAATCTGACGGCCAAATAATGCTGATCTTCTGGCGGCTGCTGTTCGGGCATCTTCTGGCGGATTTCACCTTCCAGAGCAATTTTATCAACCGCTGGAAGCGCGGCAGCCTATGGGGCATGCTGGCCCACTGCGCGATGCACCCCCTTTGCTATCTGCTCCTAACCTGGCCGTTCCTGCGCCAACCCTGGATTCATCTGGGTTCCTTTTCCCTGTCGGGCTGGGCTTGCATCGCCGTCGTCTTCGCAGTGCACTTCGCGGAGGATCAATGGCGGGTATTCACGATCTTCCGCTACAACACCCCCGACAACACGCTGTATTTCATCTGGGACCAGTTGATCCATTACGCGATCATCTTCGCGGTGATTCCCGTCGGCCTGCATGACTCCAACGCCGCCCTGATCCCGGAGAAGTGGCCCGTGCTGGGCTGCCTCTTCGTGCTCGTCACGCATGCCTGCACCGTCCTCGTCTATTTTATCGAGAAGGACCTTTATGGCCGCCTGTTTCCGGAGGTTCAGGAGAAGTATTTCACGATGGGAGAGCGGCTGGTCCTGGCGATGATCTTCCTGCTGCCCGGCAATCTCTGGCCGCTGCTCGCCTTGGGCTGGCTCTCCCTCATGCGTTGGCTGCGCGCGCGCCGCGTCGCGGACCTGTCCTGGCTGTCCTTCTCCATCGGCGCGGCCATGGCGATCGTCTGCGGGCTGACGGCAAGAGTGATATACTACGCCTAGCTAGTAGCCTGGAGGAGCCACGATATGGAGGAAGTTCTGATCCTTTCGGCGGCCCGCACGCCGATCGGTTCGCTCAACGGAGCCTTGGCCGCCTATAGCGCGCCGCAGTTGGGCGCCCGCGCCATCGCCGGCGCCCTCGCCCAGGCCGCCGTCAAACCGGAGGAATTAGGCGAGGTCGTTTTCGGAAACGTCCTCGCCGCCGGAGTCGGCCAGGCCCCGGCCCGCCAGGCCGCGATCGCCGCCGGCATCCCGCCCTCAGTGGGAGCGACGACGGTCAACAAGGTCTGCGGCTCCGGGCTGAAGGCCGTCATGCTGGTGGGCCAATCCTTGCGGCTGGGCGAGATCTCCCTGGGCCTGGCCGGAGGCATGGAATCGATGACGAAGGCGCCCTTCCTATTGGACAAGGCGCGGTCCGGCTATCGCTACGGCAACGCCGCGCTCATCGACTCCATCCTGCGCGACGGCCTGCTCGATCCCTATTCCGGAGTCCACATGGGCGACTGCGGCGAGCTTTGCGCCGAGACGCACGGGATTTCCCGCCAGCAGCAGGACGAGTTCGCCGCGCGCTCCTACGAGAAGGCCTTGGCCGCGCAGTCCGGCGGCGCCTTCGCGCGGGAGCTCGTCGCGGTGGACGGCGTCTCCATGGACGAGGAGCCCGGACGGGCCAAGCTCGAGAAGATGCCGAAGCTCAAGCCCGTCTTCAAGGCCTCCGGCACGATCACAGCGGCCAACGCCTCCAAGATCGACGACGGCGCCGCCGCTCTCGTCCTGGGCTCGGCGCGCTCGGCGGCCGGCCGCAAGCCCCTGGCTCGGATCGTCGATTGGGCGACCTTCAGCCAGGAGCCTCAATGGTTCACGACGGCCCCCTCCGGCGCGATCCAGAAGCTTCTCGCCAAGACCGGCTGGAGCGTCGGCCAGATCGATCTTTTCGAGATCAACGAGGCCTTCAGCGTCGTGGCCCTGGCGGCGGCGAAATTGGCGGGGCTGCCGCTCGAGAAGATCAACGTCAACGGGGGAGCCGTGGCCCTGGGCCATCCCCTGGGCGCCAGCGGGGCGCGCATACTGGTGACCCTCGTCCATGCCCTGCGCCAGCGCGGCGGCAAGAGGGGGATCGCCGCGATCTGTCTGGGCGGCGGCGAGGCGCTGGCGGTGGCCATTGAGGCGGTCTAGGGGCCGGCCGCAAGCGTTGACAACGCCTGCCTTCGAGCTGGGGAGAAATCCCCGCCTGGCGGACGTCGCGGCCGTGGCCGAGGGGCGGCGGGGGGTTCGCCTCGGTGCTTGCGCCCGGGCGCGCGCGGCCAAGGCTCGCGCCGGGCTGCTTAAGGCCGCCGCTGGCGGCCGTCCCCTCTACGGCGTCAACACCGGCTTCGGCGAGCTGGCCTCCCGGCGCATTGCGCCCCACCAGCTGAAATTGCTCCAGCGCAACCTCGTCCTCAGCCATGCTTGCGGCGTGGGCGAGCCGCTGCCAGAATCGGAGAGCCGGGCGATCCTTTTCTTGCGGGCCAACGAGCTCTCCCGCGGCCATTCCGGAGCCCGCCCGGAGCTCATCGCCCTGATGGCCGCCTTGGTCAACGCCAAAGT
This sequence comes from Elusimicrobiota bacterium, assembly GCA_028868375.1. GTDB lineage: Bacteria > Elusimicrobiota > Elusimicrobia > UBA1565 > UBA9628 > JAGWUP01. Next base: position 51,722 of record JAGWUP010000014.1, read on the forward strand.
CGCGCCGGTAATCCCCAGCCGGGGATCGGTCGGCGCCAGCGGCGACCTCGCTCCCCAGGCCCACGCGGCGCTGGTCCTCATCGGCGAGGGCGAGGCCCTCTGGCGCGGCCGCCGCCTGCCGGGGCGCAGGCTGCTGGCCCGGCTGGGGCTTAAGCCGGCGGTGCTGGAGGCCAAGGAAGGCCTGGCTTTGCTCAACGGCACCCAAGCCATGCAGGCGGTGGGAGGCTTGGCCCTGCACCGCGCTTGGCGGGTGTGGGAGGCCGCCCAGTTGGCGGGGGCCATGAGCCTGGAGGCGATGACGGGCACTCCGGCGCCGTTCGACGAGGCGATCCAGCGCTTGAAACCGCACGAGGGCCAGGCGCGCTCCGCCTTCGGCTTGCGGCGGCTGCTTGAGGCCAGCGCGATCCGGCGGTCCCATCGCTTCGGCGATTCCCGCGTCCAGGATCCATACAGCTTGCGCTGCATGCCCCAGGTCCACGGCGCGGTCTGGGATGTCCTGCGGCGCTCGACCTCGGTCGTCGAGACGGAGCTGCGCAGCGTCACCGACAACCCCTTGATCGCGGGCGCTCGCGTGCTCTCGGGGGGGAATTTCCACGGCCAGGCGCTGAGCTTCGCCTACGACTCCGCCGCGATGGCGCTGACGGCCTTGGGCAATATTTCGGAGCGCCGCCTCTCCCAATTGATTTCCGGGCAATCCCCGAAGCTCAAGCCCTTCCTCGCCGCCAAGCCCGGCGTCGAGTCCGGCTGGATGATCGCCCAGGTGACCGCCGCCGCGCTCGCCTCCGAGAACAAGGTCCTGTCCCATCCGGCGTCGGTGGATTCCATCCCGACCTCGGCGAACAAGGAGGATTTCGTCAGCATGGGGATGAGCGCGGCCCTGAAGCTCTCCCGCGTGGTTTTCAACGTCGCGCAGATCGCGGCCGTCGAGCTGCTCTGCGCGGCGGAGGGAGTCGAGGCCCATGCTCCCCTGCGGCCCGGCCGCGGCGTCGCCAAGGCGCACGCCCTGCTGCGCTCCAAGTTCGCGCCTTGCCGGGGAGACGGGATATTGAGCCGGAAGCTCGAGACGGCGCGCGAGCTCGTCCTCTCCGGATTTTTCTCCGGGATCATAGAATCGCCATGATGAGACCGATCCGCTCGCCGCGCGGAACCGCGCTGTCGTGCAAGGGCTGGCAGCAAGAGGCGGCCCTGCGCATGCTGATGAACAACCTCGACCCGGAGGTGGCCGAGAAGCCGGAGGACTTGGTCGTCTACGGCGGGCGGGGCAAGGCCGCTCGGGATTGGCCGAGCTTCAGGGCCATCGTGCGGGCCCTGAGGGCCCTGGAGCGCGACGAGACGCTGCTCGTGCAGTCGGGCAAGGCCGTGGGAGTGTTCCGCACGCATGACTGGGCTCCCCGAGTGCTGATCGCCAACTCCAACCTCGTGGGGCGCTGGGCGACCTGGGAGCACTTCAACGAGCTGGAGCGCAAGGGCCTGATGATGTTCGGCCAGATGACGGCCGGCTCTTGGATCTACATCGGAACCCAGGGGATCTTGCAGGGCACCTACGAGACCTTCGCCGAGGCCGCCCGCCGCCACTTCGGCGGCGACCTGTCCGGACGGCTGCTCGTGACCGCGGGATTGGGCGGCATGGGCGGGGCACAGCCCCTGGCCGCCACGATGAACGGCGGGGTGATGATCGCGGTCGAGGTCGATCCCAGGCGCGTCGAGATGCGGCTAGGCACGCGCTATCTCGACGAGCGCGCCGAGACGCTGGAGGAGGCCTTGGCCAAGGCCGAGGCGGCGCTGCGCGCCAAGCGCCCCCTCTCGATCGGCCTGGTGGGCAACGCGGCCGACGTTCTGCCGGAGCTGGCCCGCCGCAGGGTCCGGATCGATCTCTTGACCGATCAGACCTCCGCGCACGATCCCCTGGTCGGCTACATCCCCAAGGGCCTGACGGTCCAGCAGGCGGCCGAGCTGAGGTCTAGCGACCCCAAAGAGTGCTTGAGGCGCAGCCTGGAGTCGATCGCCGAGCATGTCCGCGCCATGCTGGAGCTGCGGCGCCAGGGGGCGGTGGCGTTCGACTACGGAAACAACATCCGAGCGATGGCCAAGCAGCAGGGCGTGGCGGACGCCTTCGACATCCCCGGTTTCGTGCCGGAATACATCCGCCCGCTGTTCTGCCAAGGCAAGGGCCCCTTTCGCTGGGCCGCCCTGTCGGGAGAGGCCAAGGATATCGCCGTCACGGACGCGGAGGTGCTGAAGGCCTTCCCTAGGAACGCGGCGCTGGCGCGGTGGATCAAGCTGGCGCGAGAGAGGGTCGCTTTCCAGGGCTTGCCCGCGCGCATCTGCTGGCTGGGCTGCGGCGAGCGCGCCGAGATGGGGGCGCGCTTCAATCGCCTGGTCAAGCGGGGGGATCTCGCCGCGCCGATCGTCATCGGGCGGGATCATCTCGACGCCGGCAGCGTCGCCAGCCCGAACCGCGAGACCGAGGGGATGAAGGACGGCAGCGACGCCGTGGCGGATTGGCCCGTCCTCAACGCCCTGCTCAACACGGCCAGCGGAGCCTCCTGGGTCAGCTTCCATCACGGCGGCGGGGTCGGCATGGGCTACTCCCTGCACGCCGGCCAGGTGACCTGCGCCGACGGCAGCAAGATGATGGAGCGGCGCCTGGAACGCGTGCTGACCAACGACCCCGCCCTGGGCGTGGCCCGCCACGCAGACGCCGGCTACGCCCTGGCGGCGCGGACGGCGCGTCGCCACAAGATCAAGATTCCGCGCTAGGAGGAGCACATGGCCTCTGATTTTTCTTTCGACGTCGTTAGCGAGATCGACCTCAATCTGGTCAAGGAGTCGATCCAGGTGGCGATGAAGGAGATCGTCAACCGCTACGACTTCAAGGGCGCCGACGCCTCCATCGAGTTGGACGAGAAACGCAAGGTCCTGGTCGTGCGCGCCAGCGACGAGGCGCGCATCGAGGCCGCCCTGGACGTCCTCTACCAGCGCATGGCCAAGCGCGGCCTGCCGCTGAGCAATCTCCACAAGGGCAAGCTCGAGCAGGCCTTGGGCCAGACGGCGCGCATGGAGGTGTCCGTCGAGTCCGGGATCGCTTCCGAGAAGGCGAAGGAGATGGTGGCCGCCATCAAGCAGGCCAAGCTCAAGGTCAACGCCTCCATACAGGGCGAGCAGCTGCGCGTGGCCGGCAAATCCAAGGACGAATTGCAGCGGGCCATGGCGCTCTTGCGCGGCGGGAGCTTCGGCGTCGAGCTGCAGTTCAAGAATTTCCGTTGACTGCCGTGAGGCGCCTCGTAGTCAACTGCGGCCAGCTCCTGACGATGGCGGGGCCAGCCAAGCCCAGGGCCGGGGCGCAGCTGCGAGCGGCGCAGCCGGTGCCGGACGGCGCAGTCCTCATCGAGGACGGACTGGTGGCGGCGGCCGGTCCACGGGAGACCGTGCTGCGCGATCCGCGCGCGGCCCAAGCCCTGGTCCTGGACGCCGGCGGCCGGCTGGTCTTGCCCGGTTTCGTCGACAGCCATTCCCATCCGGTCTTCGCGGCTCCCCGGCTCGAGGATTTCGAGCGGCGCATAAAGGGGCAAGGCTACGAGCAAATCGCAGCCTCGGGCGGCGGCATCCTCTCGACCGTCCGCGGGGTGCGCGCCGCCGGCCAGGACCAGCTTGCCGAGGGCTTGCGCTTGCGCGCCGCTCTCTTTTTGTCCTGCGGCACGACCACCCTGGAGGCCAAGTCCGGCTACGGGCTGGAGCGCGACTCGGAGCTCAAGATGCTGCGCGCCATCCGCCAAGCCGCCGCCGCAACGCCCTTGGAGCTCGTCGCGACCTTCCTCGGGGCGCATGCCCTGCCGGAGGAGCTGCGCGGGCGCAAGCAGGAGTATCTGAGGCGCGTTTGCGAGGAGATGCTTCCCGCGGTCGCCGCGGAGGAGCTGGCGCGCTTCGTCGACGTCTTCTGCGACGAGGGCTTCTTCGGCGTCGAGGACGCCCGGGGGGTTTTCCTGGCGGCCTCGCGCGCGGGGCTGGCGGCCAAGATCCACGCCGAGCAGCTCTCCCGCAGCGGGGCGGCGGCGCTGGCGCTGGACTGCGCGGCGGCCAGCGCCGATCATCTCGATCTGCTCTCCGGCGAAGAGCTCGGCTCTTTCGCGGGCTCGACGACGGTGGCCTGCCTGGTGCCCGGCTCGAACTACTTTCTAGGCAAGCCCTACCCCCCGGCTCGGGGCTTGATCGATGCCGGCGCCGCCGTGGCCCTGGCCACCGATTTTAACCCTGGCACCTGTCCGTGCTGGGACATGCGCATGATCCTGTCGATCGCCTGCACGCAGCTGCGCCTGACGCCCCTGGAAGCCTTGACCGCCGCCACGATCAACGGCGCCTGGGCCCTGGGCTTGGGCAAGACCCACGGGAGTCTAGAGCCCGGCAAGCAGGCGGACCTGGCCTGCTTCGACGCCGAGGACTATCGCGAGCTTCCTTATTATTTCGGCTCCAGGCCAGCCGCTTGGACCATGAAGAAGGGAGAGATCGTCCATGCGCTGGGGAGTCTGGCGGGATGAAGGTGCTGCTGTTCGACGTCGACGGCACCTTGATCCGCGCCGGCGGCGCCGGGCGCGGCGCCCTCGACGCCGCCTGCCGCCGGCTCTACGGCAAGAGAAACGCCTGCTCGCAAGTGAGCCTCGCGGGCCGCACCGACCTGTGGAACTTCCGGCAAGCCTTCCTGAGATCCGTCGGGCGCAAGCCGACCGCCGCGGAGCTCGAGCGGCTCCACCGGGCTTATCTCGAGTCGCTGCCCCGACACATCAAGAAGGCCTTGCGCGACAACGCCTACGTCTTGCCCAAGGGCGTGCGCGGCCTGCTCAAGCGCTTGTCGCGCGAGAAGGACGTTCTCCTCGGCCTGGGCACAGGCAACATGGAGCGCGGGGCGCGCTTGAAGCTGGAGCCCTCAGGGCTCAACGCATATTTTTTGTTCGGCGGCTACGGCTCGGACGCCTTCCACCGCCCGACCCTGCTCAAGCGCGCGGTGCGCCGCGCCCGGGCGCTCGCTTCTTGCCCGATCCGGGACGAGGACGTCTTCGTGATCGGTGACACCCCGCTCGACGTCGCGGCGGGCAAGAAGGCGGGGTATAAGACGATCGGGGTCGGCACGGGCTTTTCACGCTGGGAGGATCTGGTCGCCAGCCGCCCGGATCATTTGGCGAGGGATTTCAGGAGGATCGATCGATGGCTGAGCTGGATCGGGATTCGCTGATCGCGCCCAGGATTTCCTCGCCGCGGGATGCCGGCGCGCTGGCCGAGCGGCTGGCGGCGGCCGCGCCCGCGGCGGCAGGCCTGCCCACCCATGCGCGCGCGAGAGTCTTGCGGGACGTCTCCCTGGCCATCGAGCGGGACGGGGAGGCGTTCGCGCGCCTGATCTGCGAGGAGGTCCGAAAGCCCTTGAAGGAGGCGCGGCGCGAGGTGGCGCGGGCGGCCTTCACCTTCCGCTGGGCCGGCGAGGAGGCGAGGCGCTTCCAGGGGGAGCTGCTGCCGCTGGATCTGGACGCCCAGTCGGAAGGGCGGCTGGCCTTGGTGCGGCGGTTTGCGCGGGGGCCGGCGCTGCTGATTACCCCGTTCAACTTCCCGCTGAACCTGGTCGCCCACAAGGTCTCGGCGGCGATCGCGGTCGGCGCGCCCTTCGCCCTAAAGCCGGCTCCTCAGGCGCCCCGCACGGCCCTGAGGCTGGGCGCCATTCTCGCCGATTGCGGCTGGCCGGCGGAGGCCTTCGCCGTCGCGGCCGGCTGCCCGATCGACGCCGCCGAGGCCCTGGTGCGCGACGAGCGCTTCGCCGTGCTGTCGTTTACCGGCAGCGCGAAGGTGGGCTGGCGCTTGAAGGGCATCGCCGGCAAGAAGCACGTCGTCCTGGAGCTGGGAGGAAACGCCGCCGTCCTCGTGGCCGCGGACGCCGACGTGCCTTGGGCGGCGGCGCGCTGCGCTTGGGGAGCCTATTATTACTCCGGGCAAGTCTGCATCTCGGTTCAGCGCATCCTCGTGGAGGGCTCGGTCTACGAGGAGTTCCGCGACCTGCTGCTCAAGAACATCGCCGAGCTCAAGCTGGGCGAGCCGGAGGACGAGGGCGTGGACGTCGGGCCGCTGATCGACGAGCAGGCCGCCCGGCGGGTGGAGGCCTGGACCCAGGAGGCCCTGGAGCGCGGCGGCAGGCTTTTGGCGGGAGGCCAACGCCGGGGGCTGCTGATCGCGCCGACGCTGGTCGAGAACGCGCCGGCGGACTGCGCGCTCAGCCGCGAGGAGGCCTTCGGGCCAGTGGCCACCATCGAGAGGATCTCCTCGCGGGCCGAGGGCTTCGAGCGCCTGGCCTCCGGCTCCTACGGCCTGCAGGCGGGCCTATTCACCAACGACTTGGGCGCGGTCTTCTCGGCCTGGCCGCGCCTGCCGATCGGCGGCTTGATCGTCAACGACATCCCGTCCTACCGCTCCGACGCCATGCCCTACGGCGGCGTCAAGGACAGCGGCCTGGGCCGGGAGGGCGCGCGCTACGCGATGGAGGAATTCACCGAGCGGCGCACGCTGGTTTTAAAACCGTAGGGCGGTAGAGGAGGTCGCATGTCCATTCTAGTCGAGTGCGTGCCGAATTTCTCGGAGGGCAGGGATCGCGCGAAGGTCGACGCCGTCGTGGCGGCCGCTCGGGCTGCCGGCGTCGTCATCCTGGACGTCGAGATCGACGCCGATCACAATCGCTGCGTGCTCTCCTTGGCGGGCGCGCCGCAGGCGGCGCTTCAAGCCTGCTTCGAGGTCGCCAAGAAATGCCGCGAGCTCATCGACCTCAACGTCCATAAGGGGGAGCACCCGCGCATGGGGGCGGTCGACGTCATCCCCTTCATCCCCGTCTCCGGCATCGACATCCAAGGCTGCGCCAAGCTGGCCGAGGCGCTGGGAGAGCGCATCGGCCGGGAGCTGGAAATCCCGGTCTTTCTTTACGACCAGGCCGCGCGGAAACCGGAGCGCCGGGACCTGGCCAGCGTGCGCAAGGGCCAGTTCGAGGGCCTGCGCGAGCTCATCGGCAAGGACCCCGCGCGCTCGCCGGACTTCGGGCCGAACCGCATTCATCCGACGGCGGGGGCCGTCGCGGTCGGGGCGCGGCGGCAGATCGTCAATTTCAACATGAACCTGGACATCGCCGACATGGCCGCGGGCAAGGACATCGCCCGCCGGCTGCGCGCCTCCGGAGGCGGGCTGCCCTGCCTGCGCGCCAAGGAGATCCTCCTGGAGCGGCGCGCCCAGGTGCAGATCTCGACGGTGCTGACCGATTACAAGACGACCTCGATCAAGCGCGCGCTGGAGGAATGCGCGAGGCTGGCCCGCGAGCATGGCGCCGCCGTCAAGACCGCCGAGATCGTCGGCCTGCTGCCCAGGCAAGCCCTGGTCGATTTCGCCCTGGAGAGCTTGCCGCTCGAGAATTTCAATCCGGACGTGCAGATCCTGGAGAGCCGGCTGGAGGCGGCGGGGCTGCCGGCCGGCAAGTCCGACGAAGGCTGGCAGGCGGCCGCCGCCGCGGTCTCGGACGCCCTGGCCGGAACGGAGGCCACGCCCGGAGGCGGTTCGGCCGCCGGCATCGCGGGGGCGATGGGCTGCGCTTTGGCGGTGATGGCGACGGCGATCAGCCTAAAATCGAAAAAACTGGACGCGGCCAAGCGGACGGGCCTGGAGCGCTCAAGGGAGCGTTTCTCCGCGTGGAAGGCCGATTTCCAGCGCCTGACCGCGGAGGACGCCGCCGCTTTCGACGGCTTCATGGCCGCCGCGGCCCTGCCCAAGGACGACGCTCAGAGGCCCCTCCGGATGCAGGAGGCGCTGTTGCGCGCAGCCCAGGTGCCGCTGGAAACGGCGCGCTTGGCCGGGGAGGCTTGCGCCCTGGCGCGCCAGGCCCTGGCGCTTTGCGGCGCCTCGGTGGCTTCCGACATGGGCTGCGCGGCGCACCTGCTGCGGGCCAGCGCCCGCTGCGCGGCGGAGAACGTCCGGATCAACCTCGGCGGCATCAAGGATTCGGCGGTCTCCGGAAGGCTGGAGGCGGAATTGCGCAAAGCCCTGGAGGCTTTGCCGCCGAACTAGGCCGGTTCGGACGGCCGCGGAGAGGGCTTTGCCAGGGAGTCGTTGCCGCCGGCGCCGTCCGGCGTCGGCGTGGCGGGCCCCAGCAGCTGGTAGACGTTGACCGGGCTGCGGCGTCCCCGCACGCAGACGCGGCCGATGGCGCGGTAGGCGAAGAGGGATTGCGTCAAGCGGTAGGTGGCCTCCGTGGCCAGCAATTCGGTGCCGAGCTTGGTGTTGAGGCCCTCCAGGCGGGAGACGGTGTTGATCGTGTCGCCGACCACGGTGTACTCGAATCGCTCCGCCGAGCCGACGAGGCCCGCGAGGACGGTGCCGGTGTTCAAGGCGACGCCGAAGCGCACCGGGGCCAAGCCCGTCCTGGCGCGCTCGGCGTTGAAGCGTCCGAGACAAAAGTGCATCTCCAGGGCGCAGGCGACGGCGCGCATCGCGTGGTCGGCCACCGGCTTCGGTGCTCCGAAGATGGCGAGCAGGCCGTCGCCCATGAATTTGTCGACGACGCCCCCGTTGCGCGCGACGATCTCGACCATGCGGGAGAAATAGTCGTTCAGGAAGGCGAGCAGCTCCTCGGGCTTCAGCGCCTCGGCGAAGGAGGTGAAATCGCGGATGTCGGCCAGCAGCGCCGTGATTTCGCAGGCTTTTGCCTTAGCGGCGTCTCGCTCCCCCGCCGCTGGCTCGGCGAAGGAGGGGGAAAGCCGGCCGACCAGCTTGCGCATGCGCGCGCTCTCGGCCGAGCGTTCGGCCAAGGCCTCGAACATCCACGTCATCGCTCCGATCAGCAACGCCGCGGACAGCACCCAGAGTTGGGTTGCCGATCGGAGCGCAGACTCGATGGCGAAACGCAGGCGCGCGCCGCCGAGAGCGCGCGCCAAAGCAACGCAGGACAATAGGGCCAGCAGCAGCAGGAAGGCTTTTGAAGCCAACCGCAGGTATCGAGGGGTCAATCCAGGGACCTCGGCCCCCATGCGACCAGGATGGCGCGTCGTCGACTGCGGCGCCAGCGAGAAAAGTCAGATATTGTCAGAATATGTCAGAACTAGATAGCCGGCCATGGTTTTCTTGACGCAAGCCGGCTGGCGCCGGCTTTGGACCTGCGTCACAATAATATGACCATTTTGGCGAGCCGAGTCCGAGGCGATTTCGAGGCGCGAGGAGGGAGCATGGCCGCAGGCCATGTGACCGAGGAGCAACGATGAAATCGACCGGAATCGGCTCGCCCCGGAGGGGACGGACGCTTTTGGGCTGCGCCTGCGTCGCTCGTCGCTCACAGACCGCTGCGGGTATGCTCGCTTCTCGCTCCTTGGCTCGCTCCAAAATCGTCCGTCCAAAATAGCCATATTATTGTGACGCAGGTCCTTAGTAAGCGGCGACGGCCTGCCGCAGGCGCTGCTTGAGCGCGGCCAACTGCTCGACCAGCGCCGGCGGGATGCGCCCCTCGAAGCGGGAGAAGAACTGCTCGTGCGATTCCGCCTCCTTCTCCCAGTCCAGGCGGTCGACCGCCAGGAGTTGCTCCAACGCTCCCGCAGGCAGGTCCAGCCCCGTCAAGTCCAGCGCCTCGGGCGCGGGCACCCAGCCGATGGGGGTCTTGCGCGCGGCCCCGCGGCCGTCGCAGCGCTCGAGCATCCATTCGACGACGCGCAGGTTGTCGCCGAAGCCAGGCCACAGGAACTTGCCATGCGCGTCCCTGCGGAACCAGTTCACGTGGAATATCCTCGGGGGCTTGGGGATGCGCCGGCCCATCTCGATCCAGTGGGCGAAGTAGTCGGCCATGTTGTAGCCGCAGAAGGGAAGCATCGCCATCGGGTCTCGGCGCACCTCGCCGAGCTTTCCGACCTGGGCCGCGGTGCGCTCGCTGGCCACCGTGGCGCCGGCGTAGACGCCGTGGTTCCAGTCGAAGGACTCGTAGACCAGGGGGGCGACGCGCTCCCGGCGCCCGCCGAAAATAACGGCGGAGATCGGCACCCCTTGGGGATTCTCCCACTCCGGCGAGATGGAGGGGCATTGCGCGGCCGGGGCGGTGAAGCGGCTGTTGGGATGGGCGGCCGCCAGCGGCTTGCCCTCAGCGTCCTTCATGCCCGGCCGCCAGGGTTGGCCCCGCCAATCGAGGCATTCCTTCGGCGCCGGGCCCTCGCCGTTCTCCCACCAGACGCCGCCCTCGGCGGTCAGCGCCACGTTCGTGAAGATGGTGTTGCGCTGGATCGTGGCCAGGGCGGTCGGGTTGCTCTTGGAGTTGGTGCCGGGCGCCACGCCGAAGAAGCCGTTCTCCGGGTTGACGGCCCACAGCTGTCCGTCCGGCCCGATCCGCAGCCAGGCGATGTCGTCGCCGACGGTCCAGATCTTGTAGCCCTTGCCCTTGAGCCCGGCCGGCGGGATCAGCATCGCCAGGTTGGTCTTGCCGCAGGCGCTGGGAAAGGCCGCGGTGACGTAGCGCGTGCGGCCGCCGCGCTCGATGCCCAGGATGAGCATGTGCTCGGCCAGCCACCCTTCCGTCCGGGCGAGGTGGCTTGCGATGCGCAGGGCCAGGCACTTCTTGCCCAGGAGGGCATTGCCGCCGTAGCCGGAGCCCACGCTCCAGATCGTATTGTCCTGCGGAAAATGCAGGATCAGCCGGCGGTTGACGTCCAGCTCGGCCTTGCCGTGCAGGCACTTCGTGAAGGCGCCGCCGCTGCCCAACTGGTCCAGCACCCGGCGGCCCATCCGAGTCATGATGCGCATGTTGAGGGCGACGTAGAGGGAGTCGGTGAGCTGCACCCCGATCTTCGAGAAGGGGGAGCCGACGACTCCCATCGAGAAGGGGATCACGTACATCGTCCGCCCCCGCATGGAGCCGGCAAAGATCTCGCCGGCCCGGCGGTAGCCCTCCTCGGGCGTCATCCAGTTGTTGGTCGGCCCGGCGTCGATTTTCTTGGGCGTGCAGATGTAGGTCAGATGCTCGGTGCGCGCCACGTCGTTGGCGGCCGTGCGATGGTAGAGGCAGCCCGGCAGCAGTTTTTCGTTAAGCCGCAGCAGCTCGCCGGAGGCCACCGCCTCCTCCTCCAGGCGCTTGCGCTCGGATTCGGAGCCGTCCAGCCAGACGATGCGGTCGGGCCGGCAGAGGCGCGCCGTCTCGTCGACCCAGGCGTTCAGTTTGCTGTGGGAGGTCGGAGCGTTCATAGCCGAATTGTACTAAGCGAGCGTCCGAGGCTCAACGGGGTTGTATGCCCCACAAACTGAGGCTATTCTCGCGGATCCAGCGGATCACGGCATGAGGCAGCAGGGTATGGCGGCCGTTGCGAATATCGGTGGAGGAGGCATGGAAGCCGACATTGTCTAAGTAAAAGACGGTCAAGGTCCTGGCGAAGTCCGCAATGCCTCCTCGGTCGAACAGCCCCCCGGCGACGCTGTGCAGCCCCGGGACATGGCCGCTATTCGGGTCGGCCAGCTTCGCTTGGAGCTTGTAGACGGTGTCGTCGGCTCCGCTTGCGGTTTTCGCATTATGATGGTCTCCGCCGTAGAGGTAGAGCAGGTTGATATGTTGGTTGGGATTGGCCGCGAGCAGGTCGAAGGTGTGGGTTTCTGCGTCTTCATCGGTGCCCCAGGCCAGCGGCGCGACATGGACGAAGGGTGCTAGCAGGCCGGCCGCCGCGGCCGCCATCGGGAAGCGCAGGCGTCCCGCGGTCAGGTCGGGCTTGCGCGCAGTATCGTCGTTGGCGGGCCGGTAGACGATCAGATCGGCTCCCAGGGCCAAGCTGCGCAGCATGATGGCCAGATGGCCGTGCGTCGGGGGATTGGCGGAGGAGCCGAAGATGGCGATGTTGAGGGCGCGATCATAAACCGGAGCCGGTTGGTTGTCGAACGGAAGAAGCGGATAATCCGAGAGACGAGGCAGGTGCTCCGGCCGCAGCAAACGAATCCGCACCTCCGGGTCCAGGTCGCCGGCCTGGGCGCGTGCTTCCAGGGCCATGAGCGAGTCCGCATAGTCCAAGCCGATCCGCTCAAGAAGCTTTTTGTCGGCCCAAGGCTCTCTTGCCATCGCCGTCAAATCTCTCCGCAGCGCTTCCCTGACCGCACGGACTTGGGCGACGGCGGCAGAACGCCGCTCCGATGTCATGCCCGGCGGGGGGCCCGAGCGCTCCCAGCTCCAGGCGGCTTGCGCTCCCATGTCCCGCGCGCCGATGCCCTGCGGCAATGGGGGAATGCCTTGGCTTGCCGTCGCCGGAGGCTCGAGCACTTGCAGGCGCGGCGCCTGGAAATCTACGGGAACCGGAAGATCGGGAAGGATATCGCGAGATCCCTCCGCCAGGGCGTAGGGACCCAGCGCCAGGGCGGCTGCCAGCAGGCAGCTTGAAAACTGCAATAACCGGCGGCGACGCGGTCTCATAGGCTCATTGTACGGCGCCGGCGGCGATGCCCCATTGATCGGGCGCAAGGCCCGGCGTTGATAGGATGCCGCCGAAGGGCCCCGGGCTCCAGGGCTTTTCGGGGAAGCCCGGAGTGGGCCGGTGGACCTACTTAAGGAAGCGGAGCGGGGGGTTCCGCTTGCTCCGGACCCGCCGGTCCCGGTTCCGGTTCCGCGGGGCCCTGGCCCGCCCCGTGCCGGATGTCCTTGCCCATCACCATGAACACGACGTCCTCGGCGATGTTGGTGGCGTGGTCGGCGATGCGCTCGAGGTTGCGGGCGATGAGGATGATGTCCATGCCGCGCTGGATGGTGGAGGAGTCGCTCTGCATCAGATGGAGGAGCTCGTTGAAGGTCTGGCTCTTCAAGCGGTCCTCCTCGTCGTCCTTGGCGATGACCTTCTGGGCCAGCTCGACGTCGCAGCGCGCGAAGGCGTCCAGGGACTCGCGCACCATGTCCGAGGCCAGCTCGACCATGCGCGGGATGTCGCCGAGCTTCAAGCGCGGCTGCCGCCGGAGGTACATGCTGCTCTCGGCGATGTTGACGGCCTGGTCGCCGATGCGCTCGAGATCCGAGTTGATCTTCAGCGCGGCCGCCAGCAGGCGCAGGTCCCCGGCCGCGGGCTGATGCAGGGCGATCAAGCGCAGGACGTGCTCGTCGATGTCGATGTGGAGCTGGTTGACCCGCTCCTCGCTGGCCTTGACCCGCCCCAGGAGGGATTCCTCTCGCTTGACGAGCAGCTCTATGGCCTGGCGGAGCATCTCCTCGCAGAGGCCGCCCATGCGGAGCAATTCGTCTCTCAGGATCTGCAAGTCCTCGTCGAAATGTCGTTTCATCGTCATGGGGTCATCCGAAGCGCCCGGTGATGTAATCCTCGGTGCGCTTGTCGTTGGGGTGGGTGAAGATCTGCGGGGTGGGGCCGCACTCGACCATCTCGCCCATCAGGAGGAAGGCGGTGCGCTCTGAGACGCGGGCGGCCTGCTGCATGTTGTGCGTGACGATGACGATCGTCAGCTGCCCCTTGAACTCGAGCAGCAGCTCCTCGACGCGGGCCGTGGCGATGGGATCGAGAGCCGAGCAGGGCTCGTCGAGCAAGAGGACCTCCGGCTCCACGGCCAGGGCGCGCGCGATGCAGAGGCGCTGCTGCTGGCCTCCGGACAGGCCGGTGCCGGGACCGCGCAGCTTGTCCTTGACCTCGTCCCAGAGGGCTGCTCGCCGCAGGCTCAGCTCCACCTTTTCCTCCAGCATCGCGCGGTTGCGCAAGCCGTTGAGGACCAGGCCGGCCGCGACGTTTTGGAAGATGCTCATGGTCGGGAAGGGGTTGGGGCGCTGAAAGACCATCCCGACGCGGCGGCGCAGCAGCACCGGATCGAGGACGTCGACGGAGCGGCCGTCGAGCAGGACCTCCCCGGCGGTCCAGGCCGCGGGGGAGAGCTCGTGCATCCGGTTGAGGGTGCGGATCAAGGTCGACTTGCCGCAGCCGGAGGGGCCGATGATGGCCGTCACCGCCTTGGCGGCGAAGGCCAGGTTGACGTCCTTAAGGACGGTGCCGGCCCCGTAGCCCGCCCGCAGCCCGCGCGTCTCCATCACCGGCAGCGGCGGCGCCGGCTTTGGCTGGGGCAAGGCCTCCGGCGTTTTTTCAAGCGCCATTTCAAGCGATTGTCCCATATGGCTATGACAGGGAAGTGACATCCCCGCCCGGCCGGGGGGCGAGCGGGATCGTGAAGCGGAAGCGCGAGCCCTCGCCGAGGCGGCTTTCGACGGAGACGGAGCCGCCGTGCGCTTCGACGATGTGCCTGACGATCGCCAGCCCCAGGCCCGTGCCGCCGACCTCGCGGGAGCGCGCCTTGTCGACGCGGTAGAAGCGCTCGAAGACGCGCGGCAAATCCTCGGCGGGGATGCCGGGCCCCGTGTCGACGACGCGGACCTCGGCTCGGCCCGCGGCGATCGAGGCGGAGACCTCGACGCGCCCGCCCTCCCGGTTGAACTTCACCGCGTTGTCGAGCAGGTTCGTCAGCACCTGCTTGAGCTGGTCGCGATCGGCCAGAGCCAGCGGCGGCTGGGGGCTCTCGGCGACCGCGAGGCTCACATGCTGGCGCTCGGCCAGGGGCTTGAGGGCGGCGGCGACCTCGCGGGCCAGCTCGAGGACGTCGACCGCACCGAGGGAGGGGGGCCTTTGCCCGGATTCGATCGCGGAGAGGGCAAGCAGGTCCTCGACTAAGGCGGAGAGGCGCTTGGCGTCCTGCTCGATGGCGGCGATGAATTCCATGCGGTGGCGGCGGTCGTCGACGGCGCCCTCGCGCAGGGTCTCGGCGAAGCCCTGGATGGAGGCCAGGGGCGTGCGCAGCTCGTGGGAGACGTTGGCGACGAATTCGCGGCGCATCTGCTCTAAGCGGCGCAGGCGCGTGATGTCGTGGAGCACCAGCAGCGCTCCGGTCCTGCGCCCGGCCTCCTGCAGGGCCACCGCGTGGGCCTCGAAATGCCGGTCTCCGTGGCCCAGGCCGGCGATCTCGTCGACGCGCGCGCGGCCCTCCTTTAAGACCGAGTCGAGCAGGTCCTGCAGTTTCGGGTGCCGCAATGCCTCGGTGAAGCTGCGGCCTTGGAAGGGCTCCGGCAGGACCAGCAGCCGGCGCAGAGCCGGGTTGGCCGCGATCAGGCGTCCCTGGGCGTCGACGGCGGCGACGGCCTCGACGATGCTGTCCAGGATGGCCTCCAACTGGCCGCGGTCCCGCTCCAAGGCCTGGACCGTGCGCTGGACCGTCTCTCCCAGGACGTTTAAGGCCTCCGCCAGGCGGCGGTGCTCGTCGTTCGGGGAGACGCGCAGGCGCGTGGCGTAGTCGCCGCGCGAAAGCCGCTCGGCCATGTCGGTCAAACCTTCCAGCGGCCTGGCCAGGGAAGCCGACAGCCACAGGGTCAGCGCCATGGCGACGATCAAGATCGCCAGGGAGATGGTCGTGATGTCTCGGCGCAGCCGCGCCGCCCGCAGGTCGACCTCGGAGAGTGGCAGGGCGCAACGCAGCGCGCCGATTCCCGGCAGCGGCACCGCGGTATAGAGGAGTTCGCCTTGCGTCGGGTCGTTTCGGACGGCATGTCCGGTGCCGCCGCGCAAGGCCGCGGCCACCTCGGCGGCGCCGGCGGGCTCGACGGCGCCGCCTTGCGAGTCCGCCAGCGCCGAGCCGGTCTTGGACAGGATCGTGATCCGGCAGGAGCAGATGGCCGCCAGTTTCCGGGCCAGCCTCGGCATTTCGGAGGCAAGCGGCCGGGCCCGGCGGGTCAACTCGGCGGCCAGGCGGGCCTGCGCCGCCAGCGCGCGGGAGAGATCGTCGATTCTTTGGGTGCGGAAGGCCCGCGTGACCAGGGCGTTGAGCACGACCGTGGAGGCCAGCAGGATGAGGCAGAAGGAGACGCCCAGGCGGCGCTGGAAGCGGCCCAGCGGGTTGAGTCTCATCCGCCCAGGTCGAGCCGGTAGCCGACTCCCTTGATGGTCACGATGCGGCGCGCCTCGGCTCCGAGCTTCTCGCGCAGGCGGGCGATGTGCTGGTCGACCGTGCGCGTGTCGATCTCCATGGACTCGTCGTAGCCCCAGACGCGCTCCAGCAGCTCGTCGCGCGTCAGGACCCGCCCCTTGGCCTGCAAGAGGCATTTCAAAAACTCGAATTCCTTGGCGCGAATCGAGAAGGGCTTGCCGCCCAGCCGGGCCTCGTGCCGGTCGAGGTCCAGCTCCAGGGAGCCCGCCCTCATGACCGCGCGGCCGTCGTCCTTCGAGGCGCGGCGCAGGATCGCCTTCACGCGCGCCATCAGCTCCCGCACCGAGAACGGCTTGGTCACGTAGTCGTCGGCGCCGAGCTCCAGGCCGAGGACCCGATCGAGCTCTGATTTTCGCGCGGTCAGCATCAGGATCGGAGTCGCGCAGTCCGCGCGGACGACGCGGCAGAAATCGAAGCCGTCGAGCTTGGGCAGCATCACGTCGAGGATGACGAGCTCCGGCTTGCGCGAGCGGAAGGCCTCCAGGCCGGATTCGCCGTCCGAGCAGACGATGACTTGGTGGCCTTCCTTCTCCAGGTTGTAGCGCAATAAGCGCGCCAGGTTGGCCTCGTCCTCGACGACCAGGATGCGCGCCATGGCTGGGGCTACCCTAGCAAATTGCCGGCTAGTCCATCCTAAGGACCTGCGTCAACGCAGGGCCCGCAACTGCGCCCACTGCGAGCGCGTTGCCTCGCCGTGGAGGCGGGCCAGGGCGTCGGCGGTCTGGCGCGCGCGCAGCAGGGGGCTTGAGGCGATCAGGTCCAGCCTCGGCAGCAGCCGCGCCAGGCCCTCGGCCGCGCGGCGCGTCTTGCGGCGGCCGGTCTCCGTCAGCGGGCGCTCCGCGTCCGCTCGGCCCCGCGCCAGCCAGCGCCGGCTGTCTCCCGCGGGTCCGTGGCGCATCAGCAAGAGCTCCATGACCGCATCATAGGAGATTTCCTCCGGACCCGCCACGGCGTGTCATGCGGAGTTTATACGCAGCATACCGTCTGGCGACGGCGCGGCCGCGGCCAAGCGGCTATACTGGCGGCGCATGGAGGAAACGGAGCGTCGATACCGGGCGATCTTCATCTCGGACATCCACCTCGGCACGCGGGCCTGCAAGGCGGAGTTCCTGCTCGATTTCTTGAGGCGCAACGAGTCGGAGCAGCTCTACTTGGTGGGGGACATCATCGACGGCTGGGCATTGCGCCGCAGCTGGCTGGGCTGGCGGCAGAGCCACAACGACGTCGTCCAGAAGCTCTTGCGCAAGGCGCGCAAGGGGACGAAGGTCGTCTACATCCCCGGCAATCACGACGAGCTGGCCCGCCAGTTCCTCGGCGTGCGCTTCGGGGGGATCTCGATCGCCAACGCCGCGGTGCACCAGACCGCCGACGGACGGCGCTTCCTCGTCACGCACGGCGACCAGTACGACGCCGTGATCCGCTGCGCGAAATGGGTGGCGCAGCTGGGCAGCTGGGCCTACGACGTCTCGGTCGTCCTCAACAGCGCGCTCAATTGGGCGCGCCTGCGCCTCGGCTTGCCCTACTGGTCGCTGTCGGCCTATCTGAAGCTTCGAGTCAAGAACGCGCGCGGCTTCATCGCCGAGTTTCGCAGGGCCGTGGCCCAGGAGGCGCGCCGCAAGGGCTTGGACGGCGTCATCTGCGGCCATATCCACCACGCCGAGGTGGCCGCGGTGGACGGCACGCTCTACCTCAACGACGGGGATTGGGTCGAGGGCTGCACCGCCCTGGTCGAGGATTTCGACGGGCGCCTTGAGATCGTCCATTGGGCCGGCGCGGCGCAGGCCGCGCCCTTGGGCAGCGGCGCATGAGGAAGATTCTCGTTCTGTCCGCCTCCGTCGGCTCCGGGCACGGCAGGGCGGGCGATGCCGTCCGCGCGGCGGCGAGCGAGCTGGACGCCTCCGCGGCCGTCAAGCATCTCGACGTCCTGGAGCTGGCCGGCCCCGCCTTCCGCGCCGTCTACAGCGACGCCTACCTGAAGCTGGCTTGCTCCGCGCCGCATCTGCTGGGCTCGCTCTACGACGCCTTCGACCGTCCGGCCTCGCTGCCCTTGGCGGAGCCGCTGCGGCTGCTGATGCAGCGCGCCAGCCTCTCGGCCTTCCCCAGGCTGCTCGCGCGCGAGGCGCCGGACGTTCTCGTCTGCACTCATTTCCTGCCGGCGGAGCTCGCCTCCCGCCTCAAGCGCCTGGGCCGCTTGAGCGTTCCCCTGGCGGTCGTCGTCACCGATTTCGACGCCCATCGGCTTTGGGTCCAGGCGCCCTGCGAGCGCTACTTCGTGGCCTCCCCGGAGGCGGCCGCCAGCCTGGCGGGCTGGGGGGTCGGGGCGGAGAGCGTCTCGATCACCGGGATTCCGATCGACCCGCGCTTCGGGCGCCTCCATCGCGGCGAGGTGCTTCGGCGCCTCGGGCTTTCCGGAGAGCGCCCGATCGTCCTGCAATTGTCCGGCGGCAGCGGCGTCGGCCCCATGGAGCAGGTGTTCGAGTGGCTGCTGAAAGTCCCGATTCCGATGGACCTGGTCGTGGTCACCGGCCGCAACGAGTCGGCGCGCCGCCGCCTCTCCGGGCGGCCGCCGCACCCGCGCCATGGCGCGCGTATATTGGGCTTCACCGACCGGCTGCACGATTGGATGGCCGCCGCCGACCTCGTCGTCACCAAGCCGGGCGGCTTGACGACCTCGGAGGCGCTGGCTTGCGGCACGCCCCTGGTCATGATCGATCCGATCCCCGGCCAGGAGACCCGCAATTCGGATTACGTGCTGGAGAACGGCGCCGGAGTGAAGGCCAACTCCCTGGCGGGGCTGGCCTACAAGGTCGAGGTCCTGCTCGAGGACCGCACGCGTCTAGCTCGAATGAGGCGCAGCGCCCGCGCCCTCGGCCGCCCGGTGGCCGCCTTCGAGATCGCTCAAGCGGCGCTGGACTTGGCCCAGCGCGGCCGAGGCCAGGCTCAGGACGAGAAGGCTTGCCGCGACCTTCGCCCAGCGCCCCAGGTCCTGCGGCCACAGCAGGGCTTGCAGGGCCGCTGAGGCGGCGACGGCCAGATAGTACTCGACGGGGAGATTGAGGACGCGGCGCTTGAGCCACCAGACGGGCTCCGTGAAGAAACGCTTGGGCCCCCAGGCCGGGTTCCAGACGAACCATTGAAAGTCCCAGCAGCAGGTCAGCAGCAGGTAGCGAGACAGCGCCGCCGCTTCCAGCCGGAGCGACCAGCCTCCCCAGGCCAGCGGCAGGTGGAAGAAGGCAAGCAGAAACAGGGTCAACCAGAGATGGTAGCCGGTCAGCGGCTTGCCGTTGGTCAGCCGCAGCAGCCAGCGCGGCTGGTAGCGCCAGGTGGGAAGCTCCTGCGCCCAGCCGTTCGGCCCCTCGATTTCTATCTCCACGCGGGCCAGCAGCCAGCAGGTCGTAAACAGCCACGCCGCGTCCCAGGGCCAGGAGGCCATGGGGTCATTATACAGGAAGCGGGCCGGGGCGCAGGGGCGATGGAAAGCGCTACAATCTAAAAATGCCTTCCCAACCGTTCATCCCGAAAGCCGAGTGGTCCGCCTTCCCGCCGGATCACGGCTTGCAGCGGGCCGAGCCCCGGGGCGCTCCCTCGATCAGCCGCTACCTCAACCGCGACTTAAGCTGGCTGGCCTTCAACGACCGCGTCCTAGGGGAGGCGGCGGACCCCGGCGTTCCGCCGCTGGAGCGCCTGCGTTTCGCGGCGATCGTCAGCTCGAATCTGGACGAGTTCTTCATGGTCCGGGTGGCCGAGATCCAGCGCCTGGCCCGCCGTTTCCCGCACCGCAGGTCTCCCGACGGGCTGACCGCCACGAAGGCCTTGGGCCAGATCCGCGAGCACGTGCTCCGGCAGAAGTCCCGCCAGGCGACGGTGCTCGAGGACATCCTGCGGACCCTCGACCGCTCCGGCATCCTCATCCACGCCCAGTTCGCCTCCGCCAAGCCCGCGCTCGACCGCGAGATCGCCGCGCGGCTGCCGGACATCCGCTACGTCTTGCGGCGCAGCTCCGAGCCGCCCCCGCGCCTGCTCAGCGAGCGGCTGCACGTCTTCGTGCGCTTCCCGGGAGAGTACGCGATCCTGACGATCCAGGAGCGGGAGTCCCGGCTGGTGCGGCTGCCCTCCGCCGGCAAGGCGCGTCGCTTCGCCCTCATCGAGCGCTGGCTGGCCGAGCGGGCGGAGACCTTCTTTCCCAACCGGGAGGTCATCGAGGCCTTCCCTTTCAAGATCATCCGCGAGGCGGATCTGCGCTATCGTCCGGACGACGAGGACTCGCTCGAGGAGCAGATCGCCGAGGCCGTGCGCCTGCGCAAGAGCGCCAAGGTCGTGCGCCTGGAGGTCGACGCCCCGTCGTACTCGGAGGGGGCGCTGTTTTTGGCGACGGCGCTGGGCGTCGACTCGGCGGGGCTCTACCGCTTCGACCTCCCCCTGGATTTGCGCGCCCTGGCCACGCTCTACCGCCTGCGCTCGCCGCGCGGGCTTAAGTACGCGCCGATCCGCCCGCGCCTGCCTCCTCCGCTGGCCCGCGCGACCCGGTTTTTCGACATCGTCTCCAAGCACGACATCCTCCTGCACCATCCCTACGACTCTTTCGATTCCGTCGTGGCCTTCCTGCGCCGCGCCGCCGTCGATCCGCGGGTGACGCGCGTCTTCCACACGATGTACCGCACCAGCCGGGAATCCCCCATCATGGAAGCCCTCGAGGAGGCCGCGCGGCGGGGCAAGGAGGTCACCTGCTACGTCGAGATCAAGGCGCGCTTCGATGAGCTCAACAACTTGCGCTGGGCTTCGCAGCTGCGCGCCGCCGGCGTGCGGGTGGTGCGTCCCATGGGCGGCTACAAGGTCCACAGCAAGGTCACCCAGGTCTTCCGGAGGGAGGGCGATGAGGAGCGCTCCTACCTCCACTTGGGCACCGGCAACTACCACCCCAGCACGGCCATGCAGTACACCGACTTAGGCCTTCTGACCGCCGACCCCGCCCTCGGCGCCGAGATCGAGCAGTATTTCGCCGCCCTGCGCCGCCGCCGCCGCGACTTTCCCTTCCGGGATCTGCTGGTCGCTCCCAGGACGCTGCACGCCCGGCTCCTGCAGCTCATTCGCGAGGAGACCCGCATCCAGCGCTCCGGCGGGCGCGGCCACATCATGGCGAAGATGAACGCCCTGGTCGATCCCGACATCATCGAGGCCCTCTACGAGGCATCCAACGCCGGCGCGCGCGTCGACCTCAACGTCCGCGGGATTTGCTGCCTGCGCCCCGGCATCAAGGGGATGTCCGACAACATCCGCGTGGTCAGCGTCGTCGACCGCTTCCTCGAGCACAGCCGCGTCTACTATTTCCGGGCCGGCGGCGCCGAGAAGGTCTATCTCTCCAGCGCCGACTGGATGCCCCGCAACTTTTATTCCCGCTTCGAGATCG
Organism: Elusimicrobiota bacterium; assembly: GCA_028868375.1. Classification (GTDB taxonomy): domain Bacteria; phylum Elusimicrobiota; class Elusimicrobia; order UBA1565; family UBA9628; genus JAGWUP01. The sequence continues at coordinate 73,107 of JAGWUP010000014.1, forward strand.
CCTTCCCGGTCAAGGACGCCGCCCTGCGCCGCTTCCTGCGCGACGTCATCCTGGAGGCCACTCTCTACGACAACGTGAAGGCCTGGCAGCTCAAGCCGGACGGGGGCTACGAGCGCCTGCGGCCGCTCAAGGGCGCCCACAGGATGCGCTCGCAGGAATTCTTCCGTGCCTTGGCGGAGAAAGACTACAAGGGGACCATCCTCGAGTACCGCGTGCCGCTCTAAGCCGGCGTAGCCGGCTTAGGCGTAGCCGGCCCGAGAAAGCGGTAAAATAAGGCATGGCAACGAAACCCGAGTCTGATTCCCCCAAGATGGACGCGGCCGACCTGTGGCGCGAGGAGACGTTCACCGATCGCAAGGTGGGCATGATCCGGCGCCTGCTCCCGGTCAAGCTCGACGGCTCCATCGACCCGTCGCGCAAGGCGGCCTTCCTGGGCGAGGCCTCCCTGATGACGGCCGGCGGTTCCCTGCCGCTGTCCTTCGAGATCCCGGCCGAGAGCCTGGAGCAGGCCGTCGCCGGCTACGCGGAGGCGGTCGAGCGCGCCTTCGCCGAGGCGGTCAACGAGCTCAACGAGCTGCGCCGCAGGGCCGCCACGCAGATCGTGATCCCGCAGGGCGGCGCCTCCGGGCTCTCCGGTCCCGGCGGCGGCCTGCCGTCGGGCGGCGTCGGCAAACTGAAACTCTAAGCCGGCGTCAGCCGGCTTGCGTCTGAGCGGATAGGGGGATGCGTTAGCTCATGACGGCCGGCGTCAGCCGGCTTGCGCGGGCCGTTTATTTCGTCCTAGGCGCTTAGGCCGTGCAGAGGCGGCGGGACCAGGGTTCGGCGCATGGTGTCGCGGGCCGGGATCAGGGGAAGTTGCACCGAGAAGCGGGCCCCGCCTCCCGGTCTTTGGCCGGCCGAGACCGTCCCGCCTTGGTGGTCGACCAACTGCTTGACGATGGACAGCCCCAGGCCGGTGCCCTGCCCCGCCGGCTTGGTCGTGAAGAAGGCGTCGAAGATGTGGGGCAGCGTCTCCGGCGGGATGCCGGGGCCGTCGTCCTCGATGAGGACGCGCACCCCTTCCCCGGCGCGTTCGGTGCGTATCCAGATGCGTCCGGAGTCCTTGGCGGAGAGGATCGCCTCTTGGGCGTTGGTCAACAGGTTGAAGACGACCTGCTGGAATTCCGTGGGGATCATCGTGATCTCGGGCAGGCCCTGGGCGTAGTCCTCGCAGAGCTCTATCTTCCCGACCCAGTCGTATTTCTTCAGCATCGCGCACTGCTTGATCAGGGCGTTGAAGTCGTTGGACGTCGGCTCGATCTGCCGCTTGCGCGAGAAGGACCTGACGCTGTCGAGCACCGCCTTGCAGCGCTGCGTGGACCGCTCGATGAGCTGGAGGTCTTCCCGGTAGTCTTGCGGCGAGCCGGGGGGATCGGAGGCCCGCAGCTCGCAGATGCCCAGGATCGCGGTCAGCGGCCCGCCTACCTCGTGGGCGACGCTGGCCACCAGCGTTCCCAGGGTGGCCAGGCGCTCGGCGTGCCCCAATCTTTCGGAAAGCTCCTGGCGTTCGCGCTGCTGGCGTTCCTGCTCGAAGGCGAGCTGGCGGCGGGCCTGCCGCTCGCCCTGGGCGGAGCGCATCGTGATTACGCCCGCCAGCAGCAAGGTCGCGCATTTGGTGGCCAGGCCCAGCTCGAGCGCCCAAGCCCATGCCATCCAACTGTCCGCCGAGATCGCCGCCAGGGCCGCGCAGCAAGCGGCCACGGTCCAGAGCACCTCCCGGCGGGGCAGGGCGAGGCTGGCGGTGAAGATCGGCAGGAAATACAGCACCCAGAAATAGGATTCTCCCCGCCGCGTGAAGTAGATCACCAGGGAGATGAAGAAGGCGTTGACGAACACGGAGAGCCGGACGATCGGCCGCTCGGAGATGCGCGGGCGCAGGACGGTCAGGTGGATCAAGTTGAAGAGCAGCATCGCCGCGAAAAGCATGAGGACGGAGGAGCGCTTGATGGTGGGATCGTGATAGCCGGCCGCGGCCAGGGCCATGAAGATCATGAAGACCGCTTCGCTCTTGCTTAGCTCGCTGTCCATGAGAATGCCGTGCCGCCTTTCGGCGGCGCCACTTGTTTAGCCCCGCAACGGCCGCTTGTCAAGCTATTGGCGCGGCGCGGTCAGGGTCTGGCCGGTGCCGGTGATGGGAGCGTCGGCGATGGCGGATTCGCCCTTCACCTGTCCCGCCGCCCGGCCGCCCTTGTTCTGGAAGGTGAAGCGGTAGTAGCAGTCCCCGGCGCTGCAAGTGTTGAAGTTGTAGCCTCCGCCGTTGTTGGTCAAGCCGGACATCGGCACCGTCAGCACGGCGGAGCCGCTCAGCGACGACCAATCGGTATTGAGGCTGTTGAGGTTGGTGCTGTCGATGGTGCCGGAGGGGACGTTGCCCACGTCGGTCGTCGTCACGCTGGCCGTGCCGTTGAGGAAGCGGTTCTGAAAGTCGGCGGTGAAGTTGAAGTTCCAGCTGCATTGTCCGGGAGCGGTGCACTCGTTTCCGGCGGCCGAGAAGGAGCCGTTGGCGGTGTAGAGGCCGCTGCCGGAGAGCTTGCGAACGTCGTCCCAGTTTGACGTTGCGCCGTCGACCAATTGGGTCAAGGAATCCTGGGAGGTCTGGGTCAAGAGGGCATCGAGCACGGGCTTGTTCAGGACTGCCTTGCCGGCCGGCGGCGCGGCCGGAGCCTGGGGAGCGGGCAAGACCGGTCTCGGCGCCAGGGCCGAGGCCAGCGCGTCGAGCATGGAGGGCGGCGCGGCGAAAACGTGCACGGGGGCGTGGCCGGCGCCGACGGTCGTGCAGAAGTCCGGCCGCTCGATCATGACGCTGCCGGCCTGGTTGCCGACGCGGATGCCGCCGGACTTAAGGACGACGGTGGCTTGGCCGGGGCCGACATGCCCCATGACGTCGGTGCCGTGGATGCCGATCGTGCAGACCGGCAGCGTCACCTTCATGTTGGAGGGATGCTTCTTGGCGATCTTGCCGGTGATGAAGCGGAAGAATCCCCGCGTGATGCTGGCGGAGACCTGGCCGAGATCGGTGGAGGGATCGTAGACGAACTTGTCGAGGATCAGCGTCGTGTTGGGCCCGATCGTGAACACCGTCTCGTCGCGCAGCAGCACCTGGAGGCGGCCGTTGGGCCCGGTCGTGATCTTGTCGTTGAGATAGACAGGGGCGCCGCTGCCAAGGATGCGGCCGACGGCTCCGGGCGCGGGCAGGAGGGCCTCGACGGTGCCGCGCACGGCGGCCGCGGCACCGATGGGGATCGGGGCGGCCGCCGGGACGGCGGGAGCTGCGGCGAGCGGCGCGGCGAAGAGGGCCAGCAGAAGGAAGGAGTTTCTCATAGCAGTCCCAATCCCCAGCGGTAGGTCAGCATCGTGCCGATCTTGTTGTTGGTATAGGAAAAGTTGAGGATGTTCGAAACTTCCTGGAAGTACTCGTAGGTGACCGTCAGCACGACGTCGTCGAGCGGAGGCCATAGCCGTCCCAGCGGCATGCCCAGCGTGCCGGTGGCCCGCCAGGTGTTGTCGCGCCGGCCGCGGGCGCTGATGAAGTCGTCCTCGACGGGGTAGCGGTCCCAGTTGACGACAAGGTCCGAGCTCAGGAAGATGTCCGGCCGCGGCAGCCAGAAGAGGTTTGCGTCTACGCCGTCCCGGTCGAAGGAGTCGGGAGAAAACGAGGCGTGCTTGAGGCCGTGCCCATAGGAGAGCCCTGCCTTCAGGCGCGGGGTCAGGAGGTAGTCGAAGCCGGCCACCAGGTCGTCCTGGACGCCGTCGCGCTGTTGAGCCAAGGGTGCCACGTCCGTCGGGCTGTAGGCTTGGTAGACGTCGCGGCCCTCGACGAAAAGGCCGAGCCCTGAGGGCAGCCGCCGCGCCAGGCGCAGACTGGCCCCGCGGTCGCGCAGGTAGGTCGTCTGGGCCAGCAAGAGATGGTCGAAGAGCAGAGAAGGCCGCACCTCGACGTCGCCGAGCTTGAAGGCGACGCCGCCGGAGAGGGAATACGCCTGCAGGTTCAGGGTCTTGAGCAGCGTCTGCTCCTCCCGGTAGTAGGAAGCGGCGCCGAAGAGGCGCTCGCCGGCGTCGCCGATATCGTGGCTGGCGTCCAGCCCGGCCAGGGCGGTGATCGCCGTGTCGTCGCGGCGGCGCGAGCCGGGGGAGAGCTGCAGCGGCGTGTCGAAGAGCAGTGCCTGCCCGGAGGCAGGAGCGGCGTTGCGGTTGGTGTCGTACTGAAAGCCCATCCCGGCCACCAGGCCCAGCTCGCCCACCCGCCCGCGCCGTTCCGCCTCCCTCTTGAAGGCGGCGAGGCGTTCCTTGATCTCCGGCGAGAGGGAGGCCGCGCTCAAGGAGTTGAGCTCGCGCCGGGAATCCTCTATGTTGCCGAGCTTCAGCGACAAGGCCGCGTGCAGCAGCTCCACGTCCTGCCTGCCCGGCGCGTCGGCCATCACGCGCTCGAGGGTGGCCGCGGCGCCGCGCAGGTTGCCCTCGTCGATCTGCTGGCGGGCGAAGCGCAGGTTGAGCTCGATGTCGTCCGGCCGTTCCAGGATTTGGTCGAAGGTGACGGGCGCTGTGCTGACGGCCGGCTCCGCGGCGCGCGCGATCATAGGCAGAAGAAGCAGGCAAGACCAAAAGGCTAGCGTTCTCACGCCCGCTATGTAAGCATTTTAACGGATGACTTGCGAGATGCGAGGGATTGAAAAAGGCCGGCATTTTAAGAACAATGGAGTGTGTTCGATCGCGACGCCTTAAGACGCTCGGCTCAGTGGCTGGCGCCCGCCGCCGTCCTCTTGGCGGCATTGCTGCTGCGCGTGTCCGGCATCAGGGCGGTCGAGGCCTTCCAGGACAGGGTCTTCGACGCCTACCAAACGTTGACTCCGCGCCGCTACGATCCCGGCGTTCCGGTGCGCGTCGTCGACATCGACGATGAAAGCCTCTCGCGCCTCGGGCCATGGCCGTGGCCGCATACGCTCCTGGCCGAGCTGACGGATCGCTTGTCCCGCCTGGGGGCCTCGACCATCGTTTTCGACATCGTCTTCGACGAGCCGGATCGCGACTCCCCGCGCCAGCTCCTCGCCCGCCTGCCGGACCTTCCGCAGATCGAGTCGCTGAAAAAACACTCCAAGGAGTTGCCCGACAACGACCTGATCTTCGCCCAAGCGATCTCTCGCGCGCGCGTCGTGGAGGGGTTTACGATGACCTCTCGTCCCAACGCGGTGCGACCCGCGCTCAAGTCGGGCTTCGCTTATTCCGGGGACAGCCCGCTGAGATATCTTCCAGATTATCCCGGCGCGGTCGCGAACCTGCCGGAGCTGGAGACCGCCGCCGCCGGCGACGGCTGCTTCAGCGTCCAGCCCGAGAGCGACGGCGTCATCCGTCGCGCCCCCCTGTTGCTGCGCAAGGGGATGGCGGTCTATCCGGCGCTGGCTTTGGAGGCGCTGCGCGTCTTCCAAGGGGCGTCGAGCGTCATCGTCAAGTCCTCCGGCGCCAGCGGGGTGCTCAGCTTCGGGCAGCACACCGGCATCAGCCAAATTCGAGTGGGGAGCCTCACCTTGCCCACCGACGGCGCGGGCCGGCTGTGGCTGCGCTATTCCCCGCCGGCCGCCGTTCGCTCCGTTCCGGCTTGGGAGGTTTTGGCGGGTGACGCGCCGAGGGGGGCGTTCGCCGGCAAAATCGTCTTCGTCGGCTCCAGCGCGCAGCGGCTGCAGGACCTGCGCGCCACCCCGCTCTCGCCGGTCACGCCAGGCGTCGAGATACAGGCCCAGATCGCCGAGCAGGCCTTGAGCGGAGGCTTTTTGCGGCGGCCGGATTGGGCCGACGGCGTCGAGATCGTGTACACGCTGGCCTTGGGGGCGCTGCTGATCCTTCTGCTGCCGCGGCTTGGCGCCGCCTGGTGCGGCGCGCTCGGCCTGTCCGTGGCCGCGGCGGCCTTTCCGCTGTCCTGGTACGCCTATGCGCGGCTGCACTGGCTGCTCGATCCGCTGTTCCCGTTTCTCTCGGCGCTGGCGATCTACATCGTCTCCTCGTGGCTGGGCTATCTGGGAGCCGAGCGGCAGCGCAACCGGCTGGCCATCCTCGATGCGGTCAAGGACGAGTTGGTCTCCACCGTCTCGCACGACCTGCGCGGTCCGGTCAACTCGATGATCATGCTGACCGAGGCGCTGCGGCTGGGCCATTACGGCCCGCTCAACGAGAAGCAGGACCGCAATCTCAAGATGATCGAGAACCAGGGCCGCCGCTTGGTGGCCTTCGTCGCCAACGTGCTCGACGCGGCCAAGATCAAGGCCGGGCGCCTGGAGCTGCACAAGCAGCCGGTGCGCCCACAGGAGATGATCCCGACGGCGGTGGAGCTGTTCTCGCTCACCGCTTCCGCGAAGGGCGTGACTTTGCAGCAGCAGGTCGCCGCGGACGTTCCGGCGGTGCTGGCCGACCGCGAGAAACTCGAGCAGGTGATCAACAACCTGATCACCAACGCGATGAAGTTCACGCCGTCGGGAGGGCGGATCACGGTCGCGGCGGCGCGCGAGGGGAGCTTCGCGCGCTTTAGCGTCAGCGACACCGGCCTCGGCATACGGGCGGAGGACCTGCCCAAGCTGTTCCGGCCCTTCGGCCAGGTCGACGTGGCGCGGCAGAAGGAGCGCAAGATCACGGGCACAGGGCTCGGCTTGTCGATTTGCAAGAGCCTGGTCGAGGCCCACGGCGGCTCCATCGCCGTCGAGTCTCTCGGAGAAGGCCGGGGCACGACCTTCCATTTCACGATTCCCGCCGCTTGACCGGGGCGCGCCTCCCGGAGAGCTAAAAAGCCGCAACGATATCGTCTTTTCGTAACAATTATTTCGCGCCCGCGCGCTATAAGGTAACTATGCCAGAGGCCACGGGCGCGTCTCGGCGTCTGTCGTCGCCCTGGATTTTGCTCGCCACCGCCTTGCTCGGCGGCATGCTTGCCCTTCCCGCGCTCGCCATCGAGTCCTCCAGCGCCCACTACACCAACGCGCGCTCCGCCATGGACAATTCAGGCCAGACCCTGTCCTCGCCCCATTTCAGCAACGGCTCCGCCGTCGGCGAGGTCAGCCTGACGACGCACACCAGCTCCGGCTACAACCTGCGCAGCGGCTTGATGCCGATCGATTACTATCCCGGCGCGGTCACCAATTTCTCGGCCTCGCGCAGCGGCTCCGAGCAGATCACGCTGCAATGGACCGCCCCGGGCGACGACGCCCATGCCAGCGGCACGACGGCGAAGTCCTACGTGATCAAGTACAGCACCAAGGCCAGCGAGTCCCCGGCTCTCTCAGTCTCTAATTTCAGCTCCGCCAACTCTGTACCGGGGGCTCCGGCGCCGCAGGTCGAGGGGACCGTTCAATCGCTGGTTTTCTCCGGCCTGATCCCCGGAGCCCAGTATTACTTCGCTATCCGCGCGTTCGAGGACGACGGCTTGGCCGGGACCCTGTCCGCGGGGGCGACGGTGCAGGCCGGGGCCTGCGCGACGACGGAGTACGTCAAGCAGGCGGGCGGGGCCGACGCGACGAAGATCCAGGACGCGATCAATCTGCTGCCGAAGACGCTGACCGGGTATTCTTGCATCGACATACAAGACAACGGGACCTACAACGAGCAGGTGACGGTGGAGGGGTTCACGAACAACGGGTCCTCCATCACGATCGAGACGGACCCGTCCGTGGCCGGCAAGGCCGTGATCGATCCGCCGGGCGGCTCGACGGCGGCGTTCGTGATCGCCAACTCCAGCGTGAACCTGGAGAATCTCTCTGTGGCTCCGACGACCCTGGTGGCCTACGGGGTGCGGGTGTCCTCCGACTTCGTGACGTTGAGCTCGATGAGCGTTGTGGACAACGGCGGTCCCAGCCAGATCTGGTCGGCCGGGGTGTTGGTGAGCGCCAGCAGCGGGACCGTGATCGAGGCCTCGACGGTGACGGTGGCGAGGGGCGACGGTTTGAAGCTGTCCGGGAGCACGGCGACGGCGGTATCGAACAGCGAGCTGACGGACAGCGACTTTGCGGGCTATCCGCTCTACGTGCACGGCGGGTTTAGCAACAGCTTCACGGTGGTGACGGCGAGCGGGAGCAGCAGCGTGCGCATCGACGCGGGCAGCCAGTACGACACGATCAGCGGCAGTTCGTTTAGCGCGGAGAACTTCGGCGGCTACGCGCTGTGGATCAATGGGGCCAGTTCGAACACGGTCACGGATAGCTATCTGTCTTCGCCGAACGGCTACGGCGTGTTCTTGGACACCGGGGCGGAGCACAACACGATCACGCAGAGCACGGCGGCGGCCGGGGGGATGGGGGCTTACGCGCTGTTCGCGCAGGCGGCGTCGTCGAACACGATCAGCTACTCGGTTTTGACGTCGGTCAACGGGACGGCGGTGGAGATGGCGAGCGAGGCGAACTGGGACACGCTGGGCCACGACACGATTTCGGCGCCGTCCGGGTCGGGGTTCAACGACGCGCTGCGTGTGGAGAACAGCGTCCACAACACGATCTCGCACGGCGTGGTGAAATCCAGCAGCGGCAACGCGCTGCATTTGGCGGTCGGGGCGGACTGGAACACGATCGACAACAGCACGCTGCTGGGAAGCGGCAGCAACAACGCTGGACTGTTCATCGACGGGGGCTCCTCGAACACGGTGAGCGTGTCGATCTCTTCGGCGGCCGGGGGCAGCGGGATACTGCTGGCCAACAGCGGCGGCAAGGGCGGGGATTACAACACGATCACGGACAGCACGATGACGGCCAGCGACGGCGCCTCCTACGGGCTGCGGGTGAGCGCCGGCTACAACACGATTGAGAACAGCTACATCTACGGTCAGACGAACACGGCGCTGCAGATCGACGGCGGGGCGACGGGGACGCAGATTAGCCAGAGCACGGCGGCGAGCTCGATGGGCGGCGGCAACGGGGTGTTGGCGGTCATGGAGATCGACGGCGCGCAGACGACGCTGAGCGGGGACCTGGTGGAGGCGCTCAACGACGCCGACGCGATCCACACCAACGGTGATTCCTTCACGACGATCACGCAGAGCACGATGATCGCGGCGGGCAACGGCTTGAACGCCGGCATCAACCTCTTCCCGTCGAAGTCGGCGAGCATCACGAGCGACTACATCCAGGGGCCGAACGCGGTGTTCTTGACCGGTTCGACGGACACGGTGGTGGACTCGAACGTGCTGGTGCCCGACGGGGCGGGCGGCGCGGGCATCGGGCTGGGGACGGGCGGGCTGAGCAAGGGTCTGGAGGCCTCGCAGAACGTAATCAAGGCGGAGGGGACGGGCAACCAGGGGCTGGCGCTGTTTAGCGGGACGATCAGGGGTTCGGTGCGGTTCTCGACGAACGTGGTGGAGGGCTGCGCGCAGGGGGTCTACATCGAGACGCAGGCGGCGGCGCCGTCTTTGTGGGTGACGTCGAACACGATCATAACGCCGATCTCGTCGGCGAAGACGACGCAGGGGATCTACCTGGACGGCCTGACGACGGGAGCGACGATCTACAACAACGCTCTGCTGCTGCGCAAGCCGGGTTCTACTGGGACGAAGTACGCCTTCGGGATCTACGCGCTGAGCAGCTCCGGCTTGAACATCGACCGCAACCGGTTCGACAACCCGGGGATGGTGACGGGCGGGACCTACATCGGGGCGGGGTTGGTGGGGACGACGAACACGGAATACATGTTCAACGACAGCAACTCCACCGGTTCGCTGGACGCGGGCTATCTGCTGTACCTGGCGAACGGGTCCGTGGGCAACGTGATGAAGGACAACGTGTTTTTGAGCGGGATGACGGTGACGGTGGCGTCGGCGACGGTGTACATCGACGGTGCCAGCGGCGGCGTGTCGGACTACAACGACTACTACAGCTTAAACGGCCAGAACACGGTGAGCTACCACGGGACGAGCTACCAATTCCTGGGGGCCTGGCAGACGGCGAGCGGGCAGGACGCGCACTCGATCGCCTCCGATCCGTTGTGGCACGACGTCTCTGGCGGCGGGGAGGACTTCCATCCGGCCTCGCTGCGCGGCCGCTACGATCCGGGCAGCGGGACGTTCGTGACGGACGCCAGCCAGTCGCCGACGATCGACGCTGGCGATCCGGCGGAGGACTACTCGCTGGAGCCCTCCCCCAACGGCGGGCGCGTCAACCAGGGCTCCTACGGAGGCACCGCCCAGGCCTCGGAGTCGGCCGCGGCGCCGGTTTCGCCGCATGTGCTGGCGGTGGATGTGTCCAGCATCACGCTCGCCTGGACGGCGGTGGCCAGCGACGGCTACCAGGTGGACGCCTCGACCGCTTCGGATTTCACCGGGACTGTCTACTCCTCGACCACGGCCAGCGGGGCCGCGACGCAATTGGCGCCGCAGGGCTTATGGTCGAACACGACCTACTATCTGCGCGTGGCCGCCCTCTACTCCGGCTCGCCGCTCTATGACGGCGCCCATCCCTCCACCTCGACGCTGGCCCTGCCCGTCAGCGGGGAGCAAGCGATGGTCTGGCTGACGTCGATCACCGTCAACTGGGTCGCCCGTCCCTCCAGCCCGCCGGACGCCTCCAGCGCCACGGCGGAGGGCTACGTCCTCGACATCTCGACGCGCGACGATTTCACTCCGCTGTGGGCGGCTTCCTCGGCGACCCCGAACGTCGAGCTCTCGACCTTGTCGATCTCCGGGCTGACCGGCGGCGACACCTACTATCTGCGCGTCGGAGCCAAGAACTGGACAGGCCTGGCCAATTATGCGGTCGCCGTCTCGACCTTGCTGCCCGTCCAGCTGGGCGTCTCGCTGAGCACCCACTCCCTCTCGATTCCGGGCTTGACGGCCATGAACTCGACGCTGGTGATCTCGACCAGCATCGTCGCCCTCAACACCGGCAACGTCGACGAGACCTACCGGCTGCGCGCCACGACCACGACGGCCGGCTCGCCCTGGTCCATCGCCTCCAGCGCCGGCGTCGACCAATACACGTTGTTTGCCGTCGTCAACGACACCCAGGCGGCTTCCGGGGATTTCAACGCGCAGTCGCAGCTGGCCGATCCCTTGACCGACGCCAGCGACACGGTTTTCACGATGGGCAACCAGACCGCCGTCAACGTGCCCCCGGGCGAGAAGCGCACCTTGTGGTTCAAGCTCGGCACCCCCAAGGCGACCTCGACGGCGGCGGCGCAGGACATCCAGATCATCGCGGTGCCGAAGGCTTCGCCATGAGGAGAGAGAGATGAGACAACGTTGTTTTAGCGTGGTGCTCGCGGCGACCCTGGCGGCGGGCTGGGCCTCGCCCGCCCGGGCCGTGATCGGCCTGGCCGCGCGCTTCGGAGACGTGGTCCTGGAGAACGTCGCTCCCGGCCGCACCTACAACTTGCGGGAAGCCGCTCACGTTCCGTTCGGGATGCAGAACATAGGCGACGCCCCCGTGACGATCGAGGTGGATTTCTCCTTCCCGAGCAAGGCTCAGTTGAGCAAGAACTACGAGCCGATCCCCGATCCCTCGTGGCTTAAGGCCATTCCAAATACGCTGACGATCGGGCCTCACTCGATCGGCTTCTTCGATCTGCTGTTGAGCGTGCCGGACGACCCGAAGCTGAAGGGCAAGAATTTCGAGGTCATGGTCACCGGCCGCATGAAGGGCTCGGGCATGCTCGCCCTGGCCGTGGAGAACAAGATCCGCTTCTCCATCGGCCCGGGTCCAAAGACGCTCCAGGAGGAGAAACGGCAGAAGGCGATGCGGCAGCTCGATTTCGACGTCCGGCCCGACGCGATTTACCTAAGCGACGTGCCGGTGGGGCGCGATTACGACGCCTGGAAAGCGGCGAGGAAGGTGATCCACATCGCCAACTACGCCTCCGATCCCCTGGACGTGGCGTTCAAGGCCCAGGGTTGGGACAGCCGGCTGTCGCTGCCGGACGGCTACGAGCCCATCCCGGATCCGTCTTGGATCGTATTCCGCTCCTCGCACGTGGCGGTGGAGCCGGACGAGATCGGACGGGCGGATTTCATCCTGCGCATTCCCAAACAAGAAAAGTACCGCGGCAAGAAGTACGCCGCCGTGATCCGCACGGCGCTTTCGACCGGATTTTGGCTGGATGCGCCGGTGAAGCTCTATGTTCAGACCAAGCCGTAAGGAGAGTCAATGAAAACGAAGCTGATATGGACGCTGGCCCTGCTGATTGGGGGCGCGGCGGCGGCGCAAGCCGCGACGTCGGACTCGTTGACGGTGACGATCACGCCAAGCGTGTCCTACGCGGTGGCGATCGACACCGGCACCGGGTCGCTGCTGAACCTGGGGTCTGTGGCCCTGGGGGCGAGCACGCAGACGGTGGTGATAACGACGGTGACGATCAACAGCTCGTACGCGACCACGGGGCTGACGCTGCAAGGGTCGTTGGCGCTGGCCGCCGGAGGGGCAAGCCCGTGGTCGTTTAGCAGCGACACCAGCAAGGTGGAGCAGGACAAGCTGGCGGCATGGGCGGTGTTCACGGACACGAGCGTCGTGAGCGTGCCCAACCCGACCACGTACACGGGGCTGGAGGCGACGACCGCGGGGCTGGACAGCGGCGTGATCGACGGGACGAGCCAGCCGGTGGCGGCGACGGCGAATCCGGCGTTCGACGCTCCTGCGGGCACGGCGGGCTACAAGAACATGCACTCGCTGCCGTCCTCTGCGGTGGACGGGCCCGCGTCGCGGTCGCACTTGTGGCTGAGGTTCCGGCTGCCGGGCTCGACGTCGAACACGGGGGCGGAGGCGGTGACGATCACGCTGACGGCGGGAGCGCCGCAGTAAGGGGGCGAATGGCCAAGGCGTGATGGGACGAGGTACGTAGATGGGCTACGGGGGACAAAAGATTCTGGGCCCGCCGGGGCGCGATGGACCAGGGGCGGCAGTGGACCCCGGCCGGAGGTCCGTCTTGAGAGGGTTCTTATTAAAGGAGGAAGAATGGCGCGCATGAAGATGCCGAACGTGGAGGCGCCTGCGTAGGCGCTTTGCGGAGGATGTTTTGAGGAGATAGATGGCCGCCAAGATTAGGAGTTGGGCTAGGCTGACCCGCGCGGCGACGCTGCTGGCGTCGCTCGTCGGGCTGTCTTTTGCCCTGGCTCCAAGGGCGGCCGCGCGGACGTCGGACGGCTTGACCGTCACCTTCACTCCGCGCGACGCGACTCCACCCGGGGCGATCAAGGATCTTGCGGCCAGCCCGGGCGGAGAAGGCCAGATGCTGCTGCAATGGACGGCGCCCGACGGCGACGGGAACCTGTTTGCCTCGAGCACGACCGTGGCCGGCTACATCGTCAGGATCGCCACGTTCTCCGCCGACAGCGTCGCCAGCACCACGACGTGGTGGAACGCTGCCGAGGACGTTCCGGGGCCGACGCCCAGCGCCCCTGGGACGACCGATACATTATTGCTCAACAACCTCGAGCCGGGGGCGACCTACTACGCGGCGATCAAGAGCTCCGACAGCGCCGGGAACTTCTCGCCGATCGACGTAAAGACCGCGACGGCGGGGCAGCAGGCCTTCGCCCTGATCTTCGACGCTCCTCCGCCGGCCGTCACCGGCCTGAAGGTGACGAGCGCCAGCACCACCACCGTCTCCCTGTCCTGGACGCCGTCTGGCGCCAGCGATTTGTGGTACTACCACCTCTACATCGATTCGACTTCGCCTTATGATTTCGCGGACGCATATTCCGTGGCGGTGGCCTCCAGTTCAGCTTCCGCCCTGCTTGGCGGCCTGGATCCCTCGACGACCTACTTTTTCCGCGTGGCGGCCGTCGACAAGGGCGCTCCCCTCTACAAAGGCCACGCCCTGGAGGGTGCCTTCTCCAACGTCGTCAGCACCATGACGGCCTCGCTGCCCGCGCCGCTGGCGCCGTTGGGTGTCGTCGTCAGCTCGCAGACGATCAGCTGGTACCCGGTCCAGGATTTCGCCGACGGCAAGCCGTTCGCCGACCCGAACCACGCAACGGTCTATGAGCTGTCGGGCTACAGGGTGTTCCGCGCCACCGCCCCGGCTCAAGCGCCGTGGACCCGAGTGGTCAGCGTTTCCTCGATGACCCTCAGCTACACCGACGCCGGCGGCAGCCCCCAGTCCTTCTACTACGTGAACGCCTACAACAAGGGAGCCTCCTCGCAGCCCTCGCTGGTGCGCAGCGCGCAGACCGGCTCCGAGTATATCGTCGGCTACGACGGCTATACGACCTTCCAGGTTCCCGAGCCGATCGCCAACGTCGCCTTGGACGGGCAAGGCACGGCGGCCGACGCCTATTACGTCCAGACGAGCAGCCATCCCGAGGACATCGGCGACGGGGTGCTCAAGTCCGTCGAGTTCACGCCGCAGCGGGGAGGCTTGGTCGACGATCCCGCTCACCATCTCAACGGAGCCGGAGTGCTGAGCCTTCACTACGACGTCAAGGGCGGCAAGGTGGTCGCCTCGGGCGTTTCCCCCGCGGACGTCTCGGCCACCCCGGACTCCTTGAGCGTCTTCTGGTACAACGGCATCAAGTGGCTGCAGCTCTACGGCAAGGTCGACGCCCCGGATCAGCTGATCACGGTGCAGACGCCGTATCTCGGCCGCTACCAGATTCGGGCGGCGGAGAGGACCGGAGGCTTCAGCTTCGACACGGCGGGCCTCTCCAACCGGATGTTGACGCCCAACGGGGACGGCCGCAACGACACGACGATCTTCAAGTACGACAACCCGCGAGGCTCCGAGGTCACCGGCAAGATCTACGACATCCGCGGCCGCTTCGTGTCCGACATGATGCCAGGGCCCGTGGGCGACAGCCTGCAGTGGGACGGCAAGTCCGGAGGCAGGGTGGTGCCGGGGGGGGTCTACATCTACGAGATCAGCGGCGAGGGCCAAAAGCACACCGGAACGATCGTGGTCGTGCGCTGACCGGCCCGCCGAGGGGTGAAACCCCGCTAGCGGCCGGTGGAGCCGAAGCCGGCCGCTCCGCGGAGGGTGCCGTCCAGGCAGGGCGTTTCCCGGACCGAGGGAGCGGCCACGGGGAGGATCAGCAATTGGGCCAGCCGCTCGCCCGCCGCGACGGCCTGCGGCGAGGAGGATAGGTTCCAGAGCACTATGCCGATCTCCCCGCGATAGCCCGCGTCGATGACGCCGCCGGCCGTCTTAAGCCCGCGCTTGGCCAGCGAGGAGCGATCCGCGATGAGCCCGACATGGCCGCTCGGCAGGGCCACCGCGATGCCGGTCCTCGCCACGCAGCCCTTGCCGGGCTCCAGGCTTAAGGCCTCTAGGGCGTAGAGGTCCAGGCCTGCGTCGTCGGGATGGGCGCGCGTCGGCAGCACGGCGCGCGCGTCGAGCTTGAGGATGGGCAGCTCGCTCGTCATGGGGCCAATTCGATGCCGGCGGGGCAATGGTCCGAGCCCATCACCTCGGGCAGGAGAAAGGCGTTTTTCAGTTTCGGACGGAGATTTTCCGAGATGAAGAAATAGTCGATGCGCCAGCCGACGTTGCGCGCTCGCGCGCCGGTGATCTGGTCCCAGTACGAGTAGTGGCCTGCGCCCTTCTCGAATTCACGGAAGGTGTCGACGTAGCCGCGGGACAGCAAGGCGTCGATCCAGGCGCGCTCCTCGGGGAGGAATCCGGAGACGTCCTGATTCTCCTTGGGGCGGGCCAGGTCCAGGGCGGTATGGGCCGTGTTGACGTCGCCGCAAATGACGATCTTGTCTTCTCCCTTTCTTCGGCGCCGCTCCAGGAGCTCCAGGAAATGCGAGTAGAAGTCCATCTTGAACCTCAGGCGCTCTTGCGAGCGCTTGCCGTTGGGAAAATAGACGTTGAACAGCGTGAAGCCGGGATAGACGGAGGTCAGGGCCCTGCCTTCCTCGTCGAAGAGCCTCTGGCCGACGCCGCGCTCCACGCGCAAGGGCTTCAGCCTGGAGAAGGTGGCCACGCCGCAATAGCCTTTTTTCCGGCTCCAATGCCACTCCGCCTCGTAGCCGGGATAGCGGGCCATCTCCGGCGTCAGGTCCGCCAGCTCGCACTTGGTCTCCTGCAGGCACAGCACGTCGGGAGCCGCTTTCTTGAGAAAATCCGGGAAGCCCTTGCGATGGACGGCGCGAAAGCCGTTGACGTTCCAGGACAAGAGCTTCATGGGCGAGGACGGCCTCTATGCTTACGCCTTCGCCTTCGCGCCGACCGCGTCGTAGACCGGGGTGCCGGTGGAGGCGGCGTACTCGCGGAAGTGCTTGATCAATTGGCGGGTCAGCGGCCCGGCCGCGCCCTTGCCGATGGTCCGCCCGTCGATCTTGACGGCCGCGATGACCTCCGCGCCGGTTCCGGTCAGAAAGACCTCGTCGGCCGAGTAAAGGTCGTAGCGCGGGAAGTTGCGCTCGACGACCTTGACGCCGAGCTTGCGCTCGCACAGCATCATGACCACCTGGCGCGTGATGCCGACCAGGATGCCGGCGGAGGTGGGCGGCGTGAAGATCTTCCCGTCCTTAGCGAAGAAGATGTTGTCGCCGGAGCATTCGGAGACGTGCCCCTGGGCGTTGAGCATGATGGCCTCCTGCGCCCCGGCGGCGGTGGCCTCGGCGCGGGCCATGATGTTGGCGAGGTAGTTGAGCGACTTGACGCTCGGCGTGACCTGGTCTAATCCCTTCTGCCGGATCGTCGAGGTGACGAGGGTCAGGCCCTTCTCGTAGAATTCGTCGGGGTAGAGCTCGATCTTGTCGGCGATGATGAAGAGGGTGGCGCCGCCCTTGCATTTGCGCATATCCAGGCCCAGGTCGCCGATGCCGCGCGTGACGACCAGCCGGATGTAGGCGTCCTTCAAGCCGTTGAGGCGCACGGTCTCGATGACGGCCTTCTCGATCTCCTTGAGGCTCAGGGGCAGCTTGAGCAGGACGGCGTTGGCCGAGTCCTGCAGCCTGCGCAGATGGTCGTCCAAATGGAAGATGCGTCCGTTGTAGGCGCGGATGCCCTCGAAGATGCCGTCCCCGTAGAGCACGCCGTGGTCGAAGACGGAAATCCTCGCGTCGCTTTTCTCGTAGAACTCGCCGTTGATGTAGATCTTCATTTCGCGTCCTCCATCAGCGCGCCTTCCCGCATGCGCAGCACTCGGTCGGCGTAGCCGCAGGCGGTCTCGTTGTGCGTCACCATGACCACCGCCGCTCCTTGGCCGTGGGCCAATGCCTTCAGGTCCGAAAATATCATTTCTCCGTTTTGCTTGTCGAGATTCCCGGTCGGCTCATCGGCCAGCAGGACGGTCGGCCGGTTGAGCAGCGCGCGGCAGAGGGCGATGCGCTGGCGCTCCCCGCCGGAGCATTGGCTTGGCAGCCGCTGCGGCAGCCTGGCCAGGCCCAGCCGCTCCAGCAGCTCCAAGCCGCGCCGCTCCGACTCCCGCATCGAAGCCCCCGGCCGGCCTTGGGCCGCGGCGATGCGCGCCGGCATCGTGATGTTTTCCAGCACCGTGAACTCAGGCAGCAGCGAGTCGAACTGGAAGATGAAGCCGAGCCGCTGGTTGCGCAGGAGGCTGCGGGCTTCCTCGCCCAGGGTTTTGGTCGCGCGTCCCGAGAACACGATTTCGCCTTCGTCGGGGCGGTCCATCAGGCCCAGGAGGTTGAGGAGGGTCGATTTGCCGCTGCCGCTGGGGCCCAGGACGACGCAGAAGCTGGCGGCTTGGACGACGAAGTCGAGTTTGCGGAAGACCTGCAGCGAAGCGGCGGCCATCCCGTAGCGCTTCGAGATGCCGCGGGCTTCGAGGACCGTCTCAGCCATAGTGAATGGCCTCGACCGGATCGACCTTCGCCGCGCGCGCGGCCGGATAGACGGTGGCCAGCAGCGCCAGCAAAAGCCCGATGATCATGACGGCCGCCACGTCCAGCGGCTCGACTGCGACCGGAACGTTGGTCAGGTAGTAGATGTCGGCCGGCAGGCGGACGATCGGGTAGGTCTTGATGATCCAGCAGAGGAGCAGCCCCAGCCCCAGTCCCATCCCCAGGCCGGAGACCCCGATCAAGAAACCCTCCGCAATGAAGATGCGCTTGATCTGGCGCGGGGTGGCCCCCATCGCCTTGAGCAGGCCGATGTCGCGCGTCTTCTCCACCGAACGGAGGATCAGGGTCGAGGCGATGTTCAAGGAGGCGACCAGGACGATCAGGGTCAGGATGATGAACATCACGGTCTTTTCCAGCTTCAGCGCGGCGAACAGGGTCTCGTTCATCTGCGCGTAGGTGCGCACGGGGTGTCCCGGTCCCAGCCGGCCGCGCAGGCGGCTAGCCACCCGGTCGGCCTGCGACAGCGAGGCCAGGCGCGCGCCGAAGCCGCTGGCTCCCGCCTCGACTCCCAAGAATCGCGCCGCGGCCGCAAGGCCGCAGTAGCCCATGGTGCTGTCGTACTCGTAGTAGCCGGTGTGCAGCAGCCCGGCCACGCGGAAGCGCTGCAGCTTCGGCAGCAGGCCCAGGGGGGTGGCCATGCTCTTGGGCGAGACCAATACGATCGTCTCCCCTGGCCAGACTCCCAGCTCGCGGGCCAGCTCCTCGCCGAGGACGATGCCGGGGACTTTGGAGCCGGCCAGTGGGCTTAAGCCGCTCCAGCTTCCCTCGCGCAAGGTCTTGCCGAGATCGTTGACGGCGAACTCCCGGCTCGGATCCAAGCCCTTGAGCACCATCCCCATCGTCCGGTCTCGGTAGGTGGCGATCGCTTGGCCGAGGATGAAGGGGGCCACGGCGGTGACGCCAGGGGTTCGCCCGATCTCCCGTCGCAGCCGCTCGGCTTGCTGCGGCGATGAGCCGCCGCCGTAGACCGTCAATTCCGCTTGGGCTCCGATGACCTTCTTCTCGATGTCGGTCTGGAAGCCGTTCATCACCGACAGGGTCGTGATCAGCGCGGCGACCCCGACGGTCACCCCGGCCACCCCGATGGCGGTCGTGACGAACGCGAACAAGCCCTTGCGCTTGGCCCGCAGATAGCGCAGCGCGATGAAGAGCTCCAGGCTCATCGCGCTAAGGCGCTGTCAAGTAATAACATGAACACTCTGCCGGGAGCGATTTTGGAGCGAGCCGAGGAGTGAGGAGCGAGCATAGCGATCGCTATGTGAGCGACGAACGACGAAGGCGCAGCCCAAAAGCGCCCCGGCCCTACGGGGAGGCCCGAGCTTGGCCGATTTCCGCGTTGCTC
>JAGWUP010000020.1 GCA_028868375.1 Elusimicrobiota bacterium
GGACGATTTTGGAGCGAGCCAAGGAGCGCGAAGCGAGCATACCCGCAGCGGTCTGTGAGCGACAAGCGACGCAGGCGCAGCCCAAAAGCGTCCCAGCCCTTCGGGGAGGTCCGCCGCTGGCCGATTTCTTCGTTGCTCCTCGCTGACATGCCTACAGGCATGCTCGTTCGCCGCGGTCCTCGCCATCACCCGCCGCAACGCTTCTTCGCTGATGCCCCGACCGTGTAGAAAGGAACTATCCCGCGTCGGCAGTTCTCGACATTAGTGGTTGGAAGCGTCGACTTTCCTCCCGCAGGGTAAAATCATGGCAGCAGAGACGGAACAGACCGACGGCAGCGCGAATAACGTCCGGACGGGCGTCTCGCAGGCCGTAAGCCGGCGTAGCCGGCTTACGGCCTGCCCGCGGCTTGGGATGGGTCCGCGCGGGCCAAGTCTCTATAGAGCCTGATCGAGAAGGCCGCCAGCCAAGCCGCCGCGAAGCCTTGCGGCAGCTCGACCGCCAGGACCTCTAGCTGCCCCTGGATGGCGGAGCCGCCGCCTCCCAGCAGCGAGCGGGCCGGAGCGATGAAGGCGGCCGCAGCCAGGGCGCAGGCGGCGTTAAGGACCATGGTGGCGAGCAGGGCCGCGGCCAGGCAGGCGATCGCGCGCCAAAGACGGCGCTCCAATAGCGCCGCGCTGCGCTCCAGGGCGCTTCGGCCCTCCAGCCCTTCCAGCAGCACCGCCAGGTGAGCGAGACTGTAGCGCAGGGCCAGGCGCAAGCCCGGCAGGAGCAGCGGGATCAAGCCGGCCAGGACGCGCCAGAGGGCTTGGGCCAGCGTGCGCAGCAAGGGCGGCAATCGCCGCCAAGCCAGCCGGTAGGCTTGCCTCGTCGATAAGGAGCGCCCGGCGTCGCGCTCGCCCAGGGCCGGCACCAGCGCCAGCAGGGCCAGGGCGGCCAGGGCCTTTTGGAACAGCCCCGCCGCCAGCACCGTGGCGATCGCCAGCCGCGAGTTTTCATGGATCGCGGCGTTCAGGGCGCTCTGGGAGTCGATGCCGGTTGAGGCGTAGGCGAGGATGGCGGCGGCGGCGCCGGGGAGAAGTCCCGCGGCCAGGATGGCGGCGGTCTGG
The DNA here is from genome assembly GCA_028868375.1 of Elusimicrobiota bacterium. Lineage (GTDB taxonomy): Bacteria > Elusimicrobiota > Elusimicrobia > UBA1565 > UBA9628 > JAGWUP01. The sequence goes on from JAGWUP010000020.1 coordinate 1,108, forward strand.
GCGATGGCCCCGCGCAGAAGCGTTGCGCCGTCGCGCGACAGGACGCCGAAGGACGGCGCCGGGCCGGGCTTCACGCGGCCATTCTAACATTTGGGGCAAGCCGCCCCAAAATGATAGGCTAAGGACCCGTGACATAATTATATAGACGATTTGGAGGCATGAGCTTGAGGCGATTTTGGGCTGCGCCCGCGTCGCTCGTCGCTCACATACCTGCCGGTATGCTCGCTCCTCGCTCCTTGGCTCGCTCCAAAATCGCCTCGGCCAAATCGTCTATATAATCATGTCACGGGTCCTAAGAAAAGCAAAGGAGACTTATGAAGCGCAGAGACTTGATCAAGCATCTCACCGACAACGGCTGCGTCCTGATGCGCGAGGGCGGCAAGTACTCCGTCTACCAGAACCCGAAAAACCTCAAGGAAGTGCCGATCACGCGCCATCCGGAGATGGAGGATTTCGCCGCGCGCAAGATCTGCAGGGCTCTGGAGATCCCGTTGCTCTAGGCCGGCGTCAGCCGGCCTGCGTCTGGCCGGATAGGGAAGTGCGTTAGGCCATGACGGCGCCGGCGTCAGCCGGCCTGCGCGTCAGCGAGGCGCCTTCGGATCGGGGCGCTTGGAGCGCCGCAGGCGCGCGGCCAGGCGGTCGTAGAGGGCGTCCGGCAGGTGGCGCAGGCCGTAGAGCACCGGCAGGGAAAGCTGCCAGGGGAAGTGGACCAGCCTCTTGCGGCGCTTGATCCCGGCGATGATCCGGGCCGCGCCGTCCTCGGTCGAAAGCAGGAAGGGCATGCTGCCGGGCGGGTTGCGGTCGGTCAATTCGCTCTTGACGAAGCCGGGGGAGACCGTGACGACGTCCACCCCGCTGCCGCGCAGGTCGACTCGAGTGGACTCCAAAAGCGTCACCAGCGCCGCCTTGCTGGCGGAGTAGGCGCCGGACAGGGGCAGGCCGCGGTAGGCGGCCAGGGAGGCGATGCCGGCCACCACCCCGGAGCGGGCGGCGATCATGTCGGGCAATAGCGCTTCCAGCCATTGCGCCGCGCCGAAGACGTTGCACTCGAAGGTCCAGCGGTAGTTTTGCGCCGAGAACTGGCGCGCGTCTTTGGAGTCGCCGACCCCGGCGTTGAGTATGGCCCAGTCGAGGCCGCCCCAGCGGCGCTTGATCTGGGCGTAGTGCGCCGCCACCTGCGCGGCGTCGCCGACGCTGCCCAAGAGCTCCAGGACCTCCGGCGCGCCGGCAGAGCGCGCGTCCCGGCAGACGGAGAGCAGCCGCTCCCTTCGGCGCCCGCTTAAGGCCAGCCGGCAGCCCTCCCGCGCCAGTTGCAGCGCCATCTCCCGGCCCAGGCCCGAGGTCGCCCCCGTGATCAGCACGCGCCGGCTCATCGCGCCATCCTATCAAACCCCGGGGCGCCGGGGCTCAGCGACAAGGTCGGGCAGTAAGGCCCGAGCTTCCGGCGCAGCCACCAGCCGGACTGCCCGGGCTCGGTGAAGCGGTAGCGGTACAAGGTCGAGCGGACGTAGCGCGGCGGCCGTTTCGGAAAGGGATTTTCGCCCAGCAGGGAGAGGACGGGCGGCGAGCCTTGCAGCAGCCGGACGAGCAAGGAGACGAACCAGGGATTTTCGCGGCAGCTTCCCAGCGCCGCGAACCACATCTGCCAGTCCAGGCGCGGCTGGAACGGCTCGACGAATCGCGGCCGGCGCGCCGGGTCGTCCGGCTTCCACTTGAAGCGGTAGGGCCGCCAGCGCCGTCCGTCGCGGCTGCCCTCGATTTCGATCTCCAGCCGCTCCGTCGTCATCACCGCGAAGAGGCCGTAGCCGTTGACCAGCCGCAGGGGAGCCAGCGGCGAGAGCAATTCTTCCAGCGCCCGCGGCGGCCGCAACGCTCCGGAAAAGCCGGAGACTTGGAGCAGGGCCATGAGAGCGAGCAGGGCGAAGAGGGGGCGCGCCCAGCGCCGCGGGGCGGCCTCGGCCTCCGGCGGCGGGATCAGCCGCGAGGCCCAGGACCCCAGGGTCTGGTCGTCGACCAAGCTTAGGCAGAGCAGGACCGTCAGGGCGTTGAAGAAGCAGTAGTTGCCGGTGGCCGCGATCAGGGCCATCAGGCCGGCGATGAGGGCTCCGCCCAGCAGGCGCGCTCTGCGCGGCAGCCAGATCAGCCACGGCGCTCCCAGCTCGACGGCGAACATGAGGGCGCAGGAAAGTTTTTGCGCCCAAAGCGGCAGCAGATGCGCGTACCAGGCCGGCCAGGTCGGCAGCGGCTGGGTCTGGTAGTGGTAGACCAGCGCGGACAGGCTTCTCCAGGAGGGATCGCCGCTCATCAGCTTGACGCAGCCGGACTCGAAGACGAGGCGGAACAAGAGCAGGCGCGTCAGCCAGACGCCGGAGGCCGGAGGTTTCCAGCGCGAAAGCTCCGGCTTCCATCTCCAGGGGGCGCTCAAGACCGCCAGGAAGGTCGCCTCCACCAGCAGCATGTCCCATTGATAGCTCAGGAACTCCCGTCCGATGGACAAGAAAGAAAGATAGAGCGCCCAAGACCCCAGCAGCGCCGGGCCGACGGCCAGGCCCAGGGCGGCCAGGAGGCCCAGGGCGACGCCCAAGCCGCAGGCGGCCTCAAGGGCCAGGCTGCTTGCCGAGAGCCAGAAGAGGCTGGGCAGCAGGGCGTAGGCGCGCTCACCCAGCGCCCCCCTGACGGCGGCCAGCCAGGGGGCGGCGGGCAGTATGCCGCGCGGCCCCCACAGCCCGGCGGCTTGCCCCCACAGCGAGGCGAACGCCGCCGCGTTGACCAAGCCCAGCAGCCGCAGCATCAGCCAGAAGCCGGCCCGATATTCCGCCGGCTGCGTGGAAGAGCCCCACAGCCAGCGGTCCAGCCGCGAGAAGAGCGCGCGCCGGGAGGCGACGAAGCGGTAGGCGGCCTCGCTTAACGCCGAAAAGCCCGGCAGGCGGCGGTAGCACCACAGCCAGCCTCGGCGCCCCGGAACCTGGGCCAGCAGGCGGAACACCGCCTCCGCTCCCTGGGCGCGCAGCCCGTCGACGCCGAACCATTGCACGGAGGCCTGGAAGCGCTCCAGCGGCAGCTCCGGATGTCGCGCGGCCTCCGTCTGGTAGGGCCGGTAGTCGACGCGCCCTTTCGTGGAGGCGCGCCAGCGCTCCACCCAGCGGCGGCAGAAGCCGCAGTCGCCGTCGAAGACGAGCAGGGGCTTGTCCATCCCCGATATAGTAGAATTCTTCCATGGCCGACACCCCGCCCTCCAAGCCCGCACCCGAGCCCTTGGTCGACGCAGTCCTGCTCATCGACGGAGACAACGACCCGCACTTGCCCGCCGATTTTCCGATCGGCGAGCGCACGCTGGTGCGCGTTTTTTTGCGCCAGGCGGCCAAGACCCCGCGCGGCTTGGAGAAGCGGCTGGGCGGCCTGCCCTTCTGCGTGACGGTGACCTGCACGCAGGGCGGCGCCAACGCCGCCGACTTCGTCATGTCGCTGCACGCGGGCATACTCCACGCCACGCTGCCCATGCACCTGCCCTTCACCCTGGTGACCAACGACAAGGCCCTCTCGGCCATCGCCCAGGAATTGCAGCGCACCGGGCGCCAGGCCGCGTTGTGGACCTCGCACGACAAGGAACCGCGCCGGCGGGCCGCCACCGTCGCGGCGACAGTTTCGCGGGCAAGCTCCCGGCGGGGCGGGCGCCGCCGCGGAGGCCGCGGCCGGCGCGGCTCTTCGAGCGCGGTTCAGCCGCAAGCCGCGGCCCCGCAGCCGGCGCCGCAGGCCGGTCCGCGGGACGTGGAGACGGCGAAGCCGGCCTTCCCGCCGGTGTTTACGCCCGCCTCCGATCCCAAGGTGCTCGAGGTCGCCGCCGCCTACGCCGCGCGCTTGTCCCGCATCAAGGACCCGCCCTCAAGGCTTAAGACCCTGCTCAACGACATCGCCAACCGCACCCGCTCCAGCGGCCTGCCGCCGGAGGCGATCTTAGAGGAGCTCAAGCGCGGCCACGGCCTGGTCGTGGACGAGCGCGGCCACATCACTAAGCCGGCGTAGCCGGCTTGCCGGCCGGGTCTATTTTTTGGGCGGCCTGGCCAGCGTGACCCGCGCCCAGGTCCGGACCAAGACGAAGGGCTCGCCGCCGCGCGCGCCGCGGTGTTGTCCGCTGTCCTCGGTGCCGAGCAGCTCCGAGGAGACTCCTTGCGGGGCAGGCAACGGCGCCGGAGTCTTCGCGGGCTTGGAGGCCTGTATGCCCACGGTGATGCGCCGCGGCAGGGGCAAGCCCAAGAGGGCCAGCGGCAGCCGCGCCTCCAGGGCCCCGTGCAGGTCGACCCTGCCTACCTGCATCTGGATCGCTCCGGCCGCCGCCTGTCCGCCGGAAAGCCGCAGGGAGCGCGCCCAGCCCGCCGCCTCCCGCTTGGGCGCTCCCAGCGTCAGGAGCACTCGCCGCGCAAGCCCGGCCTTAGGGTCGAGCCACAGCTCCAGGTCCTGCTCGTAGGCCCCGCCGAACTGCAGCCTGGTCGAGGGCGAGCGCGGGGCGAAAAGAACGTAGAGATAGTCCGCGTCGTTGGCGAAGGCGAAGGCGATGTCGTTGTCGTCGCCCCGCCAGCTCTCCGGCCACTCGTCCGGGTCGCCGTCGACCCAGATCGCCTGCCGCCGCCAATGGCTCTTGGCCCGCGGGCCGAACCACCAGCCCCGCGCCGGCGCGGCGAGCAGCAAGGCCGCCAGCAGCGCGGCCGGCGACGCGAAGGTCCGCATGCCGCAGTCTAGCAAACTGGAAAAAGAAAGCCCCCCTCGCGGGGGGCTTTCGAACGAACGGCCGCGCTATCTGCGGCGCTGCGGCGGGGCCATCAGCAACGGATCGGTGCTGGGCACTCCGAGAGCCTTCAGGTTCGGACGATTGACGGTTCGCGTCAGCGTCCTTGCCGGGGCTTGCGTTTTCGCATTCGCCGGGATTCTCAACTGCTCGGTCCTGGCGGTCAGGCTGCCGTCCAAGGCCTGCTGGAAGGCCGGAGCGTTGGTGCCGGAGACCTGATCAAACAGCGGCCGGGCATGAGGCTTGTTGGGATCGCGCGGCCTGACGGCCGTCCAGATCGTGCTGCCGTCCTTCGGAGCCCGGAGGACCAGGACGACCTTGCCCTGGTTGTTGACGACGGCCAGCGGGGCCTGCTTGCCGGCGGCTGGAGCCTGGCTGGAGCCGAGCGTCGGGTAGAACAACACGTAGACTCCCGACACGTCGTAGACGAGCTTGTTCATCGCGGCCATCGCCAGTCGGCGCCCGGTGTCGCTGTCGTCGTAGCTGTTGTAGATGAAGGCCACCGCTTCGGCGTAGGAGTTGAAGCTGGTGGTCTGCCAGTAGACGTCCGAGCCGAGCGCGAAGGTCGGCTGGTCGGGGGTGATCACGTCGTAAGTGCCGGCATCGTCCTGGACGACCTTGGCGGAGAGGCTTTGGTCGGCTGTCGTGTAGTAGTTGAGCGTGTCCTCCACGTCCTGGTAGTCCTGACTGGCGGGCATCGCGTAGCCCCAGCTGGCGATATACCAGCCCGCCGACGTGCTGTCGTAGGGATAGACGACGTAGAACTGATGGTTGTAGGAACTCTGCCAATCGAAGCCGATCTTGCTGCCCTCGGCGTCGACCTCGTACTCGCTGCTGAGTTGGTCGATAACCCCGCCTTCGCTGGCCGAGAAAGAGTCATAGGTCGCGGCGGCCCAGCCGGAAGGAAAGAACGCGGCCGGGGCGGTCAGCGCGAAGCCGATGTTGTATGTGTACGGATCTTCAAGGACCCCGGAGGCGAAGGAGTCCTGGGCCAGCGAGTAATTGTTGAGGTCGACGGTGACGTTATACAAGCTGCCGGCCGTGGTCGTATACGGGCCTGTGAGGCCGTAGCTTCCAGAAGGGCCTCCCGACTGGGTGTAGTTCGAGTTGTCGGGGTAGTACGTCTGCCCGCCTCCTCCTCCGCCGCAGCCGGAAGCGGTGCAGACCACTCCCAGGATCGCGAAGGCGGCGGCGATTCGTTGGGCATGTTTCACAACGCGACGAAGCAGCGACGGTGTAGTCCGAGCCGGCTTCAGCGCGGCGGCGGAGCGTTGCGCAGAGGCTTTCGCGGCGGGCGCCGCGGCTTGCTCTCGTGGGGCAGCCGTTACGGTCTGCGCTGGCGGGACAGCCGGGGCCTCGGGCGTTTCCGCCAGGGGAGCGGCTTGGGCCTCGGCCTGGGGCAGCGTGGCGGTCGTGGTCAGGCGCGTGCGGGACATCGCCGAGGATTGCCCGGGGACGAAGGGAGCCGTGCCGGGCAACGAGGGCAGGGAAGGAATCCCGTCGCGGAGCGGAGCCGTTACGGAGGGGCCCATGACCGGAACGGCCAGTGAGACCGCCGACACGCGGGCGCCGACGGAGCCGGCGCGGGCGGATTCTACGGGGCCCTGGGCTTGGGCGGCCAGCGGGGCCAAGCCCAAGAGCAGGGACAGGGATGCGGAGAGAATTTTTTTCATTGGTTCCTCGGCGTTGCGATGATGTCCTTCAAGCGAGAGGATTCTTATAAAAGGAAGGGCGGAGGGCAATTGGCCAATGGGGGAGAAATCGGGCAGGGAAAGGGCCCAGGTTTTTCTAGGTCCCGGGCCTGGGCGGGCCTGGGACCTTCGGTCCGCTTGACAGGGCGTCTCGCGAAAGCGATGCTGTGGCATGATCAGCCGCCAGGATGCGCAGCGCTTGGAGGCCGCCGTCAAGTCGGCCGAGGCGGGGCTGGACGTGGAGATCGTGCCCTGCCTTTTTGCCCAATGCGGCGCCTATCACGAGGCGCCTTGGGCCGCGGCGGCCCTGGCCTTGGCGGCGGGCTGCGCCGGGGCATGGCCCCCGCTGCTGACGTTGGGCGCGGGGATGGCGGCGGCGGCCCTGGCCAGATGGTGGGCGCCGCTTCGGCGCCTGCTGGTGGGCCGCAACGCCCTCGAGCACGCCGTGGCCGGCCGCGCCAAGGACGTCTTCTTCGAGCGCGGCCTCTCCCGCGGCGCGCGCCGCGATCGCGTGCTCGTTTTCGCCGGCCTCTTCGAGCGGCGGGCCGTCGTCCTGGTGGCGGAGACCGTGCGCGCCAAGCTCTCCGGCGAGGCCTTCGCGCCGGCGCTCTCGGCCTTGAGCACTGCGGCGGCCCGGGGGCGCGCGGTCGACGGCATGGTGGAGGCGGTGGCCCGGGTCGGGCGCATCTTGCGCGAGGCGGGATCGCGTGGCTAGGTTATGGGCGCTCCTTCTGTTGGCCGCGCCCCTGGGCGTTTTTGGCCGCGGGCTTGCCGTCCCGCCGCTGGCCGGGCGCGTCAATGACCGGGCCGGGCTTTTGTCGCCGGCCGCGCGGCAAAAGATTGATGGGGAGCTGGCCGACTATGAAAGGAAGACCGGCCGCCAGTTGGCCGTCCTGACCCTGCCCTCCCTGCAAGGCGATTCCCTGGAGGAGTTCTCGGTCAAGACGGCGCGGGCCTGGGGATTGGGGCGCAAGGGCAAGGACGACGGCGTGCTGCTTTTGGTCGTGCGCGACGACCACAGGCTGCGCATCGAGGTCGGCTACGGGCTGGAGGCGGTGCTGCCCGACATCGTCTGCGGCCGGATCATACGCGAGGTGATCGCCCCGCGCCTGCGCGCCGGGGACTATGACGGCGGCATCTTGGCCGGGGTCGACGCCATCCTGGGCGCGCTGGCAAGCCCCGCCTCCGCTCTTCCCGTCCGCGCCGCTCAACCCCCGGGCGGACCCGCGCGCGCGCTGACCGCCGTGTTCTTGTTCGCGCTGCTGGCGATGCTGGAGCTGCACGGCCTCTCGAATCGGGACACCGGCTGGCTGACCTACCTTTTCCTGATCCCCTTCTGGCTGTCGGTTTCTCTCTCCTTCTGCGGGCTGGCCCTGGCCGCGGCCTTGCTCTGCCTGCATCTGGCGGGCTTTCCGATCCTGATGATGCTCCTGCCGCGCACCGCTTGGGGCCGGCGCTTGTCGGCGGCCTCCCATCCCCGCGGGCATGCCTTGTATTTGGGCGGCTGGCCCGGCGGTTTTGGCGGCGGCGGTTTCTGGGGCGGCGGCTTCGGCGGCGGCGGGGGGCTCGGCGGCGGTTTGGGAGGCGGCTTCATGGGCGGCGGCGGCTCCTTCGGCGGCGGCGGCGCCTCGGGGGGCTGGTAGCGCCGGCGCCATAAGCGGTATTATCAAGCGATGCGCCTGTTGTTGCCGTTGCTGGCCGTTCTAGCCCTGCCGCCCAGCGCGCGCGCGATGAGCGTGGAGCAGCGCAAGACCGTCGACGCGGGCCTGGACGCCCTCTACCGCTGCGACTACGACGGCGCCGAGGGTCTTTTCTCGCGCGCGATGAGCGGGCATCCCGGCGATCCGGTCTACTCCCTGGGCTACGCCACCTCCGTCTGGTGGCGGATGGAGAACGATTTCGCTCTGCCCGGCAGCCCGATGGAGAAGCGCTTCTTTGCCGCCATCGACCGCGCCATCCGCGACGCCAAGGCCGCCACGAGCGGGCCGGACAAGGCCTCCGCCTACCTTTATTTAGGGGCCGCCCAGGGCTTGCGGGCCAGGCGCGAGGCCTCGGAGCGCCATTGGTTCTACGCCTATTTCGACGGCCGCCGCTCCTACAAGAACGAGCGCCGCGCCATCCGCCTTTCCCCGCAACTCTACGACGCCTATTTGGGCTTGGGCGCCTTCGACTATTACGTCGCGACGCTCTCGCGCCTGCTGCGCTTGCTCGCCTTCGCCTCCGGCGGCGACAAGTCCAAGGGCCTGGCCGAGCTGCATCTGGCCGCGCAGCGCGGGGAGTTCTCCCGCGTCGCCGCCAAGCTGCTGCTGGTGGGCATCGACTGGACCTTCGAGCGCGACCCCCAGCGCGCTTGGGATACCCTGGATGAGGTCTATAAACTTTATCCGAACAGCCCGATGGTGGAGTCGATGCGCTTGATCGGCCTCTACCGCCTGCGCGACGCGGAAGGCTTGAAGACGGCGGCGCGCGCCTTCCTCGATAAGGCCGAGGACGGCGCTCCCTTCTTTCGCCCCATCGACCGCGCGGGCGGGCATTATTTCCTGGGCTTGGGAGAACAGCTCTCCGGCCAGTATTCCGAGGCGATTAAGCAGTACGAGGCCGCCTTCAAGGACGCGCCGGAGGGCCAGCGCATGCGCGGGCTCTTGCGGCTCTTCATCGGCGAGTGCCTCGATCTGCAGGGCCATCGCGCCGAGGCCGTCGATTCCTACCGCCTGGCCTTGCGCCAGCCCCCGCTGTGGGGGGTGCCGCGCTACGCGCGCTACCTGCTCTACCGGCCGTACAAGGCCACGATGGATCCCCTGCCTCCGCGCAACGTCGCCCTGGCCGCCGGCGGGTCCGATTAGCAGCGTGATGAAACCCCATCTCATTCGATTGCGCGGCGGGTCCTGATGGCTGCGGACGCGGCTTCGCTGCGCCCCGTAAGTGCTCGCTCGCCGCGTTCCTCGCCATCACCCGCCGCCGCGCTCAAGAGCGGGATTCTCATCACATTTCGAGGAGCCTGACCGGCTGCGGACGCGGCTTCGCTGCGTCTGAGCGGGCCGCGTCCCGGACGGACGTTATTCTGGACGCTGCCGAAGGCAGGCGAGGAGCAGAGCCGCTCCGTGCGCTTGACGGCTTGAGTTATACATTTGTATAAATCGGGCGATGCCCAGAAAAAGCGCCGATGCGGAGCGCCGCCTGCTGGACGCCGCCCGCGCCATGGTCGGGAAAGCCGGCCTGCGCGGCTTGCGGCTGCGCGCGGTGGCGCGCCGGGCAGGAGTCAACGTCGGGCTGTTCCCCTACCATTTCGGCACGAAACGGGCGTTTGTGCGGCGCCTGCTGCAGGGCATTTACGAGGAGTTCTTCGGGCGGTTGAGCCTGGAGTCCTCCGGCGGCGGCGACTGCCTCGAGCGCCTGCGGCGGGCCCTGCTGGTGTTCGGGCGCTTCGCGCGCGACCAGCGCCAGCTCTTCGTCTCTCTACTGGCGGAGGCTTTGGACGGAGACAAGGACGTGGTCGCCTACTTGGAGGCGAACGTGCCCCGGCACGCGCGGGTCATCGCCGGCCTGATCGCGGAGGGGCAGCGTCGCGGCCGTCTCAAGGCCCTGCCGCTGCCGTTGGGGGTGACCTTCGCCTTGGGGGGCATGGGCGCGCCCAGCCTTTTGGTCACCGCCGTGGAGCGGGGCGGCAGTCCGGGCGTGCGCCGAAGCTTGTCGGCTTGGCGCGGACAACTGCTCTCTGACCGGGCGATCGCGCGGAGGGCCGAGCTCGTGCTGGCGGGGCTGAGGCGATGAGGCGCGCGCGGCTGGCCTTGCTGTTTGTCTGCGCCGCGGCCGCCTCCTCCGCCGCCGCAACACCCCCGCGGCTGTCCCTAGGCCTGGCGCAGGCCGAGACCATGGCCCTGGAGCGCTCTCCTCTGATCAAGGCCGCCGGCAGCGACCTGGCCTCGGCGCAGGCGGAGGTGGAGGCGGGCTTGTCGGTCTTGGCGCCGCGCGTGACCCTGGAGGGCAGCTATCAATACCAGACCGAGGTTCCCAAGGTTTCCTTGGCCCCGGGGGCCGCGCCGTTCCAGTTCGGCGCCCACGACAACTACTCGGTCGGCCCGGCGCTGAGCTACACCCTTTGGGACCAAGGTGCGTTGTTGAGCGCCTGGCGCAGCCAGAAGGCGCTGGCCGGCTCCCGGGAAGCGCAGCTGGAGCTGGTGCGCCGCCAAGTCCTGCTGCTGGTCCGCCTCGACTATTTCCAGGTGCAGTTGGCGCTGGAAAGGGAGCGCTCCCTGGCTGACTCGCTGCGGCTGGCCCTGGTCCAGTACCGCGACATCTCCCAGCGCTTCCGGGCCGGGGCCGCCAGCCGCGTCGACTGGCTGTCGGCCCACGAGCAGGTGCTCGAGCGCAGCCGCGACCTCCGGCAGGCCCAAGCGGACGCGGCCGCGGCGCTGAGGGCCTTGTTCGCCCTGACCGGCGGCGGCTCGGGCCTCGACGTCTCGGCTCCGGTGGACGAGCGCATCGCGGATTGGGAATCGCTCGGCTTGAGCAGTGCGACGGCCAGCGTCGGGCTGGAGGCCTTGGAATCGGTCGAGCAGCGTCTTAAGATCGCGGCGGACTCGCCGCTCGACGAGGCTTACCCGCAGTTGCGGGTCTACGAAAAGCAGGAGGAGGCGCAGCGCCTCTCGGCCCGCGGCGCGGCCGCCGGGCGCTGGCCGCGATTGCGACTTTCCTTCAAGTCGGCTTATTTTTATCCCGACCTGCCGCTGCTGCAGGGGGCCTGGCAGAACGCCGCCGGGCTGGCCGCCAGCGTGCCCCTTTTCGAGTGGGGTCTCTCCCGGCACGAGGCGCAGGCCCAGAACAGGCTGGCCGACGAGAGCGCCTGGCGGCGCGAGCAGGTGCTCGAGGAGCTGGAGCGCGATTGGCTGGCGGCGCGGGACCGCTACGCGGCGCTGCGCTACGAGGAGAGACTGGACGATGAGTCGGTCCAGGAGACCGCGGAGATCGCGCGCTTGCGCTACGCCTCCTACCGGGCCGGCGGCTCGACGATCCTCGACGTGGAGAGCGCCAACCTGGGCGCCGTCGAGGCGCGGGTGGCGGCCGCCCGGCGGCGCACGGAGCTGCTCGTCCAGCTGGCGACTTTGGCCAGCCTGTCGTCGCAAGGAGGCAAGCCATGAGCAAGAAGCTGGCGTGGGCGATCGCCGCGGCGCTGATCGCCGCCGGCGCGGCGGTCAAGCTGGCGTTTTTCCAGCAAAGATTCCTCTATGCCGGGACGCTGGAGGCGACGAAGGTCGACCTGTCCTCCCGCTTGAACGAGCCGATCGCCGCGGTCGTGCCGCAGGAGGGCGATCGCGTGAGCAAGGGCGAGGAGGTCGTGCGCCTGCTCTGCGACGACGTCAAGGTCGCCGCGCAGCTGGCCGACGTCAACTATCGGCGAGGCTTGAGGCTCTTTCACGCTGGGACCATCGCGCCCGACGCGATGGACCGCGTCAAGAACCAGAAGGAGGAGTCCGACGTGCGCCTGGGCTGGTGCTCGATCCGCTCTCCGCTCAACGGCACGGTCCTCAGCCGCTACCACGAGCCGGGAGAGCTGGTCGGGCCGGGGACGAAATTGCTGACCTTGGCCGACATCAAGGACATTTGGGCCTACATCTACGTTCCGCAGCCCGACGTCGCCCGCTTGCGGGCCGGGGAGGCGCTGACGGGCTACCTGCCGGAGCTGGGCATGAGGCCGTTTGCGGGCCGGATTATCAAGATCAACGACGAGGCGGAGTTCACCCCCAAGAACGTCCAGACGCGCGCCGAGCGGGAGCGGCTCGTCTTCGGCGTCAAGGTCGGCTTCCTGGGCGCCAACGAGCGGGAGATCCTCAAGCCCGGCATGACCATGGAGATCGCCCTGCCCAGATGAGCGGCGTCTCGATCTCGGTCGAGGGGGCGCGCAAGTCGTTTGCGGGCTGCGAGGCCCTCAAGGGCGTGTCCTTGGAGTTCGGCGCCGGGCGCATGCACGGCATCATCGGGCCGGAGGGCTCCGGCAAGACGACATTGCTGCGCCTTATCCTTGGGTTGTTGAGCCCCACGTCCGGCGCGGCGCGCTACTTCGAGGACGGCCGGCCGGTCGCCTTCGAGTCCCTGCGCCCGAGCTTGGCCTACATGCCCCAGACCCAGAGCCTCTATCCGGACCTGTCGATCCAGGAGCACCTGGAGTTTTTTCGCGACCTCTACGGCATCGGGGCCGCTGACTACTCCCGCAAGCGCGAGGAATTGCTCTCGATCACGAGGCTTGGCGAGTTCGTCGAGCGGCCGGCGGGGCAGCTCTCCGGCGGCATGTACAAGAAGCTCGCCTTGATGTGCGCCCTGCTGCGCTCGCCGCGGGTGATGATCTTGGACGAGCCCACGACCGGGGTCGATCCGATCAGCCGCCGCGAATTGTGGGACCTCCTCTACCGCCTGCTCGACCAAAACATCCTCATCCTGGTCACGACCGCCTATCTCGACGAGGCGGAGCGCTGCTCGATGGTCCATCTGCTCGAGGGCGGCCTGGTCGTGGCCTGCGGAGAGCCGCGCGCGCTGCTCGAGCGCGAGGGGGCCGGCAGCTTCGACGAGCTGTTCCTGCGCCGGGCCGCCGTCCGCCCGGCATGAGCGAGGCTGCGGTCGTCGAGGCGCGCGGGCTGGTGGTGCGCTACGGCGACTTCACGGCCGTCGACCGCATCTCCTTTGCGGTTGGCCGCGGCGAGATCTTCGGCTTCTTGGGCGCCAACGGCGCGGGCAAGACGACGACGATCCGGGTGCTCTGCGGGCTGCTGCCCCCGAGCGAGGGCGGCGTGTCGATGGCCGGCGTGGGCTACGAGCAGGGAGAGCGCGCGATCAAGGAGAAGGTCGGCTACATGTCGCAGCGCTTCACCCTCTACAACGATCTGACGGTCGGCGAGAACCTGGACTTCATCGCCTCCCTGCGCAAGCTGGAGCCGGCCGCCTACCGCCGGCGCCGGCGGGAGCTCTTGGAGCTCATCGCCTTCGACAAGCCCATGAGCGCGATGGTCCGGGATCTGTCCGGCGGCATCAAGCAGCAGGTCTCCCTGGCCGCGGCGCTGCTGCACGATCCGGAGATCGTCTTTCTCGACGAGCCCACCGCCGGGGTCACGCCGGTCGGGCGGGAGCGCTTCTGGGGCTTGATCCGGCGCGTCGCCGGCGGCGGCAAGACCGTGTTCGTGACGACGCATTACATGGACGAGGCGGAGCAGTGCGGGCGGGTCGCCTTGATGCGCGAGGGCAGGCTGGTGGCGCTGGACAGCCCGGCGGGCCTTAAGAAGACGGTGTTCCCGGAGCCGGTCTTCGAGTTCGACCCGATCGGCCGCTTGAGCTTCGACAAGTTGTCCGCCTATAAGACCCACGAGGCCTTCTCCTTCTTCGAGTCCTACGGCCCGCGCTTCCACGCGGCCGCGGCCAGCCCCGAGCTTTGGGCCGCCTGGGCGCCTCGCTTGGAGAAGCTCTTCCGCATCCGCCCCATCGCGCCCTCCTTGGAGGACGTCTTCATCCGCGTCGTCGAGGCTCGGCGGTGACCTTCGTGCCGGCGCGCGCGGGGGCGGTGGCGCGCAAGGAGTGGTTCCACATCCGCCGCGATCCCTTCACGCTGGCGCTGGCGCTGGTGCTGCCGCTCTTGATGGTCATCGTCTACGGGGTGGCCATAGACTTCAACGTCAAGGAAATCCATCTGGCCGTCAGCGACTTAGACCAGTCCCAGGCTTCCAGGCGCCTGATCGACACTTTTTCCAGCTCCCATTATTTCAGGCCCAGACCGGAGGCCTCCGCGGCGCTGGCGACGGCGGACTTGTCCGACGAGCGGGCTCGCGCCGCGCTGATCATCCCGCCGCGCTTCGAGAAGGATCTCCTGGCGGGGCGCGGGGCGAAGGTCCAGATCCTGCTCGACGGGGCAGATAACTCCACGGTGGGACCCATCTCCCAGTACGTGGCGAGCATCCAGGCCCTGGCCAGCCGGCGCCTCGCCGGGGTCGATCCCTCGCCGCCCTACCAATTGCGCACGCGCTTCCTGTTCAACCCGGAGCTCAACAGCCGCTGGTTCGTGATCCCCGGGCTGACCGTCGTCATCATGGCGATTTTGTCCATCTTCCTGACCGCCCTGACGGTGGCGCGAGAGTGGGAGAACGGCTCCATGGAGCTGCTGCTCTCGACACCCGTCGAGCCGATCGAGATCATCGTCGGCAAGGCCGCGCCCTACGCGGCCCTGGGGATTTTGGCGACCGCCTTCGTCTACGTCATCGCCCGCGGCGTCTTCGGCGTGCCCTTCGCGGGCCACCTTTGGGTGTTCGCCTTGGGCTGCCTGCTGTTTTTGGTCACCTACCTGGCCCAGGGCCTGCTGATCTCGGTGCTGACGCGCCAGCAGACGATCGCGATGCAGTTCTCGATGCTGACGGGGATGCTGCCCTCCAACCTCCTTTCCGGCTTCATCTTCCCGATCGCCAGCATGCCGCGCCTGTTCTGGTATCTGACCATGCTGCTGCCGGCCCGCTGGTTCATGGTGATCTCGCGCCACGCCTTCCTGGAGGGCTCCGGCTTCTCCGAGCTGGCCGTCCCCTTCGCCGCCCTGGCGCTGTCCTGCGCGACGATGGTGGCGCTGGCCGCGCGCTCCTTTCGGAGGACCCTGGAATGAACCGGACGCTGCTGGGCTTCATCCGCAAGGAGCTGATCCAGGCCCTGCGCGATCCGCGCATGAAGTTCATCCTGTTCGTAGCACCCGTGGTCCAGATGACGATCTTCGGCGTCGCGATCTCCAACGAGGTCAAGAACATCCGCCTGGCGGCGTTCTTCAGCCCCCAGGACACGGTCTTGCGCGACGTCTACGAGCGGGCGATCCACGGAGGCTGGTTCGTTCCGGCCGGCGCCTCCGGCGCCGTGGCGCAAGACCCCTTCGAGCTGATCCGAGCCGACAAGGCCGACGCCGTGCTGGTGGCGCCGGAGGGAGGCTTCACGCGCGCGCTGGGGCGGGGGAACGCCCGCCTGCAGCTTTTGGTCGACGCCACCAACGTCACGCAGGCCCAGTCCATCGAGGGCTACATCCAGGCCATCGTCGCGCGGACCCTGGCCGCCGACTTGGGCGCCCTGCCGGCGCGGCCCCCGATCCGCTTCGACCTGCGCGTGCTCTTCAACCCTTCCCTAGATACCGCGATCTTCATGGTCCCCGGCGTGATGACGATGCTGATGGTGCTGACCACCCTGGTGCTCACCAACATCGCCATCGTCCGGGAAAAGGAGCTCGGCACCTTCGAGATGCTGATCTCGGCGCCGGTCTCGAGGACTGAGGTCATCCTCGGCAAGACGCTGCCCTACGTCGTCATCGGCATGACCAACCTGCCGCTGACCCTGGCGGTGGCCGTCTTCGTCTTCCACGTGCCGATGCGCGGCTCGATGCTGGCCTTGGTCGTGGCGACCCTGGCTTTCGTCTGCACCACCGTGGCGATGGGCACCTTGATCTCGACCTACTGCGACAACCAGCAGCAGGCCAGCATGGGGGGCTTCCTGTTCATGTTCCCCGCCATCATGTTCTCGGGGCTGATGTTCCCGATCGAGAACATGCCGGCCTCGGTGCGCTGGCTGGCCTTCATCGACCCCCTGGCCCATTACCTAAGCCTCCTGCGCAACATCATGCTCAAGGGCGGCGGCGCCGAGACCTTGATCCGGCACTCGGCGGCCCTGCTGCTGCTGGCCCTGGTCTCCGGGGCGGCCAGCTTCAAGCGCTTCCACACGACCTTGCGCTGAGGCGCGCCGCGCTTTGCTAGAATAATCCGCCCGTTTTAAGGAGAGAGAGATGATCAACATGCTGCTGTCCCTGCTGCTGGCCGGACGCGTTCTCGCCGCTTCCGCAGCCCCCGCGACTTCCGCCGCTCCCGCCGTTTCCAGCCTCCCCTCCGCTCTCCCGGCGCAACCCGCCGTCGCGCGCGACAACCCGCTGCTGCATGCCAGCGAGCTGCCATTCCACTATCCGCCCTTCGACAAGATCACCGACGCCGATTTCAGGCCCGCCTTCGAGGCCGGCATGGCCCGGCAGCGCAAGGAGGTCGAGGCTATCGCCAACAATCCGCAGCCGCCGACCTTCGACAACACGATCGTGGCCTTGGAGCGCTCCGGGCGGCTGCTGACGCGAGTCTCCCAGGTGTTCTTCAACCTGAACGCCTCCAACACCGACGACGAGATGCAGAAGATCGAGGCGGAGATGTCCCCGAAGCTGGCGGCCCACCAGGACGCCATCATGCTCAACCCCGCCCTCTTCGCGCGCGTCGAGTCCCTTTACAAGAGCCGCGACTCCCTCGGCTTGGACCCGGAATCCGCCCAGTTGCTTGACCGCTACTACCAAAACTTCCTGCGCTCCGGCGCGCGGCTGTCGGAGACCGACAAGGCGGAGTTGAAGAAGATCAACGAGGAGATTTCCTCTTTGATGACGCGCTTCGAGCAGAACCTGCTCAAGGCGACCAAGGCCGGCGCCGTCGTCGTCGACGACGTCAAGGAGTTGGACGGCTTCTCCGCCGAGCAGATCGGCGCCGCCGCGCAGGCCGCCAAGGCCCGCGGCCTTTCCGGCAAGTGGGTCATCACGCTGCAGAATACGACCATCCAGCCGCCGCTGGAGCAGTTGAAAAACCGCGCCCTGCGCGAGCGCATCTACAAGGCCTCGATCTCGCGCGCGGACGGCGGCCCCTACGACAACACCGCCGTCGTGGCGCGGATCGTCGTCCTGCGCGCCCGCAAGGCCGCGCTGCTGGGCTACCCGAATTTCGCCGCCTACTCCCTGGCCGACGAGGGCGCCCGCACGCCGGAGGCGGTCAACAAGATGCTGGCCGGGCTCTCCCGCGCGGCGCTGCGCAAGGCGCGCGGGGAGGCCGCGGACATCCAGAAATTGATCGACCGGCAGGCGAAGGCGGCGCATACCCGGCCCTTCAGGCTTGAGCCCTGGGACTGGGCCTTCTACGCCCGGCAGGTGCGCAAGGCGCGCTATGACTTCGGCGACGCGCAGGTCAAGCCCTACTTCGAGCTCGACCACGTCCTCAAGGACGGCGTCTTCTACGCCGCGCACGAGCTCTACGGCATCACCTTCAAGGAGCGCACCGACCTGCCGGTGTATCGAGCCGGCGTGCGGGTCTTCGACATCTTCGACGCGGACGGCTCCCCGCTGGGGCTGTTGATCCGCGACGACTTCAAGCGCGACAACAAGAACGGCGGCGCCTGGATGGACGCCTACGTCAGCCAGTCCGGGCTCTTCGACCAGAAGCCCGTGATCGTCAACAACCTGAACATCCCGCAGCCCCCGCCGGGGCAGCCGGTGCTGCTGACCTTCGATGAGGTCACGACCATGTTCCACGAGTTCGGCCACGCCCTGCACGGCTTGTTCTCGAACGTGAAGTATCCCCTGCTGGCGGGGACCAGCGTTCCCCCGGACTTCGTGGAGTACCCCTCGCAGTTCAACGAGATGTGGGCGCGGGACCCGCAGGTCGTGGCGCACTTCGCCAAGGATTACAGGACCGGAGCGCCGATGCCGAAGGAGCTGCTGGACAAGGTGATCGCGGCCCAGAACTACGGGGAGGGCTACGCCACCGCCGAGTACTTGGAGGCCGCGATCCTGGACCAGGCTTGGCACCAGATCACCGCCAAGCAGGCGCCGAAGGCTTCCGGGGTCATGGCCTTCGAGCGGCGCGCCCTCAAGAGGGCCGGGGTGGCCTACGCGCCGGTGCCGCCGCGCTACCACACGCCCTATTTCGCGCACGCCTTCGACGAGGGCTATGAGGCCGCCTACTACGCCTACGTCTGGAGCGAGGTCCTGGCGCGGGACACCGGGCATTGGTTCCACACCCACGGCGGGATCAGCCGCGCCAACGGCGACTTCTTCCGGGCCAAGATCCTCTCGCGGGGCCGGACGCTGGAGCCGGGGGTTCTCTTCGAGCAGTTCTACGGCCGGCCCCCGGAGATCGGCCCGCTGCTCAAGTACCGCGATCTCGCCATGCCCACGGTAAAGGGCAAGAATTAGCGCCTTTTGGTCGGACGCGGGCCGGCTGACGCCGGCCTAGGCTGGCGCAGCAGCCGGAACATGCGCGCGTAGTCGCGGACCTGGAAGTGGGCGTTGAGCCCGCTGGGGTTGGGAAAGACCCAGAGCCTCGTGCGGCCGATCATTTCCGGACGCGGTCCGACGCCGGCGTCGGGACGATCGAAGGCCTCCCGGTAGAGGCCCAGGCCCAGGAAGGCCGCCTGCCGCGGCCGATAGCGCAGGAGCTTGCGCTCCAGGCGCTTGGCCGCCCGGCGCAATTCCCCGCGGCCCAGCTCGGCCGCCGTCGCCGTGGCGCGTCCGACGAGGTTGGTGATGCCGAGGTTGGACTCCAACAGGCGGTCCGAGTCGAAGGGGGAGAGCGGACGGCGCAGCAGCCCGGAGGCGTTGAGGGCCGGCCAGAAGCGGTTGCCGGGCCGCCCGAAGTGGCGGCCGACGGCCGCGGTATAGAGGCCTGGGTTGATGCCGATGAAGAGCACGTCCAGACCGGGTCGGATGATGTCGGGGACCGTGCGCCGGCTGGCGGCCTCCAGCTCGGCGCGGGTGGGAGGCCTCTGGCCGTTTCGGACGGCCGCCGCTCTCGCCTTCAGGGCGCTCCCCACTATTTCTTGTAGATGGTGTAGGCCTGGGCGTCCTCGGCCCAGTCGATGCCCAAGCGATGGAGGCGGCGCAGGACTCCCAGGTAGCCGCCGCGGGAGGGATCGTAGACTGCGGCCGGCAGTGGGGCCTTGGTCGCGATGAGGCGGATCGTCTCGGCGGAGACCTGGTCGTCGGCGGGCAGCTCGGCCACCAGATGCACGCCGCGCGCCCTGGCGTCCTGGTCGGGATAGCTCCAGGTCTGCCCGGCCTTGAGGGTCTTGGAGGCCACCGCTTGGTTGGGCACGATCAGGGCGGTCTTGTCGCCGCGCCCCAGGTCGTAGACGTCGTAGAGATAGATCGAGCAGTCCCGGCTGGCGGAGACCGTCAGCGTCGCCTCGTCGCCCGAGACGAGGCGGTTGCGCGAGAGATTGAGCGCGACGCGGAAGTCCTTGTCGGCGTCGGCCGCTCGCGGCAGGACGCAGGCCTGGAGGTCGACGTGGTAGCCGCAGGAGCGGCAGACCGGCGGCATGTCCCGGTAGCCCTCCTCGACGATTTTTTCCTTGAGGATGCGCCCGTTGCGGGTGGTGCGCAGGATGCTCTCGGTCAAATGGGCCTGGCCGCGCAAGCCCTCCTGCTCGAAGTCCATGAAGCGGGAGCTCACGTCGACTCCCAGGAAATCCTGCACCGCGGCGGCCCGCGCCTGCTCGACCGCGGCGGCGCGGGCTTGGTTCAAGCTCATGTCCGCGCTGACCACGACCGTCGCCGAGCCCTCCAGCCAGGTGCAGCCTTCCGGGTCCGAGCCGAGGACGCGGCCGCGGCGCATCGTGGGCTCTCCGGCGTCCTTGGCCGTCGGCCAGGCCGCCTCCTCCTTGCGCGCCGGCGCGGCCGTCTGGCCCGGCTTGAGCGCCGCGCGGCCGCCGCAGGCGGCGGTCAGCAGGCAGAGACCGGCGACGAAGAAGAGTCGCAGCATTAGCGCAGGACGAGGTTCTCCGCCTGGGCCGCGCCGCCGGGCATCAGCTGCGGCGTCTGGTCGCGGTTTTGCAGGCGGGCCGCGTCCTCCACCTTCGGGGCCAGGTAATCGTAGAGGCCGTCCAAGGTAACGTGCCCGGAATGGTCGAGGGCCGCGCCGTTGAGCCCCTTTAAGAGGTAGTAGGTAAACAAGCCGTGGCCTTGCTTGGCCAGCGTGCCGGAGATCTCGTCGCCTTTCGAGGCGCTCAGGGAGACGACCTTGCCCGGCGCCAGGTTCGCGAACTGAATCTTGGTCACCAGGGGACGAACCCCCTTGGCGAGCACCGAGCGTCCGCCTGCCCCGGAGAAACAGGAATCCAGGGCGACGACGACGTGCTTGGCCTTGAGGGCGTCGAGCTTGCGGTAGAGCTCGTTGACCGGATAGGCGGTGTCGGTCAGGTCCTCCGGGTCGCCGTCGACCGGCACGAGGTAGGCCTGGTCTGTCTTGACGTCGGGGGCGCCGTGCCCCGAGTAATAGAAGAAGACGGTCGAATCCTCGCCGACGCGATTGGGAAGCCAGGAGTTGAGCGCCCTCGCCAGGCTGGCGCGGGTGGCCTCCTGGTCGATGAGCAGGAGGATGTTGCGCGGCGGATATCCCAGGGCGCGCAGATGCTCGCTGACGGCCCTGGCGTCGCGGTCGGCGAACTCGGCCTTGGGAAGATTGGAGTAATGCTCGACGCCGACGACGACGGCGAGATCGCGGCCGTTCTCCGGGCCGCTGTAGGAGGGGGTGTCCACGTCGGAGACGATCTCGGGATTGGACGGCCGCACCGCGGCCGCCGCCGCGGGTGCGGCGCCCGCCTCCTTCTCCCGCTCGGCCATGAGCCTCTTGTAGAGGCGCGTGTCGGGGCCCACGGCGTCGCGCACCGGGGTCGCCAGGTCGTTGGAGCGCTGCGCGCTGTCGACCTCGAAGTGCAGGAGCTGCTGCTGGGTGCGGGTCGAATAGACGTCGACGATGACCGGGGAGAAAATGGTGAAGCCCGGATGGGAGACGCGGACCGTGACGTCGCAGTCCCGCGGATCGTCGAGAGAGGTGACGGTCTGGGCGGAGCGAAAGTAGGGCTGGCCGACGCGGGTGAGATAGTTGCCCCCGTTTCCGGCGTAGCGCACGAAGCTTCGGATCAAGTCCCGCTCGTAGGCGGAGCCGCCGACTCCCGAGGCCGCGAACAAGCAGACGGAGAGCTTGCTCGGGTCGTCGCTGAAGACCGCCAGGGAGCTGCGCTCGGCGTTCGGCCGGGCGGCCAGCCCGCCTCCCGTCGTCGCGCATCCAGCGAGAAATAGCGGCGCGGCAAGCGCCAGAAGGGCCAGGAATCTCTTCATGGCGTCGATTCTAGCTTTTTGCGGGGGGAGATCGCCCTGGCCCCAGGCCGGTTTAGGCGGCTCGCCGCGGGGCCGCTGGCCGGTTTCCGTTGCGCAGGGCGGCGTAATGGGGAGACAGGATTTCGACGCCGGCCTCGGCGAAGCGGTCCTGGATGTTCTCGTGCAGCTTGGCGTAGATGCCGGCCATCTCGGAGGGCCGGTCCGTGAAAGCGTTGAGCTGGTAGGTGACGAAGGAGTCGTCGAGCGAGAGCTGCAGGACGAAGGGGGCCGGCCGCTCGCGGATGAGCGGCGTCTGGCGGGCGGCGGCGATGAGCAGGTCGTGGACCTTGCGCCAGGCGGCGTCGTAGCCGATCGTGACGTTGGTGTGCAGGATCAGGCCTTCCTCCTGCGCGGAGGCGCTGTAGTTGACGATGTGGCTTCCCAGCACCAGGGAGTTGGCGATGGTCACCTCCTCGTTCTTGATCGTGCGCACGCGGGTGACGAGCAGGCTCTTCTCGATGACGTCCCCGGTGGTCGCGGCGATCTGGACTCGGTCCCCGGCCTTGAAGGGCCGCATGTAGGTCAGCACCAGCCCGGCGATCACGTTGGCGATCGCGGAGCTAGACCCCAAGGAGAGCAGCAGGCCGATGGCCACGGAGACTCCCTTGAACGCGGGCGAGTTGAAGCCGGGCAGATACGGGAAGATCGCTATCAGCGTGAGAATCAGGACGAAGGCCCGCAGCAGCTTGAAGGTGGGCTTGGCCCATTCCGGATGGAAGCCTTCGAAGACGAGGGTGCCTCGCTCCACCAGGCCGAAGATGAAGGCAAGCAGCTTCAGCAGGTAGCGGATGACGATCAGGATGACGGCGATGAACGCCAGCTTCGGAAGATAGCTCAGGGCCGCCGTTCCCACGGAGGACAAGGCGGCCAGCGCGTGGCCGATCAGCGTCCGTGAGGCGGTTCGGGTCGCCGCAAAGCAGCGCAGGAGAAGCGACACGTAGAGAAAGGCCAGCACCGTGATCCCCAGGCCCTCGACCAGGCCCAGGAGAGTTTCGATCGCGTCGATGATGCGGGCGCGGGAGAACAACTCGACGCCTTTGAGCGTGATCGGGCGGATGGCCCTGGTCCGGGAGCTGTTCAGGTAGCCGCGCGCGCGGCGAAAGAGCGCGCGCAGCAGGGTCAGGATGCCCCAGGCGGCGGCGGTGACCGCCAAGGCCAGGAGCAGGCCCAGCATCAGCGGCTCCGCGGCGGAGCGCGCCTGCTTGGCGGCGGCGATGAGGGAATCCAGCCAGCCCAACATGGCGTCATTCTAACAAAGGAACGCGCGGAAAGGCCCCGGTCAGTAATTGCGGCTTCGCCAATCCACGAATTCCCTGTCCTGACCGTAGCTCTTGATCAGCTCCGCGGCCGCCTCGGCCGAGGTCTTCGCCGGCGCATAGCCCAAGAGGCGCTCGGCCTTCTCGATCGAGTAGGCGTTATGGTGGAGCAGATAATCGTCCTGGCAGGAGGGCAGGTCCATGATCCTGAAGGCCCTGAGCAAGTCCAGCAGGGGAGGCAGGATGATTTTGGGGCAGCGGATGATTCTGGAGCGGCTGCCGACGGCGCCGATCATCGCCCGAAGTATTTCGAGGTGCGTCGATGGCCCCTTGCAGGACAGGTTGAACGCCTCGCCGACGGCGCCGCCCGCGTCGGCGGCCAGGAGATAGCCCTGGATGACGTCTTCATAGTGCACGAAGTCTCCCAGCGTGCTCCCGTCGCCCGCGACGGCGACCGCTCGCCCCGCGAGGATGCGATTCATCAGCCACAGGGTGGGACGATGGTTGTAGTAGCCGGGGCCGCAAATGGTCGGCATCCGGAGGGCCGTGGCCTTGAGCCTGCGCTCCTTGTGGAATTTCCAGACAAGTCTCTCCGCTTCCAGCTTGTGGCGGCCGTACCAGCCGACCGGCGCGTCCTTCGGGGCGTCCTCCCCGCAAGGGCAGGGAGGCTTCGTGCCGTAGATCTCGATGGTCGACGTATGCACGAAGCGCTCGACGCCCGCGCGCGAGGCCGCCTCCAGGATGTTGCGCGTCCCGTTGAAATTGATGTCCCAGCGCTCCGCCTCGGGCAGTTTGGACAGGGATTGGACGAAAGCGAGATGAAAGACCTTGCGTACACCCCGCATGGCCTGCTCGACTCTTGCGGCGTCCCGCATGTCGCCTTGGATGAACTCCGCGGATTGCGGCACGTACTTGGAGCGCCAGGTGTCCAGGACCCGCACCGCCTCTCCGCGCTTGAGGAGGTTGCAAGCCAGGTGGCTTCCCAAGAAACCGGCCCCGCCGGTGACCAGGTTCATGCTCGATTCCGGCTAGCGGCGCCTTCGCCCGCGCCAGCGATTTCTTCCGCCGTGCGGCGAGCCCGAGGCATGGGGCGGTCGTCCGTGACCGTGCTGCTGGTCTTGGGCTGTCGCGAGCGGCTGCTCTCGATGGTAGTCGAAGCCCTCCAGCCTGCGCCGCTCGATGGGCCGGCCCAGGCGGCGCTCGATGAGCTTGACCATCTGCGCGTCCTGCTCCGTGACCAAGGTGAAGGCGTCGCCGGTCCGGGCCGCGCGTCCGGTCCGGCCGATGCGGTGCGTGTAGGCCTCGGGCGTGTTCGGAATGTCGAAGTTGATCACGTGCGAGATCTGGGAGACGTCGATGCCGCGCGCCGCGATGTCGGTGGCCACCAGGAAGTCGAACTTCCCCTCGCGAAAGCCGTCCAAGGCCTGCTTGCGCCGATTCTGCGAGAGATTTCCCTGAAGCGAGGCCGCCGCGTGCCCGGCCTTTTGGAGACGTTGGTCGAGGCGCTTGGCGCGGTGCTTGGTCCGCGTGAAGACGAGAACGGAGCCGCCGGCGGTCCGCTTGACGAGCTCGAGGAGCAGGTCGGTCTTTAAGTGCTCCTTGACCGGGTAGAGGTAGTGGCTGACGGTGGTGACCGGGACTAGCTCGCCGATCTGCACGGTCGCCGGCTCGCGCAGCCACTCGTGCGCCAGCGCGCGGATTTGCGCCGGCATGGTCGCCGAGAAGAGCAGCGTCTGGCGCCGGAGCGGCAGGCGCGCCATGATCCTGCGCATGTCGGGCAGGAAGCCCATGTCGAGCATCTGGTCCGCCTCGTCTAGCACGACGACCTCGACTTGAGACAGATCCGCCGAGCCTTGGTTGAGGTGATCGAGCAGCCGTCCTGGGCAGGCGACGATGATCTCCGCGTGGCCCTTGAGCGCCTGCTGCTGCGGCCGCATCGACACGCCGCCGTAAACCGTGGCGCTGCGCAGGCCGGTCGCGCGGCCCAGCTGGCAGAACGCCGCGTGCGTCTGCTCGGCCAGCTCGCGCGTCGGCGCGAGCACGAGGGCGCGCAGGCGTCCCCGCGGGCCGCCCAGCAGCCGCTGCAGGATCGGAAGCGCGAACGCGGCCGTCTTGCCCGTGCCGGTCTGCGCGAGCCCCAACACGTCGCGACCCTCGAGGACCTTCGGGATCGCCCGGGCCTGGATCGGCGTGGGAGCGAGGAAGCCTTGGGCGCGCACGCCCTCTGCGATTTTAGGATCGAATCGGAATTGCTCGAAGCTCATGGGACTCCTTTGGAAACAAGCCGCCTGGCGTCGGGGCGATGCTCGGGGCCACATAGACGATACCACGGATTCGCCGCGAATTGTCGAAAAAAGAACCGGACGCCCCGGCGTCCGGTTCGCGTTCTGAAACTGGCGGCCCGGTCTACGCGAAAGATAGAACTTTCCGGATTGCCTTCGCTTTGCGCGTGGAATGCGGTGTAAACGATTTACTCATAAGACTGAGTAAACCGTTGACGGGACGGGTTTCGAAGGCTATAATTTAAACGTGCCTCGAACTCTCTATGTACGCGAGCCGCTCTTCGACGCGCTTTGGAACGCGCTCAGCGGCGATCCGAACCTATTGCAGGTTGTAACCGGTCCTCGTCAAGTCGGCAAGACCACCATCGCATTGCAGGTTCACGAGCGTTGGAAAGGGCGGAAGGTCTATGAATCCGCGGACCAGCCGCATACCCCGGACGCGGAATGGATTTCGACCCACTGGAAAAACGCTCGGCACCTGCCGCTGAAAGCCGGCGAGGACACGCTTCTCATTCTCGATGAGGTCCAGAAGATACCTCGTTGGAGCGAAGTCGTTAAGGCATTGGTCGACGAAGATCGGCGCGCGCGCGCGCGGCTCCGAGTCTTGCTCTTGGGATCGTCCGCGTTGCTGGTGCAGCGGGGGCTTGCAGAGAGTCTCGCCGGCCGCTTCGAACTCCACCGCCACATGCAGTGGTCGTTCAAGGAATGCCGGGAGTGCTTCGGCCTTGGCCTCAACGATTTTTTGGTCTTTGGCGGCTATCCAGGCGCATTGGCTTTACGCAAAGATCCAATGCGATGGTCCAGGTTTGTCCGAGACTCGCTCATCGAGACGGTGATCGGCAAGGATGTTCTCCTGATGTCGCCGGTTCAGAAGCCCGCGCTCCTGCGCCAAGCGTTCGGCATGGCGTGCGCTCATCCTGCCGAGATCATGAGCTATCAAAAAATGCTTGGCCAGCTCGCGGACGCGGGAAACACGGTTACTATCGCCCATTATTTCCAGCTCCTAGCCGCCGCCTATTTGATGTCGCCATTGCAGCGCTGGAGCGGAAGTCGGATTCGCCAAAGAGGCTCGATTCCCAAAATCATCCTGCGAGACAACAGTTTGGTCACGGCGCTGGCTTCTGGTGCGATGAAAGATGGGAAACTGGACGCGGCATGGAGAGGCCGCTTGGTGGAGAACGCGGTGGGAGCCGCGCTGCTTGCCTCGGCCGAGGGGGACGGAAGCGAGGTCTTTTACTGGCGCGATCGCAAGGACGAGGTGGACTTCGTACTTCGACGCGGCGACGAGCTTATCGGCATCGAGGTGAAATCGGGCCGACAAGCGGGCGCTCTGGCTGGAGCAGCGCAGTTCAAACGCAGGTTCCCGAAGTCGCGTCTAGTCGTGATCGGCGAAGCAAATGCTGGCGGCGATTACGAGCGGGTGCCGCTGGAGATTTTCTTCGCGCGGGGCTCCGTATAGGACTCCCCCTAAAAGAATGACCGACCGCAAGATCGGCCATTTATCAACGGAGAACCGACGGTTTATGTACCGAAAAAGATGGGGCCCAGTCTACATGAAAGATAGAACTTTCTTCGCTGCCTTCCGAATTGGGATTTGAAGCGAGCGAAACGCTATAATCGCTTGATGCGCAAGCTCGGGGTCTTCAATCTCATGACGCTCGACGGCTATATTACTGGCGAGCGCGGCGACATCTCATGGCATGAGGCGGTCTTCGTCAACGGCGAATTCCAGAAATACGCCGAGAGGAACTCGAACGCCGGCGGCACCCTGCTTTTCGGGCGGAAGACCTACGAGCTCATGGCCGGCTATTGGCCGACGGCCGAGGCGCTCAAGAACGATCCGATCGTCGCCGGGGGCATGAACGCCGCGACCAAGATCGTCTTCTCGCGCACGCTGAAGAAGGCGGGATGGAGCAACACGCGGCTCGTGAAGTCCGGGTTGCTCGCCGAAGTGCGCAGACTCAAGGCCGGTTCCGGCAAGGGGCTGACAATCCTCGGAAGCGGCAGTCTCGTGTCCCAGCTCGCGCCGGCGGGGCTTATCGACGAGTACCAGCTCATGGTGGTGCCCGTCGCGCTCGGGCGCGGTAAAACCATGTTCGAAGGCCTCAAGAAACGCTTGAAGCTGAAGCTCAAAAGCACGAAGGCTTTTCGCAACGGCAGCGTTCTGTTGGTCTATTCGAAAGCGTAGCTTGGTTCCGCTGAGTCGGACCGAAAACGAAAAACCCTCCGCGATTGGAGGGTCTTTCTGCTTATCGGACAAACTGGCGGGGTCGACGGGATTCGAACCCGCGATCTCTGCCTTGACAGGGCAGCGTGTTGGGCCAGCTACACCACGACCCCAGGGCAGGGAGTATACTAAATCGACGGCGGGCCTGTCCTGGGCG
This sequence comes from Elusimicrobiota bacterium, assembly GCA_028868375.1. Classification (GTDB taxonomy): domain Bacteria; phylum Elusimicrobiota; class Elusimicrobia; order UBA1565; family UBA9628; genus JAGWUP01. The sequence continues at coordinate 28,457 of JAGWUP010000020.1, forward strand.
CGGCGCCGGTCGGGACGGACCGCTGCGCATCCTGAGAGATGGGTGGAGAGTGGGCCGTGAGGGATTCGAACCCCCGGCATCCTGCGTGTAAAGCAGGCGCTCTACCGCTGAGCTAACGGCCCGCGGCCAGTGTAGCAGTTGGGATCGGGCCTGGCCAGGGCGCCACGGGCGCTTAGGACCTGCGTCACAATAATATGACCATTTTGGCGAGCCGAGTCCGCGGCGATTTCGAGGCGCGAGGAGGGAGCATGGCCGCAGGCCATGTGACCGAGGAGCAACGATGAAATCGGCCGGAATCGGC
>JAGWUP010000004.1 GCA_028868375.1 Elusimicrobiota bacterium
GAAGTCTTGATTAGGGAGGGGCAGCGCCATTTCGCCCCCTGGCTTCGTTGCTCGTCGCTTGCATAGCTTAGGCTATGCGCGCTCCTCGCGCCTCGCCAGGCGCCAAACTGGCGCTGCCAAATGCAAAGGGATTTATGATTCACTGCGCTAGCCACGGACGTCCGAGAGGGAGAGCAGGGTGTGCGGCTTGAGGGCGCGGCGCGCCCTGCGCTTGAGCAGCCAGGGCCAGCGCTCCGGCGGCAGGTCTGTCTCCGGCCTGCCGCCGCGCCGCAGCACGGCGACGGTGGCTCTCGTCAGGCGCTCTCCCGCGGCCACCGGCGCGATCGTGAAGATGCCGCGCCGGTACTCGCGCAGGTCGGCCTCGACCGGGTGCGGCCGCTTGCGCCCGCTGCCGAGCATGGCCTCCGTCCTTCGGACGGCGCGCACCATCCCGCGCAGCTCGCCCGGCTCCAGGGCGTAGGAGTGGTCCGGACCCTTGAGCCTCCGGGAGAGAGTGAAGTGCTTCTCGATGAGATTGGCCCCCAGCGCCGCCGCCGCGACCGGGGCCAGGACGGGATCCGTGCTGTGGTCGGAGAGGCCCACCGGGACTCCGTAGCGGCGCTTCATTTCCGGGATGGCGCGCAGGTTCAGGGAGTCGTCCGGGGCCGGATATTTCGCCGTGCACTGGAAGAGGGCCACGCCGCCGCGCAGTCGGGAAAGGACGCGGTCGATCTCCGCCTGGTCGGCCCCGCCGGTGGAGAGGAGAAGCGGCTTGCCGGTGCGCAGGACGTGGCGCAGGAGCGGGGCATGCGTCAGTTCGTAGGAGGCGATCTTCCAGGCCGGGACGAAGGGCTCCAGCCGGTCCGCGCACTCCTCGTCGAACGGGGTGGCCAAGAAAAGGATGCGGCGCCGGCGGCAGCGGGCGGCGAGCTTAGGAATCCAGGAAAAGGGCATTTCCATCTCGGAGATGACCTGGTAGATCGGCTTGTCGACTCCGAGCGTCTTAAGGTAGCGCGGCCGGACGTCGAGATTCGGATACAGGGTCCTCGCCCGGAAGACCTGGAACTTGACCGCGTCCGCGCCGGCCTCTGCCGCCGCGTCGACGAGCTTGAGGGCGCGCGGCAGGCTGCCGTCGTGGTTGGAGCCGGCCTCGGCGATGATGAAGCACGGCTGTCCGTCGGCGACGCGGCGCCCGGCGATGGAGATAGCCTTGGGCTTCATGCCGCCTCCCCCAGCAGCAGGCGCGCCACGCGCAGGGCTCCGCTTCCGTCGATCAAGGACGGGCCCCTGCCGGCCAGGGCGCGCCGAAGCGCCGCGTCCCGGTCCAGCCGGCGCAGCAAGGCGCCCAAGCGCGGGCCCGGGACTCCCGCGTTGACGGCCGCTCCCGCCTCCGCGGCGGCGGACAGGTTTGCGCGCTGATTGGGCGCCAGCTCCAGCGCCACGGTCGGCGCCCCGGTCAAGAGCGCCTCGTAGAGGGTTTGTCCGCCCGCGCAGACGCAAAGCTCGCAGCGCTCCAAGAGCGGACGCAGGCAGGGGACGTCCGTCGCCGTCTCCAGGCGCGCCTTGGGCAGGGCGCGCGCGACGATGTCCCGCACCCGTGCCAGCAGGGCCGGCTGCGGATTGCCCCCCAGCGTCAAGAGGACTCGGCGCACTCGCGGCGGGCAATGGCGCGGCCTGGGCGGGGTCCAGTATTCCCGGCGCAGGGGCAGGAATTTTGGCCCCAACAGCAGGCCGGCGCTTGCCGGCGCCCGGAAGGCGATGGAGCGGGCGTAGAGATGGCCGTTGAGAATCCAATCGCAGGGCGCCGTGAAGCGCCCGGAGTCGTCGACGGCCAGAAAGGCGCGCGCGCGGGCGCGCAGGCGGAGCAGGTCGGATTTCGAGAAGCGGTAGGAGTCGGCGATCAGGACGTCCCAGCGGCCGGCGAAGGCGGCGGTCCGGCCGCCGCGCGCCTTAAGCCAGCCGCGCGCCTTCGGCGGAACGTCGAGCAAGACCGGGCGCTGGCCCAGCGCCTCGAAGGCCTGCGCCAAGGCCAGGCAGCGGCCGAGGTGCCCGCAGCCGGCGGAGCCGCCGGCGTCAGCCTTGAGGCCGATGCGCACCGCTCACGCCTCTGTCCGGGGCGAGCTTCCGTCCAGGCCGGCCACCATCGCCTGGAGCTCCGCGGGGCGCATCCACCAGTCGTTGGAGTCGCTGGCGTAGCGCAGGTTCGACGGCGCGGCGGGCTTGCCGCTCCAGGGGTTCTTGCCGTTCCAGAAGGAGAAGTTGGGCCGCACGACGTATAGGGAGCCCAGGTCGACGGCGCGCGCGGCCTCGTCCTCGGCGAGGAGCACCTCGTGCAGCTTCTCGCCGGGGCGGATGCCGACGATCTTGACCTTGCACTCCGGGGCGAGGGCCTTGCGCAGGTCGGTCATGCGCATGCTCGGCAGCTTGGGAACGAAGGTCTCGCCGCCCTTCATGAGCTGCAGGGCCTGCAGCACCAGCCAGATGCCTTGCTCCAGGGTCAGCCAGAAGCGGGTCATGCGCTCGTCCGTCAGCGGCAGCACGCCCTCCTTGCGGCGCTTCAAAAACAGCGGGATCACGCTGCCGCGGCTGCCGATGACGTTGCCGTAGCGCGCCACCGCGAAATGGGTGCGGGTGGCGGCCGCGTAGGAGTTGCCCGCGACGAAGAGCTTCTCGGCGCAGAGCTTGGTGGCGCCGTAGAGGTTGATCGGGTTGACCGCCTTGTCGGTGGAGAGGGCGACGACCCGCTCGACCTTCTGGTCGATGGCCGCGTTGATGACGTTCTCGGCGCCCATGACGTTGGTCAGGATGGCCTCGAAGGGGTTGTACTCCAGGGTGGGGACCTGCTTGAGGGCGGCGGCGTGGACGACGTAGTCGATCCCGTGGAAGGCGCGCTGCAGGCGTTGGGCGTCTCGCACGTCCCCGATGAAGAAGCGCAGGCGCGGGTCGCGCAGCCGCGCGGCCATCTCGGATTGCTTGAGCTCGTCGCGGCTGAAGACCACCAGCTTCTTGACTTGGGAATGCGCCAGGAGCAGCTCGACGAAGCGCTTCCCGAAGGAGCCGGTGCCCCCGGTGACCAGGACGGACTTGCCGGCGAGGAAGGCGACGTGCTCTCGGTTCAGGGAAAGCGGAATGGCGGAGCGGTTTCGTTTCATGATTTATCCGGCGGCCGGCGCGCCCTGCTGATTGACGACGTCGACCAAGCCGATGTCCTCCTCTTTCGCGTAGCCGCCGTAGTTCATGTGCTTGGCCAGGCACTCGTCGCGCAGCGCCTTCCAGAGCCGCTGGCCCTCCGGCGTGAGGGCCTCGGCCCGCTCGATCTCCGGCCAGCGCGACTTCGGCATCTTCACGTAGAGCACGAAGCAGCGCCGGATGCCCTCGATCTGCTCCGGCGGGAACTGCGGCATGTTGAGCAGCGTCGGCTTGGTGATCGAGCGCACGATGTAGTCGGGGTGGATGAGGCCCAGCGACTCCGCCAAGTCGCGCAGGGGGGTGCCCTTGAACGGCGTGAAGGAGTAGGCGTTGATGCCGTCCGACTGGACCAAGCGGTTGAGCTCGATGGTGTCGAAGACGAGGCCGCGGGTCTCGTTCGGAAAGCCCATGATGTTGTTGACGGAGAAGGGGATGTCCAGCCGCGCGGGGATTTTCAGGCGCTCGACGATGCGGGCGTTGGGGACCTTGCGCAGGAGGTATTTTTCGCGGAAGGCCTCGTTTCCGTGCTCCAGGCCGAAGGAGACGCGCAGCAGGCCCACCTCCTTGAGGCGCTTGAACTTTTCCTCGGTGATCGTCTCCGGGCGCGTCTGGATCCAAAAGGGGAGCTTGAACTCCGAGTACATGTCGCAGAAGCGCTCGAAGTCCTCGTCGCGGTAGGAGAGGAAGGTGTCGGCCCAGAAGTAGATCGAGTCCGCCTTGTACTTGCCGACCAAGTGGCGCAGTTCGGCGCGGACCTTGTCCAGGCTCTTCATCCGGAAGTACTTCTTGTCCTCCGCTTTATAGGCCTGCATCTGCGAGGGCGAGTTGCAGTAGGCGCAGGTGTAGGGGCAGCCGCGGAAGGTCTCGACCGGGAACATGCGCCAGAGCTTGCCCTGCATCGGCCGGTAGAAGCGGCTCTCCTCGAAGTCGTCGTAGTCGGCCAGGGGCAGGCGGTCGGCGTCGACGGGGATGGGCAGGTCGCTGCGCACGAGGGAGCCGTCGCCGCGCAGCATCCAGAGCCCCGGGATTCCCGCCGGATCCATGCCCGCTTCCAGGCGCCGGCAAAGCTCCAGCAGGGATTCCTCGCCCTCTCCCTTGATGGCGTAGTCGATCAGGCCGCAGGACTTGCGCAGCGCCAGCTCGGGGGCGAAGGTGGCGAAGACGCCGCCCAGGACGACGCGGGGGCGGTCGGCGGGCAGGCCCTCCAGCAGATGCAGCCCGATCGGGTACATGTCCTCGGTGGCCGAGACGGCGATCAAGTCCGGAGAGAACTCTCGAACCTTGGCGGCGAAGTCGAGCTGGGGCGAGGAGCTCTTGTCGTAGCGGCGCAGCAGGCTGTCGTCGAAGGGGCGCGCGTTGAGGTTCTCGGACTTGAGCTTGTCGCTGTCGAAGCCTCCCTCCAGCTGCGGATAGTTGGTCGTGTCGAAGAGGGCCGCGGCGTGCCCGCGCTGGCGCAGCAGGGAGGCGAAGAGCCCGATGGCGGGGGGCAGCATGTTCATGCCCATCATGTTCGGGTAGACCAGCAGGACGCGCATCGAGGGATTTTATCAAATCCTCGTCAGGAAGGGGCCAAATCGTATATCATGGATCGCGCATGGCGGCCGAGAAAAAGAGGGCGCTGGTGACCGGGATCACGGGCCAGGACGGCTCCTACCTGGCCGAGCTGCTGCTGGACAAGGGCTACGAGGTCTACGGCGTCATCCGCCGCTCCAGCAGCTTCAACACCGGCCGCATCGACCATCTCTATAAGGATCCGCATCTCTCGGGCGTGCGGCTGTTCTTGGAGTTCGGCGACCTTTCCGACAGCAGCAACATCAGCCGCCTGCTCGAGCGCATCAAGCCGGACGAGATCTATCATCTCGGCGCCCAGAGCCACGTCCGGGTCAGCTTCGACCTGCCCGAGTACACCGGGGACGTCACCGGCTTGGGCACGCTGCGCCTGCTCGACGCCATCCGGGAGACCGGCATCCGGACCAAGTTCTACCAGGCTTCCTCCAGCGAGATGTTCGGCAAGGCCCTGGAGCTGCCGATCAAGGAGACGACGCCGTTTTATCCGCGCTCGCCCTACGGGGTCGCCAAGGTCTACGCCTACTGGATCACGAAGAACTACCGGGAGAGCTACGGGATGTTCGCCGTCAACGGCATCCTGTTCAATCACGAAAGCGAGCGCCGCGGCGAGACCTTCGTCACGCGCAAGATCACCCATGGGCTGGCCCGCATCAAGCTCGGGCGCCAGGAGCGCCTCTACCTGGGCAATCTCGACGCCCGCCGCGATTGGGGCTACGCGAAGGACTTCGTCGAGGCGATGTGGCTGATGCTGCGGCAAAAGCGGCCGGAGGACTTCATCATCGCCACCGGCGAGACGCATTCGGTGCGCGAGTTCGTCGAGGAGACGGCCGACTTTCTCGGCTTCAAGCTGGCCTGGAAGGGCAAGGGCTTGCGGGAAAAGGGGGTCGACCGCAGGACGGGAAAGACCCTCATCGAGCTGGACCCGATCTATTTGCGCCCGGCAGAGGTCGACGTCCTGTTGGGCGACAGCTCCAAGGCGCGTCGGCAGCTCGGCTGGCGCCCCAAGGTGACGTTCAAGGAGCTGGTGCGGCGGATGGCGCAGGCCGACCTGGACAAGGAAAGCGCCAGGCCGGCCTAGGCGTGGCGCAGGCGAGGCGGATCGCCGAGAAGGCCTACCGGGAAATCTGCCGGCGCGTTCCCATCGCCTGCGTCGACGTCGTCGTGGCCTGCCGAGGCTCCTTCTTGCTCGGACTGCGCGCGCAGTCGCCGGCGCGCGGCCGCTGGTTTCTGCCCGGGGGGCGGATCCTCAAGGGCGAGCGGCTGGCTTGGGCCGCCAGCCGCAAGCTCGCCGACGAGCTGGGCCTGCGCGCGGCCCCCTCCCGTTTTCGGTTCCTCGCGGTCGACGAGACGATGTTCCAAGGCCCCTCGCAGGGCGGCTCCAAGCATACGATCAACGTCGTCTTCGCCCTGCGCCTGGCGCGCCGCCCCCGCCTGCGCCTCGATCTCCGGCAAAATTCCCGGGCCCGCTGGTTTTCGGCCGTCGAGCCAGGCTGGCATCCCTACGTCCGCCGGGCCTTGGCCGCCGCGGGCTTCAAGGCCCGACGGAAGCGGGCGAAATAAGCTAAAATCCTCCCAGCCCGATGAGCCCCCGGCCTCTCTCCGTCTCCGTCGTGATGCCGTCCTACAACGAGAGGGGCAACATCGCCGAGGCCGTCGAGCGGATCGGCGCCGCCCTCGGAGAGCGGCTGCTTGAGATCATCATCGTCGACGACGACAGCCCGGACGGGACGTGGAAGGTCGTCGAGGAGCTGGGCGATTCCCGGGTGCGGCTGATCCGCCGCGTCGGGGAGAGGGGCCTGGCCTCGGCCTTGGCGCGCGGGACCTCCGAGGCCAAGGGCGACGTCGTCGTGTGGCTGGATTGCGACCTCGGCATTCCTCCGGAGATGATCCCGCGCCTGGTGGCGGCCCTGGACGATCACGACGTCGCCATCGGCTCGCGCTACGTCCCGGGCGGCAGCGACGGCCGGCCGCCCTTCCGGGCCTTCTTAAGCCGCCTGTTCAATCTCGGGGCGCGGCTGCTGCTGGGAGGCCAGGTCCGCGACTACACCTCCGGCTTCGCGGCGGTGCGCCGGCAAGCCCTGGTCCGCACCCCTCTTCTGCCGCACGGCTTCGGTGAGTATTTCATCGACTGGGCCTACCGCTGCATTCGCGCCGGCGACCGGATCGTCGAGGTCCCCTATCCCTACGGATTGCGCAAGAGCGGGCTGTCGAAGACGGACTCGGACTGGCGGCAGTTCTGCAAGCTGGGCTGCCAATACTCGGTCCACCTGCTCTGGACTTGGCTGACCTACGGCTGCCGCCTGGCGCGCCGGCTCTTGGGAGGCCGGGCGGCATGACCGCGAAAGGGGCGATTCCGGAGACGACGCGCAGGACGACCTGCCGCGTCTGCGGCTGCGGCGAGCTGACGGAGCTTTATTCGCTGGGCGAGCTCTGCGTCTCCGACTTCGTCGCTCCGGGCGAGGAGGGCCGCCGGGCCCCGCTGGAGCTGGTGATGTGCCCGCGCTGCTCACTGGTCCAACTGCGGCACACCGCTCCCCAGGAATTGCTCTACAGGCGTTTTTACTGGTACCGCTCCGGCGTCACGGACACCATGCGCGCGGCCCTGGCCGAGCTGGCCTCCTCTCTTCAAGCCTGGCCCGGCCTCAAGGCGGGAGACGTCGCCTTGGACATCGGCTCCAACGACGGCACGCTCTTGCGCGGCTTCCGCGTCCCGGGCCTGGTCACCGTCGGCGTCGAGCCCGCCTCGAACCTCGCCGAGGAGGGGAGGAAGGGCCTGTCGCGCTTCATCGGCGAGTTCTGGTCCTTCAAGCCGTACTGGGACGCCGTCGGCCGAAAGGCCAAGGTCATCACCGCCATCGGGATGTTCTACGACATGGAGGACCCCAACCAGTTCGTCCGCGACGCGGCGCGGGCCCTGGCCGACGACGGCGTCTTCGTCGCCCAGCTCATGTGCCTTAAGAACATGATCGACAGCGGCGACGTCGGCAACATCTGCCATGAGCATCTGGAGTTCTACTCCCTCTCCGCCCTGGACCACATGTTCTCCCGCAACGGCCTGGAGATCGTGGACATAGAGCGCAACGAAGTCAACGGGGGCAGCTACCGGCTCTTCTGCCGGCTTAAGGGCTCTTCCTTGGCGCCGCGCCCGGGGGCGGCGGAGCGCGTGCGCCGGTTCCGGGCCCAGGAGGAGGCGTTGAGCCGTCCTGAGGTCCACCGGCAGTTCTTCCGGCGCATGGAGGAGAACAAGCGGCGCTGCGTCGACTTCATCAAGGCCGAGCGGGCCAAGGGCAAGCGCGTCTGGGTCTACGGGGCCTCGACCAAGGGCAACACGATCCTGCAGTATTTCGGCCTAGACAGCAGCCTCATCGAGGCGGCCTCCGAGCGCAGCCCGGAGAAATGGGGCAAGGAGACCGTCGGCACGCGCATCCCGATCGTCTCGGAGGAGGAAGCCCGGCGCGCCAAGCCGGACTATTTCCTGGTGCTGCCGTACGCGTTTTTCGACGAATTCTACCGGCGAGAAGCCGAATGGAGGCGCGGCGGCGGGAAATTCATCGTTCCCCTGCCGGAGTTCCGGGTGGTGGCATGAAAAAGAAGAAGGCTTTGATTTTCGGCGTGACGGGGCAGGACGGCAGCTACCTGGCCGAGCTGCTGCTGGCGAAAGGCTACGAGGTGCACGGCTTCGCCCGGCGCACCTCCACCGGCAATTTGAAGCACATCGCCCATCTGCTGGACGACATCGAGCTGCACGCCGGGGATCTGGCCGACGTCAACTCCTGCGCCCGCGCCATCCGCGGCGCGCGCCCCGACGAGATCTACAACGAGGCGGACCAGGACCACGCGGGCTGGAGCTACCGCGCTCCGGATTATTCCTCCGACATCACCGGAGCGGCGGTCGGCCGGCTGCTGGAGATCGTCCGGGAGGTCGATCCGGCCATCCGCTTCTTCCAGCCCTTGACCTCGAACATGTTCGGGCAGCTGGAGCGGGACGCGCCGGCCAACGAGGAGACGCTCCTCAATCCGCAGAGCCCCTACGCCTGCGCCAAGGCTTACGCCTGGATGCTCGCGCGCTACTACCGCCGGGTCCACCGCCTGCATGTCTGCTGCGCGATCTTCTTCAACCACGAGTCGCCGCGGCGCTCCGAGGAGTACGTCACGCACAAGATCACGCGCGCGGCGGTGCGCATCTCCAAGGGATTGCAGAAGGAGCTGCTGTTGGGAGACCTTTCCTTGAAGGTCGACTTCGGCTTCGCCAAGGAGTACATGGAGGCGGCCTGGAACATCATGCAGTTGCCGGAGCCGGACGACTTCGTCATCGGCACCGGGAAGGCCCATGCCATCCAAGAGTTCCTGGAGGAGGCCTTCCGGGCCGTCGGGCTCGATGCGCGCCGGCATGTCCGCTTCGACGAGCGCTTCCTTCGGCCCGGCAAGACCAGCGCGCTGGTGGCCGACGCCGCCAAGGCGAGGCGGGCCTTCGGCTTCACGCCGCGGGTGGGCTTCCCGGAGTTGGTGCGCATGCTCATCGACTGCGACGCCGCGGAGGCGGACAAGGAATTGGCCGCGCGAGCGCCCTCCGGGTGTCCATGATCCGCGAGATCCGCCACGAAGGCCAACTGCTGGCCATCGTGCTCACCCACGACCACGACGAGGAGGGGCTGCGCTTTCTGACGGAGGCGCCGCTGTCGCTGCAGATGGGCTACATGAAGTATCCGAAGGGCCATCGGATCGCGGCCCACGTCCACCTGCCGGTCGAGCGCGTCATCGAGCGCACCCTGGAGGCGGTGATCGTGCGCTCCGGGCGCGTGCTGGTCGACCTCTACGCTTCGGATCGGCGCCATGTCGCCGACGTCGAGCTGGCGGCCCAGGACGCGATCCTGCTGGCGTCGGGGGGCCACGGCTTCCGCTTCCTGGAGGACGGAGCCCTGCTTGAGATCAAGCAGGGCCCCTGCGTGCCTCCGCGGCAAGACAAGGAGAAATTCACGGGAGCGGGAGAATGAAGCCCGAGAGGATTCCGGTCTGCGAGCCCCATCTGGCGGGCAACGAGGAGCGCTACGTCCTGGACGCCCTGCGCTCAGGCTGGATTTCCTCCTCCGGCCGCTACCTGGAGGACTTCGAGAAGGGCTTCGCGGCCTACTGCGGCGCAGGCCAGGGGATAGCGACCAGCAGCGGGACCACGGCCCTCCATCTGGCCCTCGTCGCCTTGGGCGTGGGGCCCGGCGACGAGGTCGTCATCCCGGATTTCACGATGGCGGCGGTGCTCTTCGCGGTGCTCTACTGCGGGGCCAAGCCCGTCTTCGTCGACGCCGAGCCGGACACCTGGAACATCGATCCCGCGGGCATAGAGGCCAAGATCGGCCCCAAGACGAAGGCCCTCGTCGCCGTCCACACCTACGGCCATCCCTGCGACATGGACGCCATCCTGGAGATCGCGCGCCGGCGCGGCGTGCGCGTGCTCGAGGACGCGGCGGAGGCGCACGGCGCGCGGTTCAAGGGCCGCCGCTGCGGCGGCTTGGCGGACATCGCGGCCTTCAGCTTCTACGCCAACAAGATCGTGACCACCGGCGAGGGCGGCATGGTCGTCACCAGCGACGCGGCCCTGGCCGAGCGGGCGCGCTACTTCAGAAACCTCTGCTTTCCGCGCGAGGGGCCGCGCGACTACGCGCACGGCGACCTGGGCTTCAATTATCGTTTCACCAACCTGCAGGCGGCGATCGGCCTGGCCCAGCTCGAGGGCATCGAAGCCGCCGTGGAGGCTCGGCGCGCCCATGCGCGCCTCTACAATGCCCGCTTGTCCGGCCTGCCCGGGCTGCGGCTGCCGGCGGAGAAGCCCTGGGCGAAGAACGTCTATTGGATGTACGGCGTTTGCGTCGAGGAGGCTCGGGCCGGGCTGACGCGCGAGGAATTGTCGGCGCGCCTGCTGGCGGAAGGAATCGAGACCCGCCCCTTCTTCAAGCCCATGCGCCTGCAGCGGCCCTATGTCGAGCGCTTCGGCGCGCAGGCAGGCTCCTATCCCGTCTGCGACCGGCTGGCCCGGGAAGGCCTTTACCTGCCCTCGGGGACGGGCCTGCGGGAGTCGGACGTCGAGCGCGTCTGCGCCGCGGTGCGAGCCAGCCTCAAGGCTTGAGGGAAGCCGAAATCCGGTGCATGACGTAAAAGTCGTAGAGCCCGGCGTATCCCGAATCGGAGCTGCGGACGTACGCCGCGACCACGTCATAATGAGCGTCGACGTAGGCCAGGGCCTCGCGCAGGGTCCGATTGGCGCGGGAGGGGTCCTTCCGCCAGGCGTCGAGGTCGTCCTTCTCGACGATGAGGGATGGGCAGCCGCGCAATGCCTCGATCAAGGCTCTTTCGGCTCTCTGGTTGAGATAACCCTGGCGCAGGTCCGTGTAGTAGGCGGGGAAGCGGGCGTCGAGCAGGCGGTAGTACATGCTCAGGTCGGCGCTGTTGGAGCCCAGGACGTAGAACCTGCCTTTCACGTTGGCGCGCAGCGGCTCCAGGCTGCGCTCAAGCTCCGCGGCCAAGGGCCTCGGCATGTAGATGCCCGCGTTGCCCGCAACCCAGGCCAGGCGCCGACCGCTCTCGGCCCACAGCCGCTCGTCGCCGCGCAGGTTCTTGAGCAGGGGCAGGGCCAGGACCGCGGCCAGCAGGACGGCGGCCAAGGGGGCGGCTTGCGGCCGGCGCAGACGCGCCGAGAAGGCCGCCGCCAGCGCCAGGAGCGGCAGGCAGAGCTTGGTCTCCAGGTTGAAGAAGCTCTCCAGCGGGAAAAGCATGTAGGCGCCCGTGATCGAGGCGGCGGCCAGCAGCAGGGCCGCGCGGTCGCGAAGGGCGTCCTCCGGCCGGCTTAAGAGCAGGCGGCCGGCCAGCAGCAGGTTGGCCGCCGCCGGGAAGTACCAGAGCAGGAACATCTCCAATCTATGGGGGTCGAGCAGGGCCGGCCGGCCGTTGAGGCCGTAGTAGAGCAAGCCGCGCGTGCTGACGCCGCGGGCGATCAAGCCCTTGTCGCCTAGGGGGCTGCGGAAGAGCAGGTCGAAATATTTCTCAAAGCCGACGTTCCAGGCGAAGAGGGTGAAGCCGGCGCCCAGCGCCAGGACGAAGGGGATGGCGAAGAGGGCCGCGTCGCCGAAGAATCCGGAGCCGTCGAGGATCAGCGTTCGGTCGCCCAAGCGCAGGAACAGCCAGCCCCAGAACAGTGCAAAGGGAAGCGAGAAATAGATGACGTTGTCCCAGCCGGCGAAGAGGGAGGTGACGAGCGCGCCGTAGGCCGCGAAGACGGCCAGGACGCCCAGCGCGGCCCAGCGGGGAAAGACGGCCGCGCCGGCGGCGGGGTCCTTTCCGGCCTTGACGCGCCGCAGCAGCAGGACGGCCCCGACGGCCGCCACCCAGGCCAGCCCGATGTTCTGCTTGAAGGCGGCGTTGGCGGCGCAGAGAAGCCCCGCCGGGACCAGCAGCCAGCGCCTGCGCGGCGCGCCCGCCTCGAGGACGGCCCACAGGGAGGCGAGGACGAGGACCTGGTTGCAGAAATCCGGGATCGTGTAGATGAAGACGGAATGGGCCGCGATCAGCCAGGCCAGCAGCGTCGCCCAGAGGCGCCCCGTGACGCGGCGCAGGATGAGGTAGCAGAAGACCGGCACCAAGGCCTCGAAAGCGAAGAGGGCGACGTTCAAGCGCAGCACCGTCTGGCCCAGCGTCAGCTGGGCCGCGCGGATGAGCAGGTAGGTCCCCGGTGGGTAGGCGAGGTGGACGAGAGCCGCGGAGCCTATGACGTCGCGGATGGCCGGCTTGGCCAGCCAGCCGTCGAAGAGCAGCGCCGAGGCGGCGTAGGACATGGCCAGGGGAAGCTGCAGCTTGGGGATGCTGTCGCAGACGAGGACTTGCGGCAGGAAGCTCGCGCAGTAGCAGGCGAGGAGGCCGGCCAGGGCGAGCAGGTCGCTCACGGCCTGGCCGCCGTCGTCTCGCCCGCCGAGCCGGCGCTCGGACGGGACAGCTCGGCGCGCAGCCCGGCGAGGGGGATGCCGACGCGGTAGAGGCAGAAGAGCCCGATCGCGGTGACGATCAGATAGCCGACGACGTGGGAGAAAAAGGCGTAGGCCAGGGCCCGGTCGGGGGGAACGCCCATGCTCGAGACGATCGTCTTGACCGCCTCCTCGACCGCGCCGAAGGAGCCCGGGGAGGACGGCAGGGCCGAGCCCGCCGCCGCCCAGGAGACGACGAGCAGCGAACGGGCGTAGCTCAACGCGGAGCCGATTCCCAGGCAGTTGCCGGCGGCCCAGTAAAAACAGGCGTCCACGCTCCAGAAAACGAGGCTCAATGCGATCACTTGTCCCGCGACCGCCGCCCTGCGCAGCGCGGCGGCCCCGGCGGCGAGCTGCCGGACCAGGGCGCGAAGCCGGGGCCAGCGGCGCAGGCGGAGATCGAACGCTCCCTCCGGGGCCAGCGGCTTCTCCGCCAGGGCCAGCGCGGCCAGGGCGAGGACGGCGGCGGCCAAGAGCAGGGCGCCGGCGGCGCGGGCCCGGTCGGGCACGAGGCGCGGCGAGAGGGCGGAGGCAAGGGTGAAGACCGCCAGCAGGACGGAGAGGTCCAGGGCTCGCTCCAGGGCGATGCTGGCCAGCACGGTGGCCGCTGGAATCTCCAGCTTGCGGGCGGCCAGAAGCCCCCTGGCCAGATCGCCCAGGCGCAGGAACAGCACGTTGCTGACGGCCGTGCCTATGGTGTCGAGCTTGAACAATTCGAGGGCTGGGGCGCGGGAGGGCCCGCCCAAGAGGAGGGACCAGCGCCGGGCCCGCAGCCACAGTTCGACCAGGGTCAGTCCCAGCAGGACGACCAGCCAGGGCAGGCGGACGCCGTGCAGGAGGATTCCCCCCAGCCGCCGCGCGCCGACGCCGCGCAGCGCCAGCCAAGAGAGGAAAACGGTGATCGCCAGGGTCAGCGCGGGCCAGAGGCGGCGCCTGGCCCCCATCAGAGCTGGCTGTACGGCTTGATGCGCGAGCCTCCGGCCACGGCCGTGGAGCGCAGGAGCGCGGCGCGCTCCCCCACCAGGCAGCGGGGGCCGACGACGCAGCGCTCCACGCGCGAACCGGCGCCGAGGGAGGTTTCCTCCAGGAGGACGCAGTCGCGCAGAGCCGCCCCCGCCGCGATGCGGCAGCGGGCGCCCACGCTGACGTTGCCGGAGAAGCGTGCCGTTGGGTGGATCAAGGCGCCCCGCCCCACCGCGACTCGGCCGCCGTCCAGGCTGCGCAGGGTCTTGGGAAGGGCGAAGCCGGCGCGCCCGCCCAGGAGATCGAGATGGGCGTCCAGGTAGCGCTCGATCGTTCCGATGTCGATCCAGTAGCCCTCGGAGCGATGGGCGCGCAGGCCGCCGCCGTCCAGCAGGGAGGGGAAAAGCTCCCGCTCCAAGGAAGAGGGGCCGGGCTTGAGCATGGCCAGGACGGAGCGGTCGAAGACATAGGCTCCGGCGTTGATCGTCGTCGCGTCGGTCTCCTCCGCGGAGGGCTTCTCGATGAACTCTCGGATCGTCCCGTCTCGCCCGGCGCGGACCAAGCCGTACATCGTGGGATCGGCCACGCGGGTCAAGGCGATGGTCACGCGCGCGCGCGCCTTGCGGTGCGTCGCCACGAGCGCGCGGACGTCCAATCGGTTGAGCACGTCGCCGTTGAGAACGAGAAAGCAGGCTTGCCCCGCAAGCCGCCCCTCGGCGTTCTTGACCGCGCCGCCGGTGCCCAGCGGCCGCTCCTCGCAGAGGTAAGTGAGCTTCAGCCCGCAGGCGCGCGCCCCCAGGGCCCGCCGGAACGGCGCCGGGTCGGCGGCGCAGAGCAGGACCTCGTCGACGTGGCCGCGCAGGACCTCGAACTGGTAGGACAAAAACGGCTTGTTGACGAGCGGCAGCAAGGGCTTGGGCGTCTGCAGGGTGAACGGCCGCAGGCGCGTGCCGCGGCCGCCGATGAGCAGGACCGCCTTCATCTCCGCCTCACCGGCGCTCGCTTTTGTGCAGGGGCTGCGGCTTGGGCTGGGGCTGCAGTTCCGCGTTGAGGTCCGGGTAGCCTTGCTTGAGCAGCCAATACTCGGCCGAGGGGATCTGCCAGCGGTAGTCGATCGGGCCGCCTCCCCATTGCTTGAGCGGCAGCACCTTGCCGCCGAGCCACGGGAACGGCGGCGCGCCGGAGTAAGGCGGGCGCAGGAGGCGAGGCCGCAGGATTTGGACGCTCCAATCCGGATACCAGAGCTCGCGCGCGGCCGCCGGGCCGCCGGCCGCGGCCAAGGGCTCCAGCAGGCCGTCCTGCTCCCGCTTGGCGAAGAGGGGGTGGCGCCGGGCCGAGGGGGAGACGCTGAGGGCGCCGTCTAGCTCCGGTCGGGCTTGCAGGGCCTCGATGCCCGAGCGCAGCAGGGCGTTGGTCACCAGCGGGGCGTTCGAGAAGAAGACGAGAAGCAGTTCCAGGGGGTCCTCGGAGCGCAGGTCGTCCTGTATATAAAGGAAGCCAGCCCGCAGCAATTCCCGCGGCTCGGCCCGCTCTTTCGGGGGGTCGATAAGGACGGCCGAGTTCTGCAGGGCCACGGTCTTGATGGCCGCGGAGGCGGTCACGGCGTAATAACGGCCGATGAGGCCCGTGGCGCGTGCGGCGATGAAGGGATAGGCCGCCAGCGGCCTGCCCAGGGCCTGGCCGGAATTGTCGGGGAAATCGGGGGCGTCGTTGGGATCGAGCAGCAGGGCGCAGATCATCGGGCCTGCCCGACGGCCAGGGTCTCTAGCTGCTCGAAGACGGCCTCGGCGGTGCGATCCCAGCCGTGGCCGCCGACGGTCTTGACGCCCTCGGCGATCAGCTTGAGCGAGAGGCCGCGCTCCGACCACAGGGTGACGATCGCCTCGGAGAGATCGCGAACGTCAGAGGCCGAGAACAGCAAGCCGTTTTCGCCGTGCCGGATGAGCTCCGGCAGCGCCCCCGCGCGCGCGGCGATCACGGGGCAGCCTTCTGAGAGGGCGTGCAGAGCCAAGGTCGGGAAGCCCTCGACGCCGCAGGCATCGACGTAGGCCTTCGAGACCCGGAAGAGCTCCATGAGAGCCGCATGCTCCATGGGCGGCTGGAAGGTCACGCGCTCCCGGCAGAGCAGTTGGCGGGCTCGCTCCCGCAGGGCCGGCAGGGCCGGACCGTCGCCGACGATCATCGCGTGGCAGTCCAGGCGCAGCCGCGCCAGGGCAGCCAGCAGGGTTTCCAGCCCGGGCCTGGTCGTTTCATCCAGCGGGCAGGCGGCCACCAGCTCGAAGGCTTGTCTTGAGAGCGGGGGTGAAAAGACGCTGATCCTGCCGGCCATGATCCGGTCATAGGCATAGGGCACCAGGCGCACCTGACCGTTGAGCCCCCACGTCCTTAAGACGCCGGCCAGATGCTCGGAGGGCGCCAGCACCAGGTCGGCAGCCCGCATCAGGCTGCGCGCTTGCTCCAAGACGCCGTCCGCAGCGCCCGCGTAGGAGTCGATCAAGCGCACGACGGTTTTCTTGCCCGCGGCCTTGGCGGCCAGAAAGGCCGCGGGCTGGAGGCTGTTGACCAGGACCAGGTCGGAGTCCTTCGCGAAGCCCGAGGCCGAGAGCGCGCGCAGGGCCTCGTCCGGGGCGGCCTTCGGCATCGGCTGGATGGCCGTTCGATGGCCCCGCGCGCCGGCGCGCTTGGCCAGCTCGCGGCAGAAGGCGTCCTCGCCGTTGGGGGAAGTCGGGTCCGGGATCAGCAGCAGTCGCATCAGACCGGGACTTTGCGGGCCGGGGTCGCTCTGAGAATGCTGGGGGGCAGGCCGTGCTGGCCCATCGAGTGCTCGAAGCGCTCGGCGGGACGACCCGGATTAAACGGGATGTTCAGGATGCGGCGGACGTCGCGCTCGAGGGTGTCGCGCAGCTCGACCAAGCGCTCGGCCGTCAGGGCGTCGGTGAAGACGTAGGAGGTGTAGCCGCCGTCCGGATCGCCCTTGTAGTAGTCGGCGACCTGGGTGTAGTCGACCTCGCGGCTGTAGAGCTTGTCGCCCGTGCCCTCGAAGGTGTAGACCCACACTCCCTCGCGAGTCGGATCCGCGACGGCGCGGTCGTAATACGGCGTGCCCGGATAGGTGGTGATGATCGTCACGTCGAAGTCGTCCGGCTTGGCCTCGAGCAGCCACTGGCGCGTCTCCAGCACCGACTGCTCGCTTTCCCCCGGATGGCCGATGGACATGAGCGCCTTGACCTTCAGGCCGTGGCGGCGCGCGATCTCGACGCAGCGCGTGTTCTCCTCGCGGGTGGCCTTCTTGTTGATGTTCTGCAGGATGCGCGGGGAGCCGGACTCGAAGCCGGTCAAGATCCAGCGAAAGCCCGCGCGGCGCATGGCCGCGGCCTGCTGGTCGTTGAAGAGCTGGGACTTCACGAAGCCGCGCAGCCGGAACTGGGCGCCGACCGCCTTCTGCGCCGCGGCGATCTCGTCCATCAGCTCCACCATCTTGGTGTTGACGTTGAGCTCGTCGTCGTAGAGCATGAAGCCCTTGACCCCGTAGCAGCGGTGCATCTGGAGTATCTCGTCGACGACGTTCCGGGTGGAGCGCGTCCGGATGCGGCGCAGCATCGGCGACTCGCGCCCGCCGCAGAAGCCGCAGGCGAAGGGGCAGCCCAACTGGGCGATCAGGCTCATGGCCGGCTCGCCTTCGATGGCGTAGCGGTAGCTGGAGGAGTCGAGAAGATGCCGCGCGGGGAAGGGGAGCTCGTTAAGCCTCTGGTTGGTCAAAAACAGCGGCGAGGCGGGGTCGTCGGCGTCGACGAGGCCGGGTGCCGCGGGCTTGAGCGCCTCGAAGACGGCTTCCTCTCCGTCGCCCGCCACCAGGACGTCGAAATTTTCCGCGAGGACCTTAAAGGCGCTCTCGGCTCTGGCCGGCGCGCCGCGCCGGCGCTCTCCCTTGCGGGCCGCGTTGACCAGCGTGACGTGGGGGCCGCCCAGGATCAGGCGCGCCTGCGGCCGCGCGGAGCGGATGGCGCGCGCGATCTTGAGGGCGGCCGGCATCTGGGGCGTGGTGGCCGTCAGCCCGAAGACCTTGGTGGCGCTGCTCTTGGCGTGCAGCCGCGCCACCTCCTCGAAATTCTCGATGCCGGAGAGGTCGAGCATCTCGACGCTGCGGCCGTCCCGCTCCAGCACCGCGGCCACGCGCAGCACGCCCAGCGTCATGAAGACCCGCTCGTCGAGCAAGAAGAGGGACGGCGGGATGATCAGGCAGATGTCGGCCATGGGGGATGCGGTCATTGTAACAGGCCCGTCGACGAGCGTCAATATCAAGCCCTTAGCTGGCGCCCAGAAGGTAAAGGAAAAGCTCGATGTTCCCCTTCGGGCCGCGGACGGGGCATTCGAGCAGGCCGGCCTCGCATAGGCCCAGGGGCGGCAGCGCCGAGCGCACGCCCTCCACCGCGGCCGCGCGCGCGGCGGGGTCGCGCACGACCCCCTTGGGCGCGAGCTTGGGGCCGACCTCGAACTGCGGCTTGACCAGCGCCAGCAGCTCGCAGGGCCGCCTGAGGCAGGCGGCGGCGTGGGGCAGGACCTTCGCCAGGGAGATGAAGGAGACGTCGATGACGCATAGCTCCGGCCTGGGGTCGAACTGCTCCGGGCGCAGCAGCCGGGCGTGGGTTTGCTCGCGGCTGACGACCCGGGGGTCGGCCTTGAGCTTGGCGTCGAGCTGGGAGGTCCCCACGTCGACGGCGTAGACGAGGGCCGCTCCGCGCTGCAGCAGGCAGTCCGTGAAGCCCCCGGTCGAGGCGCCGAGATCCAGGCAGACGCGCCCGGCGACTTTGACGGGGAAGACCGCCAGGGCGGCCGCGAGCTTCAAGCCGCCTCGCGACACGTAGGGGGAGCGGGCCGCTAGCTCCAGGGCCGCCTCCGGAGCGGTCGCCGCCCCCGCCTTGGTCTGCTTTTTGCCGTCGACTAAGACCTCGCCCGCCATGATGGCCGCCTGGGCCTTCGCGCGCGTGGAAAATAGGCCTTTCTCGACGAGAAGCTGGTCGAGGCGGAGCTTCTTCGCCATCGCCCCAAATGATAGTATTTCGCCTGGCATGAGCGGCGAGACGAAGATCCTGGACTGCCGCGCCGTGGCCAGGGGCTTTCAGGGCTGGGTCCGCGAGGAGCTGAAAGGCTTCGACAAGCCTCCGGCGCTGGCCACCCTGTACTACGCGCCCCGGCGCAACGAGGGCTCCCTGCGCTATCGCGAGCTCATCCACAAGGACGCGGCCCGGCTGGGCGTGGAGGCGCGGGACTTCGAGGCCGGCGACGAAAGGGGGCTTCTAGCGCTCATCAAGCGCCTCAACGCCGATTCCTCCGTGGCGGGGATCATGGCCTTCTACCCGATCGGCGGCCGGCTGCCGGACGAGGACCTGATGGATTGCGTCTCTCCCCTCAAGGACGTCGAGGGCCTGCATTCCCTCAACCTGGGCTATCTCATCAAGTACAAGCGGTTTTTAGACGAGGCTCGGACGGTCAAATGCGTGGTTCCGGCGACCGCGAAGGCCGTCGTCAAGACCCTGCAGCATTTCGACATCCCGCTGGAGGGCCGCTTCGTCACCATCGTGAACAACTCGATGCGGGTCGGCAAGCCCCTGGGCTTGATGCTGGAGAATCTCGGCGCCACGGTCGTCAAGGTGTACGACAAGACCCGCCCCTCGGACTTGAAGGACTGCGTCGGCCGCGCCGACATCGTGGTCACGGCCGTGCCCGACCCCGCTTTCCTGCTGGAGCCGTCCTGGGTCAAGCGCGGCTCGACGGTCATCGACGTGTCCTATCAGGGAAACGTCGATGCCGCGGCGCTCAAGAGCCCGGCGGCGGTGACCGCCCGGGACAACCGCATCGGCCAGGTGACGCGCGCGATGATGTTCGTCAACCTCGTCTATTGCGCCAAGGCGCAGCGCGCCGCCCGGTGAGCTTGGTCGAGCTGGGGCTTTTCTACTGCGCCGCCATCTGGGGCGCCACCTTCTACCTGATCAAGGACAGCCTCTCCGCCGTCTCGCCGGAGGCCTTGGTCGGCTACCGCTTCCTGCTCTCCGCGGCGCTGCTGCTGCCGTGGGTGGCCCGGCGCCGGCGCCGGACGCGCCATCTGGGGCAGGCCGCGCTGCTGGCCCTCCTGCTCTCGACGCTCTACGTCAGCCAGACGGTGGGGCTTGAGTACACCTCCGCCTCCAACTCCGGCTTCATCACCGGCCTGTTCGTCGTGTTCGTGCCGCTCTTCCTGCTGCTGTTTCTCGGCAAGCCCCCGACCAAGACTCAGTGGGCCGCCTCGGCCCTGGCCGCGGCGGGCCTATGGATACTCACCGGAGGCATAAAGCACGCCAATCGCGGCGACGGCTTGACCCTGATCGCGGCGATGACCTACGCCGGCCACCTCTTGGCCACCGACCGCTGCGTGAAGGCCGACGCCGATCTGGTGCTGCTGGCCTTCCACCAGTTCTGGCTGACCGGGCTGCTGTCCTTGGCCTTCGGCGCGGTTCGCGGCGCCTCCTTCGCCGTGCGCGGGACGGGGGCTTATTGGATCGTCCTGTTTTTGGCCGTCTTCCCGACCCTGTCGGCCTTCTTCATCCAGATGGTGGCGCAGAAGCGCTCCGCGCCGCTGCGCGTCGCGCTGATCTTCTCCCTGGAGCCCGTCTTCGCGGCCGCCTTCGCCTGGACCCTGGGCGGGGAGCCCTTCGTGCCCGCGCGCGCGGCCGGCGGGGCCTTGATCGTCCTGGCGATGATCGCGGGCGAGCTCTCGAAGCTCGAGTTGACGCGCGGCCGCCGCAAGGAGGTATTGCCCGCGTGAGCGCGACGCAGCCGGCCGTGCGCGCCATCGGCGCGATCGAGTCCTGCTTCCGGGAGAAATTCGGAGCGCCCAGGCAGCCGCGGCTGGTCCCGGCCTCCCGCGCCCGCTTGCGCATCAAGCTGGAGTTCATCCCGGAGCAGTCCCTCAAGGGCCTGGCCGGCTTCTCCCATGTCTGGCTGCTCGCCTATTTCCATCTCAACACCAACAAGAGGTTCCTGTCCACGGTCCATCCCCCGCGGCTCAAGGGCAAGACCGTCGGCGTCTTCGCCTCCCGCTCTCCTCACCGCCCCAGCCCGATCGGGCTGTCGCTGGCGCGGTTGCTGGCGGTGGAGGGCGACACGCTGGAGTTGGCCGAGATCGACCTCATCGACGGCACGCCGATCGTCGACGTCAAGCCCTACATCCCCGCCTACGACTGCGTCGCCGAGGCCTTGCCCGGCTGGACCGAGCGCGCAGACGCCAGAGAGCTTAAGGTCGAGTTCGCCGCCGGGACGCTCGAGCAGGCCCGCCGCAACCAGGGCCGCGGCGCGCCGCGCCTCGTCGATCTGATCGCGCAGGTCCTGCGCCAGGACCTGCGCAATCCCCGCGACGCCTCGCAGATGCGGGAGGGCAAGCCCCTGGAGCTCTTCCTTTATAACGTCCTCGTCCGCTACGAGGTCCGCTCCGGCGCCGCCCGCGTCATTTCCGTCGACCCCGCTGAAACGTAGGGTCAGGCCTCGGATTTCAGTTCGGGGCCGAGCAGCCCCAACCGCCCCACAGCCGCTCTGAGATCGCGCCCAGGAACGTGGTGGATGGCGTTGAGGCCGCAGCGGCGGGCGGCGGCGACGTTCTCGGCGAGATCGTCGATGAAGAGGCAGCGCTCCGGGGGCGAGCCGGCCAGCGCGACGGCGGCCTCGTAGATGGCGGGCTGCGGCTTGCGCAGGCCGAGCTGGTAGGAGAGCACGGCGCCGTCGACCTGGCGGGGGAAGGCGTAGCGCCCGCGGATGAACTCGTAGTGCAGGGCGTTGGTGTTCGACAGAAGATAGACGCGGCGGCTGCGCGAAAGCTGCCGCAGCAAGGCGTAATTGGCGCGCTCAAGAGAGAAATGGTCGCACCAAATCCGGATGAAGGCGTCGTAGGAGCCGGAATAGCCGAACTCGCTTTGAAAGAGCGCGTAGATCTGCGCTCCGGAGAGCTCTCCGCGCTCGATGCGCCCGAGCATGGCGGCGTCCAGCAGCCGGCGCATCACCCGGATCGGATGGCGGCGGACGGCCCAGGCGAGCTTGGCCGCCATGGCGCGCATGTCGAAGCGCAGCAGGACGTTGCCGATGTCGAAGAAGACTGCGTCGATGGAGGCGCCCTCAGGCATGGGCCGGCTCCGGCAGGCCCATGCGGGCCAGGCAAGCCTTGAAATCTGGCGGCAGCGGGGCGCTTATCGTCAGGGGCTCGTCGGTGACGGGATGCGGCAGCGAGAGCTCGCGCGCGTGGAGCATCTGGCGCGCGGCGCCGAGGGCCTCCAGGTCGTCGGCGCTCAGGGTTCGGCGGACGGCCTTCAGGTAGCACTCGCCGCCGCCGGCGTAGAGCTTGTCGCCGATAATGGGGTGCCCCAGCCAGGCCAGGTGGGCGCGGATCTGGTGCAGGCGGCCCGTGCGCGGCCGGGCCGCCAATAGCGAGGCGGAGCCCGCGCGGGCCAGGCGCTCGAACTCCGTGACGGCCGGCAGGCCGCGCCCGACGGCCTGCTTGACCTTGATGGCGCCGCCGTCTCGCTCCAGCGGCTGATCGACGCGTTTCAGCCGCCAGGAAACCTCGCCCGCGACGACGGCCAGGTAGGTCTTGCGCGGGCGGCGCGCCGTAAAGGAATCGGTCAGCAGGCGGGCGGTGGCCGCGTCCTTGGCCAGCAGCAAGACCCCGCTGGTCTCCCGGTCGAGCCGATGGGCCAGATGGAGCCGCAATTGCGGCCGCTGTCGGCGCAGGACCGTCGTCACCGCGTTGTCGACGATCCGGTCGGTGGGATGGCTGAGCATCTGGCCGGGCTTGTGGACGGCCATGAGCCAATCGTCCTCGAAGAGGACGGCCAGCCGCTCCGCTGCCGGCGGCGGCTGCTCGTGCTTGGGATAGCGCACGATCACGGTCTGGCCTGAGGCGAGGCGGGTGGCGGCCTTGACGCTCCGTCCGGCCACGCTGACCTGCCCCGCGGCGATGAGCCTCTGCACGGCCCGGCGCGAGTAGCGATGCAGCCTGTCGGCCAGATAGGCGTCGAGGCGCCAGCCGTCCCGCGGCTTCTGCACCTCGAAGGGCACCGCGACCCAGGCCTGGCTCACCGCCGCTCGGTGAAGGGGGTCTTGGCGGACTTGCCGTTCTGCTGCGTCAACACCTCGACCTTCTGCTTGGCCTCCTGGAGCTGCTGCGCCAGGGTCTTGGCCAGCGTGATGCCCTGCTCGAAAATCTCCAAGGATTCCTCAAGGCCCTTCTCGCCGCCCTCCAGCTCGCGCACGAGTTCCTCGAGCTTTTGGAGTGACGCCTCGAACGAATCTTTTTTAGCCGCCCCTGACTTGTTCATCGCTCACCTCGCATAGAATTTGCCCCTCGGCCAGGCGCAGGCTCAGGGCCTCGCCCCGCCGCACCTGCCGGCTCGAGCGCACGATCGAGCCGTCTGCCTTTCGCGCGATGGCGTAGCCGCGCCCGAGGACCTTGAGCGGCGAGAAGGCGTCCAGGCGCTGGGCCTGCAGCGCCAGGTCCTTGTCGGCGTGCAGGAGCCGGCGGCGCATGGCCTCCGGCAGGCGCCCATAGAGCTCGTCGACGCGGCGCATGCGCTCCTCGTAGAGCCGGTAGGGGCTTTGCAGGAAGGGGTGGCGGCGCAAGGCCTCCAGGCGCTGGCCGAGGCGCTCGATGGCGTGGCGCAGCGACGCCTCCATGCCGGCGGCGGAGGACTCGATTTGCTCGAGGACGGCGTCCCGATCGGGCACGGCCAGCTCGGCGGCCGCCGAGGGCGTCGGCGCGCGCATGTCGGCGACGAAATCCGAGATGGTCGTGTCGGTCTCATGCCCCACGCAGGAGATGACGGGGATGCGCGAGGCCGCGATGGCGCGCGCGACGACCTCCTCGTTGAAGGCCCACAGGTCCTCCAGGGATCCGCCGCCGCGGCCGACCAGCAACAGCTCCAGCTCCGGGAACTGGCGGTTGAGGCGCTCGATGGCGGAGGCGATCTCGTCCTTGGCCGCCTCGCCCTGCACGCTGACCGGGGCGATCAGTATCTCCAAGGCCGGCCAGCGCCGGCCCAGCACCGACAGGATGTCGCGCAGGGCCGCGCCCTGCAGGGAGGTGACGACGCCCAAGCGTTGCGGAATGCGCGGCAGCGGCCGCTTGCGCGAGGCCTCGAAGAGGCCCTCCGCCTCCAGCTTGGCCTTGAGCTGCTCGAAGGCCAACTGCAGCGAGCCCTTCTCCTTGGGCTCGACGGCGGAGAGGATCAATTGCAGGTCGCCGCGCGGCGGGTAGCACGACACGCGCGCGCGCGCCAGCACCTTCAGGCCGTCCTCCAGCCGGAAGCGCAGGTTCCAGGCCGCGCCCTTGAACAGCACGGCCCGAAGCTGGCTGGCCTCGTCCTTGAGGGTCAGATAGGTGTGGCCGGAGGGATAGGTCTTGCAGTTGGAGATCTCGCCCTCCACCCAGACGTCGGGGAAAGCGCCCTCGAGGATGTCGTGGACCGCGGCGGCCAACTGGCTGACGGTCAGGGCCGTCCTCATGGAGGGCGCGCTAGCCACGGCCTTCCTCGGGCCGGGGGCCGGGCTTTCGCAGCTTGTCCAGCCGCTCCTTCATTCTTTTCTCGTCGCCCTGCTCCGTGGGCTCGTAGAAGCGCCGGGGCTGCGGCATGTACTGCTGCTCGACCCAGTGGCCCGGGTAATCGTGGGCGTAGCGGTAGCCCTGGCCGTGGCCGCGGCTTTCCCGGTCGAGGCTGGCGTCGCGCAAATGGAGCGGCACCTCCCGCGCCGGGCCTTCCTTGACCTCCCGCAGCGCCGCGTCGACGGCGAGGTAGGCCGCGTTGGACTTGGGAGCGCAGGCGACGTAGGCCGCCGCCTGGGCCAGGGGAATGCGGGCCTCCGGCATGCCCAGCGCCTCGACGGCGTGAAAGGCGGCCTGGGCGATGAGCAGGGCGCGAAAGTCGGCGTTGCCGACGTCCTCGGCCGCGCAGATCAGGAGGCGGCGCGCGATGAAGCGGGGGTCCTCTCCGGCCGCCAGCATCTTCGCCATCCAGTAGAGGGCGGCGTCGGGGTCCGAGCCGCGCATGGACTTGATGAAGGCGGAGATGTGGTCGTAGTGGTCGTCGGATTTCTTGTCGTAGCGAATCGAGCGCTTTTGGATGGACTCCTCGGCGACCTGCAGGGTGATGCGGCGCTTGCCTCCTGCGTCCGGCGCGGTGGAGAGCGCGGCCAGCTCCAGGGCTCCCAGGGCCTTGCGCGCGTCGCCGGAGGCCATCGCGGCCAGGTGCCGGGCGGCCTCGCGGCCGAGCTCCACGTTCAGGCCGGCCAGGCCGCGAGCCTTGTCGGCGACCGCCCTCGCCAGGAGCTCGCCGATGTCCCGCGGTGACAGCGGCTGGAACTCGAAGGCCGTCACGCGCGAGAGCAGGGCGGCGTTGACGTAGAAGGAAGGATTCTCCGTCGTCAGCCCGATGAGCAGTATCTCGCCGCGCTCGGCGGAGGGCAGCAGGACGTCCTGCTGGGTACGGTTGAAGTGGTGGATCTCGTCGACCAGCAGCAGGGTGCGGCGTCCGCAGCCGGCCAGGTCGTAGCGCGCGCGCTCCAGAGCCTTCTTTAACTCGGCGACCCCGGCGGCCACGGCGTTGAGCTCGACGACCTGCGCCTCGGCCTGGCGCGCGATGACGCGCGCCAGGGCCGTCTTGCCGCAGCCCGGAGGCCCGAAGAAGATCGCCGAGGAGAACGTCTTTGACTCGACCAGGCGGCGCAGGAGCTTGCCCTCTCCCAGCAGCTCCGGCTGCCCCATGAACTCGTCTAAGGCGTCCGGCGCCATGCGGGCGGCCAGGGGCTGCGCCGAGAGCGGGACGTCGGAGGCGAACAGCTCCTCTGGCACGCTAGGAGGCGTCGACGTGCGTCAGGGCGGCGCGCAGCGGCTGGGCCATCGCCTCCAGCTTGCGCTCGAGGATGTTTTGCTCCATCGCGCTCTTGCGGCGCTCCTGCTCCAGCTCGGCGGCGAAGTGCAGGGCGGCCAGGATGGCCAGCAGGGAGGAATCGGCGAGCTTGTTGTTCTCCTCGCTGATCTCGGTCATCTTCTCGTGGACTTTTTGGGCCAGGGCGTTGATCTCCAGCTGCGTCAAGCCCTCCATCTCCACGCTGAGGCGGCGGCGAAAGACTTGGATGTCGACTTTATCGTTCATGGAGACTCCAGCTTCTCGATTTTTTGGTCCAGCCGCTCCAGGCGCGCGCGCAGGCGCTCGTGGTTGACGGAGTTGGAGGAGAGGCGCTTGACCTCTTCCTTCAGCTTGTTGTTCTCTTCCTCCGCCCTGGCCAGGGCCCGCTCGAGGCGTTTCTTGTCCGCCGACGTCGACTGCAGGGCCGCCGCCGCCTGCGCGACCAGGGACTCCAGCGTCTTTAAACGGATGCTGTCGTGGATCATCGGCGCAATTCGGCTCCGGCGGCCTTGAGCCGCTCCAGGGCGCGGGCGATCTCCGAGTCGACCTCGGCGTCGGTCAGGGTGCGGTCCATCCTGCCGAAGGTCAGGCGCAGGGTCAGGCCGCGCTTGCCCGCGGGCAGGCCCTTGCCGGCGTAGACGTCGACCAGATCGAGGCGGCGCAGGGTTTGGGCGTCCCCGCGCGCGGCGGCCTCCAGCTCGGCGTAGGGCAGGGTTTTGTCGGCGAGCAGGGAGAGATCCCGCCAGGACGCGGGGAACTGGCTGTAGGGAGCAAAGCGGGCCTGCGGCCAGGATGAGACGAGGAGCCGCTCGAGGTCTAGGTCCAGCAGCGCCACCGGCTGGCGCTCCAGGCCCCAGGCGCGCGAGATCGTGGGATGCAGCAGGCCTACGGTTCCCAGGGCTCCCTCCGGCAGCTCCAGGCGCAGGGCGGCGGCGGGATGAAACAGGGGATCGGCGGCGGTCGCGCCGGAGGCTTGGCGCAGCGGCGTCCACTTCAGCGCGGGCAGGCCGGACAGCAGGTCTTGGGCCAGGCCCTTGGCGTCGTGGAAGCCGAGGTCCGGGGCAAGCTCCGGCTTCCAGCAGCGCTCGCGCAGCGGGCCCAGCAGCAAGCCGGCCAGATGGCGCCGCTCCTCGATCGCTTGGCCGCGGCGTGCGTACTGCGCGCCCAGCTCGAAGAGCTTGACGGCGGCGGCGCCGTGCTTGAGGTTTCCGGCCGCGTTCTGCAGCAGGCCGGGCAGCAGGCTTGGCCGCAGCAGGGTCCACTCGTCGGAGACGGGATTGGCCAAGCGCGGCGCCTCCGCGCTCGAGAGGCCGCACAGGCGCAGGGTTTTCTCGCAGACGAAGTCGTAGTTGCAGGCCTCCAGCAGCCCCGCGGCCGACAGGCGAGATCGGCAGCGCCGCGCCAGGGACTCGTAGGGCGTCGCCTTGGCCGCTCGGGGCGGCACGGGGGCCGCTTGCGACGGGATGCTGTCGTAGCCCGCCAGCCGCGCCACCTCCTCGGCCAGATCCGCGGCCGACTCGAGATCGCGGCGGTAGGAACGGGGCGCCAAGAGCCAGCGGCCGGGCCCTTCGGGATGAAGCCGGCCTAAGCCGCGCAGGCAAGCCTCGATCTGGGGCTCCGGAAAAGAGCTGCCCAACAGCCCGTTGATCCGCTCGGCGGAGGCCTGGATGGGCTTGGCGGCCGGCGGGGGAGCTCCGGCGATGCCGGGCGCGGAGACGCTTGAGCCCTTGCCGCCCAGCCGGGCGATCAGGGCCGCGGCCCGCTCGGAGGCCTCGAGGACGGCTTCCGGATCGACGCCGCGCTCGAAGCGGTAGGAGGAATCCGAGCGCAGGCGCAGCCTCCGGGAGGCGCGGCGTATGTCCGGAGGCGCGAAGCAGGCGGATTCCAGGATGACGCTCGTCGTCTTCTCCGTCACGCCCGTCTCCAGCCCGCCCATGACGCCGGCGATGGCGACGGGGCGGGCGGAGTCGGCGATGACTAGGATTTCTGCGGACAAGGCGTAGGGCTTGCCGTCTAGGGCCGCCAGGGACTCGCCGGCTCGGGCGAAACGGACCCGAAGCCCCGGCCCGGCCAGGCGGGCGGCGTCGAAGGCATGCAGCGGCTGGCCCAGGTCCAGCAGCACGTAGTTGGTGACGTCCACGACGTTGTTGATCGGCCGCAGCCCCACGGCCTCCAGCTTGGCGGCCAGCCAGGCCGGGCTGGGCCCGACCGTCACGCCGCTGATCAAGCGGGCGCAATACAAGGGGCAGGCCTTGGCGGCCTCTATGGACACCTGCGGGCATTGGCCGGCGGGAGCGGGCGGCGTCGAAGCGGGGGCTTGCTTCAGCGGCAATTTAAGGAAGGCGGCCAATTCGCGGGCCAGGCCGCGGTGGGAGAGGCAATCCGGGCGGTTGGGCGTGACCTCCACGTCCAGGACCTCGTCGGCGGGGCCGAGAGTCTCGGCCAGCTCCCCGCCCAGGGGGGTCGGCGGCAGCTGGAGAATCCCGGAATGGTCGCCGGAGAGGCCCAGCTCGGCGGCGGAGCAGAGCATGCCTTGGGATTCCACCCCGCGTATCTTGGCCGCCGACAGGGTCCGCCCGCCGGGGAGGGTCGCGCCGACCCGGGCCAAGGGGACCAGCTGGCCCGCCGCGACGTTGGCAGCGCCGCAGACCACGGTCAGGCGGCTGGTCCCGTCGTCGACCAGGCAGAGCCTCAGGCGGTCGGCGTTCGGATGCTTGGAGACCTCCAGGATTTTGGCGGCGACGACGCCGCGAAACGCCGGGCCCCGCTTTTCGAGGGAGGAGACCTCGAAGCCCAGGGACGTCAAACGGCCGGACAGCTCCCGGGCGTCCAATTCCAGGGGCAGCCAATCCTTGAGCCAGTTAAGCGATATTTTCATCGAACTGCCGCAAAAAGCGGACGTCGTTCTCGTAGAATTGCCGGATGTCCTTGACCCCGAGCTTGAGCATCGCCAGCCGCTCGACCCCGATGCCGAAGGCAAATCCGCTCCACCGCTCCGGGTCGATGTCGACGGCCTTGAGCACGTTGGGGTGGACGAGGCCCGCGCCGAGCAGCTCGAGCCAGCCGGACTGCTTGCAGACCGGGCAGCCGCGGCCGGAGCAGAAGAGGCAGCGCACGTCCACCTCGGCGGAGGGCTCGGTGAAGGGGAAGAAGGACGGGCGCAGGCGGATCTCCGAGGAGCCCAAAAGCTGCTCCATGAAGGCCGCCAGCGTCGCCTTAAGATCGGCGAAGGTCACGCCCCGCTCGACGTAGAGGCCCTCGAGCTGATGAAAGACCGCGGAGTGGGTGGCGTCGACGGCCTCGTGGCGGAAGACCCGCCCCGGGCACATGATCCGCAGCGGCGGCCGGCGCGCCTCCATCGAGCGGATCTGGACCGGCGAGGTATGGGTGCGCAAGAGCAGCGGCGCGTCGGCCAGATAGAGGGTGTCGTGAAGGTCGCGCGCGGGGTGATGCTCGGGGATGTTCAGGGCGGAGAAATTGTGCCGGTCGTCCTCGACGTGCGGCCCCTCGGCCCAGGAGAAACCCATAAGGCTTAAAATCCGCGTCATCTCGTCGAGGATTTGCGTCAGGGGATGCCGCCGGCCGCGGGGCTGGGGCAGCCCGGGCAGGGTCAGGTCCAATTCCGCGGACAGCTTCCGTTCGTCCGCCGTCCGCTCCAGGGCGTTCTGGCGCTCGGCGATCTTGCCCTCGAGCAGGGTCTTTAACCCCTGGGCCCGGGGGCCGAGGGCGCGGCGGTCCTCTAGGCTCAGGTCCTTGAGCGCCTTGAGCAGCTCGGTCAGAGCGCCCTTGCGGCCGAGTAAACCCACCCGGACGCGGTCTAGGGCGGCGAGATCGGCCGCCTGGGCGGGATCCTCGCGCGAGAGGCGGGCCTCAAGCTCCTCGCAGGCCCGCTCCCAGCTCGAGCGCTTCGGCGTCGCCATGGCGCGCCGGCCTAGGCGCGCGAGAGTTCGACCAGCTTCTTGAAGGAGCCGCCGTCGCGCACGGCCATCTCGGAGAGCATCTTGCGGTTGAGGGTGATGCCCGCCTTCTTGAGGCCGCTCATGAAACGGCTGTAGTTGGTGTCGTTCTCGCGGCAGGCCGCGTTGATGCGCTCGATCCAAAGGGAGCGGAAGTCGCCCTTGCGATCCTTGCGCCCCGAGTAGGCGCGGTTGAGGGAGGCCTCGACCTGCTGCTTGACCATGCGCCAGCGCGTGCGCTTGGCGGAGTAGTTGCCCTTGGCGCGCTTGAAGAACTTCTTCTTGTGATGGCGGGTGGTGACGCCGGACTTGATTCTCATGGGTCGCTCTACTTGTACGGCAGGAATTTATCCATCGTCTTGGAGTCGGTCCGGTTCAGGGTGTTCTTGCCGCTGAGAAACCGGCTCCTGTCGTTCGGCATCGGGGCCAGCAGATGCCGCTTGCCGGCTCGGGCGTGGCGCCACTTGCCCGCGGCCGACTTAAAGAAGCGCTTCTTGGCGCCGCTGTGGGATTTTAGTTTTGGCATGTCAGTGTCTGGGGATCAACGTCATCACGAGGCGGTTGCGGTCCGGGATCGGCGCCTGCTCCACCGCCGCCGACTCCACGAGCCTGTCCTTGATCGTGTCCAGCAGCTTCATTCCGAGGTCCCGATGCTGCATCTCGCGCCCGCGGAAGACCACGGTGATGCGCACCTTGTCGTGGTCGGCGATGAACTGGCCGATGTGCCTGATCTTGACCTCGAGGTCGTGCAAGCCGATATGCGGCTTGAAGCGCACTTCCTTGAGCAGGCCGGCCTTCTGCTTCTTGCGCGACTCCCGCTTCTGCTTGTCCTGCTCGTACTTGAACTTCGAGTAGTCGAGGATCTTGCAGACCGGCGGGTTCGCCTTGGGCGCGATCTCGATGAGGTCCAGGCCGCGCTGTCGCGCCAAGGCCAAGGCCTCGCCGATGGGCTTGATTCCGATTTGCGTGCCGTCGGTGTCGATGACGCGGACTTGGTTGGCCGTGATCCTGCTGTTGACGCGGGTCGTGTCTCGGTTCGGGATGAAACTGCCGTTGAATTTGTTGATGGTTCTCCTTGAATTCTCCGTTGGGGTTAGGAACTCGACTTGAGGCGAGAGGATATCAATTCCCGCCCGCCGCCGTCAAGGCTGGCTCGACGTGGGGCCTAAGTTGAGATGGAGCCTGGCGGTTTTCCGGTCCCAGACGAAGCGCGCGCCGCGGCCGACCAGCTCGTCGAGGCAACGGTAGGCGCCGGGCAGGTCATCGAAATTCCAGATGCTCGCCAGTCGCTTCAGCGCTTCACGACGCTCGGCCTCTGGTTTTTGGCGCAGGCAGAGCAGCAGGGAGAGCAGTTCCTGGACCCGGTCGCGTCCGTCGCGTCGGGGCGGCGCGACCTTTGCCGCGGGGCGCAGCACGAAGGAGCCGCCCTCTTGGCTGCCGACAAGCGGCTTGGCCTCCAGCGAGAAGGGGCAGCCCAGCAACTGCTCTAGGATGCGGCCGAAGAGCCGCCCCCAGTCGGCGGCGAGGCGCAGCTCCTCCGCGCTCAGCGCTCGCGGCCGCTCCCGCCGCAGGCGCAGCCGCAGCGCCTCCAGCGCCGCGGCGTTGACGATCGGGCTGGGATGCAGAAGCATCACGCGCAGGAGCGGCAGGCTTTGCCAGTGGAGAGCGCCGCGCGTCAGCGCTTCGTCGACCAGGCCCAGGCGGTCGATGAGCTTGGCCCAAGCCAGGGCGGCCTCGGCGCGCAATTCCTGGCGCCCGATGTTCTCAGAGGAGGCGCGGGGATGGATGATCCGCTCCAGGGCATTCAGTTCTTCTCTTCCGCCGCCCACGGCCGCCGCCCGGACCGCCGCCAGGGTCCGCGCGCTCGTCGGTTTTTCCAGCGCTTGCTTGAGCGTCGAGCGGACGTCGATTGCGACCAGGTCGTAGGCGCGCAGGCGGGCGAGCAGATCGGCGGCGGCCCGCGAGAGGATTTCGGCGTCCCGCGGGTCGCTCGCCCGGGCCGCCAGCGCGTAGAGGGAGCGCGCGTCTTCTCTTCGGCCGTGCGCGGCGACGGCCAGGGCGACCAGCGGCCGGACGGGCTCGTTTGCGGCGCTCGCGCCTCGCCAGCCGTCGTAGAGGCTGCGCAGCGCCTGCGGCCGCAGGCGGGCCAGGTAGGCGGCCAGCGCCGCGGCGCGCCGCGGGTTGAAGTGGTTGGCTAGGAACTCGCCCTCTCGGGGGCCGCCGTTGCGGCAGAGGGCGATGTAGAGGGCGTCTCGGATGAGAGGGTTGCGCTCTTGCCGGTAGCGGCGCAGCAGGCGGTCCGGCGCTTCCGCGACCATCAGGCGGGCCAGCGACTCGGCCAGCCGCCGCTTCATCGGGGCGGCCGCTTGGTCGGGGGTCTTGGCTAATTCCTCGGCCGCCGCGTTCAGCCCCAGGCGGACGGCGTCCAAGTCTTTCGGCGCCGAGGCGTCGATAAGCAGGCCGGCCGCGGCCAAGCGCGCGGGCAGCGTTCCCGCTCTCCCGTCCTTGAGGATTGGCGGCGCGAAGCTTCGGGCCAGAGCGGGCAGATCCGGCAACGGCGCCGTCTTGCCGGCCGCAGCGGCGATGGGCAAGGCCGCGGCAAGCCCCAGGGCGGCCAAGAAGGCGCCTCGTCGGCCGCCGGCCAGTCTTATGACGCAGGCCCTAAGCATCACGAGGGGATGCTAGTATTTTGAGGCGCTCCGGGCGAGAGCAATCCGGCCGCCCACAGCCCCGCCGAGACCGCCAGCCCCGGAAACAGCGGCTCCAAGCCCCAGGGGGCGTGGCCCAGTCGGCCGGCCGCCAAGAGCCAGCAGGTGGCGCAGGACCAACCGCCGAGGCTGGCGGCCAGGGCCCAGCGCGGGCGAGCGCGCCAACGCGGGAAGTAGACGCCCAGCAAGGGCAGCAGCAGGCCGGGGATCACGGCGCTGCCGATGTCGTACCAGAGCTCGACGACGGAGGGCAGAAGCCGGGCCAGCAGCCAGCAGCCGGCCAGCACGACGGGCAGCGCCAGCCGCGACAGGGCTTCTTGTCTGGCCTCGCCGGCCGCCTTCCAGCGTCCGGCGGCGTCCTTGCCGAGGCTGACGCAGGCCTGCAGGGCCCGCCCCTGCAGGGACGCGGTGATGGTGGCCGCCAGCCCCGCGTAGAAGAGGGCCCGCGCGGCGGGCCCCAACAGGCGATCGGCTAGGATGGGGAAGGCCAGCACCGGATCGGACAGGCGAGGCAGCAGCGCGCGCGCGTAGAGCCCGGCGGCCGTCGTCATCAGGTCGAAGACCGCCCAGCAGGCGATCGACAGCAGTATGCCCCAGCGCGCCACCTCCGGCGAGCGCGCGGCCGCGCAGCGCTGGTGGAAGGAGGGGTCGACCAGGGTCCAGACCGCGATCAGCCACCAAGCCAGCAGGCGCAGGGTCGGCAGATTCCCGGTCCAGGACAGATGCCCGCGCGGCAGGGCCGCGGCCAGGCCGGCGGGGGGCAGCGCCCGCAAGGCGGCGGGAAGGATCAGCGCGAAGCCACCGTACATCAGGGCGATTTGCAGCCGGTTGGCCCAGACGTCCGAGCGCAGGCCGCCGCGCCACAGCACGGCGGCCGCGGCCGCGGCGCACAATCCCATCGCCGTCCCCTCTCCCAGCCCGCCCAGGTGGGAGAGCAGGGCTCCCGCCATCAACAGCTCGTCGGCCGGGGCCGCCAGGACGGCGACCAGCAGCGCCCCGACCAGGGCCAGCGGCCGTCCGTAGGCGTTCTCCAGATGGTCCGGGATCGTCAGGCCCGGCTCCAGGCGCACGCGTCCGGACAGCCACAGGGCGTAGACCCCGGCGAAGGCGTAGTACGGCAGGGCCTGGGTCGTCCAGTTCGACAAGCCGGAGCGCCAGGTGAACTCCCCCACTCCCAGCACGCCGCCGTAGAAAGTCGGCACCAGGGTGGCGACGAAGGACGGCAAGGTCAGGGCGCGACCGGCCAGGACGTAATCGGCCAGCCCCGGCTTTCGCCGCCGCTGGGCCCAGAGGCCCAGGCCCGCCGCGGCCAGCAGCAGCGCGCCGACGCCCAGCCAGCCCAAGGCTAGCGGCTCGCCGCGATCAGCGCCCGGGCGACGTTCTGCAGCAGCTCCTTGGTCACGTCGCCCAGCAGGGTGTAATGCACGCGCCCCCGTCGCCAGCGCAGGACGCTGCCGGCCGAGGACAGCCTCAAGGAGGCGGAGGCGAGTCCCTCGGATGAACCGCCTCTGGGCATGCGCACCGGCTTGTCGGTCAAGAACAGGGAGAGGACGGTCAGGCCGTCTGTGTAGCGCGCGTGGCGGACGATCGAGCGCCGCACCGTGAAGTGGTCGGCGCTCTCGAACTCGAAGCCGCCCGGCAGGACGCCCGGGAGCTTGAGGGCATTGCCGGTCTGGGCGTTGAGCTGCGCCAGGGTCAGGAATTCCGGCGCCAGCACCGGGCGCAGCGGCGCGCTGGAGAGATTGAGCGCGAACAAGGAATCCGGCAGGGAGTCCTCGGGCTTAAAGCTCGTATAGAGGACCATGGCCGCCAGCGGTTTGCCGGGAAGAGCCCGCTTGTTCTCCAGCAGGACATGCGTCTCCTGGTCCAGCCAGAGCGTCTGCTCCGGCTTGCCGGCGGCGCGGGGAACGATCTTGAGCAGCCAGCAGGGGCGGCCGGCCACGCTTTCGGGACCGGAGGCGGAAAGGCGGTAGTTCTTTAGCAGCAGGGCCCGCTCTTGCTTGGGAGACATCAACTTCTCGCGGCTGCCCACGGCGTCTCCCTGCAGCAGCCGCCCTTTCTTGACGAACTGGACGACCTGCTTGTCGCCGTCGCTGATGATGACGCGCTTGAGGCTGCCGTCCGGAGCCAGGTACTCGCGGCGGCTGCGCTCCCCGCTGCGGTAGAGGCGGACCTGGTCGGCGCGGGCCCTTGGGCCGAACCATTGCAGAAACAGCATCCGCCCCCGGTAATCCGTGGTGGGGGGCTGCAGCGCCCAATTCAGCAGCGTTTCCGCCTCGGGCGCGGCGCCCTGGGCGGCCCGCGCGAGCCCTCCCAGCGGGGATAAGAGCAGGACCAGCGCCGCGGCGCTTCTAATTGGAGCCTTGGTCGGAGGCATCGGGAGCCGAATAGCTTTCGGCGACGAGGTTGTCCTCGGGGATCAAGGATTCCGCGACATAGCGCGAGTGGGCGGCCAGCAGGGGGCCCAGCGGCACGTACTCGTCCGGAGTGCGATCGAGGGAGCGCATCCAGAAGGTCATCAGCAACGCGGCCATGGTCAAGGCCGCGGCCGGCGCCCAGACCAGGGGGGCCGCGGCCAGGCGGCGCAGCGCCGCAAAGAAGCTCGGGCGCCGCTCGACGCGGGCCTCGATGGCGGCGATGAGCTCGGCCGGCAGCGGCCTGCGCGCGGCGCCGGAAAGCAGCGCCTTGACGCGGCGCAGCTCGAGCAGCTCCCGAGCGCAATCGGGGCAGCGGCGCAGGTGATTCTCGATGCGCGACCGCTCGGCGTCCGGCAGCTCGCCGTCGAGCAAGGAGGACAGCCAAGGCGATTCTTCGTGGCTCATCGCGGCGCCCCCTTTCTTTCGAGGCGCTCGTAGGCGGCTTTAATCAGGATGCGGCCCTGATGGATGCGGGAGCGCACCGTCCCCACCGGGCAGGACATCACCTCCCCGATCTGCTCGTAGGACAAGTCCTCCATGTCGCACAGCGTCACCGCCGTGCGGTAATGCAGCGGCACCGACTCCATGGCTTTCTGCAGCAACGCGTCGTTCTCCCTGCGCTCCATCTCGGCCGTCAAATCGCCGTCTCCCCCCGGGAGGATTTCCTCCCAGCTCGTCTCCTCCGCCGGCGCCGGGGCGTCCAGCGACACCGTATGCCCGTGGGCGTAGCGCCGCACGCCGTCCAAATAGATGTTGTGCAGTATCCGCAGAAGCCAGGTCTCGAACGGGCGATGGCGATCGTACGCGCCGAAATGAGCGTACGCCCGAACGAACGCTTCCTGCACCAAGTCCCTCGCGTCCGGCTCGTTGCCCGCCAGGCGATAGGCGAAGTTATAGGCTTTCTCGCCCGCGAGCCGGATCAGTTCCGAGAAATCCCCGGCCGGGTCCGTATCCATATATTTATACGGCTTGGAGGCCGAATGGTTCGCGCATTATGGCGTCGTTTTCAGCCGCGCCCGGCGGCGGCCGCGCCGCCGCGCCAGGGCGATCAAGCGGTCTAGCAGGCGGGGCAGCGGCAACCCCGAGGCCCTCCAGAGCAGCGGATACATGCTGCCGGAGGTGAAGCCCGGGATCGTGTTGACCTCGTTGAAATAGAGCGTTCCCGAGGCCTTGTCTAAAAGGAAATCGACTCGCGCCATTCCATAGCCGTCCAGGGCCGAGAAGGCCTTGAGCGCAAGCTCTCGGACCAGGCCGCCCTGGCGGCCAGTCAGAGCCGCGGGGATGAGCAGGCGCGCCCCGTTCTCGTCGAGATACTTGGCCTTGTAATCGTAGAACTCCGCGTTGGGGACGATTTCCCCGACCGCCGAGGCGCGGGCGGCGAGGGCATCTCCGGCCGGGGCAGCCGGGTCGCCCAGCACGGCGCACTCCAACTCCCGGGCCGCCACGCCCTTCTCGATGATCACCTTGTCGTCGTAGCGGAAGGCCTCGCGCACGGCCGCCGCCAGCTCGCGCTCCGTCTTGACCTTGGAGATGCCCACGGAGGAGCCGAGGCGGGCCGGCTTGACGAAGACCGGATAGCCCAGGGCTCGCGCGGCTTTCGCGGCGGGCCCTGGCGCGCCGAGCGCGGCGAAGGGCAGGATCGGCAGGCCTGCCTCCCGCGCCAGGCGCTTGGACAGCTCCTTGTCCATGCCCAGGGCGGAGCCCAGCACCCCGCAGCCCACGTAGGGGACGGCGGCCAGCTCCAGCAGCCCTTGGACCGTGCCGTCCTCGCCCAGCGTGCCGTGGAGGACCGGGAAGACGACGTCCGCCGGCCTGCCGCCGGGAGCGAGCCTGGCCGCCGCGGACAGTTCCAGCGCGCGTTCCGAAGGCTTGTCGCCGGTCCCCACCCGGCTTCCCAGCCGCTTGGCGTCGGCGCGCAGCCAGCGTCCCCGCTCGTCGATCTGAACGAGCTCGACGGCGTAGCGGCGGGCATCGAGGTTCTCGATGACGGTCCGGGCGGAGACCAAGGACACCTGCCGCTCGGCGGATTTGCCGCCGCAGAGGACCAGCACGCGCAGTTTTTTATTCAAGGGAGTCTTTGTACCAGTTTGCGGGCCTAGCTTCAACCCAGGCGGCTTGATTCCCGCAAGCCCATAAAGTTATCCTATTCGGATGCTCAAAACCGCGCCGACTCGGGGCATCGACCGGGTCCTGCTCGATGAAGAGACCCTGCGCCAGCGCATCAAGGAGCTGGGGGCGCGCATCTCCGCCGATTACGCCGGCAAGCCGCTGCTGCTGGTGGGGATTTTGCGCGGCAGCATCATGTTCATGGGCGAGCTGATGAAGTCGATCGCCGTGGATTGCGCCATCGACTTCATGTCCCTTTCCTCTTATGCCGGGGATTCGACGACGGGCAACGTGCGCGTGCTGCTCGACCTGCGCGGAAGCTGCGAGGGGCGGGACGTTTTGGTCGTGGAGGACATCATCGACACCGGCTTGACCCTGGACCATCTGCTGGCGCTGCTGCGCACGCGCCAGCCGCGCTCGCTGGAGGTCTGCTCCCTGCTCGATAAGCCGTCCTGCCGGAAGGTCGACGTAACCGCCAAGTACGTGGGCTTCCCCATCGCAGACGACTTCGTGGTCGGCTTCGGCCTGGATTACAACGAGAGATACCGCAACCTGCCGTACGTAGGCGTGCTCAAGCGCCCCTGACCCGAATGGGAAACAACAAGGTCAAGCAGTTCGCCATCTGGTCCGCCGCCATCCTGCTGTTCATCTTCCTGTTCCAGAACGTGAAGTCCCCCGTCGTCGAGAAGGAGATTCCCTACTCGACGTTCAAGGCCAAGCTGCGCGAGGGGGCGATCCAGCAGGTCAAGATGCGCCCCGACCTCATCAGCGGCCAGATGAAGGACGACGGCGGCAAGCTCGTCGACTTCAAGACCCTGCCGCTGCCCGACACCAACCTCGTCCAGGATCTGGAGAAATACCACGTCGCGAAGTTCTCCGGCGAGCCGGACCGCAGCTGGATCACCAGCCTGGTCGTCAACATCGGCTGGATACTCATCTTCTTCGTGCTGTGGTGGGTCTTCGTGATCCGGCAGGTGCAGGTCGGCGGCAAGCAGGCGCTCTCCTTCGGGCGCAGCCGCGCGAAGATGGTCGACGACAAGAGCAAGAAGAAGACGACCTTCGCCGACGTCGCCGGCTGCGACGAGTCCAAAGAAGAGCTGCAGGAGATCGTCGATTTCCTCAAGAGCCCGGAGCGCTTCACCAAGCTCGGCGGCAAGATGCCGCGCGGGGTGCTGCTCTTCGGCCAGCCCGGCACCGGCAAGACGCTGCTGGCCCGCGCGGTCGCCGGCGAGGCCGGCGTGCCCTTCTTTTCGGCGTCCGCCTCGGAGTTCGTCGAGATGTTCGTCGGGGTCGGCGCCTCGCGGGTGCGGGACCTTTTCGACCAGGCGAAGAAGGCCGCCCCGGCGGTGATCTTCGTCGACGAGCTCGACGCGGTCGGCCGGCACCGCTTCGCCGGCATCGGCGGGGGCCATGACGAGCGCGAGCAGACCCTCAACCAGCTGCTCATCGAGCTGGACGGCTTCGAGCAGAACCAGGGCATCGTCCTGATCGCGGCCACCAACCGGCCGGACGTGATCGATCCGGCCCTGCTGCGCCCCGGACGCTTCGACCGGCAGATCAGCGTTCCGACGCCCCATCTCAAGGGCCGCGAGGAGATCCTCAAGGTCCACGCGCGCAGCGTCAAGATGTCGGCGGAGGTGGACCTCGCCATCATCGCCCGCCGCACGCCGGGATTCTCCGGCGCGGATTTGGCCAACGTCATCAACGAGGCGGCGCTGCTGGCGGCGCGCAAGAACAAGGAGAGCGTCGAGATGGCGGACCTGGAGGAGGCCATCGAGCGGGTCATGGCGGGGCCGCAGAAAAAATCCTCCCTGATGTCCGAGAAGGAGAAGCGGGTCGTCGCCTACCACGAGTCCGGGCATACCCTGGTGGCCAAGCTCCTGCCGAACACCGATCCGGTCCACAAGGTCTCGATCGTCTCGCGCGGCCACGCCTTGGGCTACACCCTGCAGCTGCCCACCGAGGACAAGTATCTGACCTCGCGCTCGGAGATCCTCAACCGCCTGGCCGTCCTGCTGGGCGGCCGCTGCGCGGAGGAGCTGATCTTCAACGAGATCACGACGGGAGCCGCCGACGACCTGTCCAAGGCCAGCGCCTACGCCATGAGGATGGTCACCGAGTTCGGGATGAGCGACAAGGTGGGGCCGCTCTCCCTCAAGAAGCCGGACCAGGAGATCTTCCTGGGCCGGGACTTGCACGAGCAGGGCCACTACTCGGAGCGCACCGCCCAGCTCATCGACGAGGAGGTCAAGCGCATCGTCACCGACGCCCAGCAGAAGGCGAGGCAGCTGCTGGCGGCGAACCGCAAGATTCTCGAGCAATTGGCCGCCAAGCTCTTCGATCGCGAGGTCCTTACCGGCGAGGACGTCGACGCCATCCTGCAGGCCGGTGTCGCTTAAGCCGCGGCGGCGGCCGCTGATCATGGGCGTGGTCAACTGCACGCCCGACTCCTTTTTCGCCTCCAGCCGAACGCCCGCGGCGGAGGAGGCGGTTGCTCGCGCCTTGCGGCTGGCCGAGGAGGGGGCGGACTGGCTCGACGTCGGAGGCCAGTCGACCCGCCCCGGCTCCGAGGCCGTGCCGGCAGAGGAGGAGTTAAGGCGCGTTCTTCCCGTCATCGAGGCTTTGGCGCGCCGAACGAAGCTGCCGATCTCCGTCGACACGGACAAGGCCCTGGTGGCCGCTAGCGCCCGCGGGGCGGGGGCGAGCATCCTCAACGACGTCTCGGCATTGCGGGGAGATCCGGCGATGTTGCGGGAGGCGACGAGGTTCGACCGCGTCATCCTGATGCACATGCAGGGCACGCCGAGGACGATGCAGCGGGAGCCGAGCTACGACGACGTGGTCGCCGAGGTGGCCGATTTTTTGAGCCGGCGGCTTGAGGCCTTCTCGAGCGCGGGCGGCGACGCCTCCCGCGCACTGGTGGACCCCGGCATCGGCTTCGGCAAGACGCTGGAGCACAATCTCTCTTTGCTCAAGCGGCTTGAGGACTTCGCGGCCCTGGCCCCGGTGGTCCTCGGCGTCTCGCGCAAGTCGTTTCTCTCCCGGATCGTTCCCGACGCCGGCCCCCAGGACAGATTGCCGGGCTCCTTGGCCGCGGCCGTGCTGGGAGCCCTCCACGGGGCCGCCGTCCTGCGCGTTCACGACGTGGCGGCGACCAGGCAGGCCCTGGAGGTCTGCGCCGCGCTCGAGGCGGCTTCTTAAGATGGGGACAGCGCGGCTCTTCGGCACGGACGGCGTGCGCGGCATTCCGGGGCGGCCGCCGCTGGTTCCGGAAACGGTGGGGCGCATCGCCGCGATCGCGGCGCGGCTGCTCAAGGCGCAAGCGGGCGCCGCCCCCAACGGCGGCGGGCCGTTTCTCCTGATCGGCCGGGACACCCGCGGCTCCGGCCCCGCCCTGATGCGCTCCTTGGTGGCGGGCTTCGCGCGCGCGGGGGCGGGCTCCATCGATCTGGGCGTGCTGCCGACCCCGGCGGTCTCCTATCTTACGCCGCGCCTGGGCGCCGTCGGGGGAGCGGTGATCTCGGCCAGCCACAATCCGGCCGAGTTCAACGGCGTCAAATTCTTCGATCGGAACGGCTTCAAGATGGATCCCGGCGTCGAGGAGGAGATCGAGGAGCGCTTGCGCCGGGGCGAGGGCGCTGCGGGGCGCGCGGCGGCCGCGGGCTTGGCCCGGCCGCGCGACGGGACCGCACAGGCGGGCTTGTACCTGGATTTCCTAAGAAGCACCTTCCCGGCCGAGTTGGATCTCTCCGGCATGACGCTGGTGGTCGACTGCGCCAACGGGGCCTCCTCCGCCTTCGCCCCGCGGCTTTTCGAGGGCTTGGGAGCGCGGGTGATCCCGCTGTCGTGCCGCCCCGACGGCGGCAACATCAACGCCGGCTGCGGGGCCCTGTTTCCGGAGGCGATGCGGCGGGCCGTCGTCCGCCGCAAGGCCCAGGCGGGGGTCTGTTTCGACGGGGACGCCGACCGCGCGATCTTCGCGGACGAGAAGGGGCGCCTGTTGGACGGCGACCGCCTGATCTGCCTGGGCGCGCTGCGCCTGCACGAGCGGGGCCTGCTGCGCAACGATCGGGTGGTCCTGACCGTCATGTCGAACATCGGCCTGGTCAACTCCCTCAAGGAGAGGGGCATCGAGGTCGTCTCCGTTCCCGTGGGAGACCGCAACGTCACCGAGGCCATCGAGAGGGGCGGATTGTCGATCGGAGGCGAAAGCTCCGGCCACGTCATCTTCCGAAGCTTCGCCGTCACGGGAGACGGCATGCTGACCGCCCTGCAGACCCTGGCGGCCATGCGCGAGTCCGGAAAGCCCCTCTCGGCCACGCGCGAGGCCTTTCGTCCCGTCCCCCAGGCGCTGCGCAACCTCCATTGCGGAGACAAGCCGCCCCTGGAGCGCCTGCCGCGGCTGCAGAAGGCATTGAGGCGCTGCCGCCGGGAGCTCGGAGAGCGGGGGCGGGTGCTGCTGCGCTACTCGGGCACGGAGCCCCTGCTGCGCATCATGGTGGAGGGCCCGGACCGCGCTCGGGTGGCGGCGATGGCGGACGAGCTTTCGGCGGCGTTTCGCGCGGCGTCGCAAAAGTTATAAGATCGCGGGAATAAGGACCTTCCTAAGGGAGACCATATCATGCGCATCGGGCACAACTTGAAGCTGGGAGTCAACATCGACCATATCGCCACGCTGCGGCAGGCCCGCCGCGACATCGACCCGGATCCGCTGGCGGCCGCGCGGGTCGCGCGCCGGGCCGGGGCCGACATGATCGTCTGTCATCTGCGCGAGGACAGGCGCCACATCCAGGACCAGGATCTCTTCGAGTTGTGCAAGCTGAAGGGGGAGGTCCACCTGGAGCTGGCCGCGGTTGCGCGGATCGTGGAGATCGCGCTGAAGGCGAAGCCGGACTCCGTCTGCCTGGTCCCCGAGCGGCGACAGGAGCTGACGACGGAGGGCGGCCTCAAGCTGGTCGGGGCCTCCGCCAAGCCCCTGCGTCAAGCGGTGTCCAAGCTGAAGGCCGCGGGCATCGAGGTCAGCCTCTTCATCGACCCGGAGGCCGGCGCCGTGCGCGCGGCCAAGGCCTTGGGGGCCGACACGGTCGAGTTGTGCACCAGCGCCTACAGCCGGGCCAAGGGCAAGAAGAACACGGGGACCGAGCTGGAGCGCCTGGAGCTGGCCGGCTACCTGGCCTACGAGATGGGCATGGGCTTGCACGCGGGCCACGGCCTGGACTACCACAATGTCAAGGACGTCGCGGCCATCCCGCACCTGACCGCGGTCAACATCGGTTTTTCCATCGTCTCGCGCGCGCTGTTCGTGGGCTTGAAGGCGGCCGTCGCCGAGATGAAGGAACTCGTCAGCTAGCGCCCCATGTGCGGCATCGTCGGCTACGCGGGTCGGCGCCAGGCCTCCCCGCTGCTGATGGAGGGCTTGAAGCGTTTGGAGTACCGAGGCTACGACTCGGCCGGGGTGGCCGTGCTCTGCGACGGCAAGATCGCGCGGCGGCGCGCCTCCGGAAAGCTGGCGAACCTGGAGGCGCTCATCCAGAAGGAGCCGCTCAAGGGCCTGGTCGCCCTGGGGCATACGCGCTGGGCCACCCACGGCAAGCCCTCGGAGGAGAACGCCCACCCGCACGCCGACTGCGGCGGCGAGCTGGTCGTCATCCACAACGGCATCATCGAGAACTACCTCGAGCTCAAGGAGGCCTTGTCCGCCGGCAGGCATGTCTTCCAGTCCGAGACCGACACGGAGATCGTCGCCCACTTGATCGAGGAGAAGCTCAAGGGGCTGGCCGGCGCCGGCCGCAGCCCCACGCCCGATCTCAACGAGCCGCTGCTCTTCGAGGCCGTCCGCCAGGCCCTGGGCCAGGTGCGCGGCGCCTACGCCCTGGCCGTGCTGTGGGCCAAGGCCCCAGGCGTCATCGTCTCCGCCAAGACGGCCTCGCCCCTGATCATCGGACTGGGGGAGGGCGAGAACTTCTTGGCCTCCGACGTTCCCGCCTTCCTGGCTCATACGAGAAAGGCGGTGTTCCTGGAGGACGGCGAGATGGCCGTCCTGAAGGCGGGCGGCTGCACGTATTTCAATCTGTCCGGCAAGCGCATCGAGAAGAAGCCGGTCCAGATCCAGTGGGATCGGACGATGGCGGAGAAGTCCGGCTACCGCCACTTCATGCTCAAGGAGATACACGAGCAGCCCGCCGCCTGCGAGGACACGATGCGCGGCCGATTCTTCCCGCTCAAGGACGGCGTGCTCAAGCGGGAGTGCGGGCTGGAGACGGGCTTCCTAAAGGAAATCCGCCAGATCCGCCTGCTCGGCTGCGGCACGGCCTACCACGCCGGCCTGGTGGCGAAATACTGGCTGGAGGCCTTGGCGCGGCTGCCGGTCCACTGCGAGACGGCCAGCGAGTTTCGCTACCGAGAGACGACGGTCGGCCCGGGGGAGCTCGTGATCGCGGTGAGCCAATCCGGGGAGACCGC
This sequence comes from Elusimicrobiota bacterium, assembly GCA_028868375.1. GTDB lineage: Bacteria > Elusimicrobiota > Elusimicrobia > UBA1565 > UBA9628 > JAGWUP01. The sequence continues at coordinate 43,283 of JAGWUP010000004.1, forward strand.
CGACACCCTGGCCGCCGTCAAGCTCGCCAAGGAGAAGGGGGCCAAGGCCCTGGCCGTCTGCAACACGGTGGGCTCGGCCATCGCGCGCGCGGCGGATTTCAACCTGTTCACGCATTGCGGCCCGGAGTTCGGCGTGGCCTCGACCAAGGCCTTCATCGGGCAGTTGACCGCTCTGGCGGTCTTCTGCCTGCATTGCGGGGCGGCCCGCGGAGCGCTGGGGGAGCCGGAGGCCAGGCGCCTGGTCGACCAACTCCTCTGCCTTCCGGGAGACATCCGCTCGGCGCTGAAGCTGGAGCCGCAGATCAAGGAGCTGGCGCGCCGGTTCTATAAGAAGGAGCACTTTCTCTTCATCGGCCGCCACGTCAACTACGCGATCGCGCTGGAGGGGGCGCTCAAGCTCAAGGAGATCAGCTATATCCACGCCGAGGGCTACGCGGCCGGAGAGCTCAAGCACGGCCCCATCGCCTTGATCGACGACAGCATGCCGGTCGTCGCCATCGGCACGCGCTCCCGCGTGCACGAGAAGATGCTCTCCAGCCTGGAGGAGGTCAAGGCTCGGGGCGCCGAGCTGATCTGCCTGGGCACGGAGGGGGACGCCAGGCCGCGCGGGGCCGACAGCCTCATCGTCCTGCCGCAGACCCCGGAGCTGTTGTCTCCCATCGTCAACATCGTTCCGCTGCAATTGCTGGCCTATCATATCGCCGACCTGAGGGGCTGCGACGTCGATCAGCCGAGAAACCTCGCCAAGTCGGTCACGGTGGAGTAGGTGGACTCGGTGGAGCTGGGAGCCGACATCGTCGAGATCGACCGCATCCGCGGCCTCGCCTCGCGCCAGCCGCGCTTCCTCTCCCGCGTCTTTTCCCGGGACGAGATCGCCTACTGCCGCGGCAAGAAGAACCCCTGGCAGCATTTCGCCGTGCGCTTCGCCGCCAAGGAGGCGGTCTGGAAGGCGGTCGGTCCGGGGAGGCTGAGCTTGGTCGACATCACCGTCGCGCGCGACCGTCGGGGGCGTCCGGTGGCGCTGGTCAAGGGCCGCGCGGCCGCGGGCGTCAAGATCACCCTCTCCCACAGCGAGCGCTACGCCTTGGCGGTGGCGGTCAAGACGCGATGAGCTTGAAGCGGGGGCCGCTCGGGGCTGCGCCGGTGGAGCGCAGGTCGGAGGACCACAAGGGGACGTTCGGGCACGTCCTCGTCGTCGGCGGCAGCCGGGGCATGCTGGGCGCCCCCGTCCTGGCCGCGCGCGCGGCCCTGCGCTCGGGGGCGGGCCTGGTCACCCTGGCCGTGCCGGCCGGCCTCCAGGCGCAGGCGGCGGGCCTGGCCTGCGAGGCCCTGAGCTTGGGCCTTCCGGAGGATCGCGCGGGAGCCTTCGCAGCCTCCGCCCTTCCGGCTCTCGAGCGCGCTTGCGCCGCTCGGCGCTACTCCGTCCTGGCCCTGGGGCCTGGCCTCTCTCTGGCGCGCGGCGCCGCGCGCCTGGCCGTGGAGGCCCTGCGCCGCATCGACCTGCCCGCTGTCATCGACGCCGACGCCCTCAACGCCCTCTCGGCCCTCAAGCCCGCCGCCGCCGATGCGCTGTTTTCGGAGCGCCGGCAGGCCTGCGTCTTCACGCCGCATCCAGGCGAGCTGGCGCGCTGCCTGGGCCTGTCGACGGCCCGAGTCCAGGCCGACAGGCGCGGCTGCGCCCTGGCCTTGGCCCGCCGCTGGCGCGGCGTCGTCGTCCTCAAGGGCCATCGCTCGATCGTCCGCTCCTGCCGCGGGCAGGCCCTCGTCAACGACACCGGCGGCCCCGGCTTGGCCAAGGGCGGCAGCGGAGACGTGCTGACGGGCCTGATCGCCGGGCTCTGGGCCCAGGCGCTCTCCTCGGGGCGCGTTCAAGGGGATGCCGCCTTCTGGGCCGCAGCCCTCGGCACCCGCCTCCACGGCTTGGCCGGAGAGATCGCCGAGCGCAGGCTCACGCCCTGGGCCATGACCGCCGGCGACGTCGTCCTCGCCCTGCCGGAGGCCTTCGCCGCGTCGGCCCGTCGGCGATGAGGCGCGCCTCGGCGCGCTTCGTCCCCGACGAGGCGGGGATGATCGCCCTAGGCCGGCGCCTGGGCCGGAAGCTGCGCGGCTTGGACGTCGTCTGCCTTGAGGGAGAGCTCGGCGCCGGCAAGACGACCATGACCAAGGGCATCGCCGCGGCCCTGGGCTTTCGCGGGCGGGTGGCCAGCCCCACCTTCGCCCTGGCGCGCGAGTACCGCGGCCGGCGCTGGACGATCCACCACGTCGATCTCTACCGCGTCTCGCGCCGGGAGACCGGCGACATCGGCCTGGAGGAGTTCCTGAGCGACCCCCGCGGCGTCTGCGTCATCGAATGGCCCGAGGCCGGCCTGGACTACCTCCCGAAGGATCGCCTGCTGGTCCGCTTGCGCCCCCGGCGCGGCGGCCGCCTGGTCTCGCTGCGCGGCCTGGGGCCGCGCTCCCGGCGCTTGGCGGCCGGGCTCGGCTAGGCCTTTCGGCCCAACCCCAGGGGGACGGAATGCCCTGCTCGAGGGCGGCGTAACGTCGATCGACCGGGCGAGGCTGTTGAACGATCTGGGCCATGTCCGGGTCCGGGCAGCGTCCTTCGAGCAGGCCAGACGGAATTTCCTCGCTGCGCGCTCCGCCCTGAAAGAGGCGCCGAGCGAACGGTTGCCCGAGCAAGAGGCCGCCTTCCAGCGGGAGCGTCGTCGCGCCGAGCACGGCCTCCATCTCTTCGATTTAGGGCTGGACGAGAGAGCTATGAGCGTCACTGGTTTTCAGCTGGAACGCCGAGGGCGGGCATTTCGTGCTGGACGCCCTCTTCGACGGCGTCGAGGGACTCGTCTTGGCCGAGGACGGCCAAACGGCTTTGGCGAAGGCGTCGGGCCAAGAGGTCTCCCCGCGCCGTAGCGATAGGCCGCGGCCCAAAATAGTACCCTGTCATGGCCATGGGCAACATTCTCGCCGTCGACACGACGGGTGAGGCCTTCAGCGCCGCGCTCCAGGCCGGCCGCAGGGTCGTCTCCGTCCATCGGGTCTACGCGCGGCCTCACGACGAGACGCTGCTGCCGGCGGTGGATCGCTTGCTGCGGCGCGCGGGGCTCTCGATGGAGGAGCTCGACGCGATCGCGGCCGCCAGCGGGCCGGGGCGCTTCACCGGCATTCGCATCGGCATGGCCTACGCGGCGGTGGCGGCGCTCTGCCTGGGCAAGCCGGCCCTGGCGGTGACGCGCTTCGAGGCCTTGGCCTTCGACAGGAAGGAGGAGCGCTTCTGCGTCGTTCTCGAGGCCTTCCGGGGGGAGAAGTACTATCAATTCTTCAAGAAGGGCCGGCCGGAGGGGCCGCCGGTCTGGGCGCGGGAACTGCCCCGCCTGGACGTGCCCGTCGTGACCGGCGAGCCGACGGCCGCGCGGCTATTGGGGCCGGCGCAGCGCCAGTTGGCCACTCGGCCGCGGGCCTTCCAACCCCTGTATCTCAAGCCAGCGGGCTATGAACGTCCGGCGCGCCCGGTCCGCTGACTTGGGCGGCGTCGCGGCCATCGAGGCCTCGCAGGCCGCGGCGGCGGGCTGGAGCCTGCGGCAGTTCGAGGCGGAGCTGGAGGTCGAGTCCTCCGTCTTCTTGGTCGCCGAGGAGGCCGGCCGGCTGCTGGGCTTCGCCGTCGCGCGCCGGCATCCGCCGCGGCTCGAGCTTTTGGACATCGCCGTCTCCTCCACGCGCCGCGGCGTCGGGCGCGCCCTCCTGGAGGGCTTGCGCGCGCAAGCGGCCGGCTGCGCCCGCTTGACGCTGGAGGTCTCCGAGCGCAACGCATCGGCGCTGGCCTTCTACCGCGCCTGCGGCTTTCGCGTTGTGGGGCGAAGGCCCAAGTTCTATAATGACGGGGCCGGCGCGGTCCTGATGGATCTTTTTAGATGATCCTGCATCTCTTGCTGGCGTCCCTTTGCGTTGCGGCCGAGCCGAAAGCGGCCGAGCGGGAGTTTCTGCGGGGCCAGTTGCTCGAGCGCCGGGGGGACGCCGCGGCGGCCCTGCGGGCCTACGAGAGCGCGCTCAAGGCCGACCCGAGCTCAGCCGTCATCAACAGCGACGCCGCCACCCTGGCCTTGGCGCAGGGAGACGGACGGACGGCTCTCGAGCACGCCCGGCGGGCGGTGGCGCTGCGGCCGGCGGACGCCGCCTCCCTGGTCTTGCTGGGAAGAGTCCAGTGGTCTCTTGGCGACGTCGCCGCGGCCCAAAAGTCCTTTGAGGCTGCCCTGCGACTCAAACCCGGCTCGGCGGAGGCGACCTACGCCCTGGCGGGCCTATTGGCCGATGAGAACCATCCGGACAAGGCCCTGCGCCTGCTCAAGCGCTTCATCGCAAGCCACGAGTCGCAGGCGGCGCAGGCGCGCCTGGAGCTGGCCAAGCTGGAGCTGCAATTGGACCGGGTCAAGGACGCGGAGCGGGAGCTGAAAGCCTCCATCGCGGCCAGCCCCGAGGGCCAGGAGCTGCCCGCGCGCTATGCCCTGGGCGAGGCCTACGAGGTCGAGCGCGACACGGAGGCGGCGCTGGCCCAGTACATCGCCCTCTCGCGCCTGGAGCCCGAGAACGCGGGGCTGCTCACGCATATCGCCGAGCTCGAGCTGTCCAAGGACGACTGGGACGGCGCGCGGGGTTTTCTGCTGCGGGCCAAGGCCGTTCGCAGGGATGACCCGGAGGCCAACCACTGGCTGGCCCTCGACGCCGAGCGCAGGCGGGACTGGAGCGCCGCCGCCTCCTACGTCCGCGACAGCGCGGCGCTGGAGGACGACCCCGCCTTGAGCCTGCGCCTGAGCTACTACCTCAGCCAAGCGGGGCGGACGGACCAGGCCGTCGCGGCGCTGGAATCGGCGCGCCGGCGCTGGCCGGAGAACGACCAGATCATGTATTTCCTGGCCCTGGGCTACGACGACGCGGGGCGATCGCGCGAGGCGATCGTCCTGCTGCGTCGGGTCGTCGCCCTCAAGCCCGACTGGCGCGACGCGCGCTACGAGCTGGGCATGCTCCTGGAGCGGACCGGCGACATCAAGGACGCGGAGCGGCAATTCCGCGTCCTGCTGGGCCAGCATCCGGACGACGCCTCCGCGCTCAATTACCTGGGCTATTCCCTGGCCGACCGGGGGCTGCAGTTGGAGCAGGCCGAGTCCTACATCGGCCGAGCCTTGGCGCTGGATCCCTCCAACGGCGCCTACCTCGACTCCCTGGGCTGGGTCCACTACAAGCTGGGCCGCTCCAGCGAGGCCGTCTCCGATCTCGAGAAGGCCGTGGCGGCGATGCCGTATGATCCGACGGTCTGGAACCATCTTGGGGACGCGCGGCTTGAGGCGGCAGACCCCCATCTGGCCTGGCTGGCCTGGAAGCGCTCCGAGTCCCTGGGCGCCTCCGCGGGCATGCCCGCCAAGATTTCCCGCCTGGAGCGCGGCTTCTCCTCGGAGCAGCTCGGCGGCTACATGCTGGAGTACCTGCGTCTGACCCAAGGCGGCGTGGCGAAAATGACGGGGCTCTGCGACCTGGACGGGGCGATTCTGGGCCATGCCTTCTCCTACCGCTGCCTGGTCACCTTCCGCGCCCCGGACGATCTCGGCGTCGACCTGCTGGGCCCGCTGATGTCCCCGCTCTTCCATGTCCAGCTTTCCAGCGGGGGCTTTGCGATGGATCCCCTGCGGCTGCCCGGGCTCGACGAGGCCGCCGTCTCCGCAAGCGCTCGCGCCGCCTTCGGCTTGATCCGGGACTACTTGGCCGGGCGTTTCTTCGACTCGGCGCGGACGGTCTACAAGCGAGGCTGGTTTCACGGTCCCCGGGTGCGCAGCGCCCTCGCCTGCTTGACGATGGATCGGGAATCCACGCGCGTCGAGAAGATCGAGCCGAGCTCCTCCGGCGATGTCCTGCTGTTGAGCGATTTTTGGCTCGTCAAGGGGCGGTTGGGGCCGCGGCTGCTTGAGGTGCGCGGCAAGGGCTTCACGTTGTCGCTGCGCTTGGTCGACGTGAAGTTCCAGCTCGAGGTGCCGTCGCGATGAGGAGGCTGAGCGTTCAATGCCCCGCCAAGGTCAACCTGTTTCTCGAGGCGACCGGGCGGCGCCGGGACGGCCTTCACCTGCTCTCGACGCTGTTCGCGAAGATCAACCTCTACGACGTCCTCGAGCTGCAGGCCGACGAGTCGGGGCAAATCAAGCTCGAGGTGGAGGGCGCGGACATCGGCGCCGGCGAGGATAACCTGGCGCTGCGCGCCGCGCGCGCCTTCTACAGGACGTTCCGGATCGGGCGAGGCGTCTCCATCCGGCTGACCAAGCGCATCCCCGTCGGCGCCGGGCTGGGCGGCGGCTCCTCGGACGCGGCCGGCATGCTGCTGGGGCTGCCGAAGCTTTTCGATCTGGAGCTGACCGGGCCGCGCAAGCGGGCGCTGCGCCGGATCGCGGCCGGCCTGGGCGCCGACGTGCCCTTCTTCCTGCATCCCGCCCCCTTTTGCCTGGGGACCGGAATCGGGGAGCGGCTTAAGCCGCTGGCCTTCGAGCGCTCCCTGCCCTACATGCTGCTGGCCTATCCCGGCCTCCATATTTCGACCGCTCAGGCCTACAAGAGCCTTCCGGCCGCCCCCCGCCGGGACGTGTTGACAAGGCTATCCCAGCTTGATAAACTGCTCGCCAGCCTCGGAAACGGGCGCCCCGTCGAGGATTGGGCGCCTTTGCTCTTTAATCGGCTGGAGCAGGCCGGGCTGCCGGAGTTGGCCCAGGTCGGGCAGGCGCGGCGCATCCTGGAGCGCCTGGGCGTTCTGGGCGCGCGCATGTCCGGCTCCGGATCGTCGGTGTTCGGCTTCGTGAGATCGCATGCGGAGGGCGAGCGGCTGCTCAAAAGGCTGCAGGCCTATCCGTGGAAAGTTTTCTTGACCAGCTGTCAGGGCTAGTACGGCAACTAAGTGGAGATCACCGAAGTCCGCGTTCATCTGCGCAACGAAGACAAGCTGAAGGCCTTCGCCACGGTGACCTTCGACCATTGCTTCGTCGTTCGAAACATGAAGATCATATCGAGCAACAAGGGCCTGATCCTGTGCATGCCTTCGCGCAAGCTGCCTGACGGCAGCTACAAGGACATCGCGCATCCGATCAATATGGATTTCCGCAAGGTCCTGGAAGACAAGGTCATCGCTTGCTACCAGAACGAGGTCCGCAAGGCGGGCAAGCCCGGCGAGGGCAAGCCGCAATGACTTTCTCCCAGGTGGTGTAATGGTAACACAGCGGACTTTGAATCCGTTATTCCTGGTTCGAGTCCAGGCCTGGGAATTCTAACATGACCCATCATAGAGGCAAGGAGACGAAAAACCTGGGGGTGCTGATCCTCGCCGCCGGGGAGGGCACCCGCATGGAGTCCTCCCTGCCCAAGGTCCTGCACCAGGTCGGCGGCCGCCCGATGCTGTTCTACACCCTGCGCCTGGCCAACGCCCTGAAGCCGCAGGCCATCGGCGTCGTGGTCGGCCACGAGGCCGATCGCGTCAAGGCGGCGGTCGACGGGATGGTCAAGGAGTGCGGGGTCAACCGGCCGGTCCAATTCATCCATCAGAAGAAGGCCCTGGGCTCCGGCAACGCCGTGCTCGAGTCCGTTCCGTTTTTAAAGCGCTTCAAGACGGTGGTCGTGCTCTGCGGCGACACCCCGCTTTTGACCTACGAGAGCATCTACGCCCTCGTCCACAGCCACGAAGGGCAAAAGGGCCAGGTGACGCTGCTGACCGCGCGGCTGGCCAACCCGAAGGGCTACGGGCGCATCGTGCGCAGCCCGCTGGGAGAGGTGCAGCGCATCGTCGAGGAGTCCGTGGGCTCGCCCAGGGAGTTGACGATCAACGAGATCAACTCCGGGGCCTACTGCTTCGAGCTCGACGCGCTGATGCAGGGCCTCAAGGAGATCGGCCAGAAGGGCCCCAAGAAGGAGCACTTCCTCACCGACATCCTCGAGATCATCCGCGCCCGCGGCGGCAAGGTCAACGCCTACGTCAGCCAGGTTCCGGAGGAGGTCCTCGGCGTCAACTCGCGCATACAGCTTGCCGCGGCCGAGCGGATCACCAACCGGCGCATGCTCGAGCGGCTGATGCTCTCCGGCGTGACCATCCTCGATCCCCACTCGACCCACGTCGACGCCGACGTCGAGATCGGCCAGGATTCCGTGATCTATCCCTCGACGATCCTGCGCGGCAAGACCAAGATCGGCAGGATGTGCCGCATCGGCCCCTTCACCTACATGTACGACGCCCAGATCGGCAACGAATGCGAGATACGCATCTCCCAGCTCGACACCTGCCGGGTGCTCGAGAAAAGCCAGATCGGCCCCTTCTCCAACATCCGCCCGGAGTCCGTGATCGGTCCGCGCGCCCGCGTCGGGAACTTCACCGAGATCAAGGCCTCGCGCGTCGGCTTCGGCACCAAGGTCAACCACCTCTCCTACATCGGCGACGCCGAGATCTACGAGGACGTCAACATCGGCGCGGGGACCATCACCTGCAACTACGACGGCAAGGCCAAGCACAAGACGACGATCGGGGCGAAGGCCTTCGTGGGCTCCAACGTCAATTTGATCGCGCCGGTCAAGATCGGCCGCGGCGCCAAGATCGCCGCCGGCTCGACCGTCACCGAGGACGTGCCCGACCAGGCGCTGGCCATCGCGCGGGCCAGGCAGGTGAACAAGACCTGATGGCCAAGTCCGCGGAGACGGTCAAGCCGAAGCAGGACGACCGGTTCATCGCCGGAGTCCGCATGTTCCAGCACCTAAAGATATTCTCCGGCAACGCCAACCGCCCCTTGGCCGAGGACATCGCCAAGTACCTCGGCAGCGGCCTGGGGGCGGCCACCGTGGGGCGCTTCGCCGACGGCGAGATCAACGTCCAGATCGACGAGAACGTGCGCGGCTGCGACTGCTACGTCGTGCAGCCGACCTGCCGTCCCGTCAACGAGAACTTGGTCGAGCTTCTGATCATGATCGACGCCCTGCGGCGGGCCTCGGCGGGGCGCATCACGGCGGTGGTGCCTTATTTCGGCTACGCCCGCGCCGACCGAAAGACCGCCCCGCGCGTGCCGATCAGCTCCAAGCTGGTCGCCAATCTGATCACCACCTCCGGCGCCAACCGGGTCATCACCATGGACCTGCACGCGGCCCAGATCCAGGGTTTCTTCGACATCCCCGTCGACCATCTCTACGCCGCGCCGATCATACTCGACTACATCCGCGGCAAGCAGCTCAAGAACCTGGCCGTCGTCTCTCCCGACGTCGGCGGCGTGGAGCGCGCGCGCGCCTTCGCCAAGCGGATGAACGCCCAGCTCGTCATCATCGACAAGCGGCGGCCCCGGCCCAACGAGGCCTCCGTCTACAACATCATCGGCGAGGTCAAGGGCAGGAACTGCCTGATCCTCGACGACATGGTCGACACCGGCGGCACCTTGACGAAGGTCGCGGGCAAGATCCGCGAGGCGGGAGCCCTGCGGGTCTACGCGGCCTGCGTTCACGCCGTGCTCTCCGGAGCGGCCAGGGACTTAGTCGAGAAATCGGCCCTGGAGGAGATGATCCTCACCGACTCGATCCCGGTGCACGCCTTGGCCGGCGGCAAGATCACGGTTCTCTCGATCGCGGCCTTGATGGGGGAAGCGATCGCCCGCAATCATCAGGGCAAGTCTATCAGCGCTTTATTCGTTTAACTAGGAGTTAGCCATGGAAGAGATCAAACTGGTCGTCGAGAAACGGGAAGGCGCGGGCACCAAGAAGGCCTTGGCGGCCCTGCGCGCGCAAGCGAAGGTTCCCGCCGTCATCTACGGGGGCGCCAAGCCCGCCATCCAGGTCGCTTTGTCGGAGAAGGAGCTCCTGGCGGCCCGCAAGAAGGGCGGCGTCAACGCCATCCTGCACCTCGACATCGGCGGCCGCGTGGAGACGGTCATCGTCAAGGAGCTCCAGCGCCATCCCGTCACCGATCGGCCGGTGCACGCCGACTTTCAGCGCATCTCCATGACCCAGAAGATCGAGGCCCGCGTGCCGCTGCACATCGGCGGCGAGTCCCCGGGCGTCAAGAACAACGAGGGCACGTTGGTGCACGACCTGCGCGAACTGCGCGTGCGGGCCCTGCCGGCCAAGATCCCACAGTCGATCCTCGTCGATATTTCCCGCCTCGAGATCAACATGCACTTGTCGGTCAAGGACCTGGTCGTCCCGCCCGACGTCGAGGTGCTCGACGAGCCGGAGCGCATGGTCGTCAGCGTCACGGTGGCCAAGGAGGAGGTCGCAGAGGCCCCCGCCGCGGCCGCCGCCGTTCCCGGCGCCGAGGCAGCCGCCGCGGCCGAGCCGGAGGTGGCCAGCACCAAGGGCAAGAAGGACGAGGAAGGCAAGGTCATCCCGAAGGAGGCCAAGCCGGCCGCGGCCGAGAAGGGCAAGGAGCCGGGCAAGAAGGAAGGCAAGTAGCTCCTTTCGCCGTGGGGCTGCGGCTTGTCGTCGGGCTGGGCAACCCGGGAACGCGCTACGCGCGCACCCGCCACAACGTCGGGTTCATGGCCGTGGAGCGCCTCGCCGCGGCCGCCCAGTGGAAGGATTTCGAGCATGGCCTGGGCCTTTGGGCCAAGGATCCCTCCTTCCTGCTTGCCAAGCCCTTGACCTACATGAACGAGTCCGGCGATTTCGTGCGCCGTTTTTCCTCCTACTACAAGGTGGGGCCGGAGGAGACCCTGATCGTCTTCGACGACGTCGCCTTGCCCTTGGGGAGGCTGCGGATTCGAGCGGGCGGCTCCTCGGGAGGGCAGAAGGGGATGGAGTCGATCATCGGCTGTCTCGGCACGCAGAACGTGCCGCGGCTGCGCGTCGGCATCGGGCCGCAGCCCGCCGGCCTGGACTCGGCGGCCTTCGTGCTCCAACGCTTCTCCAGGGCCGAGGAGGGCGACTTAAACGCCGTCTTGGACACGGCGGCGGAGGCGGTCCGGCGAATCGCGGCGGAGGGCCTGGACGCCGCCATGAACCGCTATAATCCAAGGGCATGAGCGCCGGCCTCAAGATCGCGGCGGGCCTGGTCTGTTTCGCGCTGGGGCTGGGCTATCTCTACCGTCCCGACCTGATCGCGCGCCTCAACGCGTTGATTCGCGAATATCTGCTCAACGACGCCCATATCGCTCTGGAGCGCGGCAAATGGGGGATGTTCTTCATGCTCTTGGCGTTTCTCTTCCTTTATATGGGCATTACGGCGCTGGGCTGGCATCCGTGAGATTGGAGGAGACCGCCGAGCAAGCCGTCGCCTGGCTGCGAGCGCAGGGCCTCGAGGGCGAGGTCTACCTGTCTTTCTCCGAGGAGCGCGGCTTGGAGCGCAGGGCCGGAAAGCTCGACGGCATCCAGAACGCCTCCAGCGAGGGGGTCGGCCTGCGCTTGGTCGAGGGCGGCCGCATGGCCTTCGCCTGCGCGGCCGAGGCCTCCCTGGAAACCGTCCGGTCCTTGGCCCAAGCCGCGAGACGCCAGTTGCCCCATCTGCGCGCCGACGTCCACAAGGTCCTAGCCGAGCCCAAAGTCGCGGCGCCGCGGGAGGAGTTGCGGCGCTCCCTGTGGGATGAAAGCCTGTTTCAGGAGAGCTGGGAATCCCTCGGCGAGAAGCTGGCCCGCGCGGAGGCTCGAGCGCTGGCCTTGGACCGGCGCGTGTCCGCGGTGCTGCGCTCCGGCTACAGCGAGTCCCGCGGGCAGGTCGTGATCGCTTCGACGCGAGGGGTCTTGACGCGGGAGCGGGCGGCTTCCTGCGGCATGGGGCTTTCCGCGCTGAGCGGGGACCAGGCGGAGCTGCAGATCGGATCGGATTACCAGTCCTCGCGCCGTTTCTCGGAGCTGGACTGGGAGGGCGTCGGCCGGCGGGCCGCGCAGCGTACGGTGGCGCTGCTGGGCTCGCGCAAGTCCCCGACGGGCCGGCGCAGCGTCGTCTTCGACCCCTGGGTGGCGGGGGAATTCCTCGACCTCGTGGCGGGGCTTTTATGCGCCGACCAGGTCCAGCGCGGCAAGTCGCTTTTGGCCGGAAAGCTCGAGCGGTCGGTCGGCTCTCCCCTGGTCACTTTCGTCGACGATCCCCATAGGCTCGGGGGCCTGGCCAGCTCGCTTTACGATGACGAGGGCTGCCCCACGAAATGCAAGACGATGATCGAGGCTGGGGTGGTGCGGGAGTTCTTCTACGACTGCGCCTCGGCCAGCCGCGAGGGCAAGCCCAGCAACGGCAGCGCGGCCCGCGGCTCCTACCGCGGCCTGCCCTCCCCCGCCTGCTCGAACTTCTACCTCAAGCCGGGGACGATGAGCCGGGAAGAGCTGATCTCCGGCACGAGCGACGGCCTGCTGGTCCTGGACGTCATGGGCATGCACATGGCCGACCCGATCTCGGGGGAGTTCTCCGTGGGGGTTTCCGGCCTGCTCATCGAGAAGGGGAAGCTCGCCCATCCGGTCAAGGCCGCGATGCTGTCCGGCAATCTCCTCGACCTGCTGGGCCGCGTCGACGCCGTGTCCGACGACCTGGCCTTTTACGGCGGCATGGGCGCCCCGACCTTCCGCGTCGCCGACATGACCGTCGCCTAAAGTCTTCGATTGATGACGACGTGGGCGCTGCGGCCTTCCGAATAGACGAGGTCGGGATCGGCGCCGACCAAGTCTCCGCGGGCCGGCGGCCCGGCGACGCTGCGCGGGCTGAGCTTGACCACGAGGCGGAAGGGGCCGGGCGGGCGGCCGCCGGAGACGAGCAAATCCTCCGGGCCGAGGACGAAGTTGACCGGGAAGCCGGGGTCGACGACGCGCAGGACGGCCAGGGGGACCCCGCCCAGGTTCTCGGCGACGATGAAGAGGACGGCTCCTTGGCGCGGAGCGCGGGAATGGAGGTCGGCGGCCAGGGTCACGCTGCCCGAGATGCGGAATGGTTTCGGGGCGCAGGCCGCGAGCAGGGTCAGGCCGAGGCCGGCGGCGAGAGCGGCTGCGGCGGCCGGACGGCAAGCCAAATGTAGACGCTGGTGATGAGCAGGCATAGGGCGTTGAAGCCGGGGATGGCGAAGGGCAGGTAGAGCGAGAGGGCCAGGAGCAGGACCACCAGGGTCTGGGCGTAGACCGCGATGTTGAGCAGGGCGGGATAGCGCAGCGAGCCGCCGGAGATGGAGTTGAGCAGCAGCGCCAGGAGCGAATAGCCGCCGGAGGCCAGGGCCTTCCAGGCCAGGAACAAGACGAAGATGGCGACCAGGGCCAGCGGATAGAGGGTTCTGTCCATCACGATGCCGGCGTTGCGAAAGAAACCGGCGTCGATGCGCACGGGCCGCGAGCCGGCCGGGGTATGGGACAGGTCGAAGACGCGCAGCTCGTCGCGGTCCCTCAGATAGAAGGCGGTGGCCGTCAGGTAGGCGACGACCTTGGCCTGCTCCATCTGCTGCGGGGTGACGGGATCGGTGCGATTGGTGTCGATCATCACCGCCACGTCGCGCAATGTGGGATGCTGCAGCCTCAGCGGTCCGGAAACGTCCGAGGTGACGCGCCCGTTGGCGTAGGTCATCGGGGGGACGGCATGCTCCAGCCAGAGGAAGGTGCCGTCGATGACGGGCCCCGCCTTCAGCTTCAGGGCGACGGTTGCGGCCAGCGCGAACAGGATCGCCAGGTAGCAGAGATAGCCGAAGGTGCGGGACAAGGGCTGCGCGCCGATCTTTTTATAGAAGGACAGGCTGGAGACGCTGTTGACTGGATCGAACAGCATCAGCGCGCCCCCTGGGGCAGGCCGGCCCAGGGCGTCTCGCCAAGCCCGGCCTTGAGGTTGACCCAGCGCGCCGCCGTGAAGAGATGGTCTGAGAGGCGGTTTAAGTAGACGATGGCGGGCAGATCCGGCTTGACGGCGACGACGGAGCGCTCGGCGCGGCGGCAGACGGCGCGCGCCACGTGCAGGGCCGCGGCGGCCGGACAGCCGTCCGGAAGGATGAAGCGCGACAGCGGCGGCAATTCCGCCGTCATCGCGTCGATCTCTTCCTCCAGACGCCGGACCGCCTCGGCGGGGATGGAGGCGTCGACCCCGGAGAGGATGGAGCCCAGCAGGAAGAGCTCCTGCTGCAGGCGGGAGAGGCGCGGCCCAAGCTCTAGGGCCGCCTTGGGAAGGACCGACAGGGCCGCCCCCAGGGCGCAGTTGAGCTCGTCGACGTCGCCGTAGGCGGCGACCCTGGCGTCGCTTTTGAGAACCCGCGTTCCTCCCCAAAGGCCCGTCTCGCCGCGGTCTCCGGTCTTGGTGTAGACCTTCATCAAAAGACAGCGAGCAGGCCCAGGGTCATGCCGCCGATGCCGTGAATCAACTGGTAGGCCGCCCGCAGGCGCAGGAAGGGCAGCGGGGTCAACTCGAGGCCGGCCCCCAAGCGCGAGCCCTGCGCCCAGGCCGATTGCCCGGAGACCCCGGCCGCGTCCGCGGCGTCCGCCCGGACCCTGGTCAGGTCCAGGCCGGCGTCGATGAAGGGGGCCAAGAGCGGGAGCTTCCAGCCCACGGCCGCGTTGAGGGCGTAGTGCTGTCCCGAGAAGGCGCCGGCGTGGACGCGGTCGCCGAAGAGGCCGACGCCCAGGGTCGGCAGCAGGCCGCCGACGACGGGGGCCTTGAGGACGTTATAGCGCAGGCCGCCTCCCAAAATGGAGGCCCCGGAATAGCTGATGCCGTGGGCGACCAAGGCAAGGCCTTTCGGCAGGCCGATTGCGGCCTCCAGCAGCGGGACGCCGAAGGCGCCGACGCCGGAGTCGCGCAGGATCAGGTCGTCCTTGTCCGGACGGACCTGCAGGGCGCCGAGCGCCCCGGCGGAGAATCCCGGAAATCCCAACCGCCAGCCCGGGTCGGCCGAGGCCGCGCCCAGCAGCCCTCCCAGGTCGCGGGCGAAGGGCTTGATCAGCTCCGAGCGCGCGCGCGACTGGAAATCTCCGTTTAAGTCGGCGTGGGCGCTGCAGGCCAACAGCAGAGGCGAAAGGAGGGCTAGAAAAAGTTTCATCAGGCGATACTGCCACATTTGGGCCTAGGACTAAAAGCGTTTGCGGCTCAGCAGCTGGAGCAGTCGTAGAAGGCGCTCCTGCCGGCGGCGCCGCAGGAAGCCCCCGACGTCCAGATCGGGCCCGAATCGGGAGCGGTCGTAGACCGGCAGCGGCGGCGGCCTGTTGTCGCCGGCGCGCGGGGCTTCCAGCGCGTAGACGCGGAAGGCCTCGTTTTGGAATAGAAGGCGGAAGCGCTTCAGCGTCCAAGGCTCAAAGTGCAGCCGGTAGGCCGCCGAGGTCTCCGGCACGGCCATCCTGCCCGAGGCGTAGCGCGGGCCCTCGCTCGTGTCGTCGAGAATCGAGTCCGCCGAATAGACGAGCAAACGGGCGCCGTAACGCTTGGCGTAAGCCGCCAGCTCATCCTCGCTGCCGAAGAGGGCTTTCGCGAAGCCCGCCGTCTTGGCGCGGATGCCGGCGGCCTCCCATTTGGGCTGCAGCAGGACCGGCGTGTCGCAGTAGGCCAGGATCTCCGCCGACAGGCCCATCGGCGCCAAGGTCGGCTTTCCCGGGCCGGCATGCTCGCGCAGCCAATAGAGCAGTTGGCGCTCCTCGGAGAAAGAGACCGTCGGCCGCGGGCTCTCCTGTGCGAATGGGGCCGACAGGCGCAGGACGGGGTCGAGAGGGGAGGCCGGGGCCCAGCATTTAAGGCCCTCGAGCAGGGCGGCCGTTCCCAGGAGCGCCGCCAAAATCGGGCGGCGGCGCGCCGGGGTCTTGAGGGCCGCCAGCACCAAAAAGAAGGCCAGCCAGTCCATCATCCGCGAGGCGAGGACGGTTGCGGCGAGATACATCCAGAACAGGGCGTCGCAGGCCTGCGCGAAGGGCTCTCGTTCTTGCCGGGTTTGCGCCGGCGCCAGGGCGCGCGGCAGAAGGACCGCGGCCAGGGGGAGCAGGCAGAACAGGGAAAAGCCCAGGCCGGGGGAATTGGAGGGGCCGGTCCATTCGATGCGCTCAATCGGCGAAAGGAGGGCGGGGTCGGCGGGGTGGCGCAGGCCATGGGCGAGCTTGGCCCAGAGCAGGCCGTAGACGTGGCCGTAGGAGCCTGGCGAGGCGATGAAGAGGCTGCGGCGCGCGGAGGGCAGCAAGGCCAGGGCGGCAACGACGGAGACCGCGGCCCAGAGGGCGGCCTGGCGCAGCCTCGGCCGCCGCGTGCGCCACCAGGCATAGCCCAGGGCCGCCAGGTAGGTGGCCAGATAGAAGCGGCTTAAATGCCAGGCGGCGTAGGCGGCCAAGAGGAAGGCCGCCGAGGCGGCGCCCCAAGCGTTGGGATGCCGGCTGCGCTCGTCGAGCAGCCGGCCGGCGCAGGCCAGGCTTGCGAAGATCAACGGCAGGCCCAGGGCCTCGAGCCGGAAGGAGGCGATCGCCCCGCTCTGCGCGGCCCAGGACAGGCCGTAGGCCGCGGCGGCCAGCAGGGACAAGGGCGGCGAGCGGGTGAGGCTTTCCGCGCAAGCGTAGAGGGCTAGGATGGACAGGCTGGAGACGACGGCGACCCACAGGAGGGCGAAGAAGCGAAAGTCCATGCCCCGGGCCAGCGATCGGTAGGACCAGCCGACCAGGCGCTCCATCAGATTGGTCAGCTCCAGCCGGGGGCGCAGCCCCTCCGGCCACTGCGCGGCGTAGTCGACCTGCGGCAGCGGCCGGCCGGAGGCGAGCAGGCGCGCGTAGCGGTACTGCAGCGCGCTTTCGGCCCGGAAGTAGCCGGTCTCGTCGGCCGAGTCGTAGCGCGGCGCCTGCGTGGAGAGGCGGAGCTTCAGGTTGACCCCGAGCATCACCAGCACGCCCAGCAGCAGGGCGGTCAGCAACGCCGAGGACAGGCGCCGCCCTCGGCAAGCGCCCCAGCGTCGTTGCGCCTGCCGAGGGCAAACTGCTATCATCGCCTCGTCCGGTCTCCGGCGGCGCGTTCGTCTAGCGGCCCAGGACGCTGCCCTCTCAAGGCAGAGATCACGGGTTCAAATCCCGTACGCGCCACCAGAGACCGGAAACGTCTGCTAGGCCGCGACGATCTCCGAGGCCGGGCGAACCTTGACGGCCTCCGCCACGCGAGCGTTGACCGCGTCCCAGTTCAGGTTCTCGAAGAAGGCCGTGAGATACTCCCCCTTGTTGATGCCGTAGTCGATGGCGTAGGCGTGCTCCCAAAGGTCCAGCGCGACCACGATGCGGGTGTCCGCCATCAGCCCTGCCACGTGCTCGCTGTAGACGAGGCTCGTGTCGAGGCGGGCGCGGATGGGATCGTAGACGGTCAGGGCCCAGCCGTGGGCGGAGAGCCCGGCGGCCTTCATGTCGGCCAGCCAGGCGTCCATGGAGCCGTAGGAGGCCTCCAGGAGCTTCTTGGTCTGTGCGTTGGGCTTGGTGGCTGCGGCCGGGGCGAGGTTGCCGAAATAGTACTCGTGCAGCACCGTGCCGTTGTAGGCGGTCGGCTGGCGGCGCAACAGCTCCGAGTAGGCCCCGAAGGAATAGTTGACCGCGGCGCGATCGGCCTTGGCGCGCGCGCCGAGAATCTCGTTGAGCTTCTTGACGTAGCCCGCGTAGAGCGTGAAATGCGCCTTGAGCTGCTTGTCCGACAGCTTCAGCTTGCCGAGCAGGTGGTCGAACGACTTGGGCTGGATGTCCATGTCTCCTCCTTTATTAAGATCAAAGCCCCCCGCGAAAGGCCGGGGGGCTTAGGCGCTGTCAAGTAATAACATGGACACTCTGGAGGCCCGAGCTTGAGACGATTTCAAGGCGCGAAGAGCGAGCATGCCGATAGGCATGTAAGTGATGAGCAACGCGGAAATCGGCCAAGCTCGGGCCTCCCCGTAGGGCCGGGACGCTTTTGGGCTGCGCCTTCGTCGTTCGTCGCTCACATAGCGATCGCTATGCTCGCTCCTCACTCCTCGGCTCGCTCCAAAATCGCTCCCGGCAGAGTGTTCATGTTATTACTTGACAGCGCCTTACGACCGGGAAGGCCGGCTCGATTACTTGAGGTGCTTCGAGACGAGCTTCGTCATCTCGAACATGTTGACGACGGACTTGCCGCCGAAGACGGCCTTCAGCGAGGCGTCGGCGTTGATGTTGCGCTTGTTCTTCTTGTCCTGCAAGTCGTTCTTCTTGATGTAGGCCCACAGCTTCTTGACGACTTCCGTCCGGGGCAGGGGCTTGCTGCCGACGACCTTCGCCAAATCGGCGCTCGGGGTGAGCTCCTTCATGAAGGCGGCGTTAGCGTTCTTGGCCATGATGATCTCCTTGGGATGCGACGATGCGCGTATTGTGATGAATTTATGGTGCCGCGGTCAAGGGCGATGCCAGCCCCTGATCCTCAGCCAAGAAGCGCAGGCGGCAGGTCCTGATGGCTGCGGACGCGGCTTCGCTGCGCCCCAAAGGACCTGCGACACGATTATATAGACGATTTGGAGGCATGAGCTTGAGGCGATTTCGAGGCGCGAGGAGGGAGCATGGCGATCGCCATGTGACCGACGAGCAACGAAGGAATCGGCCAAGATCATGCCTCTCTCCAACGCCCGGGCGATTTTGGGCTGCGCCTTCGTCGCTCGTCGCTCGCATACCGCTGCGGGTATGCTCGCTCCTTGCTCCTTAGCTCGCTCCAAAATCGCCTCGGCCAAATCGTCTATATAATCGCGTCACAGGTCCTCAGTGCTCGCTCGCCGCGTTCCTCGCCATCACCCACCGCAGCGCTTCTTGGCTGAAGCCCCGGCTGCGTAGAAAACAATTACCCCGCGTCGGTGGGAAGTTCTCAACATGAGCGGTAGAAAGTGTCGACTGATCATCGGCGGGGTGAAATCATGGCAGCACAACCGGGATAGACTGGCGGCAGCACGAATAACGTCTGGACGGGCGTCTCGCAGGCCGACATAGGCCGACGGGAGGCCGAGAGTCGAGCGGCGCCTTCAGGGCGACCGCGTCCCGGACGGACGTTATTCGTGCTGCCGCCGGTGTTCAAGGCTTAGCCGAGGATTCGCGCCGCTCGGCGCGCGCGGCGAAGCGAATCGCCAGGCGCCCGGTGTCGCGGACCTCGTCGCGGACATGGGGGGCGGCCAGCTCCCGGGCCGAGTGCCAGCGCAGGGCATGGTGCTCCGCCGGGGCGATGACGGCCCGGTCCGAGAAGGCTCGGCAGAAGTAGATCAGGTCGATGTGCTGCGGGTGGTTGGGGATGTCCTCCAGCTGGACATGATTGGGCGAACGCAGATAGCGCACGCCGGCCGCCGCGGGCCGCGGCCGCAGCGGCGAGAGCAACTCGGCCTCAAGCCCGGTCTCCTCGCGGATCTCGCGCAAGACCGCCTCCTCGGGCAGCTCGCCCTCGTCGATGTGCCCGCCGGGCGGCAGCCAGAGCCCCAGCTTCTTGTGCAAGAGCAGCAGGGTGCGGCCGCGGTGGACGACATAGCCCGTGGCGACGAAGTGGCGTTGCGGTCGTGTCATGGGCAGCGCGGCATCGTAGCAGTTTCAGCGCGCCGGGCCGGCCGGGCCGGCCAGAAAATCGCCCAGGGCGCGCGAGAGGGCCGCGGGGGCGTCCAGGGGCGCGTGATGGTGGGCGTCCGGCAGCTCCAGGGCGCGGGCTTGGGGCAGGGCCGCTTGCGCGCGGCGCAGGTCCTGGGCGCTCATGACCAGGCTCTCGCGGCCGCGGATGAGCAGGGTCGGCATCGGCAGGCGCGGCAAGAGCGGCCAGATCGGATCGTAGCGATAGCGAAAGCAGCGCCAATCGTATTTCCAGGTGAAGCTCCGCCCCTCGCGCCGGATCGAGAGGCGGCCCAACGCCGCCAGCGCGGAGGCCGACAGCAGCGTGCGGTCCGGCTGCAGGCGGAAGCGCTTGAGGATGGCGGCGCGGCTTGGGTAGCGAGGCTGCGGCGCTAAGCGCGGGCGAGAGAAGCGCCCTCCGGAGAACTCGGCCAGGAAGTCGACCAGGGCCAGGGCCGACAGCGGCCGGGGACAGCGCGCCGCGTATTCCAGGGACAGGCGCGCGCCGAGGCTGTGTCCGCAGAGGTTGAAGCGCTCCCAGCCCAGCGCCCGGCGCGCTCGCTCGATGTCCTCGACCCAGGTTTCGGCGCGGTAGTCCCCGTCGGCGCGCCACTCGCTGTCGCCGTGGCCGCTTAAATCCAGCGCCGCCACGCGGAATCGGCGGGCCAGCAGCGGGGCGCAGCGGTCCCACCAATGGGAATTGGCGCCCATGCCGTGGACGAGCAGCAGCGGCGGCCCCGCGCCGCCCCAGTCCGCCAGGTGCAGCCGCGGCGAGCCGCCGATGAAGGAGGAGGCCGGACGCACCTACCGGGTCAAGCGCTCGGCCACCAGGCCGCCTTCGGGGCCGGGCCTCAGCGCGACCCGGTCGCCGTCCTTGACGGTTCCGCCCAAGACGGCGTCGCTCAGCGGGTCCTCCACCTCATGCTGGAGCAGCCGGCGCACCGGGCGCGCTCCCAAGGTCTTGTCCGTCTCCATGACCTTGGCGATCAGGTAATCCCGCGCCTCCGGCGACAGGCTGATCTCCAGCTTGACCTGGGCCTGGCCCGCCACCTTTTGGACCTTGGCGAACTCGTGGTCGAGGATGGCTCCGTATTGCTCCTCGGTGAAGGGCGTGAAGACCAACTGTTCGTCGAGGCGATTGAGAAACTCCGGACGGAACGTCTTCTTGGCCGCCTCCAGCCTCTTCTTGCGGTCTTTCTGGTCGGCCGCGGCCCGGTCCTGCCGGGCGCCGCTGCGAAAGCCCATGGCGCCGCCGTCCTCGATGGCTCCGCCCAGGTTCGAGGTCATGATGATCAGGGTGTTGCTGAAGTCGACGACGCGGCCCAGGCTGTCGGTCAGGCGGCCGTCCTCCAGGACCTGGAGCAGGAGGTTGAAGACGTCCGGGTGGGCCTTCTCGATCTCGTCGAGGAGCACGACCGAGTGCGGCTTGCGGCGCACGGCCTCCGTCAACTGCCCGCCCTCCTCGTAGCCCACGTAGCCGGGAGGCGCTCCGACCAGGCGGCTGACGGCGAACTTCTCCATGTACTCCGACATGTCGATGCGGACCAGGCTGTCCTCGCCGCCGAAGAGAAACTCGGCCAGGGCGCGCGCCAGCTCGGTCTTGCCGACCCCGGTCGGCCCCAGGAACAAGAACGAGAGGGGGCGCCTGGCGTCCTTAAGCCCCATCCGCGCCCGGCGAACGGCCCTGGAGACTTGAGCGACCGCCTCCTCCTGGCCGACGATGCGCTGATGCAGGGCCTCCTCCATCCCCAGCAGGCGCTCGGACTCATCCTGGGTCAAGCGCGTGACCGGGACCTTCGAGATCATGGCGACGACCTGCGCGATGTCGTCCTCGGTGACGACAGGAACGCTCCGTGCCTGATCGGCTTCGGCGCGCTCGTGGGCTTTCTCGGCGTGCAAGCGATCGAGTTTCTGCGCCGCCTCGTTCGCCTCGGAGCGCGCCTTGAGCGCCGCCAGCGTCCGCGCCTCGGGGTCTTCGGTGCTGGAGGGCGCCGGTTGTTGCAGCTCCTTGAGGCTTCTCTGCAAATCATTGATCTTCCTGTCAGTCCGGCTTAATCTTGCCCTAGGGCCGCGCGTCAGGTTCACGCGAGCGGCGGCCTCGTCCATGACGTCGATGGCCTTGTCGGGCAGGAATCGGCCGGTGATGTAGCGGTTCGAGAGCCCGGCCGCCGCCTTAAGCGCCTTGTCGCTGATGCGCACCTTGTGGTGCTCCTCGTAGCGCTCTCGCAGGCCCTTGAGCATCTCCAGGGTTTCATCGACCGACGGCTCCCCCACCAGCACCGGCTGGAAGCGGCGCGCCAGGGCGGCGTCCTTCTCGACGTACTTGCGGTATTCCGACAGCGTCGTGGCGCCGATGGCCCGCAATTCGCCGCGCGCCAGGGCCGGCTTGAGCATGTTGGCGGCGTCGATCTCCCCCTCGGCCGCCCCGGCCCCGACCAGGGTGTGGAGCTCGTCGATGAAGAGGATGACCTCGCCTCGCGAGGCCTTGATCTCGTCCATGATCCGCTTGAGCCGCTCCTCGAACTCTCCGCGCCACTTGGTGCCGGCCACTATGGCGGCCAGGTCGAGCTGGACGACGCGCTTGTCTTGAAGCGGCTGCGGCACCTCGCCGGCCACGATGCGCTGGGCGATGCCCTCGACGATGGCGGTCTTGCCGACCCCGGCCTCGCCGATCAGCGCGGCGTTATTTTTCGTGCGCTTGCCTAGAATCTGCAGCGCCTGCTCGATCTCCTTATCCCGGCCGATGACCGGATCGAGCTTGTTTTCGGAGGCCAGCAAGGTCAGGTCGCGGCCATAAGCGTCGAGGGTCGGCGTGCGGCTGCGTTCGTTCTGCCCGATCTTCCAAGGCTGGGAGCGGCCCTGCTGCGGCTCGGAGGGCTCGGCCGCTCCGGCGGCGTCGAAGATGCGGTTGGCCTCGTAACCCAGCGCCGCCGGCTGTACGGAAGAGGGCTCTGCGCCCAGGGATTGGGATTGCCGCGCGGCACCGAAGAGTTGGGGCAGGGCGGCCGCGTCCAGCGCCGCTGCGGCGGGGGGTCCAGCGACCAAGCCGCGCTCCAGGCCCGCCTGCGAGAACTCCGGCATGGGCAGGGCTGCGGGCGGCGCTTCCGCCGGCAGGGCTGGCCGGGCCAACATTCCCGGCTGCAGGGACAGCGGCCGGAAGGCATCTTGCGCGAAGGCCGCCCCGGGCAGGACGGACTGGAGGATGAGGGCCAGGGACAGCAGTCGCGTGAGATGCTTTTTCATGATTGGGATTATAGATAGGGTTCGCGCGCGCGCCAGGGGGTCCAAGGGCCCAGGTTCAATCAGATAAAGGACCTTAATTAAATTAGGTCTTTCGGTCCGAGTCATCATCGGGCCAGACGACGTTCTTGAAGCGCCGGTGGGCCCACAGCCATTGGTCCGGTTGGGCGCGTATCCAGCGCTCGACTCTCGCGGCCAATTCCTGGGCGGCGGCCGCGGGGTCCTTGAGCTGCGCCTCGCCCAAGGGAACATCCTCGAAGACGTCGTGGATCGTTCCCACGCGGTCGCGCCGCTGGAAGAGCATCAGCACCGGCGCACCGGTGCGCTGGGCCACCAGCCCCACGGCGGCCTGCGTGTCCGCCAGGACTCCGAAGAAGCGGACCGGGACTCCCGCCGGCGGGGCGGCGTATTGGTCGAGGATGAAGACCGAGCTGTTGCCTTCCTTGACCCAGCGGATCAGCTCCGGCAGTATGCGCCGCCCGGAGGCCGTTCGGGTATTCACCGACAGGCGCGCCGCGACGATCCGGGCGTTGAGCCAAGCGGGTTTCAACCGTCGTCCGGTGACCATCGCCCGCAGGCCGCGCAAGCCGGCGATGCCCATCATCTCCCAGTTGGCGAAATGCCCGGTGACGATGATCGTGCCCTTGCCCTTGGCGTCGGCCCGGCTCCAAACGTCCAGATTGTCGACGACGGCGTTGGCCTCGACGTAGCGCCGGTAATGGCCGGGCAGGGGGCAGAACATGTGCAATAGCTCCAGGCACAGCCTGCCGTAATGCTCGTAGTTGGCGCGCAGCAGGGCGTTTCGGCCGGCCGCGTCCAGCTCCGGCAGGCAGCGGCGGATGTTGTCGCCGGCGATGCGTCGGCGCTTGGAGTCGACGCTCAGAGCCAGGCGCCCCAGAAGCGCGCCCAGCCGCAGTTCCCAGGCTCGCGGCAGCGCGGCGACGGCCAGGCCGGCGCCCGTCAAGATGGGCCAGAGAACGGCGGCGAGCAGGGGATTCACCGGCAAAAGCGCGGCGCGCGGCGCTGGCGCACGGCCGAGAGGCCCTCGAGGATGTCCGGCCCGCGCAGGCAGCGGGCCTGCCCCGCGGCCTCGAAGGCCAGGCAGCGCGTCAGCGGCTCCTCCAGCCGCATCTCGCCCTTGAGCAGGGCCAGGGCCGGCTTGGAGAGGCCGCGCAATTCGAGGACAAGGCGTGAGACGGCCTGGTCCAGGGCCCGCGGGCCGGCCGCCGCGCCGGCCGCGCCCCATTGCCGCAGTTGCCGGCCGGTAAAAAAGCGGCCCGACAGCAGCAGCTCCCGGGCCCTGGCCTCGCCGAAGAGCCCGCGCGCCAGCGGCCAGGCGGCCATGCCCGGGTTAAGCCCCAGGCGCACGAAGTTGAAGCCCAGCCTGGCGTCCTTAGAGACGACGCGCAGGTCGCAGGCCAGGGCCAGGCACAAGCCGGCGCCGACGGCGGCGCCTTGGACGCGGGCGATCGTCACCTGCGGCAGCTCCCTGATCGACAAGAAGGAGCCGTAGAAAGCGCGCATCCGCCGCGCCAGGGCGGCTTGCGGCCGGCGGCGGCAGTCGGCGATGAACCCCAGGTCGCCGCCCGCGCAGAAGGCGCGCCCCTCCCCGCGCAGCACGACGACGCTCGAGTCCTCGCGCGCCACCCGCGCCACGGCCGAGCGGAAGCGCCGCGCCGTCTCCCAATCGAGGGCGTTGAGCTTCTCCGGCCGGTTCAGGATCAGTTGGGTGACGCCGTTGTCCGTGCGCCAGGAGACGGTCGGCATGGAGCCATTATAGCTTTGCTGGGCGGCGGCTACAGCCGCAGGCCGATGGAGAAATGGTGGGCGCTGCCCAGGGCCCGCGCCAATCCCAAGGCGTAGTCGAAGACGTAGCGGCCCTCCCGGATGCCGATGCCCATCGAGAAGGAGTCCGAGGAGTTGAACAGGTAGCCGAAGCGCAGAGCCGCGTAATCGGAGCCGCCCAGCGGCACGCGCATCTCAAGCCCGCTGGCCGCGGCCAGCGGCTGGTCGAGGACGCTGACGACGTCGCCGGTCAGCAGGAAGCGGTCGAAGCCGACGTCGGCGTCTTGCTCGGGATCGGGGGAGCGGCGGCCGATGGAGTAGGCCAATCCTGCGCGCTCGGTCCGCGGCAGGGGGTCTCCCTGCTGCTCGAACTTCACCGCGGAGCCCAGATTTTGCAGGGCCGCCCCGGCGCTCAAGCCCGGCAGCGGCGTGGCCCAGCGCAGGCCGGCGTCGAAGGCCAGCCCGGAGGCGCTGGCGGCCTGCGCCAGCGAGAAATGGTAGTACTTGAGCGTCGCCGCCGCCGACAGGCGGGCCGGCAGGGCCACGGCGGCGCTCAACAGCCCCAGCCAGTCCTGCTCGGCCTTCCTGCGGCCCTTCGTGCCGTCGGAGAGGTTCAGGTCGATCGTTCCGGCGTCGTAGTAGGCGGCGCCGCCGGCCAGGGTGAAGGCCGAGAGGCGGCGGGCGTAGCCCAAAAAGCCGAAGCTGTCGTCGACGATGCCGTGGGTATAGTCGAAGCGGAGCTCCGGGCGGCTTAAGCGCGCCAGGCCCGCGGGATTGTAGGTCAGAGAGTCCAGGCCGCCCTCGACCGCCGAGAACGCCCCGCCCATGGCCTCGGCGCGCGCGCCCAGCGGCCGCGAGAGGGTGACTCCGCCCGTCAGCCCGGCCTCCGCTGCGGCCAGGGCGGGAAGGGCGCAGAGGGCGGCCGTCAGGAGCAGTCGCATGCTATTTGATCACGACGATCTTGTCGATGGCGTCGAGCTTCGGTCCCCGGCAGTGGAGCAGGTAGAGGCCGCTGGCCACCGTGGCGCCGGTCGCCGTGGTCCCGTTCCAGTACACCGTCAGCGTCCCCGCGGGCTGCTCGGCGTCGAAGATGGTGCTGACCGGCCGGCCGTCGATCGTGTAGAGCTTGACCGTGATATGGCCGGAGGCGAAGGTGGTGATGTCGATGCGCGTGCGCGTGCCCTGGCGCGGCCGCAGCAGGTTGTCGGTGAGGGACACGTTGCCGCCCGGAAAGTCGATGAACAAGGCGTTGCGCAGCGTCGTCGACAATCCGTTGCCGTTGGTGACCTCGAGGTCCCAGAAGCCGGTGGCCGCGCCTTGCGTGGCGAAGGCCGCCGTGAAGCTCTGGTCGTTGGTCCGGGCCAGGCCGGTGCCGGGGATGTCCGGCTGTCCTCCCTGCTTGAGGACGGCCGCCAGCCCCGTCGTCGAGAAGATCTCTCCCGAGACCGCCAGGTTGTAATCCGGGGACGTCGTCATGATCTGCGGCGGGAACACGGAGCCGGGCTGCGGGGCGTCGGTGACGGCGGCGTAGGCGTCGCCGGTGCTGAGGCCGACCGGGTCGTAGTCGTAGTAGAGCCGCCAGCGGAAGGTGTCGGTGGTCCGCTCGACGAACAGGGAGGACAGGCTTCCCGGCGAGGTCGACAGGCGCACGCCGGACTCCACGCTGAAGGAGTTGGCGCTCGAGTCGCTGGAGAGGGCGCTCAGCACCAGGGTGTCCGAGGCGCCCTTGGTCAGGGGGGCGGTGTAGTAGAGGCGGACGTCGTTGTCGGTCAGCACGGTGGCCGCCACCTGGTCGGCGCGCTGCGCCACCACGGCGCCCAGCTTGCGCCAGTTGCGGCCCTGGTTGGTGGAGAGGGCCTCGTAGATCTCGTGCGCGTCCGGGGAGTTCCCCGGCGCCGAGCTGCCGATGTAGAACATCGCCCAGTCGCCGGAGGTCAGCTTGGCCAGGCTGGGGTAGCCGACGAAGGTCGTTCCGCCCATGACGGCCGTGCCGGTGTCGTTGGCCCAGGCCAGGCCGTCGGCCGAGGTGGCCGTGTAGATGTTGAAGGCCCCGGTCGTGCCGACGACGGAGTAAGCCATCCGAAAGCCCCCGGCGGTCAGCGGCAAGAGGGACAGCCCGGTGATCGAGCTGATGGCGATGTCGACGCTGGGGACGGTGAGGCTGGACAGCCGCACCCCGGCCTCCTCGGCCAGCGCCGCGCCGTCGCCCGTCGTCGCCGAGAAGACCGCGCTGCTGTCCCGGATGTAGTAGACGCGCTGGGGGTCGGCGTAGGCGCCGGCCGCCGCCTGGATCGTCGCCGAGGTCTTCACGACCGCGGGCTCCTTGTCGAAGGACAAGGACACTCCCGCGGCCCTGGCGATGCCCGCCGGCGCGGCCAGCAGGAGCAGCGCCGCCCAGCCCGCCAGCCGCATGGCCCTCATTCTATAACACCGGGGCCTCTGCCAAGCGCCGCTTGAGCGCCCTCGGCAGGGCCTTGATGGCGGCCTCGCGCGAAAGCGCCTGCCCGCGCGACAGGCCGGTTTCCAGGTAGGCCAGCGTCACCGGCCGGCGCGAGCGGGTGTAGGCCGCGCCGCGGCCGCTGTTGTGGAGGAGCAGGCGCGCCGAAACGTCCTTGGCGATGCCGGTGTAGAGCGAGCCGTCTCGGCAGCGCGCCATGTAGACGCTCCACTCCCCGCTGTTCATAGGGCCCTACTATATATAATCCGCTCGACGCGGCGCGGGCCCGAAATCGGAGGTGCGAGCGGGATTCGAACCCGCGAATAACGGTTTTGCAGACCGTCCCCTTGGACCACTTGGGTATCGCACCGCCGAACCATCCTATCATTTCGCCGCCGCTCCGGTCACCGCCGTAGCGCCAGTCCCCGCCGCCTGCGCATCTTGGCCGAGGATCAGGGGGCCAGGTGTGCTAGAATCCCAGCATGAGCGAAACCTCCGCAGCGCGGCCGGCCGCCCCGGCCCCGGAAGCGATCGATTTAAGCGAGAAGGGGGGGCCGCGCGACGGCCAGCCCCAGCGCCTGGACCGCCGGCTCTACATGCAGCTCTTGGCCTTCAGCGGCTGCCATCATCCGGAGATCCTCGTCCATGCCCTGGAGCGCGCCGCGCTGCAGGGCGTGCTCTACGAGGACTTGAACGACCCCCGCGGGGTGGCCGTGCTGGCCGTCTCGGAGTCGCCGGATTATTTCATCGAGAACCTGCGCCCGCTGCTCAACACCGGCCCCTTCGGCTCGCTGACGCGCAAGGCGGAGATGGCCTTCTTCGGCCGGACCTACGCCCTGGGCTACGAGCCGGCTTTGGAGGATTGGCTGCTGCATCGGCCGCGCCGCGTCGTCCTCGATCCGGCCTGCCAGTGGGCCGTCTGGTATCCCCTGCGGCGCACCGGGGCCTTCGCCCAGCTCTCCCGCCAGGAGCAAGGCCAGATCCTGCGCGAGCACGGCGCCGTCGGCCGGCGCTTCGGGGACGCGGGGCTGGCCCACGATATCCGCCTGGCCTGCGCCGGTCTGGACGTCCACGACAACGATTTCGTGATCGGCCTCATCGCGGAGAAGCTGCACCCGCTCTCCTTCCTGATCCAAGCGATGCGGGGCACCCAGCAGACGTCCAAGTACATCCAGAGCATGGGCCCGTTCTTCGTCGGGCGCGCCCTCTGGCGCAGCCCGGCCCCGGCGGCGCCGGCGGCCGCGGAGGCTTGATGGCGGACCGGGTCTTTCGCGTTGCGATGTCGGAGCGCTGCTTCCGCTTCAAGCCGGACGCCTTGGCCTCGCACGCCCCCGGCAAGCCGGGGGTCTACGAGTTCGTGACCTTCGACGAGAAGGGCGCGGCCGGCGTGCTCTACGTGGGCTTGGCCCTGGACGCCACGGTCCACGATTGCCTGGCCGCCCATCTGGAGGGCCGCAAGGAGCCGACGGCGGCCCAGCTTTTCGCGGCGGCCAAGGACGTCTACTTCGACTACGTCGCCGACGCGGACATAGAGTCGATCGAGGACTTAAAGGACATCGCCGGCTTTTTCATCGGCAAGCATAAGCCGCGCTTCAACCACGATGCCCCGTCCTCAGGGCGCTACGGCGCGGTCTCGGTCGAGGACGCTTGATGTGCCGCCCCTGCCGCCGACCTTAAACGCCTGCTTCAACGCCCTCTCCGCCGTCCTTCTGGTCTGCGGCTACCGCATGATCAAACAGAGGCGAATCCAGGCGCATCGAGCCTGCATGCTCGGCGCCGTCGCCAGCTCGGCCTGTTTTCTGGCCGGCTACCTCTACTACCATTTCCGGGTCGGAGACGTCGTCTACCGGGGCCCCTGGCGGCCGGCCTACCTGGCGCTGCTGGCCAGCCACACGATCCTCGCCGTCGCGGTGCTGCCGCTGCTCTGGCGCGCCCTGCGCCCGGCCCTGGCCGGGCGCTTCGATTTGCACGCGCCGCGCGCGAGGATATTGCTGCCCGTCTGGCTGTACGTATCCGTGACGGGCGTTGTCGTCTACTGGGCGCTTTTTATACGTTGAACGACGTGCCGCAGGAGCAGGTGCTCTTGGCCAGGGGATTGCGGACGACGAACTTGGCTTCCATCAGCGTCTCGTGGTAGTCGACCTCGGAGCCGCCCACGAAGAAGTCGGAGCGCGGGTCGACGACGGCCTTGGCGCCGTGCCCGGCGAAGACGGCGTCGTCCGGCTTGACCGCGTCGATCAGCTCGAAGGCGTAGCTCATCCCGGAGCAGCCGCCGGCGCCGACCTTGACGCGGAGGATCGGCTCCTTCTTGCCCTGGGCCGCCGCCAAGGCGACGATCTTCTCCGCGGCCTTGGCGGTCAAGGTCACCATAAGGGCGCCATGGGCGGCCTCAGAACTGCTTGGACTTGCCGCAGCCGCAGGAGCTCTTTTCCTTCGGGTTGCTGATCTTGAAGCCGGAGCTCATGGGGTCCTCGCTGTAGTCGATCGTGGCTTCTTCGAGCAGCGGCAGGCTGTTGTTGTCGACCACGACCGAAAAGCCGTCCTGGGACAGCAGCGTGTCGTTGTCGCGCTTCTGGTCGAAGCCCAGGGCGTACTCGTAGCCCGCGCAGCCGGAGGGCTTGAGCATGACGCGCAGGCTCTTGCCCTTGGAGGACTCGTCGGCCTTGAAGAAGGATTGTATTTTCTCTTGCGCTTTCGGCGTGAACGTCAGCATGGGGCACCTCTCTTAAGGCTATTATACCAAGTATCCCGCCGCTTGCGTTGGGCCCCGCGAATTTCTATCATATCTCTCGTCGAGAACGCCCCCTTGAACCGCGATTCCAAGATTCCCCGGAGAGTGAATCCATGGCCTACACGCGCGACGTCGAGCCGAGCCTCATGAACGACAAGAAAGCGGCGAACGCCGGCTTGTCCCACGCCGCCGCGAAGGTGTCCGATTATTTCGGCTGCAACGTCTTCGGCCCCGAGACGATGCGGCTGCTGCTGCCCAAGGAGGTCTACCGCAAGGTCCAGGACGCGATCACCCACGGCAAGCGCTTCGATTTGGAGGTGGCCAACACCGTGGCCTCGGCCATGAAGACCTGGGCGATCTCCAAGGGCGCCACCCATTATTGCCACTGGTTCCAGCCGATGACCGGAGCCACCGCCGAGAAGCACGACAGCTTCATGGAGCCTGTCGGCGAGGGCAACGTCCTGGAGGTCTTCTCCGGCCAGCAGTTGGTCCAGGCCGAGCCGGACGCCAGCTCATTTCCCTCGGGGGGCCTGCGCGCCACCTTCGAGGCCAGGGGCTACACGGCCTGGGATCCCACCTCCCCGGCCTTCGTCCTCGAGACCCCCGGCGGCTCGACTTTGTGCATCCCGACGATCTTCGTCTCCTACACCGGCGAGTCCCTGGACACCAAGACCCCCTTGCTGCGCTCCATCGAGGCCCTCAACAAGGCCGCCCTGGGCATCCTGGACTATTTCGACGGCGGCGCGCGCAAGGTCTTCTCCACCCTGGGCGCCGAGCAGGAATACTTCCTCATCGACGCGGCCTATTACCGCGCCCGGCCCGACCTGGTGCTGGCCGAGCGCACCCTCTTCGGGGCCGCCTCGCCGAAGGGCCAGCAGCTGGAGGACCACTACTTCGGGGCGATCAAGGACCGCGTCTTCTCCTTCATGACCGATCTGGAAAGCGAGCTCTACAAGCTGGGGGTGCCGTTGAAGACCCGCCACAACGAGGTGGCCCCCAACCAGTTCGAGTGCGCCCCGGTCTTCGAGGAGGCGAACGTCGCCATCGACCACAACCAGCTGGTCATGGACATGCTCCGCCGCGTCGCGGCCCGGCACAAGCTCTCCTGCCTGCTCTACGAGAAGCCCTTCGCCGGCATCAACGGCTCCGGCAAGCACAACAACTGGTCCTTGGGCACCGACACCGGCAAGAACCTGCTGACTCCCGGCGACACCCCGCGGCAGAACCTGCAGTTCCTGCTGTTCTTGGTCTCCATCATCAAGGCCGTGCGCGACCACTCCCTGCTCTTGCGCGCCTCCATCGCCAGCTCCGGCAACGACCACCGCCTGGGCGCCAACGAGGCCCCGCCGGCCATCATGAGCGTGTTCCTGGGCGCGCAGTTGACCGGAGTGCTGGGCGACATCGAGAAGGGCGTGACCGGAAAATCGACGCCTCCGGCCTGGATGGACTTCGGCATCGACAAGATCCCGGCCATCCTCAAGGACAACACGGACCGCAACCGGACCTCTCCCTTCGCCTTCACCGGCAACAAGTTCGAGTTCCGCGCGGTGGGCTCGTCCTTCAACAACGCCGGCCCGATCACCGTCCTCAACACGATCGTCGCCAACCAGCTCCTCGAGACCAAGAAGGAGATCGACGCGCTGCTCAAGACCAAGAAGGACTTCAAGGCCGCGGCGATCGCGGTCGTGCGCAAGCTCTACAAGGAGGGCAAGGCCGTCTGCTTCGAGGGCAACAACTACTCCGCCGAGTGGGCCGCCGAGGCCAAGAGGCGCGGGCTGCCCAACGTCAAGACCACCCCGGACGCCCTCCTGGCCTTCAAGGAGAAGGCCGCCGTGGCGATGTTCGAGCGGCTGGGCGTTCTCTCGCGCCAGGAAAGCCTCTCCCGCTACCACATCAAGCTTGAGAAATACGCCAAGGACATCGACATAGAGGCCAAGACGATCCTCGAGATGGTCGACACCCTCTACGTCCCCGCGGCGGTGGAGTACATGGGCCAGTTGTCGGCGGCCATCGAGGCGGCCGGCCGGCTGCTGGGCAAGGAGGCCTGCCTGCGCTCCCCGCAGGAATTGCTGCGCGAGCTGGCCCTGCGGCTTAGCGAGGCGCGGACGAGCGCCGCGGAGCTGGCCAAGGCCCTTGCGGCGGCAGAAGCCGTCGAGGATGCCGAGGCCAAGGCCGCCGCCTACTGCCGCAAGGTCAAGCCGCTCTTTACGCCCGCGCGCGCCGCGGTCGACGCCCTGGAGGGGCTGGTCCCGGCCAAGCTCTGGCCGGTGCCGAAGTATCGGGAGATGCTCTTCCTTTTATAGCGCCAGAGAACGATGCCGACCAAAGACGACATCCTGAAGGCCTTGTCCTCGGTGCAGGAGCCGGAATTGCACCAGGACATCGTCTCCCTGGGCATGGTCCAGAATCTCGCGGTTTGCGGGGGGGCGGTCTCCTTCGATTACGTCCTGACGACCCCGTCCTGCCCCTTGAAGGGGATGATGGAGCTGGAGGCGACGGAGGCGGTCAAGCGCGTGCCGGGCGTCACGCAGGTCAAGGTCAAAATGACCGCCGCGGTGCGCAAGGACCCGCGCCTGGCCTCCGCCCTGCCCGCCGGCATCGGCAACGTCGTCGCCGTCGGCAGCGGCAAGGGAGGCGTGGGCAAGTCCACCGTGGCCTGCAACCTCGCCGTCTCGCTGGCGGCCGACGGGGCCAAGGTCGGCCTGCTCGACGCCGACATCTACGGCCCCAACCAGCCCCAGATGATGGGCGTGGCCGGCTGGCAGCCGTCGGCCGACGCCGACAACAAGATCACGCCGCCCTCCAATCACGGGGTCAAGGTCATGTCGATGGGCTTCTTGATGGAGCCGGATTCCCCCGTCATCTGGCGCGGCCCGATGCTCCATGGGGCCATCGGGCAGTTTTTTCGCGACGTCCTCTGGGGCGAGCTGGACTATCTCGTCATCGACATGCCGCCCGGCACCGGCGACGTGCAGTTGACCCTCTGCCAAAGCGTGCCGCTGGCCGGGGCCGTCATCGTCACCACCCCGCAGTCGATCGCCCTCTCCGACGTGCGCAAGGCCGCGGCCATGTTCGCCAAGCTCAACGTCCCCATGCTCGGCGTCGTCGAGAACATGGGCGCCTTCCATTGCCCCCATTGCGGCAAAGACTCCGAGATCTTCGCCGGCGGCGGGGCGAAGACCCTGGCCGACAAGTACGGCATCCCGCTTTTGGGCGCCGTTCCCCTGGACCCCGGCGTCTGCCAGACCGGAGAGACCGGCCGCCCGATCTCCCTGTCCCAGCCGGAGAGCGCCCCGGCCAAGGCCTTTCGCGCCATCGCCCGGCAGGCCGCCGCCCGCGTTTCCGTTTTGGGCCGCAAGAAGCCTTTGGAAATCAAGCTGACCGTGACGAAGTAGCCGCATCATCCCCCCGCAAGGAGAACGCCATGACGATGACCGCCGCCAACCCCGCTTCCGAGACGACCCCGATCGCGGTCGGCTCTCTCGCTCCGGACTTCACGCTGCCCGACCAGGACAAGAAGGAGTTCGTCCTCTCCCAGTTCAAGGGCAAGAAGGCCGTCGCCCTCTTCTGGTATCCGCTCGACTGGAGCCCGACCTGCAGCAAGGAGAACGCCTGCTTCACCAGCGACTACTCGCGCTTCAGCCGCTACGCGGAGGTCGCCGCCGTCTCCATCGACTCCACCTGGTCGCACAAGGCCTGGCAGGAGAAGATGAGCCTCAAGCATCGCCTCCTCTCCGACATGCACCGCAAGGTCACCAAGGCCTACGGCCTGTTCCTGCCCGCCGCCAACATCTCGCAGCGCGCCACCGTCCTGATCGACAAGCAGGGCAAGGTCGCCTGGGTGAAGGTCCAGTCGGACATCACCAAGGAGCGCGACTACAACGAGATCGAGGAGCAGCTCAAGAAGCTCTAGGCCGGCGTCAGCCGGCCTGCGTCCAGCCGGATATAGGAAAGTGCGTCAGGCTGTGACGGCACGGCGTCAGCCGGCCTGCGCCTGACTAACGCGGGAAGTCGGTGATCGCGCTAAAAGGCCGCCGGGACCGCCCGCTGCCGACGTAGAGCTCCCGGTCGGTCAGGTTGACAAGCCGGATCGAGTCGGGGGTCAGGCGCGTCAAGCGCAGGCAGCGGTCGCCGGCGGGGTCTTTCCACAACGCCACGCCCTCGACCGGCAGAGACTCCGGGACCTCCATGACGCGTTCCTCCCCGGATGTCTGCACCAGCAGATGGTTCGCGTCCTGCCTCGTGATCGTCAATAGGCGGCGGCCGATGCGCAGGCTCAGGCTTGCGCCCGGCTGCAGCGTCAGCGTCTTGTTGCTCGCCACGTAGCGGGTCAGCCACGCTTGTTTTTCCGGATCCTCGGCCGAGGTCCGTTCCATCAAGGAGGTGTCGATCAAGCCGAAGACGCTGAGCTCGCCGTTGGGCAGCTTGATGTTCTGGGCCTTGACGTCGTTTTGGTTGAGGCCGAGCGCTCGCAGCGCCTCCCACAGGGGGGCGAGATCGCCGGGCGCCAGATTGACCTCGTCGAGCGACGGGCCCGGCAGGTACTCCATGACGAGGGCATGAGTGAAATCGATATCGGGGGATTTGCCGGCCGCCGCCGCAAGCCGCGCCAGCTCTTTCGCGGAGGAGGCATCGATCGCGGAGTCGGCTCCCAGGATGTAGCGCGGCAAGCGTATCCGCGCGATCCGGGGCATCTCTCCCGAGTCCAGGGCTTCCGTCAGGGCCTTGGAGCCGGCGGCTTCCGCGCTCAGCATGAAGTCGATCGCGCCATCGACGAATTTCAACACGACCGGCTGCGGCGGCTGCGACGGCCGGTCCAACTCGGCGTAGAAGACGGCCGACATGGGGTTTTCATTTTCCAGCGGCCTGACGCGATGGAGGGTCAGCGACGAGGGCTTGCCCTCCGCGTCCACCAGGTTCAGGCGCAGGCTGTTCGTCTTAAGCGGAGCGAGCGCCAGCGCCCCGTCGAAGCGGTCCATGCCTTCCTGGACCAGGCTTGCCTCGGCCTCGGCGGGCTGCTCGGTCTTGCCGTTGGGCTTGCCTAAGGCTTCGAGTTGGCCGATCGGCGCAGGCGGCAGGGCAGACGGCGCCGGCGTAGGCAGGCCCGAAATTCCAGGCTCCAGTCCCGCCGGCGGCTGCTCCAAGTTTTCCGGGCCAGCGGATGCCGGCCGCAAGCCTGGCAGGAGAGGAACCGAGGCCTCCGGGCGGGCCGGCAGTTGTGCCCTGAAATCCGCCGCCAGCGCGGGGCCGGCCAGTAGGGCCGCCGCCAGCCAGGCCGCGAATTTTGGCATGCGCTGATTCTAGGATACGGTCGGGGGTAGAGTCTTGGCCAATCGATCTAGATCAACTCCGGCATTTGACCTAGATCAATATGAGGACTTTGGGCCTACGGAGCCTCGAACTCCTGGCAGCAGCGGCGGGCCAGGCCGGAAGCGCGCAGCGTCTCCTGGCGGCGCGAGCAGAAGTACTCGACGCTTCCGTAGGGTTGGGGCCAGAGGGCGATCCAGCGGCAGTCGGAGCAACGGGCCTCATTCTTGCCGCGCTCTCGCCTCATGTCCAAAAAAATGCAACGATGGTGCCATGTACGGGCTTTGGATGGGCTACGTGGGGGCCGTCGCCTTCGCGGCGGCCTGGGTGCCGCAGTGCGTCGAGACCCTGCGCCTGGGCCGCTGCGACGTCAACTGGGGCTTCCTGATCCTGCAGTCGGTGGGCAGCATGGCGCTGGTCGGCTACTCGATCGCGCGCGGCGACATGGTCTTCTGCGCGGTCAACGTGCTGGCGACGATCGGCGCTCTCTTGAACCTGGCGGTCAAGCTGCGCTCCGCCCGGCGATTGGCCGCCTAGCGGTCTAGCGGCCGCCGAGGTCGGTGAAGGGGGGCTGCTTGGCGATGCGCTTGAGCGTTCGCGCCAGCCCCTTCTCAAAACGCTCCCGCAGGGCTTGCTTGTCGGCCTCCGGCAAGAAGAGGGCGTCGATGCCCTCGTAGGCCACCGTGGCGATGTCCTGGGCCGAGAAGCGCAGCCTCGGCAGAAGCCGGTATTCATGCTGCAGGGTGATGCCGAAGATGCCCGGATCG
Organism: Elusimicrobiota bacterium; assembly: GCA_028868375.1. Taxonomy (GTDB): domain Bacteria; phylum Elusimicrobiota; class Elusimicrobia; order UBA1565; family UBA9628; genus JAGWUP01. The sequence continues at coordinate 79,011 of JAGWUP010000004.1, forward strand.
TCCGTGCTCAGGGTCACCGGGATGCCCGCCTCGTACCAGCTTCGCAGCGGATGCTGCTTAAGGTCGGCGACGGCGTTGGTGCGCAGATTCGAGGTCAGGTTGACCTCGATCGGCAGGCCGCGCCGCAGGACCTCCCGGGTCAAAGCGGGCTCCTTGGCCAGCAGCGTCGCGTGGCCCAGTCGGTCGACTCCGAGCTCCAGGGCCGTCTCGATGTCCTTGGAGCCCGGCACCTCCCCGACGTGGGCGGTGGTGCGCAGGCCGGCTTGCTTGGCCTGCCGGAAGAACTCGGCGAAGTCCGACAGCGGCTCGGCCGCCTCGTTGCCGGCCAGGTCCAAACCGACCACGCCCCTGTCCTTATAGGCGATCGCCAGGCGGGCCATCTGGGCGTTGTCCTCGCGCGTGACGCCGGGGATGCCGCGCAAGAGGCAGATGATGACGCCGCAGCGCACCCCGGTGTCGCGCCGTCCCCGCTCCAAGCCGCGCAGGACGGCCTCCAGGACCTGCTCCTGGCTGAAGGTCGGTGTCGTATGCAGGGCCGGCGCGAAGCGGCCCTCGAAGTACATGACGCGCTGGCGCTTGGCCGCGGCGACGGCCTGGTAGGCCATCTCCTCGACGGCTTGCGGGGTGCGCAGCAGCGGGTAGATCGTGCGGAAGGCTTGCAGGACCTCGCCCAGGGAATCCCGCTTCTTCTGGACGACGACCTTGCGCGCGATCTGGGAGACGCTGAGTTGGGCCAACGGCTTGTAGTTCTGTTGGATGGCCAGTTCCCGGATCGTGCGGGGCGAGAGGGCGCCGTCCAAGTGCAGGTGCGTCTCGACCTGCGGCAGGGCCAGGATCAGGCTGTCGACGCGCGCGGGCGTCCAGACGATGCGCTCCATGGCTTGCCGCAAGGGCACGGGCAGCCGCGCCTGAGCCGCCGCCAGGGGGCGCGGCAGCGGGGCCACGGCGAGCAGGGCCACTGCGGCGAGCATGCCCGATTTTAACAAAAATGGGTAAAAATGGGTTCCGGCTATTGACGGATTGAGCGGGGCGCATTACACTTTTCCCATGCCCCGCAAGGACGAGGAGAAGGAGCGCAAGAAGGGGGCCCTGGCCGCCTGGTCGCGCGCCGCCGGCCAGCCTGGCGGGCCGCTGGCCATGGGCGGCTCCGGCGGCTCCGGCGGCGGCGGGCTGCTTTCCTTTATAGGCCTGGGCGGGGGAGGGGCCTCCGGCGGCCTCGCCGCCCTGGGCGTCAAGGCGGCCCTGGTGGGCCTCCTCGGAGTCCTCGGGGTCGGCGCCTACCAGGTCGGGATGATGCTGGGCCCGGCGGCGCACGGCGCTCCGCCGCGTCCGCATGTGGGCGATCTGCGCTCCGCCAAGCCGAATTACGGCAACGTCTCGGGTCTGCCCACGGAAGCCCGGGGCCAGGGCTCGATGCAGGTCGTGCCGATGAGCGTCGACAACAGGACGGCCGCGCAGCGCGCCGCCGACGCCGCGGCGCAGCAGGCCGCCCAGCAGCAGAACGAGCAGGCGCAGGCCTCCGGCGCTCCCGCGGCCCCGGCCGCTCCGGACGCGGCGGCCCTGGCGGCGGCGGCAGCGGCCCAAGCCAAGGCCCAGGCGGGCGGGGCGGGCTCGGGCGCCTTGGGCGGCTCAAGCCCCTTCGGCAGCCGTTTCGGCCAACTCAGCGCCAATTTCGACGGCGCCGGCGGGACCTCCGGAGCCCTGCTGCCCAGGCAGCAAGGCCTCTTCGGCGGCGTGGGCCAGCACTTCGCCGCCAAGCTCGGCGCGCCCCAGCCTTTCGCCAAGAAGCGCTCCGTACAGGTGGCCCGAGCCGTCGCCAGGACTCCCTCGCGCGGCGGCGGCCGCGCCTTCCAGCAGTTGGGCAAGGCCAACGGCCTTTCCCGCCTGGGCGCCATGACCGCGCAGGCCGAGACGGCCAGCCAGACCGCCAGCAACGGCTTCGACAATAATCCCGCGGGCGGCTCCCCGATCACGGGCGGCGGCGCGGGCGTCGGCGGCGCCGGCGCCGGCGGCGGCGCCACCACCGCGAATCCGACCACCGGCGGCGGAGGCGGCAGCGGCCCCATCAGCGGAAACGACTCCGGCTACGCCGGCAACGGCACCCAGGCCGTCGCCGCCCCCGCCGGCACCGACGTCTCGCCCTGGAAGACCTACGTCAAGCTGGCGACGATGCTGCTGCTGCTGGCCGGCGTGCTCATCGGCATCGAAAGCCTGGTCAAGAAGGCCCCCGGCTGGGGCCACGCCGCTGCGATGGCCCTGGCCGGCGTCGCCCTGGCGATGGCGGCGATGGCGACCCTCCTGGGCGTCATGATCATGGGCATGGGGCAGACCTGGCAGGGCCTGATCTTCACCCTGATGGGCGGCGTGACCACCTACTTCGCCTACAAGGCTCTCGTCGATGAGGTCAGTAAAGGCGATACGCAAAGTGGAGCGGGTAATGCCGCGAAGAAGCCAGTGGATGGCCTTCAAGAACTTCTCGAAAAAAGCAAAGTCAAACCAAGAATAGTTTGACATAGGTACATAACCTCATCTGTACCGGCGCCTCCGACTACCGCACTTTCTCCAGTTGCACTCGCTATTTCCATACTGCTCCACCCTGCAATCCCACGCCGGGACCTATTAGCTGATCCATTCTCAATGATAGAAGCCAGATAACGCCAGCCCGCGCGGGCCGGAAACGCCGGAATTGCTATCGTTTCGAGGTGGGGCAAGACAACGATAGCCTGCTCGAGCTGGCCCGGCTGTCGTTTCAAGCGAACGTCAGGACGCTGCAAGCTCCCCAAGGCCCGCGGCGCTTGATCGTCGCCGGGGCCAACCAGTTCGGCTCGGTGTGGACCAGGGATTTCTGCTTCGCCTCGGGGGGGCTGCTCAAGGCGGGGCTTCTGGACGTCGTGCGCGACACCCTGGAGGAAATCTGCGCCGCCCAGCGCGCCGACGGGGCCTTCCCGCGCCTGCTGGACAGCCTGAACCCCTTCTCCCGCTTCTGCCTGGGCCTCTTGGGCCTGCGGCCGGCCCTGCGCTTTCCGCTGCGGGCCAATTTTATCTCGGAGCATTTCGTCTCGCCGATCGACTCCAACGCCCTGCTGGCCTGGACGGCTCAGCGCTACGCCGACGCCGGCGGCGATGCGGGCTTCGTCGCGGGGCTGCTGCCGGCATTGGAGCGCGGGATGGCCTATTACGACGGCTTCGAGCGGGACGGGCTGGTTTCCCAGCCGCCCTTCTCGGACTGGAAGGACACCGTGGCGGCGCGGCGCGGGGCGGTGTTCATGACGCAGCTTCTGCGCTGGCGGGGCCTGTCGGCGCTGGGGCGGCTATGCCTGCTCTCCGGCCGGAGCGCGGAGGCCGAAGCCTGGGAGAAGAGCGCGCAGGCCGTGCAAGAGCGCTGCCGGGAGGCCTTTTGGGACGAGGCCGGCGGCTTCTATCGCGACAGCCTGGAGTTTCCGATTTTCTCAGGTGACTCGAACATGGCGGCCGTGGCCTGGGGCTTCTGCGGCGAGGAAGCCGGAGAGCGCGTCTTCAAGGCCCTCCATGGGCTTGGGCTGTGGACGCCGCTGGGCCCCCGCGCGGGGCAGCGCTATCCCTCAAGCGAGAAGGGCTGGCTCTCGCGCCTGGCCCTGGTGCACGGCTATCACGACGACTACGTCTGGCTGTGGATCTCCGCCCTGGCCCTGGCGGCATTGCGGCGCCTGGGCCGCCGGGCCGAGGCCTCGGAGCTTTCGGCCGCCCTGGCGCGGCGCGCCGGGGAGGACGGGCAAATCGGCGAGGTCTACCGCCCGGAGGACGGCCGCCAGGCCCGAACCTGGCTTTACCATTCCGAGGCGCCGTTTACCTGGAGCTCGGCGATGCTCTTCGAGGTTCTCTAAGGCGGCTGCGCCGGCCGTCATGGCCTGACGCACATCCCTATCCGGCCAGACGCAAGCCGGCTACGCCGGCTTAGCCAGCTTCTTGACCACGCGCAGGGTGTCGCGCGCGATGAGCAGCTCCTCGTCGGTGGGGATGACGAAGGCCTTGAGCCTCGAGCCCTTGGCGGAAATTTCCGCCTCGCGGCCGTCCACGGCCGCGGCGTTGCGCTTGGTGTCCAGCCGCAGCCCCAGCCAGTCCAGCCCCTCGCAGATGCGCTGGCGCACGGCCGCGGAGTTCTCGCCGATGCCGCCGGTGAAGGTCACCGCGGCGGCCCCGCCCATCTCGGCCAGGTAGGCGCCGATGTACTTGCGGGCGCGCGAGCAGAAGATCTCTATGGCCAGGCGCGCGCGGCGGTCGCCGTGCTCGCTCTCCTCCGCCAAGAGCTCTCTCATGTCGTGGGTCAGGCCGGAGAGCCCCAAGAGCCCGGATTGCTTGTTGAGCAGGGCGTCGATCTCGGCCAGGGTCATCCCCTCCTTGTGGTGGATGAACTCCACCACGGAGGCGTCGACGTCGCCGCAGCGCGTGCCCATCGCCAGGCCTTCCAGGGGCGTCAGGCCCATCGAGGTGTCGATCGACTGACCGCCCTTGATGGCGCAGGCCGAGCAGCCGTTGCCGAGATGGAGGTTGACGATGTCGACCCGGTCGCGCGGCGTGCCGGTCAGGCGGGAGTAGCGCCAGGCCACGAAGCGGTGGGAGGTGCCGTGAAAGCCGTAGCGGCGCAGGCGATGGCGGCGGTAGAGCTGGTAGGGCAGGGCGTAGAGGTAGCTGCGCTCCGGCATCGTCGAGTGGAATGCGGTGTCGAAGACGGCGACCTGGGGCACGCCGGCGCCCAGCAGCTCGCGGGCGACCTGGATGCCCTTGAGGTTGGCCGGATTGTGCAGGGGGGCCAGGTCGATCGTCTCCTCGATCTGCGCGAGCACCGCCGCGTCGATCAAGGTCGAGCGGGTCAGGGCCTCGCCGCCGTGGACGACCCGGTGGCCCACGGCGCCGATGTCCGAGAGGGCGCGCAGGCCCTCGATGCGGGTTTTCGGCGCCACCAGCCAGCGCAGCACGTAGTCGAGGGCGGCGCGGTGGTCGCGCAGGGGCTCGGCGCGGCGATCCGCCGGGCGGCCGCTCGCGCGCAGCGTGATCAGGGCTTGGCTTCCGACGCGCTCGATGTAGCCGGAGGCCAGCCCGCGGTCCGCGTCGGCCTCGATGCGCTTGGCGTCCGTGTCGATCACCTGGAAGCGCAGGGAGGAGGAGCCGCAGTTAAGGACCAGTATGTTCATCGGAGCTCGATCGCGCTCTAGTGTAGTGAATTATAAATCCCTTTGCATTTGGCAGCCCGTCAGCGCTGGCAGACCGGGCAGTAGAGGCTGGTGCGGCCAGCGATCGGCCGGCGCGTGGCCTTCAAGGCATGGCCGCAGCGCCCCCTGGTCCGGCCGTAGACGCAGGTCCGCTCCTGGAAGCCGCCTGCGCGCCCTAAGGGATCGCGGTAAGCCTCGTCGGCCAAGGTGCTGCCGCCCAGAGCGACGGCCGAGGAGAGCACCTTCTTGATCGCCCCGGCCAGCCGCGCGCAGTCGGCGCCGGACAGCGAGCCGGCGGCGCGGCCCGGGCGCAGGCCCGCGGCGAAGAGGGCTTCCGTGGCGTAGATGTTGCCCAGTCCGGCCACGATGCCCTGGTCCATCAGCGCCGCCTTGATCGGCGCGCGGCGAGCGCGCAGGGCGCGGAACAAGGAGGGGCCGTTGAACTCCGGCTCCAGGGGCTCGCAGCCCAAGCGGGGCAGCTTGCAGCCGACGCGCCCGAAGCGCCGCGCGTCGTGAAAGCAGACGACGGCGTCGCCCAGGACCAGGCGGAAGCGCAGGTGGGCTCCGCCGCCGCCCAGGCAGACGCGCCCCGACATGCCCAGGTGCAGGGTCAGGCTCTTGCCGCCCGAGAGCAGCAAGATCAGGTACTTGCCGCGGCGCCGCACCCCTTCCACGGTGGAGCCGACCAGGCCGGCCAGGGCCGCCTTCGGGGGGCGGCGGTAGAAGGTCGGTCGGCCCAGCTCGTAGGCCGTGATCGTCGAGCCCTTCAGGCGCTCTTCCAGCACCCGCCGGACCGTCTCGACCTCCGGAAGCTCTGGCATGCGCCGGGCGGCGCTGGCCTATTTCGCGGCTTCCGGCTTCGCCTTCGAGGCTTCCGGTTTCTCGGACTCCAGCCGGGCGATGATCTCGTCGAAGTGCTCGACCGGATAGGCGCCCTTGACGGGGATGCCGTTGAGCAGGAAGCCCGGGGTGCCGGTGAATCCCATCGCCTTGGCCTCGGCGGTGTCGGCCGCTATCTTCTCCGCCACCTTCTTGCCGGCGGCGTCCTTCTCCGCCTTGGCCACGTCGATGCCGAGCTCCTTGGCCGTGTCCTTGAAGAACTGTTCCCCAAGCTTGTTTTGATTCTGGAAGAGCTTGTCATGGAACAGCCAGGCCTTCTTGGGCGATTGCAGGGCGACCGCCTCGAACCAGCGGGCGGCCGGCATCGCCTCGGGATGGAAGGGCAGCGGCATGTCCTTGAAGATGAAGCGCAGATTATCCCCATACTTCTTGCGCAGCGCTTCCACGATGTAGTAGCCGCGGCCGCAATAAGGGCATTGGAAGTCCGAGTACTCGACCAGGGTGAACTTGGCGTCCTTGTTGCCGCGGATCAGCGTGTCCTCGGTGATCTCCGGCGTCTTGGGATGCTTGAAGGACTCCTCGAAATCCTTTTCCTCGGCGGCCTGCTCCTCTTTTTCCCGGCGCGCCTGCTCCTCCTGCGCCGCCTGGCTGACGATATCGAAGAGGGCCTTGCGGTTCTCCTTGAGGACGTCGAGCAGGATGTCCGGATGCTTGGACAGGATCTTCTTGAGCTGGGCCGTGGAGGGGGCGGAGGCGAAGGCCGGGGCTGCGAGCAAGAGGGCGGCGAGCGCGGCGGGGATTGTTTTCATGAGCGTCTCCTTGGAAGCTGACTGAGGATATCATTTTCCAGTTCGGCCGGATCTATGGACCCTATGTATTCCTTTTTCACGGCCCCGTCGGGGCCGATCAGGAAGCTGGTCGGCAAATCGCGCACGCCGTAGGCCTGCTGCGTCTTGAGGTCGGCCAGGCAGATCGTGAAGGTCGGGGCTTGCTCGGCGATGAACGGGAGGACGGCCCGCTCGCCTCCGTCGTCGACGGATGCGGCGATGAGGGCGAAGCCGTCCCGGCGGCGGCGTTGGTAGACGGCCTGCAGGTCGGGGAACTCCTGGCGGCAGATCGGGCACCAGCTGGCCCAGAAGTTGAGCAGCACGACCTTGCCGCGGTAGTCCGACAACGAGACGGTGCGCCCCGAGATGTCGGCCAGCGTGAAGGACGGAGCCCGCTTGCCGATGGCCACGGTGTCCGCCGGCCTGGATAGGATGAGATAGAGCCCGGCGGCGGCGAGGAAGAAAAAAGCGGCGGCGGAGGTTCGCTTGCTCATGGCTTGCGATGGAGCGAGAGCGGCCCGGCCGGATGACCGGGCCGCTCTCCTCGGTTTAGCACCCGCAGGGCGTCTTGGGTCCCATGGTCGCATTCCTCCTGTTGTAGTGCGCGGTTTTATGCGTCTCTAGCGTGCGGCGCGCGAGCTTGCCGACCCGCGCGAAAACGGCGGCGTCTCGCCTGGTGCGGGCCAGCAGCACCGCGCCCTCATAAAGGGCGAGGAGCGTCTCGGCGCAGGCCGTCGGGTCGAGGGCCTCGTCGAAGCGCCCCTCCCGCTTGGCCTTGGCCAGGCAGCGCGCCAGGCTCTCGCTCCACTGGGAAAAGAACAAGCCGACGCGCTTGCGGAAGTGCTCGTTGACGTCGGCCATCTCCAAGCCGATGTTGGCGATGAAGCAGCCCGCCTTGCAGCCGATGCGCCGAAAGAAGCACCCCGCTTCCGAGAACATTCGGCTTACGGCCTCGACGGGATCGCCGTCGGCGCAGAGCGGCTCGACGCGGCGCTTGCGGTAGTCGGCGATCTTGGCGTCGAGGACGGCCAAGGCCAGCTCTTCCTTGGAGCCGAAATGATGGAACAGGTTGGCCTTGGTCATCCGGCAGGCCTCGGCGATGTCGCCCATCGCGGTGTGATGATAGCCCTTCAGGTGGAGCTGATGCTCCGCCTGCTCCAGGATGAGCCGCCGCCGCGCCAGGTCGATGGTTCTGCCCATTGATTAACCGTACGGTCAGTCAATAGTAACAGAATCCAGGGCCCCCGTCAAGCCGGCTCCCCGCCGACGCGGGGCAATTGCTTTCTACGTGGCCGGGGCATCGGCGAAGAAGCGCATCGGCGGGTGATGGCGAGGCCGGCTGACGCCTTGCCGTCACAGCCTGACGCACTTTCCTATATCCGGCTGGACGCAGGCCGGCTGACGCCGGCCTAGAAACTCTCCGAGAAAGCCACCTCGCCGACGACCCCGACTTGGTAGGCGGAGACCCGCCGCTCGAAGAAGTTCGCCAGCTCCTGGACGTCCTGCAGCTCCATGAAGGCGAAGGGCATCTTCGAGCCGAAGACGGGCGGGATGTCGAGGGCGCGCAGGCGCTGATCGGCGACGAACTGCAGGTAGGAGCGCATGTCCCGCTCGGAGAGGCCGGCCACGCCCAGACCCAGGACGTCCTCGGCGAAGCCCATCTCGCAGTCGATCGCCTCCCGGACCATCGCGATGACCGCTTCCTTCATGCGCGCGTCGAAGAGGCCGGGCTCCTCGCGGCGCACGGTTCGGATGACCTCGTTGGCGAAGTTGATGTGCATGCTCTCGTCGCGGAAGACCCAGTTGGTGCCTCCGGCCAGGCCGTTGAGCAGCCCCTTGGAGCGCAGGAAATAGACGTAGGCGAAGGCCGCGAAGAAGAACAGGCCCTCGATGCAGGAGGCAAAGCAGATCAGGTTCAGCAGGAACTGCCGCCGCTTGTCCGGGGTGTCCGTCCGCTCGATGGAATTAATCGAGTCGATCCACTTGAAGCAGAAGTCCGCCTTGCGCTTGATCGAGGGGATGTTGTCGATGGCGGCGAAGGCCGCGGCGCGCTGCTGGCCGTCCGGAAGGTAGGTGTCCAGCAGCGTCAGGTAGAAGTCGACGTGCTGCGCTTCCTCGAAGAGCTGCCGGGAGAGATAGAGGCGCGCCTCCGGGGCGTTGACGTGCTTGTAGAGGTTGAGCACGAGATTGTTCGAGACGATGGTGTCTCCGGTGGCGAAGAAGGCGACCAGGCGGTTGATGAGATGGCGCTCGGCGTCCGAGAGGCGGTCGCGCAAATCCCCCAAGTCGTGCTGGAAGTCGACTTCCTCGACGGTCCAGGTGTTCTTGATGGCGGCCTTGTACATGTCGAAGAAGACGGGGTACTTCATCGGCCGCAACGTCAGGTTGAGTCCGCAATCGAGCAGCATGATGCCTCCCTATTGGCAGCTTTCGCAGTGGTCCGGGTTCTCCAGGGAGCAGGCGACGGCCTGCGCGTCGCAGACGGCGGGGCGCTGGGCGGCCGCCGCGGCGACGGTCGTCTTGTTGATCCGGGTCGCCGGCCGCGAGCGCAGATAATACGTGGTCTTGAGCCCCTTTTTCCATGCGTACATGTACATGGAGGAGAGCTTGCCGATGGTCGGGCTCTCCATGAACAGGTTGAGGGACTGGCTTTGGTCTATGTAGGCCCCGCGCTCGGCGGCCATGTCGATGATCGAGCGCATCGGAATCTCCCAGACGGTCCGGAAGCGCAGGCGCACTTCCTCCGGGATGTCGGCCAGGTCCTGGATCGAGCCTTCCGCCATCTTCAAGCGGGCGCGCATGCCTTCGTTCCATAGGCCCAGCGCCTTGAGCTCGGAGACCAGATAGCGGTTGATCTGGAGGAACTCCCCGGAGAGGGTCTCCCGCTTGAAGAGGTTGCTGACCTGCGGCTCTATGGACTCGTAGCTGCCGACGATCGAGGCGATCGTCGCGGTGGGCGCGACCGCCAGCAGCAGCGAGTTGCGCAAGCCGTGGCTCTTGATCCTCTCCCGCAGGGAGTCCCAGCGCATCTTGTCCGACGGCTCCACGCCCCAGGCGTCGAACTGGAGCTCTCCATGCGCGGCGCGCGTCTCCGCGAAGGAGGGGTGCTGGCCGCGCTCCACCGCCAGCGCGCAGGAGACGGAGAGGGCCTGGTAGTAGACCTCTTCCTGGATCTTGGCCGAGAGGCGGCGCGCCTCCTGCGAGTCGAAGGGCAGGCCCAGCAGGAAGAAGGCGTCCTGCAGGCCCATGACGCCCAGGCCGATCGGGCGCATGCGCTTGTTCGATTCGGCGGCCTGGCTGGTCGGATAGAAGTTGATGTCGATGACGCGGTCGAGAAACTTCACGGCCGCGCGGACGGTTGCCGCCAGCTTCTCGAAATCGAACCGCCCGTCGGCGACGTGCTTGGCGAGGTTGATCGAGCCGAGGTTGCAGACGGCCGTCTCGGCGCTCGACGTCACCTCCAGGATCTCCGTGCAGAGGTTGGAGGAGTGGATCACCTGTCCCGGCGCGCCGGTTTGGTTGCTCTTGCGGTTGCAGGAATCCTTGAAGTTCATCCAGCCGTTGCCGGTTTCCGCCAGGGCCTTCATCATGCGGGCGTAGAGATCGCGCGCCTTGACCTGCTTGGCGTAAAGCTTCTTCGCCTCCGCCTCGAGATACGCTTTCTCGAAGGCCTCGCCGTAAAGGTCGCAGAAGGAGGGGACTTCCTTGGGATCGAACAGCGACCAGGTTCCGTCCTCCTCGACGCGCTTCATGAAGAGGTCGGCAATCCAGTTGGAGGTGTGCAGGTTGTGGGCGCGGCGCGCCGGGTCTCCCGTGTTGTCGCGCAGCTCGAGAAAATCCTCTATGTCGGCGTGCCAGGCCTCCAGATAGACGCAGCAAGCCCCCTTGCGCTTGCCTCCCTGGTTGACCGCCGCGACGGAAGAGTCGAGGGTCTTGAGCCACGGCACGATTCCGTTGCTGTGGCCGTTGGTGGAGCGGATGAGGGAGCCGCGCGAGCGCACGCGGTGATAGGCGATGCCGATGCCGCCGGAGAATTTCGACAGCAGGGCCACGTCGGTGTATTTGCGGTAGATCGATTCCAGGTCGTCCTGGGGGGAGTCCAGCAGATAGCAGGAGGACATCTGCGGATGCTTGGTGCCGCTGTTGAAAAGCGTCGGCGTCGAAGGCATGTATTCGAAGGCGGAGATCAGCTCGTAGAGCTCGATGGCCTCGCGGACCGTCTCGGCCAGGCCGCAGGCCACGCGCAGGAAGAAGTATTGCGGGGTCTCGATGACCAGCCGCGACTCGGGGTCGCGCAGCAGGTAGCGGTCGTAGACGGTGCGCAGGCCGAAGTACTCGAAGAGGTCGGAGCGCTCGTGCGCGATGGCGTTGTTGAGCTTGCGGGCGTTGGCCGTCACGAAGCTGGCCACCGGCTCCGAGATCAGGCCCGAGCGGTAGCCCGCCGAGATCGACTGGGAGAAGGAGTGGATCTCCTGGTTTTCGGTCTCCTTGACGATGTAGTTGTGCAAGAGCCGCGCCGCCAGCCGGGAGTATTCCGGCTCCTCCGCGATCAGCAGGGCCGAGGTCTGGATGGAGAGATTGTCCAGCTCCTTGGTCGTGGCGCCGTCGTAGAGCCCGCCGATGGTCTTGGTGGCGACCTTGAGGATGTCGACGTTGGGCAGGCCCAGCCCGCAGCGCTCAACGGCGCGAACGATCTTGTTGACGTCGACCGGTTCCAGGTTGCCGTTGCGTTTGCGAACCTGCATCGACGTCATGGTCTTGTCCAACGGCGAAACGAGAGCGGTTTTTGGCGGCATGATTCCTCCTGGGCAGGTCTGCGCTACGGGGACCTTTCGGTTGGGACCGTGTGGGAACGACGCAGCGTAAATCCGATGTTAAGACAGGATAACCAGATGGAAAAAGCATTGTCAAATCCTCGACGGAGACGCATCCCATGCGCGCTTCGGAGCGGCGGTCCGGACTCTATATAAAGGAAAGGCTGAGGTTCGCAATCCACCGTGCGCGTAAAAGAGCGTCCGTTCAGTATTTGCCAGTGTTATCAAGTGCCATTATGTAGCAGGCTCCTGGAAAGCTGTCAAGACCTATTTTGGGAGGGAGGACTTTCGCAACGTTACTTCCGCGCAGCGGAGGAAGGCTGCGGAAATAAGAGGTTTAAATTGGGGTGAACAGAATTTTTCTGTGTTATTCCGTGTCGTTTGATGCGACGGCGCCGCGCGGGGGTGCGCCGGGGCGAACGCCGATGCCGGCCTTGGCTTTGCGCAGCTCGTAGCAGCCGCCGGCCCCGAAGCGGACGCCTGTCATCGGATCTCGGGCCAGCCAGAGGGGGGTGTCGAGGTCGATGAAGTCGAAGCCCCCGATGCCCGCGGCCAGATGGGCGGCGCAACCCATTGCCAGAGAGGTCTCGATCATGCCCCCGGCCATCAGGCCCAAGCCCGAGGCCCGGCAGATCAGGGCGATGTCCCAGGCCTCCAGCAATCCGCATTTCATCAGCTTGACGTTGACGACCTGGGCGCAGCGCTTGGCGGCCATGCGCAGGGCGTCTTGCCGGTTGGCGACGGACTCGTCCGCGGCGACCGGAACGCGGCCGAATCGGTGCACGTCGGAAAGCCCGCGCCAGTCGTCCTTGGCGGCCGGCTGCTCGAAAAGCGCCGGCGCAATGCCGGCCCGGCGCAGCCGCCGCAGCAGTTGCAGGGCCTGGCGCGGACCGTAGCCTTGGTTGGCGTCGAGCAGCAGGCGCAGGCCGCGGCGCGCCGAGGCGACGGCGCGCACCCGGGCCTCGTCCTCCTCGACGTCCCGGCCGATCTTGATCTTGATGGTGTCGACGCCCAGGGCCACGATGCGCCGGGCCGCGGCTCGCGCGGCCCGCGCCGGCACGATGGTCACTGTGACGTCGGAGCGGACCTGGTCCTGGGCGCCGCCGAAAAGCAGGCGCAGCGGCAGGCGGTGCCGCCGTCCCCAGGCGTCGGCCAAGGCCATGCCCAGCGCCGCTCGGGCGGCTCCGCGCTCCGGCCCCAGCAGCTCCTCCACCCGCGCAAGCAGCGGCCGCAGGCGGTCGCAATCCTCCCCGACGAGCTTGGCCGCCGAGCGCCGGAGCGCGGCCAGCGTGGCGGCCTGGGTGTCGTGATTGAAGGCCGATAGGGGCGCGCCTTCTCCGTAGCCGACCGCGCCGCCGCGCAAGCGGACTTTGACCAGCACGTTGCGCACCCGAGTCGTCGACCCGCCGGCGATCTCGAAGGGCTCCTTCATCGCGACGTCGAGAGGCTCCGCCGTGAGCGACTCTATGCGCGAACCAGCCGCGGCCACCGGCCTCATGCGGCGATTCTAGCGCATTACCGGCCGGTCAGCAGCGCCTCGACGAGCCGGGCCACCATGTCGGCGCGGCCGCGGCAGCCGCCCTTCTCGTAGATGGAGATCAGGTTGCGCATCATGCGGACCAGGATGTCCCGGGAGGAGCAGCAGGCCACGAACTCCGGGCGGAACTCGTAGCCGCTGCGCAGCAGCATGCGGCGCACTTCGCTCAGGTCGAGCAGCTTGCCCTTATGGTAGGCGTCGAGATAGCAAACGTGGGGTCCCGGACGGAAGCCGACCAGGAAATGCCCCGGCGTGGCCACGCCGTAGACCGGCAGCCGCAGGCGGCGGGCCAGCAGCAGGTAGAGCACCGAGAGGCTGACCGGGATGCCGCGGCGCGTGTCGATGACGCGGTTGAGGTAGCTGTTGTCGGGGTCGTAGTAGCGCAGTTCGTTGCCGGAAAATCCCAGGCTTTGGAAGAGGTGGCAGTTGAGCCGCTGGAAGGCCGTCGTCGCGTCCGCGTTGCCGGGCAGGTCCTCGAGGACGCGCGAAGCGACGCGGTCCAGCCATAACGTGTAGGCCGCGGGCGCGAGGCCGGGATGGCCGAAGCGGGCCAGCAGCAGGGCTCCCCGCTCGAGGTCCGGCTCCGGGGCCTTGGCTAGCGCCACGAACTGGCGGCGCAGATCCGAGAAGCGCAGCTCTTGAGAGAGCTCCTCGGCGCGCGCCGCCAGCCCCGCATCCCCATGCTCGCGCAATTCCTCCAAGAAGGGGAGGATGGGCTCGCCGATGCGCAGGATCTGGCGGCGCACCAGTTCCAGGCTGCGCGGATCCTCCTCGTCGAGCAAGGTGACGAGGCTGCGCAATTCCGCGTCCGTGAGGGCGTTCACGCGGCTGCAGTGTAGCCCCGCCCGAGGCCGATTTCAAGGCGGCTGGCGTTGTTTGTAACAGCCTGGACACGAAGCCCGTGCCCTGCTACACTGCCGGCGTGAACGGGGTGAGCGTCGTCGAGCTGACGGAGCTGCTGCGGGCGCTGGAGGGGGAGGGTGTTTCCTCGCGCACGCCCCCCGTCCTGGCGACGGTGGCCTCGCTGGACGGCTCCGTCTACGCGCGCGCCGGAGCGATGGCCCTGCTGGTCAGCGGGGCCAGCAGCCGCAGCGGAGTGCTCGATTTGGAGGAGCTCGACGAGCTGCGCGAGCAGGCGCTGGCCGTGGGGCAAGACGGCCGGCCGCGCCTGGTCCGTTTGTCTCTCTCCCAGGAGAGCGTGCTGGTCGGCTGGGGCCTGGGGCTTGCCGGGGAGGTGGAGGTTTTCCTGGAGCGGACCGGACCCGGCCTGCGCGATTGTCTTGCCGAGGCGCGCTCGGCGCTGTTGGGCGGGCGCGGCGTCGTGCTCTCCCTGGACCTGACGGGGCCCAACGTCGGGCGGCGCCGGGTGCTGTCGCCGGATAACCCCGCGGCGACGGGCTGCTTTTCCGAGATGACCCCGGAGCTCGACGAGTCGATGATCCGCGGCGCGATGCGCCGCGTCCTGCGCTGCCCGATCCAGGCGATGGGCAAGGCGCTGATCTTCGGCTCCAGCCGCGACGCGGCCTCGCTGGCGCGCCATCTCCACGAGCTGGGCTTCTCCGTATTCGTCGGCGATCCCCGGCGCGGAAGGCTGCGCGGCGCAGACTGGAGCCCCGCTTGGGGCGCCCTCATCGAGGGCGGCTGGGGCCAGGTCCGAGCGGCGGCCAATCCGGACGAGGAGACCTCCATCGTCGTGATGACCCACAGCTTCGCCTTGGATTTGGAGACGCTGCAGGGGGCCCTGGCCAGCCCGGCGCCGTACGTCGGCCTGCCGGGCCCGCGGGAGCGAACCGGGCGCCTGCTTGGGCAGCTCCAATTGTTGGGGGCGGCGCCGCGACCGGGGCAGCTTTACGCGCCGGCGGGGCTGGACCTGGGCGCCCAAACCTCGCGCGAGACGGCGCTGAGCGTGGCGGCGGAGATCCTTGCCGTTCGTTCCGGCCGCCGGGGCGGCCGGGCGTCGCGCGTCGGCCAGGCCCATTCCTCCCGGGCCGCGAAGGTGGCCGGCCTGATTTTTTCCGCGGGGCGGCGGCCCGTCTTGAGGCAGGCCGTCGTGAACGCCTTGGAGTCGCGCCTGGAGCCGATCGTGGTCGTGCTGGGAGGGGAGGCCGGCCGCGACTTGGAGGGCCTGCGCGGCCTGGAGGACGCGAGGCTGCGGATCGTCGTCGAGCCGCGCTGGCGCGGCGGTATCCGCTTTGCCCTGGAGGCGGGCCTGCGCGAGGTGCCGTGGGGCGCGCCGGGGGCGGTGCTTCTGGCGGGACATGCCCCGGCCGGCTCCTCCTCGATCGAGCGAGTGCTCTCCGAGTTCGAGCGCTCCGGCAGGCCGGTGCTCGCCGCCCGCACAGTCGGCGGGGCAGCCCAACTGAGCGCCCTTCCCCGCTCGCTTTTCCCCGAGTTGCGCGCGGCCTCCGGCGAGGACGCCGTCGATGAAATCGCCAGCCGCCACCGCGACGGGGCGATACGGATTTCCCTGTCGGAGTCGAGCCGGACCGGCCTGGCCGACGACCAGGAGCCCCGCGCCGCTAGCCTTTTTTGACGGCCTCGGCCAGCGAGTCTAGGGCGACCGAGCGCTCCTTGCCCGTGGCCAGGTCCTTGACCGTCGCTTGGCCGGCCGCCAACTCGTCTGGGCCGATGACGACGGCGTACGCCGCCTTCTTGGCGTCGGCGTATTGGAACTGCTTCTTGAGCTTGCCCGCTCCGGGATAGAGGTCGATCGCGTAGCCGGCATGGCGCAGGGCGGCCGCGGCCTTGAGGCTGGCGGCGCGCAATTGCTCGGAAAAAACGGTGACGACGGCGTCCGGCCCGGGGGCTGTCTCCAAGCCCTCCTGCTCCAACAGCAGCAGCAGCCGCTCGAAGCCTATCGAGGCTCCGCAGGCTGGGATCGGCTGGCCGCCGAATTTCTCGGTCAAGCGGTCGTAGCGGCCGCCGCCTCCCAGGGAGCCGGAAAGCCGCGGGGAGCGGAACTCGAAGACCGGGCCGGTGTAATAATCGAAGCCGCGGATGAGGGTGGCGGAGAAAACCGCGCTGTCGGCCCGCAGCCCGTTGACCAGAGACAGGATTTCCCGCACCCGCGCCGCCGCTTGCGGCTGGAAGCGGGAGAGCCGCTCCAGGTCGCCGGGCTTAGAGAGCAGCAGCTCCTCCAGGCGCCGCGCCACCTCGCTTCCCGAAAGCGCCTCCAGCTCGCCGCGCACCGCTTCGACGCCCGTCTTATCCAGCTTGTCTAGGGCGACGCAAGCGGCCGCGGTTTTCTCGGCGGGCAGGCCGGCCTCGGAGAGGACGGCCTGCAGCAGCTCCCGGTCGTTGACGACGGCTTGGGGAGCCTCGCGCAGTCCCGCGGCCTCGAAGGCGGTCAGGAGGGCGCTGATGATCTCAGCCTCGCAGAGGGGGCTGTCTGAGCCGATGATGTCGGCGTCGCATTGATGAAACTCGCGATAGCGCCCCTTCTGCGCGCGCTCGGCGCGCCAGACCGCCCCCATCTGGAAGGCCTTGAAGGGATGGGGCAGGGTCGAGCCGTGCCGGCAGTAGTAGCGCGCCAGGGGCAGGGTCAGGTCGAAGCGCAGGCCCAGGTCGGCCAGCTCGCCGCCGGAGGTCTTCGCCTCCTCCAGCTGGGCGCCGCGCTTCATGAGCTTGAAGATCAGCTTCTCGTTCTCGCCGCCGCCCTTGCCCAGCAGCACGGGCAGGTCCTCGACGGCGGAGGTGGCGATCTGCTGGAAGCCGAAGCGGCGGTAGACCTGCGCGATCGCCTCCGCCGCGCGCGCGCGCATGGCGCAGGAGGCGGGGAGAAAATCGCGAAAGCCCGAGGGGGGCGCGGTCGGAAGCTGGCTCACGGACCCTATCCTAGCATACCGGCAGCGCTACCCCGGCTGCGCCCAAGCCGGCTACGCCGGCCGTCATGGCCTGACACATTTTCCCTATCCGGCCAGACGCAAGCCGGCTACGCCGGCTTAGTTAGCGCGCCGCTAGGACCAGCTCTCTTTTGTCGAAGAAGCCGGCCAGGAAAGCCTCGACGCGGTCGCGCGAGGGCAGCTCCGGCAGCGGAAGCGCCAAGGCCGCGGGATCGCGCGGTCCCACGGGTCGCGGCAAGAGCGCGCCCTGGCCGCCGAAGTCGTCATCGAGCGGGAAGCGGGGTAGCTGCGAGTCCAGGACCGGGCTTGGCAGACGGATGCCCGGGGCGGGGGTTTCGGCGTTCTCGGCGGCGATGGGCAAGGGCTGCAGCCCCGGTCGCGAGGGCTGTGCCAGGCTTGCGGTCAAGGCTGGAACGGCGGCGATCCCGGGAACTCCGGCGACGCCGAATCCGCCCGCGGCCATGGCCGCGGCGGGCAGGATCAAAACGAGTAGAGTCGAGCACGCTTTCATCATAGGTCCAGTGTAGCGGGCTTGGGCTCGCGCTGCGAAGGAGCGCGGTCAACGCCCGGCTTTGATCGAGGTCAACCTCTTGGTATCATAGCTCGTGCTCTCCGTCGTCTACGGCCCTTTCACTGATCTAGAACTCGCCTTCGTGGCGGCGCTGCGCGGCCTGGCCCAGCCGGGCCGCGGGCCCCTGGCCGTGGTGGCCCCGTCGCGGCGCCTGGCCGAGCGGCTGCAGCGGCTGGCCTGCGTCGAGTCCGGCCTGGCCCTGCTCGACGTGCATTTCCATACCTTCCACAGCCTGGCGGACGCCCTGGCGCAGGAGGCGGGCGGGCTGCCCGGGCCTCTCGTGCGCGATCCGGCTTTTTTCGACGCCGTTCTCGACGGCTTGCTCGACCAGGCGGGCCGGCCCTTCGGCGGGGCAAGCCGGCCGAAGGCCCTGGCCTCGGCGCTGCGCTCGTCCTTGAGCGATCTCATCGACGCCGAAGTCGACGCCGGGCAGGTGGCGGAGCATTTGGGGGAGGGCCTTTTGGGGGAAGCCGAGGGCTCGCGGCTGTCGGCGCTTCTGGCCCTTTGCGATGCCTATAAAAGGAAGCTGGAGGAGCTGGGGGTGGTCTCGGCCTCCGAATTGACGCGGCGGGCCGCCGCCTGGGCCCAGGGCTCGGCCCTGCTCGGGCGCTTTCATGCGGCTCTCTATTACGGCTTCTACGATCTGACCGGCCTGCAGCTTAATTTCTTTCAGGCGGTGTCCTCCCGCCTGCCGACGACCCTGTTCTTTCCCTACCGCCGCGGCCACCCGGCCTTCCGCTTCGCCGACGATTTCTTCAAGCAGGTCTTGGCGGCGCGCTCTCCCCAAGAGGCCGCGCGCGCCCCCGGGCGAGCGGCCGTCGAGCCCGCCCTCGACGGCTTGTTCTGCGGGCAGGCCCCCGCCGCCCTGCCCGACGGGGCGTTGCGGCTGCTCTCGGCCTCCGGGGCGCGCGACGAGGTCTGGGCCGCGGCCAAGGAGATACTGGCGCTGGTCGACGAGGGCTTCTGCCGCTTCGACGAGATCGGGGTGACGGCGCGCTCCCTGGAGCCCTATCGCGCCGCCCTGGCCGAGGTGTTCGAGGAGAACGCCATCCCGCTGGAGCTGTCGGCCGGCCAGCCCCTCCTGCGTCGCCCCGCCGCCAAGCTGGCCTGGACGCTCTTGTCCTTGGCGCGGCGGGACTTTCCGGCCATGGCTGTGCTCGACGTTCTGGGCTCCCCCTATTGCGCCAGGGCCGCCGACGCGCGCCGCCTGTCCTCCTGGCGCCTGATCGTCGAGAGGCTGGCCATCCATGCCGGCTGGCTGCAGTGGCGCAAGCTGGAGGCCCGGGCGCCGGAGGAACTGGGGCTGGACGCCGAGGCCGCGCGTTCCCTTTGGGAGATCGTCTCCTCGTGGCGGCGCAAGCTTTCCGGCTCGCAAGGCAGTTGGGCCGCCCTGGCGGCCGGCGCGAGAGAGCTGGTCTGCTCGGAGCTGTCGCTGCCGGCGGACGCCTCGCCTTTGGAGCGGGAGGCCCTCGACTTGGTCCTGGCCCAGATCGACTCCTTGGCCGCTTTCGACCGTTTGGGCTTGGCCGCGAGCTGGGAGGCGTTTTTGGACGCCCTCGAGCGCAAGCTGCGCGCATCCGCGCTGGCGCCGGAGTCCCGGCGCGGGGTGAGGGCGCTCTCAGCCATGGACGCGCGCGGGGAGTCCTTCGCTGTCGTCTTCCTGCTGGGGTTGAAGGAGAAAGGCTTCCCGCGGCAGATTCAAGAGGACCCGCTGCTGCGCGAGGAGGCGCGCGCGGCCCTGCGCCATCCCGCCGGCTATTGGACCAGGCCCAAGCGCGACGGCTACGAGGAGGAGCGGCTGCTCTTCTATCTGTGCTGCGCCTGCGCCGGGCGCCGCTTGTACTGCGTCCTGCCGCGCTCCGACGAGGCCGGGAAGGCCGAGGTGCCCTCCCTATACCTGCGCGAGCTCTGCCGCTCCAGCGGCTTGGAGCTGGCGCGGGCCAAGCGCGTGCCGCGGCTGCCATTCGAGCGCCTGCAGAGCGCGCCGTGGGCGCTCTTGTCTCCCCGCGAGGCCAGTTTGCGCCTGTCGAGCAGCGACGGCTGCGCCGCGGCCGCCTACGGCCGCAGGGTCGGCCTTCCCGGAGAGCTTCTGGCGGAAAGCCTTGAGCGCCTGCCGGAGCTGCAGCGCCGCGGGCAGCCCGGAGCCTTCGACGGCATCATTTCCCCTCCACGGAGCTACCTGGCCTCGGAGGAGCGCTCCGGATTGTCTCCGACGGCCTTGGACCAGCTCTCCCGCTGTCCCTTCCAATTTTTCGCGCAGCGGCTGTTGGGCCTGGACGCCGGCGAGGAGCCTGCCGACCAGAGCGAGGTCTCGCCGCGCCTGCGGGGGATCATCTACCACGCGGCGCTGCGGCGTTTCTACGAGGGCTGTCCGGAAGACGGGGCGGAGTGGCGGCCGCGCCTGGAGGCGGCGCTCAAGGAGGTCTTCTCCGGCTACGGCTGGCGGGAGCTGGGCGTCTATCCGCTGTTATGGCGCTCCATCCGGGATCGGATGGCGGAGCGCCTTTCGGACTTCGTCTCCTGGGACCTCGCGCAATCGCGCCAAGCGGGCCTGCGCCCCCTGTGGCTGGAGCGGCCCGTCTCGGGGACCTTGCCCGGCGGGCTTAAGATCAGCGGGACGGTCGACCGCGTGGACGCCAGCCCGGACCGAGCCCGCGTTCGCGTCATCGACTACAAGAGCTCATGGAAGGAGTCCTTGGCCAAGCTCGTGCGCGAGGGCCGGCACCACCAGCTGCCGCTCTACTCGATGCTGGTGGCCTCCGAGCTCGGCCTGCCGCAAGTCGAGTCGGCTGCGATCTTCTCCGTGGAGGACTCGCCGCGGGCCACCGGCCGAGAGCGCATGCAGGCGCTGGAAGCCGAGGAGCTTTCCGGCTTGGCCGCGGGCTTTCTCTCCGGCCTAAACGAGCGCGTCGAGGGCCTGCGCCGGGGGCGCTTCCCGATTCGCCCGATGGAGGGGGAGTGGGGCCACTGCGCCCGCTGCGGCTTCTCCACGATCTGCCGCAAGGCGCATGCCCCCTCGCGGGCTCGGGGCGAGCGATGAGGGACCTGCCCGCCGCGGACCAGGCGGAGCGCGACCGCGCGCGCTTCGAGCTGGGGGCCAACGTCGTCGTCGAGGCGGGGGCCGGCACCGGCAAGACGACCCTGCTCATCGACCGCTTGCTCCATCATCTGCTGGCGGGCGAGGGGGCGGTGGAGATCACGCGCCTGGCGGCGCTGACCTTCACCGAGAAGGCCGCCGCCGAGATCAAGGTCCGCCTGGCCGACAGATTGTCCGAGGCCGCCGCGGGGACGGCGCCTCGCCTGCTGCGGGAGCTCAGGGAGCGCTTCTCGGTCGACGGCGAGAGCGCCGCGCGGCTGGCCCGCCGCGCCCTGGAG
The DNA here is from genome assembly GCA_028868375.1 of Elusimicrobiota bacterium. Classification (GTDB taxonomy): domain Bacteria; phylum Elusimicrobiota; class Elusimicrobia; order UBA1565; family UBA9628; genus JAGWUP01. The sequence goes on from JAGWUP010000004.1 coordinate 100,006, forward strand.
GACCTCGACAAGGCCCAGATCGGGACGATCCATTCCTTCGCGGCGCACGTGCTGCGCGCCTTCCCCGTCGAAGCGGGGGTCGATCCCGGTTTTTCCGTCGACGAGGGTCCCTTTTTCGAGGAGCTCTTCGAGGCGGAGTGGGCGGCCTTCCTCGACGTCGAGCTGGGGGAGGCCCCGCCCCGCTGCGAGGAGTGGCTGGCCGTCCTGCGGCTCTGCACGCTGGAGGACTTGCGGGCTTTGGCCTGGGAACTGTGCCGGGAGCGCCTGGACCTGGACTTAATCGCCCGCCCCGATCCCGCCTCGGCGGCGCGGCTGGAGAAGCTGGCGCTCGAGCTGGAGGGCTTGCGCGGCCTGCCGCCGCCGGGAGCGCGCTCGCGCATTTTGGAGTCGATCGCCGCGGCGGCCGCGCGACTGCGCGAGACCGCGCGGGCCGCGCGCGCGCCCTCCCCGGAGCTGCCGGAGCGGCTGGATTACGAGGAGTTGAAGTCGCGCTCCTGGCCGAAGGCCTGGGGGGAGTTCTCCGGGCAAAGCGAGCTCTACGAGCGGGCCCTGGACTGCGCGCGCGCCGGGGGATCGGCGGGAGAGGCCTTGCTCCGCCGCGCCTGCGCCCTGGTCCTGCCGATGGCCCGCGACTTTCGCCGCGCCTACGCGCGCCGGGGCTGGGTGTCCTTCGACGGCTTGCTGCGCCGGGCGCGGGACCTCGTGCGCGATGACCCCGCCGCGCGCGAGGAGCTTAAAAGCCGCTACGCCGTGCTGCTCATCGACGAGTTCCAGGACACCGATCCGCTGCAGGGGGAGTTCCTGCTGCTCTTGGCCGAGGCCTTGAAGGAGAGCGCGCCGTCCTGGCGCCGGGCGCGCCTGGCAGCGGGCCGCCTGTTCGTCGTCGGCGACCCCAAGCAGTCGATCTACCGTTTCCGAGGAGCCGACATCGCCGCCTATCAGTCCTTCTCCTCCCGCATCCTGGAGTCCGGCGCCGCGCAGGCCTGCGCCCTGCTCTCAAATTTCCGCAGCCCTCCGGGCTTGATCGGGCCGGTCAACGCCGTCTTCGAGCGCCTCATGAAGCCGCTGGACGGCCTGCAGGCCGCTTACAAGCCCTTGTCGAGCGACCGCGCGGCGGGGACCGCGCCGGCCCTGGAGCTGATCGTGGCCGAGGATTGCCCCGACGCCGCGGCCGCGCGCCGGCTGGAGGCGCGCGCGATCGCCGACTGGATCGCGCGGCGCTGCGGCCCCGGCAAGGAGGCGGGCTACAAGGACGTGGCGATTCTCGCTCGCACCAGCCTGCCGTTTGCCGAGCTGGTCGACGCCCTGCGCGACGCCGGTGTGCCCTACGCCATCGAGAGCGAGAAGGGCTTCTACGGAGTTCCGGAGGTCCTGGACTTGATCAACCTCCTGCGCGTCCTCGACGATCCGGGCGACGAGATCGCCCTGGTCGGCTTGCTGCGCTCGCCCCTCTGCCTGCTTTCCGACCAGGAGATCTACGAGCTGTCGCGCTCCGGGCGGCTCGCGCATGGCGGTCCCTGCGGGATTCGCCGGGCCGACCTGCTGCTTTCCCAGCTGCGCTGCCTGCGCCGCAGGGTCGGGAGGCTGCCGACCTCGGAGCTGGTCGACGCGGCGCTGCGGGAGACGAACCTGCAGGAAATGGCGGCCGCGGCCTATCACGGCGCCCAAACCCTCGCCAACCTCGCGAAGTTCGCGCGCCTGGCCCAGGCCGCGTCCGACGAGCGCGGTCTGTCGCTCAAGGAGTTCATCGGCGAGCTGCTGCGGGGCCTGGCCGATCCCCACGGGGAGGGCGAAAGCCCGCTGGCCGACGAGCATCTGGAGGCGGTCCGGCTGCTGACGATACACAAGTCCAAGGGCCTGGAGTTTCCGATCGTCTTCTTGGCCAACGCCTCCGCCGCTCCCGGGTCCGGCCGCAAGGCCGCCGCGCTTCTGGACTGGTCCAGCGGTAGCGCCGGATTGCGCCTGGAGCGCTGCGGGGCGGCCAGCGCGGCGATGGCTTGGCTTGCCCCCGAGGAGGAGAGGCGCCAGGAGCACGAGGCGGTGCGCCTTCTCTACGTGGCCCTGACGCGGGCCAAGGAGCGGCTCTTCATCGTCGGCCAGGAGAAGGGGAGGGCCGGCTGCCTGAGCGGCTTGCTGCGGCGCTGCGGGGCCTGGCCGGAGCCGGAAAGCGACATGGAGGCTTTGGAGTTGGCGGGCTTTCGCATCCCGGTGCGGCGCGTCAAGGAGGACTTTAAGCCGGCGCGGGCGCGCTCCGCGCCGCCCCCGGCCGCGCTTCCCGACGCCGCGGCCTTGGCCGAGACTTACCTGCGCCGCCTGAAAGACAAGGAGCGGCTTGCGGCGGAGCCTTGGACCAGGACTCCGACGGGAATGCCGCTGGAGATGCCCCAAGACGACGGCCCGCCGCCGCGCAAGGAGCGGGCGGCCTCGCCGCTGGGCTCCCTCGTCGGCGCGCTCTGCCATAGGGTGCTGGAGGCGACGGAGCTTGCGGCGCCGCCGCGGGGCCCCGCGCTGGAGCAAGCCGTCCTGCGGGCCGCCGAGGCCCTGGCCTCGGTTGACGCGCCGCGAGAGCTGGAGGGAGCGCGCAAGGAGGCGGAGGCGATCCTGGCCGGCTTCCTTGATTCGCAGCTCGCGAAAAATCTGGCGCGCCTAAAGCTCGTCGGCCGCGAGGTTCCCTTCTGCCATGCCGACGGCGCCGTCCTGGTCCGCGGGCGGCTGGACCTGCTCTGCCGCCGCCCCGACGGCAGGCTGCTCGTCGTCGACTACAAAAGCGAGCGCGTCGACGAGGGCTCGGCGCCTGCGCTCTTGCGCGCCCACCGCGCCCAGGGCGAGGCCTACCGCGAGGCCGTGCGGCGCGCGCTGGGGCAAGAGGCGGACTTCGCCGTCGTTTTCCTGCGCCGGCCCGAGTTGAGCGACTGGCGCGGATAGGCTCTTATGACGCAGGTCCTTGGGGCCATTTTCCGTGGGACCAATGACTGCGGCCGGGCTACCCATTGGTCCCGGCGCTCCCCGCCATCGACGGCTAGACTGCTAACGTGACGATCCTACCGCTGCTGCTCTGCGCGCTGGCTTACCCCGCGCCGGCCGCTCTGGGCGGGCTCTACGCGCATGAGGCGGCGGCGCTCCATGTCAGCGAGTTGACATATAAAGAGTTCGACGAGCGAAACGCTCGGGTGCTGGCAAGACAGATCTCCGGCGCGGGTACCGGCAGGCGGACGGGCAAGCAGATGCTCGAGGCGCTGTTGACCGAGCGCTCGATTCTTCCTCGGACGATGCCGGATCTGACGCTGGAGAGGCCAGCGACTTATGGGCATGTCAAGGCCGAGCTCCATCAATTAGCCGCGGAAAGCCGGCTGCCTCGGTTCGCGGAGTTCCTGGATCAAGCCTTCGATCATGGCTTGCTCTACCGCTTCAACGATCCCTACGGAACCGAATACGTCGGCGTCACAGAGGCGGCCAGGCAAGCGCTGGGCCTGGACTGGCCGGTGCCTCCCGACGAAATCGATCGCAAGAACCGCTCCTTGCCGGCGCTTCAAGAATTCAGACTGCGCCGAGATCCGAAGCCGGCCGTTCCCGAGCCGCCGCCCGCGCGGTCTCCTCTTCAGCGGGGTTTCCTTGATCTGGCGGCGCAGGCCGCCCAGCTTTCAAGCGGCGACCCGCTTTTAGAGACGGTCTATCAAGCGATCGACGCGGCGGTCAGGGATAGCGTGCTCGATCGAGAGGCTCTTCCGGAAGAATTCCGCGCGGCGACCGCCGGGCTGGAATCGGATGGCGGGCATCTGGAGGGCAACCTCTTGAATCTGCTCGAAGCGGCCCATGGGACTCCGTTGTTTGGCTCGGCGCTCAGGCTCTGCGCGCGGGCTTGCCGGTTGGGTCTGGGCGATCGCAGCAACCTGCAGGACGTTCTCGAGACGCTGTCTCCGCCCCTCAATACGGCGTCGCCGAAGGCAGGACCTGGAACAGGGGCCGGATGAAGTCGTAGTAGAGCTTCTCGGCCAGCTTGAAGATCGAATAAGAAACCAGGTAGGCGCCGAGCACGTCCACGGTGTAGTGGTTGTGCGACAGCAGCACGCAGACCGCCATCGTCAGGGAGCCGATCAGCATGATGGCCTTGAGCCCGCGGGTCTCGAAGAACAGGAAGAACAGGAACGGGATGCCGGTATGCCCCGAGAACACGAACTCGTTCTCGAAGGTCCAGGCCCCCATGATCTTGGAGAACAGAAAGTCCAGCTTGCCCATGTCGAGCATGCCCATCGGGGCGCCGATCGGCGAGAGGAAGACGAAGATCGTGCGGATGGCCATGAACAAGGCCAGCAGGAATATCAGGAACGGGATGCGGCGAGGGTAGTAGGCGATGGCGCAGCCGGCGGCGAACAAATGCAGGGCCAGCCAGCCCCAGGACAGGACGGGCAGGACGTTGACGACCGGCAGGTGGCGCAGCAGCCAGTCGGAGCCGTTGGGCAGTATGCGGTGGTCCGCCACCCAGCCCAGCCGCGTATAGAGATGGAAGGCCAGCACGAAGAGGCCCAGCGCGCCGGCCAGTGTGGCGACCCACCATTTGTAATGCACCCCGTGCCATTCGTCCTTGATCTCTTCCAGCTCCGCCTGGCTTTGGCGCAGCAGCCGTTGGCGCAGCGCGCTCAACTCCCGGGCCGACTGCAGGAAGCGTTCCTCGATCTGGCGGATTTGCTCGTCGAGCTCGGATTGGCCGGGGGCCACGTTGAAATTTTATCAAAATCGCGGCTTTTCGGCGAGCAGGCCGAGCAGGGCGGGAACGTCGGCGAGACTGACGCCGCTGTACCAGTCCCCCTCGGGATAGACGAGGAGGTTCGGGCCCTTCGCGCACAGGTCCAGGCAGCCGCTGCGCGCCACGCGGACGCGGCCCTTGAGGCCCGCCTGCTTGACGCCGGTCTTGAGCGCCGCGCAGATGGCCTCGCCGTCGCGGCCCTCGTTGGCGCAGGCCAGGCCATCGCCGCGCTTGTTCACGCAGACGAAGACGGTGCGCCGGTAGGGCTGGGGCTTGCGGTCCATGGGGGGGGAAACTAGCCTGGCTATGGTACCAAATCGGTCCCCGGGGTCTCCGGGAGGAATCGGGGCTGGCGCGCGTCCTGGGCGCGCAGCACCAGCAGTGACATCCAGGTGGCGCCGGCCAGGGTGACCAGCAATCCCAGGACCTGCGTGCCGCTGACCCGCTCGCGGCCCAGCGCCCAGGAGAAGAACAGGGTCAAGGCCGGGTAGGACAGTATGAAGGCGGTGGCCTTCGACAAGTCCATGTTGCGGATGGCCCGGTACCAAACCACGAAATTGATCGAGGACATCAGCAGGCCTTGGACGGCCAGCACCTGCAAGGCCTGCGGCCGCCAGCTCCAGCGTCCGCCGTGCCGCAGGGAGTACCAGCAGAAGGGCGCCATGGCGACGATTCCGTATACCGCCCGGCCTCCCGCCAAGGACAGCGAGTCCAGCTCGGCGGGCAGGCGCTTGGAGAGCATGTGCGAGACCTGGAACATCCACGGAGTGGCCAGGATCATCAGGTCTCCCTTCCAGCGCGGGCTGGAGAGGTCGTGCAGCATGATCAGGCCGGTGCCCGCGATGACCAGGGCGCTGGCGGCCGCCTGCGCCTGAGTGATGCTCTCGCCCAGAAAGAAGGCGCAGAGCAGGGCCGAGTAGAGGACCTCGACCTGCGCCATGATGGCGGCGTTGGCCGGGGTGGTGTAGCGCAGGGCGCTGATAAAGATCGCGGTCGCCGCTCCGCTGAAAAAGCCCATCCCCAGCATGGCCGGTCCCGTGCGCCGGTCCAGCAGCGTCTTCCAGCGCCCGCGCGCCGCCAGCCAGGGCGACAGCGCCACGACGCCGAGCAGCAGCCCCGCCGTCGTGAACAGCAGGCCGGAGAAATAGGCCATGCCGGAGGCGCCGATGATCGGCCAGCAGGCGGTCATCACCCAGTCGAGGATCAGCGCGGCCAAGGGGGGCATGCGGACTCGCTTGCTTGTCGGGTGGGCCCGGGGACCTCAATCTCCGGGCGTCTTGATCTCGGCCTTGGCGCGCAATTCGCGCAGGTAGGCGGGCAGGACGGCCTTGATCTTGCGCTGCAGCAGCATCTCCCCGAGCTCGTCCTTGACCTTGGCGTAGACCGCCGGGGCGGCCGCCCTGCGCGCCAGGACTTGCAGGACGTGGTAGCCCTTCTCGGTGGGCACGACGCGCAGCTCTCCGGGCTTCATCGAAAAGGCGATCGCCTCGATGTCCGGCGGCAGCATCCCCCTGGCGACGAAGCCGTAGTCGCCGCCGTTGAGCTTGCCCGTCGGAGCCTTGGAGCGCTCGCGCGCCAGCGCCCTGAAATCGGCGCCGCCCTTGACCGCGGAGACGACGGCCTGCGCCTGCGCCTTGGTGTCGACGAGGATGTGCCTCAGGTGGACCGCCTCGGGCCGCCCCAGCTCGTCCTTGTCCCGCGCGAAGGCCTGCCGGATTTCCTGGTCGCCGATCGACAGCCCCTCGGCGGAGGCGATGAGCTTCTCGCGCACGAGCTGGGCCCGCAGTTCCGCCTTCAGGGCCTCGACGGTGGTCCCGGCGCCGGCCAGCTGTGCCGCGAAGACCTTGGGATCGGAGAACTGGGAGCGTATCCGGGCGAAGCGGCGGTTGACCTCGGCGGCGGAGACCTCGATGCGCGAGCGCGCGGCGGCCTGGCGCAGCAGCAGTTCGTCGATCATCTCGTCGACGGTGTCGTTGCCGTAGCGCTTCCAGAGGCGATCGAGGACCTCCGATTGCCGGATCGGGGTTCCATTGACGACGACGATGTTCTTGTCGGCCAGCGCCGGAGCGGCCAGAAGGGCTGCCAGCGCCAGCGGGAGGAGGCGGTTCATGACTTTGCTTGCGGCTGGACCGATGATATATTATCCTAGGCGGGGCGGCCAAGCGCCGTCGGGGCCTCGCCATGTTGAACTTCAATCCCCGCGACATCGAAAAAATAGATGATGACGCGCTGCGGATCGTGTGGGAGGACGGCCACCGCAGCGAGTATTCCTTCAGATACCTGAGGCAGAATTGCCCCTGCGCCGCCTGCCGCGACGAGTGGAGCGGCCAGAGCCTGCTCGATGCCGAGGGGGTGGCCCGGGATCTTAAGGCCTCGCGCGCCGAGATGGTGGGCAACTACGCCCTCTGCTTCGCCTTCTCCGACGGCCATGCCACGGGCATCTTCTCCTTCGAGGTCCTGCGCAAGCTCTGCCCCTGCGCCGAGTGCGGGCCCCATCCAGGCTCGCGGTTCAACTGATGGAGCGTTCCTGGCGCACGATCATAGAGCCCTTCAAGGTCAAGGCCGTGGAGCCGCTGGGGTTTACGACGCGCTCGCAGAGGCAGGCCATCCTCAAGAAGGCCGGCTACAATCTCTTCAACGTCTCCGCCGACCAGGTGCTCATCGACTTGTTGACCGACTCGGGGACCTCCGCCATGTCCTCGGAGCAGTGGGCCTGCCTGATGCGCGGCGACGAGTCCTACGCCGGGGCGCGCAGCTTCTTCCGCTTCGAGCGCGTCGTGCGGGAGCTGACGGGTTACCGCCACGTCCTGCCGGTCCACCAGGGCCGCGCGGCCGAGCGCATCCTGCTGGGCGTCTTGGGCGGCAAGGGCAAGGTCTTCCTGTCCAACTCCCATTTCGACACGACGCGGGCCAACGTCGAGGCCACCGGAGCGCGGGCCGTCGACCTGCCGGCGCCGGGGGCGCTCGACTTCGCCAAGAGCGCTCCCTTCAAGGGGGACATCGACCTGCGCGCCCTGGAGTCGGAGCTGCGCTCCGTCGGCGCCAAGAACGTCCCCATGGTCATCATGACCGCCACCAACAACTCCCTGGGCGGCCAGCCGGTCTCGATGCGCAACCTGCGCGAGGCCTCCGCGATCTGCCGGCGCCGCGGCGTGCCGCTGATCCTGGACGCCGCCCGCTTCGCCGAGAACGCCTACCTGATCAAGCAGAGGGAGCCCGGCTTCTCGCGGCGCTCGGCCGCCGACATCGCGCGGGAGATGTTCTCCCTGGCCCAGGGCTGCATGATGAGCGCCAAGAAGGACGCGCTGGTCAACATCGGCGGCTTCCTGGCCCTCAATGACGACGAGTGGGTGCGGCGCGCGCGGGAGCTCCTGATCTTGGGGGAGGGCTTTCCCACCTACGGCGGCCTGGCCGGGCGCGACCTGGAGGCGATGGCCCGCGGCCTGGAGGAGGTCCTAGACGAGCGCTACCTGGCCTACCGCCTGCGCTCGGTCCAGTATCTGGGCGAGGGCTTGCGCCGCCACGGGGTGCCGATCGTCGAACCGCCGGGAGGCCACGCGGTCTACGTCGACGCCAAGCGCTTCCTGCCGCAGATTCCGCCGGCGGGCTTTCCGGCCCAGGCCCTGGTCTGCGAGCTCTACCTCACGGCGGGCCTGCGCGCCGTCGAGATCGGCTCGCTGATGTTCGGCCGCGGGCGGGGCGCCGGCTTCGTGCCGGCGCGCATGGAGCTGGTCCGCCTGGCCCTGCCCCGCCGGGTCTACACCCAGAGCCACGTCGATTTCGTCATCGAGGTCTTTGAAGACATCGCCGAGCGGGCGGCCTCCCTGCGGCCGCTGCGCCTGGTGGAGGCCCCCGCCGCGCTGCGGCATTTCACCGCCCGGTTGGCGCCCGCGGGCCGGGCATGAGCTCGGCCAAGATCCTCTGCTTGAGCGCCGATCCCGCCCTGCTGGACAGCCTGGCGCCCTCGATGGCCGGCCGCCAGTTCGAGCTGAGGCGGGTTCTCGGCGCGCGGGAGGCGGAGCTCCAGCTTTCCGCGGACGCCTTCTCCGGCGTCGTGGTCGACGCGGCCAGCGTCGGCGATGCGCAGAGGCGGGCTCTGGAGGCGGCCTGCCGCCGCCGGGGGGGCTTGCCCCTGTTGTTCTTGGAGAGCCTGGCCACGCTGTCCCCGCTTAAGTCTTCCGCCTTGCGCCGCTTGGGGCTGCCGCTGCCCAGGGGCTTCGCCGACCAGGTCCGCTCCTGCGCCAAGCCGGTGGTTTTCCTGGCGGATCAAGGGGTCTTCGTCAGCCGCGCCGCCCAGGAGGCGCTGGGGGAGGCGGGGCTGCGGCCCCTGATCGCGGCGAGCGCGACCGGCTTCGTCGATTCGTTCGCCAGCCAGGCCGGAACGCAGCGCGAGGAGCGGCGTTCCCGCGGCTTCTGGGAGCGGTTCGGCTCGCCGCAGGAGGCCCCCGAGGCCGCCGCCTCGCGTGTCGCCGTCGTCCGCTTCGACGGCTCCCCGGCCGAGGCTGAGGCTTTCGACGCGCGCTTGCGCCAAGCCTTGCCGCAGGCGGTCTGCTACCTGATCTCCGGCGTCGACGCAGTCGCGGAGGCCGTCAAGTCTTTGCGGGCGGGCTATTCCGCCTCCCTGCCGCGAGAGTCTGCGGCGGCGGCGGCCGGCGTCCTCGCCGACGCTTCCCATGCAGGCGCCGGCGCCGGCGCGGACAAGCCGCGCGTCCTATTGGCCGACAACAACCACGTCCTGCTCGAGGCCTACGCCCAGGCGTTGCGGTCCAGCGGCTGCGAGGTCGCCGCCCTCTTGGACGGGGCCAAGGTCGTCGAGCTGGCGGGGCGCGGCGCCTTCAACCTGGCCGTCCTCGGCCTGCCGATGGCCTTCGTGCCGAATTCATCGCTGGAGCTGGCCAAGCGCCTGCGCGAGCGCGATCCCGATTTGGCGATCCTGCTGCTGGTCGATCCGCATCCCGCACCGACCGCCACGCAGGCGATGAGCCAGGCCTCGGCCCTGGGAGTCGACGAGGCCCTGCTCAAGCCGGTGCACCCGGGCCAGCTTTTGCGCTCCGCCCAGCGGGTCCTGGAGCACCGCCGCCTGCTGCTGGAGAACGCCCGCCTGCTCGAGGAGCTGCGCGAGTCCAACCGCGTCCTGGCACAGGTCAACGGCTTCCAGAAGAAGTTCTTCGCGATGGTGGCCCATGACGTGAAGAATCCGCTGACGGCGATTTTGGGCTACGCAGAGATCCTCGCCGCGCGCCTGAAGGACCCCGGAGAGATCCAATACGCCGGCCACATCCACTCGGCGGCCAAGACCCTCAGCCTCTTGATCTCGGACCTCGTGGACCTGGCCGCCATCGAGAGCGGGAAGCTCCGCGTCAACATGGAGGCGTTGGACCTGCCCCAGGTCTTGTCCGAGGTGCGCGCGCGCATCGAGGTGGTCGCGCGCCAGCGCAAGATTCATTTCTCCGTCGCCTGCCCTGAGATCTTGCCCCCGCTCTCCGGCGATCCGGCGCGCCTCGGGCAGGTGGTCCAGAACCTCTGCACCAACGCCATCCAGTACACCAAGGAGGGCGGGGACGTCTCGGTCCGGGTCGAGGCCTCCGAGGCCGGGGTCACGGTCAGCGTCGCCGACACCGGCATCGGCATCAAGAAGGAGGACCTGCCGCGGGTCTTCGAGCGCTTCTTCCAGAGCGACGAGGCCCAACGGCTGCGCAAGGCCGGCTTCGGGCTGGGGCTTAAGATCGCCCGGGAGATCGTCCAGCGCCACGGCGGGGAGCTGGCCGTGGAGTCGGAGTTCGGGAAGGGCTCCCGATTTTTCTTCACCCTGCCGGCGCGGCCCCCGGCCTCCCGGTGAGCGCCCCGCGCCCGTCCGCCGCGTTGGCGGAGCTGTCGGCCCAATTGCCGCCGGGAGCGCTCTTAAGCTCGGAGGCGGAGCTGGCCGCCTATGCCTACGACGCCGCCCACGACCGCGCCCGCCCCGATGGAATCGTGCTGGCCCGCTCCGCCTTGGACGTGCAGCGCTGCGTGGCCTTCTGCGCCGCGCGGCGATTGCCCTTCGTCGCCCGCGGCGCCGGCACCAATCTCTCCGGCGGCTGCGTGGCGGCGCGCGGGGGCCTGGTGATCTGCCTGGCGCGCCTTGACCGCATCGAGCGCGTCGACGCCGACGCCATGGTCGCCGTGGCGCAGCCGGGCGTCGTCAACCTGGACCTGCAGCGCGCCGCGGAGCCCCTGGGGCTTTTCTACGCGCCGGACCCGGCCAGCTTCCGGGTCTCGACCATCGGCGGCAACATCGCCGAGAACGCCGGCGGGCCGCGCTGCCTCAAGTACGGGACGACGACCAACCACGTCCTCGCCCTAGAGGCCGTGATGCCGGACGGCAGGCTGTCGCGTTTCTCCTTGGAGGACGAGGGGCCGGAGCTGCTGAGCCTGCTGGTGGGCTCCGAGGGGACCCTGGGGATCGTCACGCGGGCCTGGCTGCGCCTGCTCAAGCGGCCGCCGGCGGTCGAAACCCTGCTGGCCGGCTTCGACTCGATCGACGCCTGCGTCGCCTGCGTCTCGGCCGTCATCGCCGCGGGCCTGGTGCCGCGGGCGCTGGAGGCGATGGACAAGACGACGGTGGAGGCGGTCGAGGCCTACGCCTCGGCGGGCTATCCCCGCAGCGAGGCGGTGCTGTTGGTCGAGTTCGACGGCGAGAGCGCGGAGGTGGAGCGCTCTACTGCCGAGGCGGAGCGCCTCTGCCGCGCCCACGGCGCCGTCGAGCTGAGAGCGGCGCGCGATCCGGCGCGGCGCGAGAGGCTGTGGGAGGGGCGGCGGGGCGCCTACGCGGCGATGGCGCGCCTGGCCCCGAACGTCCGCGTCGAGGACGGGGTGGTGCCGCGCGACAAGCTGCCGGAGATCGTGCGCCGCATCCGGGAGGTCATGGAGCGGCGCGGCGTCAAGGGAGGCTTGTTGTTCCATGCCGGGGACGGCAACATCCACCCGAACATGGTCTACGACGAGCGCGATCCGGCGCAGGCCGCCAACGTGCGCGAGGCGGGCCACGAGATCCTGCGCGCCTGCGTCGAGCTGGGCGGCTCCTTGTCGGGGGAGCACGGCATCGGCCTGGACAAGCGCGAGGCGATGGCTTGGCTGTTTTCAGAGCGCACGCTGGAGCTTTTCAGCCGCGTCAAGGCGGCCATGGATCCGCACGGCCTGGCCAATCCCGACAAGATCATCCCCTTGCCCGGCGGCGAGCGCGCCTATTTGCCGCCGCCCGCGCGGGAATTGTCGGCGGCGGCGCGTCGCTTGGCCGCCCAGGCGGCGGGCTGTGCCGCGGCCGGCAGGGCGATGCGCGCGCGGGGAGCCGGCACGCGTTTGTCCCGCCCGCTCGAGCCCGGCGCCGCGCTGCTGGAGCTCTCGGAGCTAAGCGAGCTGCGGGAGCTCGACCGCGGCAACCTCACGGCGACCGTCGAGGCTGGCATATTGGTGCGCGAGTTGCGCGAGCGCCTGGGCCGGCAAGGCGTGTTCACCCGCTTGCCCGACGTGGAGGGAACGCTGGGGGGCTTGTTGGCGGCCAGGCCCTGCGCCTGGCTGCGCGACGAGGTCCTCGGCCTGAGGCTGCTCCTGGCCGACGGCGGCGTCTGCGAGCTGGGCGGAAAGGTGGTCAAGAACGTGGCCGGCTACGATCTGACGCGCTTGCTGCTGGGCTCCTGGGGCGGCTTGGCCGTCATCTTGGAGGCCACCCTTCGGCTCTACGCCCTGCCGCAACGGCCGCCCCCCATAATAGCCGGCGGCTCGCGCCAGCCGCGGCCCTACGGCCCCTGGGCGCGCCAGCTCAAGGCCGCCTTCGATCCGGGCAATCTTCTCAACCCCTGGCTGGCGGACTGATGGGGGAGCTCCTGGGCAGGCTGTCCACCGATCTGGGGGAGCGCTCGACCTACGACGCCAGCAGCCAGTGCAGCCGCTGCGGCTACTGCGAGCAGGCCTGCCCGACCTACAAGGCCACCGGAGACGAGACGCGCTCGCCGCGGGGGCGCAACCAGTTGGTCCGGCTGCTGCTCGAGGGCAAGCTCGAGGAAAGGGCCTCCGCCAGGCGGGCGCTGGAGACCTGCCTATTGTGCTCGGCCTGCTCGACGGCCTGCTTCGCCCACGTGCCCACGGCCGACATCGTCCTCGAGGGGCGGCGCCTGCTTGCGGATCGGCCGTGGGCGGGACGGGCGCTGTCGCGGCTGCTCCTGCGGCGCCGGCCGCTCTTCGAGCTGCTGCTGCGCTGCGCCAACCTGGCCAAGCGCTCCGGCCTCTCGCGCTTGGCCAGGCCGTTCCTGCGATTGGCCGGCCTGCGGGGCCTGGCCCTGGCCGACGAGCACGTCCGGCGCGCGCCGCGGCGCTTCTCGCCGGAGCTTTTGTCCGAGCAGCTCCCCGCGTCCGGCCGCGGCGCCGAGGGGCGGCCGAAGTTCTTGCAGTTCCTGCCCTGCGGCACGCGGTATCTGTTCACGGAGGTCGCCCTCGCCACTCGGAGGGCTTTGTCCTCGCGCGGCGGAAGTCGCCCGCTCAATTCCGGCTGCTGCGGCCTCTTGGCCTACAACTACGGAGAGTTGTCCGACGCCAGGGAGTTCGCGCGGCAAGTGATCTCGCAGGCCGAGGCGGCCGCGCAGGCCGAAGCCTCCCTGGTCGTCGACTGCTCCTCCTGCGCGGCCTTCCTGAAATCCTATCCGCAGTTGTTCCTCGGCGATCCCTTTTGGAAGGCGCGCGCCGAGAAATTCGCCTCGCGGGTCCGCGACGCCGTCGAGGTCTTCGACGAGCCGGCGGCTCGGGCCGGGGCGGGGGTCGTCACCTACCACGAGTCCTGCCGGGCCTGCCATGGGCAGGGGCTTAAGGCGCCCTCGAGGCTATTGTCCGGTTTTTCCGCGTTCCGGCCGCTGGAGGAGTCCGACTCCTGCTGCGGCGGCGCCGGCGCCTTCTCCCTGCTTGAGCCGGAGCTCTCCGAGGCCGTCCTGCGCCGCAAGATCGAGAGGATCGCGCGGACCGGGGCGCGCCTCGTCGTGACGAGCTCGACTTCCTGCCTGCTCCAGCTTGCCCATGGACTGCGTAAATACTATCCTTCCTGCGAAGTCCGCCACGTCAGCGAGGTGGCGGCCGCCCATGGGTCGACGACAGGAGCTTGAGAAACGCCAGACGTTGCTGTCTCGCTTCGGACGCCTGGTCGCGGCCGAAAGCCGTCTTGACGGCCTGCTGACGATCATCGCCGAGGAGGTCCGCCACATTCTCGCGGCCGACCGCTGCTCGGTGTTCCTGGTCGATCCCTACAAGGGCGAGCTGTGGACCAAGGTCTCCGTCGGCGCCAACGAAAAGGTCCTGCGCATCCCCATGGGCCAGGGCATCGCGGGCTTCGTGGCCAAGACCGGCAGCGCGGTCAACATCCGCGACGCCTACCGAGACACCCGCTTCACGCAGGACTTGGACCGCGTCACCGGCTACCAGACGCGCTCCGTCCTGGCCGTGCCGCTGCGCGGCCGCGACGGCAAGGCGGTCGGGGTCTTCGAGGTGCTCAACAAGGGCAAGGGCGCCTTCACCGACGAGGACGAGGGCCTGCTGCGCATCCTGGCGACGATGGCGGCGTCCTTCATCGAGAACGCCTCCCTCTACGAGGACCTTCGGCGCTCGCATCTGGAGACGATCTACCGCATGGCCTTGGTCGCCGAGTTCCGGGACCAGAAGGACACCGGCCGCCATCTGCGCCGCATGAGCCGCTTCTCCGGGATACTGGCGCGCTCCCTGGGCATGAGCTACCAGGAGGCCGAGGACATCCGCTACGCCTCGCCCCTGCACGACGTGGGCAAGGTCGCCATCCCCGACTCGATCCTGCGCAAGCCCGGCAAGCTGACCGCCGAGGAATACGAGGAGATGAAGCGCCACACGATCTACGGCAGCCAGATGCTCTCCAACGCCGAAAGCCGCCTGCTGCGCCTGGCCGGCAAGATCGCCATCGCCCACCACGAGCATTTCGACGGCTCCGGGTATCCCTACCACCTCAAGGGTGAGGCGATCCCGATAGAGGCGCGCATCGTCTCCGTGGCCGACGTCTTCGACGCCCTGGTCTCCAAGCGCGTCTACAAGGGCGCCTGGACCGTCGAGGACGCCCTCAAGTACATCCGCAACGAGGAGGGCAAGCTCTTCGATCCCCGCGTCAGCGACTGCCTGGGCAAGAGCTTCGACGAGGTGCTGGCCGCGATGGAGGAGGAAAACCGCCGCTTCCTGGAGGAAGAGGCCGGCATGTCCTCCTTGCCCGGAGCCGTTCGGGCGGCCGAGCGCCGCTAGCGCGGGCTCAGGGCCTCGCGCAGGATGTTGCGGGCCTGCGCCCGGTTGACGGGCCGCGCCAGCAGCAGCAGGGCTCCCGCAAAGAAGATGGCGGAGAGTCCGTCCCGCTCGAGGACGGAGCGCAGGAACGGCTGCGGCAAGAACAGCGCCGCCAGGACGGCGGCCTCCTTCCAGGTGAAGCGGCGGTCCAGCAGCAACGCCAGCCCGAAGAGAGACTGGGCCGCGGTCAGCAGGATCTCGCGCCGCTGCAGGGCGTCCAAGGGCATCGCGGCGGGGGAGCCCGCCGAGACGGCGTAGACCAGGGGGATCATGCCGACCAGCAAGGTCCACTGGCTGACCTTGGAGGAGACCAAGACGCGCAGGCCGGCCTTGGCCCGCCCCTTCCAGGCGAAGAGCACGGCCACCGTGAACTCGGGGGCCTCGGAGGCCAGGGGGGCGACCCACTGCACGAGGAAGAAGCGGTTGAAGTGAAGGGCCTGGCCCGCGGCGAGCAGCCCCTCGGCGAAGGGCTTGGCGGCCAGATAGATCGAGACGGCGGAGAAAACGAAGAGCCCGGCGACGCAGAGGCGGCGCGGCCGCGTCGGCAGCAGGCCCAAGGCGGCGGCGGGGCCTTCCAGCCCCAGCTCCTCCTCGGCGCCGCCCAGGCTTTTGGCATACCAGATGAAGATCAGGGAGAAGACGGCGAAGTCTCCCAAGGAAAGCGTTCCCTTGAGCGGGATGATCAGGGCGTAGAGGCTGGCGGCGGCCAGGGCCGTCAGGTCGACGGAGAGGTCGCGGCCGACGTGGATTTCCTCGCGCCGGCGCGTCAGCCAGACCACCGCCAGCACGCTGGCCCAGCCCAAGCCGATGAGCAGGCGGTTGGCGCCGGTCATGTTCGCGGTGGCCAGCGGCGCGTAGGACGGCGCGCGGCCCGCGCGCCAGGCGAAGTAAATGTCGACCGCGTACTCCGGCAGCACCGCGACGACGGCCAGCGCCGCCAGCGCCAAGCCCTGCGGCACGTCCAGCTCCGCCGCCTCGCCGGCCCAGGATAACAGGAAGGCCGCGCCCAGCACGGACAAGCCCGCCCACAGGGCCGAGGGCCAGCCCGCGGCCGGGGGCGCCAAATACTGCCGCAGCGGCCACTGCAGGCAGGCGGCTGCCGCCAGCAGCATCGGGGCGGCGGCGCGCGCGCGCGGGCTCCTCATGCGTATAGCTTAGCGATTTTGTATACTCTCGCTTAAGCTCAACCTACCACGCGGGCGTGGTTCAATGGTAGAACGGGTCCTTGCCAAGGATCAGACGGCGGTTCGATTCCGCTCGCCCGCTCCAGTTTCCCGCGGTTTTCTCAGGCGTGATGGGCGACTTCGCGCGCCCATTTCTCCACCCACAGCAGGATCTGCGTCATCGGGAATTTCCCGAACCAGCGCGGGAAGACCGAGGAGCCGATGACGTAGGTCCTGTTCGTCTCGTTGAGGCGGAAACGCGGATCGACGACGCCGTCGGGATCGCCCGCCGGGGCCATGTTGGTGCCGCCGCCCTCGTGGTGGCTAAAGACGTTGTCCTCGATCCACTTCTCTTCTTGCCCGGCGGGGACGTCCGGCCCCGGACGGTCCTCCGTCACGCTGGGCATCAGGCCCATGAGCTCCCTGGCGAAGCGCACGCCCACGGCGAGCCTCTTGAGGCCCTCCGGGGTGATGTTGCGGTAATTGACGATCGGCTGAGCGCCGGGATCGGCGGAGCGCAGCTCGACCGTGCCGTCGACGGCGCCGTTGTTGGTGTGGAGCACCAGGACGCTGATCGCGTTCTCGCCTATAAGCGAGCGCTCGGCAAAGCCGTACTCCCAGCCGCGAAAGAAGACGGGCAGGCCGATGATCTTGAGGTCCGTGTTCTCGACGTCCGGCCCGGAGCGCAGCTCGAAGCTGAACAATTGCCCGTTGTTGCCGTAGAGGCCGCCGTGGCCGCTGGCCTCGTAGCTCCGGTATGCCGGGTCCTGCCGGTCGAAGGTGAAGCCCGCGCCCTTAAAGAGCGAGAAGGGTTTGTTCGCCCTGCCGGTCACGGTGGCCTCGACCCTGTCGTGCAGGCCCTTGCCGACGCGAGGCATGTGGCGCAGGGCGTCGATGCCGTGCCGGGCGAGCGCCTCTCGGTCGCCGAGGCCCGAGCGCATCAGGATCGCCGGGGTTTCATGCGCGCCGGCGGCCAGGACCAGGCTGGCCTGGCCCAGGGGCAGCTCGACGCGCAATGGCGGCGGGGCTGTTTGATGCTTGGGGTCGGCGCCGTTTTGATGGGCGCCCAGCAGCAGTTCGATGCCGGCAGGGTCCAGCTTGCCGTTGGCGCCCTCTACGAAATGGACGCGCGAGACCAGAGCGCCGTCTAGCACGGTGACGTTGGCGCCCCTGGCCATCGCCCGCCTCAGATAGGCCCCGGGCCTGTCGCGCTGGCCGTCGCGAATCATCAGCGGCGTCCAGGACAGGCCGGGCTTGCCCAGCGAGGCGCTGTGGTTGCAATCGAACAGAGAGACGATGAGATGGAAGGTCTCCTTGGCGAGGTGGCGAAATTGCATCCTCGCGGCGGCCAGCGCCGCCTGCCGGACCAAGCCGTCCCGGGCGAACAGCCAAAGGTCGCGCAGGCCCGGCCTGGACAGGGCGATGCCGCCCTCGAAGGAGAGCCCGCCGGGGTTAAGCCAGCGGCGCAGGCCCAGGGACTTGGCCAGGAAATGCGCGGCCTTCAGATCGGGGCGATAAGCCGCCTGGAAGATGGCGTCGAACAGGGGCCACAGGCGCGTGGCCGAGAAGCTGTCGTCTCCGAGCTTTTTGGCGAAGGCGTCCAATTCCGAGCGGAACGGGTACTCGATGAACATCCCGTTGACCTCCCCGCTGCCGCCGATGCCTTGCCCGCGGGCGTAGGGGATGCCCTCGGGGCTTTCCGCGCCGCCGGGGACGTAGCGGGCGTTGCTTGCGTCCTCGCCGGGATCGTCGTGCTGTTGGACCCGGTAATCGAGGCCCGTGTCGTTGCGTGGGGCGCCCGCGTCGGCGGCGAAGGCCCAGCCCGCGGGGACGTCCGGATAGACCGTGCGGCTATCGGGGCCGGCCTCGATGAGCAGCACCCTGGCTTTCGGGTCCAGCTCCGCCAGGCGCGCGGCGGCCCAACTTCCGGCGAAGCCACCGCCCGCGATCACGTGCGTGAAGCCGCCGCCCTCGAAAATGCGCTCCAGCACCGCGGCTTGCTGGTCCGGCCGCTCCAGGCCCCGCGCGGCCAGCTCGACGCCGGACAAATAGCGGGGGCCGGCCTTCGCCGCGTCGGCAGGGAGCGCGCCCAGCGCAGCCTGCTCGGGGCCGGGCAGAGGCGCGGCGACCGCGGCGCCGGGCAAGGGCGGGATGGTCAGAGGCGCGGCGGCCGGGGGCGCGCCGGCTTGCAGGCCGGGCGCCGCGACGGCAAGAGGCCCCGCGGCGTTCAATGGCTCCGTGATGCCGGCCGCCTCCCCGAAGGCAAACGGCGCCAACAGGGCGAGGCTCAGCGCGGCGAAGAAAAATCGTGTCGAGAGCGTGGTTGTCTTAGGCATGGCGCCGATTCTCGGATATTTTAGTTCCTGCCCGAAGGGCCAAAAGTCCCAATCGCGCGGCGTTTTTGGGCCCAAGCCTGCTGGGCTCGAGCCTACCCCGGTTCTTGGGCGAGAAACCGCCCGTCGCGGCGGACGATTTTCGCCGAGCGCGGGCCTTTGTCGTGCTGGAACAGCACGGTCCAACTCTCGGCGGCGGCGCGCGTGAGCAGGCCGCGCTTGGCCTCCAGCGTGTCGAGGGGATAGAGGTCGTAGCCCATGACATAAGGCAGGGGCACGTGGGCGCGCGTGGGGATCAGGTCTCCCATGTAGATCGCCGTCTCGCCCTCGGATTGGATCAGCACGGCTTGATGGCCGCGGGTATGCCCGCCGGTGCGCAGCAACGTCAGGCCGGGCTCCAGCTCGCAGTCGCCGTCGACCAGCTCCAAGCGCTTGCCGTCGTCCAAGGGGGCGAAGTTCTGCTGCAGGTAGCTGGCCGCGTTGCGCTCGTGGGGATGGGTGGCGTCCTCCCATTCCCAGCGCTGGACGAGGTAGCGCGCCTTCGGGAAGGCCGCGACGGGCTTTCCGTCCTCGCCGAATTCCGTGTCCCCGCCGGCATGGTCGAAGTGCAGGTGGGTGTTGACGACCAGGTCGACGTCGTCGGGATTAAGGCCCAGCGCCTTGAGCTCGCCGCGCAGGGTGAGCGGGCGCTCGACGCAGTAGATGCGCTTGAACTTCTCGTCGCGATCGTACTTCGAGGACAGCCCGGTGTCGATGAGCGCGTTGCGGCCGCGCGGGGTGCGGATGAGCAGCGCCCCCAGCGCCAGGAGGATGCGGTTGCCCTCGTCGGGCGGCTCCTGGCGGCACCACAGGGTCTTGGGGATCGTGCCGTACATCGCCCCGCCGTCCAGCCGGAAGGTCCCGTCGCTGACGAGCCGGACCTCGAAGCGCCCGATTCTCACGCCGAGGCCTTCGAGCCGCAGCATTTCTTGTATTTCTTGCCCGAGCCGCAGGGGCAGGGATCGTTGCGTCCGACGTCCGGGCCGCTCTTGACGAAGGTCTCCGCCTTGCCGGCTTGCGGCGGCTCCTGCAGCTTGCCGGAGGAGACCAGCTCCTTGTTCTTCTCCAGCCAGGCCTGGACGGCCTTCATGTCCTTCATGTCGACGCCGTCCTTCTGCATATGCGCGGCCAGGGCGCGGAGCTGCTTGAGGAAGGCGGGGTCCTTCCACTTGCGGTAGAACAGGGCCATCGCGCCCTTGGCCTTGGGGTCCTTGGCCAGCTCGGGCGGCAGTTCCGGGATCGGCAGGCCCTTGTCCGCCCCCGCGGGCTTTTTTTCGGCGCCCGCGGCCGGCTTGTCCGCCTCGACCGTCGCCGCTTCTTTCTTCTTGAACGGATTCCACCAGGACATGAGCACCTCGCAAAACCGGCGGAAGGGGGGGGATTCGAACCCCCGATACCCGTTAGGATATAACAGTTTTCGAGACTGTCGGTTTCAACCGCTCACCCACCCTTCCAGCAGGCAGTCCGACGCGGCCTGCCGGGCTATTTTAGCACAGACGCCAGCAACATCGCGTCGGGCGAAGGATCATGGGGCCTTAAAGCCGCCGGCGCGCATGAACGTGTCGTACAAGCCCGATTGAATCAAGAACATCGTCATCACGCGGACAAGAGGGCTGCCGCGTTGAAATTCCTCCCTCGCGCGCCGCTGGGCGGAGGCTACTTTTTGCTGGGCGGTAGGATTGTCGAACAGCAATGGGTCCTGCGACCAGTCGTGAAGGAGCATCCTCAGCTCCTGGCGTTCACCAAACGGCGGGGAGCCGATGTAATTGTAATAAGCGCCGGCCACGGCCAGAAAAGGATCCGTCTCCTGAAGAAGCAAGGGCCAATGGATGATGTCGAACGGCAGCAGCGCCCGCAGCGCGTTTTCCTGGGCGCGATCCAACATCTCCCGCATCTTCCGGCGAACGCCGCGGTGAACGGTTCTGAACTCGTCGCCGATCAGGTTTGGGGCGTCGTAGATGCCCAGCCGCGCGCCAACCCATTTCTTGATGCTTTCCGTCGGGCTCGTGGGGTCCAGCAGCGCTGAAAATAAAAATTTGGACCAGTCCGCGAGTTCATAGCGATCCATCGCGCTGAAGGAAGGCGTGTCGACGATGGAAGCGCCCTCTTGGACTATCCCGAACATATGAGCCGCCGTCTCCAGGCGGCGCTGGCGCTCCATCGCCGCCAGCGCGTAGGCCAGCGCCTGGGCGTCCGAGGCGAGGGACGGCAGGGGCCGGACGACATGGACATGCAGGTGGTTCAGCGTCAATCCCGCCGCGTCGGCGAAATTCCATGCCTCCTCGCTCATCTGTCCGGCGCGGAAGTTCGAGCGCAGGTGCAGCTCGATGTGTTTTAGATTCCGTGTGTCGGAGTGAGCCACGAATTCGACGTGGCTTTCGAGAATGCGGGAAACGTCGATCTGGTGGACGCCTGTTTGGCGCAGGACGCCGAACAGGATCGTCGGCTGCGCGATCGAGATCGTGATGTTTTTCCTCGTCCTCAACCCCTCGATCCGCCGGGAATTTTCGAAATTCGCGTCTTGCCGCGCTGCCGCATGGACGATCAAAGCCCGCTGCTCTTCGGCCGTCAGCGCGTCCCAGGGCAGTTCGAGATTTTGAATCGGGTCCCCGAATCCCGAGAGCCTGAGCGAAATCGAGTCAGGGAGGGGAGTCGTCTCCAGCAGGCTTCCGATCGTTCCATCGACCGTCGTCAGCAGCCGGACGGAGGCTAAATCCAGCGGAATTTCCAATTCGACCGCCGAATCCACTGGAGAGCCGTCGGCGTGCCATAGGCGTTCCACGCGCTCGCCGGGCGAAACGCGCGCCTCGAACGGCCGCGACAGGGCGACGCCGTCGAAGAGGCGGCGGGCGAGCTCTTGCGCCGATTCCGGCGTTCGCGCGCCGCCGCGAGCGCGTTCAAAGATTTTAGGGCCGATCGCCTCTGCCAGCGCCGCGGCGACTCGAGGAGAATCCAGGTGAGGCAGATTGTTTAATCGCTCCAGGAAATCCGCTCCCGGATCCGGCGTGTCCGGCAGTGTTTCGATTTCCCCGCCGGGATCCGGGAAAGCCGGCAGGCCGGGCACGACCAGCGCGCGAGTCATCTGCCATGGCGGAAGAGTTTCTGGCGGCAGCAGTTGTGCCGGGTGGAGGGCAGACGGCTCCCCGATCAGCGCGGCGGTCGGCTCCAACACAGCCGGCGCGTCAGGCCGGGAGCACCAAGCGTTCGGGACGGCGCCGATCAGCGTGAGCGTCAACAGCGACGACAAGAGGGGCATTCTCTCAAGAATAGCCGGCCGGTCTGAAGAAGCGAGGGCCCTTGGGCCCCCTCGACTCCAGGTCCATTGCCGGGCGCCGGCGCCCTCATCGACCGAGGCGGCCGCCGCGCGCAAACGATAGAATAAGGCCGATGTCTGAGCATGCGCTTTCCATCGCCTTGGCGGCGGCTATCGCCGGCGGCCGGCCGGCCGCCTCCGCGCCGCGAGTCCGCAGGCTCGCGCTTCCGGCCGCGGAGATCGCCGCGCCGGCGCTGGCCGCAGCCGCGTTGCCGCCGTTGCCGGGCTTGGCCGCGGACGCGCTCGCGGCTTGCGCCGGCCTCGGCGCCCCGGAGCGATCTTTGGCCAAGCCGGCGGCGACGGCGCTGGGCGTGGCGGCGCAAGCGGCGCGTCGCGTCGGCGCCAATCCAGGGACGGCCGAGTCCGACAGCAGCCGCGCCGATTTCACGTCGCCGGCGGCCGCCGCGGGCCGCGGCGAGGTGGCGGCCCTGGCTCGTCGCTGGCGGCGGATCGGCTGGCTGCAGACCCATGTCGCTACCCTGCGGCGGCGGCGCGATGGGGAGGAAGACCTGGCCGAGCGGGGGCGACTGCACCACGACCTCAAGCGGGCCCGCTCGGAGCTACTCCGCCTGCGCCGAAGCGACGAGTTCCAAGGCGGAATCCACGCGGCCTTGTCCAGCGCCGGCCTGGTTGAGCTGGCGCGCGAGGCCGAGCCTTTGGACCGCGCCGCCGCGGCGCTGCGCCGTGCGGCGGGATTGCTGGGGCCCTCGGCTCTATGGAGCCTGGGGGACGCGGCGACGTCGGGCTGGTTGTCGGCGGCGCTGGGCGCCTTTAAGCGGCGTTCGCTGCGGGGAATCGACGAAGAGCTGGAGCGCGCCGGACGGGAGGCGGAGGCCGCCGGCGTCGACCTTGGCCTGGGGGCGTTTTGCATGCGGCGCGGCGCGGCCCTGCCGGCGGCGGTGGACCTGGCCTTCTCCCGGCTGCTGCCGAGGTCTTGGGGGCTGCTCGATTTCGGACGCCTGGACCGCCTCCAACGCTTGATCGCCGAGGCCGCGCGGCGCTGCGAGAAGTCCCAACGCGCCCTGTTGCGGGCGGCCCCAAAGACGCCGGAGTTTCCCCGAGTCGAGCGGGTTCCTCGCGTCGAGCGCGATGGTCCTTGAGCGCTCGATGAACAACCGCGCCACGGCGCAGAAATTGTCGAGCTGCCGCTCGAAGTCCTCGCCGCGGTCGCGCGCCCGAAGGTAGAGGGGCAGCGGCAGGGCGCAAAGCTCCCGGTAGCGGCAGCGGAGGCAGCGGCCGCCGCCGCGGCGCAGCAGCTCGTCGAACAAGCCCTCGAAGAGCCCGCGGCGCGCATCGAGGTCGATGCCGCGGCGAGCCGAGCCGACCGTGAACGGGCGGCGGCGCTCGTAGGGCAGCGGCAGCACCCACTCGAATAGATAGAAGCGCGCGTCCGCGCCGAGCAGGAGCTTGGCGTAATGCGAGGCCCCCCACAAGCGGTTGAGCAGGCGCAATCGCGGCCCGCGCCCGGCGTTGGCCGCGGCGATCGCTTCAGCGAGGCCGCGGTCAAGCCGCCCCAGCTCCTCTCGCCGCCAAAGCGTCAAGACCTGGGCGAAGACGTCGACGCTGCGGAAGCCCTCCCGGCCGAGGAAGGCGACGTTGGCCTTGAGGGCGGCGGCCTGGTCGGGCGCGACGGTCAGGATGGCGCGCGCGGAGTCCTTGGCGCCGAAGGCGCGCCAGTTCTTCAGGGCGAGCTCGAAGCTGGAGTTCGCCGCCCGGGCGAACCTCCGGTGCGCGTCGTGGCTGGAGCGCGTCCCGTCGAGGCTGACGTTGAGCTGGAAGCGTTGGTCGAGGCTCTCGATGAAATCCCGCGCGCGTCCGCGCAAGAGCAGGCCGTTGGTCGTCGCGACGATCGACAGCCGCTTGGAGGAGCGCCCCATGCGATCATAGAGGTAGCTTACGGCGCGCTCGAAGAGCCTGGGATGCAGCAGCGGCTCGCTGGTCGTCATCGTCACGGTGGCGCCGTCCGCGGGCAAATCCCAGAAGGCGTCGATGCCGCGCCGGATCGACGGCCAATTAAGGCTGGCCGCGCAGCTCTTGTCGACGAAGCAATAGTCGCAGGCCAGGTTGCAGCGCTCGCCGAACATGATCTCGAGCTGGGATGGCGCGGCCAGGCAGGCCGGGGGCAGGGTCATGGGCGCGGAATCGGGACGAACTCGCTCCAGCCGAAGCGCTCGGGATATTCCTTCCAGGGGCCCTCGCAGTCCTTAAAGCGCGCGCAAGCGCCGCAGCGAGGCCCCTTCGCCTTGTCCTCGTTTTGCCGCGCCTTGGTGAAATCGGCGACGACGGTCGTCGCGTCGAAGATCATCGTGTCCGGGATGAGCCGTTCGACCACGTGGCGCTCGTAGCCGCGCATCAGGCAGTGCGGGATCGCCTCGGTGAAGGCGGGGATGCCGGCGGCGACGGCGGCGTCGATCGCGCGCTTGATCCAGGGCGCGACCCGGCTTTTGCGCGCCACCAGCCAACCGCAGTTTTGGGCCGCTCGGCCGGAGAGGTGCGGGTAAGCGAACTGGACCTGGTCGGCGCCCAGCCCCGCCAGGAGGCGCGCGATCGCGGGCAGGTCGCGGCAGTTGGGTTTCGTGACGACCGTGTTCATGAGCACCTGCTGGCCCAGGCGCTTGAGGTTGCCGATGCCGGCGACGGTCTGCAGGAAGCTGCCCGGCGCGTCGGTGAGAAAGTCGTGGACGCGGGCGCTGGAGCCGTGCAGCGACAGGGCGAATTGGTTGGCCCCGGCGTCGACGAGGGCGCGGCAGTAGCGCTCGTAGCAGAAGGCGCGGCCGTTGGATTGCACCTGGATGATCGAGTAGCCGAGGCCTGCCGCCAGGCGCGCGGCGGCGGCGACGTCCTTGTGCAGCGTGGGCTCGCCGCCGGTGATCACCAAACCGGTGGCTCCGGCGCGCCGGCCCGACTCCAGGGCGGCGGTCAATTGCGCCAGCGGCTTGGCGGCAAGCGCGCGGCGCTTGTCGCCCTGGACGCAGAAGTGGCAGCGGTTGTTGCAGCGAAAGCCGACCTTCAAATCGACGCGGGAGGTCATGGGCGGTGCGGCGCGCGCAGGCTTGCGACGGCTGCCCGCCAGCCTTCGTAGAGCGCCCGATAGGCGCGGGCCGGGACGGCGGGGCTTCCCGTCTCGAGGCGATTCCAATAGAGGCAGGAAAAGGCCTCGTTGCCGCCGCCGCCGCGGAAATCGGAGACGGCTTGGGGACGCGTGATCCCGCCGGACGCCGATCCCAACCGGAAGCGCTCGTTGGCGTCGGGGTCGGCGGCCGCGAGGTAGCAGGGGAAAAGCCTTCCGTCGAGGCTGGCGGAGATCATGCGGCGGCCCGCGCCGCAGGACGGCGCCTCCTCGAAGCCGCGCGCGCGCCCGAAGCCGCTCCAGCAGTCCAGGTCGAAGCATTCGTTTATGATGAGGGTGAAGGGCGCGCCGAGAGCGGCGCGCTCGCGATGGAGCCCGGCGATGGCCAGCAGCTCGCGCTTGAGCAGGGCCTTGAGCGTTCCCGAGCGCGCCGGGCGCCGACAGTCTTCCGGGAAGGGCATGGCGGGCATCGCGACGATGAAGGCCTTTTTGCCGAAGCGGTCCGCCAGGTACCGAACGGCGGCGCCCAGCCGCCCGGCAGTCTCGGCGGTGAAGGTCAGCCGCAGGCAGAGCGGATTGGGAGCGTCGTCGTAGAAGCGATCGCAGCAGCGCGCCGCGAGCTCCAGCGAGCGCTCGACCGCTCGCCAGCGGCGCCGCGCCGTAGCCGGACTCGCCCCGTCGATATGGTCGAAGATTCCGTGCAGGCCGTAGTGCGGGGCGATCCGCTCGCGCGCAAGCCAGCGGAGCAGGCTTTCGTCGAGGAGGGTGGCGTTGGTCGGCAGTATGAAGTCCCGCACGCCGGCGATCTCGCGGGCCAGCCGCACGATTTGCCTGAGGCGGTCGAGCTCGAGCAGCGGCTCGCCGCCGATGAGCACGACCGTCACGTGGTCGTAGCGGTTGCGTACGCGCGCCAGGAATCTCAGCGCGTCGACGGCCGTCTCGCGCGACATCACGCGGCGCGACTTGGGCGCGTAGCAATATCCGCAGGCGAGGTTGCAGCGCTCGGTGACATGGAGGCTGAAGAGCAGGGAGCGCTCGGCCGTGATCGGCATCAGGACAGCCAGGAACGGAGTATCCTGCGGCTTGCGCGCTCGCGCAGCTTGCGCATGAGGAGGTCCAGAATGCCTTGGTTGATCAGGCAGCGCGAGTTCGTCGGCATGCGGCCCATGATGTCGCCTTGCTCCGCGTAGCATTGGATCGGGCAGACGCCGCAGTAGGGCTGGTAGGCGCATTGAGAGCAGCAAGGCTGGTTGTCGAGGCAGGAGGCCACCGCCATGGCCCTGACGGCGGCATGGCCGACGGCGGATTCATAGGCGCCGCCGCCCGCGCGAGCCAGCCGAAAGGTCTCGTCGCCCGCGCGGCCGAGGCGCAGCCCCTCCTCGCAGGGATAAACGCCGCCGTCGCAATCGTAGGCCAGCCGCGCCGTCGCCGCCCCGCAAGGGGAGTTCAAGCCGCAGCGCTCGGGGGCTCGGCCGAGCAGGATCTTGGCGAGAAAGCCCCGCGCCGTCTCCTCGTAGAAGCGCCGTCGCTCGTTGAGCTCCAGGACGCGGCCGAGGGCCTCCGCGTAGAAGCGCAGGAATTCCTGCGGCGTATAGCCGATCCTCCGCCGGCTCGGGCGCGCCCGGCCTGGCGGATCGAGTGGCTTGAGGCGGATTCCGGCCGAGCCGCGCCTAAAGCAGCGCTCGACCGTCTCCCGCGCGCGGGAGAGAGCGCGCCGGGTGACGGCCGGCGCCGCCGCGCCGCCCGCGGAGCCGGGGGGCGCATCGAGAAAAAGGCGCAGCCTTTTGTCCGCGAGGCGGCTCTTGCGGCGGGCGTAGGCGGTCAAGAAGCTGACGACCGGGCGGCTTGCCTTGAGCGCGGCGCCCCGCAGCTCTACGGCGAGCTCGGGATTGGGGCTTTCGAGGATCGTGTCGACGACGCTTCTCGCCGTCTCGATCGTCATGCGCGCCGCCCCGTCGGCCACGATCACGACGTGCCGGCCGGGACCGGACCAGGGCAGGCGCTGGCGCCGCCGCCAGGAGCTCGCCAACCGCTCGAGCCGCAGGCGCCGGCGCGCGAGGCCCGCGGGCGGGGCGCCCGCGACCAGGCGCCGGAAGGCTTGCGGCGTCAAGAAGCGGCAGCGCCCGAGCTCGTCGGTGACGAGGTAGCGGCCGTCGAGCCTGCGGAAGCGGAAGGCCGCGACGTTTGCCGCCTCCAGCCGCGGCGGCCTCGGCAACGCTTGTCTCATCCCGGCTTGACCTGGGTCTCCTCCCAGGGGACGAAGAGACCGAGAGGGTCGCTTCCGCCTTTGGCCTCGATGCCGGCCAGGAACCGGGATATTTTCTTCTTGAGCTTGCGGCCCGGCGGCCGGGTCTGCCGGCGGCCGGGAGTCGGCGCGCGCCGGGCGCGCTCTTGCGCGATCCTGCTTGCCGGCTGGGCGCAGACCAGAGCTTTCGTGACGATGAGCTCCCGCAGCGTCCGATTGGCGCGGGAAACCTGCAGCCTGACGGCCTGGTGGAGCAGCTCGTTGCAAAAGTCGTCGGCCAGGAGGCGGTCTTGGGCGGTTTTTGGCGCGAGGGCGACGCGGGCGCGGCGCCCGGAGCGGGAGAGGCGCGCGTAGGAACGGTCCGTGAAGGCATAAGCGGCCGCCCGGACCGCCTCCAGCGGATAGAGGGAGAGATCGATGGAGATCGCGACGGCCCTGGTTTTTCGTCTCACCCGTTGCGGGCAGGATAGTAGAAAGCTTCCGGATGCGTCCATGACGGAGGTCATAAATGCCGCGGCCGGCCGCTTGGCCATTGCGTTGCGCTAAAAACCAAGGAAGAGCGATGATTTTCCCGCCGCAGACGATACTGGTGCCGTCCGATTTAAGCCCCTCGTCGCAGGACGCGGGCGAGCACGCGCGCGAGCTGGCCCGCCGCTTCGGCGCCAGATTGGAGGTCGTCTACGCGGCCGCGCGGGCGCCTTGGCTGGCCCGCCGCCGCTTGTCGCGCGCGGAGCGCTTGCGGATGACGGTCCTCCTGCGCGAGCGCTTCGGCGAGGCCGCCCTGCTGCGGATCGTCGAGAGCGATCCCGTCGATGCGATCCTGGAGGCGGCGCGAACGCGCCGGCCGGACCTCGTCGTGATGGGAACGCATTCCCATTCCGTCTTCGATCATCTCTTGAACAGCTCCGTCTCCGAGGCCGTCTTGCGCCTTTCCCCCCGTCCGGTGCTGGTGGCGCACCGGCCGCCGCGGCCGGTGCGGGCCGTCCTGGCTCCGGTCAACCTGACCGATTACTCCGAGACCGGCCTGCTCTACGCCGCGAAGGTGGCGGCGGCGCTGGGCAAGCCGCTGCGAGCGCTGCTGGTCTGCGGCGCCGGCGATTCGGTGGACCGCCTCTCCCGGCGTCTGGCCGCC
The DNA here is from genome assembly GCA_028868375.1 of Elusimicrobiota bacterium. Classification (GTDB taxonomy): domain Bacteria; phylum Elusimicrobiota; class Elusimicrobia; order UBA1565; family UBA9628; genus JAGWUP01. Next base: position 128,365 of record JAGWUP010000004.1, read on the forward strand.
TCCCTGGAGACCCTGCCCGCCGGCGTGCTGCAAGCCGCCCATGCGTCTGTGGAGGTGAGGCAGGGCCAGCCGACGGACGAGATCATAGAGGCCGGCTTCGAGGCCGGGCTGGTCGTGCTGGTGGCGCATCGCAGGTCCCTGCTGCACGACGTGGTGCTGGGCACCACCGCCGAGCGCGTGCTGCGCCACAGCGAGGCCCCGGTCATCGCGGTGCCGGGGCCGCAGCCCGAGGCCGCCCAGGCGCGGATTGCGGCGGGCCGCGAGAGCGCCTTCCATTTTCACTTCTAGCTAGAGTGCAATCCTTTCAAGCCGTTCTAGCCCTCTCCGGCATTCTCCTCCACCTGGCGCTGCGCGCCGGCGGCGCGCAGCGGACGATCGCCGACGCCCCCTTGTGGCTGGTGCTGGCGGCGGCCGGAGCGCCGGCGCTCTGGGGCATCGCGCGCCGCCTGCTCGGCGGCGACTTCGGGGCCGATCTGCTCGCCGCGATTTCCATCGTCGCGGCGGCCGTCCTGGGGCAGCCGCTGGCGGGCGCGATTCTGGTGCTCATGCTTTCCGGCGGCGCGGCCTTGGAGCGCTACGCCTCGCGCAACGCCTCCCGCGTGCTGGAGGCCTTGGCGCGGCGCATGCCGCAGGTCGCCCATCGCCGCTTGGGCCTGGGCGTCGAGGACGTCGGCGTCGAGCGGATCGCCGTCGGGGACGTCCTGCGCGTGCTGCCGCACGAGCTCTGCCCGGTCGACGGGGTGGTGCTGGAGGGCCGCGGCGCGATGGACGAGTCCTACCTGACGGGGGAGCCCTTCGAGCTGGCCAAGACGCCGGGCTCTTGCGTCCTCTCCGGGGCGGTCAACGGCTCCTCGGCCCTGACGATACGCGCCGTAAGGCCCGCCGCGCAGTCCCGCTACGCGCGGATCATGGCGGTCATGGAGGACGTCGAGCGCCGCCGCCCGAGGCTGCGGCGCCTGGGCGATCGGCTGGCGGCCTGGTACGTGCCGCTGTCGCTGGGGCTGGCCGCGGCGGCCTGGGTTTGGACCGGGCAGCCGCTGCGCTTCTTGTCCGTCTTGGTCGTGGCCACGCCCTGCCCGCTGTTGATCGCCATCCCCGTGGCCGTGGTCGGCACCATCTCCCTGGCCGCCAGCCGCGGCATCATCGTCAAGAGCCCGGCGGCGCTGGAGCTGATCGCCGAGTGCCGGACGCTGATCGTCGACAAGACCGGCACCCTGACCGTGGGCAAGCCGTCGCTGACGGATATCCTGCCCGTCGGCGGGACCAAGCCGGAGGAGGCGCTGAGTCTGGCGGCCAGCCTGGAGCGTTACTCGCGCCATCCGCTTGCGGCGGCTCTCATCGCCGCCGCCGACGCCGCCGGGCTTGAGCCGCTGGAGGCCGTCCGGGTCTGCGAGCGTCCCGGGGAGGGTTTGTCCGGCGAGATAGCCGGCCGCCGATTGCTGCTGTCAGGTCGGGGGACGGCGGAAGGCCTGCCTGGGCCGGGCAGCGGCCTGGAATGCTTGTTGTCGATCGACGGGGCTCCCGCGGCCATCTTCCGCTTCCATGATGTCCCCAGGCCCGAGAGCCGCCCATTTCTCGACCATCTGCCGGGAGGGCACGGCATCGAGAAGATCATCCTCCTTTCCGGCGACCGGGAGTCGGAGGTCAAGGTTCTGGCGGGGCGCCTGGGCATCGAGGAGGCGTTCGGCGGCCAGAGCCCGGAGCAGAAGGTGGCCGTGGTCCGCCGCGAGGCGGCCCGGAGCAAGACCCTCTTCGTGGGAGACGGCGTCAACGACGCCCCGGCGCTAGCCGCAGCAACCGTGGGGGTGGCGATCGGCCCCAACAGCGACGTCACTGCCGAGGCCGCCGGAGCGGTCGTGATGAACCCGTCCTTGGGCAAGTTGGACGAGCTCATCCACATCGGACGCCGCATGCGCGCCATCGCCCTGCAGAGCGCGGTCGGCGGCATGGCTCTGAGCTTGGTCGGCATGGCCTTCGCCGCGGCCGGGGGTTTGACGCCGGTCCAGGGTGCGGTGTTTCAAGAGATCATCGATCTTCTCGCAGTCCTCAACGCCGCCCGCGCCGCCGCGGCGCCCCGCCGCTTGACGGACTACTAGGCCGGCGTAGCCGGCCTGCGTCTGGCCGGATATGGGAAGGTGCGTCAGGCCATGACGGCGCCGGCGTAGCCGGCCTGGCCGTTACGTTGCTTTCCATCTTTAGAAATGAGTGAATCGATCATCGTGGACGGCAACGAGGCGGCGGCCTCGGTGGCCTATCGCGCCAGCGAGGTGGTGGCGATCTATCCGATCACTCCGGCCTCGCCGATGGCGGAGCACTGCGACGAGTGGGCCGCGCAGGGCAAGGCCAATCTGTGGGGATCGGTGCCGCGGGTCGTCGAGATGCAGGCGGAGGGGGGAGCCGCCGGCACGCTGCATGGAGCCTTGCAGGCGGGGGCCTTGGCGACGACCTTCACGGCCTCCCAGGGCCTGCTGCTGATGATTCCAGACATGTACAAGATCGCCGGGGAGCTGACCGCCGCCTGCATGCACGTGGCGGCGCGGACGGTGGCCACCCACGCCCTCTCGATCTTCGCGGATCACTCCGACGTGATGGCCTGCCGCCAGACGGGCTGGGCCTTGCTGTGCTCCGGCTCTCCCCAGGAGGCTCAGGACCTGGCCTTGATCGCGCATGCGGCGACCTTGACGAGCCGGGTGCCGTTCCTGCATTTCTTCGACGGCTTCAGGACCTCCCACGAGGTCGCCACCGTCTCGCCCTTGTCCGACGGCGAGCTGCGCTCGATGCTGGACGCTTCGGCGATCGCCGATCACCGCCGCCGCGGCTTGACCCCGGACCGCCCGGTCCTGCGCGGCAGCGCCCAGAACCCGGACGTCTTCTTCCAGGCGCGCGAGGCCTGCGGCCCCTTCTACGACCGCTGCCCCGGCCTCGTCGAGGAGGCGATGGAGCGCTTTGCAAGGCTGACCGGACGGCGCTACCGCCTCTTCGAGTACTTCGGCCATCCCCAGGCCGAGCGCGTGATCGCGGTGATGGGCTCGGCGGCCCACGCCGTCCGGGAGGCGGTCGAGGCCCTCAACGCCGGCGGGCAGCGCGTGGGCCTGCTGACCGTGCGCCTGCTGCGCCCCTTCAGCCTGGAGGCGTTTGGCGCCGCCCTGCCCAAGAGCGTTCGGCGCCTGGCCGTGCTCGACCGGACCAAGGAGCCCGGCGGGGTGGCAGAGCCGCTCTTCTTGGAGCTCTCCGCCGCGCTGCGCGAGCTGGGGCGCGAGGCCCTCTTGATCGGCGGGCGCTACGGGCTTTCCTCCAAGGAGTTCACGCCGGCGATGGCCAAGGCCGTCTTCGACGAGCTGGAGCGGCCGGCGCCGCGCCGGCGCTTCACCGTCGGCATCATCGACGACGTCGGCGGCTCCTCCCTGCCCTTCGACGAGGGCTTCGAGACGGAGCCGGAGGATGTCTCGCGGGCCGTCTTCTTCGGGCTGGGCGCCGACGGCACGGTCAGCGCCAACAAGAATTCGATCAAGATCATCGGCAAGAAGACCGGCCGCTTCGTTCAGGGCTACTTCGTCTACGACTCCAAGAAGTCGGGGGCGATGACGGTCTCGCATCTGCGCTTCGGCCCCCGCCCGATCCGCTCGCCTTACCTGATCCGCCGCGCGCCCTTCGTCGCCGTCCATCACCTGCCCTTCCTCGACCGGGTGGACGTGCTCTCCTACGCGGCGCCGGGGGCGACCCTGCTGCTCAACGCCCGCGGCAGCGCCGAACAGGCCTGGCGGGAGTTGTCGCTTGAGACGCAGCGCGAGATCATCGACAAGAAGCTCAAGGTCTACGCCATAGACGCCTACCGCTTGGCGCGCGAGGCGGGCCTCGGCCGCCGCATCAACACGATCATGCAGGCCTGCTTCTTCTCTCTCTCCGGCCTGCTGCTGGTCGAGGAGGCGCTGGCGAGCATGAAGGAGGCCATCCAGGCCAGCTACGGGAAAAAGGGGGCCGACATCGTCGAGCGCAACCGCGCGGCCATCGACCTGGCCGTCTCGCGCTTGGAGCGCGTCAAGGTCCCCGCCGAGGCGCGCGCGCGCAGGCAGCGCCCCCCGATCGTTCCGGACGGCGCCCCGGATTTCGTCAAGGGCGTCACCGCGGTGATGCTGGCCGGCAAGGGCGACCGGCTGCCGGTCAGCGCCTTCTCGCCCGACGGCACCTGGCCCACCGCGACCAGCCGCTGGGAGAAGCGCGCCGTCGCGGAGGCGATCCCCATCTGGGAGCAAGGGTTGTGCATCCAGTGCAACAAGTGCGCGCTGGTCTGCCCGCACGCGGCCATCCGTCCGAAGACCTGCGAGCCGGGCCGCCTGGCCGCGGCTCCGGAGGGCTTTAAGTCCGCCGATTTCAAGGCCGTCGGCGCGCCGCGCAAGTACGTGCTGCAGGTGGCCCCGGAGGACTGCACCGGCTGCGGCCTCTGCGTCGAGGTCTGCCCGGCGAAGGCCAAGGAGGGAGCCGAGCGGCGGGCCATAGAGCTCAAGCCTTTGGCCGAGCATCTGGAGCGCGAGAGGAAGGGTTTCGCCTTCTTCCTAGGCCTGCCGGAGGCCGAGCGCTCCGAGGTCAAGCGCGACGTGAAGGGCTCCCAGTTCCTGCGGCCGCTCTTGGAGTTCTCGGGGGCTTGCACCGGCTGCGGCGAGACGCCATACATCAAGCTGCTGACACAGTTCGTAGGAGACCGGCTGCTCGTCGCCAACGCCACCGGCTGCTCCTCGATCTACGGCGGCAACCTGCCGACGACGCCCTACTGCGTCGACGAGGAGGGGCGCGGGCCGGCCTGGTCCAACTCCCTCTTCGAGGACAACGCCGAGTTCGGCCTGGGCCTGCGCCTGGGAAGCGACGTCCAGGAGGAGCGGGCGCGGCGCCTGCTTAAGGAGCTTTCAGCCCAGGTGGGGCCGGAACTGGCCAGCGCCCTTTTGGAGTCGCGCCAGGAGAGCGAGGCGGACGTCGCCGCCCAGCGCAAGCGAGTGGCCCAACTGGGGCAAGCGCTTTCCGCCCTCAAGGGAGAGGCGGCCAGGGAATTGGAGGAGGCCCGAGACGGCCTGGTCGGCAAGAGCGTCTGGATCATCGGCGGGGACGGCTGGGCCTACGACATCGGCTTCGGCGGGCTTGACCATATCCTGGCCTCGGGAAATAACCTTAAGATCCTCGTGCTCGACACCGAGGTCTATTCGAACACCGGAGGGCAGCAGTCCAAGGCCACCCCGTTGGCGGCGACCGCCAAGTTCGCCGCCGGCGGCAAGGGCACGGCGAAAAAGGACCTGGGGTTGATCGCGATGAGCTACGGGAACGTCTACGTGGCGCGCGTGGCGCTGGGTGCCAGCGACACGCAGACGGTCAAGGCGCTCTTGGAGGCCCAGGCCTATCCGGGGACGTCGCTGGTCATCGCCTACAGCCCCTGCATCGCCCACGGCTACGACATTTCCGCCGGCCTAGCCCACCAGAAGCTGGCCGTCGACACCGGCATGTGGCCGCTCTACCGCTTCGATCCGCGCCGGCGCCAGTCGGGCTTGCCGGAATTGCAGCTGGACTCCAAGCCGAAGCTTCCCGTGCGGGAGTACCTGCGCCAGGAGGGCCGCTTCCGCCTGGCCGACGCCGCCGTGGTCCAGGCCGAGGTCGACCGGCGCTTCGCCGCCTACCAGAAGCTGGCGGGCGTCCAGGCGGAGGCAGCCAAGAGCGTCAAGGCGTAAGGATCAGGCGGCCAGGGCCCGCGCGACGTCCTCGACGATCACCGGCTTGGGAAAGAAGGTCTCGATCGCCTCGGTCGGCGGCGGCGCCGGAACGGACTGGACCGCGCTGATCATCGCCACCCGAAGCTCGGGGCGCAAGGCCTTGGCGCGGCGCGTCAGCTCGAAGCCGTCCATCGGCTTCATGTGGGCGTCCGTCAGCAGCCAGTCGAAGGGGCTCGTCCGGAGCAATTCCAGCGCCTCCGCTCCCCCCGATGCCGTGCGCGCGTAAAATCCCGCTTTGCGCAGCGCCAAGCCCAACATCTCGCGGGCGGACCAGTCGTCGTCCACGATGAGGATGCTTCTCGCGGCCATGCCAACCGGAATGCAATGAAACAGCTAAGTCGGCTAGCCGCGGCGCAGCAGCACGAGGCGGGCGGTCAGCTCGGCGATGGCCTCCGCAGAGAGGCGCCCTGCGTTCCAGACGGCGTCGTAAAGGAGGGGATCGTCGATCTCCTTCTTGAAATACGACTTGACCAGCTGGCGCCGGTCCGCGTCGCGCCGCGCGCATTCCCGCTCAGCCTCCTGCGCCGGCAGGCCCAGCCAGCGCTCCAGGTTGGACACGCGCTGGGGACGGGGCATCACGAGCCGGATGTGGACTCCGAGGGACAGGTCGCGCGTCACCAGGCTCCCCGCCCGCCCGACGATGACGGTCCTGCCGGAGAGCGCCGCCGCGCGCAGGGTCTGGAAGACGGCCTTGGTGACGGCGCCTTGCGAGGACTGCTTAAGCAGCAGGTAGGTGATGTAGTCCTCTATCGGCTCGCGGTAGATTTCCCGCATCAGGTTGTCCAGGGTGACCGACAGGTTCCGGTCGGCGGCGACCTCCTCGCATAGGGCGCGGTCGACGACGGTCCAGGGTCGCCCCTCGATCTCGCTCAAGCGGCGGGCCAGGGCCGAGGCGACCTCCGTGCTGCCCGCTCCGGCCTGGCGCGAGAGAGTCACGAAGGGTTGAGGGCTGAAGGTCTCCGCGTTCTTGGCCTGCGCCGCGGCTTGCAGGTAGCCGAAGAGGCCTTCTACGCCCACGGTGTCCCTTCGTCCGCCATCCTTAGGATTTTACACAATGAACAAGCCCCGAGACCGCCTCTTGTCCGCTCTCGTATTCGGCGCAAGCGATCAGTTCGTGTTCGCCTGAGGCTTCCGGCGCCCAGTCGAACCACCAGAACCCCACGGCCGGCCGGCAGTCCCGCCACTCCCCCTGGTCGACGGCGATCCGCACCGTCCGCGCCTGCTCGGCGCAGATGCGCACCGTGTAGCTCTCGTTCTCGACGCGTTCTCCCTCTTGCGGATAGTCGATCCGGGGTTTGCGCGCGGCCGCCAGCAGTTGCTTTCTCGGCTTGGTCTTGACGTGATGGTGTTTCATTTCGCCTCCTCCGCCAATTTGATGAAGGCTCTAAGAATATCCATGGAGGTCACTATGCCCGCCAGCTTCCCCTTGTCGGTGATGACGATGCGGTGCACGTGCTTTTCCGTCATGCAGCGCGCCAATTCCGAAACCGGTGTTTTCGCCTCCGCCGACAGCACGGCCGGCGTCATCACCTCGCGCACGCGGGTGTAGCTCGGGGTCTCGACGCGGAAGCCTTGGCGTCCCAGCCGGCGATCGAGTTCCTGGTGGTAGGCCGCCGGCTCCGCCTTGCCGTTGGCCTCGCGATCGCGTCGGACCAGATCGGTCTGCGAGATGACCCCGACCAAGCGCTTTCGTTCGTCCACGACCGGGACTCCAGTGATGCGGTGGTCCAGCAGCAGCCGCTCCAGTTCCTCCACCGTCTGGTTCTCGTAGACGGTGACGACCTCTTTGCGCATGATGTCCGCGGCGATCATGGTCCTCCTTGCCTACACCTGAAGCGTCGCAACGAGGCGGCCAAGGGGCCTTTTCGTTGCTTCTAGAAAAGCCGGTATGAGGACGATGTCCGCCGATGCGGCATTGGCGCAGGTGCGCAGCGGTCAGCACGTGGTGATCGGTTCCGGGGCGGCCGAGCCGCAGCTCTTGGTCGATGCCCTGGCCGCGCGCGCGCCGCAACTCAACGACGTAGAGGTGTTGCATCTGCTGACCCTGGGCCCCGCGCCTTACGCCGACTCCCGTTTCGCCGGACGGCTCCGGCACAACGCCCTCTTTATCGGACCGAACGTGCGCAGCGCCGTGGGCAGCGGTTTGGCCGACTATACCCCGTGCTACCTCTCGGAGATTCCCTCGATGTTCCGGTCTGGACGGATGCCCGTGGACGTGGCCTTGATCCAGGTCTCCCCTCCGGAGAGGGGGCGCTGCTCGTTAGGCGTCTCGGTTGACATCCTGCTGGCCGCGGCGGAGCGGGCCTCCTACGTGGTCGCGCAGGTCAACCGGCGCATGCCCGCCACCGCGGGGCGCTCCTCGCTGAGCGTCGGGAAGATCGACGCCTTCGTGGAGGGCACGGTGCCTCTCTTCGAGTTGCCGCGGCCGGACGCGACTGCGGAGGCGGCCTGGATTGGCCGCTACGTGGCCCGTCTGGTCGAGGATGGCTCGACCATCCAGCTTGGCATCGGGGCGGTCCCGGACGCGGTGCTATCGGCCTTGGCGGGCAAGCGCGATCTCGGCGTGCATTCCGAGATGGTGTCTGACGGCGTGCTGCCGCTGATTTCGGGCGGCGCGATCACCGGGCGGCGCAAGACGCTCCATCGCGGCAAGGTCGTCGTGGCCTTCTGTTTGGGAAGCCGGCGGCTCTATGAGGCCGTGGGGCCGGGCAGCCCCTTCGAGTTCTATCCCGTCGACTACGTCAACGATCCCTTCGTCATCGCCCGCAACGACCGCATGGTCTCGATCAACTCCGCCCTCCAGGTCGACCTCACCGGGCAGGTCGCCTCCGATTCCATCGGCAGCCGCTTCTACAGCGGTGTCGGCGGCCAGGTTGATTTCATACGGGGTGCTGCGCGCTCCAAGGGAGGCCGCTCCATCATCGCCCTGCCCTCGACGGCCAAGGGTGGATCCGTCTCGCGCATTACCTGCCGGCTTGCCGCCGGCACCGGGATCGTCACTACGCGCGCCGACGTCGACTTCGTCGTCACCGAGTACGGCATCGCCAGCCTCAAGGGCAAGACGATTCGGGAGCGCGCCGTCGCCTTAATCCAGATCGCCCATCCCTCCTTTCGCGTCGAACTGGCCGCGCAGGCCAAGGAGGCCGGCTATCTGGACGCCGGGCAGCTGATCCCGCCCGCTTCCGGGCCCTACCCGGTCGAGTTGGAGACGCGCGCGCGTTTCCGCGGCGCCGAGGTCTTCTTCAGGCCGATCAAGCCCACCGATGAGCGCAAGCTCAAGGATCTCTTCTATTCCCAGTCGCCGGAGACGACGGCGGCGCGCTTCGGCATCCCGCTCGAGCGGTTAAGCCAAAGGCAATTTCAAGAGCTGGTCTGCGTCGACTTCCGCAGCTCGATGGCCATCGCCGGCTTCGTGCGCTCAAACGGCCGCGAGCGGATGATCGCCGTCGGCCGTTACTGCGCGGCCGCGGGAGATTCCACGGCGGAGCTGGCCGTGACGGTCCATGACGATTTCCAGGGGCGCGGCATCGGAAGCTTTCTAGTGGATTACCTGGCCGGTATCGCCGCGCGGCGAGGCGTTTCGGCTCTGCGCGCCGTCATCAGGCCGCTCAACGCTCCAATGCGCGCGGCTTTCGTCGGCCGCTTCGAGCGCGTCAGCGAGCGCCCCCTTGGAGGGGACGGCTTGTCCTTGACCGGGCGGTTGAGCTTCTGGAAGGGCCGGCGCCGCAACGCCGCCCCGCTTGCGCTCAGCAGCCGGCCTTGCGCAGCAGCTTCCGCAGGGCGCTCGAGACCAGCAGGACCGCGCAGGCCAGGCAGACGATGACGGGCCCCAGGGGCAGGTCTCGCGTGAAGGAGAGATAGAAGCCGCCCAGGGCGCAGAAGCCGCCGACCAGCGAGGCCAGCAGGCAAAAGGAGAGCATCCCCCGCGCCCAGGGCAGGGCGGCCATAGGCGGGATGACGAGGAAGCCGAAGATGACCAGCGGCCCCGCGGTCATGACGCCCAAGGAGACCGTGATCCCGACGATCAGGAACAAAAGCCCGTCCCAGACGAGGACGTTGCGCCCCAAGGTCACGGCCATGTCCCGGTCGTAGGAGACCAGCGTGAACTCTCGCTGGAAGACGAACATCGCCGCCGTGACCAGGCCGAAGACCTCGAGCATGGCGCGGAAGTCGTGGCCGGAGATGGTGACGATCTCGCCCTTGAGCAGGCCCAGCATCTCCGCCTCGCCGCCGGGATTCCAGACCAGGAACAGGATGGCCAGCGCGCCGGCCAGGGCGTAGAGGCTGCCCACGCGGCCCTCCGGCACCCCGCCGCGCTGCTCCGTGTAGGCCAGAAAGACGATGGCCGCCACGGTGAAGACGACGGAGCCGAGGATGGCCAAGTGCTTCTGTCCGGACTCCCCGCCGGCCAGAAGGGTGAAGCCGAGCCCCTGGAGCATGAAGGCGCAGGAGATGCCGGCCGCCGAGACCTCCGGCAGGGCCACGCCCCAGAAGACGAGCCGGCGCAGCAGGAAGTAGGAGCCGACCAGCGGCACGACGAAGCCCACGACCATGCTGCCGTAGACGGCGTGGCAGAGCAGGAAGGAGGGCCTGAGCATGTCGAGCAGGGTCGTCATAGCTCCGCCTCGAAGATGCGCATGATATGGCTGGCCGAGAGCATCTTGTCCGTCGGCCCGACCTCGACCTTGCCCTCGTCGACCCAGGCGACGTGGGTGAAGAGGGATTTCTCGTGCTGCACGCGATGGCTGACCATGAGGATCGTGAGCTCCTGGCGCCGCTTGAAGTCCTCGAAGAGCTTGAGCAGCGCCCCTTGGGTCGTGACGTCGATGCCGGCCAGGGGCTCGTCTAGGACGAGCAGCTCCGGCTCGGCGGCCAGGGCCCGCGCGATGAGCACGCGCTGCCGCTGGCCGCCGGAGAGATCGCTGTAGCGCTTCGCCGACAGCTCCAAGGCCCCGCACTGCTTGAGGCAGCGCCGCACCAGCTCCTGAGGTCCTTGGCCGCGCAGTCGCCGCCAGAGATCGAGGCTCCGGTAGGAGCCCATCGCCGCCACCTCGTAGGCCGTCAGCGGGTAGATGGGGTCGAGCTTCTCCTTCTGCGGCACGTAGCCGTAGCGGGGCTTGCCGCCCGCCCCGCGCGCCCGAAAGCGTCCCTTGAGCGGCGGCAGCAGCCCCAGCATGGTCTTGAGCATCGTGCTCTTGCCGGAGCCGTTGTGCCCGAGTATGCCCAGAAAGGAGCCTTGGGCCACCTCGTAGCTCACGCCCGTCAGCACGGCCCGGCGGCCGTAGCCCAGGGAGGCGTCCTCGAAGCGCAGCAGGGGCTCGTTTTTCACGAGCGCGGGCTCATCCCGGCGGCCGCGAGGATGGCGTCGATGTTGTGCTGCACGAAGTCGATGTAGTGCGCCGTGCCGGGGAAGGCGTCGCCCATGACCCCGATGGTGGCGATGCGCGCTCCCGTTTGCCGGGCCAGGGCCCGGGCCTGGTCGGAGGAGTACTGCTGCTCGTGGACGATGAGCTTGACGTTCTGCGCCTTCATCTCCTCGATGAGCTTGACCCAATGGGCCGGCGTCGCCGGCACGCCGGGCTTGAACTCCACGGTGTCGATGAAGTCCAGCCCCGTGAAGTGGCCGAGATAGGCCACGTCCTCATGGAAGGAGACGGCCTTGACCCCCTTGAGCGGCGCCAGCTCCTTTTTCCATTGAGCGATCTTGGCCCGGAGCCTCGCGGCGAAGGCCTTCTCGTTTCTCTCGTAGTCGGCGGCGTGGGCCGGGTCGATGGCGGAAAGCCCCTCCGCGATGTTCTTGGCCACGACGAGGCCGTTCTCCGGGTCGACGTCGTAGTGCGGATTGCCCATGGGATGCAGCTCGCCCTGGCTGCGCGCGATGTCGGCCGGCTTCTGCCGGATGGGGACGCCCTTGGAGCAGTCGATGCAGCCCTGGCCCAGGCAGGTGCGGAAGGTGTCCGGGCGCATGTTGGGATTGGCGGCGGCCTCGAGCAGGCCGGGCAGGAAGGAGTGCTCGAGGGTCAGGCCGTTGAAGACGACGGCGTCGGCGGCGTGAAGCTTGGGCACGAAGCTGGGCTTCATGACGACCTGATGCGGGTCCTCCGTGCCGCGGGCGATGCCGACGACCCGGACATGCGTTGCGCCGACGTCGCGGGCGATGTCGGCCAGGTCGGGAAAGGTCGCGACGACGCGCAGTTTCGCGGCGCGCGCGCCGCAGGGAAGCGAGGCTGCGAGAGCCAAGGCCAAGAGCGGTTTGTTCATCGATTCAATCCTCCGGATTCTAGATTTTACGCGCCCCACCGGCCGCGAAAGCCGTGGACATGGTAGCCCAGCACCGTCGTCCATTGCAGGGAGATCATGTGGCCGGCGCGCAGGCCGACCAAGTCGCTGCCGGCGAAGTCGGTGCCGGGCAGCCCGGCCAAGGCGCCGCCGAAGCTGTTGAGGATTCGGGAGTATTGCAGGCGCAGGCGGTTGAACTCCGAGAACTCCAGGGTCCAGTAGGCGGCGAAGGTCCTGCAGACGTCGCGCTTCTGGCCGGGCAGCTCGCTCAGATCGACGAAGGCCCCCAGGCGCGTCATGCGCCCCACCTTGGTCTCGACGTTGGAGTAGCCGGAGTAGCTCAACATGCGGCCCGTGGGCAGCGAGGTGAAGGGATCGAAGCCTCGCTCGTCGTTTTGCAGGACCTCCGTCGACCAGACCAGGCCCTTGTACAGGCCGCCGGCGGAGGGCATGTAGCGCAGGGTGGCGTCGGCGCCGCCTAGGGTGCGCCAGGAATCATTCAGGGCGCAGGCTCCGGACGGGCAGAAGACGCTCTTGGGCGTCCAGGCCAGGCTGGCTCCCAGGTCGAGCCCGACATTGTCGGTCAGGTCCGTGTAGAGATGGGCGCGGACCAGATGCGTCCAGCGGTCGAAGCCCTGGTAGTCGGTGTGGGCGACCCGGTTATTGTCGGCGCCGAGCTTGCTGAAGGTCCCGGCGCTCAAGCGCAGGAAGAAGGGCGTGGGCGCCAGCCAGCTGACGAGGACGCCGTCTGCCTGCCCCTCGCCTCCGACGTAGGTCAACAGGGAGTTGGGGCGGTCGACCATCGACAGCTCATGATCGTGCCATTGGGAGAGGCGGCCGAAGGGGGCGAAGAAGCGTCCCCCGGTGACCTGCAGGCCCCAGGGCAGGGCGGCCGTCTGCATGGCGGCTTCCTCGACGTCGATGCCGTCCTCGTGGCCGTTGATGACGGCCCAGCCGCTGACGAAGGGATCGACGGGTGCGGCCAGGTTGAGCTCGGCGCCGCGCAGGTCGAAGTTGGCATGGTCGTTGGAGTCCCTCAGGACGGTATCGATGGCCATGCCGATGGACGGATTGAATGAGTTGATGTGCACCGGGGCCGGCGCGGTCTCCAGCTTGCCGACGCGGGACTCCAGGTCCTGCAGACGGCTTTGGACGTCGGTTGGGGGCGTCTGGGCCCGGACGAGGGCCGGGGCGAGCCCCAAGAGCAGAACGAGCGATAAAATCATGGCTGACCTCCTTATATACGGCGCTATGCGCGCTGCGGACGGTTGAGAGAAACGACTGGAGGATCAGGCGGCGGGAGGATCGCGCGCGCTGGCGGGAAGAACGGCGGAAGCGATGGGAGCGGCGTTGCAGGCGGGCTGAAGGGGCTGCCAGACGGCGGCGACGGCGCGCGCAGCGGGGGGAAGGGCCGGCACCTGCGGCACCGCTTGGCCCGCCAGCGCGCAGAAGGCGCAGGGCGTTTTCTGGGGCTTGACGTGGACGTGGTTGGACTCGGCGGCGACGAGCAGAAGAAAGCAGGCGGAGGCCAACGCCAGCACCAAGCGTTTCATCCTGCGCCAACCCTATAATAATTTACGTCGGCGGGCAAGGCGGCTACGCCGGCCGTCATGGCCTAACGCACTTCCCTATCCGGCCAGACGCAGGCCGGCTACGCCGGCCTAGTCGATTTTTCCCAGGCCTTCGCGGTAGCCGTCCTCGTAGACGAAGCGGCGGATCGCGTCGGTCTGGCAGTCGGTTCCGCTTAAGGCGTTGAGCTGGCGCAGGTAGCGCTCGGCCTGCAGCGACACGCGGTCGGGACCGTGATCCTCCATCTGCAGCTCGATGCCGCGGGAGACGACTCCCACGAGCTCCCCGGAGGGATCGAAGAAGCGGAGCATACGGCACTGCAGGCGGAAGGCGGGGATCTCGCTTGCGATCACGCCGTGGCGGGGATTGAGGCAGTGGCCGATCTCGTGGAAGGCCACGAGGGCCGCCAGTTTTTCCGGGATGACGGCGCCGATCTTAAAGAGCAGGGGGTTGAGGCCCACGGTTCCGCCGCAGAACCCCTTTTCGTGGTAGACGCCTAAATCGTTGTCCGGCAGCAGCGGCTCGGAGCGCACGCGGCTCTCGCCTTGGAGGCGGCGCAGTGTGTGCAGGCTTTCGTAGAAGTCGGCGGGGGCGCCGCCGCTGCCGGCGAATTCCTTCTCGGCGGCGGCCAGCAGGGAGTCCAGCGTGGCGTCGCGGTAGGTGATCTCGACCTTGGGCGCGATATGGGCGCGGAAGCCCCGGCCCAACACGGAGCGGTTGAGCAAGCCGCCGAGGCGATCGCCTTCGGCGCGCACCAGTTTCGAAGAACCGCTGGCCAGGGAGCGGTCCGCGGCTTGCACGGCGGCAACGAGGCCGCTCGTCGTGGCGGTCGCGGCCGGGGCGGCGGCCGCGGGGCCGGATGCCAGGACCAATAAGAGAGCCGGCAGAAGCCTCATGAAAGCAGTGTATTATAGGAAGGAGACTCGGTAATGGGCACAATGGTCCCAGAGAATATAGGACTAAAGTCCCATGTTTGGAGGCGGCCTGAAACGCTAAGATGGCTTGGTGAGGGCCCTCCTTTCGGCGCTGGCGGCGCTGGCCTTGGCCGCCCCGGTCTTGGCGGTCGGTCCTAAACCCGATATCACCGATTGGCTGGCGGGGCCGTTCGCCCCGCACCTGATGGCCTGGGACATGGACGAGCGGGGGTTGGAGCGCTATCCGTTCGATCCGCAAGACGATTACAATAACGGGCAGGTTTGGCAGGTCTGGCAGCGCGTCGGGCATCAGTTCACCGAGGGCGGTCGCGAGGCCAATCACGTCGCCGCCGGGCTGCGCTTGAGCGAGCGCTTCGGCGCCGATCTATCCTACTCGAAGTTCCGCGCCGGCGCCTTCTCCTCCGACCGCGCTCCGGATTGGCTGTCCTTGCATTCCACGGCCGATCTCAGCACGGGCAACGCTTCGACCCTGGAATATGGCATGGGCATGGCGACGTTGCAGGGGCAGCGCTCCTTGTGGGGCTTCTCGCTCGAACTGCGTTGGGAGCGGCGTTTGCGAAAGCCCTGGTCGCTGTTCTTGCGCTACTCCCCGGATTTGATGAGCGACGGACGCCTCTACCACGAGCTTTCGGCCGGGCTCGGCCCCTCCTGGGGGCGCTTCGGCGTCGAGGCCGCCTACCGCGCCCTTCTTAATCCCCTGCGCGACAGCTATGGTCCGGAGCTGGCCCTGCGCCTCTGGTACTGACCCTACGTTTCAGCGGGGAAACGGTAGGGAAGCTGGCGGTAGTACTCTTGCAGCGGCTTGACCGTCAGGCGGGCCTCGCGCGCGGCGGCTATGGCGTGGACCGCGGCCTGGCAGCTGTGGATGTTGGTGATGCAGGGCACGTTGAGCTCCAGGGCGGTGCGGCGGATCGCGTAGCCGTCGGAGCGCGAGCGCTGGGTCGAGGGAGTGTTGATGACGAGGCTGACCGAGCGCTGCTTGATCAGATCGACGACGTCCGGCTTGCCCTCCCCGAGCTTGGCCACCCGCTCCGCCTCGATGCCGTGCCGGCCCAGAAACTCCCTGGTATTGCGCGTGGCCACCAGGGAGAAGCCCATCTGGCGCAGGGAGCGGGCGACGTGCAGGACCTCCGGCTTGTCGGCGTCGCGCACGCTGATGAACACGGAGCCGGAGGCCGGCAGCGTCAAGCCGCTGGCCTCCTGGCTCTTGGCGAAGGAGCGCGGGAAATCGACGTCGATGCCCATCACCTCCCCGGTCGACTTCATCTCCGGGCCCAGCCGCGGATCGATGCCCGGGAACTTGATGAAGGGCAGGACGGCCTCCTTTGTGGCGGTGTAGGGAGGCGCGATCGGAGACTCCGCCAGGAGCTTGCGCGGCAGCAGGCGGGAGAGGCTTTTGCCCAGCATCACCGAGGTGGCCAGGCGCGCCACCGGGATGCCGGTGGCCTTGCTGACGAACGGCACCGTGCGCGAGGCGCGCGGGTTGGCCTCCAGGATGTAGACGGCCCCGTCCTTGACCGCGAACTGTATGTTGATGAGGCCGCGCACCTCCAGCTTCAGCGCCAGAGCCGTGGTGTGGCGGCGGATCGTCTCCAAAGCGGCCTGGCCCAGGCTGTGGGGCGGCAGGGTGCAGGCCGAGTCGCCCGAGTGGATGCCGGCTTCCTCTATATGCTCCATCACGCCGGCGATGAAGACGTCCTTGCCGTCGCAGACGGCGTCGACGTCCACCTCCGTGGCGTCGGCCAGGAAGCGGTCGATGAGCAGGGAGGGATGGCGCTCGGCGCGTCCGCGGGACGCCCGCTGGCGCTCCATGTAGTCGCGCAGGCCGCTGTCGTCGTAGATGATCTGCATGTTGCGGCCGCCCAGAACGTAGCTGGGGCGCGCCATGACCGGGTAGCCGATGCTCCGCGCCAGGGCCAGGGCGCGCCGCAGGTCTCGGGCGATGCCGTTCTCGGGAGCGGGGATGCCGAGCTCGCGCAGGGCCGCTCCGAAGCGGCGCCGGTCCTCGGCGATGTCGATGGAGCGGACCTGGGTGCCCAGGATCGGCACGCCGGCCTTCTCTAGCGCGGCGGCCAGGTTCAGCGGGGTCTGCCCGCCGAACTGCACGATGACGCCCAGGGGGCGCTCCCGCTCGACGATGTCCATGACGTTCTCGAAGGTCAGGGGCTCGAAGTAGAGCCGGTCGCTGGTGTCGTAATCGGTCGACACGGTCTCCGGGTTGCAGTTGACCATGATCGACTCGCAGCCCAGCGCGCGCAGGGCGAGCGCGGATTGGACGCAGCAGTAGTCGAACTCTATGCCCTGGCCGATCCGATTGGGACCGGAGCCCAAGATGACGACCTTCTTGCGGGATTTGCCGGGCGGCGCGTCGCTTTCGTCCTCGTAGGTCGAGTAGAAATAGGGCGTGGCGGAGCGGAACTCCCCGGCGCAGGTGTCGACCAGCTTGAAGGCGGGCCGCAGCCCGTGGCGGCGGCGCAGCGCGCGCATGGCTTGCGGGGTGCGCTTCCACAGGCGCGCCAGCTGGACGTCGGAGAATCCCAGGCCCTTGGCCTGGCGCAGCAATTCGCGGCTGGGGCGGGAGGCCGACAGGACGGCCTCGAAGTCGACCAGTTCCTTGAACTGGTGGATGAACCAGGGGTCGATCTGCGTCGTTTCGGCGACGTCCTCGGCGCTCATGCCCGAGCGCAGGGCGGCCTTGATCCAGTAGACTCGGCCGGAGGAGGGCAGGGAGAGCTTCTTGAGCAGCGTCTCCGCGTCCGCCTCGCCTTCGAAATCGAAGCCGGCCTTGCCGCCCTCCAGCCCGCGCAGGGCCTTCTGGATCGATTCCTTGAAGGTGCGCCCGATCGCCATCACCTCTCCCACGGACTTCATCGCGGTGTCCAGCGGAAAGTCGCCGAACTTCTCGAAGGCGAAGCGGGGGGCCTTGACGACGACGTAGTCGATGGAGGGCTCGAAGCAGGCCGGGGTGGCCTTCGTGATGTCGTTGCGGATTTCATCGAGGGTGTAGCCGACGGCGAGCTTGGCCGCGATCTTGGCGATGGGGAATCCCGTCGCCTTGGAGGCCAAGGCGGAGCTGCGCGAGACGCGGGGGTTGATCTCGACGACGACGCGCCGGCCGGTGCGGGGATGGACGGCGAACTGGATGTTGCAGCCGCCGGTCTCCACCCCGATCGCGCTGACCACCTTCTTCGCCTCGTCGCGCATCTGCTGGTACTGCCGGTCGGTCAGGGTCATCGCCGGGGCGACGGTCAGGGAATCTCCGGTGTGCACGCCCATCGGGTCGATGTTCTCGATGGAGCAGACGACGACGAAGTTGTCCTTGGCGTCGCGCATGACCTCCAGCTCGAACTCCTTCCAGCCCAGCGCCGACTCCTCGAGCAGGACCTTCTTGACGGGGGAGGCCTCCAGCGCGGCGTGGACCTTCTGGCGCAGGTCGTCCAAGTGGTAGGCGATGCCGCCGCCGGTCCCGCCGAGGGTGAAGGAGGCGCGCACGATCAGGGGAAAGCCCAGCTCGCGGGCGGCCTGCTTGGCCTCGGAGACGTCGGTGACGACCAGGCTCTTGGGCAGGTCGAGCCCGATCTGCTGCATGCACTGCTTGAAGAGCTGCCTGTCCTCGGCCTTGCGGATGGTCTCCAGCCTCGCTCCCAGCAGCTCGACGCCGTACTTCTCGATGATGCCGCGCTCGGCGGCGGCGACCGTGAGGTTCAAGGCGGTCTGTCCGCCCAGGGTGGGGAGGATGGCCTGCGGGCGCTCCCTCTTGAGGACCTCCTCCAAGAATTCCGGCGTCAGCGGCTCTATATAGGTCCGGTCGGCCAGCTCCGGGTCGGTCATGATCGTGGCGGGGTTGCTGTTGATGAGCACGACCTCGTAGCCGTCCTCGCGCAGGGCCTTGATGCCTTGCGTGCCGGAGTAGTCGAACTCGCAGCCCTGGCCGATCACGATCGAGCCGGAGCCGATGACGAGTATCTTCTTGATGTCGGTTCTCTTAGGCATGGGCGGGAAAGCGCTCCATCGCGGCGGCGATCTGGGCCAAGGCGTCCAGCGTCCGCCCCAGGGCGTCCGGCTTGCCCAAGTCCGGCAGGTCCCAGCGCACGGTTTGGCCGGAGCCTAGGACGTCGACGGCGGCCTCGCGCAGGAGGCGGGCCCTGAGGCTAGGCGCAAGCAGCGAGGCGGCGGCCTCCCGGTCGTCGCAGAAGGCCAGCAGGCGGGCGTCGAAGGCGGGATCGCCGCAAGCGAGGGGAAGCCTCGACGGCGCGGAGTGCTTGGAGAGGGCGTCTCTTTGCGCGAACTCCACTCGCAGCCGCGAGGCCCGAGACAGCCGAGTCGTGACGCGCACGCCCTTGGCGCGGGCCTCCACGTAGACGAGCCGGGCGCTCCAATCGCCCATCAGCCGCGAGGGTTTGTCGAGGTACTGGAAGCCGAGCCCGGCGGCCAGCGCGCTCCAGCGCTTGCGCTCGCAAGCAGCCTTTGAGAAGCGGCGCGCCAGGCTCAGCATGGGGAGATCGACTGCCGGCGCTCCAGCATGAGCTTCTTGAAGCGGACAAACAGCCCGCGGCTGTCGTGCGGCCCGGCGGAGGCCTCGGGATGGTACTGGACCGAGAAGGCCGGAAGCTGGGAGTGGGCCATGCCTTCCGAGGTGCCGTCGTTGAGGCTGACGTGGGTGGTCCTGACCTCCCGCGGCAGGGAGGCCAGGTCGACGCAGAAGCCGTGGTTTTGCGAGGTGATCGCCACGCCGCGCGTCTCCAGGTCCATCACGGGGTGGTTTAAGCCGTGGTGGCCGAACTTGAGCTTGAAGGTCTTGCCGCCCAGGGCCAGGCCCAGCAATTGGTGGCCCAGGCAGATGCCGAAGATCGGCAGCCGGCGCTCGAGCAGGCGTCGGATCGTCTCGACGGCGTAGGCCACCGGCTCGGGATCTCCCGGGCCGTTGGAGAGCAGGACGCCGTCCGGCTTGAGGGCCAGGGCCTCGGCGGCGCCCAGGCTGGCCGGCACGACCGTCACGCGCAGCCCCTGCCGGGCCAGGCAGCGCAGGATGCCGAACTTGGCGCCGAAGTCGTAGACCACGACGTGCAGCGCCGGGCCGCGCTGCCGGAAGCCTTCCGTCCAACGGTAGGCCTTCTCGCAGCTCACCTCGCGGACCAGGTCGCTGCCGGACATGCTCGGCGCGCGGCGGGCCTTGGCGAGCAGGCTTCTGGGGTTGAGGTCCAAGGTCGAGAGGGCCGCGCGCAGCGCCCCCTTCTCGCGCAGGCGCAGGGTCAGGGCGCGCGTGTCGATTCCCTCGATGGCGACGATGCCGTGCTTGCGCAGAAAGAAGTCCAGCGGCTCTATGGACTGCCAGTTCGAGGGGTTGCGGCAGAGCTCTTTCGTGATGAAGCCCGCCAGCCAGGGCTTGCGGCTCTCGTTGTCCTCGGCCGTGATCCCGTAGTTGCCGATCTGCGGGTAGGTCATCGTCACCAGTTGCCCGTGGTAGGAGGGATCGGTCAGCACCTCCTGGTAGCCGGTCATCGCGGTGTTGAACACCGCCTCGCCGCAGGCCTCGCCCGCGGCCCCGCAGGAGCGGCCGCGCAGCACCGTTCCGTCCTCCAGCGCCAGCAGGGCCTCGCCTCTCATCTGCGCCCCGCCGCGCCGGGCATCCGGCCAAAAAAAATCCCGCCCCTCTGGGCGGGAGCGGCTGCGGCCGTTCGCATCAAAAACGATTATAGCTTTTTATGAGGTCACTTGCTGTCAGCGCCGCTAATGCCGGAAATGCCGCAGGCCCGTCGTCACCATGGCCAGGCCCAGCTCGTCGGCGGCGGAAAAGACCTCCTGGTCCTTGATCGAGCCGCCGGGCTGGACCAGGGCGGAGATGCCGAGGCCGGCCGCGGCGTCGACGCCGTCGCGGAAGGGGAAGAAGGCGTCGGAGGCCAGCACGAGGGCCGTCGGGGCCTGGCCGCCCGCGCGCAGGTATTCCTTGTACTTGACGCCCGCCATGTGGACGGAGTCGACGCGCGACATCTGCCCGGCGCCGATGCCGACGGTGGCCGAGGGCCCGGCCAGGACGATGGCGTTGGACTTGACGTGCTTGCAGGCGGCCCAGGCGAAGCGCAAGGCACTCTCTTCCTCGGCCGTGGGCCGGCGCTTGGTGACGACCGTCCACTGCCGGCCCAAGAGCAGCCGATCCGGCTCCGTGGCCAGGACCTCCGAGTCCAGGCTGCGCAGCTGCAGGCGCGCCGACGGCTTTAGGGCGCGCTTGAGCAGCCGCAGCCGCGGCTTCTGCTTGAGGATCTGCAGCGCCTCCGGCTCGTAGCCCGGGGCGACGACGACCTCGACGAAGCGCTTGGCCAGGAGCTGGGCCACGGCCGCCGTCAGCGGGCGGTTGAAGGCCAAGACGCCCCCGAAGGCCGAGAGGGGATCGCAGGCCCAGGCGGCGTTGAAGGCCGCCAATTGCGTCCGGCCCACGGCCAGGCCCGCCGGAGTGACGTGCTTGAAGACGGCAGCGGCCGGCGGCTCGAACTCGTTGACGGCGTCCCAGGCGCCGGAGGCGTCGAGCAGGTTGTTGTAGGAGAGCTCCTTTCCGTTGAGCTGCGCAAACGAGGGGCCGCCGGCGTCGGCCCAGGCGTAGAGGGCCGCGCGCTGATGCGGATTCTCGCCGTAGCGCAGGTCCTGGACCTTGGCCAGCTCGACTTGCAGGCGCTCCGGGAACTTTTCCGCCGGCTCCGCCGCCGCCCAGGCCCGCGAGATCGTCGCGTCGTAGGCCGCGGTATGGCGGAAGGCCTTGAGGGCCAGGCGCCGGCGCGTGCCCTCGGAGAGCCGCCCCTGGCTTTCGCCCAGCTCCTTGAGCGTTCCCTGGTAGTCGTCGGGAGAGGTCAGGACGGCCACGTCCTCGAAATTCTTGGCCGCGGCGCGGAGCAAGGCGACGCCGCCGATGTCGATCTGCTCGACGACCTCCAGGGAGAAGGGGTCGCCGGCCTCGGCCGCTGTTCGGGCGAAGGGATAAAGGTTGACGACGACGAGATCGATGGGCTCGATGCCGAAGAGCTCCGCCTCGCGCGCCTGCCCGGGGTCCTCGCGGCGCAGCAGGATCGCCCCGTGGATATTGGGGTGCAGGGTCTTGACGCGGCCGTTGAGAATTTCCGGAAATCCCGTCAGCGACTCCAGCGGCCTGATCTCCAGCCCCGCCTGCCGCAGGGCCTTGGCCGTCCCGGAGGTCGAGACCAATTCCACGCCCAGCTCCCGCAGGCCGCGCGCCAGCTCCACCAGCCCGGTCTTGTCCGAGACCGACAGCAGGGCGCGCTTGAGGCGCGCGCAGCCGGCTTCCGGGGCGGGACGGATCGTCACGCCCTTGTCTCCAAGCTCCACGCGGTCGTCGCACCAGAGGGCCACGGCCTTGGGATAGGCCCAGTGCTCCTGCGCGCGCACGCGCGCGGCCAGAGCCTCCGGTGTGTCGCCCGGCAGCACCGGGACCGCGGTCTGGGCCAGTATGCGCCCGCGGTCGTAGTCGGCGTCGACGAAGTGGATCGTGCAGCCGCTCACGCGCGCCCCGGAGGCGAGGACGGCCTCGTGGACGCGCCGGCCGTACATGCCCTTGCCCCCGAAGGCGGGCAGCAGGGCCGGATGGACGTTCAGAATCCGCCACGGGAAAGCCTTCAAGAGGGGCTGGCGCAGCAGCAGCATGAAGCCGGCCAGGCAGATGAGGTCGACGCCCCGCTTCTGGCACTCGAAGGCCAGGGAAGCGTTGTACTCCTCGGCGCCGGCGAACTCCTCCTGGCGGCGGACCAGGGTCTCGATGCCGGCGCTGCGGGCGCGCCGAAGGGCGCCGGCGGACTCGTTGTTGGAGACGACCAGGACGATCTTGCCGCGCACGCGGCCGGCGGCGCAGGCGTCGATCAAGGCCTGGAGGTTGGTCCCTTCTCCCGAAGCGAAGACCGCGAGCTTCTTCACGCCAGCTCCACGCCCCCGCCTCCGGAAGCGATGGCTCCAACCTCGATGGCGTCCGGCAGCAGGGCCTTGGCCCGCGCGACGGCGGTTCGGCGCACGACGAAGACCAGCCCCAGGCCCATGTTGAAGGTCGTCCACATGTCCCGCTCGGGGATGCGGCCGATTTTCTGCAACTTTCGAAAGATCGCCGGCGCTTGCCAGCTCCGGGGGCGCAGCACGGCGCGGCAGCCGGCCGGCAGCACGCGGGGAACGTTCTCGATCAAGCCCCCGCCGGTGATATGGGCCATCGCCAGCACGCGCTCTCCCGCGGCCGCCAGGCCCTCGCTCAAGCGCGCCGCATCCTCCACGTAGATGCGGGTCGGCTCAAGCAACGCGCGGCCCCAGGCCTTGAGCCGGCGCGGGCCCAGGACCTTGCGGATGAGCGAGAAGCCGTTGGAGTGAAAGCCGGAGGAGGGCAGGGCCAGCACCGCGTCGCCGGGACGGACCTGGGAGCCGTCGATCACTTGGGAGCGCTTGACCAAGCCGACGGAAAAACCGGCCAGGTCGTACTCGCCGGCGGCGTAGAAGCCGGGCATCTCGGCCGTCTCGCCGCCCAAGAGGACCGAGCGCCCGCGCCGGCAGCCCTCGACGATGCCCTTGAGGACGGCCTTGGAGCGCTTAAGCTCCAGCTTGCCCGCGGCGTAATAGTCGAGAAACAGCAGCGGGGCGGCGCCGCAGCAGATCAAGTCGTTGACGCACATCGCCACCAGGTCGATGCCGATGGTGTCGTGGACGCCGAGCAGGAAGGCCACCTTGAGCTTGGTGCCCACCCCGTCGGTGCAGGCGACCAGGCTGTAGTCGCGCGCCGGCCCCGGGGCCGCGAGGGGCAAGAGCCCCGCGAAGCCGCCGATGGCGGGGTTGATCTTGGCCAGATGCTCGACCAAACGGTCGGCCAGCCCGGCATCGACGCCGGCCTTCTTATAGGAAGATGTCGTCATGGCTTTTGTTTGCGCGAGCCCGGCTTGACGAAGGGCAAGCCTTGCTTGCAGAGCGGGCAGTCCTCCGGTTTGAAGGCGGGGATTTCCAGGCGCAGCAGGCTTAACTGCGGCAGGCCCAGGTCCGGGGCGCCGCGGTCGACGATCGAGGCCAGGCCGGCGACGATGCCGCCGTGCCCGCGCACGAGTTGGACGACCTCGCTGGAGGACTTGCCCGTCGTCACGACGTCCTCGACGATCAGCGCCCGCGAGCCGGCGGCGATCGAAAATCCCCGGCGCAGGGTCATCACTCCGTTGTCGCGCTCGCTAAAGAGATGCCGCAGGCCCAGGGCGCGCGCCACCTCCTGGCCGATGAACAGCCCTCCCAAGGCGGGGGAGACGACGACGTTGGCGGAGATGCCCGCTGTGCGGACGGCGGCGGCCAGCTCGGCGCCCAACCAGCTCGCCGTCGGCGGGTCGGAGAGCACCAGGGCGCATTGCAGATAGCGCTGGCTGTGCAGCCCCGAGGAGAGCAAAAAGTGGCCGCTTAGCAGCGCCCCGTTGGCCTCGAAGGCGGCGCGGACGCGTTGCGGATCGGCGGCTTGGCTCATGGCGCCCCCGGCGCTTTGGAATGGCCGGCCTTCACGGCGGCCAGGACGTCTTGGGCCGCGCGCAGGGGATCCGGGGCTTGGGTGATCGGCCGTCCGACGACGATGAAGTCGACGCCCAGGGCGGCGGCTTGCTCCGGGCTCATCACGCGCTTCTGGTCGGCCAGCTCGGCGCCGGCGGGGCGGATTCCCGGCGTCACGAAGGTTCCGCCGCCCAAGGCCCGCCGCAGGGCCTCGACCTCCAGGGGCGAGCAGATCGTGGCGTCGACGCCCTCCCGCCGGCCCAGCCGGGCCAGGGATTCCGCTATCCCTTTAAGCCGCGCCTCCGCGCCGAAGACTTTCGCGTCGGCGTCGGTCAGGCTGGTGAGCATGGTCACGCCCCAGAGCTTCGGCCGCGGGGAGACCTCCCGCGCCGAGCGGAGCATCGCGGCTCCTCCCGAAAGATGCAGGGACACCGACTCCGCCCCCAGATTTTGGGCCTGGCGCACGGCCAGGGCCACCGTCCGGGGGATGTCGTGGAGCTTCAAGTCGAGAAAGACCCGCGCCCCGTGCCGGCGCGCCAGCTCGACCGCTTGGCGCCCGTGGGCGGTGAAGAGCTGCAGGCCGATCTTAAAGAAGCCGATGGTCCCGCGCAGGCGCTCGAGAAGCTCCCGCTCCTGTTCGAGGGAGCCGACGTCGAGGGCGACGATGACCTCGGTCACGCGCTGGCCTCCTCGCTGCCGACGGCTTGCGCCACGGAGCGAAAGCCCGCCTTCTCCAAGCCCAGGCGCAGCTCCTCCAGGACGCCGGTCGCCGCGCGGGGGCCGCGATAGACCAGGGCGGTGTAGAGCTGGACCAGGCAGGCCCCGGCCCGTATCTTCTCCAAGGCGTCGGCTCCGCTCATGATCCCGCCGACCCCGATGATGGGCAGGCCGCAGCGCGCGCGGATTCTCCGGATCAAGGCCGTGGAGGGGGAGAACAGCGGCCGGCCGCTCAAGCCGCCGGCAAGGGCCGCCGCCGCGGGCAGGCCGGCCTTGGCCAGGGTCGTGTTGGCGGCGATCGCGCCCGCGGCCTGGGAGCAGGCCGCCTCCAGCGCGTCGTCCAGCTGGGAATCCGAGAGATCGGGGGAAAGCTTCACCAACACCGGCTTGCGGCCGGCGTTGCGCTCCTGGATCGCCCGCAGGATGGCCTCCAGGCGGCGCTTCTCCTGGAGGCCGCGCAATCCCTCGGTGTTCGGGGAGGAGACGTTGACGACGAAATAGTCGCCGCGAGCGCAGAGCAGGGAGAAGGCCTCCGCGTACTCGCCGGGCGCGCGCTCCGGCGGGCAGTCCTTGTTGAGGCCCAGGTTGACGCCGACGGGGACCATGCGCGGCGCGCCCGCCAGGGCCGCGGCCGCCGCCGCCGCGCCGCGGCTGTTGAAGCCCATCCGGTTGACGAGGGCCTCGCTTTCCGGCAAGCGGAAGAGTCGCGGGCGCGGATTGCCGGGCTGGGGGCGCAGGGTGATCGAGCCCACCTCGACGAAGCCGAAGCCCAGGGCGGGCAGGATGCCGGTCAGGCGCGCGTCCTTGTCGAAGCCGGCGGCCAGGCCCAGAGGGTTTGGAAAATCCAGCCCGAAGGCCTGGACCGGCAGCTCCGGCGCCGGCCCCGCCAGGCCCTGGAGCAGGCGCGCGCCTCCGGGCAGCGCCTGCAGGCAGCGCATCAGCGCGCAGGCCCGCTCGTGGGCCGTCTCCGGCTCGAGGCGGAAGAGCAGCGGGCGCAGCAGGCGCTCATAGAGCATACGCGACGCGGCCGCCGACGATCGTGGCGCGGGCGCGGCCTTTCAGGCGCAGGCCGGCGAAGGGGGTGTTGCGGCTTAAGGACTCGAAGGGGGGCTTGACCGTCCAGGAGGCGGCGGGATCGATCACGGTGACGTCGGCGTCGGCGCCGCGGCGCAGCGAGCCCTTGGACTTAAGCCCCAAGAGCCGGGCCGGCGCGCAGCTCATGCGCTCGATGAGCTTGCGCCTGGACAGCGCGCCCTTGGCCGCCAGCCGGGTCAGGGCCAGGCCCAGCGCGGTCTCCAGCCCGATCACGCCGAAGGCGGCCAGCTCCAGGGGCAATTCCTTGCGTTGGGGCCGATGCGGAGCGTGGTCGGTGGCGATCGCGTCGATGGTCCCGTCGGCCAGCGCCTCCAGGAGGGCCTGCCGGTCGGCCTTGCCGCGCAGGGGCGGGTTCATCTTGAAGTCGGCGTCGTAGCCCGGCATGTCGTCTTCGCAGAGCAGCAGATGGTGGGGCGTTGCCTCGGCGCTGACGGGCAGCCCGCGCTTCTTGGCCGAGCGCAACGCCGCCACGCTCTGGGCGCAGCTTAAATGGGCCAGGTGGATCGGGGCCTGGGTCAGCTCGCAGAGGGCGATGTCGCGCAGGACCATCACCGTCTCGCTGGCCCAGGGGATGGCGCGCAGGCCCTTGGCCGTCGCCGCCGCGCCCTCGTGGAGGCAGCCCCCCTGGCTGAGGCTTGCGTCCTCGCAGTGGTCGATGACGAGCAGGCCGGCGTCGCGGGCGTACTCCATGGCGCGCCGCATCAAGCCGGAGTCCATGACCGGGCGGCCGTCGTCGCTCAGGGCTACGGCGCCGGCTTCCTTGAGCCTCGCGGCCTCGGTCAGCCGCTCTCCCTTTTGGCCCAGGGTCAGCGCCCCGGCGACCAGGACGTTGACCGCGCCGGCCTCCCGCGCCTTGGCGGCGAGAAGCCTGGCCAGGGCCGGGGAGTCGATGGGGGGCTCGGTGTTCGGCATCGCCAACACGCTGGCCACTCCCCCGCGCGCGGCCGCGCGCGTGCCGGAGGCGATGGTCTCGTCGGCCTCGCCGCCGGGCTCGCGCAGGTGCACGTGCATGTCGATGAGCCCCGGCGTCACCCAGCAGCCGGCGGCCTCGATCCGGGCCACGCCGGAGAGGCGCTCCTTCTTGGCTAATCCCGCGGCCATGTCCTCGATGCGCCCATCCTTAATAAGGACGTCCCGCGCCGCCTCCAGGCGCTGTTCCGGATCGATCACGGTTCCGCCGGCAATCAGCAGGCTGTTAGCGGGCATGGCGCGCCCTCCATGAGGCTAGAAGCGAGAAGACCGCCATCCGGACGGCGACCCCGTTGGCCACCTGCTCCAGGATCGCCGATTGGGGGCCGTCGGCGCAGGCGGAGTCCAGCTCCACGCCGCGGTTGACGGGGCCGGGGTGCAGGATGAGCAGATCCTTGTGTCCAGCCAGGCGCTCGGGGCTAAGGCCGTAGCGTCCGGCGTAGTCGGGCAGGGAGGCGATGAGGTTGCGGTTTTGGCGCTCCAACTGCTGGCGCAGGACGTTGACGGCGTCGGCCCCGGCCAGCGCCGCGTTAAGGTCGTGGCTGACGCGGGCCCCCAGCCGCTCGATGCCGGCGGGAATCAGCGCCGATGGGCCGCAGACGGTCACGCGGGCACCCAGGGCCGTCAGGGCGTGGATGTTGGAGCGGGCGACCCGGCTGTGCAGGATGTCGCCCACGATCACCACGCGCAGGCCCTTGATCCGGCCTTTCTTGCGCCGCAGCGTCAGGACGTCGAGAAGGGCCTGGGTCGGATGCTCGTGGCAGCCGTCGCCGGCGTTGAGCAGCGAGGCCTTAAGCTTCGAAGCCAGGGGCTCGAGCGCTCCGGAGAGCTCCTGGCGCACGACCAGGTACTCGGCCCCGACGGCCTCCAGATTGCGCAGGCTGTCGAGCAGCGTCTCGCCCTTGGCCGCGCTGGAGCCGGCGGCGGAGAGCCCCAGGACGTCCGCGCCCAGGCGCTTGGCGGCGGCCTCGAAGGAAGAGCGCGTTCGAGTGGACGGCTCCGAGAAGAAGAAGGCGACCAGGCGCCCCGAGAGGGCTTTGCCGCGCGAGCGGGGATTGTCGGCGAACGGCGCGGCCGCATCGAGGATGCCCTCGATCTCGCCGGAGCTCAGCGTCTCCAGGCCGAGCAGGTCTTTGCGGTCCCAGGAGATGGCGGCCACTAAAGGTATTTTAGCTTTTTGCCCGGAGACGCGGCAAGCCGCTGCTGAAATTTAGGGTCAGACCCTAGATTTCAGTAGGAGGGACGGGTCCGCGGCGGAGCACGATGGGTTGGCCGAGGACGACGAAGCGGCGCAGGCGCAGGCCGTATTCCAGGTCGCGCATCGCCATCGAGGTCACCGGCGCTTCCTGCGGCACGTACAGCGCCAGGCCCTCGACCTGCGTCGACATCGTTCCCGGGGCGGCGTCCGACATCAAGTCTAGCGTCAGCGCCAGGTGGTAGCGCTGGGCAAGCTTCCGGACGCAGGGCCTGAGCATTTGCCGCGCCTGCCGCGCCGACACCGGAACGAAGGTCCGCGCGTCGACGACCGAGCATTGCTCGACGCCGGCGAAGGGGTCCTTGGCCTGCAGCGGGTCGGTGATCCAGTGGATCATCTTCTCGAAATCCGGAGCCGGAGCGGGGCGCGCCGGCATCTGGGCGGCGGCGGCCAGGCAGGGCGCAAGAAGGATGGCGGCGATGAAAGCGTTGCGGGTCATGGTCTCTCCTTTAATAACGGGAACATGCCGACATTCTGCCCAAAAGGCCCAGTCCTCTATAGGACCTTTGTCAAAACCGCTCATTGATCCAAGTCAAGTCCTGGGTGCGCGTCGTTCGTCATCTTCCGGGGACGCGAGCCGTTTGAAGGCTCGCTCGGCTTCGGGCCCGGCTGCATGCGTACGCCGGGCCCTCAGACGCCCCGTCAGATGACGATCAACGCGCCTCAACAGATACAAGAAAGTTTTTGTATAGAGATATTTTGTTAAGTGATAAAGCCGATCTTAGGCACCGGAGAACAAGCGGACTTGATCATCCGCTTAAGACGGGCATCAAGACGCGCTTTCGCATCGTCATCATTTGGGCAGTCTTCGAGATCCTTTCTGAGGAATATCTCTTCGACCCGCCGTTCCTTATTAATGACACAGACAAGGGTTTCACTTCCAACTGTCCATTGAACCCATTTCGTCTCGATCACAAGCCCATCGGCGCCAGCAATCGACCGGATTCTTCTCTCGATCCACCTCTTGCCTTGGGATCGCTCACTTTCTGACATTTTAAGTTCTCCTGTCCACGGTCAATCGGCTGAAACGTCATACTGTCGCGCGTATGCTCACAATAATACCACTACGTCACTCATGTTCCACGGAGACGCCGGCGACATCTTTTAAGAGCGGGACAAACCGGCGGCGGCGCGAATAACGTCCGGACGGGCGTCTCGCAGGCCGACCTAGGCTGACGGGAGGCCGAGAGCCGAGCGGCGCCTTCAAGGCGACCGCGTCCCGGACGGATGTTATTCGCGCTGCCTCCGCGCGTCAGCGTCGCAGCGCCGCCAGCAAGGAGTCCGCTTCCTTCAGGTCTCGGGCGGCCGGGCCCAACAGCAGGAGATGCCCCATCTTGCGGCCCGGCCTGGGCTGGGCCTTGCCGTAGAGGTGAAGCCGGACGTCGGGCCTGGCCAGTACCACGTCCCAGCGGGGCTCGCCGCCGGCCCACAGCTCGCCCAGCAGGTTGATCATCGCGGCGGGTTCGCGCTGGCTGGTGGAGCCCGGCGGCAGCCCGGCGATGGCCCGGATATGCTGCTCGAACTGGGAGGTGGCGCAGGCGCCCAGGGTGTAGTGCCCGCTGTTGTGCACCCGGGGGGCGATCTCGTTGACGAGGAGCTGGTCCTTGCCCGAGCCGCCAAGCCAGAAAAGCTCCACGGCCATGACGCCGACGTGCTTGAGAGCCTCGGCGATGGCGGCGGCCAGGGCGGCGGCGGCCTGGGCGATCTCTGCGGGCAGGCGCGCGGGGGCCAGGGTGGCGCGCAGGATGCCGTTCTCGTGGACGTTCTCGGCGACGGGATAGGTCGCGACGTCGCCGTTTTCCCAGCGCGCGAGGATCACGGAGAGCTCCTTTTTGAAGTCGACGCGGCGCTCGAGCACCGCTCCGCCGGGCAGGGCCGGGACTTTGGACAGCTCCCCCGGCTTCTCGATGCGGAATTGTCCCTTGCCGTCGTAGCCGTGGCGGCGCGATTTGAGGATGCAGGGGCGGCCCAGGCGTTCGAGCGCGGCGGCTGGAGCGGCGGCGTCGGCGAAGGGGGTTTGCGCAAATCCATGCTCCTTAAGAAAGCGGCGCTGGATCAAGCGGTCTTGGACGGTGTCCAGGATCGCCGGGGCGGGCCGCACCGGGAGGTCCTTGGCCAGGCGCTTGGCCAGGGCGGCCGGAACGTTCTCCCATTCGAAGGTGGCGACATCGCAGGACTCGGCGAAGCGGCGCCGGGCGGCCTCGTCGTCGAAGGGGGCGGCCAGGGACAACTCGCAGACCTGCGCTGCCGGCTCGCCGGGGGCCTGGCCCCAGCAGACGAAGCGATAGCCCAGGGGCGCGCCCTCCAGGGCCAGCATGCGGCCCAACTGGCCTGCGCCCAAGAGGCCGATCGTCGCGCCGGGCCGCAGGCTCTTCAAGGCCTCTTGAGCACGGAGGCGGTCTGGCGCCGGCGCAGGGCCTGAACGCGGCGCGCCAGGCTCGGATCGCAGAGGGCCAGGATTTGCGCCGCCAGGTAGCCGGCGTTGGCCGCGCCCGAGGCGCCGATCGCCAGGCAGCCCACCGGCACGCCCTTGGGCATTTGCGCGATCGAGAGCAGGGAGTCTAGGCCCTCCAGCGCTTTCGTGCGCACCGGCACTCCCAGCACCGGCAACGTCGTCAGGGCCGCGGCCATGCCGGGCAGGTGGGCGGCTCCGCCGGCTCCGGCGATGAGCACGCGCAGGCCGCGAGCGGCGGCGCCGGAGGCGTAGTCGTAGAGCCGGCGCGGCGTGCGGTGGGCCGAGACGATCCGCGTCTCGCAGGGCACGCCGAGCTCTTCTAGGGCTTGGGCGGCCGAGCGCATCGTCTCCCAATCGCTCTTGCTGCCCATGATGATTCCGACCAGAGGTTTTTTCATGCGGCGACCAGCTCCTTGGCGGCGATGTCGCCTCGCCGCCGCATCCCCTCAAAGGAGATCGCTCGGGCGGCGGCGTAGGCGCGCTCGCGGGCCGCCGCCACGTCCGAGGCCCTGGCGCAGACCGTCAGCACCCGCCCGCCGGCGCTGACCCAGCCGGAGGCCTGCCGGCGGGTGCCCGCGTGAAAGACCAGGGCGTCCTCTGGCAGGGCCTCCAGCCCGGCGATCGGCCGCCCCGTCTTGGGCCGCTCGGGATAGCCCTCGGAGGCCAGGGTGACCGCGACGCAGGCGCCGCGGCCGCCCAACGCGCCGCCTTGCGGCAGGCGCCCCTCGGCGCAGGCCAGCGCCAGCTCGAGCAGGTCCTCTTCCAGGATCGGCAGGATCGCCTGGGTCTCGGGATCGCCGAGCCGGCAGTTGAACTCGAGGCAGCGCGGGCCCTCCGGCGTCAGCATCAAGCCCGCGTAGAGCACGCCGCGGTAGTCCAGGCCCTCGGCGGCCAGGCCGGCCAGCGCGCGCTGAAAAATTTCCTCGGAGAGCGTCTTAAGCAATCGCGGCGACAGCTGGGCGGGGGCGTAGGCGCCCATGCCCCCGGTGTTGGGCCCGCCGTCGCCGTCGAGCAGGCGTTTGTGGTCCTGGCTGGGCGGCAAGAGCCGGAAACGCTTGCCGTCCGCGAGCGCCAGCAGGGAGACTTCCGGGCCGCTCAGGAGATCCTCCAGCACGACCGTCTTTCCCGAGGCGCCCAGTTTTTCTTGGACCATCAGCTCCAAGACGGCGCGGCGCGCCTGCTCGGGGTCGGGGCAGACGGCCACGCCCTTGCCCGCGGCCAGGCCGTCGGCCTTGACGACCAATCCCCCGCGCCAGGAGCCGGCGGCCGCGAGGGCCTTGGCCGAGTCGGCGAAGACCTCGTAGCGGGCGGTGGGGATGCCGTGGCGGCGCATGAAGTCCTTGGCGAAGGCCTTCGAGCTCTCCAGCCGGGCGCAGGCGCGGCCGGGCCCGAGGACGGCGAAGCCGGCCTCTCGCAGGGCGTCCGGCACGCCGGCGGCCAGGGGGGCCTCCGGTCCGACGAAGACCAGCTTGGCGCGGCAGTCGCGGGCCGCGGCGACGACGGCGGAGGGATCTTCGGGATCGACGGCCAGGCATTGCGCCCAGCGGGCGATGGCGTCTGAGCCGGGGGCGGCGTAGAGATTCTTCAAGCGCGGGCTTTGCGCCAGCTTCCAGGCGACGGCATGCTCGCGGGCGCCGGCGCCCAGCAGGAGGACGGTGACGTCGTTCATCCCTTTTTGCGCGGCTCCGGCGTCTGGTAGTCGGAAATCGGGGTCGGGTAGAGCTTCGTGAAGCAGGCCGTGCAGTAGCCGCGCGTGTCGCCCCCCTCTCCCGCGCAGGCCCGGAGCATTCCCTCCAGGGAGAGGTAGTGCAGGCTGTCGACTCCGAGGAAGCGGCGGACCTCCTCCACCGATTTCTCGTTGGCGACCAGCTCGCCCGCGCGCGGGGTGTCGATGCCGTAGTAGCAGGGCGAGACGATGGGCGGAGAGGACACCGCCATGTGGATCTCCCTGGCCCCGGCCCGGCGCAGGCTCTTGGCGATCTTCTTGCTGGTGGTGCCGCGCACGATCGAGTCGTCGATCAGGATCACGCTCTTGCCGCGCAGCGTCTCCGGGACCGGGGCCAGCTTGAGCTCTGCGGCCAGCTCGCGCAGCTCCTGGGTGGGCTTGATGAAGGTGCGGCTGACGTAATGGCTGCGGACCAAGCCCAGCTCGAAGGGGATGCCGGAGACGTCGGAAAATCCCAGGGCGGCGGAAATGCCGGAGTCCGGCACCGGCACGACGATGTCGGCGCGCAGGTCCGAGAGCTCCCGCGCCAGGGCGCGCCCCAGGTCGCGGCGGGAGGCCTGGACGTTGCGGCCGAAGATCGTGGAGTCCGGCCGGGCGAAGTAGACCTGCTCGAAGACGCAGCGGGCGGGAGAGGCGGGCTTCTTGAAGGGCTTGAGGCTTTTGATGCGCTCCCCCTCGATGATGAGCATCTCCCCGGGCTCGATCTCCCGCACGACCCGGGCTTTGATCAGGTGGAGCGCCGAGGTCTCCGAGGCCACCACCCAGCTCTTGTCCAACTGCCCCAAGAGCAGCGGGCGGAAGCCGTAGGGATCGCGCGCGGCGATGATCGAGCTCGGGGTCAGGAACAAGAGGGAGTAGGCCCCGGCGACCTGCCGCAGGGCGTCGATGGCGGCGTCCTCGAGGGGTCCGTTGGCCCGCGCCAGCAGGTGGATGATGACCTCGGAGTCGGTGGAGGACTGGAAGATCGCGCCGCGCCGCTCCAGGCGGTTCTTGATCTCCAGGGCGTTGGTCAGATTCCCGTTATGGGCGATCGCCACGGGGCCGTGGATGTTCTTGAAGACCAGGGGCTGGGCGTTTCTAAGATGCGAGGCGCCGGTGGTGGCGTAGCGGACGTGGCCGATGGCCATGCGGCCGGGAAGCCCCGCGAGGTCCCTGGAGGGAAAGACCTCGCTGACCAGCCCCATGCCGACGCGAGAGTGCAGCTCCCCGTCGGCGGCGGTGACGATTCCGGCCGACTCCTGGCCGCGGTGCTGCAGCGCGAAGAGGCCGAGCTTGGCCAATTCAGCCGACTGAGGGTGGTTCGAGATCGCGATGATCCCGCACATACCTAAAGTATATCAGATAGGCCGGCGTCAGCCGGCCTATGCCTGACCGGACAGGGAGATGCGTCGCTCAGGCTATTCGGCGTGCGGCGGCGCGGGAGGAGGCGGCAGCGCCGGTGGCTGCGGCAGAGGCGGAGCAAGTCCCGCGTTGGCTTGCGCCTGGCCGAGCAGCTCGTCGACGCGCCGTCGCGCCAGCAGCTTGGGATTTTTTTGCGCTTTTTCCAGGAACTGCAGTTCTTTGCGCAGCTTTGCGATGCGCTCCGGCAGGGCCGTCAGCTCCGGTTTCAATTCGGCTGCGACCAGCGGCAGCAGGGAGCTCCGTGCCATCTTCAGCGGCAGTTTTCCCGCGCGGAAGCGTTCGCGGATATCCTCGATCCGTTCCTGGCGCTTCAGCGAGGCCTCGGCCCTTGCGTAGCCCGCGGGATCGATCTTCTTGAGCGAGGAGAGGAGTTTCTGCTGGTCCTGGAACGCCCGCTTGCGTGCTTGCGCTTCCTCCAGTTGCGCGCGCTTTTCATCCTTGAGCGCTCGCGCGGCCTGCTGCTTGACCAGCCGGGCGACGTCCGGAGGCTCGGACGAAGCGGCAAGGGCCGGCGCTAGCAGGACAAAGCTCAACGCGGCGATGGGGCCGGCTTTTATTAGTTCAAGCAGACAAAAATCCCTCCTGCGTTTGCGTCGCATGCGCCCCAGCCTCCTCCAGTCGCCCCGCAGTGCCCGGCTCTTCCGTTGGTGTCGAATCGCATTAATACCGCCAATCCGCCGCCGCAATAACAGCTGCCCCCGCCGTAACCTATGCCACAAGAGCCCACGATCCTGAGGCCGCCGAGGCTGCTGGCATAACGGCCGATGCTGCGCAGGTAGACGTCGTTGACGTTGGCGTTGCCGCCGCCGTAGAAGCTCGTTCCGGAAGAGTAGGAGTAGACGCCGCCGGAGGTCGCGACGTAGTTGGTGCCCCAGACGCCG
This sequence comes from Elusimicrobiota bacterium, assembly GCA_028868375.1. Classification (GTDB taxonomy): domain Bacteria; phylum Elusimicrobiota; class Elusimicrobia; order UBA1565; family UBA9628; genus JAGWUP01. The sequence goes on from JAGWUP010000004.1 coordinate 162,898, forward strand.
CCGGCCGACAGCCCGCCCCCCACGATTTGATATCCAGAAACCCTGGCGTTTCCCCGCACGTCGAGCGTCGTCGTCGGAGCCGCCGTGCCTATCCCGACGGACCCCCCGTCGCGGGCCAGCACGGTCTGGCCGGTCGTGATCATTTTCGTGTAGACGCCGGAAGGGGCGGGGTAATAGGTCGAGAGCGTCACGCTTTCGGAGGACAAATCGGAGGCGAAGGCCGCCAGGATCAGGCAGGGCAGCGCCAGGCGGATCAGGCCCGGGGAGATGCGCAGATGGATGTCGAGCTCGGCCATCGCGCTAGGATGGCCCCGCGGAGCGGCTTTGTCAAGAGCGGCAATGCTGGACGGCGTTGCGGAACATCTCCAGGCCGACGCCGCTCTTGAGGAAGGTCTGGCGCGTCCAGTTGGGGTGGTGGTGGATGGCGGTGAAGCGCTCGGGGTGGGGCATGAGGCCCAGGACGTTGCCCTCGGCGTTGCAGAGGCCGGCGATGTTGAAGACGGAGCCGTTGGGGTTGTCCGGATAGCCGCTGATCTTGCCGTCGTCGCTGACGTACTGCAGGACGATGGTCTTGTTCTTCTTCATCTCCTCTAGCTGGCGCGGGGATTTCAAGACCAGCTTGCCCTCGCCGTGGGCCACCGGCAGCTCGATCATCTCCGGCAGGCCCTTGAAGAAAATGCAGGAGCTCTGGGAGTTGATGCGGAGGTTGACCCAGCGAGACTCGAAGCGCCCGGAATCGTTGACGGTGAAGCTGGCGGTCTGCTCGCAGGTGTTGGAGGCGGGCAGGATGCCGGCCTTGACCAGGACCTGGAAGCCGTTGCAGATGCCGAGGACGGGGCGCCCCAGGCGGACGAACTGGCGCAGGTCCTTCAAGTAGAGCCGCACCTGGTTGGCCAGCACGCGGCCGGCGGCGATGTCGTCGCCGTAGGAGAAGCCCCCGGGAATCACCAGGGCGTCGAAATCCATCAGGCGGCGACGACCGCTGCGGAACTGGCCGACGTGGACGCGCTCCGGGGCCGCGCCGACGGCCCGCAAGGCGTTTTCCGTCTCCAGGTCGCAATTGGTGCCGGCCGCGCGCAGGATCAGGATCTTGGGAGCTTTCATGAGAGCAGCCTCGGCAGCGTCCCCTGCCAGGCCGCCTTCAGGGCGCAGAGGGGCTCCTCCAGGCAGACCAAGCCGTCGAGGCCGATGACCTTGAGGATCGGATTGGCCATGGTGACCCCGACGCGCTTGACGACAACGCCCTTGAGGGCCTTGAGCAGGGCGGCTTCCTTCTCCGGCTTGACCTCCAGCAGGAGGCGGCTCTGGGATTCGCAGAAGAGCAGGACCTCGTTGGAGTAGATCGGGCCCGCCTTGGCCACCATGTCGAGGTCGATGGCGGCTCCGAACTCGCCGGAGAAGCTCATCTCGGCGGCGGCCACGGCCAGCCCGCCCTCGGAGAGATCGTGGGCAGACAGCACCAAGCCCTTGGCGATGGCGGCGGCCACCGCCTTGAAGGCCGAGGCGGCCGTCTTGGGGTCGACCTTGGGGGCGCAGCCTCCGGGCAAATCGCAGGCCTGCGCCAAGAGGGAGCCGCCCAGCTCCTCGCCCGTGCAGCCGACCAGGTAGAGGGCGTTGCCCGGCCCCTTGATGTCCATGGTCAGCGCGCGCCTCGCGTCGGCGACCGGCGCCAGGGCGGAGATCAGCAAGGTGCCGGGGATGGCCGCGTCCTTGCCGTTGGCGTCCTTGGACTGATTATAGAGGCTGTCCTTGCCGGAGATAAAGGGCGTTCCGAAGCCCTTGGCGGCGTCATGGCAGCCTTGGGCCGCGCGCACCAAGGCGCCCAGCTGCCGGGGATCGTCCGGGCTGGCCCAGCAAAAGTTGTCGAGCAGGACGGCATGCTCGACGTCGGCTCCCACGCAGATGAGGTTGCGCAGGGCCTCGTCCACGCAGGCCAGGGCCATGCGATAGGGATCGAGCCTGCCGTAGGCGGGATTGAGGCCGTGGCTGACGGCGAAGGCGGAGAAATCCTTCATCTCCCCGGTGGCGGCGTGAGGCCAGATCACGCAGGCGTCCCCGGGGCCGTCGTGGCGCACGCCCTGGAGGGGCTTGATCACGGTGCCGGCCTGGACCTCGTGGTCGTACTGGCGGATGATCCATTCGCGCGAGCAGACGTTCAGGTGGGAGAGGCAGAATTTCAGGATCTCCGCGGGGCTGCGCTTGACTTGCTCGACCTTGACGGCCTGCGGCTTGGGGGCGGTCCAGACGGCGGTCTTCTCCACGCGCGGCAGGCCGTGGTGCAGGAACTTCAAGTCGAGGTCCACCACCGCTTGGCCCTCGTGGGTGACGACGAGCCGCCCGGTGCTCGTGAACTCGCCCAGGACGGAGAGCTCGCAGTCCTCGGCGGCGAAGACCTCCGAGAGCGCCTTCAGGTTTTTCGGGGGGACCGCCAGAACCATGCGCTCCTGGGACTCCGACAGCCAGATCTCCCAGGGCTTGAGGTCGGAGGCCTTAAGCTTGGCGTTCTCCAGGCGCACGCGCGCGCCGCGGCCCTCCGCCATCTCGCCGACGGCCGAGGAAAAGCCCCCGGCCCCGCAGTCCGTGACGGCGCGATAGAGGCGCTTGTCCCGGGCGGCGAGCAGGGCGTCGAGGAGCTTCTTCTCGTTGAGGGGATGGCCGATCTGCACCGCCGAGGCGGGGGAATCCGCGCTCAAGCCGGCGGAGGAGAAGGTGGCCCCGTGCAGGCCGTCGCGGCCGGTGCGTCCGCCCGCGGCCACGATCAAGTCGCCGGCCTTGACCTCCTTCTTGAGCGCCCAGGTGGGCAGCAGGCCCACGGTGCCGACGAAGACCAGGGGGTTGAGGCGATAGCCGGGGTCGAAGCAAAGCCCGCCCGCGGCCGTCGGGATGCCGAGGCGGTTGCCGTAGTCGCGCACCCCGGCCACCACGGAGCGCAGGGTGCGCTTGGGATGCAGCGCCCCCTCGGGCAGCGGGCCGTCGAAATCGGGGGCGGCGAAGCAGAAGACGTCGGTGTTGAGCACCGGCTTGGCGCCCAGTCCTACGCCCAGGACGTCGCGCACGACCCCGCCGACGCCGGTCTCGGCTCCCCCGTAGGGCTCGATGGCGCAGGGATGGTTGTGCGTCTCCACCTTGAAGGCCACGGCCCAGCGGCCTTTCTTCTTGCCGAAGGCGACGACCCCCGCGTTGTCCTTGAAGCTCGACAGGCACCAGGGCCTGGCCAGCTCGCGCGTGGCCTTGGCGATCGTGCGATCGAAAAGATTGGCGATCCGCTCCGTCTTCTTGCCGTCGCTAAAGCGGATCGGGCCGGTGAAGGTCTTGTGCTTGCAGTGCTCCGACCAGGTCTGCGCGATGGACTCCAGCTCCGCGCGCGTGGGGGCTCGGCGCAGGGCCTTGAAGTGCCGCCGGACGGCCGCCAGTTCCTGGGCGTTGAGCGACCAGCTGTGGCGCCGGCAAGCGCTCTCGAGATCCTCGAGGGGCTGGATTTCCGCGATCATGGATGGGACTCCGTGACGGCCGCGTCGTGGACGACGGGATTGGCCAGGCCGCGCACGACCGCTTTCTCCAGCTGGCCGCGCCCGCAGCGCCCCGAGATCAGGTAGGCCGTGCCCACGCGCACGCGCTCCGGCTGCGGCAGGCCCATCTCGGCGATCGCCGAGCGCACCGTTTCCCCGGCGGGATCGGCGACGCTGCCCTTGGGCCAGACCTCCACGCGCCAATGCGTCATCCCGTTGAGGACCGGGGGGCGCGCTCCGCCTGGAACGACGCGAAAATCCTGGGTGATCGGATCGCAGAGCAGCTCTCGCGCCACCTGCTGGAGCTGCGCGGCGTTAAGCCCGCAGCGCAATTCGTAGAGGCGGGTGGCCCGGCAGGCGCGCGTCGTCAGCACGCCCAGGCCCTGCAGCAGGGAGAGGGCCGATTGCCCCTCGGCGTCGGCAAGGTCCGCCTTGAGCTTGACCTCGATCGTCCAGGCCGCCGTCTTGACGCTCATGGCCGCAGCAGCCTCTCGTGGAACTGGGCGTAGCGCCGCGCCGCGCCTTCCGCCACCTCGGCCGGCAATTCCGGCGCCGGCGGCCGCTTGTCCCAGCCGCAGCGCTCCAGGTAATCGCGCACGAACTGCTTGTCGTAGCTGTCCGGAGAGCTTCCCGGGGCGTAGCGCTGGCGCTCCCAGACCCGCGAGGAGTCCGGGGTCAGGGCCTCGTCGATCAGGATCAGGGCGTCCCCGCGCAGGCCGAACTCGAACTTCGTGTCGGCCAGGATGAGGCCGCGGGGCATGAGGAAATCCGCGGCGAAATCGTAGAGCGCCAGGGTCAGGCGCTCCAGTCGCGAGGACAGCTCCGGGCCGATCATCTCGGCCAGGCGCCGGCGGGAGATGTTCTGGTCGTGCCCGGAGTCGTTCTTGGTGGCCGGCGTGAAGATCGTCCGGGGCAGCTTGGCGGCTTGGAGCAGGCCGGCCGGCAGCTCGTGGCCGCAGACGCGGCCGGTCTGCTGATACTCCTTCCAGCCGGAGCCGGCGAGGTAGCCGCGCGCCACGCACTCGATGTCGATGCGCTTGGCCTTGTGGACCAGCATGCAGCGGCCCTCGAAGCTCTCCGCGGGCAGGCGGACGCCTCGGGGCAGCTCGGCCTGGATGGCGGGGAGCTCGGCGCTGAGGAAATGGTTCTGGACGATGGGGCGCGTCTTCTTAAACCAGAAGGCGGAAATCTGAGTCAGCAGCCTGCCCTTGCCCGGGATGGGGGTGGGCAGGATGCAGTCGAAGGCCGAGAGGCGGTCCGTGGAGACGATCAGCAGGCGCTCGCCCAAGTCGTAGACGTCGCGCACCTTGCCGCGGCGCGGCGGCGCAAGGCCGGGGATTTGCGAGCGGACCAGCGCTTGCTCCATGGACCTCATTCCCATTCGATCGTGGCCGGCGGCTTGGAGGTGACGTCGTAGACGACGCGGTTGATCCCCGGGACCTCGGAGACGATGCGGCTGGAGATCTTGCGCAGCAATTCGTGGGGCAGGCGCGACCAGTCCGCCGTCATGCCGTCGACGGAGTCGACGCAGCGCAGGGCGATCGCATGATCGTAGGTGCGCGTGTCGCCCATGACCCCCACCGAGCGCGTCGCAAGCAGCACGGCGAAGGCCTGCCAGATCTTGTCGTGCAGGCCGCCGGCCAGAAGCTCCTCGCGCAGGATGAGGTCGGCGCGGCGCAAAAGCTCCAAAAGCCGCGGCTCGACGGGCCCCAGCACGCGGATGGCCAGGCCCGGCCCTGGGAAGGGATGGGCGCCCAAAATCTCCTTCGGCAGGCCCAATTCCCGGCCCAGGCGGCGGACCTCGTCTTTGAAGAGCAGGCGCAGGGGCTCGACCAGCTTGAGGCGCATGCGCTTGGGAAGCCCGCCGACGTTGTGGTGGCTCTTGATGACGGCCGAGGGGCCGTGGACCGAGACGGACTCGATGACGTCGGGATACAGCGTGCCCTGGGCCAGGAAGCGGGCTCCCTTGACCTTGCGCGCCTCCCGCTCGAAGACCTCGATGAAGGTCCGGCCGATGATCTTGCGCTTTCTCTCCGGGTCGCGCACGCCGCGCAATCGGCGCAGGAACAGGGCGGAGGCGTCGACGACCTTGAGATTGAGGCCGAGGGCCTTGCCCAGGAAACGCTCGGCGCGCGAACGATCGCCTTCGCGCAGCAGGCCGGTGTCGACGAAGACGCAGTGCAGGCGCTTGCCGATGGCGCGGTGGATCATGGCCGCCGCCACCGAGGAGTCGACGCCGCCGGAAAGCGCGCAGACGACGTGCCCGGTCTCTCCGATCTGCTCGCGCAATTCCAAAAGGCTTGAGCGCAGCAGGGACTTCATCGTCCAGGGCTCGGAGAGGCCGCAGATTCCGCGCGCGAAGTTCTTGAGCAGCCTTGCGCCCTGCGGGGTGTGGGCGACCTCGGGATGGAACTGGACGCCGTAGAGGCGGCGGGTCTCGTCGGCGATGGCCGCCAGGGGGGCGGTCGGCGTGCGCGCGACGACCTTGAAGCCGTTGCCCAGCGCGCAGGCGCCGTCGCCGTGGCTCATCCAGACCCGCAGACTTTTGCCCAGGCCGGTAAAGAGCGGGGAGTCGCCGGTGACCTTGAGCTCGGCGAAGCCGTACTCGCGCTTGCGCGCGGCGTCCACGCGGCCGCCGTGCAGCGCCGCCAAAAGCTGCATGCCGTAGCAGATGCCCAGGATGGGCAGGCCGGATTCAAGCAGGCGCGGGTCTGGGCGCGGGCTGCCCCGGCGGTGGACGCTGTCCGGGCCGCCGGAGAGCACCAGGCCCGCGGGCTTGCGCGCGAGGACTTCCTCAAGCGTGGCGCGGTAGGGAAGGATCTCGGCGAAGACCTCCAGCTCGCGCAGGCGGCGGGCGATGAGCTGGGTGTATTGGCTGCCGAAGTCCAGGATGACGACGCCGCGCCGATCCAACTACTTGCCCATCCCGATGCGCTGGGTGCGCTGGAAGATCTTGCCTTCCGTCTTGATCGAGGGGGCGATGATGATCTCCGTGGTCTGCATCTCCCGGATCGTGGAGGCGCCGACGGAGCCCATGCAGGTCCGCAGGGCGCCCACGAGGTTCTGGCTGCCGTCGTCCAGGCGCGAGGGGCCGTAAAGGATCTCCTCCAGCGAGCCGGTGACGCCGACGTGGATGCGCGTGCCGCGCGGAAGGTTGGAATGCGGCGTGGCCATGCCCCAGTGATAGCCCAGGCCCGGGGCCTCCTTGGTGCGCGCGAAGGCCGAGCCGACCATCACGCCGTCGGAGCCGCAGGCGATCGCCTTGCAGATGTCGCCGCCGGTCGACATGCCGCCGTCGGTGATGATCGGCACGTACTTGCCGCTGCGCTTGAAATGGAAGTCCCGCGCCGAGGCGCAGTCCACGGTGGCCGTCACTTGCGGCACGCCCAGGCCCAGCACGCCGCGGGTGGTGCAGGCCGCCCCTGGGCCGACCCCGACCAAGAGGCCGCTGATCCCGGCCTCCATCAGCTCCAGGGCCACGGAGTAGGTCACGCAGTTGCCGGCGACGACCGGCATCTTGAGCTTCTTGCAGAACTTGGCGATGTCGAAGGGGACGTACTTGGTGGCCCTGTGGCGCGCCGTCGTCACGGTCGATTGGACCACGAAGACGTCGCAGCCGGCCTCCTCGGCGATGGGCCCGTACTTGGCGGCGTTCTGCGGGATCGTCGAGACCGCGCAGGGCACCTTGGCCTTCTTGATCTCGCGCACGCGCGCGGCGATCAGCTCCTCCTTGACCGGCTTGCGGTAGAGCTCCTGGACCAGCCGCGTCGATTCCTCTGGGCCGGCGCCGGCGATCTGGGCCACCACCTCGCGCGGCTTGTCGTAGCGGGTGTTGATGCCGTCCAGGTTGAGCACGCCCAAGCCGCCGAGCTTGCCCATCGCCATGGCGAACTGTGCGTCGACGACCCCGTCCATGGCGGAGGCCAGGAAGGGAATCTCCAGCTTGATGTCGCCCAGGAGCAGGCTGGTGTCCACTTCGTCCGGATTGACGGTGACGTCGCCGGGGACTAAAGCGATCTCGTCGAATCCATAGGCCCGACGGGCCTCTCGGTCACGGCCGATGAAGAACGCCATCCCAACACCTCCAGCCTAGGATTAGTGAGGTTATTGTACCAAATTTCGCGGGCCCGCGACGGGCGAAGCCGCCCTGATCCTCAGCGAAGAAGCGCTTCAGCGGGTCCTGTGGCTGCGGACGCGGCTTCGCTGCGCCCCGGAAGTGCTCGCTCGCCGCGTTCCTCGCCATCACCCACCGAAGCGCTTCTTCGCTGAAGCCCCGGCCGTGTAGAAAACGATTGCCCTGCGTCGGCAGTTCTCGACATTAGCGGTGGGAAGCACCGATTTTTACAGGTGGGGCGAAATCATAACAGCACAGCCGGGCTTCCTTCCTTAAATAGATGTAACAGCGGACGCCTAGGTCCTTTGCCGGCCCCGCGAGGACCAGAAGTCCCCTCGCCCGCGGCCGGCTAAATCCCTATCATGGGGCATGTCCTCGCGCTGGCCGCTGATCCTTTCCGCCTTCCTGCTCCTCAACGCTTCCGTCGCCTCGGGCATGGGCGAGGAGGCTCGCTCCGGTCCCGAGGCCGAGCCGCCCGCAGCTTTTGGAGCCGCGCCCGAGGGCCTGCCGCTTGCGCCCGAGCTGGCTGGCTCCCCCAGCCTGTCCGGTCTGTCCGGCCAGCCCGATCTTTCCGAGCTGCATGGCCTGCCACGGCGGACGCGGGGCTTGGACCTGCCGCAGGCAAGCCTGCCCGTCACGGCCGGGCCCGAGGCCCCTTGGTTGGGGATTGCCGCCGTTCCTCCTGCCTCCGGCAAGGCCGTCTCCGCGCCGCTGCCAGCGGGGGTGAGCGGGGTCGTCGTTCATAAGATCCGGAATCGGGATGACGCCAACCGCCGGGTTCCCGCGCGCTGGCATGAAGCCCGCGCGCTTCTAAAGAGAGCCCTCAAGCGATTTGGGCCGCTGCGCTTGCTTGAATACCAATGCCTGTCCGGTCAGCCCATGCTGGCCGTCGATCTCTCAGACAGACCCGAGCTGTTCGCCTTCCCGGGCTTGGATGCCCATGAGATCGAAATGCTCCGCAAGCTGCGATCTCATTATCCGCGCCTGGCATTGCTCCTGCCGGAGAGCGGGGAAATGCCGGGGAGCGGAAAAACGCCCGATCTCGTGCTGGGGGATCGGATCGCCGAACTGAAGGCCAGGCGCAGCAACACCACCGACATCGGCGCTCCATTGCACGACGCCGAAGCGCAGTTAAGGGAGCATGCCGAGCGCCACGGCCTGGGGCAGGGCGTGGTCGTCATCGAGTTGACGACCTTCAAGGCCGTGCCCGTCGAAGAAGTTCGGCAAAAGTTAAACCGGTGGAGCAGTGAACGCCCTCTTCATTTCGACCATGTCCTGATCCTGGCCGGCGACGATCTGAAGATATTCGAGCGCGGCCAGGACGGCGCGTTCCGGCTTGCCCGGGGGCAGGAATTGCCGGCCGCAGCCGTTGCCGGCCGGGCGGCAGACGCCAGGGCCGGCCGCCGCCTGCTCAGCGAGTTGGGAGCCAATGCGGATCATCCGGAGCGCGCCTGGCAGATTTGGCAGGCGTTCCGGCGCGAACACCCAGAGCAGGTCGGAGAGCTTTGGCCACAGGTCCAGCGCTTTCTGCCCTTCGCCGGTCCACTGGCTCCGGCAAGCCCGCCGCCGCTTGATTCCGAACGACTGCTTAACGAGTACCTGGAGCCGGAGCGGCTGCTTCGGGAGGGCGGCGTCCAGGCCGCCGTCTTCGTCTCAGGAGGCGCCAGCGTCGCGCGCGGTTCGCGCTATTATGAGGAAGCGCGGCGCTTCGGCGAGCTGGTGGCCCGCTACGGGCAGGGGCTTGCCCTCGCCACCGGAGGAGGGCCGGGCATCATGGAGGCCGCCAACCGCGGGGCCTTCGAGGCCGGGGGGCCGAGCGTGGGCTTTCGCATCATCCTGCCAGCGTTCGTGGAGGAGCCGAACCTCTACATCACGCCGGGCCTTAATTTCGATTTCGACAACTTCCAGATGCGCAAGCTGCACCTTCTGCGTTGGGCCAGCGCCGTGGTCTGCTTTCCCGGAGCTTTCGGCACTCTCGATGAGCTCTCCGAGGTCCTGACCTTGGCGCAGACGGGCAAGCTCTCGCCCGTTCCCATCATCCTGGTCGGCGAAAGGGAATGGAAGGACCTCGATCAATTCTTCCGCCGGGCCGCGGCCAAGGGCCGCTTGTCCGCCGGGAATCTCGAGCGCTACACCATCGTCGAGACGGCCGAGCAGGCCTGGTTGGAGCTCGTCTCCCTTTGGCGGGGCCGGCCGAGCTAGAGCGCGCCCAGTCCTAACGAACCTCGAGCTTCAAGCGCAGCCGGAACGGGCCCATCGCCAAGGCGTCGACGCGCCCCATGAACATCCCGGCCAGGCGCGCGAACGCGGTCAGCCCGCCCGCCGCCTGAGGCCGCCGCTCAAGCGACAGCGGCGCCTCCTGCGGGGAGGGGCAGAGCAGCAGGCTGTCCCGCGTCCGGCAGATCGGCGCTGCCAGGAGGTCCGCCCGCGCAAATCGAGGCGCGGCCGCCGGCCCCGCCGCCGTCTCCGCCGTCACGAAGGCCGCCGCCAGCACCAGCGCTCTCGCCCGGGTTCTCATCGCTTGCGCCCGCTATGTAGCAGGTCTCGCCGCTCCTTTTATTGCGAAGCTGTGAACGACGGCGCGAAGGCGGGAAAGCGAAAGGTCCCGCGATTTTGTAAAATACTGTCCTATTGCGGGATGGTGAAATGGTATCACGGGTGGCTCTGAACCACTTATTCTAGGTTCGAATCCTAGTCCCGCAGCCAACTTTGAGCGATAGACGTAACGAGGCCCTCCTTCGGGAGGGCCTGTCGTCTTCCTGGGAACGGCGGGCTTGCGGGACTAGCGGTCTTGAAGATGTCCCTAGAGGTTGAATTTATTACGATGACTTCATGAATATCCGAGCCGCTTGGTTTTTGCTACCAGTCGCGCTTTCCGGCTGCGCTTCGGTAGTGGGTCGCTATCCGGTGTCGGAGGCCCCGGGGATGGGCTATCCGGAGGCACGGCGGCAGGCCATCGCTCTGCTGAAGAAGGCGAACCTCGAAACGGCCGGCTTTACCGCTGCCACGCTGGCGGGTGGATTTAAGTTCGACGTCGGGGACAAGGCCCTGAGCCTGAATTACACGCGCTACCGCGGTCTTCTCGACGATCACGGCGTCCCGGCGCAAACTGTCTGCGGCTACGAGTACCTCGACGACATCTCCGTGACTGAGTACTCCAACAAATACTGGCAGTGGGCGGTGCCTTTGGGGTCGCAATGCGACAACCTGGCGGTGTACTTGCCCGACAAGGAGAGCTCCCTCGCCTTCGCCCGCGCGCTTTCCGCGCTCAAGAAGGCTGCCGAGCAGCCCGCGCCGGCTGCCGCGGGCCTAGGCGGCAAAGACCTCGCCGCCATCGTGCAGGCGGCGGTGGCGGGCGCGACGAAGGCGCAAGGCTCTTCCGATGCGCCACAGACGGCCTCCGACGTGGACAAGCCGTCCTTCCATCTTGCCGAGCGGCCGGACGATTTTGCGTTGGTGATTGGCATCGGGAAATACTCCGACCTCCCGGAGGCCAGCTTCGCCGAGAACGACGCCCGGGCGGTCAAGAATCATCTCCTCGCGATGGGCTTCCCCAGCCGCAACGTCGTCCAGTTGTTCGGCGAAAAAGCCGGCCGCTCCTCGATGGAAAAGTTCCTCGAGACCTGGCTGCCGCGCAACGTCAAGGAAGACAGTCGCGTCTTTTTCTACTTCTCCGGGCACGGCGCCCCGGACCCCGAGACCGGTGAAGCCTATCTCGTTCCCTGGGACGGCGATCCGAGCTTTCTCGAGAACACGGGCTATCCCATCAAGCGCCTCTACGCGAAGCTTTCCGGCCTCAGGGCCAAGGAAGTCATCGTGGTCATGGACGCCTGCTTCTCGGGAGCGGGCGGTCGCTCGGTTTTGCCCAAAGGCGCGCGACCTTTGGTGGTGAAGGTGGACGCCGCGACCGTCCCGCAGAACCTGACCGTCTTCGCTGCGGCCTCCGGAAACCAGATCACCAGCACGTTGGAGGATCAAGGCCACGGGACGTTCACCTATTATTTCTTGAAGGGACTCGACGGCGGGGCCAAGGACGCTTCGGGAGCGGTCACCGCGAAAGGCCTCTACGACTACCTCCGGCCCAAGGTCGAGGACGCGGCGCGCAGGCAAAATCGAGACCAGGAACCGGTCCTTCGCGGGGTGACCGACCGAGAGATCGCCCAGTTCTAAGTGTCGATCAGTGCGGTGGCCTGGGGGGATTGCATCTTCCGAATCGGAGCTCCGACGGGCGCTGGGAAATTCCCTCACATCCGGAAACGAGCGCGCAAAGACGCTCGTCGCTAGCGCGCCGAGCTGAGCGAGAGCTTGGCGGCGGCGCCCGCGGAGGCCAGCAGCTGCGGCGTCTGGTCGCGGTTGTCGCGGCGGGCGGCGTCGCGCACCAGCGGCAGCAGCTCGTCGTAGAGGGACTGCACCGTCGCCCGGCCGCGGCTGGCGTTGAGGCCATGAAGGAGGAAATAAGTGAACAGGCCGTGGCCTTGCGTCTCGTCGGTGCCGGTGATCTCGCCCGCGCCGGCGGCGGCCAGCGATACGACCTTGCCCAAGTCGTCCTGGCCCACGTCCACTTTGGTCACCAGAGGCCGCGCTCCCTTGGCGAGCACGGAGCGCCCGCCCGCTCCCGAGAAGCAGGCGTCCATGGCGACCACGACGGACTTCGCCTTGAGCGCGTTGAGCTTCCGGTAGAGGCGCTGTATCGGGTAGGCCGTGTTCTCGAGAAACTTCGGGTCTCCGTCCCAGGGCACGAGATAGGCGCGCCCCGTCGCCGCATCCGGCGCGCCGTGGCCGGAGAAATAGACGAAGACGCGGGAATCCTCGGTGACGCGGCTGGGCAGCCAGGACTCCACGTACTTCGCGATGCTCGCGCGTCCCGCCCGCTGTCCCGTCAGCAGAACGACGTTGCGCTCCGGGTAGCCCAGCGCGAGCAGGTGCGCCTTCACGGCGGCGGCGTCGCGCTCGGCGAAATCGGCCTTGGGCAGGCCCTCGTAGTTTTCGACGCCGATGACGAGGGCGTAGGCGTCGCCGTCCTCGGGCGCGGCCGCGTAAGACGGCGCGTCCACGTCCGAATGATACGCCGGCGCGGCGCGCGCGGCCGTGGCGGCTGAGGGGGCGGGCTTGCGCGCGCGCGCGTACGCTTCGAGCGCGCCGGAGCTTAGGAGCGCGCGCTCCAGGCGGGTCCGCGCGATGCGCATGCTGTCGCCCATGAGATGGTACTGGTCGGTCGGCCCGCGGTGCTCGACGACGCCGTCGGCTTTCAGGGTGTCGATCGGCGCGCCTCCGGCGCCCAGCAGGGCCACGGTCATGTCCGTCTTGGCGGTGGAGTGCAGCAGCGCCAGCGCCAGCGGAGGCAGGATGAAAAGAGGCATGAGCGCCGTCTTGTTCGAGTCGAATTTGTAGTAGACGTCGAAGACCGCCGTGACGTCCGCGCCGGCGGCGCGGGGATCGTCGGCGCGGTCGACGATCACCACCTTGCCGAAGGTGCGCCGGAAGACGTCGATCGAGTCGGAGAACAGCTTCTCCGGGTCCCAGTTCATCTCGCCCACGGAGCGTCCGCCGCGCGCGTAAGCGAGCATGTTCTTGGTGTTCTCGGTGACGACGACGGCCGCGGTCAACTCGCGCGCCGAGAGCGCGGCGCGGTCGATGCCGGCGAAGGGGTCGGTCGCGGGCGCGGGCGGCGCGCCCGCGCAGCCCTGCAGGACGGCGAGGCAGCAGGCCAAGGCCGCGGCTTTCTTCATGTCGTCTTCCTCACAGAGGCTCGCTCGCCGCTTCCGCTTGCGCCGGGATCAACTGCGGCGTCTGGTCGCGGTTGTCGCGCCGCGCGGCGTCCTGCACGCGCGGCCGCAGGTATTCGTAGAGATCCTTGGCCGAGGCGGAGCCCCGCGTGCGATTCAGCCCCTTGAGCAGGTAGTAGGTGAATACGCCGTGGCCCCGCGCCTCGTCGGTGCCCGTGATCTCGTCGGCCCCGGCGGCGGCGAGCACGAGCAGCTTGCCCACGCTCTGCGCGCCCGTGTCGACCTTGGTGACGAGCGGGCGCGCGCCCTTGGCGAGGACCGAGCGCCCGCCCGCTCCCGAGAAGCAGGAGTCCATCGCCACGAGCACGCGCGAGGCCGCAAGCGCGTTGAGCTTCTGGTAGAGGCGCTTGATCGGATAGCCGGTGTCCTCGAGAAACTTGGGATCGCCGTCCCAGGGCACGAGGTAGGCCTGCCCCGTGGCCGCGTCGGGCGCGCCGTGGCCGGAGAAATAGACGAAGACGCGCGCTCCGCTGGGCACGTTGCGCGGCAGCCAGGACTCCACGTACTTTTCGATGCCCGCCTTGCCGGCTTGCGGCCCGGTCAGAAAGATCAGGTTGCGTTCCGGCACGCCCAAGGCCCGCAGGTGGGCGCGGACGGCGGCGGCGTCGCGCTCCGCGAAGTCGGCCGGCGGCAGGTTCTCGTATTTCTCGATGCCGATGACCAGCGCGTAGCTGTTCGGATCGTCGGCGCGCCGATACGCGGGCCGGTCGACGTCCGAGGCGTAGGTCCGCGCCGGTTGCGCCCGCGCTACGGGCGCGGCCGCGGCCGGCGCGCGCGCGCGCGCGAACCCGGCCAGCGCGGCCGAAGCCTGCAGCGTGCGCTCGAACTGATCCCGCACGGACTGAGACGCCTCGTCCATGGCGTCGCCCACTCCGGCGGTGGCGAAGACGGCGGCCCGCGCGGACGAGCCCGCCTTCACCTCTTCGATCCTGCCGCCGTCCGGGCTCATGAAGATGGCGGAGAGGTCGATGGAGGCCTTCTGCAGCGCCGTGCCCGGGATCCTCGAGTAGATGTCGAGCACCACGGCGAGGTCGGCGCCCGCGGCCCGCGCCTCGGCCAGCGAGCGCGCTTCCACGACTTTCTTGAAGTTGCGCCGCAGCACGCCCCCGACGTCCTCGAAGAGCTTGTTGGGGTCGAACTGGCCGGTGACGGCCGCGCCCCGGCGCGCGTATTGCAGCGCGGCCCGCGTGTTGTCGGACGGGATCAACGCCAGAGTGAGCCCGGACAAGGGCGAGCCCGCCGGCGAGAGGTCGAGATTGGCGAAGGGATCCTGGCGCGCCGCCGGCTGCGGCATGCAGCCCGACAGCGACAGGAGGCAAGCGGCAAGAAGCGAGAGCCTCACAGACGGAGTCTAGCAAATGGCGCCCGCTCGTCTTGCTGAGCACTATGACAGAGTGAAGCGCGCCCGAGCGCAACTCTCTCGGGGCAACTAGTCTTTTAGCCTTGGGCCTTTAAGCCCTCCGAGGCGTGGGACTTTAGCCTCTTCTCGGCGGAAGGCTAACATATTATTCTTGGGGCATGAAGACACTCTTTAGCGTTATTGCCGCTCTTTTTTGCGCCCTAATGGTGCCGGCGCCGACCGCGGCGGCCGGCGCTCCGGAAGGGTCCGCCCTCGAAACCTTGAGCTCTCTGGCGTCCGCTGACGCGGCTGCCTCGGCGAACAACACCCCCACCGCCAAAGGAGGTCTGGGCAGCCACGTCCCCGGGAAACCCGTTCCAGCCGTCAAGCCGCTGCCCGAGGAGCCGCCGGTTTCTCTAAGCCCCATTGAGCGCCTCAAGTTCATGTACGACCGCGGCGGACCCGTGACGCGCGCCGACGTGAACGACTGGTGGGCGGGCCAATGCATCAAGCCCCAGGGGGGAAGCTTCCACTCCCTGATCCTGTTCAGCGGCATCCCCGACAATCCCGCTGGCGGGCCTCTATTCAAGAATTGGCGCGTCGGCATGCGATTCGCGACGGATGGTCCGCCCTCCTACTTCGATTCCCTGACCGACCATCTCGTGGCTGAGTTGCGCGGGTACTTGAACGATGCCAGCTCTTCGGAGGTCCCCGTCTTCGGAGCCGAAAGCATGAGTTTCACCCAAACAGATACAAGCTATTGGCTTAAAAAATTCGGCCCTTACCTCGTCCTCAAGGCGAAGGAGCAAGGCGACGACTATTACTACGCTTACTTCTACAAGAAGGTCACGCCCAAAGAATAGCGTCCCCAAAACCTCGGGCAAGCCCTGAACGGCGGCGGCGCCGATAACATCCCTCCGGGGCCCGGTCGCCTAGAGCGCCGCTCGGCTCTCCTGTGATCTACGTGGGCCTTGTCGCCAACGTCCTGAGCGGGGGTCTAGCGCAGTCCCGGCACGAAGAAGGGCCCCAGGCCGATGAGGAAGATGGCGGCGGCCCAGAGGCCGTGCTCCAGGCTCGTCAGCGCGGCGGAATGGCTGCGTTCGTACGTGCTTGCGAAGAGCAGGCCGCCCAGGAAGGCTAGGCCGACCGCCCAGGCGTTGGCCAGATACAGGTGGGCGAGAGAGAACGTCAGGGCGCTGGCCGCCACGCGCGCGCGCGGGTTCTTGAAGAGCCCGCCGTAGCGCTGGAAGAAGAAGACGCGGAACAAGAACTCCTCGGGATAGGCGGGCAGGACCGGAGAAAAGAGCGCGAAGGCCAGCCATCGGGCCGGATGCCGCCGCGCGAAGGCGAAGGGCGCCGCCGGCGCGAGCAGCCAGAAGGCGAGGCAGAGGATTCCCGCCAGCGCAAGGAAGCGGCGCAGCACTCCGCGCCAGCCCGACTTCACGGCTTCTAGGCGGAGCAGGCTGCGGCGGTCGAAGGAAGGGTCGCGCCACAGGAGGGCCAGCGCCGCGGCCAGGACGACGAGCTTGAGCGGCATGAGGGGGAGTCCGGTCCGCCAATGGAGGACGGCGGCGCCGACGGGAATGGCGAGGCAGACGATGGCGGCCTCGAGGGCGCGCCGCTCCGCGGCGGGGCTTCCTGGTTCGCGCAGGGCCGGTTTCATCGATGAGGGCAGCCCGGCCAGCAGCAGGGCCGGCGCATGCCCTTGCGCATCTTGTCGAGGCCGACCGCGATGCGGCGCTTTCTGGTCTCCTCTTTCTTGGCCGACGTCACCCAGCAGATCCATTCGTTGCGCGCCAAGGAGGAGATGTCCGCCCAGACGTCCCGGACGACGGCGTCGGAGGCGATCGCCGCGCCGAAGTCCGTGGGCAGGCGATGCAGGGCTCCGGGGGCGAGCTTTCGTTTCGCCATATTCTCGGATATTAACAAGGATTGCCGGGAAATGCCACGAGCGAGCCGCCTTCCGAAGTCTTGACCGGGAGGCGCCGCCGGGTTATCCTCCTGTCCATGCGGCTGGTTTTGGCGCAAATCCTGCTCATGTTGGCGACGGCCGCCGCCTTCGCCGGCGACTGCACCCCGCGCTTCTACCAGGCTGAGCCGCGCGATGACCAGTGGTATTACGCGACGGGCAAGGCCGCCGACGCCTCGCAGGCTCGCGACAACGCCTTGCGCCGCCTGGCCGTCAAGGTGACGGGGCGGGAGTCCTCCATAGCCGAGGGAATCTTGACCGGCTGGGAGCAGGACGATCACGGCGAATGCGACGGCGTCTATTACGTCTTGATCCGCATCAGGCAGGACAGCGTCCTGCGCAATCTCGCCGCCGAGGCCAAGGGCTTCCAGGCCTCCGCCGCCTCGACGCCGACGCAGGTCACCAGCAACGTCACGTTTGTCGCCTCGGAGCATTTCCCGGCGCTGTTCGTGGTCTTTTTCGGATTCATGCTGGCCTGCCTGGCGTTCGTCTATCGCCCGAGATCGCCCGGCAGCCTTGTCTATGAGTCCCCGGAAGGCCGCAGCGCTCCCGCGCCGGCCGTGGATGCCGGCCGCTACATTACGACGCGGTTCAAGCCCGCGGCCCGGCAAGACCAAAAGCTCGCCGCCCAGGAAGTCGCCAGTCTGGGCCTTCCCAAATATTTTTTGGCGCATAAGGGCGAGGGGACCTGCCACACCCTGTCCGGTTCGGCGGATACCGTGATGATGGCGATCAAGGAACAGTTGAGGGGCTACTACGCGGGCGATTGGCTCGTCACGGTGAGGCCCTCAAGGCCGGCAGCTGTTCCCAGCGCGTCGTCCAGCAGGGCGAGCGGTTCTCGCTGCGCCAGCCCCAGTCATGGGAGAGACTCGCGGCGCCGTAGCGCAGGGTGCCGGGGCCTAAGCCGGCGTTGAGCCGGTCCAGCGTTCTCATCAGGCGGCGTCGGCGTTCCGCTTCGATGTCCGCAAACAGCGCGACCTGGGGAGAGTCCGCGGGGGAAAGCGCGCCCAGGACGACGCCCGCCTTCTTGTAGCGTCGCGCGGGGCGGAAGGCTTGCGTCAAGGCTTGCCGCGCCGCGGAAAGCAGGGCGGGAGTGTCCGCGACGTCCGGCAATTTTCGCGCCGCGCCGTCCGTATAAAGGCGCTCGGCCTGACGCCAGCCCGCGTAGACCCACAGCGCTCCGGCCGCCAGGCCGTGCCGCCGCAGGCGCTCGCCAGCCTGCTCCGTGAAAGAGGCCACGGCCGACCATAGAGGATCGAAGTCGTCCAGGGCGTTCGCGAAGGAGCGCGAGACCGTCACGGATCGGCGCGGCGGCGCGGCGGCGTTCATAGGCAAGCAGGGCTGGCCGCGCAGCTCCGCGGCGATCTTGGCCCCGGCCGCGCCCAGCGCCTGCAGGACGGCGCCCTCGCGCGCCGACGCCAAGTCCCAGGCCGTGCGAATCCCATGGGCCGCGAGCTTCCGGGCGCTGGCGCCGGCCACGCCCCAGATCGCCTGGGCGGGGAGTTGCCGCAGGAGCGGCTCGCGCGCGGCGGGGTCCGCCAGGGAGAGAACGCCAGCGCTCCTCTTGGCTTGGTCGGAAGCCAGCTTCGCCAGCACCTTGGTGGGCGCCAGGCCCACGCTGACCGGAAGCCCGGTCCAGCGCAAGACCTCCGCGCGCGCGGCCCTGCCCCACTCGAGCGCGTCCCCGTCCGGAACCAGGAGAAAGGACTCGTCGATCGAGTAGGCCTCCACCTCGCGGGCCTGGGCGGCCAGCACGGCGGAGACGCGCCGCGACATGTCCACGTAGAGCTCATGGTTGGCGGAGATCACGGCCATGCGGTGCTGGACGGCCTGCGCCCGCACTTGAAAAAAGGGCGCGCCCATGGGGATTCCCAGGGCCTTCGCCTCCTCCGAGCGCGAGATGACGCAGCCGTCGTTGTTGGAGAGCACCAAGACCGGCCGCCCATCGAGGCCGGGGGCGAACGCGCGCTCGCAGGAGACGAAGAAGTTGTTGCAGTCGACCAGCGCCAGAGTCACGGAGCCCGCACGATCCAGAGCACCACGCCCCAAAGCTGGCCGGGGGAAGGCAGGCGCGACACCTTCAGCTCGCCGTCGATCGCCACGACCGCCGTCCGGCCGGCGGCCGGGGGCTCGGCGCGGTCGACCACCAGCAGATCGCCGCGCTTGATTTGCGCCGCGGGCGCGTTCTCCGCGGCCGTCATGAAGAAGGTGGCGGCCGGCCGCTTGATCAGGCGCTCGTCGAGCCTAAGGCCGACGCCATCGTAGTCTTCCGCCGCGACGAACATGCCGCAGTATAATCGAACATTAGTTCGATGTCAAGGAGGACGGGAACGCGAAGGAGAACGGCGCCCTTCGTTTTCGTAGAATTAGACAGCATGGGCACAAAACTCTTGAGCATTGAACGCATGCCGCGCAAATTCGTCGATGATCCCGACGCCAAGACCTTGATGACGACATTGCGTATCGGGGCCGCGGCTGGAAGCAGGCGGTTGTATGTCAATATCGATCGGGTCAAGCCCGGCGCCAAGAGCGTCAAGTATCACGCGCATTCCCGCCAAGAAGAATTTTTCCTCGTTCTAAAGGGTTGCGGCATCCTTCGCTTGGACGGCAAGAAGCTGGTCGTCAAGGCGGGGGACTTCTTCGCCAAGCCTGCGGGTCAAGGCAGCGCTCACCAGTTCATCAACACCGGGCGAGGGGTGCTGGAGATACTCGACTGCGGCTTGGAGGACGCGGACGACATCGCGAGCTATCCTGATGAAGGCGTGGTTTTGATCCGGAGCCTGAGGCGGGCTTTTCGGTTGTCCGGCGCCCTGAAGAATTGGTCGTCCGATCCCAATACCTGATCCCGGGGTTCGGGCGGAGGAAAGCGGCGCGCGCACCGACCGGAGCGTTTTGCTATAAACAACAGGGCGTTCCCATCGGGGCGCCGGGCCGTGAAAATTCGGGCGTACAGGGAGTTCTCGCGCCATGCCGAAACCAGAGCAAGCCGGCCAGTCCAAGCCTTTCACGCCGTTCGTCCCGGCCTCGACGAACCTTCCCGAGATCACGGTCAAGGCGGTCGTGTTGGGGACGTTGCTGGCCGTCGTCCTGGCCGGGGCCAACGCCTATCTCGGGCTCTTCGCCGGCATGACGGTGTCCGCCTCCATCCCCGCGGCCGTCATCTCGATGGGAGTGCTCAAGCTCTTTCCGCAGTCGAACATCCTTGAGAACAACATCGTGCAGACCTGCGCCAGCGCCGGCGAGGCGCTGGCCGCCGGCGTCATCTTCACCCTGCCCGCCCTCGTGCTCCTGGGAACCTGGGCGCATTTCAACTTCCTGCAGACGACCCTCATCGCGGGCTTCGGCGGCATCCTGGGGGTGCTCTTCACCGTGCCCCTGCGCCGGGCGCTGATCGTCGAGAATCCTCTGCAGTTCCCGGAGGGCGTGGCCTGCGCCGAGGTGCTGGAAAGCGGCGAGCGCGGGGGCATGGGCCTCAAGCTCGTGGCCGGCGCGGCCCTCGTCTCGGCGCTCTTCAAGCTGGCCCAGACGGGATTGCAGTTGTGGAACGAGACCGCGGAGTGGGCCGCGGGCGTCGCCGGCGGCAAAAGCCTCTTCTACATCGGCGGCGACCTCTCGCCGGCGCTCGTGGCCGTGGGCTACATCGTGGGCCTGAACATCGCCGTCCTCGTGTTCTTGGGCGGCGTCCTGAACTTCTGGGTGGCCATCCCGATCTTGGCCTGGCTGCACGGCGGAATCCCCGCGGGGCAAAGCGCCTCCGGCTACGCCCTCTCCCTGTGGTCGCGCCAGACGCGCTATCTGGGCGTCGGCGCCATGGTGGTCGGCGGGCTCTGGGCGCTGGTGCGCATGCGCGGCAGCGTGATCGGCGGCATCCGCTCGGGGCTGGAGGCCTACCGCAGGCAGCGCGCGGCGGCGGCCGGCTCCATCGAGCGCACCGAGCGGGACATGCCGATGCAGTGGGTGCTGGCCGCCCTCGCGGCCTCGATCGTTCCGCTGTTTCTGCTCTACCGCTTCCTGGTCGGGCACACGGGCATGAGCCTGGGCATGGCGGTGATCATGACCGTCTTCGGCTTCCTGTTCTCGGCGGTCTCCGGCTACATGACGGGCCTGGTGGGCTCCTCGAACAATCCCATCTCCGGCGTCACCATCGCGACGATGCTCTTCGCCTCCCTCTTGCTGCTGGGCGTCTTCGGGGCGACGGGAGTCTCGGGCGCCGCCGCGGCGATCTTGATCGGAGCGGTGGTGGCCTGCGCGGCCGCGATCGCCGGCGACAACCTGCACGACTTAAAGACCGGCCGCATCGTGGGGGCGACGCCGTGGAAGCAGCAGGTGATGCTCATCGTGGGCGTCTGCGTGTCGGCCTTCGTGATGGCGCCCATACTCGACCTGCTTCTGGCGGCCTACGGCATCGGGCCCGCCACGGCGGCGCATCCCAATTCCCTCACGGCTCCGCAGGCCACCCTCATGGCCGCGGTCGCCAAGGGCGTCTTCGAGGGGGGATTGCCGTGGGGGATGGTGTTCATCGGCATGGGCCTGGCCGCGGCGATCATCGCGCTCGACATGGCTTTAGAAAAGCGGGGCTGCGAGTTCAGGGCTCCCGTCCTGGCCGTGGCGGTCGGCATCTATCTGCCCCTCGAGCTCTCCACCCCCATCATCGTGGGCGGCGTCGTCGCGCATCTCGCGCGGCGGGCGCTGGGCAAGCGCTCCGCCGGCGCGCCGTCAGCCGAAAAGGATCTCGAGCAGCGCGGGATGCTGCTGTCCTCGGGCTTGATCGCTGGCGAGGCCTTGGTCGGCATCCTCCTGGCCATCCCCATCGTGCTCTCTGGGCGCTCCGACGTGCTGGCGATCTTCGGCCGCCACGCCTCGGCCGTTCCGGGCCTGGCGATCCTGGCCCTGATCGTCTTGGGCCTGCACCGCTTGGCCTCGCCCCCGAAGAGCCGGGCCTAGGCGAGGAAAGAAGCCGCCGCTTTTGCGCGCGTGCGCGCGGCGCGCGGCCGACTGTAGCGCCTTTCGGGCGCCCGCTGTTTTCTCAGCGCCCCGGCTTGGGGTAGGTCCGCAGGATGTCGAGCGGGGCCGAGTAGGGCGAGTTCCAGAGATGCCGCTGGACGGCGTCGGCGCGCGCGGCCAAGGCCTGGTCGCGGACGATGACGTCCAAGTTGCGCGAGACGTCGAGGTAGCCGCCGCGCCAGTTGCTGGTCCCCAGCCACAGCGTCTTGCCGTCGACGACCATGTACTTGGAGTGCGCGACGCGCGCAAACGGGATGGGGCCTTCCTTGGCCGGCGGGATCGTGATCACGCGGACCGAGATTTGCGGCAGCACCGCCAGGCTTTGCAGGTACTTGACCCCGGGCTCCTCGGTCGTCCAGTTGGAGACCAGCAGGTTGATCTTGACCCCGCGCGCGGCGGCCGCGCGCAGGGCGGTGTCGATGACGGGATAATAGCGGGGCGGATGCGTGTAGGTCAGGGGCAGGTACTCGAGGTTTTGCGCGTCGATTTCCTCGCGCGCCTCGCCGATCAGGCGCGCAAGCTCCCGCTCCGAGTCGCCGACGCCCGGGGGGTCGTAGCGCCAGGGGCTGGCGACGAGATAGGCCCGCGCGGAGCGGTCGGCGGGGCGCGGGCGCGCCGCGTTGTCCGGGGCCACCGCGACGCTGGAGCCGGCGATCCGCCAGTCGTGGTCGAAGACGGCCTGCGCTTGTGCCACGACCGGAGGCCAGTCGATCGCCAGGCCCATCTCGTGGATCTGGTTAAGAGAGCGCCAGTCGAGGTTCTGGCTGCCGACGTAGGCGCGCGCGCGGTCGACGACGAAGAACTTGGCGTGGACGATCCCGGCGCCGGTCAAAGCCCGCCAGTCGGCGATCTTGAGCTCCAGCCCCGGAATGTTCAGCAGCCGCGCGATGCCGTCGGCCGAGGCCTTCTCCAGGATTTCCTCCAGGATCACGCGGATCTTGACGCCGCGGCGTCCGGCCCGCTCCAGGGCTTGCAGCGTCGGCTCCAGCGCGTCCGCCGGCCGCGGAGTGCAATAGAACTCCTCCAGGTCGATCTCGCGCTTGGCCTGGTCGATCATCTCCGGCCAGACGTCCTTGGCCTGCCGCAGGTCGCTTTCGCTCAGCGTCGTCTCTTTCGGATAGGAGTAGACCAGCTCGAAGCCGGGCACCTTGAAGGCGGCCGAGGCGGGCGCGCCGCACAGCAGAAGCAGCGCGGCGAGGAGTTTCACGCAGAGACCCTAGCAAATCGAGGCAATCGCGGACAGCCGGCGGCAGGCGTTAGCCGTTCAGTGCTTGGCCCTAAGCCAGCCCTTCAGAATGCCGCCGACGGTCTTTTGCGCGCCTCCCAGGCCTCGTCGGACTTGCTCGCGCAGCGCTCCGCCCGCTCCGGCGGCGGCCTTGAGGGCGGAGCCGATCAGGGCGCGCAGCATCTCCTTGGCGGCTTGGGCGCTCGTGGCCCCGCCGGAGCGGCGGCCGATGCCGCGCAGCTCGACTCCGGGGAGGGAGACCGACAGGATCTTGCCTTCGAGCAAAGCCAGGCGGACGTTCACCTTTCCGTGGGAGGCCCGAAAGAGGTCGATCGCCACTTTCTTGGAGGCTCCAGTCTTCGCGCCCCTCGCTCCCGCGGAGGCGGGCGTAAAGGAGTCGATGTGGCGCTGGATCAAGACCAGGTTGCTTCCGGCGGGGCTCGTTTCAAAGGTCAGCTCGGGGCCGTCGACGAGGATCTCCCGGATCAGGACGCGGTCGGAGCGCAGCGAGGCGAGGTCGACGGCCACGCGCACGTCCTTGAGCAGGAAGGCGCAGGGACTCTTGAAGCCCGGGGGGTTGGCGATGGAAAGGCCGCGCAGGCGACCGCGCCCGGAAAACGGCGAGAGACTGACCGAGTCGACGCGGACCTCCGTGCCGGTGAGGCGCGAGCCTAGGGTCTCCACGGCGTACTTGGCGATCGCCCCCAGCCGCAGATAGAGGATGAGAACGGCGGCGGCGGCCAGGGCCGCGCAGACGCCAAGGCCGTAGAGCAGGCGCCGTCCCATTATAATCCTCAGGCTCCGGAGGCGAACTCCAGCATCTTGCGCGCCGCCTCGGCGCCGCGAACCGGAAGGCCCTTCGGATCGAGCAGCCCCGCCTGCACCAGGACGCTGGCGTGGTCCCAGTGGATGTGCTCGTAGGCGATCTTGCCGTCTTGGACTCCCACGATCACCACGAAGGTCGCCTCGATGCGCCGGCCCGTCGGCTTGACTCCCGGCAGAAACCACGGCATCTCCATGCTGTGGGTGAAGCGGATCACCATCTCGTCGACCAGCCGCTCGTCGCCGATCGTGCGCGTGATCACCGTCATCTCCATGTCCGGCGGGAAGAACTTGCCGATGAGGCGGTCGCGGTAGAAGGCCCGCACGCCCTCGCGCCCCACCCCGCCCAGCATCAACGGGACGTTGTTGAGATGCGGCCGCTCCGTCATCGTCGCCATCGTCGTCTCGAGGTCCTGCCGCATCTCCGCGTCCACGTGCTTGTCGAAGAGCTCCACCATCGCCTTTTGCGCCGGGGTCGGTTGTTTCATGGCTTCATGTTATAAAAATGTCGGACGGGCGCAAGCGGCTGGGTTTATGAGATGATGCCGCAATCTATTATCATCATGAGCGCATGAACAAGCGCGCGAGAGATTCTCATGACAAGCAAGCCGCCAACGCCCCGGCTTTGCTTCCTGCCGCCGCGCCTTGGCCCGGCCTCTGCAAGCGGGTAGGCGCCGTCGTCGGCTTGCTTCTGGTCGCGGCACTGCTGGTTTTTCACCGCGCCGCCTCCAAGGGCGAGATTTTGGGCAATCTTGACGCGCTCTTGACCGATCCGGTCTTCAGCTCCGTCGCGCCCAAAGCCATTCTGCGGCATTACGCTTCGGCCGGCCGGACCTGGTACGTGGCCGAGGACTTTTGCAACGAATTCTACGTCTGGGCTCATTTCACCCGCCGCAGCCTGGCGCGCAAGCAATTCCCATCCTGGATCACCGAAGCCTCCGCGGGCATCCCGTTCGCTGGCCGCCAGACCAACGGGATCTTCAGCCTCTTCAAGGTCCCCTATTACATTTTCGGCTCCCCATACTTTTTCCTGGTGGCCGTCCTGCTGCGCATCCTGTTCGCCGGCGTCTTCATGTATTTGTTCCTTCGACAACACGGCGTCGGCCACGCGGCCGCGGCGTTCGCGGCCGTTTGTTTTCCCTTCACCGGCTATTTCACGAGCTGGATTCAAGACCCGCACCCGGACGCCGCCGCCTTCATCCCCGCTTTTTTCCTTCTTGCCGACATGTTCTTGGAGATGAATCGAGCCAGGGCGGGCCCTCTGCTGTCGGTTGCGGTGGCCCTCTGCATCGCCTGCGGCCATACCGAGACGTCCATGCAGCTCTTTTTGGCCACCGGGCTTTATTTCGTCTGGGGCCTCTATCTCAGCGGGCAAAAACGCCGCCTGCAAGCCTTGTTCTCTTTCGTGGCCTGGTCGGCCGCCGGGGGCTTGATCGCGGCCGTGCACCTCATCCCGTCCCAAGTCTATTTTTCCTCCAGCTACGTGCGGTTTTGGCGCGACCCGCAGTTCTTTTCTTGGCGGCTACTCGGCAACATCTCGCGGCCGCTGGCTGCGGCGGACGCCGCATGGCTCGCTTTGGCCGCCGCCTCGGCTTACGGGGCCGTTCGGTTCGCGCGTTCGTTCTTCGGCCGGCCTCCTCTGTCCAGGAGTTGGCCTTGCGAGGTCAGGGACCTGGCCTTGACGACCCTGCTGGCCGGCCTATGCGCGGCGGCCCTCATGAACGCGGGGCTCGAGCCCCTGTGGGGCTATCAAATCAAGCGGCATATCGCTTTCCCCGCCGACTACGCCGGAATCCTCGCCGTGCCGCTGGGCTTGGCGGCTCTGGCGTCCGGCCGCGTCTGCCCGCGCCTTAAGGGCCTGGGCCTCATCTACGTCTTTGCCTTTCTTGTCGAGCATAAGGCGCCCGGACTCTGTCATCTCCTGGGCCGCGTTCCCTATGTTGGCATGGGCTTCTTCTATTTCAACGGGGACGTCCTGACGTTTACGGCGACGGCGCTGGCCGGCGCCGGGCTTGACGCGCTCCTCGCGCTGTCCGGGCAAGCGCATGAAAGCCGCAGGCAGCTGTTCCTTCGTTTTTCATCCGGACTGCTGGCGCTCCTGGCTTGCCTCTCCTTGGCGCCCGGCCTCGCTCGCCTGACGGCGCGCGCGCTCCCCTTGGGCCTGGTTTCCGATTTCGCGCTGGATCGTCAAAATCCCAGCCTTGGCGGGATCACCGATCCGGGCAGCCGCTCGATTACTTGGTCCCGTTACACCGTCAGGGGCTGGGGCCCGCCCGATATCCGGCAGGTCCTGGTGGGAGTGCTTTCCGGCTCCCGCACGCTTGTAACCCCGGCGCGGCTGACTCGAAGATCGGACAAGACCTATTTCGAGGGATCCGTTCCTCTTGACAAGGGATCAAGCGTGATCGCTCTGGTCGACGACGCCGCCGGGCGCCGAACGCCGATCCACGGCCCCGAGATCGTCTACGACACGCAAGCCCTGTTGTCCCGCTCCGATTGGCTGATTTTCGCCGGAGCGGTCGCCATCGTGCTGCTTGCGATCGCTTCCCCCCTGCCCAAGGCCGCGCTGATCGTGGCCGTCGCCTTGGCGGCCGGCTGGGATCTGGCGCCGTTGGCGATGCGGCAATACGAGAGCACCCCCAGGAAGCTGGCCTTTCCCACGAACGCGCCGACGCTGGGCCCGATCCTTCGGGACAAGGGCCTGTTCCGCATCGACACCTTCGGCGGCAAGGGCTGGCACGACGAGGACATCTTCCGGCCGGAGAGCCCGCTCGATTACGGCATCAGCGACTTTCGAAATCGAGACGCCAGCGACGTGATGGCCTTCAAGAATTTCTTCTGGCTGGTCCAAGACGCGGCCCAAGCCGGGGGGAGCGCGGCCGCGCGCCTGCTGGGCCTGGCCAACGTCAAATACGTCCTGGCCTCGGTCCGCACGCCCATGCCCAGGGATGATTTCGAGCTTGTCATGGCCGACAAGAGCGTCGAGCTCTACCGCAACAAGCGCTTCCTGCCCCGGGCCTTGTTCTTCACCAACGCCCTGTTCCTGCCGGGGATGGATAACGCGGCCGATGATCTGGCCGGCGGCAAGAAACTCGCTGCCCAGATACTCTGGTTGATGAGTCACGGAGGACTGGACCCCGCGAGCGACCTGCTCATCGACGCCAGCGGCCCGACGACCGAGCCGGATGGCTCCAAGACGGCGTCCCCGATCCCGGCCTCGATCGTTTCCTACGCGCCGCACCGAGTCGAGGTCAAGGTCCAGGCCCCCGCCGCCGGCTGGGTCTTCTTGTCGGACACCTACTTCCCGGGCTGGGAGGCCGCCGTCGACGGCACTCCGGCCGAGATTCTGCGCGCCTGGGTGATGTTTCGGGCCGTGGCCGTCCCGCCCGGCAGCCACACGATCGTGTTCACCTACCGCCCGCTGGGGCTTTGGATCGGCGCCGTCATATCGCTGGCGTTCGCGTTCTTGATCCTGGCCCTGTGGGCGTTTGCGCGAAGAGCTCCCGCCTCGTCGTTCTCCTCGGCCTGCGTTCTCGCGGAGACGCTGCTCATCGCCTCCTTTGCGGGCTTGCTGGTCTTCTGGATCGGCTGGTGGCTCTGGAGCTGCCATTGAGAAGGCGGCCGCCGCGCCGAGGGCTGCGCCGCGGCGAGTTCATCCGCGCAAGGGGCGCGCTCGAAACGCCGCCAGCATGACGGCGGCGAAGAGGACGGAGAAGGCGATCTCTTGGTAGCCGGCCCTTCGAAAATCGACGCGCCGAGCGTCAAGCCGCGCGGCGGAGGCGGTTTTAAGCAGGGCGGCCATGTAGGCCAGCGGGGCCGGCTCGGGAAGGGCAACGAGGGCGGCGGCGAGGGCGCAGAGATGGTAGGCGAGGGCGGCGCGGCGGGCGCGGCTTAAGGCGGCCGGGTCGGAGGCTACCGAAAACTCCCGGTGTTGCCGGGCCAGGAGCTTCACGTGGAAGATCGGCCCGGCGAAATAGGCGGCGCAGGCCGCCCAGAGCAGCCAGGCCTCGGGAGGAAGCTCTCCGCGCGCGGCGTAGAAGGCCGCGGGAGCGCCCAGGCACAACCCGCACACCCCCGCGAGTTCATTAAGGAAGCTCCGGGCCTTGCCGCGCAGGCGGGCGCTGGTGTCGGCGGCCAATAGCGGCAGGGCGGCCGCGGCGAAGGCGAGCAGCCAAGTGCGATGGTAGGCCGGAAGCAGGGGAAGAAAGCCAGCCGCCGCCATGAGGGCGCAGGCGGCCGTCCAGCGCCGAGCCTTCTGATCGCCGGGCCTCCTCAGCAGGGTCTGCAGGGGCGTGCGCGCGAGAAAGGCCGCCAGCGCCCCGAAGCAGAATAGAGCCGAGGGCAGGGCCCGGGCGCCGGGAGCGGCGAGCAGTCCCAGGGCGATCGGTACGATCAGGACCGCCCAGGAGCCGTGCTCCCTAGGCAGCATCCGCGGCGTGGCAGCAGCAGGCGTAGCGCTGCTCCGGAATGGCCTCCAGCGCCCGCTGGATGTCCGCCAGGCCGCCCGCCTCCAGGCCACGGTCGATGGCGGGGTACAGGATCGACTCCTCCTTCATGTTGTGCGCGGACAAGAGCTCCAACAAGGCGCGCTCGTCCTCGTCGCTGTTCGGGTCGGCGGCGCGGACCTTGTCGTGGATGGCGTCCAGCCGCCCCTTGATCATGCGGTGCTCCCGGCGCATCACCTCCGTGGGGCCCATGCCCCGCATCCCGGTCTTCTCCTCGAAGGCGGGGAATAGAACGTCCTCTTCCCAGACGATGTGGCGGGTGAGGCCCTTCAAGAAGGCCTTGAACTTCTCCTTGGCGGCGGCGAAATCGGCGCGCTTGAGCCGTTGGAAATCCGCGAAGAGCGCGTCCAGCCTGTCGTGGTCCGCCGCGAAATATTCCGAGACGTTGTTCATGTTCGTTCCTCCTGTCGCGCTGCTTCTTGAGGATAGTATGCCCAATTCCGGACTTGAGGAACCTGCGCTGGCGCAGGTTTGCCCCGCGCTCAAAATCGCAGCAGGGGCAGCAGGCCCGCGGCGGCGAGGGCGAGCAGGAGCAGCAGGCTGAAACGGCCGCAGCGGCGCTCCGAGAAGATGAAGGCGTAGACGCCCTTGATGGCGTTGTTGCTGGCCGCGGCGACCACGGTCGCTCCGGCGGCCAGGGCGAGCGGCGTGCCGGCGCCGGCGGTCTGCGTCAAGCCCATGATGAAGGGATCGACGTTGGTCAGCCCCATGATGCCGGCCAGCGTGTAGATGCCGGCCCGGCCCAGGTAATCGACGGCCAGATGGGTGATGATCAGGACTCCCACGAAGATGGCGGCGAACAGGAAGGCCGCGTCGAGCTCCAGGGGGTTCTTGGCGGGCAGGCCGTCGCCGGAGGCCGTGTCGGCCTCGTCCGGGCGTTGCGACCAAAGCCAGCCGCTGGCCAGGGCGGCCAGGCCCAGGGCGAGGAAGGAAGGCAAGAGCCTGGCCATCAGCGCGCGGTTGAACAGAAAAAGCAGCACGATCAGGCGCAGGTACATGACCCCGGAGGCCATCAGGATGCCGCCGGAGTACAGGTGGGGGCGGCCGCCGTCGCCGGCCTTCTTGGCCAGGGTGACCGTCGTCACGGTCGAGGAATAGGCTCCTCCCAGGACCGCGGAGGCCAGCACCCCGCCGCGGCCCTTGAGCAGCCTGTGCAACAGATAGCTGCCGTAGGAAACCGCGCTGACGGCGACGACGACCAGCCAGGTCTTGTAGGGATTGAGGGCGAAGGCGGTGTAGTCGCGGTCGGGGACGGCGGGGAGGATGACGGCCGAGAGCAGAAGGAATTTCGTGAAGGCGAAGATTTCCTCTCCGGCGAAGCGCCGCGAGAGGCCCTCCAGGGTGTTCTTGAGCTGCAAGAGCAGCATGCTCAGGACCACGATGGTGACGGCGATCCACTCGTAGCCGCGCTGGACCAGGGCGCCCATCAAGTAGGTGATCAAGGCCGAGACCTCCGTCGTGATCCCCGGCCCCGGCTGGGTGTTGAGCTTGTGCCAGTAGGAAAGCATCATGAAGCCGCCGATGACGGCCAGGCCGACGGTCAACGGCGTAAGCTGCGTTCCGGAGAGCAGGGCCAGCGCGTAGCCCATCAGCCCCAGCATCGGGAACGTGCGCACCCCGCCGAAGGAATAGGGCGTGCTGCTCTTGTGCTCCTCGCGCTCCAGGCCGATGAGGAAGCACAAAAAGAGCGTCAGGAGTATCTTCAGCGCGTCGGGAGGCAGGAGAGCGATCAGGTCGGACATGCGGCCTCGCCCGGAGTATAGCCGCCGTTTTCGCCGCTGTCAACGCGCGGCGTCAGCGCAGCAGCAAGTCGAGCTGGTAGGCGGCGCTGATGAGGGCCAGATGCGTGAACGCCTGCGGGAAGTTGCCTAAGGCCTCTCCGGTCAGGCCGATCTGCTCCGAGTAGAGCCCGAGGTGGTTGGCGTAGGAGAGCATCTTCTCGAAGGCCAGGCGGGCCTCCTGGACTCGCCCGCCGCGGGCCAGCGCCTCCACCAGCCAGAAGGTGCACATCGAGAAGGTCCCCTCCCCGCCGGACAAGCCGTCGTCGGCGCCCTTGCCGACCTTATAGCGGTGGACGAGGTTGTCCGAGACGAGGGACTTCATCGTCGCGTCGAGGGTGCCGAGCATCCTCGGGTCCGTGGGGGAGACGAAATGGACCATCGGCATCAAGAGGTTGGCGGCGTCGAGGGCCTGGGAGCCGTAGTGCTGGACGAAGCTGTTGCGGCTGGCGTTAAAGCCGCGCCGCATGATCTGCTCGTAGATCGCGGAGCGCTCGCGCTGCCAGCGCTGGCGCTTGCCCGGCAGCCCGCGCGCGTCGGCCAGGCGCAGGCCGCGGTCCAGGGCGACCCAGGTCATGAGCTTGGAGTAGACGAAGTGCCGGCGCCCGCCGCGAACCTCCCAGATGCCGTCGTCCGGCTTGCGCCAGTGGTCGCAGGCGTAGTCGAGCAGGGTGCGCAGGTGGCTCCAGAGATCGTGCGAGATGGGGCGGCCGTACTTGTTGGCGAGATAGGCGGTGTCCATCAGCTCGCCGTAGACGTCGAGCTGGAACTGGCGCGCGGCCGCGTTGCCGACGCGCACCGGGGCGGAGCCGGCGTAGCCCTCCAGATGCGTCAGCGTTTGCTCGGGGATGTCGTGGCGCCCGGTGACGGAGTAGAGCACCTGCAGCCAGCCCTTGCGCCCAGCCTCGCAGGCGCGGGCGTCGACCCAGCGCATGAAGGCCTCCGCCTCGGCGGTCAGGCCCAGGCGCAAAAAGGAGTAGACCGTGAAGGCCGCGTCGCGAATCCAGGTGTAGCGGTAGTCCCAGTTGCGCGAGCCGCCGATGCGCTCCGGCAGGCTGGTGGTGGCGGCGGCGAGGATGGCGCCGGTGGGCGAGTAAGTCAGCAGCTTCAAGGTCAAGGCCGAGCGCACGACCATCTCGCGCCAGCGGCCGTTGTAGCGGATGCCCGCCGTCCAGCCCCGCCAGAAGTCGACCGTCTCGCAGAAGGCGCGCGTGCCGTCAAAACCGGGAGACAGGGCCGGCTGGCGGTCCTCGGCGAAGCGCAGGAGGAAGGTGGCGCAGTCTCCGGCCTTCAGCGTGAATTGCGCGGCGACCCCGCCGTCGCCGGGCTTTAAGCGGAGCTTGGAGGTCAGCCCCAGGCGCGCGCGCCCGCAGGTAAACACCGCGCCGCCCGGCTCCAGCCGGGCCCGGTGGCGCCGGCGACCGTAGTCGAAGGCGGGGCGCAGCTCCAGGGAGAAGCGCATCGTTCCCCGCATCACGCGCACGCGCCGGACCAGCTCGTGCGGCGCGTCCTCCGCCTCCGGCCCGGAGCGCAGGGGCATGAAGTCCTCCACCTCTCCGATGCCGTCCGGACAGAGAAAGCGGGTCAGCAGCACGCAGGTGTCCGACAGGTACATCTGCTTGTGGACCGCGGGGCCCTCCGGAGCGATCCGGAAATGCCCGCCCTTGCCCTTGTCCAGGAGCGCCGCGAAGACGCTGGGAGAGTCGAAGCGCGGCAGGCAGCACCAGTCGATGGAGCCATCGGTGCCGACCAAGGCCACCGTGCGCAGGTCCCCGATGACGCCGTATTCCGAGATCGGCTTGTAGCCGGGCCGCACGGGTCTTATATCCCCAACTGCGCCAGCATCCGCGAGAGGGTGTCCAGGGCCTTCACCAGGGCGGGGTGGGAGGCCTCGAAGCTTTGAAGGTTGGCGCGCAGCTCGAGATGGGTCTGGTTGAGCCCGCCCAGCTCGGTCTTGAGCCGGGCCAGGGCGCGCAGCGCTCCCGCATTGTCGCCGGCCTTGACGGCGGCCTCCAGCTTTTCAAGGGTGTCCTTGATCATGGGATCCTCCTCGCGCGCCTTTCGAGGATAGCATTTGTCGGCGGACGATTTCGGCCTGCACGTGGGAGAGCTG
The DNA here is from genome assembly GCA_028868375.1 of Elusimicrobiota bacterium. GTDB lineage: Bacteria > Elusimicrobiota > Elusimicrobia > UBA1565 > UBA9628 > JAGWUP01. The sequence continues at coordinate 195,062 of JAGWUP010000004.1, forward strand.
GCTTTGAATGCTGCGCAGGAGCATGCGGCGCGCCAGCGCGCGTGGGATGAGGGAGGGCTTAAACCTCGCGAAGACCTCGTAGGAGACCGCGCAGGGCCGCGAGGAGGCCGACACGGTCCATGCGCCCTCGTAGCGCTCGAACAGGCCCCCGCCGAGGTCTCGGAAATCGATGCGCCCAGGCGGCTTCTCGGTCACAGCTAGCCGCAATGAGAAGCGGTGGGAGAAAAACAGCAGGCGGGCGCGGCCGCGCTGCTCGACGATCGCGCCGTCCGGGCTGCGGCGCACGACGCGGCTTTCGAGCAGGGAGGGGACGAAGCGCGGCAAATCGTCGTAGTCGGTCAGAACGCTCCAAGCGAGGGACGGGACGGCGTCGACCAGGAAGCGGGCCCGCACGCGAAAGGCCCCGTCCCGGCTCGTCAGCTTGACCGAGGGCCGCGGCGGCTCGGCGGCGGCCAGGGACAGCGCGGCGGCCAGGAGCAGGAAGCGCACGAGGGGAAGGTTCTACAAAAATCCGCGCCCCTACGCCACGCTTCGGCCATGGTTTGGGCCATGAGCCCAGCGGCCCAGGCGGGACTAGGTCCTTTGCTTCTAGCGGGCCGCCGCGCTCTTAGCTAGGATGGACCGAGGAAGTAAGGAAGGGGGAAACCATGAAAGGGATGATCGTCGTCGCTTTGCTGTGCTGCGCGGGACAGGCCGGGGCGCAGAGCTTGGACGGAGCGCAGGCCAAGGCCGGGGCCCTGGCGCGCTTGGCGCAGCAGGAGTTAAAGCCGGGGATTTTCGCCAGAAAGATCGTCTGCGTCGAGCCCCGGGCGCCCGGGCTGCCCGATTTTTTGCGCTTCTACACGCGGCTTAACGCCGTGCGCTCCCTGGCCGAGCTGCCCGCCGACGAAGCCCATGCCCTGCCGGTCTGGGACGGCGGGAGCGCCAAGCCGGACGAGTCCGCGGCGCGCCTGCCCGGCGCCGATTATTTGGCGGCGTCGATTACCCGCGAGACGTTTCGCTACAGCGCCTGGACCTGCGACTCGACCGATTATTGGTTCAGCTTCGCCACCGCTTCCCTGTTGCGTCATTCGGGCGCCTCCCAGTGGCCGGTCAAGGCCCATCTGGTCGTGGAGACGCGGGGACAGACGGACTGGGAAGGCGATCTGGACTGCGTGGCGCGCTAGCCGCCGGGCCTTCGCGCTAGCGCCGCTGGCCCAGCGGGACGTAGTTGGCCTGCCTGGGCCCGGTGTAGATCTGCCGCGGCCTGCCGATCTTAAAGAAAGGGGACTCGCTCATCTCCTTCCATTGCGCGATCCAGCCCGGCAGGCGGCCCAGGGCGAACATCACGGTGAACATGTTCAGCGGGATGCCGATGGCGCGGTAGATGATGCCGGAATAGAAGTCGACGTTCGGGTAGAGCTTGCGCGAGACGAAGTAGTCGTCCTTGAGCGCCGTCTCCTCCAGGCGCTTGGCGATCTCCAGCAGAGGGTCGTCGACGCCGAGCTTGTTCAAGATGGTGTCGCAGGCCCGCTTGATGATGAGGGCCCGCGGATCGAAGTTCTTGTAGACGCGGTGGCCGAAGCCCATCAGCTTGACCCCGCTGTCCTTGTCCTTGACCTTGCCGACGAACTCCTTGACCGAGATGCGGCTTTCCCGGATGGAGTTGAGCATCTCCAAGGCCTCTTGATTGGCGCCGCCGTGCAGCGGCCCCCACAGAGCCGAGATGCCGGCCGAGACGGAGGCGTAGAGGCTGGCGCGGCTTGAGCCGACGAGGCGGACGGTGGAGGCGGAGCAGTTTTGCTCGTGGTCGGCGTGCAGGATCAAGAGCAGGTCCAGGGCGCGCGCCACGTCGGGATCGACGACGTAGTCCTCCGCCGGCACCGCGAACATCATCTTGAGGAAGTTCGAGCAGTAGTCGAGGCGGTTGTCCGGATAGATCGAGGCCTGTCCGATCGACTTCTTGTAGGAGAAGGCGGCGATCGTCGGCAGCTTCGCCAGCAGGCGGTAGATCGACAGGGAAAGGGTCTCCGGCGTGTCCGGGGCCTTTTGGTAGAAGGTCGACAGGGTGCTGACCGCCGAGGAGAGCATCGCCATCGGATGGGCGTCGCGCGGAAAGCCGTCGTAGAAGCGCTTCATGTCCTCGTGGATGAGGGTGTGCCGCGTCAGGTTGGTGGCGAAGGACTCCAGCTCCTTCTTGTTGGGCAGCTTGCCGTAGATCAGCAGATAGCTCGTCTCCACGAACGTCGACTGCTCGGCCAACTGCTCGATGGGGATGCCGCGGTAGCGCAGGATGCCGCGCTCGCCGTCCAAAAAGGTGATGGCGCTGGTGCAGGCGCCGGTGTTCATGTAGCCGTTGTCGAGCGTGATCAGGCCGGTCTTGGCGCGCAGGCTGGAGATGTCGATGGCGGTCTCGTTCTCTGTTCCCACCACCAGCGGCAATTCGAATTCCTTGCCGTCCACCTTGAGCAGGGCCTTGCGCGTCGCCGTCTTGTCGAGCGTTTTCTCTGGCATACAACCTCCTAAATTAGGGTGTCAAGCAACGATTGCGCCATCATTGGTAGATGATCACGTTGGGGGCGGGCCGCCAGCGCAGGACCTCGCTCGGGCTCATCAGCGGCTTGTCGTTCTTGTAGAACAGCTTGACGCCGGTGAATTCCACCGGCTCCCGCGCCACCGTCGCGTTGTAGGCGCGGCGCTTGAAGCCGGGGGCGCCGAAGCCGTCCATCACGACGGCCACTTGGACGTTGGGATTAAGGCGGATGCGCTTGTAGCGGGTCAGCATGTCGTAGGTGAAGCGGTGGACCAGCAAGAGCTTCGGCGGCAGGTGGTAGCGCTCGACGATGCGGGAGAGCAGCAGGGTCGCCACGTTGACGTCCTCGGCGTCGCTGCTGCCGATGCGCGCGCCGGGCCGAAGCCCGTGGCGCATCTCGAACTCCGGGTCGAGGGCCAGGTGCACGTAGGGGCGCTTGAGAAACGGCAGCAGGCGCTCCACCTCGGCGCGCACGCTGCTGCGCCCGACCTGTATGTCCAGGATCACCAGCCAATGCCGTTTCTGCGCCCAGGAGCAGACCTTCTCGATGAGGGCGCTGTCCATGCGGGTGCGGTAGAGCCCGTCCGGCCCCGGCCAGTCGGAGGCCACCGTCGCCACCAGCTCCAGGCCCGGCCAGACCTTGGTCTTGGGGTCCGCCTTCTGCCACTGCCTAGCCGCGCGCTCAAGTTGGGCCAGCATCTCATCCGGGGGCGATTCGCCCAAGACGCCCATGCGCTTGGACAGGGGATTGCCGTAATAGGTGACGATGCGATGGGCCGGCAACAACCCCGCCGCGCGCTCCGTAGCCGCCGACAGCGGCGCCGCCATCGCCAAAAGCAGAAGGGCGGCGCGGCTCATGCCGCTATTTTAGCGCATTGGCATTGGGCGAGGAAGGCGGCAGCGAGACGGTTACGCCGTGCCGGGCGGCCAGCCCCTGCATCAGTTGGCCCAGCGGCAGCAGGCCTTCGCTGGTCATGGCCGCCAGGACGACGCGCTTGATGGCGGAGGGCACGCTCAGCGGCTGGCCGTAGATGGTCGTCGGCACCAGCAGCCGCGCCGCGTAGTCCAGGCCGACTTCATTGGCCAGGCGGAGCAGCCAGCCGAAGCCCATGAAGGCCTCGCCGCGGGCATGCGGATCGGGATTTTTGGGGTCGTATTGAGTCGTGTTCAAGCCGGTGCGTATGAAGTCCTTGCCGGGATCCTTCGCGTTGAGCCAGAAGCCCTGCCCGATCACGGGGTCGTCGCGGAGCAGCATCGAGACGATGTCGGCGATTCCCTCGTTGACGCCGGAGTCCATCACCGGCTCGATCAACCAGCGGACGTACTCGTAGGGATCGGCTTGGCCTTCCGGCGGCGCCGGAAGCCGGAGCTGCGCGATGACTTGCACCGCCCTATGGGTGCTTTCATGCTCGATGATCGAAGGCTCATCCGTGTTCTCGGCGATCATCGTCACGACGCGGCCGTCCTTGGTCTTGCGCCGGAGGATGGCGCGGCGGGCGAAATTCAGGCTGTCCGTCGTCGGATCGTAGTAGGCGTTGGCCTGCACGTCGCTGCGGTTGGCGCGCTGCCCGCCCCGCAGCTTCTCCTTGATGCGCGGGTTCGCAATGCCTCCGGTCGAGGACAGCCAGTTGACCGTCTTGTCATAATACTCGTAGCCGTTGACGGCAGCCGCCATGTTCTCATCGTCGCCGCCGGGATTGATCAGCGCCGTGATCGTCTGCCCGGGCTTGGCCTCGAACGTGGCCTTAAGGGGCCCGTCTCCCGAGTCCATGTCTTTGACCTCGGAATATTTGCCGTCAAGCCGGATCGTGAACGGCCCCCGCGCGTCCTGGGGAACGGTGAAGCGTCCATTCTCATCGGTCACGGCGATGACCTGGCCGCTCGCGTCGTAAACGTCGAGCTCGGACAGAGCCAGCGGCACGATATTTCCGGTATCCGTCTTCCTGCCCCGGCCCTCGGCCAGGCCGGAGGCCCCGGCGCCGGAGGCGATGCGCAGCCCCTGCGCGCTCCAGGCGAAGGCCTCGCCGGTGTGTATGTCGACCGCGACGATGACGGGCAAGCCGTTGAGGTCGCTGGCTTGGTAGATCCAGACCGCGCGCCATTGGTCCGCGATCTGGGTGATCTGGCGCGCGATCAAGACGGGCGGCGTCTCCTTGGAGGCCGCCTCCGGCTGGACGGCGTGGCCGGCGGCGGCGTCCTGAGGCCCCGTGACGGGCATCCTCAAGCGCTGTGCGGCTTTCTGCTGCAGTTGTTCATCCGAGAAGCCGGGCGTCATGATGTCGGGGCCGATGCCAGGGAAGAGTTGCCCCTCGGAGGCCATAAGGATCGGCCTGCCGTTGATGATCTTGATGTCCAAGGACAGGCTGCCCCCGGCCACCTGCAAGTAGTAATCCCCGCTGCCCCGCCGGCCCTTCTTGATCTGGCGAAAGAGGGCGTGGTAGGAGCCGGCTTGCTTCTTTTGGGCGTCGCCGGGCACGAACTCGAAGACGGAATTTTGGAGGTCGTCCGCGCCGACGCCGTATTTCTCGGGATGCGCGTCGATTTCTTGGAGCACTGCCTCATAGACGGCTTGGGCATTCGTGGGATCGACATTGAGATCGACGGGTTTCTGATCGTCGACGATATGATCGACGCCGAAATGGAATCGATCGAGCTTCACCGCGCCCGCGAAGCTGGAGGGATCGGGCATCAGGTCCAGTTCGACTCCGGGACGCAGGCGATGCTGTTGGCGCTGCTGGGGAGCGATGATGTGCCGGGCGAAGGCGGGGACCAGCGGCAGTCGCTGCGCGGCTCTGGGCGGGCCGAAGACCGCCTCGGCTCCCGCGCGGACAGCGGCGCTCAGGCGTTGCAGCAGAGGGTGTCGCGCAGCGGCGGGAGCTGCGCCGGCCCGCGGTCCGGCCGCGGGCGCCGCGAGTCCGGCCTCGGCGGAGGACGTCAAGCCGGCTTGCGGCGGCGGAAGCTGCGCCGCAGCGGCGATCGAGGGGATGCCGGGCGTCCGCGACGTCTCCAGAGCTCCTCCCAGTTCCGTCAGCGTTTGATCCAGGGGAACGGCGCCCGGAGGAACGGCCGGCGGGGCGGCGAGGGAGGGCGCGATCCGATCGGGGACGGAGGCCAGCATCTCGGCTGCCGCCGGGGCGCAGGAGAGCGGGAAGGCGATTAGAAAAGCGAGGGCGGCGCGGAAAGCCGCGGAGGGATTTTTGGACATGTGGCCATTATGCGACGCGGGCGGCGGCCCCGCCCTGGGACCATCGGGCGCGGGACCGGCGGCATTGGGCCTAGCCGGCGCTGGGCCCTATTCCGGGCTCCGGGGGGCGGCGAGAAAGCGCGCGTTCGGCGCGACAAGTCTATTGACGGCGCGCGAGGGCTTATGGGACCATTTGGCCTATAAGTAGTATAGGACTATTGGTCCCGGAGGTGCACCGTGCGAAAGATGCTGCCGCTGGCCGTCGTCCTGGCGCTTTTCGCTTCCGACCGTCTTGCGCCGCGCGTCCGCCTGTTGTGCAAGGGGTTCCTGCCGCCCAACAACCTGAGCATCCCGGTCGGCAGCTTGCGCGCCGCGGGATTGAGCAAGGCGCAGTTCGACGCGGTGCTCGACCGCGCCCTGTCGATCTATGGGCCCATCATCGCGGCCAGGGGAGGGCGTCTCGACATCGAGCGAGACTGGCAGGACCCGACGGTCAACGCCTCCGCCGAGCGGATCGGCTCGATCTGGAGGCTCAACATGTACGGAGGCCTGGCCCGGCACCCGGCCGTCACCCCGGACGGCTTCTCCCTGGTCGTCTGCCACGAATTGGGCCACCATTTGGGGGGCTACCCGAAGCTCGACGGGGATTGGGCCACCAACGAGGGCGGCGCCGATTATTTCGCCACGCTTAAATGCCTGCGCCGGCTGCTGCCGGCCACAACTCCGGAGACGGTCGACCCCACCGCGCTGCGGGCCTGCTCCGGGGTCTTTCGCGGCGAGGCCCGGCGCACCCTCTGCCTGCGCGAGGCCATGGCCGGCCTGTCCCTTGGCGCTCTCCTCGCCCAGATCGGCGGCTCGCCGCTGCCCAAGCTGGACACCCCCGATCCCGGCCGGGTGTCCCAGACCAACGACGACCATCCCGCGGCGCAGTGCCGTCTAGACACATATTTCCAGGGAGGGCTCTGCGTCAAGCCGGTCGGCGAGGAGGTCTCCGACGACGATCCCAACCCCGGGGCCTGCACGCGCTCCCAGGGATTCTCCGTGGGCCTGCGCCCGCTCTGCTGGTACAAGCCGCCGGCTTCCCAGCGGGAGATTCCCGAGGTGGCGCGCTTGAGCGTCGATCCGCAAGTCGTGCTCAAGCGGCTAGAGGCGCTGCGCGCCTCCTTGCGCTGGGACTAGCGCTCTGACCGCAGCACTAGACCGCGTCCAGCACGGCCGCGACGAAGGAGGCATGGTTCCAGGCCTCGATGCGGATCGACAGGCCCAGGCGGACGATGACGAGGCCGCGCTCGGGCACGATCGTCAGGCACTGCCCCTCGTGGCCCAGGGCGTGGAGGGTGCCGGGAGGGATGCGCGCCGCTTCGGCGCCTCCGCCGCCCAGCTCCTTTTGCAGCTTCAGCCACCAGTGGGCGCCGTAGCAGCCGTCCGGCGCCTGGGGGGTGGGCGTGGAGATGAACGTCGTCCAGCCCTCCGGCAGCAGGCGCCGGCCCTCCCAGACGCCGCCCTGCAGGTGGAGCTGCCCGAAGCGCGCCCAGTCGCGGGCGCTGGCGAACAGGAACGAGGAGCCGACGAAGGTCCCCGAGGCGTCCGCCTCGAAGATCGCGGTGCCCATGCCCAGGGGATCGAAGAGGGCGCGGCGCGGCAGGGCATGGTAGGCCTCCTCGCCGTAGGCGCGGCGCAATGCCAGCGACAGGATGTTCGTGGAGCCGCTGGAGTATTGCCAATGCGAGCCGGGGGCGGCCGCGAGGGCTTTCGAGGCCGCGAAGCCTCCGGCGTCCGGCTGTACGAAGAGCATCCGGACGACGTCGGAGGCGAGATCGGAGTAGCGCTCCGAGAAGCGCAGGCCGCTGCGCATGCGCAGCAGGTCCTCGACCTTGATCGCTGCGCGCGGATCGCCGGGCGCGCTCCATTGAGGCAGCAGGCTGGACTGGCTTAAGGCGAGCTTGCCCTCGCCCACGGCGACGCCGACCAGGGCGCCTAGCGCGGCCTTGGCCATCGACCAGCCGTTGAGGGCGGTGTCGGGGCCGAAGCCGGCGGCGTAGCGCTCGCCCAGCAGATGCCCGTCTTGCAGCACCAGCACGGCGCGGGTGCGCCGCAAGCCCCGCGCGTTGGGCTCCGTAAAGGCGGAGTCGAGGACGGCCGACAGCGCCCGGCTGGCCGCCGCGCGCGGGAACTCGCAGCTTTTGCCGGAGGCGGGCGGAACGCTCAGGGCGGCCGGCTCTCCATCGGCCAGGGTGGCGCCGGCGCCCGCTCGAAAGACGGCCGTTCGAGCGCGAAAGCCGGGCAGCTTGGCGCGGACCGACCGGCGCCGCCCGTCCGCCTTAGCGCGGAACAGACGCAGCGCCCGGTAGCTCTCGGCGTTTAATTCCGGGGCGGAGTCCAAGTCCAGGGCCAGGCCGGAGACGAAGAGGGCCGAGGCCGCCACCTTGGCCTTGTAGCCGGCCCCGGCGGCGGCGACCGCGGACAGCCAGCGCGCCGCAAGCAGCGCGGCCAAGGCGAGCATGAGGCCGGCCAGCCACAGCAAGGTCACGGCCAAGTCTATCAAGTTCGGCCCCGGCGGCTCAGTGCCCTGACGGGCAGGCGGGTAGGACCTTTGCCGCTTCGGCGCGGACCAGTCGGCCCTCATTTTGGGAGGCCGGCCCGTGCTAAGCTTGCCGCATGATCGCGCTGCTTGCGGCGCTATGGCTTGCGGCGGCGCCGGCGGCGGCAAACGTCAGCTATTCGCCGACGGCCGCGCCAGCCGACCGCGTCGAGCTGATCCCGGACTTTCATTCCGATCTGCTCGGCAACACGCGGCCGGTGGCCGTCTACCTGCCGCCGGGCTACCGCGAGCAAACCCTCCGTTCGTACCCGGTCCTCTATTTCCAGGACGGCCAGAACGCCTTCGATCCAAGAACGGCGTTCATGGGCCGCGATTGGCAGGTGGGCCGGACCTGCGACCGGCTGATCCTGGCCGGACGGATGAAGCCGATCATCATCGTGGCTCCCTTCAATCTCGGCGATCCGACGCGCATGAACGAGTACTCCCCGGTCGTCGATCTGCAAGAGGGCCATGGCGCAGGCGGCCGCGGCGACCTCTACATCCGCTCCATGCTAACTGAGCTGGAGCCGATGATCGCTTCGCGCTACCGGTTGCGGCGCGGCGAACGCTCGGTGATGGGATCCTCCCTGGGAGCTGTCATCTCGTTGCATGCGGCGCTGACGCGGCGCGATGACGGCGGCAGGCCGGCCTTCGCGGGTGCTGCGGCCCTATCCTTGTCGCTGGAGTGGGCCGAAGGGTTTCTCTTGCGCGAGGCCAAGAACGTGACGCTGCCCTCGCCCCTGCCCAGGCTTTGGCTCGACGAAGGGACCGAGGAGTACGACGCCCGTTGGTATCCCGATCATCTGCGGCGCAACGACGCCAATCTCGCCGAATTCGCCAGGCTCAAGGCGATCCTGCGGGAACGCGGCTGGGAAAACGGCCAAAATCTGCTGGCGCCTGTCATTGAAGGGGCCGAGCACAACGAGTTGTTCTGGCGCCGGCGCGTCGGGGAAGTCCTGCGCTTCTTGTTTTCCCCGGGCTAGCGGGGTTTTCTCGTCTTGCTAGCGGGCGATGAGGGAAGGCCAAATGGGGACCAGGGACTGGACGAAGCCCTCCATGATGCCCTGCATCGCCGAGGGGACGTCCAAGCCCTCGTAGCTCATGGAGGCCGACCATAGGATCGTGCCGGTCTCGACGTCGATCAGGCGCGCCACCACGGAGGCCTGTGCGTCCGTGGTGAAGACCTGGGAGTTGGGCACTCCCAGCAGCGGCCCGGCGGGCACGACGGCCCCGCCGTTGACCGGGGTGACGGACTGCCAGGAGCCTTTCCCGTTGTTGGTGACGACGTAGCTTTGGGAGGGCTGGCTCAGCGCCACGGTGCCTACGAAGAGGGCGTCGACGCCGAGTATCTTGCCCACCTGCTTGACCGTCCGCGGGTCGAGCAGGCCGGAGCGGGCCAGGCCCTGCTCGCTTAAGATGGCGGAGAGCTGCTGGCGCTCGATGACGTTCGCGCCCGCGGCGACGAGCTGCTGGGTCAGCAGGTCCGCCGCGATGTCGCCGTCGGGACCCCCGAAGGTCACCACCGCCACCCGCTGGATCGAGGAAAAGTTGGCGTGGGGATTGATGGCCACTTGCGGCGTCACGCAGCCGGATAGGGCCGCCGCGCAGAGCAGGCAGGGCCACAAGCGGCGTCCCCCGGAGGCCGCGGTCTTCATGGCCGGGTGGTGGAAAGAAGGTGCAGATGATTGCGCGCTTTCTCCCTCATTTCCGGATGCCTGGCGTTGGCAAGACAAGCTTGCCAAGCTTGCATCGCCTTGTCCCTGAGGCCTTTCTTCTCGTAGATCAAGCCCAGCATGTAGAAGGCCATGGCTCGATGGGGATCGAGGGCGGCGGCCTTCTCGAACTCGGCTTGTGCCTCGTCGATGCGTCCCGCGCGCTTGAACATGAAGCCCATGTGCACATGCTGCTCCGCGGATTCGACGGCCGCGGACTCGGTTGTTTCGGACTTGGCCGCCGCGGACTCGCCCAGGACGGGTGCTGCGGCCAGGCAGGCCGCAAGCCAAAGCAAAAGGACCCTGTTCATGGGCCCAGCGTAGCATTTCCGGCGCCGCCCCGCACCTCCCGCACTGCTCGTCTTTGGGTGCGGCCCCGGCGTTCCGACTTGGCGGGGGGGCGGGCCGCGCCCGCCTTGGCCGCGCTCCTTCCTTAATAGAAGGGGGTAGGCATGGTTGTATCGTTGCCTTAAGAAGTAAACCAGGGGGACGCCATGCCTATGCCTCTAAAGACGCCGAAGAGCCATAAAGCCCGTAAACTATCCAAGAGGCCCCCTTTGCCCACCGGACTGGCCTTGATGCAGGATCCCCTGCTCAATAAGGGGACCTGCTTCACTTTGGAGGAGCGGCGCCGATTGGGCCTGCTGGGCCTGCTGCCGCCGCGCGTCTCCTCGCCTGAGCAGCAGCTTGCGCGCGCCCTGGGCAACATCCGCCAGCATCCCAACGACCTGCTCAAGTACGTCGAGATGATCTCCCTGATGGACCGCAACGAGAGCCTGTTCTTTCGCGTCGTGATCGACAACATCGAGGAGATGATGCCGATCATCTATACCCCGGTGGTCGGCCAGGCCTGCCAGCTCTATTCCCACATCTATCGCCGGGCGCGCGGAATCTATCTGTCGCAGCGCGAGCGGGGGATGTTCAAGGAGGTGCTGCGCAACTGGCCGGTGCGAGACGTGCGCGTCATCGTCGTCACCGACGGCGAGCGCATCCTGGGGCTGGGAGACCTCGGGGCCAGCGGCATGGGCATTCCGGTGGGCAAGCTTTCCCTCTATACGGCCTGCGCCGGCGTCCACCCCGCGCAGACCCTGCCGGTCACGCTGGACGTCGGCACCAACAACGAGTCCCTCCTCAACGATCCCCTCTACCTCGGCCTGCCGCAGCGGCGCTTGACCGGAGCGGCCTACGACGAGTTGGTCGACGAGTTCGTCCGGGCGGCGCGATCGGTCTTTCCGAAGGCCTTGATCCAGTTCGAGGACTTCGCCAACCGCAACGCCTTCCGCCTGCTCGAGAAGTACAGGCGCGACGTTTGCTGCTTCAACGACGACATCCAGGGCACGGCGGCGGTGACGCTGGCGGGGCTTTATTCCGCCTGCCGCCTGACCAAGGCGCGCCTGCGCGATCAGACCGTCCTATTCTACGGGGCGGGGGAGGCCGCGATCGGCACGGCCAACCTGATCGTCGCCGCGATGACGGCGGAGGGGATGCCGAGGAACGAGGCCATGCGGCGCTGCTGGTTCATGGACTCCAAGGCCTTGGTGGAAAGCTCCCGGACCGACCTGCAGCCGCATAAGAAGCCCTACGCTCACGAGCATGCCCCGCTCAAGGACTTGCTTGGGGCCGTGCGCGCGCTAAAGCCCACGGCCTTGATCGGAGCCTCCGGGCATCCCGGGCAGTTCACGCGGGAGATCATCGAGGAGCTGGGCAGGCTCAACGCTGTTCCGGTCATCTTCGCCCTGTCCAATCCCACCTCGAAGGCGGAGTGCACGGCCGAGCAGGCCTATTCCTGGACCGGCGGGCGGGCGTTGTTCGCCAGCGGCAGCCCGTTCGCGCCGGTGCGTTTCGAAGGCCGCACGCTCGTGCCCGGGCAGGGCAACAACGCCTATATCTTTCCGGGCGTGGGGCTGGGGGTGGTGGCCTCTTCGGCGACGCGCGTCACCGACGAGATGTTCTTCGAGGCATCCAAGATCCTGGCGGGCTTGGTGACCGAGGGCGACTTGTCGTCCGGCTGCCTGTATCCGCCCCTAAGCCGCATCCGCGAGGTCTCCGCCCGGATCGCGGCCAAGGTCTGCGAGGTCGCTTACACCCGCGGCTTGGCCCGGGAGCCCAAGCCGAAAAATCTCCTGGCGCATGTCCGCGCCCTGCAATATCAGCCGACCTACAAATCGTACGTCTAGGAGGGCCGCCCCGGCGATAGGCGGCGCACCCGCAGCCAGAGCAGGAGGCCCCGCAGCGAACCCGTCCGAAACTCGGCGCTCCAATGGGGCTTGCCCAGGTCTTGCTCGTAGCGGCGGCTGTCCGGCTGATGCAGGATAAGCCGGCGGTAGTTCTCCAGCGCGCTCTCCCAACTGCCCGTATGGTCAAGCCGGCCCTCGGCCAGGCCATGCACGATCGCTGAGAGCTCCTGGAACTCGGCCTCGCCCGCGAAGAGGAGGCGGTCGTCCGGAAGGGAAGGGACGATTCCCTTGGCCAATTCCTGCAGCTGAGACCTGGGCAGGCCGGGATTGAATCGAGCGGCCAGCCTGGCCCACTGCCGCGCCGCGTCCAAGAAATCGAGGTAGGCCGTATCCGAAAGGAGTCGTGGATTTTTGACGCTCATCGCGGAGCGCTCGAGAATATTCAAGATCGTCCCGGCCCGGTCGACCCAACCCTTGGCCAGCCTGGGGATGTCGACGGAAGCATCCTGCGCGGCTTGCTTGAAACAGTAGTCAAGCCAAACCCAGGCATTCGTGGCGCAGCCCATGGCGACTTTCGGGTGTTCGGGATCGCGATCGAGCGCGGTTTTCGTGAGCGACTTAACGCCTGCTACCGCCGCTTTCCAGCGACGGATGTAGCCCCGCCGGCCAGCGTCCACGGAGTCCTTCCCATCGGGATCGCCGCCGTCGAAGAACCCGCCCTGCGCGTCTGGGTTGTGGGCCAAAACTTGCGCTTCACGGAAGGCGCGGACCTCATCGAGGCGGTCGGCCAGATAAGGATGCCGGTACAGCAGCAACTGCTCGCTGGCTTCCAGCGGATCGTCCGCCGCCGCCGAGCGCTCTAGCTCGTCCCAACGCCGCCGGGCCTCTTGCACGGCGCCGCGCAAGGCGGCTTTGACGGCCTCCGCCGGAGAGCTTGGCTCTAGCGATGCCGGCAGCTGATTAAAGAAGGGAGCGTAGACCTCGCGGCCATAATCCGTCGCCGGATCGATTTTGAGCAATGCCAGGGCGGCCGGCTTAAGCCCCGGCTCCTCGATCGCTTCCAGTCCGGCCCGGACGGCGTTGAAGTCCGGGGCCGCGGCAAGGAGGGGGGAGGCGCCGCAGAGAAGGACCGCCAGCAGGCAGGCCGCCGGGGTCACGGCTTGAGGCTCAGCAACCCCAGGGCCACGAGGATGGGGGCCACGACGGCGACGATGGCCTCGCCGGCGATGAAGCCGGAGGCCAGGGGAACGAGGTGGCGCTGGTGGGATTTTTTATGGAGCTTGCCCCAGACGATCTCGACGACGCTGCCCAGAAACATCGTGATGACGGCGCAGGCCGGCACGAGCATGCCGATGCCGATGCCGGTCGGGGAGGGGACCCAGCGCCGCCAGCGGGTGCCCTCGAGCAGGGTGAAGAGCACGCCCAGGACGACGGCGATGACCAGCGCCGCCTCGGCTCCGCGCGGCAGGGCGCCGAGGCCTTTCGACAGCAGTTGGGCGAAGCCGGCCCATTTCTGGGAGATCGGCGACTGCAGGCCGCGCTCCCCGCCGATGCCGTAGGTGTCGCGCAGCAGCGGATAGACGCAGGAGACGGCGGCCGCTCCCACCGGGACCGCCAAGAGCTGCGTGATGGTCAGGTAGCGGGGCGTGCTGCCGATCATGTCGCCGGTCTTAAAATCCTGCATCAGGCCCTCCGACTCCGCCGACACCGAGCCGGTCACGCCGCTGGCGACCATGTTCGCGGCGATCTGGCCCGGGGCGAGCAAGCCGAAGATGGCCTGCATCATGTTCGACATCACGCTGACCGGGCCCCAGTTCGTCTCGCCCAGGACGCGCAGGGAAACCAGCATCAGCGGCACGGACAAGAGGATGGCCGCCAGCGTCATCCAGACCGGCGTTCCCAGGCAGACCTTCTGGACGATGATCAGGGCCGCGGCGCTGACGAGGGAGCCCGCGGCCACCCAGGAGGTCGGAAAGTCTCCCGGATCCAAGGAGTCCGAGGAAAGATTGCGGAAGGTGCGCGCCATGGTTTTCCAGCGCAGGAGCAGGGCGGTCAAGCCCCCGGCGACCATGATCCCGGTGGCTGGCCACATGACCCACAGGAGCACGTCCTTGCGCGAGAGCGCGCCGATGAGGCCGTGGTTGAGGAGCAGGTCCGGCGCGAAATACCAGGAGACCAGCGTGCCCAGCAGCATGCTGAAGTTGATGCGCAGGCCGACCAGCATGCCGGAGCCCAGCGACAGCAGGCTCCAGCCGACCCCGAAGGCCATCGCCTCGCCGTGGGCGCCCAGGGGCAGCATCTCAGGGATGCGGTACCAGGCGTCGGCGACGATGCGGGCGTCCTCGCGCAGGGTCATGAGGACGGCAGACAAGACGGTGCCCGCTCCCATCGACAGGGCGCCGGCGCGGGCCTCGGGGCCGCGGGAGTCCAGAACGACCAGGGTCTCGGCGGCGGCGATGCCGTCGGCGTAGGTCAGCTTCTCCTCGACGACGAAGTGCCGGCGCATCGGCACCGCCAAGAACACGCCCAGGATGCCCGCCGTCGTCAGCCAGAGAAAGGAGGTCAGGGGCGTCAGGGCGACGGTGAAGTGCAGCGTCGGGTCGGCGCGCAGCAGATCGAAGGCCGCCATCAGCACGCACAGAAAGGCCGTCTGGCCGGCCGCGGTGCCCGCCGTCTGGACGATGTTGTTTTCCCAGCGATTGTAGTCGCGGAAGATCAGGCCCAGGGCGATGTAGCCGAAGAAGGCCGAGACGACGGAGATGTTCGGCCCGAAGCCCAGCTTCATGACGACGTAGGGATAGGAGGCGCCGATGACGGCGGCTACGCACAGCCCCGCGACGACGGCGCGGAGCGTGAACTCGCGGCCCTTCGGCGGCGCCGCGGGATCGCCGAGGGTCGTAGGAGCGTCGGCGACAGGGGAAGTCATGGCGGCCATTATAGCCGTCGCCGGCGCGCTGCGGGGAGGGTCTTTAGGTTCCCGAGGACTCCGACAAAGGACCTACCGCGCGGAGGTCTTGAGACCGGGCTGGGGTTGGGGGCTCGGCGTCGCCCAGACGCCCGCGATCGGACTCGCCGCCTCGTCCTTGGCGCCCAGGGTGCCGACGCCGAGGCCGTCCTCCATGGTGCGCAGCAGGGAGTAGTGGTTGTAGCGCTCCAGCGAGACGGCGCCCGGCCGCACGATCGAGCCGTAGAGGGCGGTGTAGACTTGGTTGTCGCCGCCGTAGTCGTCCTCGTCGAAGGTCACGATGAGCAGCGTGTCGGCGGGCCAATGGGGCAGCAGGGGGCCGAAGGCCTTCGCCAGCCAGCGGTCGGCGAAGGAGACGCCGGTGTCGTGGCCGTCGTCGTCCAAGTCGGGGATGAACAGGGAGTAGTCGGGGAGGCTGCCGGCGGCAAGGTCGGAGAAGAAGCGCGCGCCGTCGACGATGCGCGCGCAGCGGGCGGGGTCTTGCTGGACCTCGCGGAAGCTCAGGAAGGGCACGTGCTTGCGCACGTAGCGGCCGCGGCGCGCGCCCAAGAAGCAGCCTCCCGGATAGCCCTCGGCGTAGACCCGCCAGGACTTGCCCGCCTTCTCGAGGAGATCGCCGAGCTGGGCGCCGTCCAGCGTGACGTTGTCGTCCGAGAAGACGTCGTGGGTGCTGCCGGAGACCAACGCCAGGTAGTTCGGTTGCGAGGGATGCGCCACGGCGTAATACTGGCGCAGCAATGCCCCGTCTTTGGCCAGGCGCGTCAGGAAGGGCTGAGCGACGGCGTCCTTGAAGTCGACGTTCTCCAGGATGACGAGGACGACCTTCGCGGAAGGGACGGCCTGCGTGGAAAGGAGGACTTTCGCTGGCGGGGCGCCTCGAGGCGCCGCGGCCGCCGAGCGCGCCAGCGCGAGGAGCAGGCAGGCTAGGAGCATTTGCTTACAATAGCATTGATCCCCAAGCGTTGTATAATGCGGGCGGGAGCGCTCCGGCGCGGGGAGGTGCCATGAAGGCGGAAGAAACGGTGGCCGGCTACCGCAAGACGACCTGGATCGTGCACGGGGCGGGGCGCACGCGCAAGTGGGACTTCGCCCATCACGTCGTGCCCCCGATGACCTCGTCGAGCACCTATCGCCTGCAGTCGGCGGAGCGCGGGGCCAGGGGCTTTCGCGACTACGGCAAGCCGGTCGGCGATCAGGGCGGGCCGGTCTACATCTACGACCGATTGGACGATCCGACGCGCGAGCTGCTGGAGGGAGAGTTGGCGCGGCTAGAGAACGGAGAGGCCTGCCTGACCTTCGCCTCCGGCATGGCCGCGGTCTCCGCGGCCTTGGGCGCCGTGCTCAAGGCCGGCGACGAGGTGCTCGCCCACGACCTGCTCTACGGCTGCACCCATTCCCTCTTCGAGCGCTGGTATCCCAGGCAGGGCATCCGCGTGCGGCGCGCGGACTTTCGCGATCCGCGGGCGGTGGCCGAGGCCATCACGCCGGCCACCCGCCTGCTCTATTGCGAGACGCCGGTCAATCCCACCCTCGACTTAGTCGATCTCCAGGCCTTGGCCAAGGCGCGCGACGCCGCCAACAAGGCCCGAGCGGCCGAGCGGCGCCTGATCCTGGTCGTCGACAGCACCTTCGCCACGCCGTTCTGCCAGCGCCCGATCGAGCGCGGCGCCGACGTGGTCGTGCACAGCCTGACCAAGAACCTGGGCGGCTTCGGCACCGACGTCGGGGGCGCCGTCGTCTGCCCGGAGAGCCTCTACGGCGACTTGAAATGGTACCGCAAGGACTTCGGGGGCGTGCTGTCTCCCAAGTCAGCCTGGGCCGTGCTGGTCTACGGCCTGCCGACCCTGCCGGTGCGCTTGAAGCGCCAGCAGTACTCGGCCCTTCGGGTGGCGCGGTGGCTTGAGAAAAGCCCGCTGGTCAAGGAGGTCCGCTATCCGGGGCTGGAGTCCTTCCCGCAGCGCTCGCTGGCCCGCCGGCAGATGACCGATTTCGACGGGGATTTCGCGCCCGGCAACATGATCTATTTCCGGCTCGACTCCCGCCGCATCGATCCCGTCGCCTTCGTCGACGACGTGGCGGCCAACGCTTACTCGATCACGCTGGCCGTCAGCCTCGGGCACACCAAGACGTTGATCGAGATGCCCTCGGCGATGACGCACTCGGCCTACGCCGGCGCAGGCGCGATGCGCGGCGTCGACGGGGTAAGGCTTTCGATCGGCCTGGAAAGCCCCTCCGACATCATCCGCGACATCGAGGCCTCCCTGGCGCGCGCAAAACGACTCCGGCGGAAATAACGGCCCCGCCGGCGCTCTGATCCGGGCGCGAACTGTCGGACGCTGTTAGGACGGCCTCTTGTGGCATTTCATGCAGGAGGTCTTTGCCGCGAAGACCTTCTGGCCCGCATGCTCCTTGCCGTCGTGGCATTGGCCGCAGCTCTTTCCGGAATACATTTCGGCCATCTTGAGCTCGGTCTTCTTCTGGGCAAAGAGCGGCTGCTCGCCGCCGTGGCAGGCGTCGCAGGCGCCGAGCTTCTGGATATGCTCCTTGTGCGGGAACTTCACGACCCCGAGCTTCGCCTTGTCGAAGACGATGAACTCCGGGGCTTGCTTGGGCGTAGCCGTCGTCGCCGCGACCGCCGGGTTGTCGGGGGCGGTTTTTGAGGCTTCCTTATTGTCTTGCGCCCGCGCCGCCGACACAGCGAGCAGGCAGGCTCCGGCCAGGACGCCGCAGAGCAGGGACTTTCTCATCGCGCACCCCCTAAAAGACCTAGGACCGCCTTGGCGTTGCAATGGACTTGCCAGACCGGGGGGTGTCGAGGATTCGACCGGGTCAGGCTTGGCGGCGCGGCAGCCAGGAGAGCAGCTCGCGCGCGAAGGCGACGAGGACGATGGCCAGGCCGCAGGCGGCCAGAAGCGCGAAGGGCCAGGCCAGCCAGTTCGTCAGAGCCAAGGCCAGCCCGCTGTAGAAGGCCTGCAGCACGTAACCCTTCGCCATCCTCGCCGGACCTTCGCCGGGAGAGCGGCCGGGAGTAAAGATCGCCGAGTAGACCGCCGCCATCAAGGCGGTGGCCGCCATCGCCCAGGCCGCCACCGAGTCGCTCAGGGGCAGGGGCGCGAACGCTGAGGCGGCGCCCAGCCCCAGAGCCGCCGCCACCGCGGGGATCGCGGCGAAGACGCGGTCCGCCGAGCTGTTCTGCGGGTCCGCGAACTTGCCCTGGAACGCGGCATGCCCGAGCGCGGCGGTCGCCAGCGCCGCCGAGAGCGGCGCCAAGCCTCCGGTCAGGCCGGTATAAGGGAAGCGCGCCAGGTCGAGCAGCGCGTAGACGCCCAGGCCGCTGAACGCTCCGTAACGGATGATCGAGACCAGCGGCTCGCCCAGGGGAAGTGGAGCGCCGTCCTTGGACTGCGCGGCGCGCAGGCCGACGAGGGCGCCGACGGCCGCGGCCATGGCGGCGGCGATCGGGTGGACCGCCGACAGCCAGGACAAGGAATGCGTCAATGTCGTGACCGGCCCGGCCGCGGCGGCGGCCGGAGCGGCGAGGGCGGCCTTCTGCGACAGCGCCAAGCCGCCCAACAGGCCGGCGACGGCGGCGATCGCCGGGCCGCGGCCGGCGCCCGGAGCGGCCTCATCCTCGCCGGCCAGCTCCGGTTGGAAATCCTGCTGCGGCGCGACCAGGGAGGCCTGCTGTTGCTGGGCCTGCTCCTTTTTGAAGTCGTCTCTAAGCTGCTGGAGCTGCTGCTCATCGGCCGGGGTGGCCAGCGCCAGCACCTGCTGGAAATGCGCTTCGAGGAAGCCGGCGATGACGCCGTCCCAGAACGTCGTGTTCTCGAAGCTGTCGTAGAGGGCGTTGTGGCTGATGTTGAGCGAGCCGGCCTTGGCCAGCCCCGCCGGCTGGCCGTTGGCGTCCTGCTGGGCCCCGTCGACGACGATCACCTTCTCGTGCATCATCGAGCGGGAGCTCGGCGATTGATGCTGCAGCACGACGTCCGGCCCCAGGATCGTGTAGAGCTTAAGCCCGGCGTCGATCAAAGGGGCGAGCTGGGTCGCATGGCCGGCCTGCCTGGGGTCGGCGACCAGGATAAGCTCGACGCCGCGCGCGAGGGCGTCCTTGATCGCTTGGACCATCCGCGGCGTCGGAAACGGCGCGAACATCAGCATGTGGATCGTTTTCTGCGCGCCGCTCAGCATCTCGACGAGCCAATCCTCGGTTCCGCCGTCCGGGGAGAAGGAGGCGACCGGGTAAGGCGCTCCGCGCAGGAAGACGCCGCCGGCCGCGGGCTTCGGAATCGGGTCGGAGGGATCGAATTTCGGGTCCTCCGGGGCCAAGCCTTCCTGGAATTTTCGCGCGCGCCGCGTCAGCCATTGGAAATATTGGAGGAAGGCGGCGATCCGCTCCGGCTCCTCCGTAAAGGAAACCTCCTCCCAATGGTTTTCCTCCGAGGCCTTCGTGTAATTGTACGAGCCTCCCTCCAACAAGGTTTGACCAGGGCCTTCGTCGGCGGTCATGGGGGGAACATTCGGCTGGGAGCCTCGGTAAAACAACGAGAACTTGTTGTGATTGATGCCGTCGCGGCCCAGGCCCTTCAAGATGTAGAGCTCGAGGTTCTGGCCGCCGGAGTCGAGATAATCGAGGATCGACCGCATCGCCGGGCTGCGGTGCGCGATTCCTCTTTGGGGAAACCAATTGCTGTAGTCGCCGACCAAGACCTGCTTGACCCCGGACTGGGCCTGCCGGACGATGGACTGGGCGATGTCGCTGTCGCTAAAGTCGTAGCTGCCTTGAAGCAGCTTCGGGCCCTGCAGATGGGCGTCTACCCATAGTTTCGGAACGTCGTCGCCCGCCGAGGGCAGCGCGATCCGCTTGAAGGAGCCGTCGCCGAAGGCTAGCGAGCCTGGATCGGGAAGGCTTGCCGATCCGGGGCCGGCGGCCCGGGGGCTGGACCAGGAGGAGACGACTTGCCCCACCGTTTGGCGGACCTTCTTGTAGATGGGGGCCTCGGCCGCCTTGCTCGGCGGCTGCTGTAGCGCTCGGTGGGCCGCGGTCAACGCATGGCGCAGCCGCGGCTGCTGCGGCGTCGCGGCCGCATGGATTGCCGCGACCGCGCCGGCCAGCCTTTGGGCGGCGGCTGGCTCGACTCCCGCGGCGGCCAGGCCCCGGGCGGCGTCGCGGGCGGGCCGTCCGAGCAGCTTCAGGGTCAAGCGCTGATGCGGAGCGCGGTCGGTCAAATAAGAGGCGGTCAGTCGCGTGATCCCGTCGGCCAGGCTTTCGGGATCGCCCGTCAACCCGGAGAGCTCGAAGCCCACATGCCTGGCAAGCAGTTGCGGCGCCGTGAGCGGGGCCGGGGCGGCCGGGGCGGCCCGTTCCGTCTGGGCGGCCCGCAGCGGGCAGGCCAGCAGGGCCAAGAGCGGCCAGAACAAGCGCGTCCTCACAATTGGATATTAAACTCGGACATTAGGGGAGCGCGATAGAGGCAAAGGGCCCAGAGTCCCTAGGTCCTTCGCCTCCTCCGGCCAATATGCTGGAATAGGCCCATGGAGACGATCGCCCGCAAGCCCCTGGATTCCGCCTCCTTGCGCCTCATCGACGCCTGGTGGCGCGCCGCGAACTATCTCTCCGTCGGACAGATTTACCTCTACGACAATCCGCTGCTCAAGCGTCCGCTCAAGCGTTCCGACGTCAAGCCGAGGCTGCTGGGCCACTGGGGCACGACCCCCGGCTTGAACCTCCTCTACGCCCACATGAACCGCTTGATCGTCGCCCGCGACCTGGAGGTCTTGTTCGTCACCGGCCCCGGCCACGGCGGGCCGGCCCTGGTGGCCAACGCCTACCTCGACGGGACCTACAGCGAGGTCTACCCCGGGATCGGCCGCGGCGAGGCGGGCCTCAAGCGGCTCTTCAAGCAGTTCTCCTTCCCCGGCGGCATCCCCAGCCATGTCGCCCCGGAGACGCCGGGCTCCATCCACGAGGGCGGGGAGCTCGGCTACTCCCTGGCCCACGCCTTCGGGGCCGTCCTCGACGATCCAGGCCTGCTGGCGTTCTGCGTGGTCGGCGACGGGGAGGCCGAGACCGGGCCCCTGGCGGCGAGCTGGCATTCCAACAAGTTCCTCAATCCCGCGCGCGACGGCGCCGTGCTGCCGGTGCTGCACCTCAACGGCTACAAGATCGCGGGCCCGACCGTGCTCTCGCGCATCCCCGAGGAGGAGCTGGACTCCCTGCTGCGCGGCTACGGCTACCGGCCGTACTTAGTCGGGGGCGATCGGCCGGCGCTGGTGCACCAGCGCCTGGCCGCGACCCTGGAGGCCTGCGTGTCGGAAATCCAGCGCATCCAGAAGGCCGCCCGCTCCGCAGGCCTGCGCGCTCGTCCGCGCTGGCCGATGATCGTCTTGCGCACGCCCAAGGGCTGGACCGGCCCCAAGCGGGTCGACGGCAAGCCCGTCGAGGGCACCTTCCGCGCCCATCAGGTGCCGATCGCGGCGATGGACAAGCCCGGGCATGTCGCCCTGCTGGAGCGCTGGCTTAAAAGCTACAAGCCGCGGGAGCTCTTCGACGCGCGGGGGCGCTTGAAGCCCGAGCTCGCCGCGCTGGCGCCGCGCGGACAGCGCCGCATGAGCGCCAACCCCAAGGCCAACGGGGGAGCGCTCCTGCGCGACTTGGACCTTCCGGATTTCCGCACCTACGCGGTGGCGGTGCCGCGGCCGGGAGCGGTCGAGGCGGAGGCCACGCGCCTGCAGGGGCGTTTCCTGCGCGACGTGCTGCGCCGCAACCGAGACCGCTTTCGGGTCTTCGGCCCGGACGAGACCGCCTCCAACCGCTGGACCGCCGTCTTCGAGGCGGACGAGCGCTGCCTGCTGGCCCGCGGGCTTGCGGGCGACGAGAGGGTCTCGCCGGAGGGGCGCGTGATGGAGGTCCTAAGCGAGCATCTCTGCCAGGGCTGGCTGGAGGGCTACCTGCTGAGCGGGCGGCACGGCTTTTTTAACTGCTACGAGGCCTTCGTCCACATCGTCGACTCGATGTTCAACCAGCACGCCAAGTGGCTGAAGGTGTCCCGGCAGATCCCCTGGCGGCGGCCGATCGCCTCCCTGAATTATCTGTTGAGCTCCCATGTCTGGCGCCAGGACCACAACGGCTTCAGCCACCAGGACCCCGGCTTTCTCGACCACGTCGTCAACAAGAAGGCCGACGTCATCCGCGTCTATCTGCCGCCGGACGCCAACACCCTGCTGTCGGTCACCGACCATTGCCTGCGCAGCCGCGGCTACGTCAACGTCGTCGTCGCCGGCAAGCAGCCCTCCCCGCAATGGCTGGGGATGGACGAGGCGCGGGAGCATTGCCGGGCCGGGCTGGGATTATGGGAGTGGGCCGGCACGGACGGCGACGGCGGGCCGGACGCGGTGCTGGCCTGCTGCGGCGACGTGCCCACCCTGGAGACCCTGGCCGCCGTGGATTGGCTGACGCGGCGGCTGCCGGGCCTGAAGCTCCGCGTCGTCAACGTCGTGGACCTGATGAAATTGCAGCCGGCGGAGGAGCATCCCCACGGCTTGAGCGACGCGGAGTTCCTGAGGCTCTTCACCCCGGACAAGCCGGTCGTCTTCGCCTTCCACGGCTATCCCTGGCTGATCCATCGCCTGACCTACCGGCGGCCCAACTCGCGCAATATCCACGCGCGCGGCTATAAAGAGGAAGGGACGACGACGACCCCCTTCGACATGGCGGTTCGCAACGAGCTGGACCGCTACCACCTGGCCATCGACGTCGTCAATCGGCTGCCGGCGCTGGGGGCCGGCGCGGCTCGCGTCGAGGCCGAGCTGCGAGCGCTCTTGGCCGCCAACGCCCGGCACATCGTCGAGCGGGGGGAGGACTTGCCGGAGATCCGCGAGTGGCGCTGGCCCCGGCGCTGAAAAGTAGTGAAAAGCAGGGTCAGGCTTTGTTTTTCAGTTTGGCTAAAGCCAAACTGAAAAACAAAGCCTGACCCTGCTTTTCAGTTATTGCCAGCCGACGACGTCGTAGCCGCGCTCGCGCAGGCAGCGCTCGATGAATCCCCGCCGCGCCGGCGAGGGTTGGGAGGCGTGGAAGACGCCGCGGACCAGCCCCATGGCGGCGCCGGCGGCTCCGCCCGCG
>JAGWUP010000021.1 GCA_028868375.1 Elusimicrobiota bacterium
TCCAGGGGAAGATAGACGACCTGCAGAAGCGCGTCGACGGGGGCGAGGAGGGGGCCAAGTCGGAGCTCCGCCTCCTTCGCAGGAAGGCCATGATCAGGGTCAACCTGGCCGGCCGCATCCTGGTCTTCAAGGAGTCCCCCGGCCCCGAGCTCTTCGAGTCCCTCAAGACCATCCTCTCCCACGACGACTGGGAGTCGGAGTACAGGACAGTCGACAGGGGGAGCTCCGGCGAGCAGAAGACCCGCAGGATCCTCCTGGTGGGCTGGCCCGTCCTGATCTTCGCCAGCGCCAAGAACGAGGACCGCTGGGACATGTGGCCCGAGATCCAGAGCCGCTGCGTCATAGTCAGCCCCAACACCGGCGAGGCGAAGTTCCAGCACGCCAACGAGCTCACCGCCCAGCTCCTCGGCCTCCCCTCCTTCGCCCTCCGGCAGCTCTTCCCGGAGGACCTCCAGGTCGCCGCCCGGGACGACGTCAAGCGGATCCGCCACGACATCGAGTACCTCAGGATGCTGGGGGAAGCGGAGGGGAACGGCAGCCACAGAGACAACTTCGTCTTCAACCCCTTCGCCGCCAGGCTCAGCGAGCTCTTCCCCCACGACTCAGGGCTCAGGCAGCGCCAGTTCAGGTACCTCCTGGACTACGTCAACATCCTCGCCATGATTGGGGCGGCCTCGAGGCCCTCAGTGGTGATCAAGGGGCAGGCCCGGGCCGTGGTCGCCGACCTCTCAGACGTCGACAGGGCGGCCAGGCTCGTCTTCAGCAGCACCTGGGCATCCCTCCCGAGGTACAAACTGGACTTCTTCGACGACGTCGTCGTCCCGGCCTGGGAGGCCAACAAGAAGGGCGCTGTCTCAACCAAGAAGATCATGGAGTTTGCCCGGGAGCATGGGACGAGGGTGGGGCCAAACCGCCTGAGGAAGACCTTCCTGGAGCCCCTGGAGGAGGCCAGCATAGTCAGCAGCGCCACGGACCCGGACGACAAGAGAGGCTTGGTCTGGGAGCCCATCCAAACAGCTCAAAAATACGGCAGATTAGGGGAACGCCGTAATTTCGACCCTCAGCAGGTCAAACAGAGCCTGAAATCCCTATCAAATCAGATAGGGGATTTGGTAGTCAACTTCTCCTACCCCGACGGCAGGCTGGTCAGCGACCTGGAGGAGCTGGCGCTTAGCCTGATGGAGGGCGGTGAGGGTTTGGACCCATCATCCCAAACCAACGAACCAACGATGCCTAACTCGGAGACCGTGCCCGGGCCTGAGCAGCACGACTCCAGGCCCGGCTCCGAGCAGGGCGAAAAACGAGGCGTTGAGGGGACGCCTACACCGCCCAAGTCCCGGATCGTCTCGAAGTGCGTCGACTGCGGCAAGGAGCCGACCGCAGGGGAGAATTTCACCTTGAAGGGGGTCGGCGAGCTCTGCCGGGAGCACTTCGAGAAGCGAACAGCCGCAAGGCGCGAAGTCAAGGAACGCAAGGAGGGCGGGGAGGATTGAGGACCCTGGACTTCGTCCTGCACCGCCTCTACCACGACCGCTACTTCCCTCTCGACCTCTCTTACTTCCGTGAAGCGATAACGCAGTACGCGAAGGTAGACGCGAGGGGCAAAGTGGTCGTCGACGTCGGGGCCGACTACGGCTGCACCCCCATAGTCTGGGTCGCAGGGGGGGCGCTGAAAGTCATCGCCTACGAAGCCGACCGGGCCCGCAGGGAGAGGATGCGGCGGCTCCTGGGGAGCGAACCCTGGCTGGAGATCAATGGCTCCTGGGACGGGGAGACCCCGGAGGGCGACGTCATCAAGATAGACTGCGACGGCTGTCTTGGAGAGAAGAAGGTCACGGCAGAGTCCCTCCTCAAGCACTACTCCCAGGTGCTGCTCGTCCACCACGAGTACGACCCGACTTACCAGGGGAGCACAACTCACCAGCGCGAAGTATGGATAGAGTACAAGAGCCGCAAGGGATTCTCGTCCTCGAGCTTTACGCCCGAGGTAGGAGGCGTCTTCCAATGACCCGTACCGTAGACAGTGACTTCCTATTCCGCGTCTCATACTCTGTCCGCCGACTGCCCAAGGAAGGGGGCAGGATGGCGGAGTTTCCAGACTATGAAGGTAGCTTGTCGCCCGTCACTTTCGTTCCAGCGTCACCTGAGGAGGCCTCCTGAACTTGTCGGTGACGCAAGAGACGGAGAAGGTAACGGATACGCCGAGAAGGCAGGGCTTCCAGGTCTTCGGGACCACCCTCAGGGAAGAGGAGATCCTCGAGGTCCTCCTGCAGCCCCACATCAGGACCTATGCCGACGCCGCCAAGCGCCTGGACGTCACGGAGGCGGCCGTCAAGCAGAGGATGAGCCGGCTCTACGCGAGGTACTCCAGGGCGAAGCAGTTCACCAACCAGGTCGAGGTCTGGAAGCGGAAGCGCAGGGAGAACAGGAGCGACAACCCTGGCAAGAAGCACGGCCGCTACGCTGCCACGAGGGAGGTCCAGGGCCCGTTCCCGGAGGTATCACGCTGATGTCCGTAACTCACCCGCCAACAGAGAAAAAGTTGCGGGTGGTAGCCATCCTGGCCGTACTCGCGGCCGTCCTCGCCATAGGCTCCGCAGCCTACATCATCCAGGTCAACCCGCCGTCGACCCCGACTCAGATCCTTCTTCCACAGCCTGAAACCCTCAACTTCGCGCCGCTGTCCTCCAGCCTGGGGTCGGCGTCGTTCAGCATGATAGAGCTCCAGGGCTCGACCTTGACCCTCTCCAACGGGGACGGCCAGCAGGTCGCCAAGGTCCAGGGCTCGGGGACCCCGCTGACCATCACCATATCGAAGGGCAGCCAGCAGGTCGCCCTCCCAGGCAGCATCGAAGTCCCAACCGGGGGCGTCCTTATCACATACTTCGGCCCGTTCACCGTCACCACCGCAGCTGCGACAGCCCAGTTCCATTCAGGGAGCCTGGGCATCCTCCTGGATGCGAACGGCACCGTCAGCAGCTCCTATCAGGTAAGCTAGAGACTCCAGGCATGGCTATCACCCACTCCCCCTTTTTCTGGTTCTTCGCCGCTCCGGCCAGGCGCCGCTTCTTCCTGGTCCGCACCCTGGAGTACGCCATCCTCGTGTCCATGGTGTTCACCCTGTCCGTCGTCATAGTCAACTTCGACGTGGGGATGCGCCTGGCGCTCAGCCTCATGGGCTCGGGCCAGCTCGTCCAGGCCTCCTCGGTGGGGATCTCCGCCGTGAACCCTGGCGCCCTCCTTCAGGACCAGGGAGGGGCCCTCTCGTCAGCCGTGGCCGGGCCGTACTCCCTGGACGCGGTGGCCCAGCTCCGCGAGATCTTCGACTCGGTCATGGCCGGCATCCTGACGCTGCTCTCCGCCTGGACCGTGGTCAAGTCCAGGAACGACGGCTCCAGCCTGAGGGACAGGGCCAAGATGCTCCTGAAGGCCGTCCGCCGCTCCCCCCTGGACGCCAGGTCGGGCTCCCTCCTGCTCCTGGAGGTCACCCTGGCCATGTGGGGCCTGGCTGCCGGCCTTGGCGTCCTCCTGGCCCTCCTCGTGGTCCTCCCCTGGATGCAATCCATGGCGGGGCCGACCCTCTTCGAGTTCATCTTCGCCCAGGTCCCCCAGGCCGCCTGGGAGCTCCTGGCCCTGGTATCAGGCCTGTCCCTGGCGGCATCGTGGAGGCGGACGCAGTGAAGGCGTCCACCAAGGACGTGATCTTGGCCAGGTTCGACCCGGTGGAAATCATCACGGTCCACAAGTACACGAAGTACATCAAGGCGTCCAAGAAGCTGAAGGAAGAGCTCGCCGAGAAGGACGGCAGGGGGGTCGCCGGCACCGTCACGCTCAGGGTCCTCATGGACCTTGCAGCGGACAGGGCCCTGGACCTGGACGAACCCTTCCACGTCTACATCTTCAGGTCCCCCCTGATCAGGCAGGTGGTCTACGACGCGACCGACGAGGCGAAGCTGCCCAGGGCGGAGCTCTACTCGAGGCCGAAGACGGCGGCGGAGATGCGCCAGAGATGAGCGCCGTCTTGGAGTCGACCAGGAAGGCAGTCGAGGACCAGCTGCTCGACCTGGCGGAGCGCGTCCACCAGGGGAGGGTCACGTCAGAAGACATCAGGGTCCTGGCCTCGCTGCGGGGCGCGAAGTCGAACCCTGACCGACAGCAGGTCCAGCCCCTGAGGACCCACGACCGGCCCAGGGGGAACCGCGCCTATGGGACGGTCGCCGAGGGCGCCAGGCAATTCCTGGTCGTCTCTCTCGGTTTCCTCGGGATAGGCGCCGTGGCCCTGGCCGCCCATCTCCTCCTTCCTGCGATGAATCTCTCTGCCGGCGACTGGATGTACGTCACCTTCGTGTGCTCGCTCCCCATCGACGTCGCCTGGGTCGTCAACATAGCAAGGAGGCTCTTCTAGGATGGCCAACTGGTGGACCGTGACCTGGCACCGCTCGAGGGGCTACATCTTCATGATCCCCGGCCTGGTCGCCATAATCCTCATCATCCTGTACAGCCCTGCTTTCGGCGCCTACCAGCAGCTGGTGATCCTGCTCTGCGTCATAGCGGTCTTCGGCGTGATCGGAGGGGTCATAGCGATAGGGACGATCAAGCACTGGAAGGAGACCATCCTGGTCCTCGACGTCCCCCAGCTGGAAGAGAGCCTCGACCTCCCCATCATCAACGCTCCGGTCGACGACTCCACCAACATAGGCCGGGACAGATGGGAGAAGCCACTACGGTTGATCTACCCACAGGGCTTCCGGGAACTCTTCCCCGAGGCTCCCTCGCAGGTGGACGTCGTCTACCTGAAGACGTGGGGGAAGTTCCACGAGCGCGCCCACTTCGCCTGGGGGCTGGCCTTCGTGGACGGCTTCCCGATCATAAGCGGGCACATCGAGCGGGTCACAGCCTACCCCTCCGCCAGCTACGTCTCGACCGATGCCACCGGAATCCACGCCAGGGCCATCTTCGAGGGGGTCTTCTTCCGCAACGGGGACTACGACATGCGGAGCATCCCGGTGATCAACATGCTCGAGTGGTTCATCTGGAAAGAAATCAAGCGGGCCAGGGACGACAAGGAGGCCAGGGACGACAGGACCCCCGTCGACAACATCGCGGTGGCCAGGACCGTGGTGACCCAGCTCTTCGCCGAGAGGAGCCTTGCCCAACCCGAGGAGGCGGCGCCCAGAGCTCTCCCCGAGGCTTCGCCCAGGCCCCCGGGGAGCCCCGGCGACACCAGGATCATCCCCCAGGGCGGCTACACCGCCTACTGCATGAAGTGCAAGGCCATGCGCGAGCTCAAGGACCATGTCCTCGCCAGGACCAAGTCAGGGAAGACGGCCGTTAAGGGCACCTGCTCCGCCTGCGGGACCAAGATGTTCAAGCTGCTGGGAGGGGCCAAGAAGTGAGCGGGGACGACGACGGCAGCCAGGGTCAGCCGGTCCAGCAGAGGCACGACCCGAGGATATCAGGGATCCAGAAGGACGTCGACCTTCTGAAGGAGGGGGTCGCCAAGATCCTGGAGACGGTCCAGGAGCAAGGCAGGAAGCCCTCCCTTTCGATGGAGCCCGACGTCCCTCCAATCATGCAGACCCAGGGCGAACAGGACGCCTTCGAGGAGGTCAGGCACAGGTCTACGAAGGCCACCACGGGCCTCCTGAAGTCGACCCTGAACTACGGGGCGGTCTACGACCTGAACGCCACCATAGTCAGCACGGATTCCGACCTGTCACACTGGCTCTGGATCGACGTCATGGACATCCTGAAGCGCCGCGACAAGCTGAAGGCGCTCCTGGAGCAGGTAGGAAGGAGGACCTTCACAGAACGCTTCGGGAAGTGGATCCCCTGGATCATCCTGGGCTTCGTGGGCGGGGTCATAGGGTACTCCGTGCTCCAGCCCCAGGAGACCGGACTCATTGCAGGATACCTCGGGAGCGCCTGGTCAGACCAGAGATTCCAGCTTGCCACGATTGCGGCGGTCCTGATAGCCATCGGCGCCGGGGTCTACTACTGGCTCAAGGCCAGGCGCGACAGGCGCCCCAAGACCCGGGTAGAGTGACATGGTCAACCTGAGATTCTGGGAGAAGTCCCCTGAGCGGATTGAAAAGGACTCGCTGAAGCGCCTCCATATCGACTCGGCGATGAACCCGATCATCGCCAGGACGAAGGAGGCCGTCGAGGACTCTTCTCTGCTGATCTATGACAGGAACGCCAAGCTCGAGGAGAGGGCCATCCAGCTCTTCACCCTCCTGAACACCAGGATGACCGACATGCAGGCCAGGGACGACCCTGTTATGGCCGGCCTCTTCGATGTCGCCCAGGAGATCCAGGGCAAGGAATGGGACCGCACCGCCAGTCTCCTGGAGTGGATCGACGAGCAGGCGCTCCTCAGCGGCAAATCGGACATGCGCCTCCACGCCAAGACGGTCAGGCGCCTGGCGACCGACTACTTCGGCGAGTGGGTCGTCCCCGCCATCCTCTCGATCTTCGCGGTCACGTTCCCCAAGGAGCAGGCAGCGGTCCAGTACGTAGCGACCGTGCAGCAGATGATGGCGAACCCGGGCGGCGGCACGGTCCAGGTCATATCGAAGTCGGAAGAGATGAGCTGAGCTGCCGACGACCGAGGAGCTGGTCACCAAACTCAGGGCCAGGCCGGACCCGTCGCAGTACGAAAGCAGGTCTGCACAGACCCAGGCCCTTCTAGACCTCCTGAAGAAGCCGACCGGCGAGATGCCGCCCCTTCCGCGGCTGGGGGAGGACCAGAAGTTCCGTGACCTCTCCACCTTCCTTGCCAGGACCCTCAACCCCCAGATGTATTCCAGCGTCGAGCTCCCCCAGGGCGAGGTCGACAAGGAGCGCCGCGCTTGGCTGTACTACGTCTGCTTCAGGCGCCGCAACCAGTTCTCGGGCTACATCAAGCTCAACGGAGCCCTGACCTACACCGCGGGGGGCATCAAGGGAGGAGGCAAGTCGGCCCTGATTTGGAACATCTCGGCCAACTTCAGGAAATTCATCGGCGCCTACGGGTCCAAGGACGACGAGGTCCTGGCCGCGCTGCGAGCCAAGAAGTACGCCAGGAAGATCGGGGGCACCATGGAGAAGAACCTCGAGGGGTGGGATCGCGGCCTGATCGTCGGCCCCCCAACCACCAGCGTCACCTCCTCCTGGGACTACGTCAGCTACGACAAGCTGACCCTGAACGACATCTTCAACCACGACGTCATAGTCACCCCCAACCGCCTCTTCCAGACCCCCACCGCCTTCTTCACCGGCACCCAGCGCCTGGTCGACACGCTGTGGTCCAGGCCCTTCGCCCCAAAGGGCCAGAACTGGTTCCTGCAGATCTTCGAAGCGGCCAACATCCTCTACGCCCGCATCACCATGAAGAGGGCGAAGATGGACCAGGCCAAGGCCTACCTCATCTTCCTGATGAGGGAGATGCGCCACATGGGGATTTCCATGGGGATGGACAGCCAATATATGGTCAGCCTGGACCGGGAGGTAAGGACCAATGCCGATTACACCTTCATCAAGAACATGGGGTCTGACATGCTCCCCCGCGACATCAAGTGGATGCACCACTGGGTCACCCCCGACGGCCTGGCGGGGATGTACCCCGACGAGTTCGTCTGCAAGGACAAGTGGGGCGGGATCTATCTGGGGCGCTTCAAGCTTCCCCCCTGGCACAAGGAGCCCGACGAGGACATCTACAAGTCCCTGGGGATCAAGTTCGACTTCGGCGACGACGCCCTCCGCGAAGAGCTCGCGGCCGAGGACACTGAAGACGTTCAGATGCACAAGGAGATCGTCGAGGCCTTCCAGCGGATCCGGACCATCAAGGGGACCGCCAGGGAGACCGGGCACGACAAGGAGACCGTGAAGAAGCACGTCCTCAGGCACAACGACGAGCAGTGCAGCTGCTACCGGGGCGCGACCTGATTGAGCGTCAGCGTCGAGGTCGCGGGTGAACTATTCTGCAACAGACATGGGATGCGGAGGTTCTGTTACCTCCTCGTCTGAAGCGGTTGGAGCCTTTCCCTTTTACCTCTCGTCGGGTCAGTCTGACGGTTCTTCCTCAGCAGGGGTAAAGCCGTATATACCACCAGATTCCAAGACCTCCCATGAAGAAAATCGAACAGACGTCAGAGAAAGCCAAGACCTCAATCAAGGTAGACCCTGAACTTTGGAAGACAGCCAAAATCGCTTCAATCCAGAATAACATCGAACTCTCCCAATTGGTCGAAGATGGGCTCCGATACGAAATCAATCGCCTCAAGAAACAAACGGAGGTCAGAGGATGAGCGACAGTCCCCGAAGTGGTCAGGATAATCGTAAGCGATTACTTGAAGATGAAGTCAGGGAACTGAGGCTGGGGCTCCTGAAACTTGAATCGCGACTTTACAGCCTCTTTCTTATCCTTGCGTTAGTGCTTCTTGGGTTTCTTCTGCTCTTTCTTAGCTGGGCGGGGTTGTTCCATGTGTAGCGCATCTCTAATCTCTTGGCGGACTCGTCTGCGCGTGAGGGCAACTATCAGCACCACGACAATCAATATGAGAACAAGCACGCTTCCGAATATCGCGTCTATTGCTTTGATTACCGGATTATCGTTGAACGGTTCAAGAAAAGAGAAGGGGCCGGTAGTAGAATGAGTCGAGGTCTGGTTAGCGAAATAGGCATGAATGCTCTGAATCATTTTCAAGTTGGACTGATAAATGAAATACGCAGCATTGGAGGCGTTCGCTTCGTTGTTGCTGAGAACAGAATACAGAGGCGCATACCAAATCGCGGATATGAAGTCGGGAAGGCCTGTAGTATTGGAATATGCGTTAAACTGCACCGAACTGACACCCCTGTCACTGTAGGAGTATCCCGGCCCAAAGACGTAGGTATTCCCTCCAGAGGTTGGGCGAGCGGTAAAGAGGTCTTGAACCGTATTATTGCAATCGGTATGGACATAAACCCCGTTCGTGAAGTTCTTCTCGAATACGAACCCTATGTAAAGCGGAGTGCTGGCGTTGTATTCCATAACTCTGACATAGAACGAATCTCCCCAGAGTGCGAAGTATTGCTCATTCTCAGTAAAATTGGGTTGACCATACTGATATTCTCTCACCAAAGAATTGTAACCAGACATCAGAGTGTTGACATAGTCCTTCTCCGCACTTGGGAAGTTACAAACAGGGTTGAATCCCTGAGTAGCTTGAGCAGAAACGAGTCGTGGGACGTTCGAAAAGACAAGCAGGAGGGCAAAGGCAACGGCTATCACGAGGCGGGGAACCTTCAACTCTCGCCAGCAACCGACGTTGCACAGGAACCTAAATCTTCCCCAACAACCGTCAACTTCCCAGAACCTGGAGTCACCTTCAACGCCCCTCCGTTGAGCGAGGAGACCGCCTACACCTCGCACGACTTCCAAGACCTTCTTCCCGAAGATGTGAAGGGTGAGGTAAGACGGAAGGACTAACTCACTGTAAGTCGTGTGGTCTCGCTCTCATCGAAGAAGAGGCCACACGCCACACCTGTTTTCGGGCAAATCACGCGTTCACAGTGGACGGTAGGATGTGGGTCTCAGTAAACGGAACCGAATGGTTCGAACTCCCATCCGACGAAAGTAAACAGGAAAAGGTCTTGGAGTGGTTCCGACGCAGAAGTAACAGAACCGATGCGGATGTACCTTGAGGATACCATGATAGAACGGTTCGGCCTCCTGGAGTTCTGGGAGTGTGGCCTGGGGTGCGCGGATCTGACCTTCGAGGAGTATTGACATGCCGAAGCGCTCCGTCTACGACGTCGACGCCACCTTCTCCCCCCTCCAGATACTGCAGTTCGCAAAGTCCTGCTACGACGAACCCTACATCAGCCAAGACGACCGCCTCGAACATGCGGCCGCCCCTCTGCTGCAGTACCTCGGCGGCTTCAGATACGGCGAGCTCTTGGAGATCTACGCCTCTCAGTTCATCAGGCGCAAGTCCCTGGAGAAGAGGGACTTCGTCGTCGTAGAGAGCGCCCTGATCGAGAAGTCGGGCGGCCGGAGGCGAAACGTCGCCATCGAAGCCAAGGACCCGCTCTTCGTCCCCGTCGTTGCCCACCTCCGCTCCCTCCTCCCCCAGGAGAAGGTCGTCACCATGGCCCAGTCCACCGCCTGGAGTTACTTCGACAGGGTGAGCTCGGGGGCCGTCTGGCCCCACCTGCTGAAGGCCATGCGCGACAGGTTCCTCGCCGTCGCATTCGACAAGCTCGAGCGCAAGAAGATCATAGGCTGGTCGACGTCCGCCAAGAAGTCCAAGGGCGGGAAGTGGTACGGCGACTCCGAGGACGTCTACGCGGGCCTGAACTGGATGTGGTACGCCGACCGCCTGGCCAGGCTCAACGAGTCCTATTGGTCCAACGAGGAGGTCCCCGCGGACGTCCGCCTCTGGCTCGACCAGCTCTCCGCCAGGCCCTGACCCGCCGGAAATCAGGCGCATGTGCCGCCCCCCTCCCCCTCCCCCCCTCCCTTCAGAATCGCCGGAAGGCCTCCCCCCTTTGATGATTCCATGCGTAGAATCAACGAACACGGTCAGTTCGGGGGCGGCTCCCTTTCCATCTATCTTAGAAGATGTTGTTATTCTTGTTTAACTAAGGGCGGCGGGAAGACCGCGTCAGGAGCACTGCGGAGGCCATCGCCGCCAGCTGGATGACGAAGATACCTACGACCAGGCCGTCCAGGCCTGGGCTGTCCAGGGGGACGTACAGGACGGTGATCAGCACCGCCAAGGCCACCGACCCGAAGAAGGCCCCCAGTATCATCCCCCTCGCGCCGAGGCCGGCTGCCCAGGCGGCCAGAAGGCTGGCCAGCAGCTCCACCACAGTGACGATCGCCAGCGAAGTCAGGACGTCGAGGTGTGCCTGGGGCCGGAGATAGAAGACGGTGGCGAAGGCCATCACCACGGACACCAGCCCTACCTTGGCCAGCCAAGTCTTCGCGTTCACGCCCCCGCAGCACCGCCATGGCCTAAAAGCCGCTATTCAGAACATTCCTCCAATCGGAGCCAGAATCCGGCTCCTTCTGACTAAACATTCTGAATAACCATCATTAACCGAAATCGGGGCCGCTTGCTCAACGCATGAAAACATCTAACGACCACAGAGCAATCTCAGCAGTCGGCGTAGTCATAGTCCTCCTCCTCATCATCGTCGCCGGCGCGGCCATCTACTACGCGATACCCCCAGGTACCGCGGTGGGCCCCGTCACAATCAAGACGACGACCACCGGCACAGGCCCCGCGACCAACCCCAACAACGTGCCAGGCAAGATACAGTTCATCATCAACAACCCCTTCAGCGGCGCGACCGCGACGCCTACCACCTTCAAGATCTACCCGGCGTCGGGCTCGGTAGTCGGTGGCCAGACGTTCGGAGGGAAGACGCCTTCAGAGACAGTCAGCATCTCCTCTGGCAGCGGCACCACCGCTGACATGTACGCCCCGGGGACCGTGCTCAACGTCTATGAGGTCCTCTCCGGATCGGAGACCATGTACTGGCAGGAAGTCGCGCCAGGCGTGACGCCTGCCATGCAGGCTCAGGGGACGGCGGCTCAGATGAACCTTGGAGACCCGGCCACTCCGACGGTGAAGATCACCGTCGTGGACGACCAGGGGAACTCCTATGTCTCGGGCACGTCGATCGCCAACTTCACCAGCTCAGGCCATTGCACATCGAACAACTTCTGTCTGGGTGAGACTTCGATCACCTTCACGGTGACCATCACCACGACTTCGGCGAACTCGGGCTACTTCTCGACCTTCGACCCGATCAACAACCAGAACTGGTGCGCAGCGGTCCAGATGAAGGAGAACGGGACCGATCCCAACATCATCGGGGTCTCAGGGTTCCCGAACAGCTACGGCGCCTTCACCGTGGGGTCGACAAGGTACTGGCAGGAGACCATCCCTGATGGAGCCTCGACCAGCACCTCGAACCTGATCACCGGCGGAGCCTTCGAGTCGGCCGCAGAGCCGAACACCTGCAGCCAGTACACGAATGCGTCCGGCGGCATCAGCACGCAGACCCAGGGCGGCCAGATCGTGGGCGGATCGGTGACATACAAGTTCACCGCGACCCAGGGCAGCCTCGCGCATGGCAACGTGCTCGTCCTCACACCAAGCGTCTATCAGTCCTATGACCCGGTCTACGCAGCCCAGAACTCAGGCAGCGGCGGAGCCACAGTGGCTCAGCTGGCCAACGCCTACTTCCACCTGAAGATCGGCGCATAGTCTCTTCCGACTTGGCCCTCTCGGAAACACCTTGCTCTGTGAACAGGAACAGAGGGCCTACGAAAGGCGGGCTCCGGTTCTCCGGCGCCCGCTCCCCTTGTCTGTCTGGTGAGCTTAGATGAAGGCGGCACTTGTCCTGATCGGGGCGATAATCCTCGCCATAGGGGCCGCCATCCCTGCGCCTACGCAGAGTGTCTTCGCGCAGCAGGTCTCGGTCGACTGTTCTTCCTGGCCCACCGGATGCACCGCCAGCGCGCTCGTAGCGAACACGGGCCTGAGCAACGGCAACGGATACTCCTACGTCGGGCCCTTCACGGCGTACTTCGTATACAAGAACACCATGGGGCAGACCGTCCTGGTAGACACCGTGAAGTGGTCCTCGGGCCAGACCACGATATCCGACAGCAAGTTCTCGCCCAGCTCGGTCCCTGGTGCGGGCAGCACGCTGCTGGGGTTCAAGGTGGACGTCTTCTTCTGGGACGCCAACGGGGTCCCGATGGGGACGAGCTCCGCCCAGTCGTTCAGCGTCCCCATCAAGACTGAAGTCTTCTACTCCGGTGTGGGCTCCATCACGGTCAGCCCTCCAGGCTCTGCCCCCAACTCGGGAGGCACCACGTCGGGGACATACACGGCCTACTGGACGGTGGGCACCCAGGTGACGGTGACGACCAGCGCCGGGGTCGCCCCCCTGACCAGCGCCCCGGCCAACATCTGCTCCGCCTCAGGTCCAGGCTTCTCCTGCTCGTTCACCACGAGCGACACGCTCCCGGTGGTCACCATCGGCGGAGGGGCTTCTACATCTCAGGACGCCATCCTGGTCTACGCGAGCGGAAGCACCGCGGCGAGCCCGTCGGAAGTGTGCCTCTCGGCGTCGGCCATGACCCTGACGTCCCCGGCGATCTCCTGTGGCCCCTCTGAGACCTTCACCCTCGGCCAGGCCGCCGGATGGCACCTGGAGAAGCAGGGGAGCGGTTCCGTTCTGAAGAGCGGCTTCGGGACGACGGCGAAGCTGAACTTCTCGGACTACTCGGGCCAGGTGGCCTTCTCGGGCGCGCTGGGCGCCCTGGACTTCGTGACCGACGTGCCGGTGACTTTGACGATCCAGCAGGTGACCTACGGGACCGGCGCCCAGGTCGCCCAGGAGTCGCCGTCGGCAGGGACCTACTCCTGCGCGCCAGGGTCGTCTGTCTGCCAGCCCGGCCAGAGCGTCACCGTCTCGCTTACCGTCCCCTCCGGTTACTACATCGTGTCATGGAACGTGAACGGCCAGACCAAGGGAAACGCGACGTCGCTCACCGTGCCAGTGCCCCAGAGTGGCGCAGTGGTGGTCGGAGCGGCCCTGGCCCCCAGGTCATGCTCCTCCAACTGCCCTCCGCCCCCGCCTCCGCCGCCCGTCATAGGCTCAGGCTCCGTTGGAGCTGAGATCGCCGGCATCGTGGTGATCGGGGTAGGCCTCGTCCTCCCCAGAAGCAAGAGGAATGTCTGGATATGAGACGCGTAGACGGTCTGAGGGTCACAGGCTGGAGGCCGCACTAAGTTGCAGCGCATGGGTGCAGCAGGCGCGTTCGGTCTGGGCTTCGCGGTGGGCTTCCTTGTCACCCTGATCTCCATCACGCTGGCCGGGATCCCGTTCGCCTGGCTCCTCCCGCTCTTCGGCTACGCGAAATTGGCGCTGGAGCTCGAGCTCGCCGCGTCGGCCGTGGTGGGCGTCCTGTTCGGCGTCACAGCCCTGGTCATGTGGTCCATCTGGGGGGCGCTCGACCGGAAGCAGCAGTTTGGACTCGTCGCCCTGCTCTTCATCATCGGAGTGATCTTCCTCCAGCCCGAGATCGACGCCGTGGCGCTGATCGGCCTCGCCCTCTCCTACGGCGGAGTCCAGAAGGCTCTCCCCGCGAAGAAGAAGTAGTGAGGGACCCTGAGCTCGCACGTCCCCACGATCAGGCTCGACCCGTACTCCAACGGCCTGATCTTCGTCTCCTACATCCTCCTGGTCTTCATGGCCGTGGCCGCCGCCGACTATGGCAGCTTCTACCTGGGGCTGGTGACGATCCTCTCGGCGGTCATGCTCCTCTCCGCCCACGCCATCTACATCCAGCAGAGGGCGTCGGTCAGGGCGTCGGAGACGCAAGACAGGGTCACCCCGCGCAAGTTCCAGGGGAGCGTCCTGGGGGTCGTCGTCGCGCTGATCTCCTTCGTCGGCGCCTGGGTCGCGGCGCCCGCCGCCTTCGGACTTCCCCAGCAGGCGGTGACCGAGCTCTCCCTGCAGGCGGACGCTGGCACGGTCCTCAGCGTCGACGTGGTCTTCGGCGTGGTCCAGGCCATCTCCGAGGAGGTCTTCTTCCGCTTCGCCATTGTCAACAAGGTAGCCCAGTGGTTCAGGAGGACCCCGGCGCTGGCCATGCCCACCGCCATAGTCGCCAGCGCCGTCTTCTTCTGGATCTTCCACCTCCCAAGGTACTGGGCCGACCCCAGGGCACAGGCGCTGATCCTGGTGTCCGGGGCCGTCTGCGCCTACGTCGACTTTCGGACCGGCATGGTCCTCACTTCCATCCTGGCTCACATGATCTGGAATCTCGCGGCCTCCGGTGCGCTCTCCGCTGCTGCCGTGGCCCACCCGGGGACTTTGACGATCCAGGTCCTCCCGTCAGTCCTCATCCTCGGGCTCGCCGCCTTCAGGGGGAGGAAGGGCGGGAAGCCTCACCCCATCACCCCGCCGAAGGGCACGCTTTACCAGGAGGCAGAGAACCAGTCCCTGGCCGAGGACGTCCACGCCAGGTCGAGGGAGGACGCTGAGGGTTCAGCCGACCGGCTCATGGAGGACTTCCGCAGCGCCATGACCGAGGCCCACAGGAAAGAGGTCTGGCGTGCGACCCAGGAGGAGTCGAACCGCCTCGAGGCAGGCTCAAGGAACTTCAGGAACTCCGCTGTCGCCAGGTCCAGACTGGCAGACGAACACGCACTCTTCCAGGCCAGGGCCGACGCCATGCACCGCCAGCTGCAGGAAGAAGGGGCCTTCGGGCGTTGAGAGCCAGGGTCGCGGGACTCATCGTCGTGGCCCTCGGGCTGGCCATCGTCGTCGCCTCACTCGCAGCAGCAGGGCAGTCGACAATCACCTCCCCGTCGGTCCGGGTCGTCCCGGTGAGCATCCAGCCTGTCAATCCGACCGACCCGCAGTGCTTCGCCACCTTCGGCGCCCCATGTGGCTCGGGATTCTACCACGCCGTCGGCGGCTCCCTATCGAGCGCCCCCGCCACGGTCATGATCGTGGTCTACCTGGGGCCTTACGCCGAGGACCTCAACATGATGACCGGAGGGCCCCCGGGCTACTGCAACGGGGGATCCTGCGACACCGCGGTCTTCAACGCTCCTGGGAACTATGGTCCCCTCACCATAAGCTGGGGTGATGGCACCACTTCCCAGGTCCAGAACTACTGGCGGTTCCCCAACAACCTCAACCTCATGTCGGCTTACTCCTGTCCCGGGGACGGAATCGGCGAAGGGTGGGCTTACGCGCCATGCATTTCGTTCTACCACACCTATGCCGGGCCTGGGACATACACCGTCGCCGCCATTCCGCTCGCCAACGGCCCCATCCAGGGGACCTCGGTCACCATAGGTTCATCGACCACCACGACCATGAGCACTTCGACCACCACGACCACGAGCACTTCGACCAC
Organism: Elusimicrobiota bacterium; assembly: GCA_028868375.1. Lineage (GTDB taxonomy): Bacteria > Elusimicrobiota > Elusimicrobia > UBA1565 > UBA9628 > JAGWUP01. The sequence continues at coordinate 15,920 of JAGWUP010000021.1, forward strand.
CTACGAGGCCACGACCCAGACTGCAGTAGTGGGAGGGACTACGACGACCCTTGTCACGCCCCCGTCCCCGGCGGACCAGGCGTCGGTCGACTACGGCCTCGCAGCCATCGGGTCTGTGGTCACGGTGGCCGGGGCCCTGGTGTCGGTGAGGGGTCGATGGATTTGAAGGAACGGCGAGGGGCATGACTATAACTGCGGGCTTCGTCACATCGAAGATATGGAGGGCAGACGCCAGATGATCATATCAGCGCTGATTATTTCCCTCCTGCTCTTCCCCGGTGTCGTTTCGCAGCACTCTATGGTGACGGTGACAGGGACGTCGCACACAGACGCCTGGGACAGGGTGGTGAGCCTGACCTACCGGGGCATCGAGGTAGCTCGTTTCATCACGCCGGACAGGACGCAAATAGTGAACGGCTCACAAGCCTGCGTGCCACAGGGCGGTCTATGCAACTGGTTCAACCTGACCGCGGCGTTGCCCTTCACTCCTGACCCCGCGCTCCTGTCGATTTCGACCGGCTATCTGGGCGGCACATGGAGCTTCAGCGAAAGCGTCCAGACCTGGGGCCGCTCCCAGGTCGCCAGTATAATCCCAGAGGAGCGGATTCTCTCAGGGGCGAAGGTGAACTTCACCATCCCCTACGGGGGCGAGGTCTACTTCCTGATCTCAGGCCACAACCAGTGCGAGACGGGGAACCCGAGCAAGTACTACGTGGATGGCTTCAATGGCACCGTGCTGAACTGGAGCTACGGGCAGCCTTTCACCGACAAGACGAGGTTCACCACGGGGGTCGTGATACCCTACGTCTCCGTCTATCTCAGCGCGGGTGAGCACACGTTGACGGCCACCTGCACGGCGGTCGGCGTCCCATACTTCCTAGTGTCGGCCTTCGAGGTCAACCCGTTCGGTGAGTGGGGCTTCGCATGAGAGGGGCCAGATTCCCCTTGGCGTGGGGGCTTACCGATCGGCTTCTCCACCCGCGCCTTGTCAGCCACCGCACCAGGGGATACAGGCTCCCAGGTTCAGGCAGCCCGAGGCTGAAGACGAAATCAGTCGGATTGTTGGGACTCCTCACTCTCTCCCTCCTTGGGGTGGTCGCCGTCTCCCTTCTGCCGATCGTCGGCACTGCCAACGCCAGCTTGTGCGCGAGCGGGGGAGCCTTCGGGACAGGCGCGGACGGTTCGATAACGATCACGAGTGGGACCACAACGCTCGTTTCGACCAAGAACTACATCGACGTGACGGTGGACACCGGGGCGACTCTCAACCTCAACAGCCAAACTGTCTATGTGTGCGGAACCCTGACTGTCCAGAGCGGGGCGACCGTCACGTTCGGTTATCTCAGCTCCCCTGGCGGGGGCGGAAGCGGAGCGTCATCTCAGACAACCTGCGCGGTTTCAGGGCAATCTGGATTCGCTGGGACCTCAGGAGGCGGCGGCGGCGGAGGCTCCGGTGCCTGCCTGTTCGACGGCAGCAGCCAACCGACTGGAGGAGCGGGCGGCGACGGTGGGAACGTAGGTGGCGCCGGCGTCTCTATGGCATTCTGGGTTTTCGACATCAACAATGGCGGGACGATTTCTGACAACGGACAGCAGGGTTCCAGCGGACAGCCGGGGAGCAGCGGGTCTGGAGACTCGAGCAACGACTATGGGGGCGGCGGAGGCGGGGGTGGCGGAGGTGGGGGTGGCGCCGGCGGAACGAGCGTCATCCACTATGCTTACACCTCGGGGTCGGGAGTGGGAACGCTCACCGCGACGGGGGGAGCAGGGGGGCCCGGAGGGTCGCCAGGTTCAGGGTCGGGTAGCGGGACAGTGTGCTCGGCATACTCAGGGGGGACCGCAGGGAGCCCTCGTGGGGGCGCCGGCGGAGGCATCTCGACAGGTCCGTGCACCGCACATTCGGGGTCATCAGGGACGAGCGGGCCCTCGGGAGCCGCTGGAAGCCTCACCGTGTCTTCAGATATTGTGACTCAGCCGATCACGGTCGCCACCCCTGCGGGCGGCACAGCTTTCACCTACACCGTCTCTGGTTGCGGCGTCTCTCCCACTTCCGGGACGTCTGGGGCCAGCGCCACAAGCTTCACCGCCATAGCTTCCTGTTCACTGACCGTGACGATGCCCGCCGCAGGGGCGAACAGCCGCTACGTCTTCGCATCTTCAAGCTCTACCGCCGCGGTCACGACATGTGCCTCCGGCACCTGCTCCGGCTTCACCCCCGCGGACTACTATCAGCTTCAGAACGGGGTCGCCATCACGGAGACCGGCGGCGCATCGGGGCAGAACTATCTGGTCCATGGCACTGTCGCCGGAACGGCTACCGCCTTCTCTCTTGCTTCGGGCACCACTCAGGAATGGCTCGACTCCGGCACCTTCCTCTACCCCGAAGCGTCCAACTATCATGCGGCTGTGCAGACCTCGACCCTGCAGTATTCCGCTTCTCCTTTGACCTACGGCCTTGTGGGCTATTGGCCCTTGCAGGAGGGCTCAGGCACCTCGGCCTACGACCGGTCGCACAACAACAACACGGGGACGCTGATGAACTCGCCTACATGGTCTTCGACCGGGGGGCCGTTCCCGGGGACGGGGTATATCCAAGGGACTGACAATGTAGGGATGTATGTGCAAAGCACAACCGACCCACAACCTTCGTCCGTTTCGGTAGGGGTATATGCTTACATCACAACCTCATCCTCGGCGACGAATCCGCGCCTCATCAGTGATTTGGTCAACCCCGGAACTGGATGGCAAGGCTACGGAATATATGTTCCTGCCGCAAGCCACACTGTGAGATGCGAATGGGGGCTGACGGGAGGCTTGGTGCAAGACATCGGGGTCACTCCGACGCTCAATGCGTGGCATCAATTCATCTGCACTTTCAACGCTCTCACCGACCAAGAGCAGATTTACGAGGATGGTTCTCTTATTGCATCGGCAACTCAAGGCTCCGGCATCAAATACAGCGCGGCCAACAATCATATCTATTTCCTAGCAATCCCCCCCTGGAACTCTTTAGGCGGTCGAGAAGCATTTGCTTTCGTTATTTCCAGAGTCCTCTCCGCCTCCGAAGTCTCCGAACTCTACGCCTCCACCCCGCCTAACCTCGAAAACCAAATCACCACGGGCGGCAACACCTACACCTTCAACTTCTACAAGACCGGCGCGACCACCCTCGACTACTCCGGCTCGGTAGCAGGCTTCACTCCCGCGTCCACCTTCAACGTCATAGGCACTTCTCAATCCCAGAGCCTGACCACCTCCCCCCAGACCTTCTGGCTCGACTACTCCCCCTATACCTTCAACGACCACTACGTCTCAGCCACTGAAAGATGGAGCCAGAACAACAACGGGACTTACGCCGGAGCGTCCAGCATCACGGCGGCCTACGTAGACCAGTTCGACCAGCCGACGAAAATCGCCTACCCGGACGGGGGCTCGACCAGCATCGCCCTCACCTGCACCCAATACGGGAGCAACGTCGCCCTGACCCTTCTTACCACGACCCAGCATGACTGGGCAGACAAGAGCGGTTCATGCACCGTCCCCGCCACCACCAGCATCAGCGCAGGGAACTCGCGCCTCAGCATGGGCACCACCTACTCGTGGAGCATCACCGCCACGGGCATAGTCCCGGCGACGCTGGACGGATACCTGCAGGACCACGCCACCCCTGAGGCTGGCATAACAGGGCTTGCGGGCACGGCCAACGGCACGGCGGCGACTCAGAACTCCGGGGGATACTTCGACGCTGCCACCACCGTCACCGCGACGGGCACGTCGAGCTGCGCCTACACCCTCTCGGCCCCAGCCTACGTCTACCAGTTCGGGGGTTCGGCGGTCCAGGCCTGGCTCAACACCACCGGGAGCGCGTTCACCGACGGCACGTCCCAGACTCCGCCCCAGGTCACCTTCAGCGCGACCAAGGTCACCGCCGACCTCTGCACCGGGAGTCTTACTTACACTGGGGCGTCGGTCACCGACAACGGCGTCGCCGTCGCCAGCGCCTTCGCGTCCCCCTCCCTCACGTTCTCAGGGAGCAGCGCCTTCGTGGTCACCTTCACCACCCAGGGGAGCTCCTCACAGGGGCAGCCGCCGAACCCGCCCCCGGTCGCGACGACCACGACCACGGCGTCTTCGCAGGCAGCCGGGGGCTTCATCCCGCCCGGCCTCTTCACCATAGCCATGGCGCTGCTCCTGATCGTGCTGGCAGCGCTCTACGTCCTCAGCAGGTCGACGGGCAAGGGGGACGATTCCCTGAACGAGGCCCTCAAGGAACAGATGCAGGCCTTCCAGGTGGACCTTGACATCACCGGCAAGAACAAGAAGAAGCGCAAGAAGAAATGAGCCGCGCGTCCCGCCTCCCCCACGCCTGGGTGATCACGGTCTACTTCTTCCTGGGGAGCGTCGTCTCGCTGGTTGCTTTCGACCTCTCTGACTACGCCAACTACGCCGCCCAGGCCACGGGACATGTCCTGAGCCCGCTGCAGCAAGTCTGGTACTACGCCCTGTTCCCTTCCGTCCTTTACGGGCTGCTGGCGCTGCTAGCTTTCCTGTTCGCGAAATACCGGCTGAGCTCCCCCGTCCACTTCCTGGAGGGGTTCCTGGTGCTCGTCGTGATCTTCCCCGCGGCGCTGGCGTTCACCCTTCCCCAGTCTCACAGCCTCCCCTTCGATTTCACCGTCCTAGGGGGGACCCTGGCCAGCGTCGCCATAGGCGTCGGGATCGTCAGGAGGGTCCGCCACTGAAGTACTGCCCGGGCTGCAGGGCCCTGGTCGAGGTGAGGCAGGAGCCCATTTCGTCCACCATGGAACTGATCAAGTGCGAGAAGTGCGGCAAGACCCTGGGGCAGGCTTCCGCGGGCACGATCATCTGGTTCCGGGGCCTCTGATTCGGGGCCTCCTCTGACATCCTAATCCGAACGAGACCCTCCGGGCCCGCTCTCAATACCATGTTATAGTCGGGCCCGATTACGTCCGCCGTGCCCTCCCCTCCCGGACGTTCAAAACCCCCTGGTGCCATATCTACCCCGGAGGCCTCCGGGCCTCCCGTGACAGAGTGGCTCGATGACCCCCTTCTGATGCCCTGGGACGCCGTCAAGTCCGACAAGACCCAGGCCACCTACCGCCGCGATTCGCGCTGGTTCCTGCTGCACGGCGGCTTCGTCGATCCTAGTAGGATCCACCACGGCCCCGGGAACTCGGTCGCCACGAAGATCACCAGGGAGGAGACCGAGAGGGGGATGCGGGCGATGCTCGAGCGGTTGAGGGGGCACGACGAGGAGGCCAGGGTCCTGGCGCTGAGCTTCGTCCGGTCCCACAACGCCAGGATAGACGCGAAGGAGATCGGGACCGAGGAGGTGAAGCAGCGCCTGAAGCCCATCCGCCTCGCCTTCGAGCTCAACGAGATCCTGGTCCCATGGAAGAAGGTCATGAGGATCCTCCATCAGGGGAGGGTCACAGGCAAGGACCGCCCCTACGCGCTCGAGGAGGTCCGCCTGGTCCTCTCAAGGGCCTCCCTGCACCTCCAGGTGCCCATCCTGTTCATGTGCTCATCGGGCATCCGGGTCGGCGCCTTCGAGTACCTCAAGGTGGGCGACGTCCGCCCCGTCTACCAGCTTGGCGGCGAGCTCTTCCAGCCCGACGTCGGGCACCTCTCCCTCCCCTCCGAGGAGCTCCCGAAAGGGGCCAAGGTCCTCTGCGGCATCGTCAGGGTCTACTCCGACGAGCTGGGGGACGAGTACGAAGGGCTGCTGAGCAAGGAGGCCTACGTCAGGTGGCGGGCCTACCTGGAGACCCGGGCCAGGGCCGGCGAGCAGCTGAAGAAGTCCTCTCCAGCCGTGGTCACCAGGGACCTGAGGCGCGCCTACACCGTGGCCGGGATAAGAAACGCGGTCAACAACCTGCTGTGGGACGTCGGCCTGAGGACGGAGAAGAAGCGCCGCCACGAGGTCCAGATGGACCACGGCTTCCGCAAGGTCTTCGACAACGCCATGAACGACAGGGTCGACAAGGTCTACGTGGAGATGCTCATCGGCCACGGGAGCCAGGTCCACGACGCCAAGGGGACCGTGAACCTCAGCGTGGCGAAGCACTACGACAGGCACCTCCCCCTCCCGGCGGTCACCCAGTACCTCCGGGCCATGCCCTACCTGTCGGTCGACGAGGCCTACAGGAACGAGCTCCTCGAGGCGGAGAAGGCGTCAGCGGCGGTGAAGGCCAAGGACGAGGACGTCAGGGAGCTCCGGATGCAGGTCCTGGAGCTGAAGGACGAGAACCGCGAGTGGAGGGAGGCGTGGAAGGACATGAAGCCCTACGTGGACGAGCTGCGGCGCCGCAGGTCAGTTTCGAAGGACCCCCCTCCGTAGGCCGAGCATGGAGGATTCCTCCGCGCTGTTAAATGCTGGCTGGAAGGCACAAGTCTCAGATGGTAAGGTACTTCGACGTCGAACTGGAGGATTCCCTCTTCAAGTTCTACGTAGAATATGCGAACGCGGTCCAGGAGACGATCCAGGAGGTCATGCACCAGGTCCTGGCGGACTTCGCGTTCGGGGCCCTGGAACTAGGGTTTGTCGGCAAGGAGAGCGAGGAGCACGACAAGGATCCCCAGCATGACCACCAGGCTCGAATCGAATTGGAGGGTCGCCGCCCCGATGAATCCCGCGACGTAAAGGAAGGCGAAGAAGAAGACGATGAGTCCGTAGGCTGACGCCAGGGCGAACCTCGGCCAGTTCATTTCTTCTCGAGCTCTTTCCAGAGGATGTCGGAGACCCACGCAGCGAAAGAGGGCTTTGCCTCCCTCTTCGAATACTGCTTCTCGAATTCAGCGTGTAATTTGTCATAGAGTTCCACGGTTACGGTAAGACTCCGGAACCCTCTTGGCGGCAACGTCACATGTTCCTGTAAAATCCCGTATAAACTCGCTCCGGTAGACTACGGTAGCTATAAATAGGTAATCTACGGTAAGGAGGCCGTTAGAATATGCCCGTCGAAGGTTGGAAAAGTATCACGATTAGGGAAGATGTCTGCGAAGCCCTGGAGAAGAGGGCCAAGGCCCAGAACAGGAGCGTCAGCAACCTGGCCGACACGATTCTCAGGAAGGAGCTCGAGCTGGAGGTCCCGGCGTAGTTTGGAAGTCAGCGTCCCCGACCGCCTTCTCTGGAAGGCCCTCAGGCTCGTGGCCTGCGTCATCGGCGCGGCCCTTGTCTGGTCTCCGTTCCTCGTCATGGACGTCGGACCCCTCTCCGTCGTGATCGAGTGGTCGGCGGCTGCCGGCTTCCTCGCGAGCATCCCACTTCTGTATCGGTTTGTCTCCTGCTTCAGCGTCGTTAGGAGGCCATCGTAGTTTGGAGCCCGACTCCGACGACTGCCAGTGCGGCGACTGCCAAGGGAGACGCCATCCTGAATGGTGACCCAAGTGACGGTCCAGGAGAAGCCCCTCGGCGAGATGTCCGAGGAGGAGCTCGTCGACTCCTGCTTCGTATGCTTCGACAGGATGGACGCCATAGAAAGGAGGGCCAAGAAGTGAACGTAAAGCTCAGGACGGGGGAGGGCCTGTTGGTCCTCGCGTGGTTCCTACTTGCTTTCGGTCCCCTCTGGTTAGGGCTTTCCTCCGCCGTAGCAGGGGCGGCGCTGGCCTTCTCAACCCAGGAGGTGCCAAGCGCACAGCCCGACCCCGTGGAGGTTGTCGCGTAGCATGGAGGCCCTCCGCGCCAAGGTCAGGCTCGAAAAGTACACCGTAGCCGGCCATCCTGCGGGCTTCGTGGTCGAGCTCCCCCGGGCCTTCCTCGACCTCTTCGGCACCCCTGAGGAATTGGAGCTCCGCCTGGTGAAGAACGGAGCCGGCTGCAGCATCACCCTGACCCCCGGCGGCAAGGCCCTGTACTCAGCGTCAGAGATCTCCGGGCTGAAGGACGGAGGCTTCTGAGTTGTCGACCAGGTCCGAGCTCGCGAGCGCCATCGGCAAGGGAGAGGCGGAGCTCCACGCGATCCTGAACAGCCTCGGCGTCAGCTTCCAGGCCTCCGGCCGCGACACCTACGTCCGCGTCTGGGGGAGGTTCGACAAGCATCTCTGGCCCGTCAGGCTCTACCCCGACGCCCTGGTGGACGACAGCGCCTTCGGCTCCGGGGTGATCCTCGTCCAGGGGGGGATCCACGCCACCTGCAAGCATGCGCGCCTGGGGGGAACCGACGACAGGAACAGGGCGATGTACGAAGGCCTGGGCCTCTGGGTCGAGGAGTTCGCCCCTTCTCAGGCGAAGAGTCCCGCCGAGGTCAGGGCCGCGCTGGAGAGGCACAGGGTCACCAGGGACGAGTACGGAGGCGAATGTTAGAGCTTGACAACGGTGCAGCAGATCCAGGCCGTCAGGGTGCAGCTCTCCGCGGTGGAAGAGGCTCCCTGGAACGTGAACGTCGTCCCGCCGGACAAGTTTGCGCAGCTGAAGTCTGACATGAAGGCTGCAGGCCCCGAGGGGACCGACCCCGTCGACACCTGCGTCCTCGAGGGGAAGAAGTATACCTGCGACGGCGCCCACAGGCTCAGGGCCGCGAAGCAGCTGGGCTGGGACCACCTTTACGAGATCCAGCACCCCGAGATCACCACCGAGGAGCAGGCCAGGCTCTTCAACTACAAGCGCGACGCCGACCGTGGGGACATCGACCCCTTCAGGCTGGCCACGTCGTTCAAGTGGTTCACCGACCATGGCCTCACCCAGGAGAAGGTCGCGGCGAAGTTCGGCGTCTCCCAGGAGAAGGTCTCGAGCACCCTCGTGCTGCTGAAGGTAGACGAGACGGCGAAGAAGGAGCTGTCCGTTATTCCACGTGGAATAAGCCCGTCCGCCTTCGAGGCGCTCGCACGACAGCCGGCCCCCGTCCAGCAGGTGGTCGCCCGCCAGGTGGCCAAGAGCTCGAAGGCCTCCAAGGAGGGGATCACCGTCAGGGACCTGGACTGGACTCTAGAGCAGGCAAGGCGGGAGTACGACAGGGCTCATGCTCTCCAGGTTGCTCTGCAGGACCCCAGGGTCAAGCCCGAGCTCAGGAAGTGCCCCGAGTGCAAGGCCGCCCCCAGGGAGCTAGAGACCTCCAGCTGGGAGAGGTGGCCCGGGTCGGTCCTGGTCGTCTCAGACAGCAATTACCACAGGTGGTGCCTCTCGACGGGCCCGAGGCCGAAGGAAGAGAGGCGGGCCAGCCGCAGCGGCTCGGGGAGCAGCAGGCCCCCGCAGCACGAGAAGAGCAAGGTCGGCACGAAGGTGTACGCCCAGGCCGTGAGGAACTTCTTCGATGCCATCTGGCCCAAGCTCACCGACGTCGACCACATCGACTGGAGCGGCAAGACGTCCAAGTCCGGCAGGTCCCTCTCCTTCTCTGGCGCCGAGATCAGCGGCATCAGCGTCGAAGGTGCGAAGCTCAACGGGAAGCGGATAGACCTCTACATCTGCTTCTGGTCCTATAGCGGAGGGGTCGACGTCAGGTTCGGCAACATCGACTTCAAGTTCGAGCCCAACGGTACGACCAACAAGGACTTCGAAACCTACGTCAAGACGTCGACCCAGATGTCGACCAGGAAGGCCCTCCACGCGCTCGAAGAAGGGGCCGTCGACTTCCTCGAGGAATACGGGAAGCTGCCGCGCGGAAACAACCCCGACTGGCTCAGGATCCAGAAGAGGAAGGCAAGGAAATAGAGCTTGGAAGCAACCATCCAAGGAATCCAGGTCAGAGGGACCGCGGAGGAAATCGGGGCCCTTCTGAGGACGTACGTACCCCCTACCACAGCAGCTTCGGAACAACCCAGGCCCATCGGCCACGGGAGCCAGGTCCACGACGCCAAGGGGACCGTGAACCTCAGCGTGGCGAAGCACTACGACAGGCACCTCCCCCTCCCGGCGGTCACCCAGTACCTCCGGGCCATGCCCTACCTGACGTCCTCGTCCTTGGCCTTCACCGCCGCTGACGCCTTCTCCGCCCCGAAGCGAAAGTCCCCATCCACAGGAACCTTCGAAGTCGCCTCAGTCCAGTACTGGCCGAAGAGCGCGCCGGCAGGTCTACTACAGAGCCCGAGCGCGGACGACGGAACCACAGGACAGAAGCTCACGGTGTCAAGCACCAACCGTGCCCTGGACGCCATCACGAGGCAGATCACCGAGTACCGGCCGAGGCTCTTCAGCTTCCACTGCAGGGTAGGCCCAACGGACGTCCACCATGACGTCAGCGCTGGCACGCCGAAGGAGGCCATCGAAAGCCACGACGCTGCCAACCCCAGGCACAGGTTCGTCAACGCAGCAGAGGTCCGCGTCGGAGAGCGCAGGGAAGCGCCGGTGCTTCTCGCATGACGGAATGCCTCGTCTGCAGCCTCTCCTACCTGTACCAGGCGGAGTGTCCGAACTGCAGGGCCAGGAGGGAGTCCGAGATCACGCTCAGCGTTGCGCGCCGGGGCGGCCGTGGAGGGCTCGAGGAAACCTCAGCTGCTCACTTTTCCGCCGCGATGCAGTCCACGCCAAGCATCGCCCCAGGCCCCGGCGCCCGGCTGGAGGTCCTGGCGTAGCATGGCCCAGCTCACCCGCGAGTCTGACCCCTGGCTTGGCGGTTCCACACCGAAGCTGACACCCTATCAGCGGCGAAGGATGATCGATGCCTGCATCAAGCGTGACAACGTCAGGGGTTGCAGCTGCGCGGGGTGCAAGGCCCATCCAGGTTCCTCCTGTCCTCTGCGGGCGATTCCTCAAGACGTTGACGTCTACAGGTACCTGACTCCTCAGCACCTGGGGAAGGGTCCCGCCGACCACCATCTGAGCAACCTGGCGGCCTTCTGCGACCCTTGCAACAAGAACGCACCCAAGCTGTATCCTCTCCCTACCTCACACACACCCACACACACAGCCGCCGACGCCCTGGCCGCCCTCGAGTCGAGGAGGGACGAGATCAGAGAGGACGCCACCGCCAGCGCAGGGACGAAGCTCAACCTGGACCACGAGCCTGCGTACCGCCGCGCCTGCTTCGAGTTCCTGCTGAAGGGGACCAGGGACCCCGAGTACCGCTTCACCCGGTCGGAGATGAACGCCAGCGCCCGCGAGCTCTCCGACTCCGGGAGGGACGCCGCCTACGGCTACGCCGCCAGGCTCTTCTCCAAGGAGGGCCCTCTCATGGACAAGGACCCGGTGACGAAGAAGAAGGACCTGGTGAAGTTCAAGGACCCGGGCGACTATAGGCTGACGGCCGACGAGCTCGAGGCGAAGTACCCGAAGGAGGGGCGCCAGAAGTGAGGCTCGGAAGGACGTCCGCGGAGTCCCCCATGCTGCACCTGGCGAAGCAGGACCCGACCAAGGCGGTCTGCGGCCAGACGCTCATGAGCGCCGAGTCGAACCCGCCAGGGGTCAACCCGACGTGCGAGAAGTGCCTGGACTACGCAAGGAAGAAGCACTGGGTGAGGAGTGGAGGGACTGGGGCCGCGAAAGCGGAGGCCCGGACTGGGGGTCCGACTCCCCCTACCTCCACCATGCACCTGAAGCACAAGAGGTCCCAGCTGGTGGAGCTCAAGGACCAGCTCCTCACCGGCGAGATCTCCTACAAGGCCCTCCAGTCCAAGGCGTACCCGCTGCAGAAGGAGATCCAGTCCATGGAGGCGGCAGCTTGAGCGACCAGTCTCCGGTCGCACGGTACCTGGACCCCATCCGCCAGTACCTGCGCTCCTACGTCAAGGACGACGACGACCTCCTGGAGCACGTCCTGATCGCCTGCCTGAGCAGCTACACCAGCAGCCCCCTGAACCTCGGCGTCATGGGCCCCAGCTCGGCCGGCAAGACCTATGTCATCAGCCTGGTCACCAAGCTCTTCCCCAACGCCGTCAGCCTGACCGGGGCCAGCGCGAAGTCCTTCTTCTACGAGGAGGGGACGGCCATCGACCCGGACACCCACGAGGACCTCCAGGGGAAGATAGACGACCTGCAGAAGCGCGTCGACGGGGGCGAGGAGGGGGCCAAGTCGGAGCTCCGCCTCCTTCGCAGGAAGGCCATGATCAGGGTCAACCTGGCCGGCCGCATCCTGGTCTTCAAGGAGTCCCCCGG
>JAGWUP010000032.1 GCA_028868375.1 Elusimicrobiota bacterium
GCGAATGCGCCGTCAAGTTTTCGCACAGGGGTATCAGGAAATGGTGGGGTCTGTTTCTCGTCGCCGTCTAAATTTGGCGATCAATCTTGCCTGGATCACGGCTATTGCCGCTGTGTTTTTGCTTGGGGTGTTTGCGGACGGATACGCTGACTGGGCCTGCGGGTTTTTGATCGGCATGAGCATGGGCTATGCGCTGCAAAAACTCCAGCGAACCGCCGGGGAGGAATAACCAATGGGAAGCCGTGGACCGCAGAAATCGCCGCGCCAGGCGCACAAGCTGCGGGGTACGCTGCGCGAGGACCGCCATGCCGGGCCGGAAATGCCGGTCATGGTGCCGCAAATGCCCCCCGATCTCGGCCCCGTCGCTCAGGGCGCATGGAACGTCATCACGGCCAAGCTGCTCTCAGCCGGGCTCATTGCCGACCTCGATCAATTGCCCATGCGGCTGCTGTGCGAATCGGTGGAGCTGTACCTGGAGGCCTGCGATGTCGTCAAACGCGATGGCCTGATCGTCGCATCGGTGAAGGCAATCTATCAGCACCCGGCCGTGGGCATCAGAAACAAGGCGTGGGCGCAAATCGTCAAGCTCTGCCGCGAGTTCGGCATGTCGCCGAGCGCCCGCTGTGGGCTGCACATCGACACCAAACAGGGGCAAGGAAAGGGAGTGGCCGATATTCTCGGCCTGCACGTGGCCTGATGGACGATAGCGCCAAACACCGGAAACCGAACTGCCGCAAACAACGGCGGCTGCCGGGTGTTTCCGCGCGCCTAAAGGCCCTGGAAAAGCTGCTGCATGACGGGCGCCCGCGGTGCGCGCTCGAACTGGCTGCGATTCAACGCCAGATCAGCGACCTCGAAACCGGGCATCGTCGCGGGCTGGTCTGGGACGAGGCGGCCGCCGTCCGTGCAGTGCAGTTCTTTTCGCTCCTGCGACATTGGAAAGGCCGATGGGCAGGTAAGCCGATCACGCTGGAGGCATGGCAAGAGCACTGTTTCATCGCGCCCCTGTTCGGGTGGAAAAACAAGGACAACCAGCGGGAAAAGCTGCTGCGCCGATTTCGATATGCGTACAAGGAAGTCCCCCGAAAAAACGGCAAAACGACCGAATGCGCGGGCGTGGCGCTGCAAGGGCTGTTCGCGGATGGCGAGCAGGGGGCCGAAGTCTACGCATCGGCAACCAAGCGCGATCAGGCCATGATTTTGTTCACGGATGCCAAGCGCTGCCTGGGGCCGGAACTGCGGGCGCTGGCTCGCGAATACCGCTACTCGATTACGTTTGAGCAACTGTCAGGCTGCTTCAAACCGCTCTCATCCGACCACGACAGCGCCGACGGGCTCAACACCTCGCGGGCAATCGTGGATGAGCTGCACGCGCACAAGACGCGCGGCATGTGGGATATTATCACGGGCAGTACAGACGCACGCGAGCAGCCCCTGGTGGTGGCGATCACGACGGCTGGCCTTGACCGCAACTCAATCGGCTGGGAGCTGCACGAAACCGCGCGGCAAGTACTGGAGGGCCCCCCCGATTTCCGCGATGACTGGTTTGCGTTCGTGGCCGCCGCTGAGGACGGCGACGACTGGCAGAGCCCGGAGACCTGGCGCAAGGCCAACCCGATGTACGGAATCACCGTCTCGGAGGATGGCATGCGCTCCAAGTGTCAGGACGCGAAAGCCTCCGGGAGCGCGGAGGCCAATTTCAAGCGGAAACAACTCAATCTGTGGGTAAGCGGCGTCTCGACCTGGATTGCCCCGGAGCGCTGGGACGAATGCCGGATAAAGCCGGAATCCGTCGATGAAACGCGCCGAGAATTGCAGTCGCTGGAGTGCTTTTCGGGCGTCGATCTCGGATGGCGCGACGACTTCGCGGCGCACGGGCGCGTGTTCGTCGATCGCGTGGTGGTCGATCCTGACAAGCAGCCGGAGCCCGACGAAGATTTCACGCGGCCGGGCGGTGCGCGGCCGATGGCCAGTGCCCGCAGTCGAATACGCCGCGCCTGGGTCGATGGCAAAGTCTGGATTCCTGAGAACGGCAGCCGCGATATTCACAAGCCGCCCCTATCGAATTGGATCGCAAAGGGACTCGTGATCGTCACTCCCGGCAACTCGACCGACGTTGACGCGATATTCGCCGACGTGATGCAGACGGCGGGTGAATTCCAACTGCGCGAAGTCTGCATCGACCCGAACAATGCACGCCAATTCGGGCAAGAGCTGGTCGCGGCCGACATCCCGACGTTTGAATTCTTTCAGAGCAAGCGGAACTACAACGAACCCTGCCGCGAGTTCGAGCGCCTCGTGGCCGCCGGGCTCCTGCACCACGACGGCAACGAACTACTGCGGTGGATGATTGCCAATGTCGTCATGGACGCCGATGCGCGGGGCTATGTCATGCCGGCGAAACACAAATCGGCCGACAAGATTGACTTGCCCGTGTCGATGCTGATGGCATTCGCGCGCGCACTGTTCACAGAGACCGACCCCGGCAGCGTTTATCAGGAAGAAGGGGTATTCGTCCTATGAATTTTGGAATCAACGCTATCGCCGGATGGGCCTCGCGGGCGCTGAAATGGGGGTCCATGCCCCTGCGCGACCCGGCGCTTGCCGCGTTCTTCGGGCCGGTCGATACGGCGAGTGGCGTTGCGGTCAACGAATACACGGCGTTCAATTCGTCGGCAGTATTCGCAGCCGTGCGCCTGATTTCCGAAGCGATGGGCCTCATGGAGTGCGTCTTGCAGGAGGAGAAGCCGAACAAAGACGACCCCGATCAGGTTGACAAGATTGAGGCGAAGGCTCATCCGCTGTGGAATCTGCTCCATGAGGAACCGAATCCCGAAATGACACCCATGTCGTTTTTCTCGACGATCACAGCGCACTGCCTGACGTGGGGTAACGGCTATGCCGAAATCGTGCGCGACGGCGCGGGTCGCCCCGCGCAATACTGGCCGATTCCACCCAACCGCGTGCGACCTCGACGCGTGCTGTCCGACAATCCACGCGACCGCACGATTTGCTACGACATCTTTCCCAACATCGCGAGCCCCTACGCGCTCCAGGCGCTGCCGATCAACAACGGCGGCGAAGAAATGGTTACGATTCCCTATTGGAATATGCTCCATGTTCCGGGGCTCGGGTTCGACGGGCTCTTGGGATATTCGGTCGTCACGTGCGCCCGCGAGTCAATCGGCCTGACGATGGCGACGGAGCAATTCGGGGCAAGTTTCTTCGGGCGCGGTTCGCGGCCATCGGGCGTGCTGACGCATCCGGGCAAGATGAAAAAAGAGGCGCGTATCAACCTGCGCGAATCGTGGGAGAAAGCCTATCAGGGGCTGAGCAATGCCCAGCGGGTGGCGCTACTGGAGGAGGGCGTCAAGTGGGAAGCGATCGGCATTCCCCCGGAGGATGCACAATTCCTGCAAACGCGGGCGTTCCAGATTGCCGAAATCTGCCGTTGGTTCAACGTGCCGCCGCACATGCTGCGAGATTTGTCGCGCGCCACGTTCAGCAACATCGAACACCAGGGGATGGATTTTGTCACCTATTCGCTGATGCCGTGGATCGTGCGCGTGGTGCAGGAGCTGCGCCGCAAGTCGCTGACGGCCGAAGAGAAAAAACGATATCTCATCGCGTTTCTGTACCAGGTGCTCCAACGCGGCGATTTTCTCTCGCGGATGCAGGGCTACCAAATGGGAATCCAGAACGGGATTCTCTGCCCGGACGAAGCCCGCGCGCTGGAGGGGATGAATCACCGATCGGATGGACTCGGCAAGGAATTCCGCCGGCCGGCGAACATTCTGCCAGACACGGCCGAGACGCAAGCGGCCGGGCTGCCGGCGCCGGGCGCGACAGATCCAGCCGCGATTCCCGCGCCAGACGCCGCAGACGACCCGAAGGACAAGAAAAAGAAGGCTGCCAAAGCGGCGAAGAAAGCCAAGGCGCAGAAGCAGCGGGCAGCACTGATTGCCGCGCAGAGGGCCGTGCTGGCGGAAGCGCTAGAACGCATGGTATCCGTCGAGGTCAAGCACCTGACGCGAGCCGCTGGCGACACGAAACGCTTTCTCGCGGCCGTCGAGGAATTCTACGAGCGGTTCCCCGGCATGTTGTCGAAGGCGCTGGAGCCCGGCTTGCGGGCGCACCTGGCTCTCCTCGACGATGGCCGAGACGCCGCAGCCCTCGTGCAATCTCTGGCATCCGAATATGTCGCCGATTCCAAGCGCGAACTGCTCGACGCATCGGGCGCGCCGCCAGACAAATTCCAGGCGGGAATCGAAACGCTGCTCAAGCGATGGGAAGTCGAGCGCCCGCGGGCTCTTGCGGACAAGTTGATTATCGAGGAAATCGCGGCGACGGCCGCAGCATAACGAAAGTGAGAGAGACATGAATGCAATCGAAACGCGGACCGTCGTCGTAGGGACGTGCGAGCTTGAACTCCGCGCCGCCGGCGAAGGCAAGAAGATGCCGGGCCTCGTGGGCTATCCGGCGCTGTACGATTCGCGGTCGAGCGACCTGGGCGGGTTCGTCGAGACAATCCGGCAGGGAACGTTCAGCGGCGCGCTCCAGCGGGCCAAAGACGTCGTAGCCACGATCAACCATGACCGCGGGAAAGTACTCGGCCGCTACCCTGATCCGGGCACGGTGCGACTGTCGAACAACCAAAAGGGCCTGCGGATGGAAATTGACGAGCTGCCCGATACGAGTTTCGCCCGCGATATGGTCGAGTCCCTGCGCCGCGGTGACGTGCGCGGCATGTCGTTCGCTTTCCGCACGATCGAAGATGCGTGGCGCGAAGAAATCGTGGATGGCCAAAAGATGGTCGTTCGCGAGCTGCGCGACCTGGAGTTGCACGATGTTTCGGTGGTGACGGACCCGGCATATCCGGCGACGGAAGTGGGCTTGCGGTCGCTCGAACTGTTTCGCGCGAAGGCGCGGGATGGAATTGGCATGTTTGAAATGCGCCTGCGACTTGCAGAGGCAACGAAGTAGGAAGCCAAGATTTATCGACAGCGGAAACACAATATGCTAACGCTCACCGCGGCAAATCTAAAATCTTACTTCGATGCGAACCCGGCGACGTATAAGCCGACCGTTCAGCAGCAACCCGACGTAAAGTCTGACGGCTACCTTTGCACGCCGCACATTTACAACCTACTCACCGGCTCTTACGCGACAGCCGGCGATTTCACCGTGCCGAGCAGTGCCGGCGCTTATTTGCTGACAGCCGGAGGCGCGGCAAATCCGTTGTCATCGCTCATCGGCTCCTATGGACCCGGCACGGCGGGCGCTGCATTGCAACTGTTGCT
>JAGWUP010000022.1 GCA_028868375.1 Elusimicrobiota bacterium
GCGACGCAGAGAGAGGCGATGAACAGAGCGGAACGGGACATTGTTAGGGATCTCCTTTTTATCATTGCGTTAAACCGTTAGGGCGCCGAGGGCGAGACGACGCTGACATCCTGCGCCGGGTTCGCTGGCGGCGCGACCACTATGCCGGCGCCATTCGAAGGAGCCACCAACATAACTGTCGGCACCGGCGGCACCGGCGGCACCGGCGGCGGCGGCGGCGGCAAAAACACCACGGCTCCAGCTGCCGCGCCGGCCATGCCACCGGCGGGCGCCGCAATCGTCATCGGCCGCATGCCCCGAGGGGTCACGGTGATGCTGCCCTGCAGGCACTGCACAGCCCCAATATCATACTGGAATTCGCCGCCTTGGCTGCTGATGGTCGTATCCCCGATCTTCACCGTCACCTCTCCGCCGGCGATGGTGACCTTGTCGCCATTTGCGATGGCAGTCCCGGGGACGTACTCCTTGCCGTTGACCAGCACATGGCCCGAGCCGGAGACGACCGTGATCGTCTGGGCCGGCGCGGCCATCGCGGCGGTTCCGAGGCCCAACAACAGCGCTGCAGCCAGCAGTGATTTCTTGCTCATACCCCTCCTACAGATTATAAGTGCGCCCGATTTTAGTTGTCTTGCGTTTTCTTGTCAAGCCCTATTTTTGCGGGGCGGGCGGCGCGGCGGCGGGCTGAGCGCGCGCCAGCTCCAGATGGGCGCGTATCTCATGCGACTCGGCCAGCAATTCGCCGCGCGGATTCTTCTTGTCGAATGCGTCGAGGCGGCGCTGCCCCTCGTCGAGCTTGCCGGCGAGGATGGCCTCGACGGCGGCCTTGAGCTCCGCCTTCTGCCGGCGCAGGGCCAAGGCCCGGCGCATTCGATGCGGGCTCTTCCAGGCCGGCCGCTCCGCCTCGACTCCCTGCTGCTTTTGGCCGCGCACCGCGGCGACGGCGGTGAGACGGCGGTGCTGCATGCGATCGGAGACGGAGGACTCCGTCAGGCCCTGCTTGACGTGCGTAAACCAAGTCCGCAGGCTGTCGCTCAAGCCCGCGGCATGCAGCGAGAGCGGCAGCGACAACAGCGCTGCGATCAGATACTTGCTCATCGATTCCTCCTTGATATCACGGGGTCTGCCCCAAAAGAGACTCCACGGCTGGGGCCAGGCGGGCGTCGAGCGCGCTGGCCTTGGCGCCGCTGTCCTTGGCCCCGGCCTCATCGCCCAGACGCAGCTGGGCGCGGGCCAGGTTCATCCACAGGTCGGGATCGCCGCCGTCGGACTCTGCGGCCGCGCGGTAGCGCCGCCGCGCCTGCTCGAATTGCCCCCGCAGGAAGGCGACGTCGCCGAGATCGGTCAGCGCCGCGGCGTTGCGGGGAGCCAGCGCCAATGCCTTGCTGAAAAAACCGGCCGCGGCGTCGTCGCTTCCGCGCTCGTGCTCGAGCAGACCCAGCTCGACCAAGGAGTCGGCGTCGCCCGGGTTCTTCGCCAGTCGCGCCTGATAGAGGGACTTGAGAGTCTCGTAGCGAAGACGCGCCAACTCCGAGGCGTCGGCGGCAAGGCGCGGCAGGGCCTTGGGGGCCTCCGCGCTCCACTGCGCGGGCGGCAGCGTCGCCGGCTCGAAGGTCTTCCAGGCCTCCTCCGGGTCGACGATGTGCGCGTCGCCCCGGCTTGCCTCGTCCTTGTAGGCCTGCGCCGCCCGGGAGACGGCCTGCCGGAAAGGCTGGCCGATGAGGGTCGGCTCCAGCGGCGCCCAGTACCTTCCTTTATATAGGACCAACTGGTCCGGCGGCAGGCCGACGTCCTCGACCTCGTCCGCCCCGGTGTCGAACATCAGGGCCATGTGCCCCGGATAATCGGCGACGACGGCGCGGACGTCCGAGGCTCCGAGCAGGGAGATCAGCAATGTCGTCAAGTCGTCGCATTGCCCGCTCTTGCGCTTGAGCGTCTCGCGGGGAAACTGCGTGTAGTCGACCGGGAAGTTCGGGTCCTCGGAAAGCTTCTCGTAGGGATTGTCCGGGTTGGCGAAGAAGCCCACCCCATAATCCGACAGGGAGTCCCAGAGGCGCAGAGCCGTCAGCACGTTGGCGTTGAGCGGGGCGCTCGAGGCGGCGACGGATTCCGCGGCGCGGGCGAACTCGACGATCGGGGGGTCCATCGGCGTGATGAAGGCCGCCACGCGCCGGGGGTCGTCCCAGCGGATGGCGTTGCGCGAGTAGACGCGCAGCGGCTTGGCCAGGGAGACCTGGCGCTCTTGGCCGTTCTCGAAATACGTCAGCGTCAACTGGGCCTGGATCGGGGTGTCCTCGCTGACCTCGAGGATCTTGTTGTTCAAGGTCGCCATCAGCGGCACGCGCACGGCGGCCTCCGGCGCCAGCGTCTTGATCACCGTGTCGTAGCCGAAATCCATGAAGTCCTTCAAGCGGAACGTCAGCTTGACGTTCTCGAAGGGGGCGTGGACGTTGTTGACGACGACCGCCGAGCCGACGGCGTTGCCCAAGTACCATTTGTAGTCTGCGGAGAAGATGTCCCCGATCGTCACCGTGGACAACTCGACCGGCGACTTGTTGACGCTGGCTGGAACGACGATCTGGGAGGCAGCCGACGCCACCCCCAAGTCGCCGCTGGCGGAGAGCGCCGCCACGCGGTACCAATAGGTGGCTTGGGCGGCGGCCTGGGCGTCCTCGAAATGGGCGGCGGCCGGGCGGGCGAGCTCCATAAACGGCCCGGCGGCCTCGCTGGACCTCAGGACCTCGTAGCCCTCCAGCCAGGGGTTGTCGACCGGCTTCCAGGACAGACGGACCGCACCGTCCTTGGCCGCCAGCGCCAAGCCGTCGGGAGCGGCCAGGCGGACATGCAGGGAGAATCCCTTGGTCTTGCCGCTCGCCAGATCGGAGACGTAGAGGGTGTCGCCCTGCACCGCCAAGGCCGAGGGCTCCTCCAAGGCTTGGTCCCGGCGCCCGCGGCCGAACAGGTCGGTCTGCCAATGCCCGTCCGTGTCGAAGATCGAGACTCTCTTGTTGCCGGCGTCGAGCAGGTAGAGATAAGAGCGGCCGTCGAAGGCCAGGGCCGAGGGCTTCAGCAATTGCCCGGCACCCTTTCCGGACTGCCCCCAGGACGCCAAATAGCCCCCGGACGGCTCGGTTTTAACGATCTTTTGCAGCCCCTGATCCGCTATATAAAGGAAGCGAGCCTTATCCCAAGCCACGGCCACCGGGCGCTGCAACTCAAGCGGCCCCAGCTTCGGGCCGATCGCGAACAGGAAATTCCCGTTGAAATCGAAGGCGTCGACGCGGTGGTTGCCCGCGTCGGCGACGTAGATCGTCCCCTCGTCGTTGATCGCCACGCCCAGGGGCTGGCGCACGCGTCCCTCCTTTTTCTTGCTGTCGAAAAACCCCGAGGCCTCGGCGATGTTCGTCTGCCAGGCCCCGGCGGCGGAGAAGACCTGCAGGCGGTCCGCCGGCGTGTCGGAGGCCACGAAACCGAGCTTCCCGGAGAAGGCCAGCCCGCCGGCCTGCCGCGTCTGCGACAAGCCCTCGCCGCCATGCCCGAAGCTCCGCTCCCCCTTGCCGCCCGGGCCGACGCAGCGAAAAACCCGCGCCTTGGCCAGCCAGCCGCAGAGCCGTCCGTCGGCGGCGGCCAGAGCCCGCGCCGGCCAGTCGAGCGAGACGGCGGGCCCGGAGACCAGAAGCTTGGTGGCCGGGTTCGGCGCGAGCGCAACCGTCTTGTCCTTGTTGACCAGCTCCACGCGCTGTATCCGCCGGTTGCCGGTGTCGGCGACCAGTATCTCGCCGTCCTCGCCGATCGCCAAGCCCTCCGGCCGCCTCCAGCGGGCGGGGCCGGAGCCCTCGGAGCCGAAGCGGCCCTGCTCCACGCCTTGCGGCGACAGCTCGAAGACGCGGCCTTGCCGGCTGTCGAGCAGATAGAGAAAGCCGTAGCGGTCGACCGACAGGTCGTCTCCCTGAAACGGCAGTTCCCGAACGGGCCTGGCCGAGGCGTCGTATTCCTCGACTCGCTCGTTGCCGGAGTCCAGCACGAAGACGCGGTCGGAGGCGTCGACGACGACCTTCGTCGGCTCGCGCAGCTGGCCTAGAGCCTTGCCGCGGGAGCCGAAGGAAAACAGCAGTATGCCTTGGTCGGTGAAGACCTGGACGCGATCGTTGCCGGTGTCGGCCACGTAGACGCGCCCGTCCGAGCCCACCGCCACCGAGCCGGGCTTGCGCAATTGCCCGGGCTGGGAGCCTTTCTCACCGAAGCCGCCCAGCGGCAGGCCCTCCGCGGAGAGGATCGCCACGCGGGAGTTTCCGGTGTCGGCGACATAGATCCTGCCGTCCGGGCCCAAGGCCAGCCCGCGCGGGTGGCGGAAGCGGCCGAAATTCGGACCGGCGTTATCGACGGTCTTCTCGAAGCTTCCGTCGGCTCCGTAGATGCAGAGCCGCCCCTGGTCCTCGTCCAGCAGGTAGTAGCGGGTTGTGGAGGCGGCCACCGCCACCGGCCTGTCGGTTTGCGGGGCCGGGATCGGCGCAAGAAAGCGGATGGAATCGTAGGCCTGCGCGCGCGCGCAGAGGCAGGCCAGCGCCGCGGCCAGCAACGTCGAGCGCTTGGCGCTCATCGGGACACCGCTTCCTTGATGAGAACGTTGACCCTGGCCGGATTGGCCTTGCCCTTCGAGAGCTTCATCACCACCCCCACCAGCGAGCCGATCGCCCGCTCCTTGCCCGACTTAAGATCGGCCGCAGCCTGGGGCTGGGCCCGCAGCGCCTGCTCGATCCAGTCCCGCAGTTGGGCGTCGTCGCTGACCTGCGAGACGCCGAGCTCCGCGACGAGGACAGCGGCCGGCTTGCCGCTCTCCCACATGCGCGCCAAGACGTCCTTGGCCCCCTTGCTCGACAAGGTCCCCGCCTGGACCAGGCGCGCCAGCTCGCCCAGGCTTTCCGCGGGCACCGGGCAGCGGCCGGCGGTCATCTTCTCGGCGTTCAACTTGCCCAAGAGCTCGTTGATGACGAGGTTCGCCAAGGTCTTGGCGCCGCCGGGAAGGCCGGAAAGCGCCCGCTCGAAGTACTCCGCCAGCTCGCGGTCGGATGCGAGCACGGAGGCGTCGTAGGCGGAAAGGGCGTGCTGGCTTTGGAAGCGCTGCCTCTTGGCCGCGGGCAACTCCGGCAGCGAGGCCTTGAGCGCCGCCACCCACTCCGGCGCGGCCCGCAGGGGCGCCAGGTCCGGGTCGGGAAAATAGCGGTAATCGTGGGCCTCCTCCTTGGAGCGCATCGAGCGCGTCTCTTGGCGCTGCGCATCCCACAAGCGAGTCTCCTGGACGACGCGCCGGCCCGAGTCGAGCAGCGCCGCCTGCCTGCGGAACTCGTATTCCAACGCGTCCTTGACCCCCTTGAAGGAGTTCAGGTTCTTGAGCTCGGCGCGGGTGCCCAACTCCCCGCGCCCCCGCGCTCGCAGCGAGACATTGGCGTCGCAGCGCATCTCTCCCTTCTCCATGTCGCAGCGCGAGCAGCCGGCGTGCTGCAGGACCTCCTTGAGCGCGGTCAGGTAGGCGTAGGCCTCCTCGCTGGAGCGCAGGTCCGGCTCGGAGACGATCTCGATCAAGGGCGCGCCGCCGCGGTTGAAGTCGACCAGGGAATAGTCCAGGCGCTTGGAGCCGATCTCGTGCAGGAGCTTGCCGGCGTCCTCCTCCAGATGGACGCGGTGGATGCGCACGCGCTTGACGCGGCCGTCCTTGAGCGCAACGTCCAGCCCGCCGTCGGTCGAGAACGGCCGCTCGTACTGGGAGATCTGGTAGGCCTTGGGCAGGTCCGGGTAGAAATAGTTCTTGCGCGCGAAGACGGACTCCTCGGCCAGGCGGCAGTCCAGTGCCAGGGCCGCCTGGAAGGCCAGCTCCACGGCGCGCTTGTTGAGGACGGGCAGCGTTCCGGGCTGTCCGGTGCAGACCGGGCAGACGCGCGTGTTGGCCGTCTCGCCGAAGCCGTCGGTGCCGCAGGCGCAGAACAGCTTCGTGCGGGTCGCCAGCTGGCAGTGGACCTCCAAGCCCACGACCATCTCGTAGTCCGTTTTCGTCGTCATCCCCGCCGCCGGGCCGACTCGCTCCATTTTAAGAGAACCCGCAGGTCCGTGGGGTAGCGCAACAGCCGCCGCGCCGACGCCGCGGCCGCCCAACGCACCGCTCGCACCTCCGCGCCATCCGGAAGCCCGACCTTTTTTTCGGCCGCCATCTCGAACCAGTCCACCCTCTTCGACACCGGACGCCCCTGCCGCTTGAAGGAATAGCCGACGGTCAGTATAGGCCCGAGGCTGCGGCAGCGCCAGCCCGTCTCCTCGGCCACCTCGCGCAGCGCGGCCTGCTCCGCGCTCTCTCCGCGCTCCAGATGCCCCTTGGGCAGGCACCAGACGATCTCCCCGGCCAGGTTCTCGACCTGCACGAGCAGCAGCTTGCCTGCGCGCAGCGCCAAGCCTCCCGCGGAATGCTCCCGGGCCGGCCTCACGCCGCCGCCTCCAGCCGCGGAAACGGCCGCTCAGCCTCCAGCGCGCGCGCCGCCCCCAGCAGCAGCCCTTCCTTGAAGCGCCCGCCGATCAACTGCAGTCCGATCGGCAGGCCTCCCGCGGTCAGCCCGCAGGGAATCGACAGGCTGGCGTTGCCGGCCATGTTCGAGGGGATCGTGAAGACGTCGGAGAGATACATCGACAAGGGATCGTCCAGCTTCTCGCCCAGGCGGAAGGGCGGCGTCGGGGTCGTCGGCGCGGCGATCAAGTCGACCGACTCGGCGAAAACCCGCTCGAAGTCCCGCGCGATCAGCGTGCGGACGCGCTGGGCCTTGGCGTAGTAGGCGTCGTAGTAGCCGGAGGAGAGGGCGTAGGTGCCCAGCATGATG
Source organism: Elusimicrobiota bacterium (assembly GCA_028868375.1). Taxonomy (GTDB): domain Bacteria; phylum Elusimicrobiota; class Elusimicrobia; order UBA1565; family UBA9628; genus JAGWUP01. The sequence goes on from JAGWUP010000022.1 coordinate 6,861, forward strand.
CGGCGCTTGACCTCGGGCCCGAAGCCCTGCCCTCGGGTGCGCTCGTAGAGCTGCTCCAAGCTGGCGGCTTCGCCGGCGCGCAGGCCGTAGCGCACTCCGTCGAAGCGGGCCAGGTTGCTGCTGGCCTCCGAGGGGGCGATGATGTAGTAGCTGCTGAGCGCGTAGCGGGTGTGCGGCAGGGAGATCTCGACTGCGCGCGCGCCCAGCCTCTCCAGCGCCGCGATCGCCTCGCGCACGGATTTCTCCACCTCGGCATCAAGGCCGGAGACGAAGTACTCCTTGGGCAGCCCCACGCGCAGGCCGGAAAGGCCGCGGCCGCTCTTAAGGGCGGCCTCCGGCGCCGCGGTCGCCGAGGTCGTGTCCCTGGCGTCGTGCCCGGCGATGACCGAGAGAGCCAGCGCCGCGTCCTCGACGGTGCGCGAGAGCGGGCCGATCTGGTCCAAGGAGGAGGCGAAGGCCACCAGGCCGTAGCGGGAGACCAGCCCGTAGGTGGGCTTGAGCCCGACGACGCCGCAGAAGGCCGCGGGCTGGCGAATCGAGCCGCCGGTGTCGGAGCCCAACGCCAGGGGCGCAAAGCCCGCCGCCACCGCGGCCGCCGAGCCGCCGGAGGAGCCTCCGGGCACGCGCCCCGTGTCCCAAGGATTGGCGGTCTTGAAAAAAGCGGAGTTCTCCGTGGAGGAGCCCATGGCGAACTCGTCCATGTTGGTCTTGCCCAGCGGCACGGCGTCGGCCGCGCGCAGGCGCTCGACGACGTGGGCGTCGTAGGCCGAGCGGTGGCCGCGCAGGATCTTCGAGGCGCAGGTCGTCTCGACGCCCTTGACCAGGATATTGTCCTTGAGCGCCACCGGCACGCCGGCCAGAGCCCCCAGCGGATCGCCGGCGGCGCGCTTGGCGTCGACGGCGCGGGCCGCCTCCAGCGCCTGCTCGCCAAAGAGCGCTAGAAACGCACGCACGCGCGGCTCGTCTCGCTCGATGCGCGACAAGAAGGCCTTGAGGACCTCCTGCGCCGAGAATTCCCCGGAGCGCACGCCGCCGGCGATGCGCGCCGCGGAGAGCTCGTGCAGCCTCACTTGACGAAAACCCCCCCGCCGCCGGCCTCGGGGGCCTTCGGCTCGCCGCGCGCGTCCGCCGGCCGCCGCTCCCCGGCCTCGAGCGCCGCGATCGCGGCCTCTATCCGCGCCTTGCGCTCCGGGTCCAGCTTGAGCGCCTGCCGCAAATCCGCCAGGGCCCCGCGGCTGTCGCCCAGCGCCGCCTTGGCCTGGCCCCGGTTGGAGTAGGCCAGGCCGTTGCGCGGCTTAAGCTTGATGATCCGATCCAGGTCCCGGATCGCGCCCCGATAGTCGCCCGACAAGAACCTCACGTTGCCGCGCAGGTAGATCGCGTCGGCGCGCCCCGGATTGGCCGCGACGAAGTCGTCCAGATCGGAGAGGGAGCGCTTATACTCCTTGATCTCGCGCAGCGCCCGGCCGCGGTAGAGCTTGACCCAGAGCAGGCCGGGATTGATATTCAGAGCCTCGGAGAAGTCCGCGATGGCCCCCTCGAAATCCCGAAGCCGCTGCTTGGCGGCCCCGCGGACCACCCAGGCGGCGGCGAAGCGCGGCTTAAGCCGGATCGCCGCGTCCAGCTCCCTGATCGCCTCGGCCTGCTTGCCCTGCGAGCTCAGGGCGCTGCCCAATCCGAAGCGCGCCTCGGCCTCTCCGCCGCTCAAGCGGGCGGCGACGCGAAAGTCCTCCGCGGCCCCGCGGTCGTCGCCGCCGACCAGCCTGGCGTATCCCCGCGCCTCGAAGGACAGGGCGTCGTTGGGCCTGAGCTTGAGGGCGTAGCGCGCGTCCTCGGCCGCCCCGGCGTTCTCGCCCAGGCTCCAGCGGCAGAGGGCGCGCAGCCCGGAGGCGGTCTTCCAGCCCGGCGCCAGCTTCAGCGCCAAGTCCAGCCGCGCGGCCGCCGCCGCGTAATCGGCGCGCTCCAGGGGAACCCGCGCGGACCTAAGCGCCGCGCGGGCCCGCGCCCCGGGCGTCATGGCCCCGGCCGGAAGGGCGGCGAGCGCGGCCAGCGCGGCCGGCAGCGCCGCCGCGAAAATCCTCATTCCAGCACCTTCGGCACCTTGTAGTAGGGTCCCTCGCGCTCGGGGGCGTTGGCCAGCAGCGCGTCGCCATCGTCAAAGGGCCGGGGCTCGTCCTCGCGCAGCACGTTGGCCAGGCCGAGCACGGAGGCGGTCGGCGGCACGCTGGAGGCGTCCAGGGACTCCAGCTCCGCCATCGACTCGATGATCTTGAGGAGCTGGCCGCCGTAGAGCCGGACCTCGTCCTCGGACAAGTCCAGCCGCGCCAGCTTCGCGATCTTGCGCACGTCCTCCTCGGAGATAGCCATTAAGCCGACTCCAGGGGGGCGTAGCGCGCCAAGAGCTTGGTGACGCGGCCGTCGTCGAAGCGGACGGTGACCTTCAGCGCCTCGCCGCAGCCGGAGACGTCGGCGACGCGGCCCAGCCCGAAGCTGGGGTGGCGCACCCTCTGGCCGGAGCGAAAGGAGCCGACGCGCTCGGCGCCGGCGGCAAAGCGCGGCAGCGCGCGCGCGGCGGCATTGGGGGAGGCGCCCCAGCCCTCGCGGGCCAGCTGCGACTCCAGGATGAAGCGGGAGGGCAGGTTGGCGTAGACCTGGCCGAAGATCCGGCGCGTGGCCGCATGGGTCATGTAGAGCAGCTCCCGCGCGCGGGTGATCCCCACGTAGCAGAGCCGGCGCTCTTCCTCCAGGTCCTCGGCCCGGGCGTTGCCGCTTGCGATCGGGAACAATCCCTCCTCCAGCCCCGTCAGGAATACGACGGGGAACTCCAGCCCCTTGGCCAGGTGCACCGTCATCAGGGTGACGCCCGCCTGGGCGGAATCGTAAGAGTCCAGATCGCTCTGCAGCGAGACGGCCTCCAAATAGGAGCCCAGGTCCAGCGCCTGCCCGGAGAGCTTGGCCTTGTCCTCGTACTCCTTGACCGCGTTGAGCAGCTCCTGCAAGTTGGCAAGCCGCCCGGCCGCCTCAGGATCGGTCTCCGTCTCGCTCTCCAGCTGGGCCCAGAGCCCCGAGCCCTCCAGGATGCGCGCCAGGGCCGCCGAGGCGCTCAGCCTGGGCAGCTCCTCTCGCAGCGCGTCGAGCAGGGAGAGAAGCTCCGTCACCCGCCTGCGGCAGGCGGGTGTCAAGCCGGGGATGCGCTGCTGCCGGCGGAAGGCCTCGTTGAGCGTCAGGCCGCAGGCTAGTGCAAAGCCGCGCAGGCGCTCGAGGCTGGTCTGGCCGATGCCCCGCGCGGGCACGTTGACGATCCGCTCGAGGCTCGCCGAATCGGCGGGGTTGAGCAGGGCGCGCGCGTAGCAGAGCGCGTCCTTGATCTCCTTGCGCTCGTAGAAGCGCATCGCGCCGACGATCCGATAGGGCAGGCCGGCGCGGCGCAGCGCCTCCTCGAAGCTGCGCGACTGGGCGTTCGTGCGGTAGAAGATCGAAAACTCCCTCAACTGCCGGCCGCGCGCCAGCTGCGCCTCGATCATCCGCACGACCCAGGAGGCCTCCTCCATCTCGTTGGGCAGCTCCTGGACCCGGATCGTCTCGCCGCCCTGCTGCCGCGTCCACAGCTGCTTCGGCTTGCGCGTCTTGTTGTTGCGGATGACCTTGTGGGCCGCCTCCAGGATCGGGGGCGTGGAGCGGTAGTTCTGCTCCAGGGTGACGACGCGCGCGTCCTTGAAGTCGCGCTCGAACTCGAGGATGTTCCGGATGTTGGCGCCGCGCCAGGAGTAGACGCTCTGGTCGTCGTCGCCGACGACGCAGAGATTGCGGTGCTTGGCGGCCAGGGTCTTGGTGATGACGTACTGGGCGTGGTTGGTGTCCTGGTACTCGTCGACCAAGACGTGCAGGAAATGCTGCTGCCAGCGCTCGCGGACCTCGGCGTTCTCCTTGAGCAGCAGGCAGAGCTTGAGCAGCAGGTCCCCGAAGTCCAGCGCCCCCGCCTGCTCGAGCTTCTTCTGGTAGACGCCGTAGACGCGCGCGGCCTGCTGCCGGGAGGCGTCGACGGCCTGCGCCGCGTAGATCGCGTAGGAGCCGGCGTCGAGCAGGTCGTCCTTGGCGCGGGAGATGATGGAGACGTACATCCCGGCCTTGTTGGCCTGCTGGTCCAGCCGCAGCTCCTTCATCGCCTCGGCGACGAGCTTCTTCTGGTCGGACTGGTCGTAGATCGTGAACTGCCGCGGCAGGCCCAAGGCCTCGTGATGCTGGCGCAGCAGGCGGCAGGCGAAGGCGTGGAAGGTGTGCGCCCAGACCAGCGCGCCGCTGCCCGGGGCCAGCTCGTCGATGCGGCGGCGCAGCTCCCCGGCCGCCTTGTTGGTGAAGGTGACGGCCAGTATGCGCTCCGGCGGGACTCCCGTCTCGATCAAGCGGGCGATCCGGTAGGTGATGACCCTCGTCTTGCCGGTGCCGGCGCCGGCCAGCACCAGCAGCGGCCCCTGCAGCTGGGTGGCGCCAGCGCGCTGCTCCGCGTTAAGCTGCTCTAGATCGACCGGCACAAGCCTATTTTACCAAGGCTTCGGCTGCGTGCCCAGGACCTCGTGCAGGCGGGAGAGCAGCAGCTTCTGGTTGAGGGGCTTGTCGAGGACCAGGGCGACGAAGGGCCGCGCGCGCACCCCCGACAGCTCCTTGGCGGAGCCGAACGCGGTGACGACGATCACCGGCGGCACTCCGGAACTCCGCGCGGCCAGCTGCTCGATGACGCCGAAGCCGGTCGTTCCCGGCAGCATCAGGTCCAGGATCAGCGCGTCGAAGGGGCGCTTGAGCTTCTCCAGAGCCTCGTCTCCGTCGCGGGCCAGCTCGATCTGGAAGCCGTCTCGCTTGACGAGAATCTCCAGGAGGTTGAGGCAGCCCTCGTCGTCGTCGACGATGAGGACCTTCTTGGTCCGAGGATCGGACAGGGCGCCGGGCTGTGGATCGGGCATGGTCGCTTGAGCCTTCCATTGCGCTCGTCAGGAATCGAACCTGAATATCAGGCTTCGCAGGCCTGCACACTATCCGTTGTGTTACGAGCGCAAAAGAAGGCCCGGGCCGCGATTATAGCAAACTCGGCCCGCTTCCGGTCCGATCGAGCTGGACCACGGTCTCGACGTGCCGCGTCTGGGGAAACAAGTCGAGGACCGCGGCGCGGCGCGGGGAATAATGCCCGGCCAGCGCGCCCAGGTCGCGGGCCAGGGACTCCGGGTTGCAGGAGACGTAGAGCAGCGAGGGCGGGCCGCCGGCCGCCAGCGCCTTGACGGCCGCGGGATGCAGGCCGGCCCTCGGCGGATCGACGACGGCCAAGTCGGCGCCCAGGGCCAGCAGCGAAGGCAGCAGGGTCTCCACCGAGCCGGTGAAGAAGCCGGCGTTGGCGATCGCGTTGAGCTCGGCGTTGGCCCGGGCGTCCTCGACGGCCGCCGCGTTGAGCTCCGCGCCGTAGACCTTGCCGCAGACGCCGGCCAGGGCCAGCGCGATGCCGCCGCCGCCGCAGTAGAGATCGAGCGCCGCGCGCGGCCCCAGTTCTCCGGCCCACTCCAAGAGCAGCGAGTAGAGAGCCTCCGCGCCGCCGGTGTTGGTCTGGAAAAAGGACTGCGGCGAGATGCGGTAGCGCAATCGCCGGCCGCCCAGCCTCAGCTCCTCGAAGATGAAGCCCGGGCCCAGCAGCGCAGCCAGGCGGTCGCAGACGGCCGTGTCGGAGGCCTTGCCGTTGACGCCCCGGACGATCGTCGTCGCGGGATAGGCCCGGAGCACGGCGTCTATAAAGGATTGGCGCGGGATGTCCCCGGGGGAGGTGACCAAGACGACCATCCGCTCCCCGCTGTTCTTGCCCTCGCGCAGCACCAAATGGCGCAGCAGCCCCACGCGGCGCCTGGAGTTGAAGGGGGGCAGGCCCTCCTCGACAGCCCAGCGCCGCACAGACTCCAGCAGGCCGGGCGTCTCCTCGGAGAGCAGAAAGCATTCGCTTAGATCGAGGATCTCGTACCAGCGGCCCTGGGGCTTGAGCCCCAGCTTCAGCGCGGGCCCGCCGGGCGCCGGCGGATAGACGTCGCCGAAGCTGAACTCCATCTTGTTGCGGTACTGCCAAGCCTGGGGCGCCGGCCGCGCTTGGCCCAGCGGGACGCCCAGGGGCTTAAGCAGCCGCTCCACCCGCTCGCTCTTGGAGAGCAGTTGTTGCTCGTAGGAGAGGTCCTGGAGCTGGCAGCCGCCGCAGGCGCCGAAGTGGCGGCAGCGCGGCTTAGGAACCGAACTTGAAGAAGCAGACATCCCCGTCGCGCACGACATAATCCTTGCCCTCCGACCGGATCAGGCCCTTCTCGCGCAACGCCGATTCCTTGAGATGGGCGTCGATGTCGGCGAAGGAATAGACGTCGGCCCTGATGAAGCCCTTCTCGAAATCGCTGTGGATGACGCCGGCGGCCTGGGGAGCCTTGAAGCCGCGAGTGATCGTCCAGGCGCGCACCTCGTCCTCGCCGGCCGTGAAATAGGAGCATTGGCCCAGCGCCTCGTAGGCGGCCGTGATCACCCGCTCCAGGCCCGTCTGCTTGAGCCCCAGCCCGTCCATGAAGGCGCGGCGCTCCGAATCGGGCAGCTCGGCCAACTCCGCCTCGAGCTTGGAGCAGAGGGTCACCATCCGCGAGCCCCGCTGCCGCGCCACGGCCTCCAGCTCCGCCGTAGGGCCCGGCTGCGGCGCCTCGTCGGTATTGCCGACGAACAGCACCGGCTTGGCGGTCAGCAGGAAGAACTCGCGCAGCGCGGCGGCCTCCAGGCCCAGCGCGCGCGCCGGCTTGCCGGCCGACAGGCCCTCCTTGAGCGCGTCCAACAGCGCCAGCGACTGGCGCGCGGCCTTGTCGCCGCTGTTGGCCTTGCCCAAAACCTTCTCTCGCTGCTTCTCGACGCTGGCCAGATCGGCCAGGGCCAGCTCGGTCTCGATGATCTCCACGTCGCGGCGCGGATCGACCGCCCCCATCGTGTGGACGACGTCCGCATCGGAGAACAGGCGGACCATCATCAGGATGGCGTCGACCTCGCGGATGTGGGCCAAGAACTTGTTGCCCAGCCCCTCGCCGGCCGCGGCCCCCTGGACCAAGCCCGCGATGTCGACGAAGCGCACGACGGCCGGGGTCGTCTTCTTGGGCCGGAACAGCTCGGAGAGGCGCTTAAGCCTCGCATCGGGCACGGCGACGACTCCGACGTTCGGCTCGATGGTCGTGAACGGATAGTTGGAGGCCTGGGCATGGCCGCAGGTCAGGGCGTTGAAGATCGTCGATTTGCCGACGTTGGGAAGGCCGACGATGCCGATCTGCACGCCCCATTCTATCAAAGCCGAGCGCCCTTGTGGCCCTCCCCGCCCTGGGACTTTCTGCCCATGCGCGAGCGCGGCGGGCAAGCGATACTATCAAGATGAAGAGCCTCCTTTTGCGTTCGACGGCGCTGGCGCTGCTCTTGGCCTGCCGCGCCGAGGCATCCGGGCGGGTGTCGCTGATCTACGGCGGCGATAATCGCTCCGAGCCGTACGCGGCGACGCCCCTCGAGCGGGCGATGGCGCATTCGACGGTAGCCCTCTTTGACGACGGCGCCGTCGTTCCCGATACGACGCTAGTGGGCTTGCTGCATCTAAGAACGAGGCCCTACACGACGGTCGTCATCCGACACAACAGATTTCTCAGCGAGGAGGGGAATCTGTGCCGAAGCGAAAGGTTCTACGGCCAGCCCGTGGGACCGTTCTGCACCGGCTTTTTGGTCGGCCCCGACCTGCTCGCCACCGCGGGCCATTGCGTGATGGTCTATCCGAGCGCGGATGAATTCTGCAAGCGGGTCGCCTTCGTGTTCGACTACGGCTACTACGAGAAGGGCGAGGACCCGACCTTGACCGACCGATCGAGGATCGATTCCTGCGCCCGGGTCGTCGCCTACGAGTACAATAAGTATATGATCGGCCAGCCCGATTGGGCCCTCGTGCGATTGTCCCGCCCGGTCGATCCGGGGCGAAGGCCGGCCTTCGAGATCGACCGCGGCCCGATGCCGAAGGTCGGCACGCCCCTCCTGATGATCGGCCATCCCATGGGCCTGCCCGTCAAGATCGCCGACGGCGCCCGCGTGACGTCCCAGGGAAAAGGCTTCTTCTACGCCGACCTGGACGCCTATAGAGGAAACTCCGGAAGCCCCGTGCTCAGCCGCGACGGCGTCGTCGAGGGCATAATGGTCTCCTATCCACAAGCGAACATGAACGATTTCGTCGTATCGCTGGGTCAGGATAACTCCACGATCTGCATGAAATCGACCGTGATCCCGGACGCCGGCCGCTCCGGGATGATCGTCTTCCCGATCCGATATCTCGCCTCCAAAATCCCCGAATTGCGGCGCGCGGCCCGGCGCTTCCAGCCGGACGAGCGGGGCCTGCGCCTGCTGGGCAGCCTGACCGACATGCCCTGATATTGACGCGCCCCGAATCCCGCGGCATAATCCCAGGGATGCGGAGCGGGTGGGCGCGAAAAGCGCCGGCCGGACGAGTCTTGCTGCTGGGCGCGCTCTGCGCGCTGGCGGGCTGCGGCAGCCTGGAGCCGCGCCGCTCGCTGGGCCACGCCGAGGCGGCGCTGCGGCAGGGACGCTATTCCGAGGCCGAGCGCCGGGGGCAGGCGGCGCTGGCGGCGGCGGAGCGCTGCGGCCGACCCGCGGCCGTCGCGCAGGCCGCGGACTTCTTGGCGGCGATCCGGATGCTGCAGGGCCGCTCGCCCCAGGCCGCGGCGCTCTATCGCAAGGCGCTCGCCTCCTTTAGGAGCGCGCGCGACCCGCAGGCCGCCGCCGCCACGGCCTTCGACCTGGCCGGAGTCCTGAGCCTGGAGGGCAAGAACGCCGAGGCCGAGCAGTTCTACGAGACGGCGGTCGAGCTCTCGCAAAAGTCCGGCGCGAAGCCGGAGGAGCTCTACGAGCGGCTCGACGGCCTGGCGCAATTCTACGAGATGCAGCATCGGCCCGAGGAGGCCGCCATCTTCGCCAAGCGCGCGGCCGAGCTTTCCCGCAAGCTCGAGCGCAGGAGCGGCCGGTGAGGCTGAGCGCCCTCAGGCTGCGCTCGCAGCTGGTCATCGCCGCCGCCTGCCTCGCCCTCTACACGATCGCGGTGGCGACGGCCTTCCAAAACCTCAACCGCGCGGAGGAGGCCCTGGAGATGGCCTTCCACCAGGACCGCATCGTCCTCACGCGCCTGCCCCGCTTGGGCGACGATCTGCGCCACGTGGAGCTGCTGACCAATCAGTATCTGCTGACGGGCGAGCCGGCCTGGCTCTACGAGCGGCGCCGACTCATCGGCGAGATCGGGAACACCGAGGACGAGCTGGACGTCCTGATCTCCGGCCAGGGCGAGCGGGGCCTCTGGACCGACTTGAAAGGACGGTTGTCGGCCTACCTGGCAAGGCAGGAGCGCTGGATCGGCCGCAAGCAGCAGGGGCGCATGTCCCTGCCCAGCGCCGTGCGCATGCAGCGGCAGACCGCCTCCTTCGACAAGGTCCTGGCCGTCATCGTGAAGATGCGCGACGAGAATTTCGAGAAGCTCCAAGAGCGGCGCCGCGGCGCGCGCAGCGCCGCGCGCGCGGCCTTCTACGCCACGATCGCCGCCGGCTTCGCCATCGCCTTCCTGCTGCTCTTCTTCGTGTCCTGGTACGTCGTCGGGCCGATCACGGCGCTGGAGGCCTACGCGCGCAACTGGCAGCTCGGCCAGGAGTGGCGCCTGCGCACGCCGAGCACCGGCCCGGAGCTGGACAGCCTTTTTTCCTCGATGCGCCAGATGTCGCGGCGCCTCAACGAGCGCTTCGTGCGGGAGCGGGAGCTGGCCCAATTCAAGACCCAGCTCGTCTCCCTGGTCTCCCACGAGTTCAACAACGCCCTCTCCGTCATCAACGGAGCCTCGCTGCTGCTGGAGGACAGCGAGGACGCCAAAAACCCGGCCAAGCGGCGATCGTACTACGAGATGCTCAAGGCCAACATCCGCGCGCTGCACGTCGCCGCCAACAACCTCCTCAACATGGGCCTGCTGGAATCCGGCAAGTTCGCGCTCAATCTCAAGCGCGCGCGCGTCAGGGACATACTCCAGCAGGCCGCCCAGCGCCTCGACATCCTGGCGCTGCGCAAGAACATCAAGGTCGTCCTGGAATTGCCGGAGACTCCCGTCGAGGTGCGCGCCGATCCGGAGGCGCTCTCCCTGGTCGCCACCAACCTGCTGGGAAACGCGATCAAGTACACGCCGGACAACGGCAGCGTCGCCGTCCGCGTCGCCCTCGATCCCGCGGACCGCGGGAAGCTCAAGATCTCCGTCTGCGACACCGGCATCGGCATCAAGGCTCAGGACAAGGAGCGGATCTTCTCTGGCTACTTCCGCACCGAGCAGGGCAAGAGCGCGGCCAAGGGCTTCGGCGTGGGGCTTTCGCTGGCCAAGCGCGTCGTCGAGGCCCACGGCAGCGAGCTGCGCGTCGACAGCGAGCCGGGCAAGGGCTCGACGTTTTGGTTCTCCCTGCCGGTCTGGTCGGAGCAGGCGGGAGCGGACGCCGAAGACCGCGCGAAAGTTATAGAATCGGACCCCCCATGAGACCGCCGGAAAGGGCGCGCGCGGGCAAGAAGGGCGCTGCGGCCCTGCGCTACAAGATACTGCTGGTCGACGACGACAAGGACAACAGGATCGTCTTGCGACAGAGGCTGGAGAACGACGGCTTCTCCGTCATCGAGGCCGCCGGCGCCGACGAGGCGTTCCTGGCCGCGGTCGACTCCGCGCCGGACCTCATCCTCAGCGACGTCGCCATGCCGGGCGGCGACGGCCTCTCCCTCTGCCGCCGCCTGCGCCGCGACCGGCGCACCAGCCGGCTGCCGATCATCATGATCTCCGGCGTGCACAACAGGGAGGACGACCAGCTCTCCGGCCTGGAGGAGGGCGCCGACGATTATCTTCCGAAGTCCTACTCGCCGCGCCTGCTGGCGGCCAAGATCCGGGGCCTGATGAGCCGCTTTGCCGCGCCGGAGGAGCTGAGCGAGACGCTGCGGGAGGCGGGGATCGCCCTCGACGTCCATGCGCGCACCGTCTCGCAGAACGGCAAGCGGGTGGCCCTGACCCGCAAGGAGTTCGACCTCTTGACGATCTTCCTGCGCAAGCCCGGCCAGGTCCTCAGCAACAACTTCCTGCTCGAGACGGTGTGGAACTACGACCCCGCCGACTACAACGACCCGCGCACGATCCAGGTCCACGTCTCCTCCCTGCGGCGCAAGTTGAGCGACCCCTTGAGCTCCCGCCTCGTCTCCGTCCCCGGCCTCGGCTACCGCCTCGAAAAGTCATAGTTCCCGCTCCGCCGCGAGCGGATTTCAGAAAATCTTCAGCCTTCCTTAAGGCCGCCTGGACCTCCAGGCGCTACAGTACCGGCATGAAAACGATCATGACGGCGATTGGATTGTGGGCGCTGGCGGTGACGGCGGCGGCGGCGGCGACCCCGGTGACGACGGCGGCGCCGGCGCAAGGGCGTGCGGTAAGCCGTTCCGGCCTGTTCGGCCTCGGCGTCGAGCTGGGCGAGCAGAACGGCGGAACGGCCAAGCTGTGGCTGAGCGATGATCAAGCCGTGTCCGGAGGCTTGGGCATCACCTCCAACGGGGATCTCGGCGTGCACGCCGAGTACTCCTGGACCGCCTGGAGGCTGCTGCCGCAGCCGCCGAAGGGCGAGCTGGGAATCCACGCGGCGATGGGCTTGCGCCTGCGCGACGATGAGTTCGGGCTTCGCCCGACGGCAGGCCTCGACTACTGGCTGCCGGGACATCCCGTGGAATTATTCATCGACGCTGGCCCCGTCTTCCGGCTCTCGCCGGACGAGGGGGTGGACACCACGGCCATGCTCGGCGTGCGCTTCTACCTCGCGCAGGAAAAGAGCAAGTGAATCCGCGCGACCAGCCGACGCCGGGCGCGCGGGGGCCTTGGCCGCGCATACTGGCGGCCGACGATGACCCCGACATCCTGCAGCTCGCCGTCTGGCTGGTCGAGCGCAAGTATCCGGACGCGGAGATCAAGGTGGCCGAAAACGCCAGGCAGGCCTTGGAGCTTCTGCGGAATTTCGCCCCGGACCTGCTGCTGGCCGACCTCAGGACTCCGAAGCTGGGGGGCCTGGAGCTCTGCCAGCGCGTCGGCGCCGATCCCTGGCTCTCGCGCACGAAGATCATCGCCTTAAGCGGCCGCAAGCGCTCGAGAAAGAAGGCCTTCTTCAGCAGCGCGGCCGTCGAGTTCTTCGGCAAGCCGCTCAAGCCGCGCTCCGTGCGCGCGGCCGCGTCGCGGCTGCTCGGCAAGGGCCGCGGGCGCCCGGCGTCGAGAAGGGCCGGAACGGCCGGTTTTAGACGTCGTCTGAGTCGACAAGGAGGTCTCTCATGAAACGAACGATGCTGTTGCTTGCCGCCTTGGCGGCGTTGCTGGCCTCAAGCGCCGCGGCGGAGCAGACGGTCAAGGGCGACGAGGACGCGGCGGCTCCTCACGCTGCCGCGACGGTGAACAGGGGCTCGGCCGCGCGAGTCAGGAGGCTGGCGTCCGAGTTCAAGGTCGAGCCGTCCCAGATAGAGGCCCTGCGCGCGCAGGGCCTGGGCTGGGGCGGGATCCGCGACGCGCTGGCCATATCCAGAAAGGCCGGCGTGCCGCTCTCCGACGTGATGACGCTGCGCAAGTCGGGCCTGGGCTGGGGCGAGATCGCCAGAAAATACGGCTTCCCGCTCGGCCAGGCCGTCGGCCGGGGCCGCGGCCACTTCGAGCGGCCGCCGCGGTACCATCACGAGCGCCGGGAGATCGGGGAAAAAGGCGAAAGACGGGAGGAGCGCGAGCCGGGCATGCATGAGCCGCGCGGCGGCGAGCGGGGCGGACTGCGGTGAAAGCGAGCGCCCGGACGGCGGCCGCCTGCCTGCTGCTGTTGGCGGCCTCCGTCCGAGGCGCGCGAGGCGCCGGCTTCGACGCCGACGCCGGCGCCTCGGCGACGGTCGGCTCCGGCGGCTACCACCGCTTCAGCCTATTCGCCGACGGCAATTGGACCGGCAAGACCCTCGAGCCCTACGCCTGGGGCCAGTACGCCGTCGACAACGACTTAAGCCAGCTCGGCGCCGGGGGCGGAGCGTGGAAGCAGCTCACCCCGGGCCTATCGGTCAAGGCGGGCGCCGGCTTCTACGTCGGGCGCCTGCGCGACACCGACCAAACCGGCACTTCCCTGCTGCTGGAGACCGGCCTCGAAGGGTACTCCGGCGGCAAGACCCTCGGCGCCGAATTGCGCCTGACGGACGGCACCATCGGCGGGCCGGCGCAGCCCATCCGCTACGGAGAGGCGCTGCGCGCTCAAGCCGGACGGCGCCGCGGGCAGGCCGGCGCGCCCTCCCCGCTCTCCTACACGTACACGGAGTTGGCGGGCTACGGCCGGCTGCCGCTCGGAGAATCATCCCTGGGCCTGCGCCTGGCCCTGGGCCTGCCCTCCTACGCCAGCGAGGTCACCAGCGAGGAGCTGAGCCTCAGGCTCCCCCTCTCGAAAGCCTGGCGCGCCATGACCGCCGTCACCCTTGAGCAGTTCGCGGGCGCCTCAAACGCCTATTTTTCCCTCGGCGTCTACCGCCTGTTCTGAGAGCCGCCATGGGACGGAACTCTTGACGCGTCGTCGGGACCGCACTATCCTTGCGGCATGAAGCGTTTGGGGCTGGCCATCGCCTTGTGCGGCCTTTCCGTACAAGCGCGGCCCCAGACAATCGAAGACGCCGCCCAAGAGAATCTGCCGCGCGTCGGCGACGCGAACCCAGGATACAACTATGATATTTTCGGAACCGGTCACGATTGCGACGAAACCGGCAACTGCCATAACAAGACCGACGAGTTTTTGGCGGCCGCTTGGGCGCGCCACATGAAGGCGGGCGCGCTGGTCTGCCAAGAAGACCCCCGGACTGATCCACGCTACCATACCGCCGTCTGGCTGGTCCTGGCCCACGGAAAAGCCTGCATCCTCAACAGCAGGGGCAAACTGTGCTGCTGGCATGACGGCGGCCTGCCGCCGGACATCTCGAAAGGCAAGGGACAAGAATGCGCGGCATGGGCTTGCGTGAGTCAATATCAACCACAGACGTTCTGGGGGCGGCAATTCGAAAGCGCTGAATCAGCCCGTCGATCCGGCCTTCATGAGCTTCGACCCCGCGCTCAAGCCAGCCTGCCTGGCCTGCTGCAAGCGGCGAGCCTCGATGTGGGATCAAAACTGGAAGGAATCTTACAACGATTATAATTTGTTCACGCTCCAAAAAAATATTTTCAAACAACGCTGCGATCGGCTCTGCTCGCTCTACTTTTCCGAAAGATAGCGCATGACCGATGTCATAGCAGCCCGGCTTGACGGCGCGATGCGCGTCTGCTATATAAGGACACCATGAAAAATTTCATCTTCTGCGTGACGATGCTGTGCGCGGCCGCGGCGCAGGCCACGGAGTGGCAGGCGATCGGCCCGAAGGCGCTGGCGATGGGCGGAGCCGGCGTCGCCGTCCCCCAGGGAGCCGAGAGCGCCTACTGGAATCCGGCGCTGCTGGGGCTTGCCGACAATCAGTCCGGCCTGCAGGTCCCCGTCGGGGCCCATCTGGCCATCTCCGGCACCGTGCTGCGCGGCGCCAAGGACCTCAACCAGCTCGTCAAGGACTGCTCCAACGGCTCGGCCAACTGCACCGACGCCAACATCCAGAGCGCCCTCAACGAGATGAACGATCCCAACAACGGCGTGCGCGGCGACGTCGGCGGAGGCTTGGGCCTGAAATTCGGGCGCTTCTCCCTGTTCGCCACCAACCTCACCTACGTGGGGGCCAAGCCGATCATGGATCTGGTCAACAATACGAAAGCCACGATCAACGCCAACACCTCGAAGCTCCGGCTCTCCGGCGTCTCGGTCACGGAGTTCGGCGCGGCCTACGGCCACGAGCTGCCGTTCTTGCCCGGCGTCGACGTCGGCGTGGCGCTCAAGGGGATGGCGGGCAGGACGGGCTTCGAGGACGTCAGCGTGGTGACGACGGACCCCGGACACGGCGCCCTCAACCAGTTCACGAAGAGCACCCGCGACAGCGTCCAGGCCGGCGTCGACGCCGGCCTGCTCTGGGACGTCAGCCGCTCCTTCCCCAGCGTCTGGTGGCAGCCGCGCTTCGGCTTGAGCGCGCGCGACATCAACAACCCCCAGTTCAAGAACACCGACTCGGCCATCGCCGCGGGCCTGCCCTCGGAGATCAAGCTCAAGAGCAACGTGCGCGGCGGCTTCTCCATCTCCCCGCTGCATTTCTGGCGCATCGCCCTGGACGGGGATTTGACGCGCAACGCGACCATCCTCGACGGCGTCGCCTCGCGGCAGGTCGGCATCGGCACGGAGATCAACGTCTTCAACCGCTCCTGGCTGAACATCCCCCTGCGCGTGGGGCTGGCCAAGAACACGGCCGAGACGGGAGCGCGCACCGCGATCACCGGCGGCGTCGGCCTCAACTTCCTGCACGTCAACGTCGATCTGGGCGTGCAGTCGACTCCGGCGACGGAAGAGATCCAGAGCCAGGGCAAGACCGTGAAGTTTCCCTCGGAGCTGGCGGTGGCCGGGCAGTTCGCGCTGCTCTTCTAGTCCTGGAAGCGGCTCAGCAGCAGCGCGGCGCAGGCGCCGAAGAACAGGTTCGGCGCCCAGGCGGCGACGGCCGGGGGCAGGACCCCGCCGTCGCCCAAGGCGCACGAAAGCTCGATGACCCAAAGATAAAGGAAGGACACCGACAGCGCGGTGAAGAAGGCCACCGGCTTGCCGGCGCGCCCCAGCCGCAGCGCCACGGGAATGCCCAGGGCGCAGATGATGAGGTTGGCGAAGGGATAGGAGAGCTTCCTGTGGGCGGCGACGCTGAGGTGCAGCGTCGGCAGGCCCAGGCGCCGGACGCCGCGGGAGTAGGCCAAGAGCTCCCGCAAGCTCATCTCGTCGGGGTTGCGCTCGCGCGGGATCAATCGGCGGGGCGGCACCGCCAGGTCGGACACCCGACTTGAGAAAGGCTCCTCCCGCGCCTTCAACCCCGAGAAATCGCGCTCGACTCCGTCGTGAAACACCCAGCGCCCCGAGGCCTCGTCCCAGAGGGCGTAGCGGGCGTCCAGCTGGCTAGCGACCTGCCCGCCGGAGACATGCTCGAGCAGGGGGCGGTCCATGCGCCCCTCCTTGGGCCGAAACAGCCTGGCCTCGAGAAACTCCCCGGGCCCGCCGACGATGGCGATGTTGCCGTACTGGTCCCACTCCCACTCCGGGTGGATCTGGTCGCGCCACAAGCGCTCGGCCCGCCGGTAGCAGGCCGGCAGGATCGTCTCCTGCGCGGCGAAGCTGAACAGGGTCACGCCCAGGGCGCACCAAAGCAGGGGCTTCCAGAACTCCTTGGTCTTGAAGCCGCAGGCCTGCACGGCGATCCACTCGCCGCTGCGCACGAAGCCCGTCAACGCGATCAAGGTGGCCAGCAGCGTCGCCATCGGGATGACGCGGATGCCCCAATACGGCACCTCCAGCCAGAGATACTGGATGATCGTCGTCAGATGGGCGGGGCTCTTGACCAGGGCGCCCATCCGATTGAACAGGTCGCCCAAAAAGATCAGCAGCGCGAACAGCCCCAGGCCGGCCAGGAACGGCTCGATGAAGCGCCGCGCCATGTAGCGCGTGAACAGCTTCATGCCGAGACCCTCATCGGGACATGGCCCGCCGGGTCAGGACCGCGCCCAAGGCCAGGCCGGCGGCGTCCGCGGCCCAGGGCGCGACGCTGGCTAAAGCCGCCTCGCGCCTACCCACGCCGATGCCCAGCGCCAGCAGGCCGTAGAAGCCGAAGAGGATCACCAGGCTGGCCGCGAACCCGAAGCCCCGGCTGTGGCGGCCCAGCCGCATGCCCAGCGGCGCGGCGATGCAGAAAAAAACCAGCGGGGTCAGCGCCCCGGCGGAGCGCACCGCGATCTCCACCGCGTACTCGACGCGGTGCTGCCGGCTGGTCGTCGGATCGGCCAAGCGGCGGCGCAGGGTGGCGGTGTCCATCTCGGGGATGTCGAGAGCGCGCCTGCCGATCGGAGCGGCCAGCGGGACTCTGAGGGCGTAACGCTCGAAGGAGCCGGAGGTCAGGCGGCTTGGATCGGGGTTGGGCAATTGCAGGACGCCGTCCTCCAGCTCCAGAACCGCACCACGCCCCGCCTCCAAGGACAGCCTGCCGCGCTCGGCCTCCACGCGCAGCGGCCGCTGGGAGCCTCCCTGCCGCACGAGATAGACTCCGGACAGCCGTCCGGTCTCCGGCTCGGCTTTCTTGGCGAACAGCTTCCAGGGACCCAGCGTGACGAAGGAGCCCGCTTGAAAATCGATCCGCGTGATCCGGGAGGCCGCGCTCAGGTAGTCGTCGCGGAAGGAATGGAAGCCCTCCGGCGCGGCCTTGTGGTTGACGTAGAGCAGGAGCACGGACAGGGCCGCCGCCGCGGCCAGGAAGGGCCAGGTCATCTCGCCGAAGGAGAAGCCGGAGGCGCGCAGCGCCGTGACCTCGCCGGACTCGGAGAGCTGGCCCAGGGTCAGCAGCGTCGCCACCAAGAACGCCATGGGGACCGCCAGCCCGGCGATGAAGGGCAGCAGGCGGGCGAAGCAGCCGGCGATCCAGAGCGGGCTGATGCCCTTCATCACGGCCAGGTTGAAGAGCCGCACGAAATGGTTCATCACCAGCACGCCCGTGAAGACGCCCAAGGACAGGGCGAAGATCGGGAGGAACTGCCTGAGCAGGTATCTCGGCAGGATCGGCATCGTCATATTTTACCAAACCCGGGAGGGCCGACTTTTCTATAATCGTCGCATGGACAGCGAACAAGCTTTGTCGTACGCCCGCGAGCATCAGCGGGAATTCATCGAGGACTTAAAGGCGCTGGTAGCCATCCCGAGCGTTTCCTTCGCCGGCTTCGACCCCGCCAACGTCGCCGCCTCCGCCGAGGCGGTGGCGGGCCTGATGCGCCGGCGCGGGCTTGAGAACGTCGAGATCCTGACCGTTCCGGGCTGCCATCCCTACGTCTACGGCGAGCGCCTGGACGCCCCCGGCAAGCCGACCCTGCTGATGTACGCCCACCACGACGTGCAGCCTCCGGGGCGCGAGGAGCTCTGGCGGTCCCCGCCGTTTACCGCCACCGAGCGCGACGGCCGGCTCTACGGCCGCGGCAGCGCGGACGACAAGGCCGGCATCGTCGTCACCCTGGCCGCCGTCGCCTCCTATCTGCGGTCCGCGGGCCGGCTGCCGCTCAACGTCAAGGTCATCATCGAGGGCGAGGAGGAGGCCGGAAGCGAGCATCTGGAGCAATTCCTGCAGAAGTACAAGAGCAAGCTCGGCGCCGACATCATGGTCCTGACCGACACCGGAAACTTCGACACCGGCGTGCCCTCGATCACGACGGCCCTGCGCGGCCTGGTCTGCATGGACGTGACGGTGCGCTCCGCCGACCATCCCCTGCACTCCGGCATGTGGGGCGGCCCCTTGGTCGACCCGGTCCAGGCCCTGGCCAAGATGATCGCCTCGGTCACCGACAAGAACGGCCGCTTGGCCGTCCCCGGCATCCACGCCAAGGTGCGCAAGCTCGGCCGCGCCGAAGAGCGCAGCCTCAAGAGCCTGCGCTACACGGAAAAGGACTTCCGAAAGCAGAGCGGCGTGCTGCCCAAGACCCGCCTGCTGGGCGGCAAGGACCTCTTGCGCAGCAACTGGTACCAGCCTTCCTTCTCGGTCAACGCCATCCAGGCCTCCTCGCGCAAGGATTGCGCCAACATCATCAACGAGGCGGCCTGGTGCCACATGGGCGTGCGCATCGTCGAGAACATGGACCCCGCGGACACCCTGCGGCGGCTGAAGGCCCACCTGCTCAAGCACGCCCCCTGGGGCGTGTCGGTGGAGTTCGAGCGGGAGTCCTCCGGTCCGGCCTGGAGCACCCAGCCGGATTCCCCGGTCTTCCAGGCGGCGGCGCGGGCGCTGGCGAAGGGCTACGGGACCAAGGAGACGGTCTTTATGGGCTGCGGCGGCTCCATCCCCTTCGTCGGGCCGTTCTCCTCGGTGCTGGGCGGCGCCCCGGCTCTCCTCATCGGCGTCGAGGATCCCTACACCAACCCGCACAGCGAGAACGAGAGCCTGCACCTGGGCGACTTCGAGAAGGGCATCCGCGGCAGCATCCACCTCTTCGAGGAATTAGGCGCTGTCAAGTAATAACATGGACAACTCTGGAGGCCCGAGCTTGAGACGATTTCAAGGCGCGAAGAGCGAGCATGCCGATAGGCATGTAAGCGATGAGCAACGCGGAAATCGGCCAAGCTCGGGCCTCCCCGTAGGGCCGGGGCGCTTTTGGGCTG
>JAGWUP010000023.1 GCA_028868375.1 Elusimicrobiota bacterium
AGCGTCCCAGCCCTTCGGGGAGGTCCGCCGCTGGCCGATTTCTTCGTTGCTCCTCGCTTACATGCCTACGGGCATGCTCGCTCGTCGCGCCTTGAAATCGTCTCAACGGCGGACCTCCGAAGTATGTCATTTATTGATTAACAAGCCCTTAGGCGCCTTAAAGGATGGTCCGCGGGTTCTCCAGATGCTTGATCAGGGTGTTCATGAACGAGGCCGCGTCGGCTCCGTCGACGATCCTGTGGTCGAAGGAGAGCACTAGGTTCATCATGTCGCGCGCGAACAGCCCGCCGTCGCGCCAGACGGGGCGCTTTTGCATGCGCATCAGGCCCAGGATGGCGACCTCCGGGTGGTTGACGATCGGCGTGGCGAAGAGGCCGCCGATGGGGCCGATGTTGGTGATGGTGAAGGTCCCGCCCTGCAGGGAGGCGACGTCGATCGTCCTGGAGCGCACGCGCGCGGCCAGCTCCTGCGTCTCGGCGGCCAGGCCCCAGAGGTCCTTGCCGTCGGCGCCCTTGATGTTGGGCACGACCAGGCCCTGCCCCGCGTTGACGGCGACGCCGATGTTGTAGAAGCGCTTGACCACCAGCGCCCCGGCCTCCTCGTCGAGGCTGGCGTTGAAGTGCGGGAACTGCTTGAGGGCGGCGATGAGGGCCCTTAGGACGAAGGGCAGGAAGGTCAGCTTGATTTTTCGGCGCTCGGCCTCCGGCCGCAGGGATTGCCTCAGCGCCAGCACCTCGGTCATGTCGCACTCGTCCATATGGGTGACGTGGGCGACCGTGTCGACGCTGCGGCGCATGCGCTCGGCGATCTTGCGGCGGATGCCGATGAAGGGCAGGCGCTCCTCGCCTTGGCCGGGCCGCTCGGGGCCGGAGATGAAAGCCGGTCCGGCGGCCTTGCGCACGTCCCACTCGGCGATCCGTCCGCCCGGGCCGCTGCCGGAGAGGCCCGACAATTCCACGCCCAGCTGGGCGGCCAGGCGCCGGACCGCGGGGGTGGCGTTGGCGGGGCTGCTTTTTACGGCGGGCCCGGCGCCTTGGCTTGCCGCGGAGGGTCCGTTGCCTCGGCTCGCCGCGGCGCGCACGTCGGCTTCGAGAAGCCTCCCCTCCGGGCCGCTGCCGCGGGCTTGGGAGAGCTCCACGCCCAGGGACTTGGCCAACTGCCGCACCCTGGGAGTGGCCAGAACCTTGACGGCCGCGGCCGGCTGCTCCGCCGGCCCGGGCGCCGGCTTGGCGGCGATTTTAGCGGCCGCTTGAGCGGCTGGTTGGGCGGCGGATTTGGCGGATGGCTTGGCCGCGGGCGCGGCGGCCTTGGCGGGCGCCGGGGATTTTCCGGCCTCCAGCTCCAAGGAAACCAGGGGGGCGTGGACCTTGACCTTCTCGCCGGTCTTCGCGAACAGCTTGACGATCCTTCCGGCCTTGGGACTGGGGATCTCCACCTCGGCCTTGTCGGTCAGGACATGGCATAGGGGCTGGTTCTCCGCGACCGGATCGCCCTCCTTGACGTGCCAGCGCGTGACCTCGCCCTCGGTGAGGCCCTCGCCGATGTCGGGAAGCTTGAATTCGTAGATCATGAGCTCTCCTTATATAAGCCCTAGAAGGCCAGTGTTTGCCGCGCGGCGTCGGCCACTCGCTCGCGGTCCGGAACGTAGTAGTCCTCCAGGCGGAAAAGGGGCATGCGGATGTCCCAGCCCCCCACGCGCCGCACGGGGGCTTGCAGGCTGAGCAAGGCGCGCTCGGAAATCAGGGCGGAGAGCTCGGCCGCCCAGGAGCCGGCGTTGGGCGCCTCGTGGGCGATGACGGCGCGGCCGGTCTTCTCCACGCTGGCCAGCAGGGCGGGAAGATCCAGCGGGGTCAGCGTGCGCAGGTCCAGCACCTCGATGGAGCGGCCCTCGCCGGCCAACAGCTCCGCCGCCTCCAGGCAGGTCTGCACCATCGCCCCCCAGCCAATCAGCGTCAGCTCCCGGCCCTCCCGCGCCAGCCGGGCTTTCCCCAGCTCGACGCGGTAGTCGCCGCGGGGGACCTGCGAGCGGGCGGCCCGGTAGAGGCGCTTGGGCTCGAAGAAGACGACGGGGTCCGGATCGTCGATGGCCGCCAGCAGCAGCCCCTTGGCGTCGTAGGGCGTGGAGGCAATGACGACCTTGATCCCCGGGGTGTGGCAGAAATAGGCCTCCGGCGACTCGGAGTGGTGCTCGGGGGCCCGGATCAAGCCTCCATGCGGCGCGCGCAGGACCAGCGGCACCGAGCGGCGTCCGCGGGTGCGGGAGCGCAGGCGGCCCAGATGGCAGATCACTTGATCGAGCGCCGCGGGCATGAAGCCGTCGAACTGTATCTCCGCCACGGGGCGCAGGCCGGCCAAGGCCAGCCCGATGGCTCCCCCCACGATACCGATCTCGGCCAGGGGGGTGTCGACGACGCGCTGCTCCCCGTATTTCTTCCACAGCCCCTCTGTGGCGCGAAAGACCCCCCCGTTGCGGCCGACGTCCTCGCCCAGGATCAGCACGCGCTCGTCTGCCGCCAGGGCCAGGTCCAGGGCCTCGTTGACGGCCTGCACCAAGTTGAGCTCCCTGGTGGCGGCGGCGGTGACGGTCACGGGAATCGTCCCTCCGCGGGGCTTAGCGCCTCCAAGGCCTTGGCCCCGCCCTTGAGCGCCAGCAAGCGCTCCAGCTCCGCGCGCTGCTCGCGCAGCATCCAGGGGGCCCGGTCGTAGTTGAAGGAGAACATGTCGAGGGGGTTGGGCGGCGGGAAGGCCTCGTAGGCGGCGATCTCCTCGTCGATCCAGGCCCGCGTGCGCTCCGCCAGGCGGCGCCCCTTCTCGTCGTCCCAAAGCCCGCGCGCGCGCAGGAAGCGCTCCAGGCGCTCGATGGGATCCTTCGCGCGCCAGGCCGCCACCTCCGCGGGGTCGCGGTAGCGGGAGGCGTCGTCGGCGGTGGTGTGGTGGCCCATCCGATAGGTCTCGCATTCGAGCAGGCTGGGCCCCTCGCCCTTCCTGGCGCGCGCCACGGCCTCGCTGGTAGCGCGGTAGACCGCCAGGGCGTCGTTGCCGTCCACCTGCAGGCCGAAGACGCCGTAGCCCCAGGCCTTTTGAGCCAGGGTTTGGCTGGCCGCCTGCCGGCTTCTGGGAACCGAGATCGCCCAGCCGTTGTTCTCGATGAGAAAGATCGCCGGCAGCTTGAACTGGCCGGCGAAGGTCAGCGCCTCGTGCAGGTCCCCCTTCGAGGAGGTGCCGTCGCCGCAGTAGGTCAGCGCCACGCCGCCCGTCTTCTTCAATTTCTCCGCCCAGGCCAGTCCGGCGGCCTGGGTCAGATGGGCGCCGACGGGAATCGAGAAGGTGAGATCGTTGTTCGCCTCCGGAAAGCGGGTGCCGCGATCGTCCCCCGCCCAGTAGAGGAGGGCGTGTCGCATGCTCATGCCGCGCGCGAAATAGACCCCCCCGCCGCGGTAGGTCGGCACGACCCAGTCGGTGGGCTTAAGGCAGAGCGGCGGCACGCACTGCGTGGCCTCTTGGCCCGTGATCATAGGGTAGGTGCCCAGCCGCCCTTGTCGCTGCAGGAGGACAGCCCGCTCGTCGAAGGCGCGGATCTGGAACATCAAGCGATGGATATTGAGCAGCAGCTCCTTGGACATCTTGGGCAGCAGAGCCTCGTCGAGCTTGCCGTCGGCGGCCAGGATCTCCAGCCTCTGCACATCCAGGGAGGCGACGGTTCTAAGAGGCATGAGCCTCCAGGCGGCCGCTCAGGAAGAGTTCGGCGGCTCGGTAGGAGGAGCGCACGAAGGGGCCGGAGGCGACGAAGGCGAAGCCCAGGCCTCGCGCCATGGAGCCCAAGCGCTCGAACTCCTCCGGCGGCAGGAAGCGGGCCACCGGGAGGTTGCGCCCCCGGCCGCTGGGGCGCAGGTACTGGCCCATGGTGACGATGTCGCAGCCGACCGCGCGCAGATCGAGCAGGGCGCCGCGCAGCTCGGCCTGCGTCTCCCCCAGCCCGAGCATGATCGAGGACTTGGTGGGGAGGGCCGGCCGGTAGCGCTTGGCGTGCTCCAAGACCTCCAGGGACTGCCGATAGCCGGCGCGCGAGTCGCGCACCACGGGTGTTAAGCGCTCGACGCATTCGACGTTGTGGGCCAGCACGTCCGGCCCGGCGTCCATGATCCGCTCGAGGAGGGCCTTCTCGCCGCGGAAGTCCTGGGCCAGCATCTCCAGGCGCATGCGCGGGCACTCCGCCTTGACGGCAGCGATGCAGCGTGCCAGGTGCCCGGCCCCCTGGTCCGGCAGGTCGTCGCGGCAGACGGTCGTCAGCACCGCGTATTCAAGGCGCATCTCCGCCAGGGTTTGAGCCAACAGCGCCGGCTCGTCCTCGGCGGGCGGCGGCGGCTGGGCCTGCGAGGCGACCGAACAGAATCGGCAGCCGCGGGTGCAGGAAGGGCCCATCACCATGAAGGTGGCCGTGCCGCCGCCCCAGCACTCGGCGAGGTTCGGGCAGCGGGCTTGCTCGCAGACGGTGGCCAGGCCGCGCTGGCGCGAGGCGCGCTTGAGGCGCTCGTAGGCCGGACCGCCGGGCAGCCGGACCTTCAGCCACTCCGGCAGCCGCGCGGCGCTATTCATGGCCGGCGAGGAAGCGCTCGGCCTCGAGGGCGGCCATGCAGCCCGCCCCGGCGGCGGTGATCGCCTGGCGGTAGCGCGAGTCCATCACGTCGCCGGCGGCGAACACCCCCTCGACGGAGGTCCTGGCATGGCCGTCTGTGACGATATAGCCGTTGGCGTCCAGACGAAGCTGCCCCGCCAAAAAATCCGTCGTGGGGGCATGGCCGATGGCGACGAAGAGCCCGTCGCAGCGCAGTTGCGCCTCGGCGCCGGTCTTTAGGTTCTTCACCTTGGCGCCGACGACATGGTCGTCTCCCAGCACCTCCGTGACGGCGCTGTCGAGGAGCATGGAGACCTTGGGATTTTTCAGCGCGCGGTCCTGCATGATGCGGGAGGCGCGCAGCTGGGCTCTGCGATGAACGATCGTCACCTTGGAGGCGAACTTCGTCAAGAACAGCCCTTCCTCCATCGCCGTGTCCCCGCCCCCGACCACCAGGACTTCCTTGCCCTTGAAGAAAAAGCCGTCGCAGGTGGCGCAGGCGGAGACCCCGTGGCCCATCAGCTTCTTCTCCGAGGGCAAACCGAGCCATTTGGCGTTGGCCCCCGTGGCGATGATGAGGGCCTCCGCCGAGGCCTCGGTGCCCTCGGAGCTTGCCAGGCGGAAGGGCCGGCGCGAGAGGTCCGCTTTCGTCACCGGCTCGGCGATGATGCGCACCAGCAGCCGCTCGCATTGCTTGCGCATGCGCTCCATCAGCTCCGGGCCCTGGATCGGCTCCGGAAAACCGGGAAAGTTCTCCACCTCGGAGGTGATCATCAACTGTCCGCCCATCGCCACCCCGCCGAAGACCAGTGGATCGAGATTGGCCCGCGCCGCGTAGATCGCGGCGGTGTAGGCCGCCGCCCCCGAACCGACGATGACAACCTTTTTGGAATAAGCCATAATCGTGGCGCATTATAACATTTCAGGTCCGGAGGGCATTTATGGCCGAGCTCGATGAGGTCTGGCTGCGCGGCTTGGCCTGCCGCGCCCGGCTCGGCGTCCCCGCCGGGGAGCGGCGCCGGCGCCAGGGCGTCGAGCTGGACGTTTGCCTGGAGCTCGATCTCGCCCCCGCCGGCCGCAGCGACGATCTGGGGAAGGCGGCCGACTATTGGGCCGTCGAGCGCGCCGTGCGCCGCGCCGTCGAGTCGGGGGAGCGGCGGCTCTTGGAGACCTTGGCCGAGCAGGCGGCGGCGGCGGCGTTGCGGGCCGCCCCCCTCGCGCGGGCCGCGCGCGTCTTGGCCCGCAAGAAGCCCTCCGTCATGCCGCGCGTACGCTGCGTCGAGGTGTCGATCCGGCGCTCGCGCCGCGCGCCGTAACGAATCCGCCATTGACAGTTCCCGGGACCTACCCTAAACTATCGCCGTGCCGAAGGTGCTGATCGTGGAGGACGAGGCGGACATCCGGGAGCTGGTCTGCGGCGTCCTCAAGGAGAAGGGCTACGAGGTGATGCTGGCGCCCAACGGGGCGGAGGGGCTGCGCCTCTACGCGGAGGGCAGCCCGGACCTGGTGCTGCTCGACCTCCATCTGCCGGACATGACCGGCTTCGAGATCTGCCGCAGCATCCGTCTCAAGGGACCCAGGCCCGGCACTCCGGTGCTCATCTGCACCGTGCGCTCGGAGATCGCACCGGTGGCCGAGGGCCTGGCCTGCGGGGCCGACGACTACGTCTTGAAGCCCTTTCAAGTCTCCGATCTGCTGGAGCGCATCAAGGCGGCGCTGGAGGCGCCCCATCGCTAGTGCCACGCATCTTTATCCTGGAGGACGATCGGCAATGGGCCGCATTGACGCAGCGCTTGCTCAAGGCAGCGGGACATGAGGTCCTCCACTGCGCCACGCCTGGCCGCTTGTTCGACGCCTTGCTCAAGGGGGTTCCGGATTTGCTGATGCTAGACATGCAATTGCCCGGCATGCACGGCCGCGAGGTCCTGCGCGTGCTGCGCGCCAACGAGGCCACCAGGAGCTTGCTGGTCATCGCGGTCTCGGCGCACGACCGGGCGAGCTCCGATGCCGTCAAGGCTTTCGAGAACGGCGCGGACGACTATTTTCCCAAGCCGTTCGACGCGGCACTCATGCTGGCGCGCATCGACGCCCTGCTCAAGCGGGGCCGCGGCCAGCCGGCCGCCGAGGCCGCCCCCGAGCGCTTGGGCGCGCTGACTCTGTGGCCGGATCAGCGCTTGGCCAAGCTCGGGGACAAGCCCCTGGAGCTGACCAACCTTGAGTTCGAGCTGCTGCGCTACTTCCTGCGCCAGCCCAATCGCGTGCTGACCCGCAGCTTGATCTTGAAGACGGTCTGGAGGACCGTTCCGGATTTGAGCACTAGAACGGTGGACAAGCACGTCGAGTCGCTGCGGCGCAAGCTGGGGCCGCTGGGCTCGAAACTGGAGACGGTCGTGGGCGCGGGCTACCTGCTAAATCCATGATCTCCCTTTGGCTAGGCTTCGGCGGCGGCATCGCCCTGATCGCCTGGGTCATCCTCGAGACGCCCGGGGCCGTCAATCTGGTCTCATGGCCGGCGATGGTCCTGATCTTCGGAGGGACGCTGGCGGCGGTGAGCGTGCAGGAAGGCTTGCCCGCCGTGCTGGCCGCGACGGCTCGCGCCCTGCGCCTGCTCTTGCCGGGCCGCTCCGCGACGCTGGAGCAAGCGGCCGCGGAAATCTCCCGGCTGGCGCGCCGGGCCCAGGCGGAGGGCGGCTTGCTGGCCCTGCAGGGCGAGGGCTCCGCCCTGGCCGACGACGGCTTCCTGCGCCGGGCGCTCAACGCCGCCAGCACCGCGGCGGACGCCTCGGAAGTGCGCGCCATCATGGAGGCGGAGATCTCCGAGATGCGGCGCTCGCGCGTGCAGGAGTCGGAGGTTTTCCAGGCGATGGCTTCCGCCGCTCCGATCCTGGGGCTGATGGGCACCCTGCTCGGCATGGTCCGCGTCGTCTCGGCGGTGTCCGATCCGGTCCGCATGGGCCCCGCCATGGCCCTGGCCCTCTCCTCGGATTTCGTGGCGTTGGGCTTGTCCCAGCTCATCTGCTCGCCCTTGGCCGGACGCCTGATGGCCGAGGCGCGCCGGGAGGTCCTGCTGCGCGAGGTCGCGTTGGAGGGAGCCTTGGGGATCATGGCCGGCCGGCCGATCTACCGGCTGGAGCTGCAATTGGCCGCCTATGTCCGCCGCCGGCAGCGGCAGTTGGGCCCGACCCTGGAGCCGGCGGGCCGCCGCGCCGCCGCCGCCGCATGAGCGCGTACGTGCCGTGGGACCGGCGCATGGTCGCCCGCCGGCCGTGGCATTCGCTTTGGGGCGCGGTCTACGGCAACCTCATGACCTGCGTGGCGATCTTCTTTCTGGTCCTTTTTATTTCCTCTCAAGGCGCCAAGTATCAGGACGCGATAGACGCCCTCTCCCGGCAGTTCGGCGCCTCCCGGGCCAAGCGCCGCAACGATTTATATTCCAAGTTCGGCACCGAGCAGATCGCGAAGATCGAGTTTCGAGAGGACCGCATGAGGATCGTCTTCGGCAGCCCGGTGCTCTTCGACTCCGGCTCCGACAAACTCAAGCCTTCCGCCATCAAGCACCTCGGGCGCTTGACCGCCGGCTTGCTCAACATGCCCAATCCGATCCAGATCGAGGGCTATACCGACGATCAGCCCCTGGCTCCCGGCTCGCCGTTCCATTCGAACTGGGAGCTCTCGGCGGCCCGCGCTTTCGCGGTGCTGCAATTCATGCACAAGGAAGGTATTCCGGCGCGGCGGCTTTCGGCGATCGGCTACGGCGAGTTCCATCCGCTGCGGCCGAACGACACGCCGGCCGACAGGGCCGTCAACCGGCGCATCGAGATCGTCCTGCTCAGGCGCCAGGACCAGTGACGGCCTGCGCGCGCTTGGCCGCCAGGGACGCGCGCGGGAGACGGAACTTGAAGCGCGCCCCCGCCCCGACGTCGGACTCGACCCAGATCGCGCCTCCATGGGCCTCGACGATCCGTCGGCAGATCGACAGGCCCAGCCCGTAGCCGCCCTTGGCCGCGCCCGCGGAGAGCTGCCGGAACTTGTCGAAGACCTGGGCGGCGTCGGCGGCCGGAAGGCCGGGCCCGTTGTCGGAAACGCAAAACTCCACGGAGTCGGCGCCCGCGGGCTTGGCCTCGACGGCGATCGTCCCGGAGCCGTCTTTCGGGACGAACTTCAGCGCGTTGGAGACCAGGTTCATCAGGACTCGCTCGATCAGCTTGGCGTCGCAGGTCAGCTCGTGCGGCGCCGGCCCCGGCTCCAGGCGCAGGGCGATCGCTTTCTCCTGGGCCTGGACGGCGAAGACCTGCCGGATCGTCTCGAAAATCCGCGGCACCGTCACGAGATCCTTGGCCAGGGTCATCGTGCCGGATTCAAGCTTGGCCAGGTCCAGGATGTCCTTGACCAGCTCCCGGAGCTTCTCGGTGGAGCGCAGCATGAAGTCGACGTAGCCGCGGTCCTGGGCGGGGAGGTCTCCCCTCTGAAGCAGGAGCTTGGCGAAGCCGTCGATCGCGGAGATGGGGTTTCTAAGGTCGTGCACGATGCAGTGGAAGAATTCTTCCTTCATGCGCTCGAGCTGCTTCTCAGCGGTGGCGTCGCGCATCAGCAGCAGGATGCCGGTGTCGCGGCCGTCGGCCCCGATGATGGCCGCCCGGCAGGCGAAGGTGCGCTGTCCCTCGGGCGTCTCCAACTCGGCGTCCAGATGGCCCTCCCGTCGCTTGCCGGCCAGCAGGCCCAAGACCGCATCGCGCAGGCGTCCCTCGCGGAGCAGCTCGCGCAGGCGCGGATGATCCCGCCGGGCCGATTCCCCCAGCAGCTTGCGGGCCACGGCGTTGACGTACAAGACGCTGCCGTCGAAGCCGGCCAGGACGATGCCGTCGGGAATGCCCTGCACCAGGCCATCGACCTTGGCCTTCTCGACGAGCAGCTGCTCGACCTGCAGGGCCTGGTACTGCCGCAGCTGCTTGAGCATGTGGTTGAACGCCCGTCCGACGTCGTCCAACTCCCCCCAGCCCAGGCGCGGGACCGAGACGTTGAGGTCGTTGGTCGCGGCGCGATTGGCGGCGACGGCCAGGATTTGAAGGGGGCGCGTGATCCGCGCCGAGGCGTAAATCGCCACCAGGGCCACCAGGAGGATGACCAGGGCCAGGATGGCCAGGGCCTTGACGAAGAAGCCCTCCGGCTTGGCGTAGGCCTCGGCCCTGGGCTGCAGGGTCAGGGCGCGCAGGCCGAAGCTGGGGGCCAGGACGTAGGCGCCCGCCATCGTCCCCGCCTTGGTCTTGACGTCCTCCAGCCAGCCGGAAGCGGAGCCGAGCTTTCCCGGGCCGCTCCAGTCCGCTTGCGGAAAACCGCCGCCCAGACCGGGCAGGGGCCTGCCGTCGCGCCCCAGAAGCAGCAGCCGTCCGTGGGCGCCGACGCGGACGCGGGAGAGGCGCCGCCAGAGCGCGCTCAGGGAGTAGCCCGCGATGGCGATGCGCCCGTCGCGCAGCGAGTGGGCCACGAGCATGATGGGCTCGCCGCCGCGCCAGACCGGGCCGCGCAGGCTTGCCCGGCCGCTGCGCCGGGTCTGGAGGATCAAGGGGTCGCGGGAACGGTCTTGCAGGGCCTGCGCGAACAGCGCCGCGTCTGCCAGGCGCGTGGTCTCCCGCCCATCCGGACCGACGATGGAGAGCAGGACCAGGGAAGGATGCTCCGCGGCGGCGCGCTGAAGGACCTCCAGGGCCGAGCCCTTGCTCAAGCGCTCCAGGTCCTCGACGAAGGAGAGGGAGCGGTTCATGTCGGCGGCCGCGCTCTCCACCAGGTCGGCCGCCATGCGGGCCAGCTGCTGGTGCAGGCGCATGGCGTTGGCCCGCGCCACCTCCGTGGAGTTGATCATCCAGGCGTCGACCGCCAGCAGCGGAGTGATCGCGAACAGGAAGAGGATCAGGAAGAAGCGGGTCGACAGCCTCACGGCCGCTCCGCCTGAGGGGAGGCGGGCAGGCGCAGGGTCAGCAGGGCGCCGCCCTGGGCGGCGGCGCCGGCCTCCAGCTCTCCGCCGGCGCGTCTGGCGATGCGCCGCGCCAGCGCCAGGCCCAATCCCAGATGTCCGAGCTTGCTTGAGTCGAAGGGAACGAACAAGCGCTCCAGCCGCTCCTTCGGGAAGCCCGGTCCGGTGTCGGCGAAAACGGCGCGCACCTCCCTGGAGCTCTCATCGTAGCGCGCGCTCACGCTGAGCGTTCCGCCGCGCGGCATCGCCTCGAAGGCATTGCGCAAAAATTGATAGATGGCGATGCGCAGGGATTCCGAGGCCGCCGGCACCGGCGGCAGGCCGTGGGCGATGTCGCGCACGATGCGCACGCCGTGGCGCTGCAGCACCGGCTCCCAGCTCGACAAGGCGGAGTCCAGGGCCTCGTCCAGACGCCCCGCGGCCGCGGGAGCGCGGCCCTCCTCCAGGAATTCCCTGACCGCCTTGACGGTGTCGGAGGCTTGGGCCAGAGAGCGGGCCGCCAATTGGGCGACGGACTTGTAGTCGGCCGGCATGGGGGCGGCATGCAGGCGCCGCACCTGGGCCGCCGCCGCGGCCAGGGGCTGGCGCAGGCGCTCGAGCACGACCCGCCAGGCCGGCTCCAGGGGAGCCTCGACGCTGGGGATCGCTTCGAAGGCCGCGGCGGGCTGCGGAGTCTCGAGCTCCGCCGGCTTCGCGAGCGGCGCGGGCGTAGTCTCGAGCGGCGCAGGCGGGGCCTCGGCCGGCGGAGCGGGCGAGATAAGAGGCGGCTGCGGCGGGAGCGCCGGCGGCGCCGGAACGACGAGGGAGGGCTGAGGCGGCTGCGGCGGGAGCGCCGGCGGCGCCGGAACGACGAGGGAGTATGGCTGGGGCGGCTGCGGCGCGGGCGGGGCCGGCGCCGCCTCCTCGGTCTGCGCTTGCGCGACGTAGAGTCCCAGCGCCCGCAAGCGGCCCTGCGCCGCCTCCAGCTCCGATTGGCTCTCGGCGCTCTTTCGCTGCTCCTCGGCCAATTGTTCCATCAAGCGGCCTATGTCGGCGCGGGCGGTTTCGTGCAGCATCCTCCAGAGGTTGGTGGCCGAGACCGCCTCGGCCTGGGCGCGGCGCGTCTCCTCCAGCTCGCGGGCCATGCCCTCCAGGCGCTGGCGCAAGACATGGGGTTCTTCCAGGGCGCGGTCCCGCTCGGCCTGGGCCTGCGCGCTCAGACGAGCCGCCAGGGTCGCCTCCTCGGCCAGGGCGCGTTCCCGCTCGCAGGCCCGGGCCTCGGTGAGGCGCAGCTCGTTTTCAAGCTGCGCGCACTTAAGCTGCAGCTCCTCGAAGGCCTTGAGGGAGCGCTCCGAGACTTGGTCGGCCCATAGCCGCCGCGACTGAGTCCAACGCCGGTCCTGCTCGGCCAGCAGTCGGCGCAGAGCGGGCAGCAGCAGCGCCTCGTCGCCTTCGCGCAAACGTGCCTCGAGCGCGGGGAATCCGGAGTCCAGCAGCCAGCGCCACAATTGCTCGGCCTCTCTGGCGTCAGACTGGACTTGCCTCTCCTCCTCCAGGGTCTCGCAGGCGCTGGAGATCACGGCGTACCAGCGCTCGAAGAGCTCCGCCGCCTTGGCTTGCGGAATCGAGCCCTCCCGCTCCCAGCGCAGGCGCAGCAGCCTCCAGCCCTCGTGGACGCGCGTCAGTTCCGCCAGGACAGAAGAGCGCTCGTCGTCCAAGGCGCGCTGCCGCCGGTCGAGCGTCCGCAGCGCGTTCTCGGTCTTGAGGCCGTTGGCCTGCAGTTCGCTGGACTCGCGCCAGAGCGCGGCGTTCTCCTCGTCCTTGCGCGGGGCGGCGGACCAGCTTGAAAGGGCTTCCCGGGTCATCTCCAGCAATCGCCGCAGCGCCCGCCAGCGCTTGGGGCGTATCGCGTCCGGCTCGCCGCCGGAAAGCGCCTCCTTGATGCGCGTCAGCCGCTCGCCGGCCTCGGCCAGGTCGGAGCGCGCGCGAGAAAGGCCGGTCAGCTCTTCCATTATCTCGCCGCCGCGGAGGCGATCTGGCCCTCCTCGATCAAGGCGCGCGCGCGGTCCAGCGCCCGGGAGCGGGCCGAGAGCACGCGCGCGGAGGGAACGCTCGCCGCCAGGGACTCGCGCAGCGCCTCGGCCGCTCCCTCCGGGAGCTGGCCTACGACGGCGTCGACGAGCGGCTGCGGGGCTCCCTGCAGGGCGATTCCCCATTCCTCGTAGGGCATCGCGGAGAGCAGCCGGCGCAGCTCGATGGGCGGCAGGCGCAGGATGTCCTCGAAGGAGAAGACGGCCTTCTCGACTCGTGCGGCAAGGTCGGGATTGGAGACGACGATGTCGCCCAGGAGGCCCTCGCGTTGCTGCGGGGGCAGGCGGCTGAGGATGGCTCCCAGGCGCTCTGCTCCGCGCACCATGCGCTCGGAGCGCTCCCGAAGCGTCGCCTCTATGTCGGAGAGGCGGTCCGGGTCCGAGGTTCTTAGGGTGGCGAGGGTTTGCGAGACGCGCGGCTGGAGAGCGGCGGGAAGGGCGGCGAAGACCAGGCTGGCCAGATCCGGACCGGTCTTGGCCAGGGCGGCGAGCAACTGCGACAAGTCCTCGACGCTTTCCTCGGCCAGCAGCGCGGCCAGCTCCTCCGGATTCAGCGGGGCCAGGAAGTCGAAGCGTTGGCCCAGCCGCGCGGGCTGCCCGCCCCTGGAGGCAGCGCTCTCGGCCCCGCCGCTGAGGCTGGGCAGGCCGTTGTCTCCAACGATTTCCCCCTCCATGGCCGGCAGCGGCCCGAAGGCGGGAGCCGCCGGCGGCGGCAGGGGCTGCGGCCGCCGCGCCTCCAGCTCGGAGGAGAGGACGCGGATGAAGGACAGCGCGGCCAGGTAGCCGGCCAGGGCCAGGATGAAGATGGAGACCAGCAGGGCCAGGGCCATTAAGCCGGCGCGCAAGCTCTCCGGGCTTTCCAGGGCCGCCTTCCAGGGGGCGCGCAAGGCGGCCCTGACGACGACCAGATCGTCGCCGCGGGCCTTGTTCATTTGAAGCAGCTGCGGGAGGGTGCGGCTGACGGCGGCGACCTGGGCCGCGTTCAAGCCCTGGTCGAGGACGACGGCCACGTGAATCTTCTGGATGTTGAGGTCGTTGCTGGAGTCGGTGATCTCGCGGCTGGTGATCGTGGTGCTCTTGGTCTGCCCTTGAACGTAGCCGGGCAGGATGCCCGTGGCCTGAACGGAGGAGAGCGGCTCGGAGAGCTCTCGCTCGCTGTGGCTGCGGCTGCTCTGCGCTTCGACGGTGACCAGGGCGCGCCCCCGGCCGGGTCCGACCAGCTGCTCGATGAAGGCGGTGGCCTGCTCGGAGAGGCGGGTGCCGAGTTCTAGGGCGGGGTCGCTTCGGACCGGAGCGGCCGCCGCCGGCAGCAGCAGCAGCGCTAGCAAGGCGCGCATGGGCAATATATATAAGGAAAGCATAACGGATTTGTTACGACATCGGCATAGTGAACGAGAAACGGCTGCCCTTCCCCCACTCGGAAACAACACCCAGACGTCCGCGGTGCAGGGTCGCGATTTGGCGCGAGATCGCCAGGCCCAGCCCCACTCCGTTGGCGCGCAAGGGGTTGCTGATGCGCTCGAAAGGCAAGAATAGGCGCGCGAGGTCGGGGGCCTTGATGCCGACTCCGCTGTCGGCGACGGCCAGCTCCAAGTCGTTCGCGCGCCGGCGCAGCGAGACCTGGATGCGTCCGCCGGCCGGCGTGAACTTGAGGGCGTTGGAGAGAAGATTGGTCAGCACGTGGGTGTAGAGATCGGGATCCAGGCGGACCAAGGGCAGGGAGGGCTCTATCTCCGCGGCCAGCGCCACGCCGGCCTCGCGCGCCTTGGGGGCGAAAAAGCGCACCGAGTTGTCGACCAGCTCGGCGGCGTCTGCCGTCCTCGGCGCGAAATCGAGCTTGCCGCGCTCGATCTTGGCGTAATCGAGCAGATTGGTGACGAAGTGGCTCAAGCGCCGGGCGTTGCCCTGCACGCGCAGGAGATCGGCGCGGTCGCGCTCCGAGAGGGCCTGCGAGCGGCGCAATATTTCATCGAGGTAGGACTCCATGATATCGAGGGGCGAGCGCAGCTCATGGGTGACGGAGGCCACGAAGGTGCGCTTGAGCTGCTCCAGTTCGCCGAGCTGCTCTGCCATCGCGTTGACGCCAGCGGCCAGGCGGCCGATCTCGTCCGCGCCCAGGGCGGGAAGCCTTTCCTCGCGCCGCCCGGAGCCGATCGCCTTCAAGGCGGACTCGATGCGGCGTATCCTTTTAGTGAGGGTGGCGCTCAGCGGGAAGGCGAGCAGGATGGCGCAGAGGGCCATGAGGCCCGCGGCGCGCGCGGCGTGGTGTCCTAGAGACTGACGGATCGCGCGCAATCTGTCCTCGCGCGCGCGGCGGGAGAAGCCGAGCTCGACGGCTTCCTCCCCGGAGGATTGGCGAGCGACCGCCACCAGGGCTTGTCCCGCCGG
This sequence comes from Elusimicrobiota bacterium, assembly GCA_028868375.1. GTDB lineage: Bacteria > Elusimicrobiota > Elusimicrobia > UBA1565 > UBA9628 > JAGWUP01. The sequence goes on from JAGWUP010000023.1 coordinate 15,044, forward strand.
GGGCAGCGAGCCCAGCGTCTGCCAGCCGAAGGCCAGCCTAACTCTGGCGTAGAGGAGATCATGTCGCCTGATCAGCGCCCGCAGGGCGTCGAGGAGCATCAGGGGATCTCCGGCGAGCTGCGACTCGCCGACGACCCTGGTCACGTCGTCTAGAATGATATGTTGGCGGTCCTCCTCCATGGTCCTGGCGTAGTTGTATTGCAGAGCCGCGAACAGGGCGGCGGTCACGGCCGTGGCGCAGAGCATTGTCGCCAGGATGAGGAGCGCCGCCTTCAGCCGCAGGCTCATTGCTTCTGGGCGCGCTCGATGCGCTCTATGGCCTTGCGGGCCGGGCCGTTATTAGGATCGATCTGCAGGACGCGCATGAACATCGCCGTCGCTTGCAGGTACTCTCCTCGGGCGTAGAACTCGACGCCTTTTTGGTAGAGCCGCGCCACGTCGCGGGGATCGCCCATGCCCTTGGCGGGGACGGCGATCTTGGCGCTGGCGTGGGTCTTCTTGGCCGCGCTCGGCGCCGGCCGGGCTTGCGGCGGCAGGGAGAGGCCTCCCGGCAGGCTTGCCTTGTTATTGGCTTTCGCTTGGTCGATATACTGGCGCAAGGCCAGTATCTCGGAGGGATTGGTCTCCAGGGGCAGGACGCGCTCCCAGGCCGAGAGGGCCTCGCTGAAATGGCCGCTCAAGAATTCCGCGGAGCCCAGCCGCTCGAGGGCCATGACGTTGCCGGGCTCCAGCGCCAGGACGTCGTGCAGAAGGGCGATGGCGCGCTCGTTGTCGCCGCGGTTGTGTGCGGCCTCCACCTGGTAGAGTTGTTCCTCGATAAAGTTCCGGCCGCTGTCGGTGGGGATGCGTCGGGCCTTGATGCCGGTTTCCTTCTCCAGTCGCGCCAGATAGAGACCGACCTGGGCGTCGCCGTCGTTGAGGGAAGCCGCGTAGGAGGCCTGGAGCATCGCCGAGCTGTCGAGGCCGCGCAGGAACAGCCAAGCAGAGCTTGAGAGAGCGACCTGCCAGCGCTCCTCGTTGGGGACGAATTCCGGATAGTAATAGGCCACCGCTTCCAGGCGGTCGGCCAGCTTGCGCAGGGCATGATCCTCGGGCTGGCTGGCCGTCAACTCGGCCAGGCGGGCCTGCGCGCGCCGGTATTGCCCCTGCAGGATGAGCGCCTTGATCTCGGCGAGCCGCGGATCGTCGAGGCTGGCGGGGCGCAGGGCCTCGTCGTACTCGTAGCCGAAACCGGTCGCCAGCCCAAGCCTGGCGGCGCGCTCCTTTGCCAGCACCTCCTTGGAGATCTCATCCTCCGCGCTGGGGGCGCCGAAGAGCAGGGTGATGGCGAAGCGGTGGGTGCCGCTGTTGGTGAAGCTGCCGATGGGCATCAGGAAGGCGTAGTCGAACTGTATCTTGTTGATCCTGTAGGAGACCCCGGCGGTGATCTGCTTGAAGTCGCGGCTGCCCATGCCTAGGGAGCCGCGCAGACCGAACTGGCCGTAATCGAGCGTCGGGAAGTAGCGTTCCGCGGCGAAAATAAAGTCCTTGTCCGTGGAGCCGTCGGGAGCCTTGTTGGCCTGGATTTCGCCCGCCAGGCTCGTCCATAGGGACTTGTAGGCCGCGCCGAAGTGGATGTTGCGCTGCACCTTGTCGGCCTCGGCGAAGCCGACGTTAGGCTCGAGCAGATGCTCGACCATCAAGCCGAACTGGAAGCGGCGCGGCAGCCGATAGAGCAGGCCCAGGTCGGCGTCGGGAGCGCCCTTGCTGCTGGGGCCGGAGAGCACGGGGTCGGACAGGCCGGGAGTGAAGACGCCGTTGAGCTGCGAGGAGGCGGCTTCAGGGGTGCTGCCGAAGGAATGCTGCAGGTACTTGGCGCTCAAGCCCGCCAGCAGCCTTCCGCCATTGTCGGATTCGTAGACGGCGCGGCCGTAGGAGAGGTGCAGGGTCTGCTCCGCGTAGAGGCCGCTCAAGGCGAAGCGCTGCCAGCCCAATCCCAATGTTCCCTCCCGGCCGTAACGAAAGGGATGAGCGTAGACCAGTTGCGAAACGCCGAGGGTGGAACCGTCGTTGAGGCCCAGGTAGAGCGCCGCGTAGGAGGCCGAGAACTGGCTGCGCTCCATCTGCGCCAGGCCGGCCGGGTTGTAGTAGATGGAGTAGGCGTCGTCGGCCATGGCCGTGAAGGCATTGCCGAGGCCGGGGGCGCGAGCCCCGGCGCCCAGATCCTCGAAGGCGGCGCCCGCAGGGGATGCCAGCAGCGTCGCCGCCAACGCGAGCGTCGCGGCGCGCCTCATCGAATCACCACCACGGTGCCGCGCTGGGTCTGCCCCTCGGCGGAGATCACGTAGATGTAGACCCCCGTGGGCACGACGACTCCGTTGGACTTGCCGTCCCATTGCAAGGTGTCCGTCGCCGGTCCGGAGGCGAGGTCGGCGACGAAGCGGCCGCGGATGTCGTAGACCTTTCCGGTGACGTCGGAGAAGCGCGGATTGGAGTACTGAAAAACAGCGGTGTCGTTGCGGCCGTCGCCGTTCGGCGTCAGCATCCGGTTGGTCACGCTGGTGAAGGAAAAGCCCAGCGGACGCGGCGCGCCGAAGACCGCCGCCACGGCCAAGCCCAGGCCCAGCGCGCGCAGCAGCGCCCACAGCAGCGAGAGCTTCATCACCGCGAGTATATAGAGATGCTGCGAAAAAAGTGTTACGAGAATGCGAAGAGGGCGCAACTTGGGCTTGCGGGGCATATTTGTTAAAAAGAGCGATGGCTTGGCGAAGCGGGAGTGTGCCGGCCGACGTTCTGTGGCTGGCGGCGGCTTGCCCGCCGGAGCTGGACGCCGCGCGGTCAATTCTGGCGCGCGACGGCCTTCGCTTGGAGCTTTGCGCCGATCTCGCGGCGCTGCGCGCCGCCGCGCGAAAAGGCGGCGCCCCGGAGCTGATACTCGCGGACCTGGATGATTGGCCCGGGGATCCGCGCCGCCTGGTCCGCTTGATCCGCGCCGACGCGCGCCTGCGCCGTTCGGCCTTGATGTTCCTGGCCGGCCGCTCGGGCGATGGGGTCGCGCAGGCCCTGCGCGACGGGGCCGATGATTTCCTGATCAAGCCGGTCCCGGCGGAGCTCTTGTGCGCGCGCATCGAGGCGGCCGTGCAGACCGCCCGGCGCCTGGCCACTCCCGAGCCATGGTCGCGGCGGGTCCTGCGCGCCCGCGACGGCCGGGTGATCCTGGAGCTGCGCGAGCGCAGATGCCAGGTCCAGCGCGGCGTCGATTACGAGGAGGTCGTCCTCACCCGCCGGCAGTTCGAGGTGTTGGCGGCGCTGCTCAAGCGCCCCAACCGAACCGTCGGCTGGCGTGAGCTTTACGCGCGGGGCTGGAGGCCCTCCCGCTTGCGCCGCCGCTCGCGCACCCTGGTGCAGCACGTCATGAGCCTGCGGCGCAAGCTGGGAGCCTTGGCGGAACGCTTGGAGGTTGTTCCTGGATTAGGCTACCGCTGGCGGGAATAGTTACCGGAAGTCATTGCTCGACGTTTATTTAGCATGAATTTAGCAGATATTGACATCCTGCGGCGGCTGGCTATAATTGCCTGATGCGGCGCTCCTCGCTCTTGCTTATGCTGGGCTTCCTGGCCGCGCCGGCGGCCGCTTTCCAGTCCTCCAGCCCCCGCTATACCAATCAAAGCCTGTATGCCTCGCCGGATGAGGCGCCGCGCCGTTTGGCGCTCGTCCCCCGCCGTTTCTCCATGACGCTGAAGGCGCCGCCGTCCGTCGTTCCGGCCGCCGCGCGCTTGCCGCGGGCGGCGATATCTCTGGCGCGCTCCCAAGCTCTTTCTCCGCGCCCCGCCGTCCCGCCGCGCCCGCTCGCTATTCCCCAGGGCTCTTCGCCCGGCGCTCGCCCCTGGTGGCCCTGGGCGGCGCTGGGCTTCTGCGTCGCGGCCGTTCTGGCGCTGTGGCGGCGGCAGGCCTTGGCGCGGCGGCGGGCGATGGAACTGGTCGCCCATGAGCTTAAGTCGCCCCTGTCGGCCATCGAATCCTACGCGGACCTGATGCTCCATGAGGCTTCCGCGGCCGGCCCGGTCTCCCCTGAGTGGCTGGACGATTTAAAGCGCGTCAAGTCCGCCGCCGGCGAGCTGCGCCAGACCGCGTCGGATCTGCTCGACGCCTCCCTGGTCCACGGCGGGCAGTGGACCTTGAACAAGAAAGCAGTAGCCGTCTCCGAGTTGGCCGGACAGACCCTGGAGCTCTTCTCCGCCAAGGCGGCTGCGGCCGAGATCGAGCTGCGCCATCGCTGGCCGAATGATTTGCCGAGAGTCCAGGCCGATCCCCTCCGCTTGCGGCAGATTCTCTACAACCTTTTGTCCAACGCGCTCAAGTTCACCCCCTCCGGCGGCGCCGTGGAGCTCTCCCTGCGCCTGGAGGGCGGAGAGCTGGCCTGCTCGGTCGAGGACTCCGGCTCCGGCATCGACGAGGCCATGCGGCGGCAGTTGTTCCAAAAATTATCCCGGCCGGCCGACTCGGAGAAGGAGGGCTCCGGCCTGGGCTTATGGATCGCGCGCGCCTTGGTCGAGGCGCACGGCGGGCGATTGCGCTACGAGGGCGGCGAAGCGGGCGGCAGCCGCTTCACCTTCACCCTGCCCCTGGCGAGGAGCGATGACTAAGGCTTCAGTGCTCGTCGTCGACGACGACGCCGACCACCGCCGGATCGTCTCCCGCATCCTCAAGGCCGCCGGCTATCGAGTCTACGAGGCGCGCAGCGCCGAGGAGGCCCGCCGCCTGCTGGCGGTCCGCCTGCCCGAGGCGGCCATCCTAGACTGGAACATGCCCGGCGCCTCCGGAGTCGAATTGGCGCGCGAGCTGCGCGACGATCCCCGCTTCTCGCGCATGATCCTGCTGCTTCTCTCCGTCAACGCCCGGGCCCAGGACCAGGTCAAGGGATTGCGAGAGGGCGGCGTCGATTTCTACCTGACCAAGCCGGTCGACGGCGACGAGCTGTTGGCCCGCTTGAAATCCTTGTTGCGCCGCGCGTGAAGCCGAGCGTCGTACGTCACTTGTTTATGGAGAGGCTATGAAACGAGCAGCCCTGAAAGCCCTGAGCCTGGCGGCCGCGCTGACCCTGTCGGCGAGGCTGGCTTGCGCCGCCGTTCCCCAATACATCAACTATCAAGGCAAGCTCGGCGACGCCTCCGGCAATCCCCTGACCGGCACCTATTCCTTCCAATTCACCTTCTATGACGCCGCCAGCGGCGGCAACCAGCTCTTCCAGGAGCAATGGACCGGGACCTCCAACGCGGTCGGCGTCGTCAACGGCATCTACTCCGTCCAGATCGGCTCGCTGACCGTCGGCGGCATCCCCGCCAGCACCTTCGACGGCTCCTCGGTCTATCTCGAGATCGCCGTCAACCTCGGCACCAGCCTCAGCGGAGCCGAGACCCTCTCACCGCGCGAGCGCCTCGCCGCCTCCGTCTATTCCATCCACTCGCGCACCGCCGAATACCTCGGCACCGGCGTCGACATCGCCACCTTCACCTCCGTCGGCTACCTGCTCGTCCCCGTCGGCCTCAGCATCGGCACCTCCAGCACGACTTCTGTGTTGGCGGTGGTGAGTACGTATACCTATGCGGCGAGTACGACTTCACTCGTAAATTTAAGTCCGATAGGATTGAATACGAATTCGTTAGCAAAACCGACTATAACTGGGGTTACGGTTAAACCAGAGATGAGTGCCAATGGCAGTGCGCATTCAATGTTCTATGGATTGAATGCCTCTCCCGTTATAGATCCCGTAGGAAGTGCTAGTAACGTGATTTACGGACTGTATTCTGCTCCTACTATTAATGACTCGCTAGGTCCATCTAGTGGGCATGTGGGATATAGCCTTTATGTGAATGCCCCTACCTTTACTGGATCTACTGGGACAGGATACGCCGCCGTATTCCAAGGCGGCAATGTCGGCATCGGCACGGACGCGCCCGCGCATACGCTCGATGTGGTCGGCAGCTACTATTCCCGGCTGGTCAACGATGGCAACTCGGGGGCTTCAGTCACGATCGACTGGAACTCGGGCAACGTGCAGTTCGTCACTCTGACCGCCAACACGACGCTGACCTTTTCCAACGGAGAGAGCGGGGCGCGCTACGTGCTGGCGCTCAAGCAGGACAGCACCGGCGGGCGCACGGTGACTTGGCCGGCCTCGGTGCGCTGGAGCGGCGGGACCGCGCCGACGTTGACGACGACGGCGAGCAAGACGGATTACGTGGGCTTCATCTACAACGGCGTGGACTCGAAATACGACGGCGTGGCGTTCAACGGGAACTTCTAATGCCCACTACCGGAGGATTATCGAGCTTCCAAGCGGACGATGCGCCGCTCATGGTCATTGAGCGTGGCCTGGGCCTCGGTCAGGGACTTTCCATAGATGAGAGCGGCCCTGTTCGCGGAGTCGGATTTCCCGGCGAAATGCTCGATGGCGCCTAAAATGCGGCCGACATCATCTTTGGTGGCCATCCGCTCTTCGATCTTTCGGACCCGGTCCTGGGTCCCTATGACGGCCAGCGCCACGGAATCGATCTTCTTGTCAAGCCGGCCGACCGAGGCGTCGAGCTTCCGCTCCAACACGTCGGACTTCCGCTCCAACACGTCGAACTTCCGCTCCAGCCCGTCAAATCTCCGTTCCAGCGCGCGAAGGTCGCTTTTCGTGGCGGGCAAGGCGTTCTCGTTATCCATCAGCGCACGATACCATCTTTGCGCGGGAGGGCGAAAGGGTCCAAAGTCCCATGACATTGGTACGATTCAGGCCGCCGATAGGTTCCACTCGGCGGCCGCGCCAGAGATGCAAATAGCAAACAGAGAGGAGGCGCCACGTCTGGGATTCTCGCGCTGAACGCGGCGGGTAAAGCGATATCCGGCGCGCAGGCCCCGCCCCGCGGGGCCAGGCGCCGCTTTCTCGCCTTGTCTGCCGCCTTGATCGCGCTCTTGGGCGCGTCGAGGGCCGAAGCGCTGACCTGCGCTACGACGAAGGTCGTCAAGCAGGCCGGCGGCGCAGACTGCACGACCATCTCGCAGTGCGTCGCCTTGACCCCGGCCTCCCTGAGCGGGAACTTCTGCATCGACATCCAGGACAGCGCCACCTACAACGAGCAGGTGACCGTCCAGAACATCGCCACCAACGGCTACCAGGTCCAGATCGGACCGCTCAACGCCGCCAACCGTCCGGCGATCGATCCGCCGACCTCCTCGACCGCTGCCTTCCAGATCGCCAACAACGGCGTCGACATCGTCGGCGTCGACGTCCAGCCGGCGAACCCGATGGCCTACGGCGTGGAGGCGTCGTCGAGCGGCGTCATCATCAGCAGCGTCAACGTCCAGGACGCAAGCGGCAACATCTGGACCGCGGGCATCTCTGCCGTCGGCGTCAGCACGATCTCCTATTCCAGCGTCACCGTAGAGAACGCCTACGGCATCGAGCTGGCCGGGGACAGCGACGTCGTTTCCTACAGCACGATGTCGACCAATGGAAGCAACAAGTACGGCCTCTATCTGCTGAATTCGTCATACGGGACGATTGAGAACAGTTCGATTTCATCGGGAACCTATCTGGTCGGCAGCTCCAACGACAACGTCATCAGTTTCACGACGATGACTAATTACACTGCTTATTCGCTTTATATCGAGGGCTCCTCGAATACGATTAACAACTCCTACGCCTCGGGTGTTTCCAATAAGGCTGAAGGCATCTACTTCAGCGGTTCGGCCGCCTACAACAAGATCAGTTTCAGCACGTCCAACTGTTTCAATGATCGCGCGCTCACATTCGCTGCGTCCCATAACACGGTCAGCGACAGCTTTCTTTACTCGCATTACTACGAAGCGGCCTATTTCTATACTGGCTCATACAATACGGTCGAGCGCAGCACGATGACCAATAGCTCTAACGTCGTGGCGCTGCACTTTCTTTCCGGCGCCAGCTCGAACACGGTCACGCACTCCTACGCGTTCAATTCGAATTATTACGCCGCCGAAATCGATGGCAGCTACAATACGATCAGCGCAAGCACGATGGTCATCAACTCCGGCAATGAGGCGCTGTATCTCACTGGTTCCAACTGCAAATACAACACGATCACCGACAGCTTCATCAGTGCCAAGAGCAAAGCCATTTATATTGAAAGCGGCGCCAATAACAACACCATCAGAGACAGCACGGCCACGTCTCTTGGCAGCAGCTACGGCCTTTATCTAACCGGTTCGTCCGATCACAACGCGTTCAGCAACGACTACCTTGCCAGCAGCACCGGCCAGGCCGTCTACATAACGGGATCGCATTACACGACGATCAGCGGCAGCACGATTACAAGCCAGATTTCCGGCGATTACGCCGCGGAGAGCATTTACGGCTACAGCAGCGGCTATAACGTCTTCAGCAACGATTCCATTTCGAGCCCCAATGGCTACGGCCTCTATATCAGCTACGAGACCGGCGATACGATTAGCTTGAGCACGATTACCGCGTCATATCCAGCCATTGAGATATATAACGTTTCTTCGGCTACAGTCGATAATTGTTACGCTCAGGGTTCTTCGGCCATCTACATCGGCTTCTCGACTGGAACTGCGATTGGAGCCAGCGTTTTGGTCAATGCCAAAACGATCAACGACGACGCTCTTCAATTTAATGGCGGCAACGTCAATTTGACATTGTCATCGAGCACGCTGACCGGCGGCCCGCAGGGCGCCGGCGTCTACCTGGGTTCCGGCAACATGGGCCTGATCAATCTCTCCAGCAACACGATCAACGCGGGCTCCGAGTACGGGATCTACATCGCCACGCCGGCCGCCGGCGCGCAAGTGTGGATCACCTCGAACACCATCCTGCCCACGGTCACCACTGCCAACAATACCTACGGCATCTACTTCGATGGGCTGACCTCCGGGGCCACGATCTACAACAACGGCATCTACTACCGCACCTCGGGCTCTATGGGCTCCTACGGGGCCTTCGCGGTCTACGGGCAGTCCTCCTCCGGCATCTACTTCCACCACAACAGGATCGATGAGCCTGGAGAGATCACGGCCGGCAGCTATTTCGGGGTGACCTTCAGCGGGGTGGCGGGCTCGACCCTGAAGTTCAACGACCAGAACGCCGTGGCGGTGGGTGTGTCCAACGCTTTCGCGCGGCGGATGCTGAGCGGCTCGAACGGGAACGTCTTTGAGGACAACGTGGTGGTAACGTCGTTTACGGTGACGGGCTCCTCGGCGTCGCTGCTGGTCGACGGGACCTCTCATACCGGGAACGTGTCGGACTACAACGATCTCTTCAGCGACAACGGGCAGAATACGGCGATCATCAACGGGAACAGCCTGCAGTATCTGGGTCCGTTCCAGGGGGCGACGGGAGAAGAGACCCACTCGATCGCCGCCGATCCGTTGTGGCATGACGTTTCCAGCGGGGTGGAGGATTTCCATCCGCAGTCGAAGGCGGGGCGCTACGACCCGAGCACGGGCGGCTTCGTCACCGACGCGGCGCAGTCGCCGACCATCGACGCGGGCGATCCGGCGGAGGACTACTCTCTGGA
>JAGWUP010000015.1 GCA_028868375.1 Elusimicrobiota bacterium
AGTGAATCATAAATCCCTTTGCATTTGGCAGCGCCAGTTTGGCGCCTGGCGAGGCGCGAGGAGCGCGCATAGCCTAAGCTATGCAAGCGACGAGCAACGAAGCCAGGGGGCGAAATGGCGCTGCCCCTCCCTAATCAAGACTTCAGAGCAAGGGGATTTATGATTCACTACACTGGGCGCTTCCCATTCCCCGTCGCGCCCATCCGGCATTGGCGAATTCTAACATAAAATGATATTTTTCCTTCGCTATGGGACGTTTTCTGCTGGGGGCGGTCCTTTGCCTGTGCGGTGCCGTCGCGGCACGGAGCGCGGGCGTGGAAGCCCCCTCCGGCTATGTCGTCAAGGTCGCGTCCGGCTCGGTCTATCTCGACCTGGGCGCGCGCTCAGGCGCGCGGGCCGGCCAAGCGTTCACGGTCTACGCCGAGGGCGCGGAATTGTTCCACCCCGTCACCCACAAGCCTCTCGGCCGCATCGAGACGGCCGTGGCTCACGGTTCCATCGATCTCGTCATGCCCCTCTACTCCGTCGGCTCCCTGGCCGGCGACTCCGGGGCCGTCGCCGCGGGGATGCGGGCGAGACTCGACGCCGCCCAGACTCCCGCGCCCAGCGCGCAAGCGGCGCCGCCAAACGCCGACGACTCGGCCGCCGGCCGAAAGCCGCTCTCCAAGGGGCCGACCCTTGATTACCGAGTGACCGGAATGGCCATCGCGGATTTCCGCGGCGAGGGACGGCCCAGCCTGGCTCTCGCCTCGCGCAAGACGGTCCGCCTCTATTCCTACCCGCCCGACGACGCCCGGCCACTGGCGCAATGGACGCTGCCCGGCGTCGGTCCGCGAATCGTCTCCTTGGCCAGCGGCGACCTCAACGGAAACGGTCGCGCCGAGTTGTTCGTCACCTTCTACAACCAGGACCTCGAACGCATGGAAACGGCAGTCCTCGAATGCGGCGCCGACGGCCTCTTCAAGCGCCTGGCCGAGCTGCCCTGGATGGTCCGCTCCTACCAGGACGCCGAGGGACGAGACGCGCTGGCGATGCAGCAGCTCGTCGACGACCAGACCTGGCCGTTCTCGGCCATCTATCCGCTCGACTTCTCCAAGAACGGCTACGGGCCGGGAAAGCCGGCCCTGCATTTCAAGCGCGTGGATTTCCTCTATGACTTCACGCTGGCGAGGCTCGGGGGAGACAAGGAGGCGGCGCTGCTCTCCCAAACCTCCACCAACCGCATCCGCGTTCAATTCGCCCAGGGCTACTGGAAGACCTCGAGCGCCTACGGCCAGACTCCGACGCGGCTGCGCTGGCACGATCGCCTGCTCGAGTTCCATCCCCAGCTGCCGATCGGCTACGCGGACGGGAAAGCGGCGGTCTATCTGATCCGCAACGACTCCATGCTGGGCTCCCTCGCTGAGCCCTTCGGATTGTTCACCGGCGGGGCCGTCGAACGGGAGGAGTGGAACGGCATCGCGCTGACAAGCATCTGGGAAGCTCGCCTGAGCGGCTACTGCACGGCCGCCCAGCTAGTGCCCGGCCCCACGGATCCCGGCGCGCTCGCCGTCGCCGTCACCGGAAGCGCCGGGCGCTCCTCAGTTTGGATCTTCCGGCCGTGATCGAACCGGCGCCGCGGCCGACGAAGGTCCTGATCGTCGACGACGAATACTCGATCCGCGAAGTGCTCTCCACGCAGCTTGCCCGGCTCAAGTACAGCCCGGTCACGGCGAGCAACGGGGTGGAAGCCGTCGCCGCATTCAAGTCCGCCGCGCCGGACCTGGTGCTGATGGACCTGATGATGCCCGTGATGGACGGCTTGGAGGCCTGCCAGCGCATCCGCTCCCTGGAGCGCAAGGGCCGCCGCGTCCCGATCTTGTTCTTGACCGCGCGGGACAGTCCGCGCGACAAGCTCAGCTCCGCTTTAAGCGGCGGCGACGACTTCATCATCAAGCCGATCAGCCTGCAGGACCTGCGCGAGCGCGTCGAGGCAGCCCTGCTGCGCGCGGGCAAGCGCTGAGATGCCGCTGCTTCTGGCCGCCCTTTTGCCCCTGCTAAGCCCCCTGAACGCCGCGCCGCCGGGAGCGCTGCAGGACAAGCCCGTCGGGGTGCTGCTGCTGGGCGAGGGCGGCAGCCCGGAATGGGACCGGACCGTGGCGGACCTGCGGCGTGTTTTCTCGGATCGCACCCCGTTCGAGTTCGCCGCCCTGGCAGACGGCCGGGACATGCAGCGCGGCATCGACGCGCTGGCGCGGCAGCGCGTCAAGACCATCGTCCTCGTTCCCCTGGCCATCTTCGCCTTCGGCGAGGAGATGGACGAGACGCGCTACCTGCTGGGCATCAGCAAACGGCCCCCCGCCGGCGACGCCGCGCAGCCCCTGGCCCAGGCGCGCCTGAATAGCCCCTGCCCTCTGGTGCTGGCCAGACCCCTGGAGGCCGACCCGATCTTCGTCGACCTGTTGGCCTCCCGAGCCAAGCCCCTCAGCCGCGAGCCGTCCGGCGAGGCCTTGCTGCTGGTCGGCCAGGCCCCCGAACGGCTGGATGCCCGCGCCCGGTGGCTGGCCTCGGCCTCCGATCTGGCGGAGAAAGTCCGCCAGCGCGCGGGTTTGGCCGGAGCGGGGGCCTACGCGTTGCGCTCCGCTCTCCCCGAGGAGCAGATCGAGCTCTCCCGCGCCGGCTTGCGCCGGAAGGTCCGGGAGCTGCGCCAAGCCTACGGAGCGGTGCTGATCGTGCCCTTGGCGCTGACGACGATGGATACCGATCAGATGCGCTTGGCCGAGGCCGTCGACGGGCTCTTCGCCCGCTACGACGGCAAGACGATCCTTCCCGACGCGCGAATCGCGCGCTGGACGGAGCAATCCGTCGCCCTGGCGGCGGAGCTTCCGGTCCTGCGCTTGCCCGCCGGCGCGACCGGCGCAAGCCCGGCTCCCTCGCCCTTGGCGGCGCCCCCGCCGCTAAACCATTCCCCCATCGAGCCGCCGCCCGCCCTGGCGCGGCCAGGAGAGCAGAACCATGACTGACGCCGCGACGCGCGTCCTCGACAAAGGCTTCGTGAGGCTGGTGGAGTCCATGGGCGGCGACGCCGGGGTCGTCGACGCCGCCCGAGTGTCTTACGGGGGCAAATCCAAGGGCGAGGAGGCCGACCGCAAGCTGATCGCCTACCTGCTCAAGCACCAGCACATGACCCCCTTCGAGCACTCCGTCTTCAAGTTCCACGTCTCCTGCCCCATCTTCGTGATGCGGCAGTGGATCCGCCATCGCATCGCCTCCTACAACGAGATCTCGGCCCGCTACACGGAAGTCAAGGACGAGTTCTACGTTCCTTCCCTTTGGCGCTCCCAGGACGTCAAGAACAAGCAGGGCTCCGTCGCCGCCCCAAGCCTCGACCACGCGGCCTTGACCGCGGCGCTCCAGCGGCAAGTGAACTCCGCGATGGCCAGCTACAAGGAATTGCTGGCGGCGGGGGTGGCCCGGGAGATGGCGCGCTTCGTCTTGCCGGTCAACCTCTACACCCAGTTCTATTGGACGATCAACGCCCGTTCCCTGATGAACTTCTTAAGCCTGCGCGCGGACGCCCACGCCCAATGGGAGATACAGCAGTACGCCGAGGCGCTGGCCGGCTATTTCAAGGAAGGGATGCCCTGGACCTACGACGCCTTCCTCCGCTTCGTCTGGAAGGGAGAAAACGCCCGCTTCGCGGCCGAGCGCTCGGCCCTGCCGGAGCGCTGATGGCCGGCGACAAGGACGCCGCGCTGCCGACCCCGCGAGTGCTGGCCATCATCCTGGCCGGCGGCAAGGGAGAGCGCCTCCACCCGCTGACCGCCCAGCGCTCCAAGCCCGCCGTGCCCTTCGGCGGCAAGTACCGCATCATGGACTTCGTCCTGTCGAATTTCGTCAACTCCGGCGTCCAGTCGATCTACGTCCTGGTGCAATACATGTCCCAGAGCTTGATCGACTATCTGCGCTCAAGCTGGCGCACGGCCGGGTTGACGCGCGACCAATTCATCACGGTCGTCCCGCCCCAGATGCGCCTGGGCTCGATGTGGTACCGCGGCACCGCGGACGCCGTGCGCCAGAACCTGAATCTGATCAAGGATTTCGACCCGGACCTGATCTGCGTCTTCGGGGCGGACCATATCTATCGCATGGACATAGGGCAGATGATCCGCTTCCACCTCAACGTCGGCGCGGAAATCACGGTGGCCACCATCCCGGTGCCGGTCAAGCAGGCCTCCGGCTTCGGCATCGTCGAGACGGACTCCAAGGGCCGCGTCACCGGCTTCATCGAGAAGCCATCCCAGCCCAAGGGCATGTCGGGCGACCCGGACAAGGCCCTCTCCTCCATGGGCAATTACATCTTCAACACCGACGCCCTCGTCAACATTATGGAAGACGAGTCCTTGCAGGATCCCAGCTTCGATTTCGGCAAGTCGATCCTGCCAGACATCCACAAGAGGATGCGCGTCTACGCCTACGACTTCTCGACCAACCAACTGCCAGGCTCCAAGTCCTACGAGGAGAACGGCTATTGGCGCGACGTCGGCACGCTGCGGTCCTATTACGATGCCAACATGGACATCCTGGGCCAGCGCCCGAAGCTGAACCTCAACAACCGCCGCTGGTTCATCCACTCCGGGCGCTTCGACGGTCCGCCGGCGAAGATCGTCGACGGCAAGCTCAGCAACTGCATCATCGGCGACGGCTGCTTCGTGCGCAACGCCACGATCAAGAACTCCATCCTGGGGCGCGGTGTCCACGTCCACGAGGGCGCGCTCATCGAGGACTCCATCGTCATGGACTTCTGCAAGGTCCGCGCGGAGGCCTGCCTGCGGCGGGCCATCATCGACCGCTTCAACGACATCCCGAAAGGCGCTCAGATCGGCGGCGACCCCGAGCGGGACGCGAAAAAGTACCACGTCGATCCCTCCGGCCTCGTCATCGTGCCCAGGGGCAGGACCACGCGGCTGGCCAGCGCATGACGACGCGGACGATCCGGCTGGACAGCCCGCAAGAGGCGCTCGAACTGCTCGGGGAGCAGGACGCGCAGTTGAGGCGGATGGAGCGGGAGTTCGGCGTGCAGATGTATCTGCGCCAGGACATAGAGTCCTCCGAGCTGTCGCTCGAGGTCAAGGGCAGCCCGGCGCGAGTCGAGAAAGCGCTGCGCCGGCTGCGCCACGGCCTCTCCCTGCTGCGCCAAGGCCGAGCGGCCGCGGCACCGCGCGCTCCGGCCGGCCTGGCCCCAGTCTCCCTGAACCTGCCGCCCTTGGCCGACGGGATCTACCGCTCCGCCTTCGGCGCGCTGGTGCGGCCGCGCACGCCCAACCAGGCCCGCTACGTCGAGGCCATCGCCAAGCACGACCTCGTCTTCGGGCTGGGCCCCGCCGGCACCGGCAAGACCTTCCTGGCGGTGGCCTGCGCCCTGCGCGAGCTGGAATCCAGGCAGGCGCACCGCATCATCCTGTCCCGCCCGGTCGTCGAGGCGGGCGAGCGCTTGGGCTTTTTGCCCGGAGACCTGCTGGAGAAGGTCAACCCCTACCTCAAGCCGCTCTACGACGCCTTCTTCGCGCTGCTTGGGCCGGAGCGCTTCCGCATCTGGCGCGAGACGGAGGTCTTGGAGATCGTGCCGCTGGCCTACATGCGGGGGCGGACCTTCGAGGACGCCTTCATCATCCTCGACGAGGCGCAGAACACGACGCCGGAGCAGATGAAGATGTTCCTGACCCGCATGGGAAGCGGCTCCAAGATCGTCGTGACCGGCGACACCTCCCAGAGCGACCTGGGGGAGCGGACGGTCTCCGGCCTGGCGCGCGTCGTCGACATCCTGCAGGGCGTGGAGGGCGTGGCGATCCACCGCTTGGGCGAGGAGGACGTCGTCAGGCATCCCCTGGTCAAGCGGATCATCCGGGCGTACGCGGACCGGGAAAACCGTTGAGGCTGCTCGTGCGCGGCCTCTCCCTTCTGCCCGCGGCGGCGCGGCGGCGCGGGCTCATCGAGCGCGCCGTGCGCTGGACCCTGGACTCCGAGAAATCGAAGGCGGACGGAGAGCTCGTGGTTGCCTTCGTCGGCCGGCGGCGCATGCTCGAGCTCAACCGGCGCTTCCTGGGCCACGACCACGACACCGACGTCATCGCCTTCCGCTACGAGGATTTCCCGCCGCTGGGCGCCGAGACGGCTTTCGGGGACGTCTTCATCTGCGTCGAGCAGGCGCGAGCCCAGGCGCGCCGGCTGGGGCATGGCGTCTTGACCGAGTGCCTGACCCTGGCCGCGCACGGCACGCTCCATCTGCTGGGCTACGACGACGACACCGCGCGCGGCAAGGCGCGCATGTTCCGCAAGCAGCGGCTCTGCCTGAAAGCCCTGTCCGCCCGCCCAAAGGCCGGGCGGCCGATTTCAAACTGATATAATCGCCTGGTGAGGACGGACCCCATCCCCTTTTCCGCGCTGGAGGAGAAATGGCAGGCGCGTTGGGCCGCCGAGAAGCTGTTTTGCGCTCCCCTCCGCCCGCGGCCGGGCAAGAAGTTCTACTGCCTCGACATGTTCCCCTACCCGTCGGCCGACGGGCTGCACGTCGGCCATCCGGAGGGCTACACCGCCACCGACATCTTGTGCCGGGCCAAGCGCATGCAGGGCTTCGACGTGCTCCATCCCATGGGCTGGGACGCCTTCGGCCTGCCCGCGGAGAACTTCGCGCTGCAGACCGGCGTCCACCCGCGCGCGGTGACCGAGCGCAACATCGCCAATTTCAAGCGCCAGATCCGATCGCTGGGCTTCTCCTACGACTGGGATCGGGAGATCAACACCACCGATCCGGCTTATTACCGCTGGACCCAATGGATCTTCTTGAAGCTCTTGGAGCGCGGCTTGGCCTACGAGAGCACGGCCCCGATCAACTGGTGCCCCTCCTGCAAGACGGGGCTGGCCAACGAGGAGGTCTTCGGCGGCGCCTGCGAGCGCTGCGGCGCGAAAGTCGAGCGCAGGGCCATGCGGCAATGGCTGCTCAAGATCACGGCCTACGCCGACCGCCTGGAGAAGGACTTGGACGAGCTGGACTGGCCCGCCTCCACCCTGGCGATGCAGCGCCACTGGATCGGCCGCTCTCACGGGGCGCAAGTGCGCTTCAAGCTGGAGGGCGGACAGGAGCTGGAGGTCTTCACGACCCGCCCGGACACCCTCTACGGCGCCACCTACCTGGTCCTGGCCCCGGAGCATCCCCTCTTGGAGGCGATCGCCGCCGCCGACCGGCGTAAAGAGGTCCGCGCTTACGCCGCGGCCGCCGCCAACCGCTCGGAGTTGGAGCGCTCCGAGCAGAAGGAGAAGACCGGCGTCTTCACCGGGGCCTACGCCCTCAATCCCGTCGACGGCCGCCGCTTGCCCGTCTGGACGGCCGACTATGTCCTCTCCAGCTACGGCACCGGGGCGATCATGGCCGTGCCCGCCCACGACGCGCGAGACTGGGAATTCGCCCAGAAGTTCAACCTGCAGGTCATCCAGGTCGTCAAGCCCGCGGAGGGCCTGCAGATCGCCCACGGCGTCTTCTGCGAGGAAGGCCTGGCCGTCAACTCGCCGGCCATCGAGGGGCTGCCCACCGAGCAGGCCAAGGAGGCGATGATCCGCTGGCTCGAGCAGCGCGGCTTGGGCCGGCGGACGGTCCAGTACAAGCTGCGGGACTGGGTCTTCTCGCGCCAGCGCTACTGGGGCGAGCCCATCCCGGTGGTCCACTGCCCCCGCTGCGGGGCGGTCGGCGTGCCGCAGAAGGACCTGCCCGTCCTGCTGCCGGATGTGGCCGACTATAAGCCCTCCGGAACCGGGGAATCCCCCTTGGCCGCGATCGCGCGCTGGGTCGACACGACCTGCCCGAAATGCTCCGGCCCAGCCAAGCGCGAGACCAACACGATGCCGCAGTGGGCGGGCTCCTGCTGGTACTACCTGCGCTTCATGGACCCGAAAAACGACGCCGCCTTCTGCGGTCGGGACGCCGAGCGGGCCTGGGCGCCGGTGGACTGCTACGTCGGCGGCGCCGAGCACGCGGTCCTGCACCTGCTCTACGCGCGCTTCTGGCACAAGGTCCTCTTCGACCTCGGCCTGGTCTCGACCAAGGAGCCCTTCCAACGCCTGCGCCACCAGGGCATGATCCGCGCCTTCTCGCATCGCGACGCGAAGGGCGTCTATCGCTCCTTCGACGAGGTCGAGTACGACGAGGCCGGCAACGCCGTCTTGGCCTCCAGCGGAGAGCCGCTGACGACCCAGGACGAGAAGATGTCCAAGTCCAAGAAGAACGTCGTCAACCCCGACTCGGTGCTCGAGCGCTACGGCGCCGACGCCTTCCGCCTCTACGAGATGTTCATGGGGCCCTTCGAGCAGTCCAAGCCCTGGGACATGCGCAACATCGAGGGGGTCTCGCGCTTCCTTCGCAAGGTCTGGCAGGCCGCCTCCGGCGCGCCCTCCGAGGCCGACGGGCTGGTCGTGCTGCGCCATAAGACCATCAAGAAGGTCACCGACGATATCGCCTCCTTCGGCTTCAACACGGCGATCTCCCAATTGATGATCTACGCCAATGAGATCTCGGCCGAGCCCAAGCCGGCGCGGCGGGACCTGGAGGCCCTGGTCACCCTCCTGCATCCCTTCGCCCCGCACCTGACCGAGGAGCTCTGGGAGCGGCTCGGGCATTCCGACTGCCTGGCCCGCCAGGCCTGGCCCTCCTACGAGGAGCGCTATCTGCGCGACAGCCAGGTCGAGTACGCGGTGCAGGTCAACGGCAAGGTCCGGGCCACCTTCGAGTTCGGCGCCGACGCCCCGGAGGCGCAAATCCGAGAGGCGGCCCTGGCCCTCGACAGGGTCAAGGCGGCCACCGCCGGGAAATCCGTCGTCAAGACGATCTTCGTTCCGAACCGTCTGCTCAACATCGTCGTGAAATAGGGGACATGACATGAAAATCGGTCTAGCCATCGCGCTTTCCGCGCTCGCCCTGGCCGCCTGCTCCGGGCCGGAGATCGCCTACCGCCCCGCCCCGCAGATCCTGCCGGCCGATATCAAGCGCCTGGCCCTGCGCCTGGTCGTCAACAAGACCCAGCAATTCGGGCTCGAGGATAGGTTCATGCTGGCCATCCGAGACGAATTCCTGCGCGACGGCCGCTACCCGCTGGTGCCGGAGCAAAACGCCGACGGCATCGTCGCCGTGACGATCACGCGCTACATCCTGGTCCCCATCCAGTACGACTCCAACCTGATCCCCACCGCCTACAAGCTGCGCATCCTCGTCGACTTGAAATTCATCGACAAGGCGAAGAACACGATCCTCTTCGACGAGCCGAACCTGGAGGGCATACAGACCTACGCGGCGGCGACTCTCCCCGGCGGGTTGACCGAAGAGCAGGCGCGAGAGCAGATCTGGACGGTCCTGGCCTCCGACATCGTCAAGCGCGTCATCGACGGCTTCGGCTCGGTGACGGGCGCCTCTTCGCGCATCATCTCGGGCAGCGCCCCCTCGACGCCGCCGCCGGTCAAGTCCGCGGTCCCCCTGCCGCCCGTCGTGCCCAATCCGTACTGAGCGGCCGCATGGAGTTGAGTCCCGCCGAGGTCCTCAAGCACTGGAAGGCGGGACGCTTCGCGCCGGTCTATTACCTGCTGGGCGAGGACGCCGCGGCCCGCGCCGAGGCGGTGGCCCGGCTCAAGGCCCTCTTCGGAGCCGACGACTTCAACCTCCTGGAGTTCTCCGGCGACGCGGGCGCGGAGGCCGCCGAAGTCGTCAGCCAGGCCAGCACGCTCCCGGTCTTTGCCGAGCGCAGGCTGGTCGTCCTCAAGAATCCCAAGATCCCCGCCTCGGCCAAGGCGGCCCTGTCGGCTTATCTGAAGGACCCTCTTAAAAGCACGACCCTCGTCCTCCAGGGCGAGGAGCGCCGGGCCGACTTCAAGGACCCCCTGGTCAAGGCCTGTAGTGCGGCCGGCGTCGTCTGCGTCTTCTCCCCCATGACGGAGGAACAGGCGCGCGCCAGGCTGCAGGCTTGGGCCAAGACCCTGGGCAAGGCCCTAGCCGAGGAGGCGGCGGACGTGCTGGTCGGGGAGGTCGGCACCGACTGGTCCATACTTCAAGGCGAGCTCGAGAAGGCCGCCCTGTTTTCGGGAGAGCAGCCGGCCATCGCGGCCGAGGACGTCCTCGCTTGCCTGGGCTACCGCAAGGCCGCCAACCCCTGGTCGATCGGCGACTTGATCGAGCGCCGCGACGCCAAGGCGGCGCTGGCGCAGTTGCGCGCCCTGACCAAGGACGCCAAGGCCGACGAGCAGGCCCGCTCCGCCTTCTACAAGATTCGGGACGTCGTCTTACGGCAGCTCAAGGCCCGGCGCCTGCAGCAGGCGCGCGTCGCCCCCGACCAGATCGCCAGGACCGTCCGCCTCTATAATCCCTGGGCGGCCCGGCAGTTCTTGGAGCGCGCCTCCAAGCTGTCCGAGGAGCGCTTGCGCAGAGACCTCGAGCTCTGCCTGGAATGCGAAACTTCCCTCAACTCCAAAAGCTGGCTGCAGCCACGCCTGGAGGTCGAGCGGCTGGTGGTGGACGTCTGCCGGAAGGAGCGTTAGGCCTTGGCGGCTGCGGCCGGGGCCAGTTGGGCGTTGATGCGCTTGGCCAGGCGCGACTTCTTGCGGGCGGCCGCCTTCCAATGGATCGTGCCGCGCCGGCTGGCCTTGTCGATGGCCGCCGCGGCGACGCTCATCAATTGGCCCAGCTTGGCGGCGTCCTTCGCCGCGGAAGCGTCCGCGACGGCGCGCACGGCCAGGCGGATGTCCTTCTTGACCTGGCGATTGCGCAGGTTGCGCTTGACGGACTGGCGATGGGCCTTCACCGCCGAGGCGTGGCGCATCGACTTCTTCTGTTTAGCCATCGGGTTCAATTAGACCAATTTCCTTAGACGTTGGTCAATCTAGCCGTGGACGCCCGCGGCTACATCCCCTGGCGTGATCATCGACCAGAAATCGAGGCAGTTGCGCAACTGCGCCTGGCCGATCGGCGAGGCCAGCCTCGGATCGGCCCCCGCGCCCTCGTACTGCACAACCCCCTGAATGATGTTGAAAATCGGCCCATTGTCCATGCGGAGCTGGAGCAGAGCGATGCGGACGCTGCCGTCCTCGCCGGTTTCCACGGCTGCGGACAAATTGAAAACGGCCATCTCTCCTGTAAGCGAATTCTGAGCTGAAGCTTGAAGCATTACCTGCCTCCGCTGCTGCGCTATATTCCATTTGTGGATATCGACCACCTTCTGCGCCAACGCCTTGAAGTGGTTCCACTGCAGCCGGGTTAAATAGTTGATCCTGTCGTCGGAGCTGACGGGCCGCCGCTGCGAGACCGGGCGCGCCGCCGGCGCCGGGACGTCGGCGACGAACGTCGGCTTGGCCAGCGCGGAGAAGGCGGCGTCCCCGCTGCTCCTAACGCTCTCCATTCCCGCCGCCCGCGCCCAAACCGCCGACGACAGAAGACCTGCGACCGCCGCTGCGATAATCGCCTTGTTCATGCTCCCTCCACGCGCCCACGCCGAACGAGAGGGCATTATGACAAACGCCATCGGAGCTGGGATGAGGCCTTGGACCCAAGCCGGTCCTGTCATTGGGCCCACCGGCGAATAGGTACAATCAAACCATGACGGCCTTCGTCGACCGCAGCCATTTGCCGCATGCCTGCGGGGTCTACATCATGCGCGACGAGGCGGGCAAAATCCTCTATATCGGCAAGGCGATCGACCTGGCCAAGCGCGTCTCGCATTATTTCGCGCCGAGGAAGGGCCCAGCGGACTACAAGAACTCGATTCTGGCGCCCCTTGTGCGCAAGATCGACTACATCGCCTGCGCCAGCGAGCGGGAGGCGCTGCTCTTGGAGCAGCGCTTGATCAAGCGGCATCGCCCCTTTTTCAACGTGACCTTGAAGGACGACAAGGCCTACCCCTACGTGAAGGTCACCCTGGGCGAGGATTTCCCTCGCGTGCTGCTGGCGCGACGCAAGCTCAAAGACAAGGCCGCCTACTTCGGGCCCTTTCCGAACGTCACGCCGGTGCGCCGACTGCTCAAGGACCTCTGGCGCCGCCGCTTCTTCCGATTGCGCCCCTGCCGCTGGGAATTTTCCATGGAGCGCCCGCTGGAGGCCCGCAAGATCAACTCCTGCCTCTACTATCACACCGGCGAGTGCCCCGCCCCCTGCGCGGGCCTGGTCTCCTTCGAGGGGTATCGCGGCTACGCCGGAGACGTGCTCGCCTTCTTTCGCGGCGATTACGCGGACTTAGCGGAGCGCTTCCGGCGCGAGATGGCGGAGGCCTCCTTAAGCCTGGACTACGAGCGCGCCGCGCAATTGCGCGACAACATCGCGGCGATCGCGCAGATGGGCGAGCGGGCGCGCGTGGAAGCGGTCAGCGAGGCCGGCGTGGCCGGCCGACTCAAGGCCTCGCAGGCCGTCACGGACCTGCAGAAAGCCCTGGGATTGGCCGCGCCTCCCTTCCATATAGAATGCTTCGACATCTCTCATTTCCAGGGACGGCAGACGGTCGCCTCGATGGTCTGCTTCAAGGCAGGGGTCCCGAACAAGGACGAGTATCGGCGCTTCCGGGTCCGCGCTGTCGCCGGCATCGACGACTTCGCCTCCCTCTCCGAGGTGGTTGGGCGCCGCTACGCGCGCTTGAAAGCCGAGGGCTCTCGGCTGCCGGACCTGATCCTGATCGACGGCGGCAAGGGCCAGCTCCATGCCGCCCAGGCC
This sequence comes from Elusimicrobiota bacterium, assembly GCA_028868375.1. Taxonomy (GTDB): domain Bacteria; phylum Elusimicrobiota; class Elusimicrobia; order UBA1565; family UBA9628; genus JAGWUP01. The sequence continues at coordinate 12,713 of JAGWUP010000015.1, forward strand.
GCGCTCAAAAGCGTCGGCGCCGACGCGCCGGTGGCCTCGCTGGCCAAGAGGATCGAGGAGGTCTTCCTGCCGGGACGGACGAACTCTCTCCTGCTGGCTCGCGATCGCCCCGCGCTGCGACTGCTGCAGCATCTGCGCGACGAGGCGCACCGCTTCGGGTTGGCCTATCACCGCCTGCTGCGGGGAAAGGCCCTCCTCGGCTAGCCTACTTGTCCATGTTGCTGGCCAGCTGGCCCAAGTCGAACATCGGCAGGAACATCGCGACGACCAGAGTCCCGATCAAAACGCCCATCACGACGATGATGATGGGCTCGATGAGGGAGGTCAGGCCCTTGACGGCGGCGTCGACCTCCATGTCGTAGAAGTCGGCGATCTTGCCCAGCATGACGTCGAGAGCGCCGGTCTCCTCGCCGACCGCGATCATCGAGGTCACCATGTTCGGGAAGATGCCGCTCTTCTTGAGCGGGTCGGAGAGATGTCCGCCCTCGCGGATCGACTCGCGCGTGGCCAGCACCGCCTCGGCGATGATCACGTTTCCCGCCGTCGCCGCCACCGTCTCCAGCGCCTGCATGATCGGAACGCCGGATTTGATCAGCGTGCTCAGGGTGCGCGTGAACTTGGCCACTGCGACCTTCTTGAGAATCGGCCCGAAAATGGGAAGGCTCAAGGTCTTCGCGTCGCACAGTTTGTGCCCCTTCGGCGTGGCGTAGAAGCGCTGGAAGCCCTTCCAGCCGACCACGGGCGCGGCGATGATCAGGGGGAAATAATGCTTGGTGAAATCGGAGAGGTTGATGAACATCTGGGTCAGCATGGGCAGCTGGGAGCCGAAGGACTCGAAAATATGCTTGAAGGTCGGGATCACGAAGACCATCAGGAACACGGTGACGATGGCGCAGATGCTCAGCACGATGATCGGATACATCATCGCGCTCTTGACCTTGGCCTTCAGGCCCTCGGAATTCTCGAGGTAGGCCGTCAAGCGCTCCAGGATCGTGTCCAGGATGCCTCCAAGCTCCCCCGCCTTCACCATGGAGGAATAAAGCTCGGGGAAGGCGTCCGGATGCTTCTTGAGGGCGTCGGAAATGGACAGCCCTCCCTCGATGTCGGCGCGGACGGCGCCCAGGACGGTCTTGAAGGCCGGATTTTCGGCCTGGGCCTCGAGAATCGCAAGCCCCTGCACGATCGGAACGCCCGCCCCGACCAAGGTCGAAAGCTGGCGCGAGAACAGCACGAGATCCTTGGAGGTGACATGCCCCTTGGATTTGAACAGGGCCTTGAGCTTGTCCAACGGCCCCTCCGTCCGCAAGGCCAGCTCGAGAATGACGAGCTTCTGCGAGCGCAGGCGCTCCACCGCCTCGCGCCGCTCCCTGGCCTCGATGTGCCCGCGCAGAATGCTGCCGTCAGCGCCGCGAGCTTTATAGGCGAATGCTGGCATAGGGTTCGCCTAGGCAGGCGCCGCCGTCCTCTGAAGAAGGCGGCGCAAATCCTCCGGATCCAGGGAATGGGCCATGACCTCCTGCAGGGTGGCCCGCTGGCGACGGTATAAATCGGCCAAGGATTGGTTCATCGTCTGCATGCCGAATTTCCCGCCGGTCTGGATCGCCAATTGGACCTGCTCGATCTTCTGCTCTCGGATCAGGTTGCGGATGGCCGATGTCGCCATCAAAATCTCGGCCGCCAGCACGCGCCCCTGCCCGGAGGCGTGCACCAACAGCTGCTGGCAGATCACGGCCTGCAGGACGAAGGACAACTGCACGCGGACCTGCTCGATCTGGTGCTGCGGGAACACGTCGATGACGCGGTTGATCGTCTGGGCGCAGTCGTTGGTGTGCAGCGTGGCCAGCACGAGGTGCCCTGTCTCCGCGATCGTCAGCGCCGCGGAGATCGTCTCCAAGTCGCGCAGCTCGCCGATCAAGATCACGTTCGGATCCTGGCGCAGGACGTGCTTGAGGGAGGCCGCGAAGCTCTCCGTATCCTGCCCGACCTCGCGCTGGTTGACTATGGACTTCTTGTGGGAGTGGACGTACTCGATCGGATCCTCGACCGTCACGATATGGCCGGTGCGATGCTCGTTGATATAGTCGATCATCGAGGCCAGGGTGGTCGATTTCCCGGAGCCGGTCGGGCCCGTCACGAGGATCAAGCCCTTGGGAATCTTGATGATGTCGTAGATGCTCTGGGGCAGCCCGATCTCCTCGAAGGTCTTGAACTGCGCCGGGATGGCGCGCACCGCCGCTCCCACGGAGCCGCGCTGACGGTAAATATTCACGCGCAGCCGCCCGATGCCCTTGAGCCCGAACGCCAGGTCGAGCTCGTTGTTGGCCTCGTAGCGCTGCCTCTGCTGCTCGGTCAACAGGGAAAAGACGAGAGTCTGCGAAGTCTCGTGGGTCAGCTTCTCGAACGGCGTCGGCACCAATTGGCCGTCGATGCGCAGCATCGGAGGCGCGCCCACCGTCAGATGCAGGTCAGAAGCGCCTCGCTCGTGCATCAGAAGAAACAGCTCGCTCATCGATATCATGTTCGCTCCTAGGAGTGAGCTCCGGTGACCCGAAGGACTTCCTCGGCGGTGGTATCCCCGGAAAGCAGCTTGCGGATCGCCGATTCCTGCAACGTGATCATGCCGTTGCGCATGGCCGTTTCCTTGATTTTAAGGGCGGTGGCGCGCTGCCCGATCAGTTCGCGCAACTCGTCGTTGATCTCCAGCACCTCGTGGACGCCCTTGCGCCCCCGATAGCCGGTCCCGGAGCAGGAGGGGCAGCCCTTGCCCCGATAAAGCGTCACCTTCCGCGCCTCCGGCAGCTTCCTCTGGGGCACGCCGAAAGTGGCCAGCCATTCCCGGTCCACCTCGTAGGCCTCTCGGCAGTCCCGGCAGATCGTCCGCACCAGGCGCTGTGCGACGACCATCGTCAGCGCCGAGCAAATCAACACCGGTTCGATGCCCATCATCAGGATGCGGGTGATCGCACCGGGGGCGTCGTTGGTATGCAGCGTGGAAAACACGAGATGCCCGGTCAACGCGGCGTTGATCGCGATCGTGATCGTCTCCTGGTCGCGGATCTCGCCGACCATGATGATGTCCGGGTCCTGCCGCAGGAAGGACCTCAAGGACGCGGCGAAGGTCAGGCCGATGTCGGGATTGCACTGCACCTGGTTGATCCCCTGGAGCTGGAACTCGACGGGGTCCTCGGCCGTCATGATGTTGACGTCCGGCGTGTTGAGCGTATGCAGGGTCGAGTACAAAGTCGTCGACTTGCCGGAGCCGGTGGGGCCGGTGACGAGGACTATGCCGTAGGGATCCTGGATATGCTTGGAGTAGATCGAGGAGTTTTCCGGATCCATCCCGAGCCTGCCGACGTCCAGCTGCATCGCCGCTGAATCCATGATGCGCATGACGACCTTCTCCCCCGGAGCGCAGGGGCAGACGGAGATGCGCAGGTCGACCTCCTTGCCGTCGACCCTGACCTTGATCCGGCCGTCCTGGGGCCGGCGACGCTCCGATATATCCAGATCCGCCATGATCTTCAGCCGGGAAACGATCGCGTTCAGGAATTTCTTGGGCGGCGACGCTTGGTCGTGCAACACCCCATCCATGCGATAGCGCACCCGCAGCAGCTTTTGATAGGGCTCTATATGGATGTCCGAAGCCCCCGCCTTGATGGCTCGCCCGAGAAGCAGGTTGACGATCTGGATGACGCCCCCCTCGTCCTCCTTCGAAATCGAGACGCCTCCTTCGTCCCCCTCGGCATCGGCGGCCCTCTTGGCCTCCTCGATGACGCCGACCTCACCGCCCTGCCGCTGCAAATCCTCGGCCGCCTTCTTGGCCGACTCCCCGGTTCCGAAGGCGCGGTCTATGGCCTCGCGCAGCTCGCCCTCGGGCGCTATGACGACGTTGACCTTCAGCCCGGTCATGATCTTGATCTCGTCGACGGCCATGATGTTGAAGGGGTCGGACATCGCCACCGTCAACTGCTCCTCGGCGAAAGCGATCGGCAGCAGCAATTTCTGGCGGATGATCTTTTCAGGCACCAGCCGCAGGACATCGGGCTTGACGGGGCCTCGATCATCGAGGCGCAAGAACTTGAAACCGCATTGGGCGCAGATGAACTCGACGAGTTTCCCCTCCGTGAGGTAGCCCTTGCGCACGATGACGGCGCTGAGCATGGCGCCGGTTTTTTTGTGCTCCTCCAGGCACTCGTTCATCTGAACGTAGGTCAACATCCCCTCGGAGACAAGAAGGTCTCCCAGGCGGGCCGAGATCGCGATGGGACTGCTGGATTCCTTAACGGGCATGAGCCGCTTCTAGGGTAACGGCCGGTTCCGGCGTTGTCAAGGCTTCTCGACCTTCCAAAATCCTTTCCTTATGGAAAGGCTGGAGCGCGCACCCAGCACGGGATCGTCATCGCCGTGTTTGGGGGGTAGATCGAGCCGCCTCCCATGCTGGAATAGGCTTCGCCGATGGAGCAGCGTGCTTCCTTGAGCCTCGTAAAGAAGCGCCTGGTAAACGACAAATGCAGCCCGAACGGATCGATGGGAGAAAAGAAAGTGGACTCGCCGGCGATCGAGCCGGAAAGCAGGACAATGCCCTGCGGATTCCTGTAGGGAGGCCGTCGGCCCCAATGGATGTAGCCATGCCAGATCTGATCGGAAAAATCGCCGGAGCCGCAGGAGTCGAAAAAGAACAGCCTTTGCCCGGGCAAGGCGCGCAGCCAATCGACGAACGGCTTGACCTCTTCCGTCACCTCCTCTTGCCTGCCCCGCTTCCATTGAGTCGCAGTCGTCAGGCTGCCGCCGGAGCCGTGGCCGGTGAACGCGAAAATCGTCGTGTCGCAAGGATTGATGGAAGCCGGCAGGTCGCGCATGATGGCCTGGAGGGAGCGATCGCTGGCCAGCGGCTTGCTTCGATCATAGAGGATTTTGACTACGAGATGGATTCCTAGGCCGTGCAGCCAATTCTCCAGCCAGTTGGCATCGTTGCGAAAATACCGCTCATCGCCGGCCCTGAAGTTGATGTCGTTGACGTCTCCCGGGCCGGCCAGGATGATCGCGATGACCTTTCCTGGCGCCATTCTCCCCATGGAATCCCGGCAGGACCTGGCATTGATCAAGCGAGGCGCCATCGCGACCTGCTCCGCGCCGGCCGAGCGGAAAGCGGCAAGCAGGGACAAGGACAGCAGCAGCCGCGCCATGCCGCCAATTTAACAACAGTTCCCCGGCCTAGGAAAGCCCGCTCTGCTTCGCGTAAGTCACAGGGACGGCTCCGCTCCAGGATCGGCCTCGCCGCCCGAAGGAGGCCGCAGCTCGGAATCGCTGGGCAAGGGAGCCAGCGGTGGCCGCCCTCCGGAAATCCTGCGCTTGGCGCGGGCCCGCCTGGATGCCGCTTTCCTTCCGGACCCGGAGGCGGCCGCCGGCTCTCCGGCCAAAAGCCGATGAGCCGCCGGGTTCTTGCCCAGGACGGTCTGCCGCTGGATATCCGCCTCGAACAGGTAGGTGATCTGGCCCCGCGCCTCGCTCTTAGGCCCCGGGGTCAACACGTAGCGAACCAGATACGTCGTCGCGTCGACCGCGCCGGCGTCCCAGCTTTCCTTGTTGTCGAAGCCTGGATTGGCAGTGTACTCGTAGGACAGCCAACGCTCGACGGTGCCGCGACCGCCGTCCAGCGGGTAGCCCTTGACCAGGGCGATGGCTTGCTTGGCCGGGTCGGGAGCGGCTGGCTCGGTCAGAGCGGGAGCCGTCGCCGCGGCCGGAGGCGCCGCGGCGGGAGCCGCGGGAGCCGGGGTAGCGGCGGCTGGAACAGCCGCCGGAGCGGTCGTAGCCGGAACTGGAGCTGGAGACGCTGCTCCTGAAACCGGCTCCAGTCCGATCGGCTTTTGATCGGAGCCAAGCGAAGCCATCGTCCCAAGATCATGGGAATTGCGCAGAAATACGAAAAAGACGGCCCCCAACACCACGACCAACCCGCCGAACAGCGCCCAAAGCTTCTTGGAGCCTGAACGCCGTCTCGGAATGGCATCCGGCGTCGGCGCGGGCTTGGCCAAGCGAGCCAGCACGTCCTGCGTGGGCTCCCCCAGCGTCACCAACGGCTCGGGCGATGAGGCCGCAGCGACGGGGGCAGCGATGGGAGCTTGAACTGGCGGAGGAGCGATGGTGATCGCTGGAGCTGCCTGCGGAGAAGCGATTCGCAGCGTCATGGGCGGCTGCGGCGCTTCTGCGGCCGGTTGCGCATCGGCCGCCGGCTGCGGAGCCTCTGGGCTCGGCGCCGCAATCATAGGAGGAGCCGGCTCGGCCTCCGATTCCCGATGCGGCTTGAACGACCGGGTGCCTGCGAAATGAATCGGAAGCTCCGCCGCCGGCTGTTCGGCGCCCCTCAGGGAAAAATGAGATTCCCCCGCCCCGGTTTCGGCCTGGAGCGGCTCCGGGCTGGGCTGCGGAATCGGTTGCGACAGCGCCGCTTCCGGAACAGGCTCCGGGCCAGCCTCCGGCGTCGGCTCCGGACTGGATTCGGGCGCCGGTTCCGGCGGGGATTCCGGCGCCGGTTCCGGCGGGGACTCCAACGCGAGCCCCGGTGCGGGTCGCGCCGGCAAAAAATCGGAATTAGGCTTCTGCGGCTGCGGCTCGGGGCCGGGCTCTGGAACCGGCTGCGGCCGAGACTCCGGAGCGGGTTCTGGCGCCGCCGCGAGCTTCGGCTCGGCGGGCTCCCTCTTGGGGAAGGACTCGAGCTCCGCCAGGCGCTTGCGCAGCTCCGCGACCTGGGCCTCCAGCTCCGTCACCCGCGCCAACTCTTCCGCCGGCGCCGACGCCTGCGGCTGCTCCAAGCCCCAGCGCCGACGCAGGTCGGTATCCTCGAACAAATCGGAGAGCCAATCGGAATCCTCCGCCGGGGAAGGCACCCCTAGCGAGCCCAATTCCAACCGTCCGAGCAAGGAGGAGACGCCGCTGTCTTCCGCGGCTAGCGGCTCGGCGAAGTTGGAAAGCTCCGGGACTTCCTCGAGGTTGCGCCAATCCTCCCCGCGGCCGCCGTCCGTCGTCTCGGCGCAGACCAGGGTCTCCGGCCCGAGGCGTCCGGCCAGCCTCAAGTCTTCGCGCGCGAACGGCCCTACGACCTTGGCGTCCCTATAAACATAATACCGCACCCCATGAGTATGGAGGCGCGTTGTTACATTTTCAAGACGGCGAAACTACCGAGCTACGCGGAATCCCGCTAGCTGATCTCGGTGGCCGAATGGGACTCTTCGCCGATCGCGCCGAAGTTCGGCGCCTCCGCCTCGCCCCCGTTGGAGGTGCTTTCGGCGGAATTCTGGCAGCGGATGCAGTAGCGCGCGAACGGCAAGGCGTCCAAGCGCGCCTTCGCGATGGGCTTGCGGCAGGACTCGCAGGCGCCGTAGACCCCTCGATCGATCTTGTGCAACGCCGCATCGATCTGATCCAGCGTGACGCGCTCGTTGTCGGACAACTCGAAAAGCAGCTCCCGCTCGATCGAGCGGCTGGCCTCGTCGACGGAATCCCCGATATCCGCCTGCCCCTCGTCGGATATCTGCTGGTTGCGGACGGTCTTCATGAGGTCGTCGCGCATCGAGACGAGCTGCTTGCGGATCGCGCCGAGCTTCAGCTTCGGGCCGACGGGAGCATGCGCCCTCTTGGGAGACGTCCTTGAGGTCTTCTTCTTGGCGGCGACGGCTTTTCTCTTCGTGACCATGGGGTCCTCTCGAAAACGGAGCGACATGATATCTGTTTATTCCGGGAATCGCAACTCCCGCCCGCAAGCCGGTCAACCGAGCGCGTCGATCGTTTTGCGCAGCCTGGAGACGACCATCTCCCGGCCCATCACCTCGAGCATCAAGAACAAGGTCGGCCCCTCGGTGCGTCCAGTCACGGCGGCGCGCAGCGGATGGAAGACCTGGCCGGCTTTCAGCCCCCGCTCGGCGCAAAAGCCGCGAATCTCCGACTCAAGGGCCTTCTCCTCGAATGGGGACAGCCGCGACAGCCGCTCCGCCAGGCCCCCCAGCGTCTCCTTGGTTCCCGTAGTCCGCAACACTTTATCCATCGCCTTCGGCGTGTACTCGACCGGCTTATAGAAGAATTCAATGAGGCCCGGGATGTCGGCCAAACGCTTGTATTTCTCCTGCTCCAGCGCCACCGTCCGTTCAAGGGCCGGCCCTTCCGCGCTGGCCAGCCCCGCGGTTTTCAGGAACGGCTCCGCCTGGCGCACCAGCTCCGGCACCGGCGTCTTGCGGATGTACTCGCCGTTCATCCAAGCCAGCTTGACCGGATCGAAGGTCGCGGGATTTTTCTGGCAGCCGGCAAGATCGAAGCGCTCGATGAGCTCCTCCGGCGAGAAAAGCTGCTGGGAATCGGTCGTCGACCAGCCGAGGAGCGCGAGATAATTGCGCAGGGCTTGCGGCAGGAAGCCCTGCTGCTTGTACTCGAGCACCGAGGTGGCGCCGTGCCGCTTGGAAAGCTTGCCGCCGTCGGGACCCATGATCATCGAGAGATGCGCGAAAAGCGGCGGCTGCCAGCCCAAGGCCCGGTAGAGCTGGAGCTGGGACGGGGTGTTCGGCAGATGCTCGTCGCCGCGGATGACGTGGCTGATCCGCATCAGATGGTCGTCGACGACGCAGGCGAAATTGTAGGTCGGCCCCCCGGTCGTCTTGCGGATGACGAAATCCTGCTGCAAGCGATTCTCGAAGGAGACCTCGCCGCGGATCAAGTCCGGCACGAGCGTCGCCCCCTCCTCGGGCATGCGAAAGCGCAGGGACGGCTTTCGGCCGGAAGCCTCCAGGTCCCGGCCTTGCCGCTCGGTCAAGAGGCGGCAGCGCCCGTCGTAGCGGGGCGGCCGTTTCTCGAGCTGCGCCAGCCGCCGCATCGCATCGAGCTCCTCCTTGGAGCAATAGCAGCGATAGGCCTTGCCTTCCTCCAAAAGCTGCCGGAGATACTTGTCGTAATGCTCCAGGCGCTTCATCTGGTAGTACGGCGAAAAGGGCCCGCGGTCGCTCTCGGCGTCCAGAGGCCCCTCGTCCCAATCGCAGCCCAGCCAGCGGATGGACTCCAGGATGGCGTCGACCGACTCCGCGGTGGAGCGCGCCTCGTCGGTGTCCTCGATGCGGAGCACGAAGACGCCTTTATGGCGCCGCGCGAAGAGCCAGTTGAACAGCGTCGTGCGGGCCCCCCCGATGTGCAGGAATCCCGTCGGCGACGGGGCAAAGCGTGTGCGAATCCCGGAAGCTGTCTCTGTCATGATGGCGCGCTGGCCTCCAAAAGCTCCATGGCGTGCTTGCGGCTGGCCGCGGTCGCCTCCCGCCCGCCGAGCATCAGGGCCAGGGCCTCCAGGCGCCTGGCTCCGTCGATATGCTCGACCGCGGCGCGCGTGCGCCCCGAGACGACCCGCTTGCTGACCAGGAAATGGGCGCCCGCAAAGCAGGCGACCTGGGGCAGGTGGGTGACGCACAGCACCTGGCGCGCGCGCCCCAGCGCCGCCAGCCGCTCGCCGACCGAGCGCGCCACAGCGCCCCCCACACCGGCGTCCACCTCGTCGAAAACCAGCGTCGGCATTTGATCCGCCTCGGCGAAGACGGTCTTGAGCGCCAGCATCACCCGCGACAACTCGCCTCCGGACGCGATGGAGCGCACCGAGCGCAGGGGCTCGCCGGGATTCGGCGCCAGCAGGAATTCCACCGCGTCCGCCCCCGCCAAGCCGTAATGGCCCTCCTCCAGCTCCACCGCCACGGAGAACGCGGCGTTCGGCATCCCCAGCTCCTTAAGCTGCGCCAGCACCAGGGCCTCGAGCTTGCCGGCGGCCCTGCGCCGCAAGGCGTGGATTTTCTCGCAGGCCTCGCCGAGCCGCCGCTCCGCCTGGCTCAAGGAGCGCTCGATCTCCTCGGCAGTCTTCTGGGAGCCCTCCAGGCTCTCAAGCTCGGCCGCGGTCTTCTCGCGCAGGGCGATCAGCTCCCCGACCGTGGGCCCGTATTTCTTCTTTAGCCGGGACAAGACGTCCAGGCGCGAGAGGATGGCGTCGAGGGCCGCGGGGTCGGTTTGAAGACGGTCCCGGTAGCCGCCGGCCTCGTGGGCCAACTCCTCCAAAGACAAGCGCGCCTGCTCCAAGCGCTCGCACAGGGGCTTGGTCGAGGAGTCGATGCGCGAAAGCTCGCAAAGGGCGCGCTGGGCCCTCAGCACGGTCGAGAGAGCCGCGCCCTCCTGCTCGTAAAGGCTTTCGTAGGCGGCGGCGGCCAAGCCCTTCAGGCGCTCGGCGTTCTTAAGCCGCGGCAGCGCCGCCTCGAGCTCCTCCTCCTCGCCGGGGCGCAGGCGGGCCTCGCTGAGCTCTTGAAGCTGGAAGCGCGCGGCCTCGACGCGCTTGCGGCGCTCCTCCTCCGACATGCGGGAGGAGTCTAGGCGTTCCTTGAGCTCCCTCCAGCGGGCGTAATCCGCGCGAACGCGCTCGAGGGCGGCGTCGTGAGCTCCGAAGCGATCGAGCAGCTCCAGTTGGACGGCGGGCTTGAGCAGGGTCTGGTGCTCGTGCTGGCCGTGGAAATCGACCAGGGCCCCGCCCAGGGCGGCCAGCGCCGCCGCCGGCGCAGTCTGGGAGTTGATGATGGCGCGGCTCCTGCCCCCGGCGTCGAGCTCGCGCCGCACCATGACGGGTGAGTCCGCCACCTTGAACTGCGCCGTCACCTCCTCGGGGAAAGCCTTGGCGTCGAACCAGCCGGTCACCTCGAGCTTGGAGGCGCCCGCGCGCAGCCAGGAGGAGGAGGCGCGCGCGCCGAGCAGGAAGCCCAGAGCCTCGACCAGGATCGACTTGCCGGCCCCGGTCTCGCCGGTCAGGACATTGAGCCCGGCCTTCAGCTCCAGGGTCTCGTCCTCGATGATCGCGAAGTTCTTGATCTGAAGCCGGTGGATCATCCGCGCTCCCCCCACTTCAGCTTGCGGCGCAGCACCTCGTAGTAGGAGCGCTTGGGGTCGAGCAGCAGCTTGAAGGGCCTTTCGTGGCGCCTGACGCGGACCTCGTCGCCGACGCGCAGCGCGCAGCTCAACTGGCCGTCGAGGGATACCAGCACGCGCGGAGCCTCGTGGGCCCGCCGTGTCGTCAGGGCGATGGTGACGGGATCGCAGGCAGGGATGATCAGGGGCCTCTGCGTCAGGGTGTGCGGGCAGATCGGAGCCAAGAGCAGGACGTCGAGGCTGGGGTCGACGATGGGGCCCATCGCGGCCAGATTGTAGGCCGTCGAGCCGGTCGGCGTCGAGACGATCAGCCCGTCGCCGAAATAGTCGGCCAGCGCGCGAGCGCCGGCCTCGGTGTGCAGGCAGATCGCGCGCGCCTGGTCCCCGCAGCGGATCACGCATTCGTTGAGGGCGAGGCTGGGCCCCAAAACCGTCTTGCGGCCGCGCCGGACCTCGACCTCGATCATCCAGCGCTCCTCGATCAGGAAATCGCCGCGCAGAATGGCGTCGCATTGCTCTACGAAGTTGTCGGCGTCGGCCCCGGACAGAAAGCCCAGCCCGCCGGAATTGATGCCCAGCAGGGGAATCGAATGCGGGGCCAGAAGGCGCGCCGCGCGCAGCATCGTGCCGTCGCCGCCGAGGGCCACCCCGATGTCGGCCAGGCGCAAGGATCGGCTCGCCGCGGCCCGGCGGCCGGACCAGGCGCGCACCCCGCGCGCCTTCAAGGCCTTGCCTAGCACCCGCAGCATCCGGACGGCCTCCGGCTTGGATTCGTTATGGAAGATCACGACCGAGGAGATCGCTCGCTGATCGCGGGGTTTTGGCATGGACTTCGACGCCATCGGTTGCAACCTCTACGGCGGAGAATTTGAGTGCGCGTTTGATTATAGCACTTTCGCTTCCGGCGACGGCGACGCCGGGCGGATCGAAGCGGAAGGAGACGGAGCCCAACCGCAGCGGCCTTCCGGACCAGGCCGGCGAGCGGCCCTGGACGCGCCCAAGGGCGTCGTAGGAAAGCAAGGCCTTGCGCAGCAGCGACGGCGGGGCCGAACCGACGACCCAGGCGCGCCCGGCGGCCAGGATGAGGGCTGCCTGGCGCGGCCGGCCGGCCAGCTTGGGAGGCTTGAGATAGACGACCCGCAGGGGCGGCGCCGGCGACAAGGCCCCCAGCGCCCGGCAGGCCAGCGCCAGCGACAGGCAGGCGGCGGCGCCTCGCCAGGAGCGCCGCGAGGGCGCCAGAAGGACGAGGTAGTACGCCGCCACGCTCGTCGGCGGCCAGGGCGCCAGCGTCGCGACGGCCCCGGGCAGCGAGGCGGCCGCCTGACAGAAGGCCTCGCCGCGCGAGAGAGCCCAGGCGAGGACGACGGCCAGCGCCGCGGCCAGGCGCGCGCAGACGAAGGACATGGCCCACAGGCTCCAGGCCGCGCCGGCGAAGAACGGATAGGCGGGAACCGCCACGACGTTGGCGGCCAGCCCGACGACGGAGCCCCGCCCGAAATCCTCGGCGAAGACCGGCCACAGGCAGCCTTGAACGATGAGGGAGGTCCCCGCGCCCAAGGCCAGGGCCCTGGCCCAGCGCGGCCAGCGCGCCGGCGCCAGGCGGCGCGCGACGGGCCACAAGGACAAGAGCCCCGCCAAAGCCAGGTAGGTCATCTGGAATCCGGCCGAAAAAAGAGCCCGCGGCCAAAACAGCAATTGGGCCCAGGCCGACAGGACGAGCGCCTGGAAGGCGTCGCCCTCGCGGCCCCGGGCGCGCCAGAAGAGGAGGGCCGCGGCGGCGATGCAGGCCCGCCAATAAGGAGCGTCTCCCCCCGCGGCCAGCGTCACGGCCAAGCCGGCAGAGAAGGCCAAGAGCCAGCGGGCATGCGCGGACAAGCGCAGCAGGCCGGCCAAGGCCAGGGCCGCCGCCACGGCCAGCGCCACCTTCGCTCCGGACGGCACGATCAGATGGATCAAGCCGGCGTTCCGAACCGCGCGGGCCAGCCGCGGCGCCAAGGCGCCCTTGTAGCCCAGCAGCAGCCCTTCCGACAAGCGCGCCTCATCGGGAATCAGGAGGGCGAACAGCCTGGCATGGACGGAGCGCCGCAAGCGCTCGGCCCAGACTTTAGGCGCCCAAGCCCAGCCCGGCGGCCTGTCGCGCCGCCAGGAGCTTGCCTGAAGCACCCAAGCGAGCCCGCGGTCCGCCAAAAATCCCGCCTCATCGAAGTCGCCGGGATTCTTGGGCCGGCGCGGCAGGCGCAGCCTCCCGTCAACGACGACCCGCTCGCCAGGAAACGGCAATCGCTCCAGCTCCGAGCCCTTGGGCCAGAGCACCTCGACGCCGTAGCGAAACGGCCGCCCCTCCAGCGCCACGGCCCTCGCCGGCCCCTTCCAGCCGCGCAGGTCCTCGCGCGGGCAACCCTGGACGGTCAGCGCCACGCTGTAGCTGCCGTAGGCCAGAGCGGCGTCGTCCCAGGGGACGACCGGACGGAACGCCCCCCGCGCGCGCAGCGCCGCCAAGGCCGCCATATAAAGGAAGAGGCCCCAGACCAGCGGCCGTCGCAGCGCGGAGTCGGTCACGAAAAGGATACGGCCGGGGCTTCGCGGAAGTTCCCGCGGCCGCGCGGGCGCGCCCCGGGCCGAAAAGATAGAATCGAAGCGATGGCCGCGCAAGAAAAGGCCGCCGGGCTGGCCGTGGGCCTGATGTCGGGCACCTCGGCGGACGGCGTGACCGCCGCCCTGGTCCGTTTCTCCGGCCGGAGCGTTACTGTGCTGCGGCTGGCCACGCGGGCTTACCGCCCCGCCCTCAAGCGCCTCGTGCTCGGCGCCGCGCGGCTTACGACCCCGGAGCTGTCTCGATTGAACGTCGCCCTGGGCGAGGCCTTCGCCGAGGCGGCGCGCGCGCTGATCGGCCGCGAAAGGCCGGAGGTCGTCGGCTCCCATGGCCAGACCGTCTGGCACGGCCCCTCGGCGCGGCCGCCCAACACCTTGCAATTGGGAGAGCCCGCCGTCATCGCCGAGCGCACGGGCCTGCCCGTGGTGGCGGATTTTCGCTCGCGCGACATGGCCGCGGGCGGCCAGGGCGCTCCCCTGGTCCCCGCCTTCGACGAGTTCCTCTTCGCCGAAGGCCCCCTGCGCGCCGTCCAGAACATCGGCGGCATCGGCAACGTCTCCATCGTCGGGGAGGGCCGGCTCCGGGCGGCCTTCGACACCGGCCCCGGCAACGGCTTGATGGACCTGGCGGTCCGGCTGGCCAGCGGCGGACGGCTCGCCATGGACGAGGACGGCCGGCTTGCCGCGCGGGGCCAAGCCGACCGGCGGCTGATCGCGCGCCTCATGCGCCATCCCTATTTTAAGAGGAAAGGCCCGAAGTCCCTGGACAGGGACGATTTCGGCGAGGAGTTCCTCAAAAAACATTTCGGAACGCTCGGCCGGCGCGGGCTGGAGGATGTCCTGGCCACACTCAACGAATTCACCGCCCGCACCATCGTCGCGGCCCTGCCGCAGGCCGAGCGCTGCCGGGAGCTGGTCGTCTCGGGCGGCGGAGCGCTCAATCCGGAGCTGATGCGCAATCTCCGGCGCCTGGCCGCGCCCCGCCGTGTGACGACCAGCCGGGCCTACGGCCTGCCGGTCATGGCCAAGGAAGCCGCCTGTTTCGCCTGGCTGGCCTTGCGCGCCGTCCGCGGCCTGCCGAACAACTGCCCGCGGGCCACGGGCTCGCGCGGCCCCCGCATACTCGGCAAGATCGTCCCGGCTTGATAGAATGAAGCGATGAGCATCCCGGCCGAAATTCGCCGCCGCATGAAGGGACATTCCGCCTTCCGCCAAGCGGTCTGGACGGCCTGCGCCGAGATTCCGTCCGGACAGGTCCGCAGCTACGGCTGGATCGCGCGCCGCATCGGCAAGCCGAAGGCCGCGCGCGCCGTCGGACAGGCACTGGGCGCCAATCCCTTCGCGCCGATCATCCCCTGCCACCGCGTCGTCGGCGCCGACGGCCTCGGCGGCTACTCGGCGCGAGGCGGGCAGGCCGCCAAGCGCCGGCTGCTGCGCCGCGAGGGCGCCATGAGGACGACGGCCCTGGGGCTGCTGGCCTTGCTCGGGCTGTCCGCCTCCGGCTGCCTCGGCTACCCCAGGCCCTACCTGAGGACCATCAGCGGCAAGGCCCTTCTAGACAACGGCCAGCCCCTCAAGATCGGCGCCGCCATCGTCAAGGACTGCGATTCCATCAACGGCGAGACGGAGGAGCGCGGGCGCATGCGCACGACCACGACCGACAAGGACGGCCGCTACTCCCTGACCGTCATCGGCCTGGCCTGGAACTACAAGAACTTCGTCACCCTGTCCGAATGCACCAGCCATGTGCAACGCTTCGTCTGCCGCCCCTACTGCAAGCAAGCCGACGCCATCGACATCGACATCCTCGGCAAATAGCTCCCGCCTCGGCGGCCGCAAGCGCCGGCCGCGGCGCGGAACTTCCCGGAGACCTCAGGCGTATCAATAGTGCCGAGGCCCGCGCCCCCGCCCCAGCGCCTGGACCGCGCGGGTGAGCCGGGCCTCGGCGCTACAAGCTGGCCGCGATGGCGGCGTCGAGATCGGCGACCAGGTCGGCGGCGTCCTCCAGGCCCACCGACAGGCGGATCAAGCCGTCGACCAGCCCGGACTTGAGGCGCTGCTCGCGCGGGATGGAACCATGGGTCATCGTCGCCGGATGGCCGATAAGGGATTCCACGCCCCCCAGGGACTCCGCCAGGCAGAATAACTTGGTCCCGCTGGCCATGCGCTTGGCGCGGGAAAGATCGCCCTTGAGCTCGAAGCTGATCATCCCGCCGAAGCCGCTCATCTGGGCCTTGGCCGTCTCATGGCCGGGGTGGTGGGCCAGCCCCGGGTAGTGGACCCGCTCCACCTCGGGATGGGCCAGCAGATGCTTGGCCACGGCCAGGGCGTTTTGGCAATGGCGCTCCATGCGGACCGGCAGGGTCTTGGTGCCCCGCAAGAGCAGGAAGCAATCCATCGGGCCGGGCACCGCGCCGACCGCGTTTTGCAGGAACTTGAGCCGCTCGTAGAGCCCCTCGTCGTTGGCGAGCACGCAGCCGCCGACGACGTCGGAGTGGCCGCCCAGATACTTGGTCGTGGAATGCACGACCAAGTCGGCGCCCAGGGCCAGAGGCCGCTGCAAGGCCGGGCTGGCGAAGGTGTTGTCGACGGCCGCCAGGGCCCCATGGCGATGGGCCAGTTGGCAGGCGCCACGGAGATCGGTGATCCGTAGCATCGGGTTGCTCGGCGTCTCTATCCACAAGAGCTTGGTCTGGGCAGAGAAGGCCTTCTCGACGGCGGAAAGGTCCGCGGCGTCGACGAAGGAGAAGGACAGGCCGAAGCGCTGGAAGACCTGGGTGAAGAGGCGATAGGTGCCGCCGTAGAGATCCTCGCAGCAGACGACATGGTCGCCGGAGCGCAGGGTCTGGACGACGGTGGCGATCGCCGCCATGCCGGAGGAAAAGCACAGCCCGCGCCTGGCTCCCTCCAGCGCGGCCAGATTCGCCTCCAGCGCCGAGCGCGTGGGATGGACCGTGCGGGCGTAATCATAGCCCTTGTGCACGCCCGGAGCCTGCTGGACGTAGGTCGAGGTGAAATACACCGGGGTCATGACGGCCCCGGTGGCCGGGTCGGGACGCTGGCCGGCGTGGATCGCCTTGGTGGCGAAGCCCAGCTCCTTGTCGTCGCTCATCGCGGCGGGCTACTCCGACTGCAGCTTGGCGGCCCGCGACGCGGCCTTGCGGCCCAACCTTTGGTCCGGGAATTTCTCGGCCAGCTTCTTGTACTCGGCGATGGCCCGCGCCGCGTCCTTGAGGTCGTCCTCGTAGATCTGCGCGGCCTCGTAGAGCGCCTCGGGAGCTTCCGGCTGGCCGGGGAACTGGTCGGCCAGCGTCTCCAGGCTCTTGGCCGCGGCCTCCGGATTGCCCAACTTGCCCCGCTCCAGCTTCGCCGCCTCCCGCAGGGCGCGCCGCGCGGCCTGCGTGCCGGGATAGCGCTGGACCAGCTTGTCGTAGGCGCCGACCGCCGGCTCGTACTCGTCGAGCTTCTTGGCCAGCAGATCCCCCGCCCGCTCCAGGGCCAGCGAGGCCCGCGCATCGGCCTGATGCTTGTCGGCCAGCTCCATGAAGACCGGCACCGCGGCGCGGTAGTCCCTCAACTTGTCGGCGAGGAGGTTCCCCTCGCCCCACAGCGCGTCGGCCCGCAGCGTCGAGGCGGGATAGAGGGCCAGCATCCTGCGATAAGCGAGCAAGGCGGATTGCCAATCTTCCTCGCTCTCCCACAGCCTGGCCGCGGCCAAGCCGACCCGATCGTCGCCCTCGTAAGAGGGGAAGCGCCGCTCGAA
This sequence comes from Elusimicrobiota bacterium, assembly GCA_028868375.1. GTDB lineage: Bacteria > Elusimicrobiota > Elusimicrobia > UBA1565 > UBA9628 > JAGWUP01. The sequence goes on from JAGWUP010000015.1 coordinate 29,997, forward strand.
ACGCGCGGCCAAATCCAGCGCCGGGCCGTAGAGTTCCTCGGACAGGGGGCCGGACAGCCGCTCCAAGAGAGCGGCGAGCCGATCGGCGGCGCCGGCGCCCGGCGCGGGCTGGGCGATATCGGCCGCGGCCGGCCGCAAGCGGCGGCTCAAGCGATCCGAGGCGAACGACAAAAAGGACTCGCGCCCGGACTTGGCTTGGGGAGAATCCGGAAATTCATAGATCAGGCGCAGCCAGGTGACGAGCGCCGTGGAATCCTTCAGGCGTTCCTGCGCGGCCGCCAGCTCGGAGAGCGCGGAAGCGGCGAAGTCGGCCCGCGGATGGGCGTCGGCGAAGACGTCCAGGGCGGAGGCGGAGGCCCGATATTCCTTGGTCGACTGGGCGCGCGCCGCCGCGTCGCTCAGGAACTCGAATTCTTTTTCGGCGGAGGCGCGAGGATCGACGGCAGCGGCCTGCGGCGCCGCCGCGGCGGCGGGCGTTTCGGCCGGCTTTGCGGCCGGTTTCGTGGCCGGCTTGGCGGCCGGTTTTGGAACCGGCCTGGGCGCCGGCGCGACGACCGCGGGAGCCGCGGGAGCCGCAGAAGCCGCAGAAGCCGCGGGAGGCACGGCCGCCGGCTTGGGTGGCTCGGCGGCGGCCAAAACGACAATGAAGCACAAAGATGAGAGCATCAATTCCTCCTCCCGGCGGCTGCGCCGCCGTTCTCTTTAGCTACGGCGTTAAGGATATCGTACTTCGTGATGATATCGTACGTGGATCTGCCCGTTCGCACGAGCACCGCCGGCTTCTCGGCGCAAACCAGGCGCAGGATGGCCTCGATGCGCGCCTCCGGGGTGATCACCGGAGGCGCGGCGGCCATGACTTCCCGGACGATCATCTTGCCCAACTGGCGGCCCTTGAGCAGGAGGGCGAGGATGTCGTCCTCGTAGACGGCGCCGACAAGCTTGCCGTTTTCGAAGACCGGAAGCTGCGAGATGTCCTGGCGGCGCATGCGGCCCAGCGCCTCCAGCAGCGTTTCCCGCGGCCGGCTCATCAGCAGGCCCTTGCGCCGGCGAGCACGACGCTTGGCGGCCATGACGTCCTTGGCGCGCAGGCGCAACTCGGTTTCTAGATACTGGTTTTCCCTCATCCACTCGTCGTTGTAAATCTTGGAGAGATAGCGCATCCCGGTGTCGGGCAACAAGACGACCATCAGGTCCTTGGAGCCGAGCCGCTCGGCGTATTTCAAGCCCGCCCAGACGGCCGCGCCGCCGGAGCCTCCGGTCAGCAGGCCCTCCAGCCGCGCCAGCCGCCGCGTCGTCACGAAGCAGTCCATGTCCGGGGTCTGCACGACGTCGTCGACGATGCCCAAGTCCATCGTGGGCGGGAAAATATCCTCGCCGATGCCCTCGACGACGTAGGGACGGGCCTTGCCGAGGCGGCCGAACTTGATCTTCTCGTAGTACAAAGAGCCCACCGGATCGGCGCCGACGATCTTGATCCTTGGATTCTTCTCCTTTAAGAAACGCCCCGCGCCCGAGATCGTCCCGCCCGTGCCCATGCCGGCCACGAAATGGGTCACCCGGCCGTCCGTGTCCTCCCAGATCTCCGGTCCGGTCGTCGCGTAATGGGCCGCGGGATTGCGCGGATTCTCGTATTGGTTCGGGTAGAAGGCGTTGGGGATCTCCCTTGCCAGCTTCTTGGCCACCGAGTAGTAGCTGCGCGGATCCTCCGGCTCCACCGCGGTGGGGCAGACGATGACCTCGGCGCCCAGGGCCTTGAGCAGGTTGATCTTCTCGCGGCTCTGCTTGTCGGTGATCGTGAAGATCAGCTTGTAGCCGCGCAGCGCCGCCACCAAGGCCAGCCCGATGCCGGTGTTGCCGGAGGTCCCCTCTATGATCGTGCCGCCGGGCTTGAGCAGACCGCGCCGCTCCGCGTCGTCGATCATCGCCGCCCCGATGCGGTCCTTCACCGAGCCGCCCGGATTCATGAACTCGCACTTGGCGTAGATCCTTGGCTTAAGGCCCTCCGCCATGCGGTTGAGGCGAATCAGCGGCGTGCGGCCGACGGCCTCCAGGACGTTTTCAAAGCGCACGATTTTCCCCCAAGCGCCGGCCGGGCGCGCCCATCATCGATTTCCGGCCTCCACTTCGACGTTTTGGCCGATTGGGATTTTCTTGGGCATCAAAATTGCCTCCGGCCGGCCAGGGCATGGGCCAGGGTGCGCTCGTCGATGTAATCCAAGTCCCCGCCCAGCGGCACGCCGTGGGCGATCCGGCTGGTCTTGATTCCCAGGGGCCTGAGCAGCCGGGACAGGTATAGGGCCGTGGCTTCCCCCTCCGTATCGGGGTCTGTAGCCAAGATGACCTCGGAAACCCCAACGGACTCTCCCTCGCCGCCCCCCAGGCGGGCCAGCAGCTCCTTGATCCGCAAGGACTCCGGGCCGCGGCCTTCCAGCGGCGACAGGGCCCCGTGCAGGACATGGTAGAGGCCTTGATAGCTGCGCGTGCGCTCCAGCGCGGCGACGTCCTGGGGCTCCTCCACGATGCAGATCAAGCCCCGCTCGCGCCCGGGGTCCGAGCAGACCCGGCAGAGCGGGCCCTCGCAGAAATCGCAGCAAAGGGCGCAGGGGTGCAATGAGGCCTTGGCCTGGCGCAGGGCGGAGATAAGGTTCTCCGTTTCGAACTCCGGGGCGCGCAGCAGGAACAAGGCCAGCCGCTCGGCCTGCTTGGGGCCGATGCCGGGCAATCTCTTGAGCGCCGCGGTCAAGCGCTGGAACGTCTTCATGGGGCGGGCTTCTTGACGATGCGGACTTTCCCGCCCAGCACGTGCTGGGCCTTTGAAAATCCGGCGGGAGGCTCGACCGCCGGGCTGGCCTCGGCGGCGTCCTTCCAGGTGCCCGCTTGGGCGGCTGGAGAGGAGGTCACCACGGGGTCGACCAGCTCGTCCGCGGGTCTGTGGCCATTTTGGCCAACAAAGAACTCCAAATGGACCGATTTCCCCCATGTTGAAGCCAATTTGGCCTCAATCAAGGCTCGCCCGCGCTCCGCGCTGTCCCGATCGAAGGGACGCGCGAAGGTCACGGTCCAAGCGCCTCTAACGACAGCAAGACGAGCCTGCTCCAAGGTGGCGGCCAGGGCGGCCTTCTCCTCGCGCAGGGCAGCGATCGCCGATTGCCATGCTTGCGCCGCGGCCCCATCCGGCTCCTCGCCGCCTTGCGGATGAGCGACATCCGCCGCCGGCCGCGATGCGGGCGGAACAGCCTTGCCCTCGCCCTCGCCCCTGCTGGCCTTGGGGGAGTCCGGCCCCAAGCGGCGCTCGAGCTCCTCCAGACGTTTCACCCAGGCGCCCAAATCGGCCGCCGAGCCCAGGCAATCGAACAAGCCCAGCTCCAGCGTCAGCCGCGGCGAATCCCCGAAGCGCAGCTCCCCCAGAGCCTTGTCGAGCCGGCGCAGGAGGAATGAAAACTGCTCGGCGGAGCCCTCCAGGAGGCGCAGCCCCGGATCGGCCGTCGTCTCCAGGCCCAAGGCCTGGAGATAAAGGACCTCGCAGGCCGAGCGCAGATCGCGCAGCAACTGGGCCGGCTCGATGCCCTCGGCGTACAAGGCGGGAATCCAGCCGGCGAGGCCTCTCTCGTCCTTGGCCAGGATCGCCTTCAAGACCCCGAGCAGCATGTCCTGCGGCACGAAACCGAACAAATCGCGCACCAGGGCCTCCGTCACGGCCTCGCCCCCGGCCGAGCCGCATTGATCGAGCAGGCTGACCGCGTCGCGCAAGGAGCCCTCGGCGCTGCGCGAGAGCAGCTCCAGCGCCCCCGGCTCGACGTGGAGGCCTTCCTTGCCGGCGAGAAGGACGAGGTGCCGGGCCAGGAGCTCCGCCGGGACCGGCCGAAACCTGAAGCGCTGGCAGCGCGAGGCGATCGTCGCCGGAATCTTGACCGCCTCCGTCGTGGCCAGGATGAACACGACATGCGGGGGCGGCTCCTCGATGGTCTTTAAGAGGGCGTTAAAGGCCTGCGTCGAGAGCATGTGAGCCTCGTCGATGATGAAGACCTTGTAGCGGTCGCGCGAGGGGGCCAGGGACACCGTGTCGATGATGACCTGGCGGACGTTGTCGACCCCGGTGTGGGAAGCGGCGTCCATCTCCAGCACGTCGAGGCAGCGGGAGGCGGCGATCTCCCGGCAGGCGTCGCAGGTCCCGCAGGGCAGCGGCGTCGGCCCCTTCTCGCAGTTGAGGGCCTTGGCGAGGATGCGCGCCATCGTCGTCTTGCCCACGCCCCGGGGGCCGGTAAACAAGTAGGCGTGGTGCAGGCGCCCGGAGGCCAGGGCGTTCTTTAAGGTGACCGAAACGGACGGCTGGCCCAGAACCTCGTCGAAAACCTGGGGGCGGTACTTGCGCGCCAGCGCGACGTGCTCGGACTCTTTCTTCACGGGAGGCAGGCGGCCGCTCGCGACAAGCCCACGACGGGAAAGACAACCCCCCTCATTTTCCGAGGATACCAAAGCTGCGCCACAACCGTCAACGCGCGCCCGGGCGGGCAATTGATATAATCGGGCATGCTGCGGCGAGCTTGGATGGCGGCGCTGCTGTTGTGCATGGCGGCGAAGGCCCAGGCCGCCTGGAACGACGCGACCAGCCTGTGGCAGGAGCGCTACTACTGGGACGGCCTGCTGCAGGCGCGCGACCGCGTGGCGCGCAGCCAAAGCGACCCCGCGCTGCTCCCCGCCATGCGCGCGATCGCGGGCCAGACGGCGCAACAGGTCGCCAACCTGCAGCAGATCGAGGCTTACATGCAGGCGCAGGAAGGCAACCTCCGCTTCGCCTTCGCCCAGGACGACCCGCAGCCCAGCCTCGCCACCATCGGCGCGAACTTCGACACCCTGGCCAGGGGCGCCGAGCAGGTCCGCAACAATCTCTACTACCTGACCGTGCGCTGCCGCCTGGCCTCCTCGCAGGCCCTGCCCGATCCGGAAATGTACAAAGCCGCGCTGCTCATCCTGGGGCAGGTCCAGCAGCTGCAGCTGCGGCTCAACGCCCTTTATCTGGCCACGATCGCGGCCCGGCGATTGGTCTACGAGAACGGCTGGGCCGTGGAGAAGCCCTTCTTCCAGAAAACGGAATTGCTGCTGCGCTCGGTCGTCGACGTGCAGGATTCTGTCTTCGCGGTCTATAACTCCGGCTACGCGCTGGCGATGCGAAGCCGATGATCGCAGCCCTCCTGGCCGCCGCCGTCTGCGCCCACGCGGCCGGCCGTCCGGTGCGGTTTAAAAGCGACGACGGCTGGACGATCGCGGCCGTCTATTCGCCGCCCAGGCGGGGCCGGCCCACCGCCATCATGGTCCACGGCGTGGCGGCTGGACACGGGGAATACGACGCCTTCTCCTCCACCCTGCAAGCGCACGGCTGGGGAACCCTGGCGCTGGACCTGCGCGGCCACGGCGGCTCGACCGCCGGCCCGCGCGGCAAGCAAACCTTCATGAGCTTCGACGCCTCCGGGGAATGGCCCCATGCCGTCTACGACGTCCTCGCGGCCCGGCGCTTCCTGGCCGGACTGGGCGTCAAGGAGCGCTCCACGGTCCTCATCGGAGCCTCGATCGGCGCCAACCTCTGCGCCCGCGCCTTCGCGGCGATGCCGAACGTCCGCCGGCTGGTGCTGCTCTCCCCGGGCTTCGACTATCGCGGGGTGACCCTGCCGGCGCGCGGGCCCTCCGGCGTCATCGCCGCCGCTTCCCCGGGCGACCCTTACGCCGCCGCCACGCTCGAGGCGCTGCGCAAGAGCTGGCCGAGCCTGACCGCCCTGAGCGCCCGCTCAGGACACGGCGCCCAGATGTTCTCCGACCCAGCGTTCGTGCGCGCCCTGCTGCGCGCCTTGACGGTCCCGAAGCTTATTGGTATCTTGAGACGATGAGGTCTGCCGGCTTCCCGTTCTTGTTCGGCATCCACGGACGGCGGGCCACGCGCGAGACCGTCGGCCTGCTGCGGCGCTCCGGGGCCTGCGGGGTGCTGCTCTTGGCCCGCAACATCGAGACGGCCGCCCAGACGAAGGCCCTGACCGAGGAGTTGACTCAACGCCTGGGGCGGCCGCTGCTGTTCTCCGTCGACCATGAGGGCGGCTGGGTGCTGCGATTTCGCCAGGGCGTGACCGCCCTGCCAGGCAACTGCGCCCTGGGGCGCGCGGCGGACGATAAGCTGGCCTACGCCACGGGCCGCCAGATGGCCCTCGAATTGCGGCCCCTGGGCATCCAGCTCAACCTGGCCCCGGTCCTGGACGTGCTGACCCCGAACTACAACCCCGGCATCGGCATCCGCTCCTTCGGCCCGGACCCCGCGCTGGCGGGGCGGCTGGGCTCGGCGATGATTCGCGGGCTGCAGGACCACGGGGTCTCGGCCTGCGCGAAGCATTTCCCGGGCAAGGGGGCGGCCACGGTCGACGCCCACGTCGCGCTGCCGACGATCCGCCTGGGCCGCTCGGCCTTCGAGCGCGGGCATCTGCGGCCCTTCAAGGACGCCGTGCGCTCCGGGGTGGCCTGCGTCATGACCTCGCACGTGCGCTACCCCGCCCTAGACGGCCAAGTCGCCACCTTCTCCGAGAAGATCACGCGCCGCCTCCTGCGCGAGCGGCTGGGATTTAAAGGCGTCGTGATCGCCGACGATCTCTGCATGGGGGCGGTCAGCGCCCGCATGCCGATCCAAGAGGCGGCCGTCAAGGCTTTCGCGGCCGGGCACGACCTCTTGATCCTCGCCCACGACCGGCAGGCCCAAGAGGAAGCGGCCCAGCTGATGGAGCAGGCCCTGGCCGACGGCCTGGTCGATCGCGAGGGCCTGGAGGCCTCCTGCGCGCGGATCGCGGCGCTGCTGGAGCGGCCCGCCTCCCCCCAGCGCGCCTCGGCGCGGGAAGGCCAACTCCTGGCGCGCCGGGTGGCGCGGCGGGGAATCGCCCTGGCCCGGCGCGGCGCGCTGGCCCTTCCGCTTAAACCCTCCAAGCGGCCGCTCTTGGTCGTGCTGCCGGACTTTAGCGAGGTCGCCCAACGCTTCACCTTCGAGGGCGGGCCCCGCGGGCCGGAGCGGGAAATCCGCGGCCGCCTCTCGCGCTGGGGCCGCGCGCGCCTGCTCCGGGCCCCGGTGGAAAGCGGCGACTTGAACGGCCTGGCGAAAGCCGTGGAAGAGGCCGAGCGCGTGCTGTTCTTCTGCTTCGAGGCGCGCCGCTTCCCGGGACAGAAGGCGGCGCTGCGGCTGCTCTCGCGCCGGGCCGCCGACAAGACCGCCGTGGCCCTCGTGCGCGGCCGCTGGGACCTGGACTGGGCCGATCCCAAGATGACGGCGCTGGACGCCGGCGGCTACCGCCTCTGCCAATTGTCGGCCGTCCTCGACGAGGTCCTGGCGTGACGGCCCTGCTCCTCGCCCTCCGGCTGCTGGGCGCTCCAAGCGCCGCCGCGACGGCGACGGCCGCTGCCGCCATGACCGCTCCGCTGGCCGCGGCCAGCGTCCGCGATTTGCACGACGCCTTCATCGAGGCGGTCTCGGACTCCAGCAAGGCCGCCATCCTCCGGCGGCTGTCGACCACCGTCCCCCGCGACGCCGGCGATCTCGAGGCGCTCTTCGACCTGTTCATGCGCTTCCCCGACCGGCTCGTGCGCGACGCCGCCTTCGAGTCCCTGACGCTGATGCAGCCGGACAGCGGCGCCCAGGCCGATCCGCTGTTGCTGCGCTACCTGGACCAGAACGATCCCGACAGCCAACTCTTCGGCGTTCGGGCCGCCCTCCAATTGCGCTCCGCCGCCGCCTTGCCGCTCGTGCGCCGCATCGCGGAGCGCAAGTTCCGCGCCAGCTCCGCCGATGAAGGGCTGCCGGCCGAGCGCAACGCTTGGTGGACCCAATACGAGGCGCTGTCCGCCCTGGCCCAATGGGAGGGAGCCCCGGCGCTGCCGCTGCTCAAGCGCAAGGCGGACGAGGCGCCGCGCATCGCCCGCATCATCGGCACCTATCTCTGGCAGCCCGCCCTTTCCCAAATCGCCCGCTGGGCGCGCGGCGGGGTCGCCGCCAGGGCCGAGGCCGAGGCGGCCCTGGGAGCGCCGACGCCGCTGCCGGCCCTGCGGGCCACGCGGGAGGCGATGCTGGGCTACCTCCACAACCGCCGCGCCCCCTTCGAGCTGCGCCGCCGCCTGGCCTTCAAGATCGGCGAGTCCTCGACTCCGGAGGAGGTGGCCCAACTGCTCAAGGACTACGCCGCCGAGAAGGACGCCAAGACGCGCCGCCTGATCGCGGCCGCGCTGTTTTCCTCGCGCGACCAGCAGATCGTTCCCCTGCTGCTGAACTTCGCCAAGAGCGACCCGGAGCCGGGCGTGCGGGCCGGCGCCCGGGTCCAGCTTAAGGACATGCTGCCGGCGGGCCAATACCAGGCCTTGCTCCAATGGGCCGCCGCCAACGATCCCGATCCGGCCAACCGCGAGATGGCCAAGCGGGAGCTGGCCGCGCCGGTCCATTGAGATGCTGACGATCGTTCCGACGCCGCTGGGAAACCTGGAGGACATGCCCCCGCGGGCCCTGCGGGCCCTCAAGGAGGCGCAGGCCGTCTACTGCGAGGACACGCGCCGCACCCGCGCCCTTCTGTCCCACTTCGGATTGTCGAGCCCGCTCTTGCGCTACAACGAGCGCGACCAGCGCTGCCGAGGACAGGTGCTGGAGCGCCTGTCCTCGGGGCAATCCCTGGCCCTGGTCTGCGACGCCGGGCTGCCCTGCATCTCCGACCCCGGCTGGCGCCTCGTCGCGCTGGCGCGGCGCGGCCGCGTCCCGGTCTCGGTCATCCCGGGCGGCTCGGCGGTGACGACTGCCTTGGCCGGCTCCGGCCTGCCGGCGGACTCCTTCGTCTTCTTGGGCTTCTTGCCGCGCTCCGCCGGCAAGCAGCGCGCGCTCTTGGAATCCGCGGCCAGGCTGGAGAAGACCATCGTCGCCTACGAATCCCCCTTCCGCGTCCTGGACCTTCTCGCCGCGGCCGCTCAAGCCTTGGGCGCCGGGGCGCAGTGCTGCGTCGCGCGCGAGCTCTCGAAGCTGCACGAGGAATGGCTCTACGGAACCATCGAGTCGGCGCGCGCGGCGCTGTCCGAGCGCAAGGAAATCCTGGGCGAGTTCGTCGTGATGCTCAATCCCCGCCCCTTCGAAAATAATGACAACGACGCGGATCATCAAGCTTGAGAACGGCCGCGGGCTGACCGCGGAGGAGGTCGGCGCCCTGGCGGGCGCCGCGACCGCCTGCAAGGTGCTGGCCTTCCCCACGGACACCGTCTACGGGCTGGGCTCGACCGCCCTGGTGAAGGCGGCCGCGCGCCGCCTCTACCAGATCAAGGAGCGCCCGAGCTTGAAGCCCCTGCCGGTCTTCGTGCCGTCCGCGCAGGCCGCTCAACGCTGGGCGCAGTGGACCCCCCTGGCGCAGGCCTTAGCCGAGCGCTTCTGGCCCGGCCCGCTGACCTTGGTCTTAAAACCCACGGCGGAGGGGCGGCTGCTCACCTTCGCCGAGTACGCCACGATCGCCCTGCGCGTGCCGGCGCACGCAGAGCTGCTGCGCGTCATCGAAGCCTCCGGCGTGCCCTGGGCGCAGACCAGCGCCAACCGCTCCGGCCAGCCGCCCCTGACCGACGCAGCCGAGGTGATCCGGCAGTTCGACGGCGCGGTCGACTGGATCGTCGACGCCGGCCCCGTGGCGGGCGCCGCCTCGACCATCGTCGACGCCACCGGCTCCTCCCCGCGCCTGCTGCGCGAGGGCCGCCTGTCCGCAGCCGACATCCTTTCCGCGGGAGCGAATCGATGAACCCCCTGAAAACCCAGGATCCCGAAGTCCACGCCGCGATCGCCAACGAGCTGCGGCGGCAGCGCGAGAACCTGGAGCTGATCGCCTCGGAAAACTACGCCTCAGAGGCCGTGCTGGAGGCCCAGGGCTCCGTATTGACCAACAAGTACGCCGAGGGCTATCCCGGCAAGCGCTACTACGGCGGCTGCCAATTCGTCGACGTCGTCGAGACCCTGGCGATCGAGCGCGCCAAGACGCTTTTTAACGCCGAGCACGCCAACGTCCAGCCCCACTCCGGCACGCAGGCCAACATCGCGATGTATCTCTCCGTGCTCAAGCCGGGCGACGTCGTCATGGGCTTGAACCTCGCCCACGGCGGCCATCTCTCGCACGGCCATCCCTTGAACTTCTCCGGGAAATACTTCCAGATCGTCCCCATCAACGTGTCGCGGCAGACCGAGCTGATCGACTACGACGAGGCGGAGGCCCTGGCCCAAAAGCACAAGCCTCGGATGATCTTCGCCGGCGCCTCCAACTACTCCCGCGTATTCGATTGGGGCAGGCTCAAGCGCATCGCCGACTCCGTCGGCGCCTATTTCGCCGCCGACATCGCCCATTACGCCGGGCTGATCGCCGCGGGCGTCTACCCCTCTCCGGTGCCCTTCGCCGATTTCACGACGACGACCACCCACAAGACCCTGCGCGGCCCGCGCGGGGGCATGATCCTCTGCCGCGCCTCCCACGCGGCCGCCGTCGACAAGATCACCTTCCCCGGCACGCAGGGAGGCCCGCTGATGCACGTCGTCGCGGCCAAGGCCGTCTGCTTTGGCGAGGCCCTCCGCCCGGAGTTCAAGCGCTACCAGGCCCAGGTGGTGGCCAACGCCAGGACCCTGGCGAAAGCCCTGGCGGACCGGGGCTTGCGGATCGTCGCCGGGGGCACCGACTGCCATCTCTTCTCCCTGGACCTGCGCTCGAAGAAGGCCACCGGCAAGGAGGCCGAGGAGGCGCTGGACCGCGCCGGGATCACCGTCAACAAGAACGCCATCCCCTACGATCCGCAGAAGCCGTTCATCGCCTCCGGCGTGCGCATCGGCACTCCGGCCGTGACCACGCGCGGCATGAAGGAGCCGGAGATGGAGGCCATCGCCCAGCTCATCGACGACGCCTTGGCCGCCAAGGCCGACGAGTCCGGATTGCGCGCCATCCGAGGCGAGGTGACGCGGCTGTGCGCGCGCTTCCCGATCTATCCCGGCCTGCCCGCAGGCGGCTCATGACGGAAAAAGCCAAGATCGGCGTGCTGGGAGGAAGCGGGCTCTACGAGATCCCGGGCCTGCGCAACGTGCGCCGCGTCCAGGTCAAGACCCCGTTCGGCGAGCCCTCCGGGGCGGTCACGCTGGGCGAGCTTGAGGGCGTGGACTGCGCCTTTCTGCCGCGCCACGGGCAGGGGCACGTCCTCCTGCCCTCCGAGATCAACGCGCGCGCCAACATCTGGGCCCTTAAGTCGCTGGGCGTGGAGCGCTTGATCGCCGTCAGCGCGGTCGGCTCCTTGAAGGAGGAGCTGGCCCCGCGGCACTTCGTCGTGCCCGACCAGCTCATCGACCGCACCAAGGGCAGGACCAGCACCTTCTTCGGGGGCGGCATCGTGGCCCACGTCACCTTCGACCGACCCTTCTGCGCGGAGCTTTCCAAGCTGCTCTGCGAGACGGCCGGCGGGCTGGGCCTCGTCGCGCATTCGGGCGGGACCTACGTCTGCATGGAGGGCCCGCAGTTCTCGAGCAAGGCGGAGTCCCGCCTCCACCGCCAGCTCGGCGCGGACATCGTCGGGATGACGGCGATCCCCGAAGCCAAGCTGGCGCGGGAGGCCGAGCTCTGCTACGCGATGGCCGCCCTGGTGACGGACTACGACTGCTGGAAGGAAGGCGAAGAGGTCAACAACGAGCAGGTGATCCAAACCCTGAACGCCAACGTCGCCAACGCGATCCGCCTGCTGGCCTCGGCCCTGCCGGCGGCCTGCGCCCTGCCGCGGCGCTGCCGCTGCGCCCGGGCCCTGGAAGGGGCGATCTTCACCAGCCCGCGGAACATGGACCGCAAGGCGGCCAAGCGCCTGGAGCTGCTCATCGGCCGCTTCACGCGGGGGCGCCGATGACCCAAATTCAGAGCCTCTCTCAAGCCTCGCGCCTCATCGCCGCCGCCGAGGCCGCGCAGCGCCGCGCCTACTGCCCCTACTCGCGCTTTCCGGTCGGCGCGGCGGTCATGGCCGAGGACGGCACGATCCACTCCGGCTGCAACATCGAGAACGCCTCCTACGGGCTGGCGCTCTGCGCCGAGCGCAACGCCGCCGCGGCGGCGGTCTTAGGCGGCAAGAGGCTGTTCAAGGTCGTGGCCGTCGTCGCGCGCCTGGCCAGGCCCTGCGGCGCCTGCCGGCAGGTCCTGCTGGAATTCTCGGACAAGACGACGCGGCTGATCCTGGTCCACCAGGCGCCCAGGCGCAGGATCGAGACGACGAGCCTCCTCGCCTTGCTTCCCAAGGCGTTTAATCCGAGAGAGGCGGGGCTGCGGCGGGCGCGAAACGGAGGCTTATGACGAGCGAGCAACTCAAGGACGTGCTGGCCTGGATCAAGACGACCGATTTGGTCGAGGTCCAATACAAGCGCGGCGGCGACGGCTTCTCCCTGTCCCGCGCCGAGGCCGCCCCCCGCTACCCGATTCCGGCCAGCCGCTTTGCGGCCGTGACCTCCCCCGGCGTCGGCCTCTTTCAATGGAGCGCCCTGGGCAAGGCCCGCAGCGCCGAGGAAGGCCGGGAAGTCTCGGAGGGCGAGACCTTGGGCGTCATCGAGGAGGCGAAGGGCCAGGCGATCCCGGTCAAGGCCCCCTGCGCCGGCCGCGTGGCGAAGATCTTCATAGAGGGCGGCGCCCCGGCCGAGTACGGCCAGGCCCTGCTCTTCCTGGAGCCGCGTTGAGCCAAGAGCCGTGGCCGCCGGAGGCCTCCGAGCTGGAGGAGCCGCCGGCCAACGGAGGGGGCGGAAAGTCCCGCCCCGTCCTCGCCCTGCTTAAAATCGCGGCACTGCTCTCGATCGTCGCCCTTTGCGCGCTGAGCCTGCGTCAGGACAACGGGGCGCGCAGGCTGCCGCCCAAGCTCGGCGAGCGCTACCTGGAGGCCCTGCGGACGAACGACTACGCCACGGCCTACGGCATGCTGTCGCGGGCCTCTCGCGCCGCCTACAGCCTCGACGCCTTCCGCAAAAGCCTCGACGCCTCCCCTTGGTCCTGGAGCGGCCTGGCCCTCGCCTCAAGCCGCCCCGGCCTGGCGGCGCTGGAGTACGATTTCTTGGCGCCCGGACGGCCCGCGCGGCGCGACACGCTGATCTTCGCGCTGGAGCAAGGCCGCTGGGTCCATCCCTGCGATTGGCCGATCCTGCGCCAGGCGCGGGACGCCTTCGCCCGCCGCAATCCGGCCCTGGCTCTGCTCAAGGCCGAGGAGGCCGCCCGCGTCGACCCCTTCGATCCGGCGGCCCGCGGCCTGCTCTGCCGCAGCGCCTGCCTGGCCGGGACGCTCAAGCTTGCCCGCTTTTCCTGCGCCCGGGCGCTGGAGCTGGCTCGGCGCTATCCCTCTCGGCTCTCCGCCCCGGCTCCGGGCGAGCTGAGCGCGCTCCTGGCCGCGGCGCAAGGCGTCAAGGACGGAGGAAGATGACATGTTCAAGAAGATACTGATCGCAAACCGCAGCGAGATCGCCGTGCGCGTCATCCGCGCCTGCCGCGAGTTGGGCGTCAAATCGGTGGCCGTCTACTCCGAGGCGGACCGGGAGTCGCTGCACGCGAGGCTGGCGGACGAGGCGGTCTGCATCGGGCCGGCCCCCTCGCGCTTGTCCTATCTCAAGGCCGACGCCATCCTCTCCGCCGCGCGCCTGACCGGGGCGGACGCCGTCCATCCCGGCTACGGCTTTCTTTCGGAGAACGCCGATTTCGCCGACGCCTGCAAGGCCGCTGGCCTGCGCTTCATCGGCCCCTCGTCGCAAGCGATGCGCCAGTTGGGCCACAAGAGCACGGCCAAGGCGGTCGCCCGCGCCGCGGAAGTGCCCGTCGTGCCCGGGACCAAGGGCTTGGTCGACAAGAATTTCATGAAGGACGCCATGGCGGTGGGCTTCCCGGTCATGGTCAAGGCCGCCGCCGGCGGAGGGGGCAAGGGCATGCGGCTGGTCCGCGAGCCCAAGGAGCTGGAAGCGCAGCTCAAGGCCGCTCAGGCCGAGGCCCAGGCCTCCTTCAACGACGGCTCGGTCTACATCGAGAAATTCGTCGAGCAGCCGCGCCACGTCGAGATACAGATCGCCGCCGACTCCCGCGGCGAGGTCGTCGCCTTCCCGGAGCGCGACTGCACCCTGCAGCGCCGCCACCAGAAGCTGCTCGAGGAATCCCCCTCCCCGGTCGTGCCGCCGCAGACCCGCAGGGCGATGCAGGAGGCCGCCATCCGCCTGGCCAAGAGCTGCGGCTACCAGAACGTCGGCACCGTCGAGTTCCTCTACGACAAGGACGGGAAGTTCTACTTCATCGAGGTCAACACGCGCCTGCAAGTCGAGCACCCCGTCACCGAGGCCGTCACCGGCCTCGACCTGGTCGTGGCCCAGATTCTCTCCGCGGCCGGCGAGGCGCTGCCCTTCGACCAGGCCCGCGCCGGCGAGATCCGCTGCCACGCCATCGAGCACCGCATCAACGCCGAGGATCCCGACCGCGGCTTCGCCCCCTGCCCGGGACGCGTGGAGTCCTTATCTTGGCCCGGGGGCCACGGGGTGCGCCTGGACAGCCATCTCTACGCCGGCTACACGGTGCCCAGCTACTACGACAGCCTGCTGGCCAAGCTCATCGCCTGGGCCCCGGACCGCGCCTCCTGCATCGCGCGCTCCCTGCGCGCCCTAGGCGAGCTGGAGATCGGCGGCATCAAGACCACGGCGAGCTTCCACAAGAAGCTGCTCGGCACCGAGGAGTTTCGCAGCGGCCGCTTCGACACCGGCTTCGTCGACCGCCTGCGCGAGAGAGAGGCGGCGGCCGCGTAGGCGCACGACGCCCCTGCAAGCCCGCCCCTCGCCCCAGACGCGCTCATGGTTTTTCGCCCTCGCCTTGCGGCCGCGCAGCCTCGCCGAGCGCGGCGATGTCGGCCAAGTCCTTGGGCCGGCCCGCCGCCCGCTTGTTCTTGATGAAAGCGGCCTTCCCCATGTAGCTGACGGCGTGCTCGCCGAACCTTCCCTTCCGGCGGCTGGCCCAGATTTCCTCCGCCGTGACGCCATCCAAAAGAGTGAGCAGGTCTATGCGGACGGGCGGATAGCCGAAGATGAAGTCCGAAAAGTCGGGGTGAATCCTCATCCAGGGCGCTCCCGGAACCGGACGGCACGGGAGAGCCGCGGAAGGGTCTTATGGCCCGCCAGCGCGTAATGCTGCCGCCGCAACAGCTCGACCGCGTCAACCCGCTCGGAGGCGGACTTCCCTCGCCAATATTCAAGATCGGCCCCGTCGTCTTCTTTCGCCACGATCCGCAGCGGCAGTCCGGCGCGCCGCTCGCGCAGGGCGCGCTTCAGGATTTCTCTCGCCGCCGGGCGTCCGTAGCGCTCCAGGTTCTTTCGAAGCTTGTCCTGGTCGAAGCTGTTCAGGCGCGAACGCAGGTTCTTGAGAACGCGGCCGCCGCCGCCCGGCGATTCCCTCAGTTGATTGAGCAGATCGACCAATAGATACTCCTTGCTCGATTTTTTCGGGTACTCGGGAACGCGGCGGAAGGTCCACCGCTTCGCGCCCACGACGATGTCGCCCGAACGCTTGTGATTGTAGACGAGTCGGCGGCCGCGGGGCGGGGTCAGCCCAAGCCCGAGGCTTGCGAAATCGTCGTAGGACGCGAGCAAGAAATCGTCCGTCTTGAGAAACGCGCGCAGCAGTTCCCGCTCATGCGAAAGCGCGTCGCCGGAGGGAGCCTTGCGCGCACGGCAATAGAGCCCGTAGCCGAGCCTCCGGACCTGCCCGCTCCCGACAAGAGTCTTGAGATCGCGGTCCACGGCCGACGTCACGCCGCCAAACAGAGAACGCGCGGCTTCCGCGGCGCGGCTCGAAGTCGCGGCGGTCGAACCGGCCCGGAAATTGGTATCTTCCGTCATATGGCCGGATTTCGGGGCGAGATCGCGCGGCAATTGAGGGAAAGCGGCCGGGTCATCGCCGCCACGGCCAAGCGGGCCGCCGAGCTCGAGCGCGCCGCCGAGATGTTGATCGCGGCCTTGCGGCGCGGCAACAAGATCCTGACCTTCGGCAACGGCGGCTCCTCCTGCGACGCCCAAAACTTCGCCGACGAGCTGGTCGGCCGCTACCGCCGCAACCGCCCCCCGCTGCCGGCGCTCTGCCTGGCGTGCAGCCAGGCGGACCTGACCTCCATCGCCAACGATTTCGGCTACGAGAACGTCTTTTCCCGGCAGCTGGAGGCCCACGCCAAGCCGGGCGACGTGGCCGTGGCGATCTCGACCTCCGGAAACTCCAAGAACGTCCTCGCGGCCGCCCGGGCGGCGCGCCGCCTGGGCCTGCCCGTCATCGGCCTGACCGGAGCCGGCGGGGGCAAGCTCAAGGGCCTCTGCGACGTGGCCATCGCGATCGCCTCGCCCTCCACCGCCCGCGTCCAGGAGGCCCACATCGCCGTCATCCAGATCTGGTGCGGGCTCATCGAGGACGCGTTGTTCGCGCGCGCGCCCAAGGCCCACGAGTGATGGAGGCTCAAGTCCGCCGCGTCGCCAAGCCCTGGGGCCACGAGCTGTGGTGGGCGAGGACCAAGGACTATATCGGCAAGCTCATCGTCGTCGAGAAGGGCCGCCGCTTGAGCCTCCAATACCATAACCGCAAGCGGGAGACCATCTATGTCCTGCGCGGCAGGCTTCTCTTGGAGCATGGGCGCCGCCGCAGGACCCTCGGAGCGGGCAAAGCCTTCGAGATCGCCCCGAAGGACGTCCACCGCTTCTCCGCCCCCTACGGCCGGGTGACGCTGCTCGAGGCCTCGACGCCCCATGCCGACGACATCGTCCGCCTGGCCGACGACTACGGGCGCGCCGGACCCCGAGGATGACCGACTCCACCGGCAAGTTCAAGAGCCTCAAGAGGCTGCTGACCCAGCGCGGCCTCTGGGCCTGGGAAGGCAAGAAGGTGGTCTTCACCAACGGGGTCTTCGACCTGCTGCACGCGGGCCACGTCCAGCTGCTGGAGCGCTGCAAGGCCATGGGCGACGTGCTGGTCGTGGGCCTCAACACGGACGCCTCGGCGCGGCGGCTGGGCAAGGGCCCGGAGCGGCCGATCAACCGCTTCCAAGACCGCGCAACCGTCCTCTGCGCCCTGGGCTGCGTCGACGCGGTCGTCGGCTTTAGCGAGAACACCCCGGCGGCCCTGCTGGCCAGGCTCAAGCCGGACATACTGGCCAAGGGCGGCGACTACAAGAAAAGCCAGGTCGCCGGAAGCGAGCATGCCGGAGAGGTCGTCATCGTCCCCCTCAAGCGCGGCTACTCGACGACGGCCGTCGTCCGCGCCCTGCGCCGCCGGGCATAAATGCTATCATCCAAAACGTCCATGGCCAGCTCCGCCAAGGCCGCCGTCCGCTCCCCGCTAGACGAGCTGCTAGGCAAGATCAAGTCCCGCAAGGCCCGCGTCGGCGTCGTCGGCCTGGGCTATGTCGGGCTGCCCCTGGTGCGGCTGTTCGCCTCCAAGGGCTTCCCGGTCCTGGGCTTCGACATCGACGCCGGCAAGGTCGACTCCATCAACCGCGGCAAGTCCTACATCCAGTCCGTTGCCTCCCCGCTGCTGGCCCGCCTATTAAAGGAAGGGCGGCTGGGGGCCACGGCCGATTTCAAGCGCCTCTCCCAGGTCGACGCCGTCGTCATCTGCGTGCCGACCCCGCTGACCCCGGAGGGCCGCCCGGACGTCTCCTTCATCAAGCAGACCGCGGCGGCGATCGCCTCCAACCTGCGGCGCGGCCAGCTGGTCAGCCTTGAGAGCACGAGCTACCCCGGCACGACCCGCGAGCTCATGAAGACGGCGCTCGAGAAGGGAGGCCTGCGCTGCGGGCGGGACTTCTTCCTCGCCTTCTCGCCGGAGCGCGAGGACCCCGGCAACAAGCGCTTCACCAACGAGAGCATCCCCAAGATCGTCGGCGGAATCGACGAGCCCTCGCGCCAGGCGGCCGCGGCCCTCTACGGAGCGGCGGTGGCCAGGGTGGTCCAAGTCTCCTCCTGCGAGGCGGCGGAGGCGGCCAAGCTCCTGGAGAACATCTACCGCTGCGTCAACATCGCCCTCGTCAACGAGCTTAAGATGTGCTTCGACAAGATGGGCATAGACGTCTGGGAGGTCATCGAGGCCGCCGCCACCAAGCCCTTCGGCTTCCAGCGCTTCTCGCCCGGGCCCGGCCTCGGCGGGCACTGCATCCCGATCGACCCCTTCTACCTCTCCTGGAAGGCGCGGGAGTTCCAATTCAACACCCGCTTCATCGACCTGGCCGGCGAGCTCAACGTCCAGATGCCCTACTACGTCGTCGGCAAGCTGGAGGAGGCCCTGCGCGCGCGCGGCCTCAAGCTTGAGGAAGCCAGGATTCTCATCGTCGGCCTGGCCTACAAGAAGGACATCGACGACCCCCGCGAGTCTCCCGCCTTCAAGATCCTGGAGCTCTTGGCCGAGAAGGGAGCCAAGATCGCTTATCACGACCCGCGCATCCCCGCCTTCCCTGCGATGCGCCACTACAAGCACTTGAAGGCCGCCTCGGTGGCGCTCAACGCCAAGGAGCTGTCGGGGCGGGACGCCGTCGTCGTCGTCACCGACCACTCCGACCTGGACTACGCGCTGATCGCCAAGAGCTCCCGGCTGATCGTCGACACCCGCAACGCCATGGCTCCGTTCGCCAAGGCCTTCGGCGACAAGATCGTCAAGGCCTAGGCCGGGCGGCGCTCCAGGTCCCCCGAGGCCGCCTCGTGGGCGGGGTCGGGGCGGAAGGTCGGCACCAGCGCCTGGATGCGGCGGACCACGGCGGCGGCGTCGGGGCCGCGCGTGGCGATCTCGATGTCCAGAAGCCTCTTCTCCAGGTCCTCCGGAGGGGCGTTCTCGCCGCGAAGAATGAGTATCTGCGAGTGCTCGGAGGGATCGCAGGCCGCCGGGTCCTCCATCAGCTCCTCGTCCATCTTCTCGCCTTGCTTGAGGCCCGTGAAGCGTATCTCGACGTCCTTGCCCGGCTCCAGGCCGGAGAGCAGCGCCAGGTTCTTGGCCATGTCCAGGATGCGGACCGGCTCGCCCATCTTCAAGATGAAGACCTCCCCGCCGCGGCCCAGGGAGACGGCCTGCAGGATGAGGCCGACGGCCTCCTCCACCGTCATGAAGAAGCGCCGCACGTCGGGATGAGTGACCGTCAGCGCCTCGCCGCGCTCCAATTG
Source organism: Elusimicrobiota bacterium (assembly GCA_028868375.1). Lineage (GTDB taxonomy): Bacteria > Elusimicrobiota > Elusimicrobia > UBA1565 > UBA9628 > JAGWUP01. The sequence continues at coordinate 49,180 of JAGWUP010000015.1, forward strand.
GCGCTGGAAGATGGTCAGCACCGAGCCGGAGGAGCCCAGGACGTTGCCGAAGCGCACGGACATGAAGCGCGTCGTCCCGCGCCCCGCGTGGCCGGCCACGGCCAGCTCCGCCAGCCGCTTGGTCGCCCCCATCACGGAGGTCGGATTGACCGCCTTGTCGGTGGAGATCAGCAGGAAGGCCAAGGCCTGGTTCTTGAGCGCGGCCTGGCAGAGGTACTGGGTGGCGACGGCGTTGTTGAGAACGCCCTCCTGGACGTTGTGCTCCAGCTGGTGGACGTGCTTGTGCGCCGCCGCGTGGAAGACGATCTCCGGGCGCTTGTCGGCGAAGACGCGGTCGACGAAGGCCTGGTCGCGGACGTCCCCCAGGACGGCGTCGATTCGAGAGCGGCCGGCCGCGGCGCGCGCCTCGCCCTCGATGTGGAACAAGGAGGTCGCATGGGCCTCGATCAGGGTCACGGCGGCGGGGGCAAAGCGCAGCACCTGGCGGACCAGCTCGCCGCCGATGGTGCCGCCGGCGCCGGTCACCAAGACCCGGCGGCCGCGCAGCAGGCCCGCGATCCGCGCCTCGTCCAACTTGACGACGTCGCGGTTGAGCAGGTCGGCCGGCTGGACCTTGCGCACGGAGATATCCCGCCCGGGCGAGAGGAGCATCTCCGTCAGATTCGGCGCGATTCGCAATTCGGGGCTTTTCTCCTGAGCGTGCAGGCGCTCGACCATGTCCCGCACCAGTTCCCCGCGCTTGGAGCCGATCGCGATGACGATCTCGTCGACCTGGCGGCGCTTGAGTATCTCGCTGAGGCTCTCGCGCCCGCCCAGGACGTAGCAGCCGTGGATGGCCAGCCCCCACTTCGTCGCGTCGTCGTCTAAGAAGCCGACGACGCGGTACCTGGCGTCGGGCGTCTTGCGCATCTGGCGCAGCAGGCTTTCGCCCAGCTCGCCCGCGCCGAAGAGCAGCACGTTTCTCTCGCCGCCGACGTAGTGGCGCGGCATGTTCAGCCAGGTCTTGCCCAGGCGGATCAAGAAACGGATGCCGCCCACCCCCAGAAGGACGAAGATCGGATGCATCAGCAGCACGGAGCGCGGAAACTGGCCCTGGCGCAGGAAGAGAATCGTCATCGAAGACAGCAGCGCGGCCAGGATGGTGCCCTTGGCGATGTTGAGGGAATCGTCGAAACTCGAATAATAGAAGAGGCCGCGGTAGACGCGGGCGTAAACGTAGCAGCCCATGTAGGCGGCGGTCACTCCCAGAACGGTCTGCCGAAACATCAACAGGACGTCCGGCGCGGGCGGGAACGGGAAGCGGGCGAGGAACGCCCCGAAATAGGTCCCGACGACGACGCAGATATCGAGGGCGACGATCAGGGAGCGGCGCCAGGATAGGCGGGGACGAGGGACCACGCGCAATTCTACAAAAAATGATCGCCGAACACCAAGATTCCGCGCAGGGGGCGCTCCCCTTACTTTGTCAGAGTCGCGCTCCCAAAAAGGAGAGCCTGATGCGCCGCGATCCGGCAGCCGGCCGCTCGCCAAGCCGAGCCGCCGTCGCGCAGCAGGCGCCAATCGAGGCCGCACAGCTTTGCCGGCAGGGCCGCGGGGGCGCCGGAAGCGTTGACGATCAAGGCGTAGTCCTCGCCGTGGCGTTCCCAGGCCCTGCCGACCAAACCGGCGAAGGCGGGGGCCTCCGGAACCGGAGAGGGCAGCGGCCTTGCTCGCGCCACGAGCTTGCGGACAAACGCCAGCTCCGCGACGACGGCCGTCACCCTTCCCCAATGTTCGGGATTTTCCGATCGGAGACTGCCATCTGGCCTTCGATAGGAATAGAACCAAATCCCGGAAGCCCCCTCGGCGATCGCGTCATACGCCATGAAACGCATCTCAGTGTAGGTCGGAAAACGGCCGATGCGCGGCTTGCTCGGATCGTGCTGGCGATAATCCTTCCAGTTCATCGCCTGGACGACGGCCCAGACCGGCCTGCCCCCTGAGCCTTCGATCGTCCAGCGGACATTCCAGCCGACGCTCTCCAGCGGCAGATGGGGCACCGGATACCAATCGACCATCATGATGTCGGCGGCGGGCGCGTATCGAGCCGCCGTGCGGCCGTCCCCGACCACGAGGGCCAAGGGCCGCCGATCCCAGCGATGCAAACTGGATCTGGCTCGCAATAAGGTTGCCAACGCTAGCCTGGAGACATCCGGCTCGTCCGCCAAATACCATGCCAGGATCGGCAAGCCTTGGACAGAGGCCCCGGCCTTGGCCAATTGTCCGGGGAAAACAAGGAGGCTCAGCCCGTATTTCTTCGCCTCCGCTCCCAAAGCGCGGATGGTCTTCCTGTCGGTCAGAGCGGTCTCCACGGCGGTGAAGCCGTCTCGAGACAACCTGGGCAGCTCTCCGGGACGATCGACGTCATAGAGGCCGATGGGGAACGCCTGGCCGCGCCGCGGAGGAAGGGCGCAGCCGGCCGCGAGCAGCAAGCAGGCCACCGCGGCCGGCCGGAGGAGCAGGCCGGCCCGCCCCACTAGCGCGCGCGCCATCGACGCGGCACCGACAGGAACGCCTCGGTGACGCGGGCCAAGTCGTCTTCGGTCAAGTTGGAGCCGCTCGGCAGGCACAAGCCCGTCTGGAAAAGCCCCTCCGCCACTTGGCCGCCTTCCTTGTCGCAATCAGCGAAGACCGGCTGGAGGTGGAGCGGCTTCCAGACGGGCCGGGACTCGATATTCTGCCGCTCGAGATGGAGGCGTATCTCCTCGCGATCGGCCCCGAACTCCTCGGGGTCGACCAGCAGGCAGGTCAGCCAGCGGGTGCTCCGCCCGTAGCTCGCCTCGGGCATGAAACGCAAGCCGGCCAGTCCCTGGAACTCTTTTTCGTAGTGAGCGAAGTTGCGTCGCCGCGCCTCGATTCGATCGTTCAAGACGCGCAACTGGCCGCGGCCGATGCCCGCCAGGACGTTGCTCATGCGGTAGTTAAAGCCGATCTTGGAGTGCTGATAATGCGCGGCCTCGTCGCGCGCCTGCTGGGAGAGATGCCGGGCCTGCTCGGCCAGCTTGGCGTCCTCCGTCGCCAGCAGGCCGCCCCCGGAAGTCGTGATGATCTTGTTGCCGTTGAAGGAAAACACGTTGGCCCAGCCGAAGGTCCCCGTGGACCGGCCGCGGTAGGTGGCGCCCAAAGCCTCAGCGGCATCCTCGATGATCGGGACATCGAAGCGTCGGCAGGCGGCGCGGATGGCGTCCCAATCCGCCGCCTGGCCGTAAAGGTCGACGCCGACGACGGCGCGCGGCAGCTTGTTGCGTCGGGCGCGACGCGCCAGCGCCTCCTCCAGCAAGGAGGGATCCATATTCCAGGACGCCTCGTCGCTGTCGATGAAAACGGGCCGAGCCCGCTCGTAGACGATGGCGTTGGCGCAAGCGGCGAAAGTCAGGGTCGAGCAGAAGATATCCTCTCCCGCTTGGACGCCCAGCACGCGCAGCGCCAGATGCAGCGCCGCCGTGCCGCTGGAGAGCGCCACCGCGTGGGTGATTCCTATCCGTTCGCAGAACTCCCGCTCGAAGGCCGCGATATGCGGACCGGCCGGGGCGATCCAGTTCGTCTCGAATGCCTCCCGCACGAACTCCAGCTCCGAGCCGCCCATGTGCGGCGACGACAAGAAAATACGTTTCCGCCTCGCCTCGTCCACGCGCCTCATGTCTTCGCCTCGGCTGCCGCCAGGCGTCGGATTCCGCATAGCCCCTCCAGTTCCTCCGCGTAGCGCGTAGCCAACGCTTCTCGGGAAAAATTTTTCTTGACGTATTCGTAACCGCTTGAGCCAGCCCGCGCGGCGGCATCTGGGTCGGCTTGGAGTTTCAGGATGGCGTCTCGAAACGCCCGCGGGTCCTCGGGTTCGGCGAATAACCCGGCGCCGGCCTCTTCGACGATGCGGCGCGCCTCCCCGTCGATGCAGGTCAAGACCGGGCGCGCGCAACTCATGTAGTCGAATATCTTGTTCGGATAGACGGTCTTAAAGCCATCCACCTTCTTCAGAACGGCGACGCCGACGTCGGCGGCGTTGATGAAGTCCCCGATGATCTTCTTGGGCTGAGCCCCGATCATCTGGAGATTGGGAAGCCTCCGTCTCGCCGCTTCCGCCGCTAGCTGTCGCCGCTCGTTGCCGTCGCCCACCAGCGCGAGCAGTATATCCGGGTGCTCCCGAAGAGCTTCCGCGGCATCAAACAGCTGCCACAGATAGTTGGCCTTGCTATGGGCGCCGACATAAATCGCCACGAAGCGTCCGCCCCAGCCGTGCTTTTCTCGAACCCAATTATCCTTCGGGCCGGGGCGAAATAAGGAGAGATCGGCGCCGTTCGGGATATGGATGATCCGCCCCTCCTCGATGCCCTTCTTGGCCGTCAAATGCCTCCGAAACGCCGGCGTCAGCACATTGATCCTATTGGCGCGGCGGTAGATGAAACGCTCCAGCGCGTAAGCGAGCTTGATCAGGATCGGATTGCGCAGGACGCCCATCTCAATGGCGAACTCCGGCCAAAGGTCCCGTATCTCGAAGACAAACGGAATCCGTTTGATCGCGGCGATGAACCAAGCGTTCAGGCCGATCGTCAACGGCGGGGAGCTGGCGATCACAACGTCCTGCGGGCCGGCGTAGACTAGGGTCGCCAGCGTAGAGGAAACCATAAAGGCTACGTATCCGAAGAAACGACCTAAATAGCCGTGCATATAACTTCGGGGAACGTAGCACCAAAGCACCCGCACGCCGTCGGCCAAGCGCTCCTCGGCGACCCAGCGCCTCCTGAAACGCGGATCGACGCGCCCCGTTCCATGGTGGAGGTTTCCGGTCACGACCGTCACGTCATGGCCGCGCCGCGACCAAAAGCGCGTCAGTTCGTTGAAGCGCGAGCCGCCCGGATCATTGGCGCCGAGAAAAAACTGGTGGAGGACAAGTATCCTCATCCTAGCTCACCGGACGATGCCGGAACGCGTGATCCGAGTGACCTTGCGCAAGCCCTCATAGACGACGGCCCTCACATCAGCCTCGATCGTCCTCCCGGGGCCGAGGCGGCCGCACTCTCCGTTCGTCGCGGCCGTCTCGAGATCCTTGGGGTAAGCGGTGCATGGCTCGAGGATCGCGGTGTAATGGCCGCGCCATCCCCCGAACGTCATGAAGAGCCAAACGCTGGAGAAAATTCTCCTTGGAAAAACCAGCCCGAACCCTAGGCGGCGCTTCGTGTCGGTCAGCGCGCACCAGCCCTCCGGAAGCTTACGCACATAAACGAACTCCTTAAGGCCCGAGGAAGGCGGCGGGATCCGCCGCAAATCGACCGGCCGGCCAGCCTTGGCCGGCATCATCGGCCAACGATAAGGGCCCGGGCCGGCGGCTCGCGACCAATCTCGGTGCACCGGCTCGACTTCCCCGCCGGGCAAATCGAGCCGGTGGTCCGGGCCGATCGCCAACGCGGGGTGGAGCTTCCATAGAAATTTCAGCTCCCGCGAGCCCAGGTTCGTCAGCTTGTGCCTGAAATGGACGACGTTTTCTCCCGCCCCCAGGGTGATCCATTTCTCCATCCTGGTCGCAGTCGAAGCCCCCAGACGCCATAAATGGACGCCCGCCGAGTCATCCCGCTGGAACGTCTCGAAGCTCCACGGTTGGCTCCACAGCTCCCCATGATCGGGGAGGTCGTCACCATCGAAACGACATGGAGCGTCGTTGGGAAACAACTCATCCCAGCCGCCGCAAAAATTGTCGTCGTAGTTCGCCCCGATCGGAATGCGCCGCGGCTCGACGCGGAGGTTGTTCCAAAGCAGATTGGTCCGCGTCGGCAGATGGATCAGGCGGTGTATCTTGGCGCCTAGCTCCGGAAAGATTTCCAGTCTCAGGCGATCATTCTGGAGCAGGATCACTTGCAGGTCGTATCGCTTCCAGCTCGTATCGACCCGGGCGCGGCCCTCCTTCATGGCAGTAATAGGCACTTGATCGCCTCCCTCTTCTCGATCAACTCGAGGGCTTGCCTCCACTGTTCAAGCCGGAAGCGGTGCGTCACGAGGATGCTGGGATTGATCTTGCCTTGGGCCATCATGTCCAGGGCCGTTTCCCAATCGCGAAACGCCGAGCTGAAGCAAAAGCGAACGTCTATCCCCTTGACAACGGCCTCATCCCACGGCACAGGTACCGCTTTCCCCGCGATGCCGACGGCCACGACCCGCCGTCCACGGCCCACCAACTCGATGGACTCGACGATCCCGGCAGCCGAACCGGAGAGCTCGATGACGCAATCTATCGGCTGTCCGGGACGCCATCGTTCGAGCCGGCTTCTCCATTGCGGGTCAGCGGCGGAAAGGACCAATTCGGCGCCCATGGAACGCCCCATTTCGAGGCGGCTGGCATCCTCGGCCGCCCCCAAAATCGCCAGGTGCGCGCCTGACAACGCGGCGACGCGGACGGCGAGCAGGCCGATCGGTCCGGGTCCGATGACCAGGACCTTTTCCCCGAAGCCAACTCCGCCCCGCGTCAGGGCAGCGTGGCAGGCGATGGCCAACGGTTCCGTGAGAGCGGCATCTTCATCCGCTATGGAATCAGGCACTGCATGCAGTGCCTGCGCTGGCATCACGGTCCATTCCGCCATCGCACCATGGCTGCGCGAGCCGTAGGCCCTCTTTTCGGGGCAAAGGTACCCGCGACCAGTTCTGCACAGCATGCAAATCCCGCAGGCCCCGGATATATTCTCGGCCACGACGCGCTGACCCTTGCGCCAACAAGAAGCACCGGGCCCCGGCTCGGCGATCTGGCCGAGAAACTCGTGGCCGAGGATGAACGGCGGGTCGCCGCCGAAGCGGCCATGAAGGATATGGACATCGCTTCCGCAGACGCCCACTGCTAGAACCTTCAACAACGCTTGGCCGGGGCCTGGGACGGGCTTGTCCCAATCAAGATGCCGAATTTGATCCGGTCCGGAGGCGAGCTTGACCACAGCCTTCATCGCCGTGCCTTGAACTGGACGTCGAGGCCGGGCGCGGCCAGGGGAGCCTTTATAATTTTCCCTCCGCCAAACGCCACTGCGCCGTCCTCGATCGCTGCCCTTCTGGCATGAAAGTCACTCGGCAAAAAGATATACGCCGAGCCTTGCCGCGCTGAAAACGCCTTGGAAAGCCGCAAGCGAAACGCACTCTTGGCAGGCTCCCATCCTCCCACTTCGAGCTCAACGGCGCCGCACGTGAAATGCAGGTCGGTAGCGATGAGTTGGGGGACTCCGGAGAGTCTGCGCGCGCACAATAGGCGCACCCCGTGGCCCGGCACCCGCAGCGAGGCTCCTCTCGCTAAATATCCAGATGGCCTGCGCCGCCATACGTCCCAAAGAAGAACGTCAGACCCGCCGCCCACGGCTTCCCACGCCCCGCGCAGCGGCAACGCGCGAGCCCGCGCATCCCAGTTGAACAGCCCGATCAGATGCCAGGCCGTCCCCCGCACTTTCACAGGAAGCACCCAAGTCCGCGGATCGGGGTCGTCCAGCAGCTCCAGCGGGCGCGCCGCCTTGCCGTAGGGAGGCAACAAACCATGGATGATGGAGCGTTGGTTTTCGGCAAGCTCGGCAAGCCGCGCACTCACGGTCACCGTGCCGCCACTGAGGGCTATGGCCGTCGCCCAAAAAAGAAACTCGTTCTTATTTGGGAACACGATCAAGTCGTCCGGATCGTTGATCCACCATCGCTTATGGAGAAAATAAGACGCCGCGATATTGCGAACGCTCTCGCGCAGGCCTGATTGCCCGTCGGACCAATACGGCCTGATATCCGAGCCGACCCGCGCGGAATCGGCGAAGCCGACGCTGGCGCCCAGCGGTGCGCCGCAAGCCAAGAAACGCGCCGCCCTGGAGGCGGAACCCCTGAGCACGCGCAGCCCGTAGCGATAGGCTTCGACTCGCGTCTTGCCGCCGCGATAACGCCTCGGAGATTCCAGGCCGTCTTCCCGATCGTCCGGGTCGGGACAGAGCAGGCAACGAAGATAATCCGCCTTGAAGTATGCGATTCCACCGTCGCGGAACTTGGCGACAAGAGTCCTGATCCTCCTGCGCGCTGCCGCAATTCCAGGATCGATACAATAGCCTCGTCCCTTGCCACCGACCCTCTTCGGGCCCCCAAACGAGTCCTGGACGAGCAGGCTGGGATGCCGTGTCAGACACCGTGAACCCGCGTTAACGGCAAAGGGGGCGATCCAGATTCCGGCGACGCGCTTGGACCGATGGATGGATTTAAGCAGGTCGTCCCAGTTGGAACGGTGGTCGGGGTGTGGATCCCAATCGCACTCAGGCCGCCTCGGAGCGATCCGCTCCTCCCAGCCGTGATCGATCTCGAAGAAATCGAGCCGCTCCCTGAGCACGGGATCCTTGGAGACTTCCTCCAGCTCGCGCCGGATGTCATGCACGGTGAAACCATCCTGGAATGCTTCCCAGCTTCCCCAGCCGGCCTGGACGCGACGAGCGCGGATCGCACGCATGCGCAGGCCGCTCGAGCGGGCATAGTCCTCCAGGAGAACATGGCCGCCGCGCGACGAAAACCCTATCCACACGGGATCGGAGCGCAGCGGCCTGCCTGGGCGGACAGCGCTTCCTTCCGCGTACTGCATGCAATGAAACCCCGATTCATCGAGCCGGAACCTCGTCACGAAACGCTCGGTCGCGTGCACCCCGCCGACCAATGTGGCGCCAGTCTTTTGCCAATGCAGCGCCGCAATCCACCAGCTTTCAAGAGCTGTCGAGCCGTCGAAGCGCTCCAGTCCGCACTTGGAATGCTGGCTCTCGGGCCACGCCCCGCAATAGGCAAAGCGCAGCATGGCCACCCTGTCCTGAGGCCGCGCGGGGGCGCATGAAAACACACCCAGCCTCTCGATCGCCGGAGTCCGAGACCGTGAACGCACCTGCAGCGACAACAATGCGCTGCTCTTGCCGCCGCATGACGCCGTCCAACTCAGCGCGGCGCCCTGCCAATCGCGGCCCCAAGCCGAGGCATCCCATATCGCTTCTTGCTTTGAGCGTGAGCCGCGGTGGAGCGCCGGCCGCGGCAGCATGGTCGTTGAGAGCCTGCGCCCTCCTGCCTGAAGCCAGGGCGAGAACTCCAGGCTCTGCCCGCCCGCCCCCGGGCCGCTCAGCAGCAGCGCCCCGGACTTAGACAACTCGATAACCAGCCCTTGGGCTAGGCCGCTTACGGCATCCATAAGCCTCCGGTAACTGGGAGGGTGATGCCTGTGATGTAGGATGACGCCGATCGCCCGAGAAAAGCAACTGCGTCGGCAACCTCGGCCGCCGTTCCCTTCCTGCGCAACGGGATGCGGCCGACCAGGTCCGCGGCGGCCTTCGTGGGAAATCGCCGTGTGAGGTCGGTGTCGATCACCCCGGGAGCAACGCAATTCGCGCGTACGCCGTAGGGCGCCCCTTCTTTTGCGAGAATCTTCGCCATCGTGGGAAGACTCGCCTTGGAAAGGGAATAATGCGCTCCTATCAGAAATCCGCCCGTCGACCCCGCCTGTGACCCCACGAGAACGATCGCGCCTCCGCGCTGTCGCTGCATAGTCTTGAGCGCCTCTCGAGCGCAGAAGAAGACGCCCTTAAGATTAAGGTCCATCAAGCGGCTCCAATCCCGCTCGGAGATGCGGTGGATCGTCCTCATCTCGGCCGCCCCGGCGTTGGCTACCAGGATATCGAGCCCCCCCCATCTCCGGACGACCTGCCTGACCAGCGCGCGGGCGCGCTGAGCCGACGCAAGGTCCTCCCGCAGGCACCAGACCTCGGCGCCGGCCGCCGCCACCTGCCTGGCCGTCTCCTCGGCTTGAGCCCGATTCGAACGATATGTGAACGCGATTCGGCGCCCCGCAGCGGCCAACCGCGTCACGCAGGCGCTGCCAATACCGCGAGACCCTCCCGTCACCAGAATGGACTCGGGCCTCACGAAAAGCACCTCGCCGGCATCAAGGCAGGCTCGCGCGGAATGCTTGGCTTGAAGTCCATCTCGGCGAGCACATCGCGCCGGATATCGATCCCGTCGGCAACTTCACGGAGCTCAAAGCGCCCTTCGCGCAACTCCAGGACGCAGCGCTCCGTGATCACTAGAACCCTCTGTCCCAGAATACGCGCTTGCTCGCCGCTAGAAGTGATTTGCTCGACAGCAGAGAGGAACTTTCTATAGCGCCCTTGCCGCGCGATCCTCAGCCCCCGGTCGGACAGCTCGATCTTCAATCCCCCTGAATTGAAAGTTCCGCAATAGACGACTTTCTTGGTCCGGCGCGTGATGTCGATGAAGCCTCCGCAGCCCACGAGCTGGCCGGAGAAACGACTCACGTTGACGTTCCCGGCCGCGTCGATTTGCGCGAAGCCCAAGAACGTTGCGTCCAGGCCGCCGCCGTCGTAAAAGGTAAATTGGTCGTCGGCGCGGATGATGGCCTCCGGGTTCGTACAGACCCCGAAATCCGGCTGCGTTTCCGGAACGCCGCCGTTGACGCCGGATTCCAAGCTTAAATGAACGGACGCAAGTCGCCCCTCCTCCGCGAGGACGGCTCCTATGCCCTCGGGTATCCCCGATCCCAGGTTAATGACCTCCCCGCCCTTCAATTCCATCGCGGCACGGCGCGCGATGACCTTGCGCTCGCCGGGCTTGAGCGGCTCGATCTGGCTGGCGGGCTTGCGCTCCTCGCCGCAGAAAGCGGGATCGAATTGGCATGCCAAGGTCTGGGGGTGATTCCGAACGGGATCCTCGCATACGACGATGGCGTCCACTAGATAGCCCGGGAGTTCGACGTCTTTCGGATGGAGCGCCCCGTCGTCCACGCGGCGCTCCACCTGGACTATAACCTTCCCGCCCGAGTTCTTGACGGCCATGGCCAACGGCAGCGTCTCAAGCTTGACCGCTTCGCGCCCCATCGCTATGTTGCCCCGGGAATCAGCCGCCGTGCCCCGAATGAGCGCGGCCTGAATCGGGAAACTGCGGTAAAAAAGCCACTCCCTTCCAGAGATATGGATCACTTCGACGATATCATCCTTCGTCCTCGAGTTGAGACGGCCGCCGTCGATCCGCGGATCGACGAACGTCCCTGTCCCGATATCCGAGACATGCCCGGGCTGGCCCGCCGCGATCGCATGGTAGAGCCGCGTGATCTGACCCTGCGGAAGGTTGTAGGCCTCCAGCTGCTCATCCATGATCAACCGCGTCAGTTTGGGGGTAACCCCGAAAAAGCCTCCGATCGCCCGCTTGAGCAGGCCCGGCCGCGCCAAGTGATCGAGGCCGCGGCTGTCACTGTCTCCCTGGGCGCTGGAGAAAACAATCGTGATGTTTTGCGGCTGTTGCCGCTGCGCGTGGCGCTGGCCGAGCGCCTTCAGTATTTCCTCCGGTGAGCCTGCGAAACGAAAACCCGTGACGGCCACCGTGGATCCGTCGTCGATGAGCTGGGCTGCCGCTTCGGCGGAACAGAAACGATCGGACACGGTGCTCATCGGACAAGGGTCTCCCCCGCGCCAAGCAAGCGGCTGACCTTGGCCGGGTTGCCGAAGGCGACGGCGCCATCGGGAATATCCTTGACGACCACGGAACCGACCCCGACGACGCTTGACGCCCCCACATTGACGCCCGGGCGCAGGGCGGCGCCAACTCCTATGACGGCCAAGGAGCCGACGGTCACCTCCCCGCCGAACGTGACCCCCCCGGCGATCAGCGCGAAATCGCCGATCGCGCAATGATGAGCGACCACGGAGCCGCCGCCGAGAAAGACCCCGTCGCCTATCACGGCCTCGGGGTGGATGGCGACCCCCATCTCGATGACGCAACCACGACCGAGCGAACGGGGAGAGTCGATCAGCGCAGCCGGATGGACGGCGTTGATCAATTCCAGCCCGAGAGCGGCGATCCTGGCCGTCAGTTCTTTCCTCGCCGCGTTGCCGCCGACGGCGACGATGGCGCCTGCCGCACCCCCAGCGCATGGCCGGCGGGCGGCATCCACGCCCCCAAGAATCGGCAGGCCGCAATGCAGCCGGCCTTGCTTCGCGGGATCCTCGTCCAGGAAGCCGACGACCTCGATCCCGCTTTGATGCTTAAGGATATGGAAGGCTTGAACGCCGTTCTGGCCCGCCCCAATGATGACGACCTTCTTGCGCGCGCTCACAGGAATACCGCCACGCGCAGACCCTTGGCCTTAGCGGGTTCGAGCCTCGCTAAAACGGCTTTTTCAAAGGCGCAGGTCGTGATCAAGACCGTGTCGACGCGCTCCGGCGAGAGCGCGGAGGGAGGCTCAATCTCCATATCGTGGAACTTGGAGCCCCATTTGGAGTCGTCGTCGTCGACGACCATGCCTAAAGAGAGACCCGTGCCCTCCAACGCCGAGTGGGCCACCTCCGCCGTCTCGCTTGCCGGATAAAACGCCACGCGACGGGCACCCTGAGCGTAGAGTTCGACGAGCTTAAGGCGGAGCAGTTGCCGCGCCATGCCGCTCAAGCGAAGCAGCTCCTGGAAGTAGTCGACCAAGAGGTATCTCAAGCGCTGCTGCCCGGCGGCGTTTAGGCGATATTCGTGGCGGTAAACCCCGCATTCCAGGCGCTCCAACCAGCCGCTCTCGACCAGGGTGTCCAAGAAAGCGGCTCCAAGATCTCCTCTCCAGCCGTCGGCGCCGGGGGTTCTTTGTGGGTCGATGCCGAGAACGCCCAGTGATCGTATCTCAAGCAACGCGGACAACTCCTGCAGGGCCGGCCGCGGCCTTAGAAAATGAATTTGCATCGGGTCGAACAAGGGCGTGCTCATGGCGTTCAAAGGGCGTCTCGCTGCTGAAGGATCGAATAAATTCCTTTGCCGGCGGCTATGACGATCAGGGTCTTCATTGTGATCTTAAAATCCAACCACAGGGAAAACTCGTCAATATACTGGAGATCCTTCTCTATTCTGACTTCCCAAGGTATGTCATTGCGGCCGTTGACCTGGGCCCAGCCGGTCAGCCCCGGGCGCACGGAAAGCCTGCGCCACTGCCGTTGGTTCAGGTGCTCGGCATGGATCGGCAGCAGCGGGCGCGGCCCGATGAGGCTCATGTCTCCCGCCAGCACGTTCCACAATTGGGGCAGCTCGTCTGCGCTCCAACGACGCAGCCAGCGGCCGATCGTCGTGATCCGCCCGTCGCCCGGGACCATCCGCCGATCCGAGCCCGCCCGTGACGCGTCCTCCCGCATCGTCCTGAACTTCGCCATCAGGAATCGCTTCCCATCCTTGCCGACGCGAGTATCCCAAAAAAAGACCGGACCGGCCGAGGTCAATTTGATCACAACGGCGACGACCGCGAAAAACGGAGCGAGCAGCGCCAGCGCGCTGATCCCGGCAACGACATCCAGCGCTCTCTTAATGCCCCATTGCATGGTCTTCATAGAAACACCGCGTCTTTCGCAATCCCTCAGCCAGCGTCGTGGCCGGCCCGAGCCGCAGGAGCCGCCGGGCCTTCGTGATGTCGACGATGAAGTCGCCTGTCTCCATCTGCTGCTCCGCCGCAGGCCACTCTACATGCTCGATCCGGCCCTTGCCGGCCGTCGCTATCGCCGCCGCCGCGATCTCGCGCAAAGCCGCCGTCTGACCTGATCCCGCGTTGAATATCTGGCCCGCGGCGGCCGGCGTCGTGGCCGCGGCAAGAAAGGCATCGACCAAATCGTCGATGAAAATCACATCGCGCTTCTGGCCGCCGTCCCCGTAGATTCGAATCACGCCGCCTTCCATCGCAAGCCGGAGAAACCAATTCACGATCCCGTAACGCCCGTTTTGGACGTTCTGCCTGGGCCCGTAAGGATTGGTGATCCTCAAGACGGCGGTATGGATACCGAAGGATCTCCAATAGAGCTGGTGGTATCTCTCCGCCGTCAGCTTATGGATGCCGTACAAGGTCAGGGGATCCGGAGATGCCGTCTCCGAAACTGGCGCCGACGGTTGCCGCCCGTAAACCAGCCTCGAGCTGGCGAAAACGACGCGGGCGCCGGAATTAACGCTGCGGCAGGCCTCGAGAAGGCTGAGATGGCCGGCGCAGCTGATATCGAGATCGAGGAAGGGATTGGCGAGGCTTTCCCTGTAATTCACCTGGCCCGCGAGATTGAATATGAAATCCTGGCCAGCGACAAGCCGCCTGAGCAGATCCCGATCCCTAATATCTCCGTAGAAGACGCCGACCTTGTCCTCGATGCCGCGGATATTGAGCGGCGTCCCGCCGTTGTTCGCCAAAAGCACGTCGAGCAAGCTCACCTGCGCTCCCAGCGCCACCAGCCTGTGCGCGATGCTCGATCCGATAAAGCCCAGACCACCGGTGATCAGCACGCGTCGTTCGCCAAAAGCCGCCGCGTCGATCACCACGGCTTGGCACCGAGGAAAAACAGGGCTCCAGACAGCATGTGGGAACGCTTCGAGCGAGCATACAAAATATCGAGATACTTCAGGGGCAGCGTCGCCCACCCCGCGATCCACTTGGAACCCCAGTAGAGCAAGCTCGAATCGAAGGCCGTCCCCGGCGTCTCGGTAAGCAAATCGCAGAGCGCCGACCCTGGACCGGACAACACGCCGCCGTCCAGCTTCGAGAAATCCCTCGTCAGATGCTCGAGCCCATGCAACGTGAAGCGATAGAAATCATCGGGATCATAGTGGAAATGTTGCAGGAACGGCACCTCGACATACGCGATCCCTCCGGGACGAAGCACGCGGAAGGCCTCCCGAAGCAAAGCGTAAGGCTCGGGCACATGTTCGAGAACGCCTTGCAGCAATACTCCTTCAACGGAAGCGTCCTTGAAAGGCAACTCCTTGCCGTCGGCCGCCACCGATACGCCAGGAGACGGCTGGATATCAAGGCAGATCGAGCGCGCGCGCAAAACTTCCGGCAGGCCGGAGAGATTCTTCTCCTCGAGCCCGCCACCGATGTCAAGCAGTGCCGGGCAGGGGAAGCGTTCGGCAAGCAGCCCCGCCATCCGAGCCCTCTGCCTGGCCCCCGCGGGATCGCGAAAGGGATGGGGCGGACGCATCCAACGCGCCAGGGACTCAAGCCAGGGGAAACGAGCCAACTGGGAGCGCATCCTCCTATTCTCTGCTTGCCCCTTCGAATCTTCGATGCGAGACAACGACTCTTGAGTGAAGAGCAGCGGCACGCCGTCGACGAGCGGATAGCGATGGCCGGAACGACAGCAGACGGAATCCGAGTCGCCGTCCGCGCGCGCCAACCCAAGTCGGCAGCGGGGACAAACCAGCAACGTCAGCAGCTCGCTGGTATTCATCTCAACCGGATCGCGCGGCAAGGAGTATCTTGGGGGGGCACTCTCGCTCCTCGCGCAAGCGCCGCAGCGCCTCCGGAAACTCGGCGAGGGGAAGGACGTCTCGGATCACCGGCAGCACGTTGAGAAGCCCGCGGCTCAAAAGGTCGACGACGCCGCGCACCGACGCCCTGTCGGCTCCCATCACGCCGTGGACCGTGATATCCTTGACCACCCATTCATCCGTCGCCAGGCAAGAGCGATGCCCGCCGCCGATGACGCCTTCCAAAACGACTCTTCCACCGGGCCGCACGACGTCGAACGCCTGCTCCACGGCCAGCGGCGTGCCTGCAGCCTCGATGACCACGTGGGGCCCGCCTCCGGTCAACTCGCGAACGCGTTCGACGGCATCCGGCCCCGCGAGGACGGCGTGCGACGCGCCCAAAAGAAGGGCGATCTGGTTGCGCGCGCTGTCGTTCCCGAGGACGACCAATCGCCCGGGACGCGCATGATTGGCCAGCGCCACCGCCAAGAGGCCGATGGTGCCGGCCCCGATCACGAGAACCGTCTCGCCCTCCTTAATGGCCGCGCGGCAGACGCCGTGAAACGCGCAGGCCCCGGGCTCCGCCAGCGCCGCCAACTTCAAGGAAACGTCGTCCGGAACGACCTCCAGGGAACGCGCCGGGACGACGAGCGCTTCCGCGAACGCGCCCGGCCTGGTGAATCCGATCTCAGAATAGCCCGACGAGCAGAGATTGGTCCGCCCCCGGGAACAGTTCTCGCATTTTTCGCAAAACAGGATGCCGCCGGCGACCACCCGCTGGCCAGGCCTAAAGCGCCGCGCTTGCGGCCCGCTCTCAAGCACCACCCCGGACCATTCATGCCCCGGGGTGACGGGGTAGCGCCGATGGGACGGCGGACGGCTCCCGTCAAAAAGCTCAAGATCGCTGCGGCAGACGCCCGCGTAGCGGACTTGGACCAGGACTTCATCCGGGCCAGGCGACGGTTGCTGCAGGTCCACGAAGCGCTGGACGCCCGGGGATTCGATCACGATGCCTTTCATCGGCTCGCTCCGCCATTTCCCCGCTTCAATCGAACCAGGAAAACCCGGTGGGAATGCGGGGACAGCGTCCGAATCGCCAAAGCGTAGGCGATGGACTTGAGCCCGATGCCGTTAAGGGCCTTATAAACCGCCCAAGCCCAGCGTCGATCGGACCAGAACGAACTCACCTCAGAAAGGCTTTCGACATCATCACGCGACCTCAACTTTTCAACGTGCCGGGTCGAAACGCCCTTGAGAACCGTCTTCCCATTTCGGAGGTTCCTATAGTTCGGATCGAAATTGTCGCAGACCAGCACGAACTCGCGGCTGACCCGGCACATCTCCGCCAGGACTTGGTCGATCAGCCTTCCATCGATCATCGCGCTCAGCGACATCACCGCCATTGAGAAATCGAAAGCCCCGTCGCCAAACTTTAGATCGGTTCCGGACATGACCTCGTAGCTGATCCCAGGATTGCTTTTGCGGGCCTCGGCGATATATTCCTCAAGCAAATCTATGCCGTGCATATTCTCCGGCCTTAAACCGAAGCCGGGCATCTGGTTGAGCCGAAGCCCCCAGGCGCATCCGACCTCAAGAACGCTCGCCCTCTCGATACGAGCGGCGTCCCAACCGAGCCGAACAAAGATCCTCCGCGCCGCATCCATGATCTCGTACATGTGCAGCACGCAGTCCTCGCGCAGCAACGAGTGCGCCCGGGACGTGTAAAAGCCGGTGCGAAGCAAAGCCTGGCGATATCCATCCCCCACGCGCCTGGCCGCCTCGTCTAAATCCTCGCTCATGTCCGCTCCCGGAATTCGGAAAAGAAATCGACCGCGCCGCGCGCGCGGGCGCGCAACGCGACCGAGCAGGCAGGGGTTTTCTCGCCGTAATAGCGCGAAACCCACCCCCGAGGCGGGTCGCCGACGCCGGCGGCCGCGTCGAGGCCCAGCACCCGATCCGGGTCGTCGGATCGCGCCGCGCAAGTCAAGATGCTCTCGCTGCCCGTCTCTCCAAAAACGAATGAGCCTCCGGACTCGATCGCGTCCAGCCGCCCGCAAGGGCCGGCGATGAGCCACTGCAGAACGTAGTCGTGGGGCCTTTGGTCGCCCGGCTCGAAGCGATCTTCGATTTGCCAACGTCCCGCCCCCAACGCGCGCACCGTCCTCTTGTGCCGGGGACCTCCCGGCAAGCGCTTGTAGCCGTCGTGAAAGCCGGCCAGCTCCCCGCCGCCAGCTGCGACGAACTTCGTCAGGGCGGCGGGCGTCCAATACAGCCACTTGAAGCGTCTATGGAGTAACATCTGGTCCTGGCCGTCCACCGTGACGGTGTTGTGAGAGGCGGTCCCCATGAAATAACGGTGGAAACGAAGTTCATCGTTGTAAAGATAGGAGCCTCCATCCAGCGCGACATTGACGCCGCGGCGCCAGAGGTCCACGTGCAATTGGTCGGCTTGGGAGAATCTGTTTTTAACGCTGCCGCAGCGCAGCACGGCGAAATCGCCCGGGCCCTCGCGCAACACGTGCAAGCCGGACTCCGGAAAGCTTCGGGACGATAAAGCCGGCGGCGGCGCCGCCGCCGGCTCCGTCACACCCCAAAGCCAAAGCATCTCCTCCTTCCAGGGGCCGACGGGATAAGCTTCCTGCCCATCGACCAGCCGCGACAGCGAATCGAGCAGCGGCCGGAAATCCCGATAGTCGCAGCAGGTCCACGGATCGAGCAGCGCGCCGTCGTTGGCCCCCCAATTCGGCAGGCTTCCGTCCGCGTTCTGGAATGCCGACAAGAAATCGCGTGACCGCCCGAGGGCCTCGTAGAGCGACTTCGGAAACGGCCGCCCAAGAACCTCGCCGGCGCGCAACGCCCATATATAGTATTGCAGCGCCAGACGGTGGTAGGTATGGGAGGATTGGCAATATCCTCCATCCGGGAGAAACTGAGCGGCGCAGTCTTCGACCAGCAGACGACGGCCCAGTTCCGCCCAACGCCGGGACTGCTTGAAGCAAGGGAGCAGCGAGCCTATCAAGTAAAGCCCGAGAGCCTCCCCGATCAGGTGATTGTTGACGACGGCATGGCGCGCGTAGCCGATGTTTGCCTCAATATGCTCGGCGTGCAGAAACAGCAGCCGGAACATCCGCTCGACGTCTTGATCGCCCAGCTCCTCGGCGTTCCCAAATGCATACAAGGCAAACAGCCAGGCGCAGGCCCGGATGGCGCACTCCTGGCCGCTGACCCAGTTGATCCCCGCGCGATAGGGATTTTGCTGCTCCCAGCTCTCGACCTGGCTGAAGAACGCGCGGACCCACCTCCCGTCGCCGGTCAGCGCCCAAGCGCGCGCGAACGCGAAGGCCTGCGGGAAGCGCGAGGCTTCCCAAGCGAGCTTCACGTCGCCGCAGCCGCCTTCGTAGCGCAGGACCCGGGACCAATGCTCCTTGGCGGGCCAGCTCCGCCCCGTCAGGGGATTGCGATGCCAGTCCAACGGCTCTCCGAAATCGCCCGTCCAGCGCGTGAAGCACCTGATCTGCCCCCTCTCAGCTTGACGGGCCTCCTCGATGACGGCTTGGGTCTGTTCGGGCGTCAACAGCTCGCGCAGGCGGCCGCCGAGGCCGGGCACCGCGCCAGGATCCACGAAGAACCTCGAACGATGAGACCGCCAAAAATCAAGCGGCGAGGCCGCGAGCGGGCCGCGCCAAGAGCCTTTCCATCGCCCAGAGGCAGCATCCTCGACAGGCTGCAGGCGGCGACGCAAGCCGGACCTATTGGCGGCTTCATAGCGTAGCCGAAAGAAGAACCCCGATGGGCCGAGCTGTCTGGCCTCCTCGACCAGCCTGCGGGCGTAGACTAGTTTAGACGGCAAACGACCTCCGCGACCCGTTCCGCCGCCTTTCCGTCCCACAAGGGCGGGATACTGCCGGCGGGCGCGTCTCCCGACAAGACCCTGGAGATCTCCGCCGCCAGCCGCGCCGGCCCCCGGCCGATGAGGCGATTGGTCCCCATCGCGACGGTGATCGGCCGTTCCGTGTTGTCGCGCAGCGTCAAGCACGGCACTCCCAGATACGTAGACTCTTCTTGTATGCCGCCCGAGTCGGTCACCACCACGGCGGCGTCCTTCTGGAGGGCCAGAAAATCGAGATAGCCGACGGGTTCGAGCAAATGCAGGCTCCCGCGCTGACCGACCCGGCCCAGGCTCTCGATGCGCGCGCGGGTTCTTGGATGGACCGGGAACAGGACCGGGATATCCTTGGAGATGCCTTGCAACACGTTCATCAGCGCCGAGAGATTGTCCAAATCATCGACGTTCGAAGGCCGGTGCAGCGTCACGACCGCGTACCGCGAATAGCCGGCGGTCATCTCTTTCTTCAGGGCGCTGCGGCCAGCCTGCGGCAGCAGCCGGACGAGCGTGTCGATCATCACATTGCCGACCATGAAAATATTCGAGCGCGGCGTCCCCTCGGCGAGCAGATTGCGGTCGCCATCCTCCGACGGCGTGAAGAGCACGTCGGCAAGCCGGTCGGTGACCAGCCGGTTGATCTCCTCTGGCATGTTCCGATCGAAGGAGCGCAAGCCGGCCTCCACGTGCGCCACCGGCACGCTCAGCTTGGCGCTGGTGACCGTCGCAGCCAGGGCCGAGTTGACGTCGCCGTAAACGATCACCATGTCGGGCCGCTTCTCCTCCAGCACCTTCTCGAATCGGACCATGATCTCTCCGGTCTGATAGGCGTGGCTGCCCGAACCGACGCTCAAGTGGACCTCCGGCTTCGGCAAGCCCAACTCGTCGAAGAAGAGCTGCGACATCCTCGCGTCGTAATGCTGCCCTGTATGGACGAGCGTTTGGCTCAGGCCACGCTGGGCGCACGCGGAAAGCACCGGCGCGGCTTTCATAAAGTTCGGCCGAGCTCCGACCACGTGCAGCAGATGCTTGACGCTCACGCGGCGGCCTCGATGGCGGCCCGCGTGATTTCCTCGATCTCGTCCCACCCCATCAATGGCGGACCGCCGTCGAGGATCGAGGCGATGAAGCCTTCCACCTCGGCACGGTGGCCCTTATCCTGCCGCCAAAGCCTCGCTTTCGAGAATTTAGGCCAACCATAGCCCTTCAGCGTCCGAAAATTATCCAGGACCAGGATGCGGCCGGCGCTGAATATCTCAACGCGCTCCTTGGGGAAGCCCTTGTCGCCGTTGGCCAGGTAATGCACCGTCCCGATGGAACCGTCGGCGAACTCGACCGTGATCGCCGAGGTGTCCTTGTGCGGCGGCAGCTTGGTGGCTTGGCGCCGCGCCGACACGCCGGCGATCGGCTGGCCGATGAAGAAACGCAACAGGTCGATGAAGTGACAGGCTTCCCCGAGGATGCGCCCGCCCCCGATCTCCGGGTCGACGGTCCAGTGAGCCGCCGGCGCCGGGCCGGCGTTGACGGTGTAGATGATCGACGCGGGCTGGCGCTGAACGGCCAGAAGCCCGCGAGCCTTCACCGCCAGCGGCGCGAATCTCCGATTGAAGCCGACCAAGAGCCGCCTGTCCCCCGCCTCGCGGAAGGCGTCGCGGACCAGCTCCAGTTCGGGCAGGGAAAGGGCCAGCGGTTTCTCGATGAAGACATGCTTGCCGGCGCGCAGGGCCTCGGCCGCCATGCGCGCATGGTGCTGGTGCGGGGTGGCGATGAACACGGTATTCACCTCTGCGTCGTTGAGAGCGGCCTCCCAGTCCGTGCTCGCTTGCGCGCTGGAAAATTTCCGTCCGGCGAGCGCCGCGGAAGCGCCTGAGGAGCTGACGATGACCTTGAGTCTGGCTGGGGTCTTGGCCAAGCAAGGAAGGAGCACCCGCGTCGCGAAATTCCCGGCTCCGGCGAAAGCTACGACAGCCTTGCCAGGGCCAGTCGCGGGGCCGCTCGCGCGGCAAGGCAGCGCGAGCGTGCGGCCCGGCCGCGCGTCCGCGTGATGCTCGAGGACGATCCCCAGGATCGATCGGTCCTCCGCCAGCAGCCGGTAAGCCTCCGGGGCCCGCTCAACCGGCACGCGCCGGGAGATCAGCGCTCGCGCGTCGAGGGCCCCGCAGGACATCAGCTCGAGCACCGCCTCGAAGTTCCTCTTTTCGGTCCACCGCACGTAGGCCGGCGGATAGTCGTTACCCTTTCTCTCGTAATTCTCGTCATAGCGCCCCGGGCCGTAGGATGCCGAGACCTGGAAGCTCAGTTCCTTCTCGTAGAAGTCCGCCCTCGACAGCGCCAGGCCAACGTCGCCGACCAGCACGATGCGCCCGCGTTTGCGGCTCATTCGGGCCGCTTGGCGCATCAGCTCGTTGCTCGGGCTGGCCGCCGTGATCAGCACGGCGTCGACGCCTTTGCCGGCGGAGAATGCCTGCGCCGCCAGCAGCGGGTCTCCGTCGCCGCCCACCCGAAACGTCTCGGCGCCGAAGGCCCGCGCCCGCTCGAGTTTCCCCTCGTCGAGATCGAGTCCGAGAACGCGGCAGCCTCCAGCCCGCAAGATCTGCACGGCGATCAAGCCGACCAAGCCCAGGCCGAAGACCACGACGCTCTCCCCCAGCGTCGGCTGCAGCAGCCGCGTCCCATGAAGAGCCACCGAAGCGAGAACGGCGAACGCCGCCTCGTCGTCGTGGACGCCGTCCGGGATTTGCGCGCAAAGATTATTAGGGACGCAGACCACGCCCGCATGGGGTCCGTTGGAGATGACGCGATCGCCGGGCTTGAATCCTTCGACGCCGGAGCCGACCCCCAACACGGTCCCCGCGTTGCAATACCCCAGCGGCATCGGCTGATCCAGGCGCGCGAAAACGGCCTCCAGCGTCGGCAAAAGGCCGTCGGTCCTGATCTTGTCGAGGACTTGCTTGACCCTGTCGGGGTGGGACCTGGCTTTCGACAGCAGGCTCGCCTGGCTGAACTCGACGAGCATCCGCTCGGTTCCCGCCGAAATCAGGCTTTTGGAGGTGGCGATCAGGACATGCCCTGGGCGGCAGCCCGGCGCCGGGACCTCGACGACCTCGGTGGCGCCGCTTTTAAGGTGCTGGAAGACCTGCAGCATGAGTTACGCCGCCACCGCATGCCGCTCGCACAAGCCGGCCACGGCCCCGATGACGCGCTCGACGTGCGCTTTGGTCATGCGGGGATAAATCGGGAGGCTGACCGTGCGCAGAAACTTGTCCGTTGCCACCGGGAAATCCTGGTCGTCGAGCCCGCACGACTGCCTCCAGTAGGGGTGTCGGTTCAACGGGATGAAATGGACGCTGACGCCGACGCCGGCCTTCATCAGCTCGCCGATGAACTCGTCCCGGCCGATATCAATTCGGTCGAGCAGAAGCTCGATCGTGAAAAGATGCCAAGCATGGGACGCCAGGCCGTCGCTGTAAGGAAGCTCCAGCGGTAGAGAAGCCAATCCGGCCAAGTAGGCCGCCGCAATTTCAACCCTGCGCTCGTGCATCGCCTCGACTTTCCTGAGCTGCTGGATGCCAAGAGCGGCCGCCACATCAGTCAGATTATATTTATAGCCCGGGGCGACGACCTCGTAGTGCCAACTCGGTTTCTGATCGCTATAGCGGCCGAAAGCGTCCTTGCTGATGCCATGCAGCCGCATAACCCGCATCCGCTCGGCCCAGCGGTCGTCATCGGTGACGATCATCCCGCCCTCGCCGGTGGCCAGCGTCTTGGTGGCGTAAAAGCTGAAGACCGTAATGTCGCCGAAGCTGCCGATCAGCCGGCCGGCGCTTCTCGTGGGCAGCGCATGCGCCGCGTCCTCCACGACGACGGCGCCGCTCTTCTTGGCGCACTCCAGGATCTCGCCCATCTCGCAAGCCAGACCAGCGAAATGGACGGGGATGACGGCCTTGACCCGCCCCGCATGCCGGTGCAGCGCCGCCTTCAGGGCTTGGACGTCCATATTCTTCGTTTTCGGATTGATATCAATGAAAACAGGCGTGGCGTTTAGATAACGGATGACCTCCGCGGTAGCCGTGAACGTGAAGACGGTCGTGATGACGACGTCTCCGGGCCCGACGCCGATCGCCTCCAGCGCCAGATGCAGTCCCGCGGTCGCCGAGTTGACAGCGACCGCATGCCGTCGTCCCAAATAGGCGGCGAACTCGGCCTCGAAGCGGCGCGCTTGCGGCCCCGTCGTCAGCCAGCCCGATCTGATCGTCCGAACGACCTCGTCGATTTCCTCGTCCCCAATCGTGGGAAGGGCGAATGGGATGAAATCGGCCATCAAACCTCCAGGCTCCGACGATAAAGCTCCGCAAAAGGCAACGCGGGGTTTTCCCCGGCGTCAGGCTCGTGAACCTTGGGGCGCTGGGCGATCAAAACCTGAAGTATCTTGGTTTTGAGATCCTCCGCGTCACCGGTGCGGAATAGAACCGTTCCCCGCTGGCGCTGGACGCAGTCGGAGGCAATCGTCGGCACCCCGAAATACAAAGCCTCCCGCACCGAAATGGCGTCGCAATCCGTGATCGTGGGCCTGACGAACAGGTCGGCCTTGGCGATCGCCCGCCAACCCTCCAAATGGGAATCCGACACGATATGGACGCGCCTGCGATTGCCCGGGTTCAGAGCCTTGGACGCCGCCGTTTGGATCATCCGCGCCTGGGCGCCGGTCAGTTGCGGGATCAGAAGGACCAGCGTCAGCGGAATCTCGATGCGGGCATAAGCGGACAACAAGACGTCGAGCCCATAGACGCTCCTCCCATCGGGATAGTAAGTGAGCTTATAAGCGTTGAAAACAAGAACGGGGGAGTCGAACGGGGCCAAACCCAGAAACTGCGACAAGGGCTCTCCCGAGAGGCGGCCCCGCGGCGGCAGGAAGGCGGAGAGGCACTCCGCATGCGCCACGTACGGCCGGGCTGCGCGCGCCACCGACTCACCGTCCCCGATCAACACTGAGACCTTCCGTAGAAGAAACTTAGCCGCAACAGCACGTGCGCCGCCGCATAGGATGTTGCGCTTCACCCACGTATCTGAATGCAACGAATAAATTATTTTATCATTTAATCCGCTCGCCATACCGACAAACACGACGACGGCCAAGCCCCATACCGTCGAGGTCTGGCAGTGGATGATCGCAGGATTCCTCCGCGAGGTCAGGCAGTCCAGCATGAAGCGGGCCAACGCGCCGGCGCTGACATCGACGGTCTTGACGGAAACGCCGTCGATCTCCGACAGCCAGCTGGCCAGCCGCTCGGTGTGGATCGTGACGCCACCAACCGGCGGCGGCTTGCGGCCGACCATATAGACGAGCATGCTCAGCGACCGCACTCCTCGACGCACGGGGCCATCATGCCTTCGGGGAGCTCTTCGGCGGTTTCGCCGTATCGCAACTGGTACAAAACCAAGCCCGCGCTCAGCGTCACCGCATAGGCGATCAGGATTCCCCAAGCGGCGCGCAAGGCCGCAGCGCCCGCCACGCCTAGAAACAAGAAAACGACGCCGGCGTAGAGCAAGGCCAGCAGCGCCATCGACAAGAAATCCCTCCTGGCGGCGAACTTCTGGTACACCAGAGCGTTGACCGCGCCTAGGACCGCGGCCAACTGCAAGATTCTCAAGATAGCCAAACCGCCAGGGGTAGCCGCCAGAGAGTACCAGCCCATGATCGGAGCCGCGAAGGTGAATACGATGGCCAGCCAAGCCAAGGCGAAGGCGGCGTAGAGGGCGAAAAGGTAGTTGACGTTGAAGCTTCCCTTGCCTCCGCGACGGCGCACCAGCCTTGGAACGACCACGTTGCCCATGATTCCGGGCACCGCGATGCCGACCGCGAATAATTGATAGCCGAGGGCGAAGACGGCCGCCAGGCTTGCTCCATTGCGACTGATGACCCTGGAAATCGTGAAGGAATGGGAGTAAAGCACCGCCCCCATGAAGATCATGCAGTAGATTTGTGAAGCCTCCAGCGGGATGGCCCGCCTGGCCAAAGCCAGCGCCTCGCCGCCGGACAGGTTTAAGACATAGTCTCTGTTCTTTGCCCAATAAGCGCACAGGGACAAAACCGCTATCGCGGCGGCGACGGATTCGAACGCCGCGCAGTCGGTCCGACCCAGCCACACCAGGACGAAGCCGATTAGATAGGGTATCACGATGCCGACGGCGTAAAGCAGTCCCGCTCGAGCGTTCTCGAGCTCGGCATTGGCATGGCCGATCGCCGTCCCGAGGGTAGAGCTCCCGAAGGAATAGCAGGCCACCACGAAACCGGCGCCGAGGCGGCTCCATGTCCCCGCGCCGGCGGCCGTATAAGCGGCCCAGCAGCCGCCCAAGAGCGAGACGAGGGCGGCGAAGAGCACGGCGCGAAAAGCATAGGCCGCCGCGCCCTCGCCGCTTTTGCGCTCGGCGCCGCCTCCGGTCAGGATCAACTGGACGTAGCCGACGCTGCTGACCGCGGTCAGGAAGTTGGCCTGGACGATCAGATTGAGGATCAGCGCGTAGCTTTTGTGGCTGTAGACGTTGGCCGCGCACATGCCGAAGAGCAGGGGCGCGATCTTGCTCAGGCCGTAGCCGCCGACGTAGACCAGGATCGCCGATACGGCAGCCATCAGTAAGCCGTGGCGAACATGTAGATTTGTCGATACATCAGCATCGAAAGGAGAGCGTAGCCCAAGATGATGAAATGGGCCGATTTCTTGCCGAAAAACCGCCGGACGACGAAGGGCAATCCAACACATATGGTGAAGTAGTCGGGGAAACGGGAGACGCGGCCGGCGATATGCGAGTCCTCAATGAACAAGACGTTCGTCACCAAGGAGAAAGCGGTGCAGATATCCAAGGCGTTCTTCATCATGGATGACATGGAGTCGCTATTCGATGCGCCTGAAAATATCGCCCGCCTTAGAAACAGCAGATAATAAAGATCGACGAGGATCATGATCAACCCCGCCGGACGCAGGGTCAGCGCCTCGTCCACGCTTTGGAAATAATGGAGCTTGCTTAGAGCGAAATCGAAGATGCGGGATGCGCCCAGCAAGCGCATGGACAGGATCGCGATGACGTCGAATCTCAAGATGGATACCACGACCAAGCTCGCCGCAAAGGCTATCGGCAGCACCGCCTTGCGCGAATAGCACCAGGCCAAGGCCGTGGCGATGATCACGACGGCCACCGGGATATATTGCGAATGGCATTGCATGGCCAGGAAGGCCATCAACAGGACGGCCAGCACCCGTTTGGAATTGAGGAAATAGAGGGCGAAGATCAGCAAGGGAAGGGAGAGGGCGCTGCGCGGAGACCAGTAGGCCACGACGGGAACGACCGTCGGCAAGGCGCAGATGAGGACATACCGCAAGTCCTCGCTTCCCAAGCCGAATTTCAAGAGCGCCCATCGGAGCAGAAGGATCCAAACGAAGAAGCTCAGCGCCAAGAAAATGTTGAAGTCGTCGGTCAAGGAACGGCCCAGAAGCATGTAATATTGATAGGCAGGCTCCGCATCAAGGCCGCTGGTCTCCACATAGGGGAAATCCTCGGTCCTCTGAACGGAATTAAACCCTATCTTATAGTATTCATAATCGGCCCCGGTCGATTGAGCATGCAGGAGGAAAAAGGCGAAAATGGCCACCGCAACGCCTTTATGGAACGGCCATTTGAAGGACAGCGCCAGCAAGGCGCAGCCCACCGCCGTCAATAGCGGGACGTTAACCATGGCGAATGCCGCTCATGCCCTTGCCGCCGAGAGCCGGCGCGCGATGTCTATCTGCAAGGATTCCAGGGCTGAATCGGCCGGATAGAGACGGCAATAGGGCGCGACCGTGCCCATGGCTTTTTCGAGCAAGACTCTCCGTTGGCCGGCGTTTTCATACGCCTTCATATCGTAAGCCCAGCCCAAAAGCAGAGCATAGTCGGGATTCGGCTCCAGCCTGAGGGCTGGCTCCAGGTACGAAATTATGGCATTCGGAGGAGCGGATCTCGCTTGCAGATAGTCATAATCCGCTACGACGGCCGGCAAGGTCAAGGCCGCCATGCAAGCGCACAACGCCACGGCGCCCGCCTTGGCACGCCAGGAGACGGACGCCGCAAGCCCGCCCTCTTCCCGCCCCGGCCGCCGGGGCCGCAGCAAGCAGCTGATCAGAAAGAACGTGACGGCATCCCCGGGCATTTGAAAGGGGAAATCGACCAGCATGTGCAGCAGCAGCACCAGCATCCCGGCAAGCGCCCCGCCGATCATGGCCCTGGACTCCGAAGACTCGCAATTTTTCCAGGCCGAGATTCCGGAGCCGAGCATCGCGGCGACGCCGGCCGCGAAGGCGGCGAATCCGCAGACTCCGGTCTCCAAGACAAGCTCCAGCCAGTCGTCGTGCACGTGAAGCACGAGGCCCTTGATGAAGCTTCCTTGATAAGCGGGAAAGGCGAAACGGAAGGCGCCTAGGCCCACGCCGAACGGCCAGAAATCCCTGGCCATGCGCAAGCCGCTGCGATACAAAGATATCCTCGCGCGAAAGGAAGCGGCCAAGACCCCCTGCGAGTAGCCGCGCCAGAACGGGAAGGCGTAAAGCATCCAGGCATACGCGGCCGCGGCCGCGAGGATGCCGAAGAGCAGCGCCGCCTTAAGCCGTCCCCTGGCGAAGATAAAGCTTCCCGCCATGGAGACAAGCGCGCAGGACAAGAAAAAAGCGTGGGCGCCGCCGCGCGAGCCGGTCGCTCTCAGGCAAAAAACGAGGGCGGCGAGCAGAGAGAAGACCATGGCCGCTTTGGCGATGCCGTCCGCCAGCGGCTGCCGGGCGCGGCGCAAGCGGGTAAGGCGACCCCAAAACAAACCCAAGCCGACGCCCCCGGACATGCCTAGAAACGTGGCCGCGTGATCCCGATCGATGAAGGGGCCGAACGCGGCCGTGTACGGGTGGGTGATGCGCCGAAAGCCCAACGCCAGTGAGGAATCGAAACTCTGGAACCCCAGTCCGGCGACTCCCGTGATCGCGCCTAGCAAGAAGATCGCCCAAGCCAGGCGCTCCAGGCGCGCGGGGCGATCCAGGATCGAGCCGGCGGCCGCGATCAGGCCGCAGTAGGATAGCCACAGCAGAAGAGCCTTCCGCGTAGCCCAAACGGACATCGTGAACGGCCAAGGGGTGCGCGCGTCAAAGACCGTGCCCTGCCGCGACAGCTGCAGCAATCCGATCAAGATCACGACCCCCATGCCGTAGAGAAGAAACCGCTGCGGGCCCTCCGGCCTCTTCAGTCGCCCGGTCCATACCAGGAAGCCCAGCAGCGCGGCGATCAGCAGTTCCAAGACGGAGACCGCCCAGGGCTCGGAGCAGGCAAAAGCGTAGACGGCAAAAAAGAATACGCCGCAAAGGAGGCCCTCGCCGAGGGTGACGCCGCTTGCCGGCTCTTCGCGCGCCGCCGGTGGTTTGCTCCCGGGGCTAGCCCGGAAAGGCGTCAAGACGAGACGACCTCTGTCTCCGGGCCGTAATGGTGGTAGTACTGACGATAGTAATAGTAGTAGCCGGAGGAATAGGAGAGCCCGCCAGTGGTGGCGGAATTGACCGCCACGCCCAGGATATGGATGCCGCCGGTCGTCAACTTCTTGCAGGCATCTATAATCAAGGGAATGCGCGTTTTCCCGTAGCGGCAAATGAAGACCGCCGAATTGACGTGACGGCCCCAGAGCAAGGTGTCGTTGATCGGGAACATGGGCGTGCAATCGATGATGACGCGGTCGAAATTGCTGCGCGCCCAGACAACGAGAGCCTGCAGACGCGGGGTGTTAAGCAACTCCGACGGATTGGGCGGACGTGGGCCGCAAGGCAGCAGCTTGAGTCCCGGTATCTCCGAAGGCTGCACAAGGCTTTCCGCCTCGCGCGCGTCCTTGCCTGTGGACAAAAAAGTGGCAAGGCCACGTTCGCTGGAGATGGCGAAGGTCCTATGGATCTGCGGGCGGCGCAAATCGCCGTCGATGAGTAGAACGCTCTCGCCCAATTGGGCCAGGGCCACGGCGAGGTTGGCGGCGACAAAAGTTTTTCCCTCGCCCTGGACGCTTGAGGTGACGAGCAGGGTTTTGGCCTTGCCATCGATGCCGGCGAAGTCCACCATCGTCCTGAGGTTGCGAAAAGCCTCGCTCGTCAAGGACAGCTCCTTGGAGAGGAGCGCCTCGACGACCCGCCCATCCTTCAGGGCAGTCTGCGGGATGACGCCCAGGAATGGTTGGCCCAGCTTGCTCTCGATGTCGTCCTGGGTGCGGACGCTCTGGTCGATGCTTTCGATCGCGACGGCAAGCAGTATCCCCAGGAGCAGGCCGGCAATGAGGCTTAGGCTCATGTTCAAGACTTTACGGGGCCTCACCGGCTTGACCGGAATATCGGCCGGATCGATCACCCGGACGTTATTGCCCTTGAGCTGGCCGGAGAGCTCGGTCTTGAGCGACTGCACGATGCGGTCGGTCTCGACCGCAATCTGTCCCTGCACGGCGGCAATATTGGAGCGGAGAGCGATCATGGCGGGATGCCTGGGAGTATAACGCGCCGACATGTCGGCGTACTGGCTGCGCAGCTTGACGTACTCGCTCTTTAGATTCTGGATCAGGGGGCTGTTGACGACCGCCGGGAGAGAATCGTAGGAGGCGCGGCCATCCTTCATCTGCAACGCCCGCAAGACTTCTTTCGAGATGAAGAGTTGGTTGCCTAGATTCTGCTCCACGAAATCGGAGCTGATTTGGTTGGAAATGCGCGCAGCCAACTGCGGGCTGTGGGATTCGATGCGCACGTAGACAAGCCGGCTATGGAGGATCGGCGTGATCGCCACGGCTTTTTGGAATTTTTCAAAACCGCGCGGACCTTGAAAGTCCGCTGCATGGGACAGGTCCAATTCTCCGAAGACTTTGCGCAACAGGGATTCACTATGGAGAAGCTTGTATTGGGTCTCGTAATAATCCGCGTCGGAGTTCTCGATCATCGCCTGGCTCTGCGCGATGCCGCCGCCGCGCTCCTTCTCGATCTCCAGCATCGTATGCGCCTCATAGACGGGGCGCATCGTAAAGGTAAACAGGGCCGTAAACAAAACGACAGCCAGGGTTGCGACTGCGACGATCCAGCGTCGTTTTAGGATGATGTCAAGGTAGTACGCGATCTCGATTCCTTCGGAATCATCGGAAGCGGTGGTCGACAGGGCGGCTTTCATAGTCCTCTTAGAAAAAGCTCTGGGGCACGTAGACGACGTCGTTCGGCTGTAGCGGTATGTCCTTGTTCTTTTCCCCGCGCTGGGTGACGGCGGAAACCTCGACGGTGACGACCTGGCTCTTGCCGTCGACGTTGCGGATCACCTTGGTGCGGTCCGGCGCCGCCACCAGCGTGAAGCCGCCGGCCATGGAGATGGCCTCCAGCACGGTCAGGTGGGACTCGGCGGGGATGTCGTAGGAGCCGGGCTTGGTCACCTGCCCGAACACATAGACGTGCTTGTTGCCGTACTCCTTGATGAAGACCGTCACCTGCGGGTCGACCAAGTAGTTGCTCAATTTGGCGGCAAGAGCGTCTTCCGCTCCTATGACCGTCAAACCGCCAATTTTGACCTCCCCGACCAACGGGAAAGAGATCGTTCCGGCCTGGCTGACGCGCAGCTCCCGATCAAGGTCCTTGTTGCCGTAGATCGTCACCTGCAGGAGGTCGGCCGGGCTGATCAGGTAATCAACCTTCTTCTGGTTGGCGGCGCTGAGCGCCGAGGCGATGGCGGCCTGCTCGCTGGCGGCCTGGGCCTCCTGCGCTTGCGAGCGCCGGGCGGGCGAGGCGCATGCGCAAAAGAGAACGGCGGCGATTAGGGGCGACAGGAGGCGCAGCAGTCTCATCTCTAGCGGGGAAAGACGTTTGATTATATCAGATTCGCCCGCGCTACGGCCATACGACCAATAGATCGAAGCGCAAACAAAAGCCCCGCCGGGGGTTTCCCCCGGCGGGGCTTGCTTGCCGTCGTGCTAGAACGTCACCCCCAGCGACACGCTGGTGATGCTGTCGGTGTAGTTGAACTGCTCGGAGGCGTCCTTGGAGAAGCGCGTCCGATAGGCG
>JAGWUP010000033.1 GCA_028868375.1 Elusimicrobiota bacterium
AGAAATCGGCCAGCGGCGGACCTCCCCGAAGGGCTGGGACGCTTTTGGGCTGCGCCTGCGTCGCTTGTCGCTCACAGACCGCTGCGGGTATGCTCGCTTCGCGCTCCTTGGCTCGCTCCAAAATCGTCCCAGCGAAGTGCGTCACTTATTGATTAACAAGCCCTTAGTACCGCGGGACGGAGGGATCGATCTGCTCGGACCAGGCGTCGATGCCGCCGGCGAGATTGCTGGCCGAAAATCCACGGCTCGTCAGCAGGTTGACGGCCCGCGCCGAGCGCCCGCCGTGATGGCAGTGGACGACGAGGGGCTTGTCTTTCGGCAGCTCCGAGAGCCGCTTGTCGAGCTGTCCCAGGGGGATCAAGGTCGAGCCCTCGATGCGGCAAATCTCGTACTCGTCCGGCTCGCGCACGTCCAGCAGGAAATGCGGCTCTTTTTTCTGGCGCAAGGCCTGCAGGTCCTTGACCTCGATGGTAGGCACCATGGCCGAAGGATAGCAATTCGAGGCCCGCTTGTCAGCGCAGCTCGCGAGACAAGAGCCAGCCCGCCGCGGCGACGCCGGGCAGCAGGACCCAGAGGAGCGCCGCGTCCCGCGCGTGCAGCCGGTCGGCGGGGTCTCCCAGGCAGGAGACGTCGGGATTCTCCGGCAGGTAGAAGACGAGCAGCCAGTCGCCCTGCTCGATGCGCTCGAAGGACGGGTTGCCGTGGCCAGCGACCCCGGAGGCGGTGAAGATCTTGCGCGGGGTCTTGAAGGCGTAGTCGATGCGCCGGGCGGCCTCCCTCTTGCCGATGACCCAGCCCTTGGTCGCGACGCCCCGGCTTGAAAGGCGCTCGTAACGCAGCCAGTCCCGGTTCCAGTAGGCGAAGAGCAGGGCCGCGCCCAAGCTCAGCGCCAGCAGCAGTTTTCCCACGCCGCAATCATAGCAGAGAAAGCGCTATAATCGCGGCTCGGGAGGCCCCATGAAACCGACCCCGTCGAGCAAGCTGTCCAGCCTGCCCCCGTACCTGTTCGTGCGCCTGCACGCCCTCAAGCTCCAGGCCCAGGCCGCTGGGCACGACATCATCGACCTGGGCCAGGGCAGCCCCGATCTGCCCAGCCCGCCGAACGTCGTGGCCGCGCTCAAGCGCGCCATCGACCAGCCCTGGACCCATCGCTACCCGCAGACCCAGGGCCAGCCGCAGTTGCGGGTGGCGATCGCGGACTGGTACCAGCGGCGCTTCGGCGTGACGCTGGACCCGGAGTCGGAGGTGCTGCCGCTGGTCGGCTCCAAGGAGGGCTTGGCGCATCTGTTCATGGCGCTGCTGGAGCCGGGCCAGGGGGTGCTGGTGCCGAACCCCTGCTACCCGGTCCACTACAACGGAGTCATCCTGGCGGGAGGCAAGGCCCACTTGATGCCGCTGCGCGAGAAGCTGGGCTTCAAGCCGGACCTGGGCGCCATACCGGCCGCGGAGGCCGAGGGCTCGAAGGTCCTGCTGCTCAACTATCCGAACAATCCGACGGGAGCCGTGCTCGAGGACTTAAGCCTCCTCGAGCGGGCGCTGGTCTTCTCGCGCGAGCACGGCTGCCTGATCGCCTACGACAACGCCTATTCGGAGCTCTGCTTCGACGGCTACAAGGCCCCCTCGATCCTGCAGCTGCGCGGCGCCAAGGAGCACGCCGTGGAGTTCCACTCCCTCTCGAAGACCTATTCGATGGCGGGCTGGCGCATCGGCTTCGCCGTCGGCAACGCCAACGCCATCGCCCAGTTGGGCAAGTTCAAGGGCTTCCTCGACTACGGCATCCCGGGCTTCATCCAGCAGGCGGCGATCGAGGCGCTGACGGGCCCGCAGGACTGCGTGGCCGCGGCGGCCCAAGCCTACCAGCGGCGGCGAGACGTCCTGATCAAGGCCCTGGCCGCCATCGGCTGGAAAGTCCCGGTGCCGCGGGCGACGATGTATCTCTGGGCCAGGCTGCCGGAGCGGGCGGGAAAGATGGGCTCCCTGGAGTTCGC
Source organism: Elusimicrobiota bacterium (assembly GCA_028868375.1). Classification (GTDB taxonomy): domain Bacteria; phylum Elusimicrobiota; class Elusimicrobia; order UBA1565; family UBA9628; genus JAGWUP01. The sequence goes on from JAGWUP010000033.1 coordinate 1,989, forward strand.
CGAGCGGCTGATTCTCGAGCACGGCCTGGTGATGACGCCGGGGGTCGGCTTCGGCCCGCACGGCGAGGGCTTCGTTCGCATCTCCCTGATCGCCGACGACCGGGAGCTGGAGCAGGCGGCCCAACGCGTGGGGCGCTTCCTTAAAAAACTTTGATGCCGCCGGGGTCCTGCGGCCGAGCGCGCGGGCTGGACAACCGCGCCCGAACGCCGCGATGAAGCTTCGCTGCGACCTGCACGTCAACGGCGGCAGCCGCAAGCTCCTCATCGCGCAGGGGCCCAGCGAGCCGCCGGAGCATCTGGCCCTGAAGCTCTCCGCCTATCTCTTGTGCTGGGATTTGGACCCTATCGTCGACGCCAGCGCCAAGACCCCGGCCCTGTCGCGCTACGAGTTCCTGCCGGATATCCTGGCGCTCGACGAGGCGGGCGACATCAGGCTGTGGCTTGAGTGCGGCAGCGCCACGCTGCACAAGCTAGACAAGCTGACCCGCCGCCTGCCGCAAGCGCGCATCGTCGTCCTCAAGGCCGCGGCGCGGGAGGCGGAGCGGCTGCGAGGCGACCTGCGGGAGCGCCTGGACCGCTGCGAGCGAGTCGAGATCGTCGCTTGGCCCGGCGCCGCGTTCAAGAGCTGGCTTTCCGCCGTCGGCGAGAGGACCGAGGTCTACGGAGAGGCCTCGGAGCTCTCTCTTAACGCGGTCGTCAACGAGATCCCCTTCGCCGTCGATTTCTCGCGTTACTGAAATCCGCTAGAATACGGACTGAAAAATGAGGCCTGACCCTACGTTTCAGTCGAGGAAGGTGCTCTTCGTCTGCACGGGCAACATCTGCCGCAGCCTGATGGCCGAGCGCTTGGCGCTCAAGCTGGCGCGCGAGCGCGGCCTGGCGCTGGAGGCGCGCTCCTGCGGGGTGGCGGCGGAGTCTTACTATCGGCCCCCCAAGGAGGTCTCGGCGGCCCTGGCTCCTCTGGGAGTGGACGCCGAGGGGCATGCCGCGCAACTGGTCGGCCGGGAGCTCTTGCGCTGGTGCGACGTCGCCCTGACCATGACGCAGGCGCAGCGCGGCATGATCCTGGACGCCTACCCGGAGTTCACGCGGAAGGTCTTCGTCCTGCGCGCCTACGCGGGCTTGGACGACGGGGACGTGGCCGACCCGATCGGTCGCCCCCAAGCGGTCTACGACGCCTGCCGCGACGAGCTGCTGGGCGCCGTCTCGGCCCTCATCGCCCGCTGGGCATGACCAGCCCCGCGCGCCCGTCGTTTTGCTAGACTGGACGCGATGAGCCTGCCGCTGCTGCGCCACGTCTACTGGGGCAACACCGTTATGGAGTACCTGCGAGCCGCCCTCATCTTCGCGGGCGTGATCGCCGCGGCGATGGTGGGGCAGAATCTGGTCTTAAAGCGCCTGCGCGCCCTGGCCGAGCGCACGGCGACCGACCTCGACGATTTCGCGGTCGACCTGCTGGGCTCCATCCGCAGCCCGGAGTTCTATCTCCTCGCTTTCTACATCGCCAGCAAGCCGCTCCACGCGCCCGCGTGGCTGGGCAGGGGTTTCCGCGCCGTCGTCTTAATCGCCGTCACCTATCGCGTCATCATCCTGCTCAGCCGCTGCGTCGAATACGGCATGGGCAAGGCCCTCCAGGCCCGCGGCGCGGAGGCGACCGCCTCGGATCTGCACACGCAACGCAATCTCTCGCGCGTGGTCAACGTCTTCGTGGCCATCGTGGCCGTCGTCTTCCTGCTCCACAACCTGGGCTTCCACGTCGAGTCGATGATCGCGGGCCTGGGCATCGGCGGCGTCGCCGTCGCCCTGGCCGCGCAGGCCGTGCTGGGAGACTTCTTCTCCGGCATAGCGATCTGGCTGGACAAGCCCTTCGTCATCGGGGACTTCATCATCGTCGACAGCTTGATGGGAACCGTCGAGTCGATCGGGCTTAAGACGACGCGGGTGCGCTCCCTCTCCGGGGAGCTGCTGATCTTTCCCAACGCCTCCCTGACCTCGGCGCGCATCCGCAACTACAAGCAGATGCAGGAGCGGCGCGTGGTGATGACCGTGGGCGTCGTCTACGGCACCTCCGCCCAGAAGATCCGCGCCATGCCGGCCCTGCTGCGCCGCTTGGTCCAAGCCCAGCCCAAGGTGCGCTTCGACCGCGCCCACTTCAAGGAGTTCGCCGACTCCTCCCTCGACTTCGAGCTCGTCTACTACGTGCTGGGTCCGGACTACAACCTCTACATGGACATCCAGCAGGCTCTGCTCTTCTCCATCAACGAGGAGTTCGAGAAGCAGGGCCTGGAGATGGCCTACCCGACGCAGACGGTCTATCTCGCCAACGACGGCAAGCCCTAAGGACCTGCGTCACAATAATATGACCATTTTGGACGGACGATTTTGGAGCGAGCCAAGGAGCGAGAAGCAAGCATACCCATAGCGGTCTGCGAGCGCCGAGCGACGCTGGCGCAGCCCAAAAGCGTCCGTCCCCTTCGGGGCGAGCCGATTCCGGCCGATTTCATCGTTGCTCCTCGGTCACATGGCCTGCGGCCATGCTCCCTCCTCGCGCCTCGAAATCGCCGCGGACTCGGCTCGCCAAAATGGTCATATTATTGTGACGCAGGTCCTAAG
>JAGWUP010000034.1 GCA_028868375.1 Elusimicrobiota bacterium
CGGCGTCCACTGGCCGGCGGTCGGCTGCGCGTCCTGCAGGTAGAACCAGACCTCGGCGCTCCGGAGGTAGCGCGGATCGAGCCCCGCCTCGTCGTACGTGCACAAGAGCCGAAGCTCGTCGGCCTCGTTGTAGTTGTTGTAGACGAGGGCGGCGCGCACGGGCCGCACGTGAAGCTCGAAGACGTCGCTCGTCTTGGCCTGCGCGAGGCGTTGGTCGGCCGTGCCCAGCATCGGCACGAAGATCCGCGCAAACATCCGCGGCGCGTAGATCGCCGGCAGGTTTGCAGCGGCCATGGATGTCCCCTCTCAGGGATGAGTCGGGATCTGGTAGCGAGTGCCCGGCACGGGCGGGGCTCCGTAGCGCACGCCGTTGAGGTCGCGGATGGCGTTGGCGCCATCGGCGCTGCCGAACTTGCGGAAGCTGATGGCCTCCCACGTGTCGCCCGTCTGGGCGATGTAGGCCGAGCTCGTCGTGCCGCGCGAGACCGTGGCGATGGCCTGCTGCATGCTCTGGATGAGCAGGAGAAGGTTGTCGATCGCCGCGTCGCTCGACTGCTTGTCGTTGGCGAACTCGAGGATCGTGTTCGCTGGCACGAACGACGAGCCGCGAAGGTCGCTCACCGCGAGCGCGTCCGGCGTGTTCGCGTACGTCGCGCTCGAGAAGAGGAGATCGGTCGACCAGCGCAGGTTGATGAGTCCCGTGCGCATCGCCACGAGGCCCGCCCCGAGCTTGCCGAGGTCCGACGAGACCGCCGTCTCGAAGTCCGAGATGGTCGAGCAGATGTCGTAGACGTACGCGAAGGGCGCGTTGATGGCCGCCGCCGCAGTGTCGATGAGGTCCGAGACGCTCCCGAGAAACGCCCGCAGGCTGTTGTAGCTCGTCGCCGTGAACGGATTGCTCGCGTTGAGCAGCGCACGCATGGTCGTCGCCATGTCGAGCGGGGTCTTCGTCGGCAGGTAGACGACGTCGGGCTTGGCCGTGTTCTCGTCGACGAGCACGTCGGCATGGATCTCCCACTCGAGATCGCCCGTGCTCTCGAAGCGGAAGTCGGTGTCGTAGATGAAGATCTGGTAGCTGAGGATGTTGCCCCAGCTCGCGCGCACGATCTGGTGGTCGAGTTGGAAGTCTCGCCAGAAGGCCCGGAACGCCGCAGCGGCTCCGGGCGCACCCATCGCGAAGTCCATCCACCGGCCGTGGATGTCGAACGGCTTGGGCTCGTCGCCGAATACGTGGACCGTCTTGGGAATGTTCTGGCCCGGGTACGCCGTCGTCGATCGGCGCGTGATGACGCCCGCGTTGACGATGTGCCCGTGGCGCGCGCGCCCGAAGGGGGCCTGCCAGCCTTGGAGGATGCAGGTCTTCTGCGGACCTCCCAACTGTGCGAACGACCACGGGAAAACTTGGGGCATGACCCGCGGACTCCGCTATGGCCGGCTGTACTCCGGCACGTATCTGGACTGGCGCGGGTTGCGCGCGAACTTCTCGAGCTCTTTGACCGTGAGGCGCGCGACGCGCGATGGGTCGTCGTTGCCCTTGACCACGATCTCGACCTTCTGGATGTTCGTGCCGCCGCCGCCGCCGCCCGCGCCCGTCTTCGCGCCCGACTTGCCAGCGCCTGGGCCCTCGTGCGGCGCCATTCGGATGAGGTGCAGCAGCCCCACATCCTTGTCGATCGTGGGCGTCGTCAATTCCTCGGGCTGCGTCTCGCGGAACTTCTTGATCGCCTCGAGTTGCCCGAGCCCGTACTTCAGGACGTCGGCGAAGTGCCCCATCCCCTCGGACAGATGATCGAGCATGATGGTCACGCGCTCGGCGTAGATGGCCGCCTTGTCGAGCCCCTCGAGCGCGAGGATCCCCATCTTGTCAGCGACACGTTCGGACGCGTGCTCGGCCGGCAGGAGTGCCCGCTGCAGGTTCTCGCCGACGCGGCCCCAGACCTGGCCGATGTCCTCGGCTGTATTGACCGCTTCCGCGTGATAGACGCTGTTCTTGTCGGTCAAGATGTCGAACGCGCCAGCCGCTGCGATGATGGCGGGCGCTGCGACCACCGCGGCCGCGCCGAGCGCCGGCAGGGCTTCACCCGCCATCGCGCCGAGGCCCGCCATCGCGCCGCCGCCGCCCATCGCCCCGAAGCGGCCGACCATCCCGAGCGCACTGCCCGCGCCCGACAGGAGCATGCCGCCGATCTTCGCGCCGAGCATCGCCTCGCCCGCACGCTCGACGTAGTGCCCGAGCTCTGCGGGCTGCATGTGCGCGATCTTGTCGAGCATCGGCCCGACAATCGGCGCCAGGCGCTTGACGATGCTCTCGAGCTCGTCCCACGCCGAGACGAGCCGACGGTTCACGAGGCTGGCGACCTCCTCGATCTTCTGCTTGTGGCTGTCGATGTAGCCGTTGACCTCTTCGATCGAGTGCTTCACGCGCTCGAAGAGACCTGACGTCGCCGGGGCGAGCATCAAGTACTTCGTGTTGTCCGCCAACGTCGTGATCTGCGCCGTCCACGTGTGCGAGAACGCCTCGGCCGCCGAGTTCATGGCCGGCGTGTTGAAGAGCTTGGTGATCTCCGCGACGCGCTGCTGCGCGCTCTCCTTGTTGAAGCGCTGCGCCTCCTCGCCGACGAGGCCCATGCGGCCGCCGAGGATGTTGTGGGATCCGGCGCGACCGGCGAAGAGCTGCGCGAGCTCGCGCGCTGCCACTTCCTGCGGCACGCCGAGGATTCGGCTGACGAGCATGCCGCGCCCGGCGAGCGCTCGGATCTGGTCCGCGTTCGCGCCGCCCTGCGCTGCAGGCGTCGCGATCATCTTCATGATGTCGCTGAGCTGCCCGAGGTCGCCAGGCAGGCTCTTGACGTCCTGCTTCATCTTGCCGAGCTGCTCTTGCGAGAGCTTCAGCGCGTCGTTGAAGTTGGACGCGAACCCCTGCGTCTGGAAGACCGTCGCGAGGCTGAGGTTCGTCTCCTCGAGCGAGCGATTGAGGTGCGCGACGCCGTAGGCGGCTGCGGCGAGGCCGGCTCCGAGCCCGATCTCGGCGATGTGCTTGGTGACCTCGAAGGCCTTGTCCGCGACGCGCTCGAGCGCCTCGCCCATCGAGCTCAGGCCCTCGCGCAGGTGGCTCACGCCGCCATGCGCCTCGTGCAGCTTCTGCGTGAGGTGGCCGACGTTGGTGCCGAGGTTGCCCTGGCTCTCGAGGCTGAGTATGACCCTGTACAGGCTATCCACTGGTATCTACTCGGGTTTTCGTCACGACGGGGGCATGTACACGGCTTGGCAATTCGAGTCCGTGAGAAACAGATGGACGAGCGTCCCCAGCCACCCCGTCTGCGGCGTCGGCGTCGTGTCCGGCACCGCGCCACCCGTCAGCGCATCGGTAATCGTCACGCCCGTGCACTGCTGGATGCGCGGGTCCGCACCGGAGAGCACCGCCTGCAGGTCCGCAGCGACCCAGCGCCACCAGTCCGGCCGATCGTTGAAGTAGCTCTCGGCCACCGCGCGCACGTTCGCGTCGATGTCGCTCGTGTCGCTGAGGTCGTCGCTCGAGGCGAGCACGATCGTGGGGCTGCAGACGATCTGCCGGTTGACGATGAAGCCGTAGCGGACGCGGCACCCGAACCCGAGCCACTCGTTGGCCTCGGACTGCGCGACCTGATTGACCCACTGCGTCTCACTCGCCCACGACTCGTCGGCGAGATACGCCTGCGCGTAGGGGAGCGCTCCGCCCGGGAAGATGGCGTAGTGACGGACGCTCTGCTGCTGGAGGGCTCCGGCGATGAGCGCGCCGATCGTCGGCCCGAACTGCCCCACCGCGTACGCCTTGGCGGCGGCGATGAGCACCGGATTGGGCAGGCCCGAGGAGCCGCCCGACGCGTACGCGCTCTGCGTCGTGAAGGTCGCGTCGAACGGAAGCGGCGCCGCGAGCGCGATCTGCGTCGAGCTGTACTGCCCCGCGAAGGACGGTATGTTCGCGGCCGAGCCAGCAGCGCTCGCCGTGACCGGCACCGCCACGGCCTGCGCCGTCCCCTGGCCCGCCCCCACGTACACCGTGGACGACGCCGTGTAGCTCGCCGCCGAGATGGGCAGCGGCACCGCGTTCGGGTTCGCGCTCTTGGTGAACCTGTAGCCGGCGGGGATGACGCCCGCAGGCGCCACGCCGCTCGTCGGCACCGGACGCGCGAGATTGACCGTGCCGCTCGCG
>JAGWUP010000024.1 GCA_028868375.1 Elusimicrobiota bacterium
CAGATAGCCGAGCGTATAGCTCGGGCCGCTAGCGAGCGTCGCCGTCGCGTACGCCATCAGCTCGTTGTCGAGCATGCACAGCGTCATGAACTGGTCGGCGTCGGTCGTCGAGCCGCCCAGGAGCTGCGCCGCGCCGTTCAGCACGACGTTCGGCGCGCCGGTGGTGTCCGGGTCCGCAGCAGACGGCAGCGTGTTCGTCAGGTGGCCGTAGGCGGCGCTCTTGCTGGTAGTGGCCAGATAGCTGTAGCTCGTCCCGTCGTGGCTGATGTAGACGTCGCAGCCGGCCCACAGCGCGCTGTTTCCGGTGAGCGCGCACCAGATCTCCGGCTGGGCGTTCGACACGAGGAAGCCGGGCCCGCGGAACAGGTAGGGCGCATCGATCGGACCCGGGTCGGCGTTGGGGTCGACCGTGGTGGCGCTGTTCGGCTGCGTGCCGTAGGTGCCGCCGTGGCTGACTCCCTCGGGGAACTCCTCGGCGGTCACCGACAGCAGGCCGTGCTCGTCCTCGCCGATCTCTGTGATGCGTACCGGCGTCAGGTAGAGGCCGGTATTCGCGTCCGTCAGCGTCACGACGTCCATCGGCTCCAGGTAGCAGTAGCGCCAAGAAAGCTGGAACTGGTAGGCGTTGCGGATGTAGTAGATCCGCTGCAGCAGGTTCTGCGCGACGAGGCGCGCGACGGCGGCCTGCGTGATCATGTCGACCGACTCGGACTGCTCCGCGCGCGCGCCAGTGCCCACCACGTCCTGATCGATGGAAGCGACCACAGCGTTGGTGTGGTACGTGTTGGCTCGGTCCTTGTACTCGACGCGCACCAGGTTCATCGCATCGGCCGGGCTGATGCGGTGGATCGTCACCGGGTCGCCGGGGCCGTTGGTGATGAAGTCGTCGCGACCCAGGTCGACCACGGCGGTGTTGCTGGGCGTGTAGGTCACCCCGTTGCCGGTGATCGTGGCATCGCCGTAGGGCACGACTTTGAGCACGCCCTCGCTGAAGAACGGCGCGGCGTTGGCGTACTTGAACAGGTCGTCAAGCGTCTGGTGCGCTGGGTTCTGCGTGCTGTAGACGGGCGAGAAGAAGATCCCGGCCGCCGTGCAGTAGTTCTTGAAGGCGGTCAGGTCGCCCAGCGCGCTGAAGCCGACGCCGATCTGCGTGTCGGTGCAGATGGCGCTCACGATGTCGGCCGGGTTGGCATCCACCACGCCGCCGCCGAACTGGTTGCGCGCCGCGACCTCGAAATTGAAGTTCGGCAGGCTGGCCGAGCTGCCCAGCTCCAGGTTCTGGAAGGCAGCCAAGGCCGTGCCGGAGTAGCCGAGCGCGGCCGATCCGGTCAGGTGCGACCAGGCGGCCTGTCCGGTCGTGCCGCTGAAGGCGATGCCGCCCGACCGCGACAGCGACACGGTGCTGCTGCCCTGGTACACGTTGACGACCGATGCCACGCCCTCGCACAGGCCCAGCTCGAAGCTGCAGCTGTACGTGTAGGACGTGCTGGACGAACCGCCACCACCCTTGCCCGGCTGCTTCTGGGTGTGGCTGGTGGCCTTGAAGTCGCCATACCAGATCACATTGCCGGCGACCTTGTTCTGTCCGAACACGACCGGGATCGGCGGCCCATACTGCGACCCCTGCAGGTCGATACCCATCGCGCGGGTCGGCGTCTTGGATACGGCTTTGGCGCCACCACCGAACAGGCTCGTCACGGTTTCATTCTCCAGAAGCCGGCGAGCCGGTCGGCCCAGCGGCGCACTTCGGTGCGTTCCACGCCGGCCACGAGGTCGGCATGGATCATGGTGATTTCAGGGGAGACGGCATCGACGATGCCGCCGTGCGACAGGCAGCGCCCGAACTTGAACAGGGCCACGTCGCCAGGCTTCGGCGACTCCACCGGCTCGGCAAAGCGCTCCACCCAGCCGAGATAGCGCTCCTCGCTGCGGTGCAGGTGCCAGTCGGTCGGATAGGGGCGCGGATCGATGTCCAGCGGCAGCAGCCCGGCGGACTGGTAGACCCGGACGAGGATCATCGCGCAGTCGGTGCCCAGCCCGATCAGATCCGCTTGGTGGCGATAGGGCGTGCCGAGCCAGCGCCGTGCCTCAGCGACGGCGCGATCCCCCGGCGACATGGCGGTCACTGCAGCTTGAAGTTGCCGAACTGGCCGCCGGGCCCGCGCCCGATGCCGCCGTGCCCGATGCCCGCGCCGCCGCCGGAGTTGTCCGTGGGCGCCGTCGTGCCCTGCCCCAGCTCGATGACTTCAGGCGTCGGCACGTAGGGGAAGCCGCGGAAGTGGGCCAGGTTGGCGAACTTGCCCGAGCACGTCGCCTGCAACTTGTCGCAGCCCGGGTAGACGGTGAAGGTATCGCCGGCCGCGCAGGCGCCGGGGAGCGGATACAGCAGCGTCAGGACGCCCGAGGCGAAACCCTTGACGGTGCGGATCAGGCCCGCGTTCGCGCCGCTGGTGATGACCACGTAGCCGAGCGCGAAGTACCCGGACGCCTGCGTCAGCCCGGTGTCGGTGATCGTCGTCGCCGTGCCGCTGGTGGTCGTGCCGCTGACCGCGAAGCTGGCCTTCGACAGGCCGCAGCCGGCGTCGAAAAGCGCATGGTTGCACTGCGGCAGGAAGTAGTTCCGGGGGAAGGCCGCGTTCAGGTACACCAGGTCGCTGGAGACGTTCAGCGTTACCTTGCCCGAGCCGGCCGAGACATCGGAAACGACGCCGGTAAACAGGTTCACGACGCCGTTCGTGGTGACCGCGAAGTCGGTCGTGATGAACTTGTCGACCTGGATGCGGGCACCGTCGAAGCCGCCGGCATTGGCGAACGCGCCCGGGGTCTTGGACTGGATCAGCGTCGTCGCGTCGTAGTGGATGTCGACCTGCAGGGATTCGACCTGCAGACCGATCGCCAGCTTGATTGGACCCCGGCCGAAGCCCGGCACCGTGCCGCCCTCGTACGCGTGCAGATAGGTGTGGCCGCCGATGGTGATGTCGGTCGGCGCATCGGTGAAGTACAGCACCGTGCCCGACAGCAGCGTGACCGTGTAGAGGTCGCAGGCCATGAGCGCCTGGTTCGACGCCAGCATGGTCTTGAAGCCCGCGCTGACCGTCTTCATCGCACCGTCCGGAAGGTCACGGTCTGGGCCTCGTAGAACTGACTCAGCATCTGGTTGAACTCCAGCTGGTCGTCCTTGAAGCGCACGAGGAACGGGCTCGACGGGTCATTGGCCACGGCCAGATAGAACGCCTCGTAGGAGCCCTTGCGCGCCTCGTAGAACGTCTCCAGCGTCTGCTGGTCGGTCTGGCTCAGGTAGTTGAACTGCAGGTCAAACTCGTAGATCGGCGCAGTCCAGAACCCGGTGCGGAACTCGGCGCCGCTGGCTGTCGTCTCGACGTTGTTGGACCAGATCACGCGCTTCTTGATGTCCCAGCCGAGGCCGTTGAGGGTCGGGAACGTGGTGGTCATCGCATGGCCCCGGCGAAGTGGCCGCGGCGCTGGGCGTGCTTGAGCGCATCACTCAGGGCGGACGGGTTGCGGCGCAGGTAGTCCTTGAAGCCGCGCGGGTCGGTGCTGGACAGATGCACCGTCATGCCGCCGCCGCCTTGGCCGCCACCTGCCGCCATCTGCCGGATCGGGTTGGCGACGTGTGCCGGCAGCACCATCTCGTCCTGGTGCAGCACGGTCATCGCGCCGTCGAACGGGACGCGCTCCCAGCCGCCGCGCGCCGAGGCAATCGACCCGGCGAACGCCTCGATACCAGCGAACGCGACATCGGCAGCGATGGGCGCGAGGATCGGGCCGACGTAGGGAATGCCGACGATGGCTTGGTACGCCTTGGCTGCGCCGGTCGCTGCCGCGCTGGTGATCTGGCTCTTGCCGGTGGCGGCGTCTGCGGCTTTTGACTTGGCAGCCGCGCCGGCCTCTATTGTGGCCCGCTCTGCCGCGCCAGCTGCCGTGGCCGCCGTCTTGGCTTGCTCGTTGATGATGTGGTTCGTGAGCGATGCCAGACCCTGCTGCACGTAGCTCGCGAGGATCGACTGGAGGATGTTCGCGATGCCTTGGCGCAGCGTCTGCGTGCCTTGGATCATGCCGTTGATGGATGTCTGGAATGCGTTGTTGATCGGGTCGAGGTATCGATGCCACGCCTGCGCGGTCGTCGAGTACGCCTGGTCGTAGGCCTTCTTGATGGCCTCGTTGTTCTTCAGGGTGTCCTGCTCGATCTTCTTCAGCGCCTGCTCGCGCGACTTCACGACGGCAGCGTCGTAGGCTTTTTCGTCGCCAAGCAACTGCGCCAGCGCGGCGCGCTGCTCGTTGGAGTTGGCGCGCGTGCTGGCAAGGATTGTCGCGTCGGCTTGAATGCGTGCAGCCGTGTTTTCCTGCGTACCCATGCGCTGCATGGCCAGGGCATTGGAAGCCTCTCGCTCCGCTTCGCGCGCAGTGTCACCGGACTTCTTGATTGCCGGCGTCAGGTGCTCGCCGTACTCCTTGGTCAGCTTCTTGGTAATCGCGTCCCACTGCTCGCCGCCTGCCACGGCGCCGGAAGCGTCGAAGTTGATGCCCTTGATCGACGACGAGTTCGGATCGGCCTTGTGGATGTCCTCGGCGCGCTGCTTGGCAAGCGCGATCTGGTCCTGAAGGATCGATGTGTCCTTCAGGTGGGCGTTCAGCTGCTCTTGCTGCTGTACCTCGGCGATGACGCGCGCATCTTGTGCGCCCTTCTTGCCTTGCGCGGCCTGGCTCTCATCCTCGGCCCGCGTCTGGTCTCGCAGCGAAATCGCCATGCGGCGATAGGCTTCCTCGCGCGTGCGCAATCGTGCAATCTCCTCCGACGATGCACCGGCCTTGATTGCCTCGTTCAGCTGCGTCTGCGCGACGAACCATTCATGCGTGGACTGCGCGGAGCGCTGCGCCAGGGTCGGGTCGATCGCGCGCTGGAGATCCTTGTCGAGCTCCTTCGCGCCCTCGCGCATGTGCGAGAACATCTGCTCGAAGAAGCCCATCTGCTCGTTGAGCTTATCCACGCTGTCGGAGGTGTGATCCGCGAAGGCCTTGGCGGCCAGTTCGGTCGCGCCGTAGGCGTCACCCGTCTTCTGCAGCGCCACGATCTGGTCGTAGATCTCGACCGTGAGGAAGTGGAACTTGTCGTTCAGCTCGACGACCGACTTCGCCGGGTTCTGGCCCAGCTTCTCGACCTCGGCGGCGGCCTGCTCGGCCGACGCACCGGTCAGCCGCATGATGTTGCTGGCGCCGGTGCCGGCGTCGATCAGCGCCTGGCCGGTGAGGCGTCCGGACGACGCCAGGTGCTGCATGATCTTGTCGGCGCCCTCGGCATCCCCGGAGTAGACGGCGAGGCTGTCGGCGGCCTGCTGCAGCTGCGACGAGCTCAGCCCGGCGGCGTACCCGTTGGTCAGCAGCGCCGCGTTGAACTGATTGGAGCGATCCGCCGCTTCCATGTAGCCGCTCGCCAGCTCGTAGACGCCGGCGATGCTGCCGATGATGGCCAGGCCGAGCGGACTGAAGGCGTACTGCAGCAGGTTCATCCGGTTGGCGAGCGTGACGCTCGAGCCTTCCAGGCGCGTCCAGTTGCCGCGCAGCGCCTCACCGGTGAGCACGCCTAGCTCGCGCGCGACACCGCCGTTGATCACCATGGCCTCGGTGTTCGCGGTCGTGGCCACCGTCGCCGCCTCGGTGGCTGCGGCGACCTCAGTTTCCGCGGCAGCCATGCGCCCCGCCGTCGCCATCTGCTCGTTTTGGGCAGCGATCGCCGCGGCCGTTGCGTCGAGCTGGGCGTCGGTGGCCTCCACGCGCAGGCCCATGCGCTCGGCGAGGCTTCGCTCGCTTTCGGCCAGACCGGAGTCGACGGCCGCCTGCTCGAGCGATGCGGCGACCATCGCCTTGATGCGCGCCGCCGAATCCTCGGCGATGGTCGCGATGCTGGTGTGCGCGGCATTGATCGCCGCCGCGGACTCCTCGGCCGCCGCGGCCATCGCCTCGCTCGAGGTGGTGACGGTATCGGTCGCCGTCGCCATGCCGGACTGAAGGCCCGCAAAGTCGGCGGTCAGCAGGACTTTGATTTCTTCGCCGCTGGTCGACATGGCTTTCCTTCAGGCAATAAAAAACCCCGCCTGAGCGGGGTTCGATAAGTGTGCGTTGTGCGTTCGGCTAGGTCGCCGTGGTCGCCGAAAGATCAGCGCCGCAGTGTCGGCACTTGATCGCCTCAAGACGGATATCCTCGGCGCAGAATGGGCACTGCCGGTCGGTGTTCGGCTTGACCTCACCGAAGGCCCAGACCATGGCGGCTACCCAGCCCAGAAACGTCCAGCCCAGCAGCAGATTCAGCACGGTGATGGCGGTCTGCTGTCGATGCTTCCGCTTCTGGGCAACGATCGACGGCAGGAAGTAGATGGCAGCGCCCACGACAAGTGCGGCAAACAAGATCAGGGCTTCCATGTGGCGCTCCACGCGATAGACGGGGCGATCCTACGCCCCGCCGTTCATCTGCGCCACCATGCTATCGAACTCGGCGTCGTCCTCGGCCGCATCGGCTGGCTTGAATCCCCAATGCGCCTGCAGCATCCACTGGACCGGCGGGTGGTCCCGCCAGCCATTCTGAAGGTCGGCCACGTCCTGCCAGGTCAGTCGGTCGAGGATATCGTCAGGGAACCACCCGGTGGCGGAGTGGATGAGTCCGACGACTCGGGCGCGGGTGACGGGCTCGGCGTCGGCGTCGGCCGGCTCGGTGCCAAAGGGCGCGCGGCGAACCCCGACTGGCCGAACATCGCCTGCACCACCTGGTTGAGGTTCACGAAGTCGAGCTTGTCGAGCAGGTCGGCTTCGGTCAGCTCAGGGTAGTTGCGCTGCATGACCGCCAGCAGCACGCGCGTGGATGCCTTGGCTGTATCGCCCAGCGAGTGCTGGCCCGGGCTGGAAATGACGGCGATGTCCTCCTCGAACTGGAAGAACAGCCGCAGGTTGAGTGGCGGCACGGTGTAATCCGTGCCGCCAAGGTTGACGTTGATGCCGGGGATCATCGGTTACTCCGACAGGTACGTCGCGATGGTGTTGCCCGCCGCGTTGGCGAACGCCGAGAAGTCCAGCTCGGTGATGCCCCAGTCGGCCATCTTGGTCGGCGTCGACAACTTCGACGCGATGCACGAAAACAGCTTGGTGTTCTCCTGCACGCCGTTGTACTGGCGGGTTAGCACGATGGTGAAGGTCGGCTGCACGCCCTGCAGCGGGTTGCTGTTGGTCAGCGTGGTGCCGGCCGACGCGGTGGTGTAGGTGTAGGAGATCAGCACCGCAGCGGAAGCATCGGCAGCGGCGAAGGTGTAGACACCGGCCGCGACGCTGTACTGACCGAGGGTCGGCGCGCTGGCCACCTTCTTGAACGGCAGGCCGGTCGCGGCGTACAGCACGCCCTGATCCTCGACCCACGTCGCCGCGTTGGTGACGGTCACGGTGTAGGTGGTGGCGGCCGGCACGCTGCCGGCTTCGTTGTACGCCAGCAGCGTCTGCCCGACCGACGACGTGCCGCCGTAGAACAGGTCGTTGTAGAGCCGGCCGTTCACCTGCGCGAACTTGGCTTTGCCGGCAATCTTCATCTGCGCGGCGCCGATGGCGACAGGAAACTGCCCCTGGCCGTACAGCTCCTTGAGGGTGCGCGAGACGTCGAGGGTGACATCTTGCAGGGTGCCGAACTGGACGGGGGTCGAGTTGGCGGCGGTGTTGGTCGCGAACAGCAGGCCGGAGCCAAAGGAACGAAGTGCCATGGCGGTTACTCCTTGGTGGCGGTGGGTGCCACGGCGTCGGCGACGTGCTGAATCAGCGCGGCCTTGTCGTCGGCGGTGATGGGTGCGCGGCCTTCAAGGGCGGCGGCGTGGAAATGGGCGGCGTACCAGCGCTCGATCGCGGAGATCACGCGCTCCACGTCGTTCTCGACCGCCTTTTCAGCACGCGAAAAAAAACCCGCTTTCGCGGGCGTCGGGGTAACTGCGGGCGAGGCTTCGCCCTCCGCCGGAGCGGATGCGGTTTCGTCGGTCATGGGTGGTTCCTCGGGTTAGCCTGGTAGGCGGATCACAAGCGGGATGCGCGCGAAGCCGCGGTCTTCCATCGCGCCTTCGGCGTAGTCGATGCGGCCATCCAGGCGCACGGATTCAACGAGTCCGCCGAGGGCCTGATACCCGGATGGGTTGACGGCCGGCGGAAGGCCGACCGACGCGCACAGGGCGTCGATCAGCGGGTTCAGGACGGCAGCGGTCGAGCTGGTCGGGTCGGAGTTGTAGGCGTAGACCCACCACTCGATGGTCAGCTCACCGATCGGCGGAAGGTTGCCGGACGGCTGCTTCCAGTTCTCGTCCTTCTGCACCTGGTAGAAGGCAGGGAACTGCGACGGTTGCAGGTCGTCGATGTGCTTCAGGCGGCGCCCCTTGTCCACGAAGCCGGCCGCCGCGGTGGCCTTGGCATAGATGGCGGCGTAGATGGCCTCACGGTTCATGCGCGGGACGCCTCGATCAGCTCAGCCATGGACTTGCGAATGCGCGCGATTTCCACGGGTGCACGCTCCTCTAGCGACCCCTTCAGGAAGCGATAGGCGCGGTTGCCCGGGTGATTCACCTGGCGCGCGAACACGCGCCGGCCGCCGACGACGAACGACAGCATCTTGGCGCGCACCGGCAGGATGACGTGCGGCGCGGCGCCGTCCTCCAGCGGCTTGGCGTAGGACAGGCCCGTGCCCGTCACGGCCGAGACCGAATCAGCCCCCTCGGTCACGCGCTCGAAGATCGAATTGCGCAGGGTGCCGGTTCGCCGGTTAAGCACCTGGCCAGACAGCTTTTCGACCTGCACGTACCGCTGCATATCGATGGCGACCTTGCGCATGGTCTCCAGCATCTTCGGGCGCGCGCCCTCACGGATCGCCGCAAGCATGCGCACCACGTTGTCCTGGCCGGTGACGGTGCTCATGCCATGAACACCCGCATGTAGTTCTTCAGCGCCGAATTGGCCGACGCCGGGATATCGGCCTGCGTGAAGCTGATCGTCTCGCCGTTGAGCGTCTTGGCGCTGACGTCGATGGTGGTGCGGCGCTTGTACTTGGTGGCCACGATTTCGACCGTCGCCTGGGACACGTCAGCCGGCACGCTTGCATAGCCGGCCGTGTAGCCGATCACCACGTTCTGCGCGCCGCGGCAGAATCGCCCGTTGCGCAGGTAGAGCATCTTCTCGTCGAACACGTAGCCGTAAACGCTCGGCCCGGTCGACAGCGGCACCGCCACGCCGTCCAGCGTCACGCTGCTGACCGCCGACACCGGGTACTCGTAGAACGCCAGACGGTCGCTGCCGACGCCGTTCCGGGTCTCGGAATAGGTCGCCTGCAGCAGATTGCGGTTGAGCATGTTCATCACCATCGCGGAGGCGTTGGTGATCAGGCTCTGCAGCAGGCTTTCATCCTGGCCGGCTGGCAGGCTCAGGAAGTCCTGCACGTCGGCAACGGCGCACAGGTCTCCGGTGGCCATGGTCAGGCGCCTGCGTCAGCAGACTTGCCCTTGCGGGGCTTGGGCAGGCTGAAGCCGTGCGACGCCAGATCGGCCACAGCGGCCGGGGGCACCTGCACAGATCCACCCTCGACCGGGTACTCGACGCCACCCCACGACACCGAACCGGCATCCTCGGGGGCATCCAGCTTGATCAGTTCCTCGGACATGGGTCTATTCCTCGAATCAGGGAAAGAAAAGGGGCGCCCGGATGGACGCCCCTTGTCATGTGCTACCCGGATCAGCCCGGCGCGATGTTGTTGATCATGCCCATCGAGGCCGGGAAGTAGTGCTGCAGCACGCCGTCGAAGTAGACGCCGTACTCGTACCGGCGGCTCTTGAGCGGCCACAGGATCGAGTAGTAGTCGCGCCGCAGGTTCATCTTCATGATCTGGCGGACGTTCGACAGCGGGTACGGCACCTTGTCCGTGGTGAACAGCACGGTGCCCTGCGGCAGGAACGGATGCACGCGCAGGCGCAGATCCGGATTGCCGTAGCCGATCGGGTTGGTGTAGGTCCGGACGCGCGCGCCGGCCTTGATCTCGTTGTCACCGCCCTGGAAGAACACAGCGGCGTTGGTGTTGCCGGCGAGGATCAGGGCCTTGATCGCCTTCTGGTCGGCGCCACTGATCCAGATATCGGTCGGGATCAGGCGGTAGTTCGTGAAGAACGACTCGATCGCCGCGTCGAACTCCGCAATGCCGCCCGTGCCGCTCCCGGTGCTGGTCAGCTTTGTGCCGGTGCCGGCGGTGCCGGTGGCCAGAGAGTTGATGTAGCTGCCCGAGCCCGAGGCGATCATCTGGCCGATGAGGCCGTCGAACACCAGCGAGTCGGTCGACTGGTCGGAGGTGGCCAGCGCGCTCAGGGCCTGACCGCTGCCGTTGAGTGCGGTGATCACGACCGAATTGATCGAGGTGATCGCGGCCAGCTTCTCGCTGCCCGAGACGCCGATGTACCAGGCGTAGCCGAACGCGCCCGGGACCGCGGTGACCGAGGCGGTGACGGAGCTGGTCGTGCCGGTCGTGGTGGTGGTGGCGCCATTGGACGGCTTGGCGTAGAAGCCCGACACGGTGTCGGTGCTGCCGTCCGCATTGGTGCGGGTGTACTGCAGCTTGACGCCGTTGGCCACGCTGGAGGCGCGCTGACCCTTGAAGGTCAGAGCCACCGCAACGACGTTGTAGGTCGCCGCCGCGATGCTGCCACCGCTGCCACTGTTGGCGACGGTCGGGGTCGGCGTGGTGCCGAGACCTGTCGCACCCAGGCCGCCGAGCATCACCTTCTCCTCGGCCTCCATGGTCGCCTGAAGCAGCATCTGAACGGCCAGCTCGTCCAGGTTCTGGAAGTTGCCGGCCGCACGCTCGGCCTTCCAGGTCACGTAGTCTTCGAGGCCCATCTCGACGAACTTCGCGTACCGGTCGACTTCGGTGTAGCTGTTGTACCCGCCGCGATTGCCTTCGGACACGCCGATGGCTTCCTCGTTCGGGTTGACGGCGGTGATCGCGCGCCAGTTGGCCTGCACGCCGGCCTGACCGACCTCGCGCGGGATCATGTTGCGGAGCGGCGTGTCGATCGGGTAGATCAGGCGCGCGCCCTGCTCCAGGTTGTATTCGGCCAGGCCCGTGGTCGGGCTGGACGGGCTGGTGAAAGCCTTGGCGATGGCCTCGGGGATCGGGGACTGCAGCGCCTTGGCGATGACTTCGGTGGCGTTCTCGGCGGACATTTTTCGGTCTCCAAAAAAAAAGCCCGCAGAGCGGGCCGGGGGAAATGAAAAAGCCGCCTCAAGGGCGGCTTCGGGTGGTGCGTGGACGGGCTGCGTTACCGGGTGACAACCGGGTTCATCAGTGCCTTCTTGATCGCGGTCGCGGCCTCGTCCACCGTGCCGTCCGCCTTCTTCACCTGCTCGACTTCGCGGGACGCGTCCCCGATGTCTTCGCCCTTGGCGACCGCCATCAGCGCGGCCTTCACCGGCGCCGGGGCGTTCTGGAACTTCTTGATGACCTCGTTGCGCTCGTCGATGGCGGCCGCAGCCTTCACCAGCAGCTCGTCGCGCTCGGCGATCTCGGTGGCGGCCTTGTCGAGCGCCTTCTTCAGCTCGTCACGCTCGCCGGTGACCTTGGCCAGGTTCTCGTTCGCCTCGTCGAGGCCCTTCTTCAGTTCGTCGTTCATGCTGTCCTCCTCGGGACTTGTGGCGGACTTGGACAAGTCGCCGGTGGTGGATTTCTCATAGTTCGCGACCAGCTCCTCGACTTCCTCGTCGGCCATGTCCAGCAGGACGCCGGCCAGCTCCTTGACGATGCTGCGCAGCTCGCCGGGGACGGCCGAGTTGTCGCCTTCCCACTCGGCCTCCATCTCGGAGCTGACGGTGATGTTGTCGAGGTTGCACAGCAGCTCGGCGAGCATGCTGACGGTGTAGAGGCCCTTTTCCAGCGGCGCATGACCGTAGGCGGCGCGCACCGTGCGCAGCAGCGGCTCAGCCTGGTCCATCTTGGCCAGCAGGCCGGCCGCGCGGCTGTCGGCGCGGGCGAGACCCTCACCCTTGGCCGCGTCGTCCTTCTCGGCGCTGGGCGGACCGGCCTTGTCGATCTTTTCCTTCCAGGCAGAGACGATGCGCGCCTTGATGGCCCGCAGATCCTTGCCGTCGTACTTGGCCGCGTTCTTCGGCTTGTTGATGTAGTTCCAGGCCGCGCGGATGTGCGCTGGCGTGTCGATCGGGTACTTCTTGTTCTTCTCGTCCGCGAACTTCACGTCGCCGTACTTGTGCTCGCCCTCCTTCGGGCTCACGTCCGGACGCTTGGCGATCTTGGCCAGCATGTCGCGCTGCTCGTCCGGCAGGCTGTCGACCCACTTCTGGAGCGCCTCGGCATCATCCACGCTGGTCTCGAACTTGCGCAGCTCGCTGGAGCCGTCCGCCTTGATGACCGTGAACTGCGCCTGCGGATTGCACGGCAGGTCGACGAGGCTGTACTCGTTCGGGATGGCCTCGTAGCGCTGGGCCTTGGCGACCGGATCTTCCCACTTCGAGCCGTACTTGCCGCCGATCGAGAAGCCGGTGTAGCAGCCCTTCTTGACCTTGTTCCACTCGTTGTCGTCGACGATCTCGGCCTTGACCGTGATCTGCTTCGCGGTGTCGTCGAAGTTCAGCGCCTTGGTCACGCCGGCCACCTGGTTTCCATGCATGACGCGCACGTTGCCCAGGCTCTTGCCTTCGGTGGCCTTGGCGATGCCTTCCGACCACGCCTTGAAGTGCGGGACCGACCTCTCGTAATCGAAAATCTCGCCGGACTTGTCCAGCGCCTCGCTGGCGATGATGCCCTCGACGGTGCGGTCCGCCTCGTTGACCTTGGTCAGGCGCGCGAAAATCTGCATGGGTTCAGTCCTCAACGATGGGCGCGACCGTGCAGCGGCAGCGCGGATGCTGGGGCGACGTCATCACGCCACCCTGGAAGGCTTGCAGCAGCGGGATCTCGCCCTGCGCGGCGTTGGCGCGGCAGACCGGGCACGGATCGGGGTCGAGAATCCACTTCTTGCCCTTCACGACCCCCGAGGCGATGTATCCCTGCATGGCGCCGTTGCTGTAGGCCATTGCCAGCTCGGTGCGCGCGATGGTCATGGCGCGGTCGCGGCTGAAGGCGTAGGTGTCCTGCAGCTCGTTCGACAGCGTGCGGGCAGACCAGCCTTCCTGTGCCGCCTGCTCGATCGTGCTGCGGATCAGGTTGCGGGTCGCGTCGATCAGCTCGCCGCCGGTTCCGTCCGACTTGATCAGGTCCGCGGCACGGCGCTTGGCCCAATCCACGGCGCGGGTGTTGACCAGCTTGGTCAGGTCGGCATCCCCGATCGACAGCTCGGTCAGCGCCGACTGCGCGCCGCCCTGTGCCGATGCCTGGATGGACTCGACAAGCTGCTTTTCGGCCTCAGCGATGGGCGTCAGGTCCACCTGGTCGGCCAGTGCCTGGGCGTCGAGCACGGCGTTTCCGCGGCTCTCGGCCTGCGCTACCTGCTCGGCCACGCTTTCGGACGTCAGCTCGAACGCGGCGCGCAGCTCGTCGGCCAGCTTGGTCTCGGCCGCGGTCTCGGCGTTCGTGTCGGCGTGCTGGTGCGTGCCATCCGGGGGCGCCATTTTGGCGACCTTCTGGGCCTTGGGTGGCACCTTGGCGTTCGGTGCCGGCGCATTGGCTGCCGGCTGAGGTGCATTTCCCACCGGCGCGTCCAGCGTGGTCAGCACGGGCTCGGATTCCTCCGGCTCGGGCAGCGGATCGAGGCCCATCTCCTCACGGACCTCATTCGGCTCCAGCACGCCGGAATCGACGTAGATCTGGTCGATCTGCGCACGTTCGAGAGGGTCTTGCGCCTCCTTGTCCTCGAACGTGAATTCGAGATCAGGAAACCCCATGCGGGTCTGGATGATGTCGTCCAGCAGTTCCTTGATCCAGCGAGTGATGGGCTGAACGCCCTCCTCGTCCGCCGACTCCTTGGCTTTGTCGCTGGTCGAGCGGTTCATCTGCTTGATGAAAGGCGTCGGCGGGTAGCTGAAGGCGAAGCAGGCGATCCGGGCCAGCCACTCGTCGTAATCGTTCTTGAGTGCCGGCTCCTTGACCGGCTGCCACTTTGAGCCGGCCGGTGCCGCGCGAGCCTTGCGACGCTCGGCCAGGTTGCCCGAGAGCTGCGCGTCGAGGATGTCCTGGTATTCCTTGAGCTGCTGCGGCGTCCAGCCTTCCGCGACCGTGATCCAGCCTTCGGGCAGGTTGCCCGTCTCGTAGTACTCCAGGTTCGACGCCTGGCGCGACAGCAGCAGCTTCGCCGTGACGATGATCTGCTCGACGTGCCCGAACCCGTAGATGCGGTTCGTGCGCGGGTTGCGTGGCCGGTAGATCAGTTCCTCCGTGGTGTAGTTGAGCGCGATCGTGCCCTTCAGGATCTGCTGGTAGGCCGGATCCGGCGGTGCAGGCGTCCAGCCGTGCGTGTCGATGATCCGCTTGATCGTCGAGCCGTCGATGGGGCGCAGCGCATACACCGCGCCGCCGTTCGTTCGCTGGATGTAGATCGATGGCGCGTCGAGGACGAACATGTCCTCCAGCACCATCCGCAGCCAGTCCGACCAGCACCGGTCCTTGTCCGGCTTGCGGAAGAACGCCGTCAGGTCGTCGATCCGCTTGTCCGACTTCGGCGCAGCCTTCCCGATCAGGCGATTCGGCTTGCTGGTGCCGTCCTTCGCCTTGATCACCCAAGAAAGGCCGCAGACCTGGTCCTTGCGGGTTTCGATCAGCAGGCGCACCAGGTCGCAGGCGTCCGCGAAGTTGCGGAGCTGCTGGAAGGTGATCCCCTCGGTCTTGGTCGAGTTGAACGAGTTGACCGAGATCGGCAGGTCGTACTGGCGGCCCTCAATGACTTCCGGGGCGCTCGGGTTGAGCGGCTGACCGGGACCGAACCAGTCGGCCTGACCGGTGAACGCGTACCGCACGCCACGGATCGCCCGCGCGATAAGGCCCGGCTCGATCTTGGTCTCGATGCCGCCCTTCGCTGCCATGGTCAACCCTTTGCCTTTTCGCGCTCGATCTCGGCGCGCATGAATTCGAGGTAGGCGCCGTTCTGGTCGCTGAGCATCAGCTCAGTGATCGCCCAGACCATGGCGTCCATCCGGTTCGGCGACTTGGCCGACTTGTCTAGCGGATCCCACTCGCACATCTCGTCCTCAAGCTTGCCGAGGTCGCCGACGTGGTGAATGCGACAGTTGTGCACAAGCACGCCCGCCGCGAAGAACTCAGGAAGTCCTTCGACGGTCAGGTCATATACGGGTACTGCCTTACCGCGTTTTACGCTGACGATTCCAATAGGCTGTGTTGCAGGCCGGTGAGCAGAATCGAACTCGCGTTGCGGTGCTGGAAAACTCGGCTTTACATTCATCGCAAACGTGAGTGGATGCCGCTCGCTCACGCCACCACTGCTTTCTGACGGCAGACATGCGCGCCACAGTTTCCGCAGCATGCGGTTGATGCTCCCCATGCTCTCCGCTGAGATGGTCTGCCAAGCTGAGGGCCGCGAGGTTGCTGATCTCGTTGTTGCTTGGATCGCCGTCGATGTGATGGACGTGCCAGCCTTCACGGATTGAACCGTGCGCAGACGCCCAAACAGCGCGGTGCAAAAGAACTGCGCCAGCATGCCGGCTGCTTCGCCAATAACCGCCTTCATGCGGGTAGAAACGAACTCCCTCAAACTCCCTGAACTCACGCGCTGGCTTTCGCGTGGTTGCCCACCGAAAAGTGGCCGCACATGACTTGCAGCGCTCGCCTTTGACGGGGATTCCGCAATCTTTGCATGGGTGCTTTTTGTCCATGCAAGCAGCATATCACATTTAGGAACAATGTCTTCAGCGTGTATGAATCCACGCCCCTCAACAAACACCCGATGCTCCGCTGTGCAAGACAGTTTGCTGCCGTCTTCCATTGTGAAATCAAGCGTTGGTTCAACACCGCGCTGACCAGACCAGATGACTGTTCGCAAGCCATCTCGCGTCCACACCAAATCGCCGCAACGAACCATCTCGATCGGTACTTCACCGGAAGCTGTTTTAACCAGCGTTCCGGCCGCGATGCACTGTTCGTACAGTGCGGCGACGGGCTCTGCGCGGATGTCCTTGCCGCGTGTCGCCGTCACCTTGCGGTAGCTGACGTTCTGGTCGACCGAGCGGATCACCGCCTCGATCATGTCGCCGCCGTTGTTGGCCTCGCCGATCACCCGGTCTGCCTTCAGCTCGCGATAGGCGCTCACGGCCTTCTTGGCCCAGCCCATCGGCGTCTCGTGACACGTCAGGTCGGCCAGGATGAAGCCGTGCAGCACGCCGTCGATCATCGCAATGCCGGCCGGCACCATGCCGGTATCGTCCGCGCCTTCCGTGCTGGTCGCGGCGGGATCGATCGCCACCACGATCCGGGTCATCTCCGGAGCGCGCAGTACGCGGGCCTTCTCGATGTCCGATCGCTTGAACAGGGCGCCCGGGTTGTCGTCCAGCACCTCGCCGGCAATCTCCTGCCGCCCGAGCCGCGTGCCCTCGTACTTGGCCAGCACCGCCGAGAAGAACGACGGCGCCAGGTTGGCCCGGTTGTCGTACGTGCTGCCGTTCGTCGTGATCGTTGCCGGGTCGTCCATGATCTCGCGGATCAGGCGCGTCGGCCGCGGCGTGGTCGTCAGCACGGCTTGAGGCTTTGCGCCGAGTCGCAGGCCGAACTTGGCTTGGTCCCAGCTATCCGCGTAGCGCCAGGCCGCCACCTCGTCGCACCACAGTCCATCGTGCTGCTTGCCGCGAAGCCGGTCGGGCTCGTCGGCCGTGAAGATCAGCGACTCGGCGCCGTTCGGCCAGATCAGCTTGCGCTGGCTCGGCTTGTACTCGGGCCGCTCCCAGCGCGGGCAGACGGCGAGAATGCCGCTCTCGCCCTGCACCATGATGTCGCGGGCATCGTCCGCCGTCGCGCCGATCAGGTTGACGTAGCGCCGGCCGTCCTTGATCCACTGCCGGACCGTCTCGGCGCCGGTGCGCGTCTTGCCGAATCCTCGGCCGGCCTTAATCAGCCAGTAGGTCCAGTCGCCGGGTGGGAGTAGCTGCTCGGGTCGCGCGCTGAGATGCCAGTGATAGGCAATGTGCTCACGCTCATCCGGCGTAAGCGCGTCCATCACCTCATCGGCAGTCGCCTCGCCTGAATCAACCGTCCGGCGCAACTCGCTTGCGAGCAAGCAAGTTTCGCAGTCGGTCGCGTGCATCACTCACCTCAACGGGGCCGTCATTCGGACCACTGATTTCCTGCTTGATGCGCTCGCCATACTTTTTCGGCGAGAGCTTGCCGGCCGCCCACTTGCGCGCATCCATCCGGGTGCGGGCGTGCTCGATGCCCTTCATCGTCGTCGGGTCCGCCTCGTCGGCGATCGTCACGACCTCCTCAACCATGCGGTCAGCGAGCCGAGCCTTTGCGCGCGCATATTTCTCCGAAAACTCCTTGTGCTGCTCCATCCACAGGTAAATGGTTGACTCCGCTGGCATCTCGCTGATTTCAGGAATGCGGTAGACGGGTGTTCCTGTAGCGATCAGCTCGCAGATGTGGTCCGCCAGCTCAGGCGAGTACAGGCTCGGGCGTCCCACGGCTCACTCCACCCGCGGCCACCGGCTCTGCGGCACGGTCGGGCGCGGCAAGTCCTTGCGCTTGCGGGTCGGCCACAGCAGCGTGCACAGCAGCAGCGCGAAGCACATGAAGGCGAACACGCAGAGGAACATGGTGGCCATATCAGTGCCCCGCCTTGATCCCGTTGACCTTCTCGACGGTGCGCATGGCACCCAGGCCGAGCATTCCCATCAGCACCGGCGAAAGCTGCGACAGGTCCAGGTTCGGCAAGTCCACCGGATTGCCGGCGAGCTTGGCCGCGTAGCTGATGAATGGCGCGAGGATGAATGTCCAGGCGAACGCACCCGCGCATACCCAACCCACGGCCGGACGCCAGCCGGCGACGAACACCGACTGATTGCTGGCCTCGGCCTTGTTCGTGTCGGTTTGCGACTGGATGACAGCCTGCTGGAACTGGAGCTGTGCCAGCTCGCGGGTCAGCTCGTCCTTCTCGGCCTGCGTCTTGTCGGGCAGGAACTTGTCCACGATGCCGCCGACAGCGGTCGCGATCTCGCCGATTCCGGTGATGCTCATGACGTGCCCTCGAACATGGCGCGCTCTTTCGCGCGGCGGGTGACGAGGCCCGGCAGCGCGTGGCCGCCAGCCATCACCCAGAACTGGAACTGCGCGGCGGCCTGCTGGTACAGCCCGGCATTGAGCCGGCGCAGCAGCGTGGACTCGCGCAGGCGACCCTCGCCCAGGTTGAACACGAAATCGCACAGGGCATCGAACTGGCCCTGATTCAGTGGAACGGTCACCAGCTTGCGGACGCCCTCGGCAGCCGCGTCCAGGTCGTCGATCAGCATCTCCTCGGCCTGCGCCTGCGTGATCGTCTGACCTTCCTTGATGCCACCGGTCGAGCCGTAGCCGATGGTCAGAACCCCCACGCTGTCGCGGTAGGCCGTCAGCCGGCAGCCCTCTGACGCCTTCACCAGGTCGATGCAGGCTTGGCTGGGGTGCAGGTCGTCGTTCATCAGTGCTTTCCCGTCACCGTCGACCAGAAGCTGGCCAGCAATCCGCCCAGCGCCGCCGCCCCGCCGCCGATAACCATCAGCATCTTCCAGCCGCCCTTCGCGTGCTGGAGGGTCTGAAGCACCTCGTCGAGCTTGTCCTCGACGGCTTGCAGGCGTTTCTCGGTGGCCACGGACCGCTCGGTCAGGACGCCAATGTCTCGATCGACAGACGGTTCAGCCATCGTTCTCTCCGCGTGCTATGTCCCGCGCGCGGCGGGTGAATGGTTAGATCGCCCGGACCGGCAGGATCGCCGATCGGGTCAGCGTCTGGCCGCCGCTCGTCGTGAACGTGACCGAGATCAGGTAGTTCTGGACCGCTACGCCGCCAGTCACCGAGACCGTGATCGACGTGCCGGCATCCGTGATCGATGACGAGTTGACCGTGATGCCTGTCGGGTCAACCGAGACACTGCCGATCGACTGGATCACCTCGCCAGCCACCACGGACGACGCCAGCAGCTTCGACAGGTCGAACTTGATCAGCAGCGCCGCATCGCCCGGGTTCTTGGCCGAAAAGCTGGGGATCGTGCTCATGCGATGGCCTCGAACGTGATCACCCGTGTCTCCGACTGGAACGATGCGACGCGGCGCTCGGCCGGCGGCTGGACGGTGCGGACCTCTGCGCCGAACTGAGCCGCTCGGACCTCGGCGACCA
This sequence comes from Elusimicrobiota bacterium, assembly GCA_028868375.1. Lineage (GTDB taxonomy): Bacteria > Elusimicrobiota > Elusimicrobia > UBA1565 > UBA9628 > JAGWUP01. The sequence continues at coordinate 19,334 of JAGWUP010000024.1, forward strand.
GCGCGATTGACCGGACCTCGGCCGGAAGCTGGACGACGGACTCGATGCCGCCGGTCGCTGCAGCCGATCCGCTCGCCGTAAGCACGTCTGGCGAGTCGAGCAGAGCGGCGATGCCGGTGATCGGCGCCACCTGTGACCCGGAAGCCATGAGCGTGTCGCCGGCATCGCTCAGGACCGCCTGCCCGGTGATCGCCACCAGGCCGGACGCAGACAGCGCATCCAGTGAATCTGTGACGGCCAGAGCCGCAGCGATGATCACCGCGCCCGCAGCCGCCAGGCTGTCCGGGCTATCGGTGAGCGCGGCAGAGGCGAAGTTGCCGCCACCCGCCGAAGCGGTCAGCGAATCTCCGCTGTCCTGCAGGCTGGCCGAACCCGTCACGCTGACCGAGCTGGATGCCGTCAGGGCGTCCGATCCGTCGACCAGCGCAACGGCGCCCGAGACAGCGACCGAGCCGGCAGCACTCAGGCTGTCCGGCGCGTCCGTCAGCGCCCCCGCGCCAGTGATCGATACGGTGCCCGCACTGGCGAGCGTGTCGGCCGCATCCGTGAGGCTGGCTTCGGCTGTGACTGCGACGCTCCCGGACGAACTCAGCGCATCCTGGCTATCACCCAACGCCGCCGAACCCGTCACCGCGACTGATCCCGCCGCGCTCAAGGCGTCGGCCGAGTCGGTCAGCGCGGCAGATCCCGACACCGAGACCGTGCCCGATGACGCCAGCGTGTCGGCGCTGTCCGTGAGCGCCGCAGATCCGGTGGCACCCGTAGCCGCTGCCTGCTTGAACGCCACCAGCGAGACCAGGCCGATATTCGCCGTGCTCGATGTGAAGCTGGTGGTCTGCGCACCAGTGGCGCTGACAACCTTGCTGCTGATCGCCGAGCAGATGTCATCCGACGTCGGCGTGTCGTGCTGCAGCGTGTAGCCGCTGGCGACTGCGGTGATGCCGCTGTTCGAACTGGGGAAGTCGTAGACGCAGAACCCGAGCAGCAGGTCGTTCGCGTTCGCCGTCGTGAAGCTGGCGGTGGACCATGGCCCGGTTCCGCTGCCCGATCCGGTGTTGCTGCCGTCTGTGATGGAGCTGGTCGCGCCACCCGTGATCTCGGCCGCCGTCAGCGTGCCGTAACTCTTGGTGTCGTGGTTCGTCCAGGTGTGGCTGGAGCCACCGGTGCCATTGGTGGCGACCCAGACCGTCAGCCGGTAGCTCCCCGAGACGACCTGGGAGACCTTGGTGTACGTGTTCCCCTTGCTGTCGCTCGGCGCCGTGATGTCGGCGACGCCGCTGAATCCGGCCGCTCGATACTCGCCGGTGACAACCGCGAAGCTGGAACCGCTGGCCGTCGTCGTGACGGCGCCGGTAGTGACGCCCGGGCCATTGCACGACGCTGTGGCGCCGACTGCGATGGCCATGGCTCAGCCTTACGAGTTGCCGCGGGCCAGCGAGAACGAGCTGATCGTGACCGTCTGCGCGCTGGCGATACTCGTGTTGTCGAGCGTCATGTCGCCGCCGCCGCCCGTGGCCGTGACGGAGCCCTGCAGATGGCAAGTCGCTCCGGTGCTGTCCACGATGCGGAAGTAACCCGCCGTGCCAGCCGCCAAGCCCGTGCCGCTCCAGGTGCCAGACTTGGCGATGCTGTTGGAAGCCGCCGAGCCCATCCAGGTGGACGGGAGCGCCATCTCGACCAGCTTCGTGCCTGTGGCCGCCGCAGCGCAGTTGGACGGCTGGGCGCCGGTGTAGATCTGCAGCTTGGCGCTGGCGCCCACCGTGGACGGGAACGCGTTCAACTGAGCGTTCTGCACGGCTTGGGAATACTGGAAGGCCATGGTTCAAACCTCTCGAGCAAAAAGGGTCCAGCCCAGCCGGCGAGCGGACGGGTGTATCAACCTGATTCGGGGAAGTCCGGAGCGCGACGGCGCTTCGCAGCGGGGTCAGGGCGCAGTGGCTGGGTCTGGTTTCGCCG
>JAGWUP010000005.1 GCA_028868375.1 Elusimicrobiota bacterium
CTGTTTGGCTTCGCCAAACTGAAAAACAAAGCCTGACCCTACTTTTCAGTATAATCGAAACGTGGACAAGCGCATCGCCGGAGCCGCCGAGGCCGTCAGCGCCGTCGGCGACGGCGCCACGGTGATGATCGGCGGCTTCGGCTTAAGCGGCAACCCGGAGAACCTCGTCGCCGCCTTGCACAAGCGCGGCAGCAAGAATCTCACGATCATCTCCAACAACGCCGGGGTCGACGACTTCGGCATCGGCACTCTGATCCGCAACGGGCAGGTCAAGAAAATGATCATGTCCTACGGCGGCGAGTGCCAGGCCTTCGAGCAGATGGCCCTGGACGGCTCCCTGGAGGTCGAGTGGAACCCGCAGGGAACCCTGGCCGAGCGCATCCGCGCCGGCGGGGCCGGCATCGGGGGCTTCTTTACTCCGACCGGCTACGGCACCCTGGTGGCCGAGGGCAAGGAGACGCGGGAAATCGACGGCCGCTGGCAGGTCTTCGAGAAGCCCCTGAAGGCCGACTTCGCGCTGATCAAGGCCTGGAAGGGCGACGAGCTGGGCAACCTGGTCTATCGAAAGACGGCGCGCAACTTCAACCAGGTGATGGCCACCGCCGCCTCGCGCGTCTTCGCCGAGGTCGAGCAACTGGTCGCCGCGGGACAAATCGACGGCGACGCGGTCCACACCCCGGGCGTCTACGTGGACGCCGTATTCCAGGGGCCGCGCTTCGTCAAGCCGATCGAGAAGGTCACCGTCCGCCAGCGCCCCGCGGGAGGCTCCTGATGGCCAAGGACATGGACAAGCGCCTCGCCATCGCCAGAGCGGCCGCCCGCCAGATCAAGGACGGCGACACCGTCAACCTCGGCATCGGCGTGCCGACCCTGGTGCCCAACCTGCTGCCGCCCGGCGTGCGCATCACCCTCCACACCGAGAACGGAATGCTGGGCTACGGCCCCTACCCCTACACGGGCGAGGAGGACGCGGACCTCATCAACGCCGGAAAGGAGACGATCACCGAGCTTCCCGGCTGCAGCTACTTCGGCTCCCAGGACTCCTTCGCGATCGTGCGCGGCGGCCATCTCGACGCGACGATCCTGGGCGCGATGGAGGTCTCGGAGACCGGCGATCTCGCCAACTGGATGATCCCCGGCAAGAAGGTCAAGGGGATGGGCGGGGCGATGGACATGGTCGCCGGCGCCAAGAAGGTCATCGTCGCCATGGAGCATACGACCAAGGACGGCAAGCCGAAGATCCTCAAGGCTTGCACGCTGCCCTTGACCGGCAAGGGCGTGGTCTCGACGATCGTCACCGAATTGGCCGTCTTCGACGTCGCCGCCAGCGGCCTTCTGCTGCGCGAGCGCTCGCCGCAGGCCTCGCTGGAGCAATTGCGCGAGCTGACCCAGCCCTCCTTCTCGCTCGCGCCCGATCTGGCCGTCTTCGCGGCCTAGCCGGCTACGCCGGCTTAACCCCGCCCCTTGATCCGCAGGGCCCTGGGCAGGGCGCCCTCCTCGCGCCGGCGCTCTGGCCGGACCTCGGCGGGCCGCTCGGAGAGGACGATCATCCTGGGGCTGCCCAAAGCGTAGCGGGAGTTGTCGAAGTCGCCCCAGCAGCCCAGATAGGCCAGCCCCGCTCGCGCCAGCAGGTCCTTGAGCTCGGTCAGCGCGTAGAGTCTCAGCGCCCCCAGGCAGCCGGACTCGAGATCGAAGGACTGCCGCCCCCTGGAGGCCTCGCGGGAGCGCAGCAAGCGCTCGCGGTTGGTCTGGTCGATCAAGAGCAGCGCCCCGGGCTTTAAGCCGCGCCGCGCCGACTCCAGCGCGCGCAAGCCGCCGCGCGCGCCGCTGATCCTGCCGAAGGCCCCGGACAGCGCGACGATGGCGTCGAACTCGCCGCTGTAGGGAATCTGGCTTGGATCGGCCTGGAGGAAATGGATGTTCAGCCTCTCCTCGCGCGCCGAGCGCCGGGCCAGCGACAGCTCGTCTTCCGAGGAGTCTATGCCCAGCACGCGATGCCCGCGGCGCGCCAGCTCGATCGTGCGCCGGCCGTTCCCGCAGGCCAAATCGAGCACCCTGGACCTAGGCTCAAGGCCAAGCAGGCGCTCAAGGCCTGTGATCTCCGCGCGGATTTTGGCGGCGCTGTCCTCGCGCATCGCCCCGATTGTACTTTCCTCCAAGCCTGCTCGACTAGGTCTTTGGTCCCTCAAGCGCCTGGGCCCGACGCCCCTGCCGAGGGCGGGGGCGAGGAGCGATACTCTTATGGAGGCCGCCCTCCTACCCGGCACGCCGGGATCCCGGGCGGCCTTATTTCGCCCGCTTGTGCTAGAATCCTCTCAGCCCATGTTCGCCTTAGGCGTCGTCCAAAACAAGCCCCGCCTGCTCAAGCCGCGCGAGAACCTCGCCGCCTGCCTGAAATTGATGGAGGGCTTGTCCGCGGACCTGTGGGTGCTGCCGGAGCTGTTCGCCTCCGGCTATAACTTCGCGACCAAGGCCGAGGTCCGGCGCTGCGCGGAGCCCGCGGACGGGCCGCTGGCCGGAGTGCTCAAGACCTGGACGGCGTCGCGCGGCTGCGCCGTCGTGGCGGGCTTCCCGGAGAAGGCCGGAGGAAAGCTGTTTAACTCGGCGCTGCTGGTCGACGGCCCAAAAACGCGCGTCTACCGCAAGACCCATCTCTTCGGCAACGAGAAGAAGTTCTTTAAGCCGGGCGACACCGGCTTCTGGGTCGAGCCGGTCAACGGCGTGCCGGTGGGCGTGATGATCTGCTACGACTGGTTTTTCCCGGAGAGCGCGCGCGCCCTGGCGCTGCGGGGCGCCCAAATCATCGCCCACCCCGCCAACCTCGTTCTGCCCTGGTGCCCGGAGGCGATGAAGACCCGCAGCCTGGAAAACCGGGTGTTCTCGGCCACCGCCGACCGCGTCGGCGGCGAGCGCGGCCTGCGCTTCATCGGCCAGTCCCAAGTCGTCGCCCCCAACGGCTGCCTGCTGGCGCGGCTGGGCGAGGAGACGCGGGCCTGCGTCGTCGCGATCGACCCCTGGACGGCCAAGGACAAGAAGGTCCATCCCCGCAACGACCTCTTTGCCGACCGCCGGCCGCTTCTCTACGCCCGATGACGACCCGCGAAAGACGGACCATCAAGCCGGTCCGCTCCTCCCTGACCACCCTGGCCGACCTGACCTATCCCCCCAACGCCAACATCCACGGCAACGTCTTCGGCGGCCACATCCTCCAAATGGTCGACAAGGCCGCCGCCGTCTGCGGCTACCGCCACGCGGGGGCGGCCGTCGTCACGGTGGCGATGGACCGCGTCGATTTCCTGGTCCCCATCAAGGTCGGCGCCTTCGTCATCGTCGAGGCCCGGATCAACTACGCCGGCAAGACCTCCATGGAGATCGGCGTCGAGGTCTACGCCGAGGACTTGATCAAGGGCACGCGGCGCCACACCAACTCCTGCCTGGTGACGATGGTGGCCGTCGACGGCCGCGGCCGCCCGCTGCCGGTGCCGGGCCTTTTGCTGGAGACGCCCGAGGAAAAGGCCCGCTGGGCCGCCGCCCGCGCCCGCCGCGAGCGCCGCGCGCGACGCTGAGCCACCCTTGACAACGCCGGCCCCGGGAGCCATCCTGGGGTCGTGGCGGAACTCGATATCCATTTGCGCGTCTCGCCCGGCTTCCTCCGCCTGGTCCTGCCCTGCCTGCTGCTGGCCGCCGCGGCCACGGAATTGTCCTCTGAGAGCGTCACGCTCTCAACCTATTATCCGGCCCCCTCCGGCATCTACACGAGGATGATCACGACCGAGCAGACCCTGCTGGCCCGCGATTCCGGAAGCGTCGGCATCCGCACCGGCTCCGCCGTCCCGGCGCACGTCCTCGAGGTCGGCGGCGACGCCTATGTCGCCGGCCCCCTGGCGGCCCAGACGCTGACGAGCAGCGGCACGGTGACCGTCGGACAATTCTCGACCGTCAACCAGCCCGCGGGCTCGGCTGGAGCGCTCTATTTCGACGCGACCACGGACCATCTCATGGCCTACGGCGCCGGTGGCTGGTCCGAGGTGGGGCACTCAGCCCTAAAGACGGAGGTCTATAACACGGCCTATGGCTCCGTCGTCGGCCAGTCGGTGACCTGCGCGGTGCCCGGCCATGTCGTCATCTTCTGCCAGACGATCGAGGCACCCTCGGGGGGCTCCACCTGCATTCCGGCCATCAGCGGCAACACCTGCCAGCTCGGAGGCTGCTCCAATCCGCCGGGCTACCCATCGCAGCACTGGAGCAGCCAAGTCGTCTGCGCCGGTTTTTAGGCCGGCGTCAGCCGGCCTATGCCTGACCGAATAGGGGCTTACTGCTTTTCTTTCAAATAGATACGCCTTGTCAGCCGGCCGTTATCCTCTTGCCGCACGAACTGTATCTCCAAGAGCCCGTCGTCCCTGTTTTTCGTGATCAGCAATTCAAAGGCGATCCCCAACCCCGATGTGAAGGTCTCAAAGACCTTCAGGCCGGATGGATCGTATTGCGTTACCAAATGCAAGGCGAAATCCTTGAAGTCCGGCCACAACGGGAACGGGGCCCCTATCGTGTTCGGCCATAAATAGAGGTCCTGCCTCGTGAAGAAATCGCTAAGGGAAAATCGACCTTCCGCGTTCCTTAATTCGGCCCCAAGATTAGAGGCTGGCAATCCCTGACCGCCCATGACCTCGAATTTCCTCTGCTTATTCCAATAGTCGCAGGCGTCTTCAACAGTGATTTTCGCCCACATAGTCTCCTTATTGAGAAATTCAAAGACGACGCATGGCCAGGCTTCCTCGAGATCAAGCAGGACTCTCATTCGCAGGCGATCGCCCTGTTCCATGTCCGGAGTCAAGAAAACATCCTGGTTCCCGACAACCGAGTTACTCTCTGTCTTTTCATAAACCAGCGGAGGTGGTTGCCAGGGCTCAACCGGGGCCGGCTTCCCCGTCGGCGATATGAAATTGAAAACAGGCCGTTCGATGATGTCGAAGAGGCTGAGGGTCTCGGAACTCGGGTCTCTTGGGTTGAGCAGCGTGTAGTCCCCGAGGAGCTTGTAGTAGAGACCGGCGGCGTGCGCGACCATTAAATGATGCGGCTGCGAGAACTGTTCGTAATCGACGCCCCATTGTTCGGCAAGCCGCCGACGTCGATTCTCCAGGAGGAGACGGGCGGCATCAGGCGGAGCGGCCGCCTGCGCGGCTTCAGCCAGCGGGTCCCGCCGGCCAGCGCGCTCAAGAAGGCTGCTGTAGGCGAGACGGGCCTGCGCGCGCAACTGCTCATCTGCCGGCGAGTCAGCGGGGATATGCGGCAGATGCCGCGTCATGATGATCGTGGCGCGGTCGGCGGCCTCGATGGGCTCGGCGCCGCTTGCCGCTTGCGCCGATCCATTCGCGTAGGCGATCATCGCCGCGACCATTTCCCGCGCCTTCCGTTCCCGCGCCGCGAATTCCTTGGAAAGGCCGGGCCCGCCGTTCTTGAGCTGGGTGCTGTCGCCGCCCGGGGCGGCCAGGTAAGCCACCGCTTCAGCCAGATTCTCGAGCGAATCGACCTCTTGCGGCGAAGCCCCCTGCGCCGTGCGCTCGGCGATATAGACCCGGAGCTTCACGAGAGTTCCGGGGCCGCGCCAGGCCTTCTCTCCCAGCTTCGCGATGACCGCCCTGGCCTCAGCCGAATCGCTAAAGCCCAGAGAGCTCAGGCGCCCGATCATCTTGCGCGCGGCGCCGTGCGAGCCGGCCGCCCCCGGCAAAACCTCGAGATAGTCCCCCAACACGCCAAGCGGCGTCGAGCCCGGCGCGGCGAGCTGCAGCCTGAGGAATTCCGGCGTCGAGCTCCGCCCTTCCATCGGCGACTCCATGGGCGATGGCTCCGCGGCGGACGCGTTCCGGTGGGGAAGGGCGAGGACGACGACCAGGAGAATTCCGCGCATCAGGACTTATCTCATACTGCGGCGCTTGGCGCATGAAGCGAAGGGCCTAAGGAAGACACGACAATAGCCCTAGGCTCCGCGGACTCTTGGGCCCACAGGATGGAAACGAGGCCCGCGCCTGCCCCCGCGAAAAGCCGAGAAGCCTACGGCTTCTCGACGGATAGCGTCTTGCCGGAAACGACCTCGCCGGGCAGCGCCGGGGAGCCGTCTTGGCCCTTGGAGAGCCGCTCCAGCTTGGCCACGGATTGGTCCAGCCTCTTGAAGCTCTTGGCCTCTATGTCGTCGTAGACGCCCTGGGCCTTGCGCAGCTCCTCGCCCAGCCGGCCGAAACGGTCGCGAAACAGTCCGTAGGCCTCCATGAAGGAGCCGAACATCTTCAGGATGCCCTGGGTGGACTGCGCGAAATGAAAGTTGTCGAAGGCCTGGCGCACGACCGCCAGGACGGCGTAGAGGGTGAAGGGCGAGCAGAGCACGACCTTCTGGGCCAGGGTCTCGTCGATCAAGCCCGGCAGCGACTCGTGGATGAAGCCGTAGACCTGCTCGTTGGGGATGAAGAGCAGCACGTAGTCGAGGGTCTGCTCGGCCGGGTTGATGTAGTCCCGCTTCTGCACCTCCTTGACGCGCGCCTTGACGTCGCGCAGGAACTCCGCCTTGAAGCGCGCCCGCTCCTCCGGCGCGGCGGCGCCGGACATTCTTAAGTAGTTGTCCAGCGGAAACTTCACGTCCATGTGCAGCCTGTGGCCCTCCGGCAGCAGGAAGGTGAAGTCGGGGCGGGTGGCGCTGGTGTCCTGGGCCCGGTTCTTTAAGTACTGCACGCCCTCCTTGAGGCCGGAGGCGCGCAGGATGTCGTCGGCCATGCGCTCGCCCCACTGGCCGCGGGCGCGGGAGTTGTCGAGCAGGGCGCGCAGGCCCTCGGTGGTGGCGGCCAGGCGCCCCGTCGTCTCCGAGGCGTCGCGCAGGCTCTTGTCGAGAAAGCCGTACTTCTCGCGCCGCTCGGCGTCGAACTGGCGCACCAGCGCCTCGTAGCCCTTGAGCTGCTCGGCCAATTTCTCGACGACGCGCTCGACGTTGGCTCTCTGGGCGGAGAGCTCGGCGTTTTGCTTGACGCGCTCGTTCTCCAGGCGCTGGGAGGAGAGCTCGAGCAGGGCGCGCAATTGCGCGCGCTGGCGCGCGAGCGCGAAGACCAGCCCCGCCGCCCCAAGCGCCGCCAGGGCCGCCAGCAGGGCCGCCAGCAGCGGGCTCATCGCTTCCGTCGCAAGGCCATGGCCGCCTTAAAGGAGAGCGGTTGGGCCTTCAGGGTGCGCCCGGTCTCCAAGTAAAGCTTGAGCTTGGCCAGGCAATCCTCCCAGCCGGCGGCGCAGCCTTGAAACGCCTTATCGCAGCTCGGGCTGGAGGAAAATCCCGCGTGAATCAGGGTCACCTCGCAGCCGGCGCCGCGAGACTGGATGAAGAAGGAGGCCAGGGCCGGGTAGCGGCAGCGCCGCGGCAGCTTCCACAGCCAAGCCACCTTGCGGCCGGGCTCCAGGTCCACGAAATAGCCCTCGCTGTCGCCCATCGCCACCCCGTGGGGCGGGAAGGCCCGTCCGCCCGCTCCCTTGCTCTTGACCTTGGGCCAGACCATGCGGAAGCGCCCGACGTTGCGGGCGTCCGTCTCCGCCCCCTGAAGCCACCAGCGGCACAGCTCCGTGGCCGAGGTCAGCGCCCGGTAGACCTGCTCCGGCTTAGCCTTGATCCGCAGCACGAAGCGCAGGTCGCGGAGCTTTCCGCGCAGCGCCGGGCTCAAGGCCCCTCCTTGAGGACCTTGAAGCTGTTGAGCAGGGCGTTGAACTGCTTCTTGTAAAGGTCGAAGCCCTCGCGCGTCGCCGGATAGACGAGCACGTAGAAGCCCTTCGAGAGCGGCAGCACCGCGTACTCGTGCAGGCGCACGACGCCCAACTGGCCGGTGCTGGGATTGACCGAGGTGCCCCATTTGGTCGCCGCCGGCACCGGCGTCGGGGAAAGGACCGTGAAATGCTTGGCCTTGCGCCCGGAGACATAGATCTCGTCGATGCCCTGGGGATCGTGATGATGCCCCTTGAGGGAGGACACCAGCTCGTAATTCGGCCCGTAGACGTCGCGGAGCATCTGCGCGATGTAGTCGTCGACGCTGGAATAATCCTCGACCATGCCGTCGGGCAGGCGATGGGCCGTGTTGTACTGGTGGTAGCCGACGCTGAAGCTGGGCGCGCCGAGATAGAAGCTGGGCTCGAAGGGGCCGATGAGCTTGGTGACGGCGAAATGCGTCCCCTCGTGGTCCGTCATCACGTTCCAATGGTAGGGAACGTCGGCGCGCCAGTCCCCCCAGATCGAATGGTAGGAGGCGTACTTTGGCGTGCTACAGCCGCCCAAGACGGCCGCCAAACCGCAGGCCAACAGGAAAGAGCGCTTCATGGTCACGAGTATAACACATCCATCATGGGGCCTCCCGCGCCCGGATCTCGGCGGCAAGGCCGCCCTCGCCGCGCCTCCAGGCCAGCCAGCGGGCGCGCAGGAAAGCCCGGCCGGCCGCCGAGCGCGGGCCGAATTGCCGCAGGTCGAAGGCCAGCAGAGCCGAGAGCTCCGGATCGCGCCGGACCCGCTCTCCCTTGGCCGCCAGGGCCGCCAGCCGGCGGGCCCTGCCGCTCAGCCCCAAGCGATTCAGGGCGTAGGCCTTCCACAAAAGGGCCTGGCGGCTGTCGGGAGCCAGCAGCAGCCAACGGTCGAGCTCGGCCAGGACGGCCGGCGCGCGGCGCGGATCGGCCAGAGCGGAGTCCATGACGTCCGGCCAGAGGGCGTTCGGCCGCAGGAGGGCGATTCGCCCGCCCTCGACGAGCGGGCCGTCGACTCCGTCGCGGCGGATATAGACCAAGGCCTCGTCGTCTGCGTAGGCCAGCCGCCAATCCGGGTCCTCGTCGAGCGCGCGCGCCGGATAGCCGAAGCGGCGGTTGAGCAAGACGGCGTAGTCGAAGCCGTAGACGTCGGAAAGCTGCCGGAAGCGGAAGGGCCATTGCCGGGCGTCGCGCAGGAAGCGCCCTTCGTATAAATCGTCGCGCGAGTCGACGAACACCGGGCGGGCGCCGGCCCCGATGAGGAGGTCCCCGCTGCCCGGGTCGTTGAACATGCGCCCGCGCACGCGGTTTAAGTCCAGGAAAGAGACCGCTCCCCCCAGCGCCCGGTTCCCGTATGCCGGAACGCCGGAAAGCGGCCGCCTCACGGCCAGGTCCTGGACGCAGACCAACAGCGCCATCAGCAGCGCCCAGCGCAATGCCCCGAAAAGGCGCACGCGCCGAGCCTCGAAGAAATGGCCGCAGGCCAGCGCGATGACCGGGCAAGAGGCGAGCATGGCCAGGGGACGCAGGGCCGGCGAGAACAGGGACAAGCCCAGTATCGTCGCCGCCGTCATCGTCAGCAGGAACTCCTGCTGCAGGGTGACCATGCAGGCCGCCGAGCCCGCCAGGCAGAAAAGGACGTAGAAGGCGCCGCCCGGAGACAGGGCCGGCCAGGCCGCCTGGCCGCCGCCGAAGAGGCCCGCCGAGACGCCGGGGCCCAGGGGATTGAGGGCCAGCGCCGCCGCCACGGCAGCGAAAAGCGCCCCATGTTCCCAGCGCTCCCGCCGCTGGCCCGAGCGCAGGCAGCCCTTGAAGGCCTTGAGCAGCGCCAGCCAGACGCCGAGGACGGCCGTCGGTCCGTGCAGGTTGGCCCACAGCCATTCCACGCCCGCGGCCGCGGCGACGGTTCCGGCGCCCAAGCGCCGGCGCGGGCGCAGCAGGCGCAGCAGGAGCGCCAGGCACAGCAGGTCGAAAACCCCCGGCAATTCGGCCAGCCCGCCCCAGGAAGCGGCGGCACCCAATCCCAGAAGCCCCGCGGCGGTCAGAGGGCTGGCCGGGTTGAGGGGCAAGAGCAGCGAAAAGGCGCCGGCGACGACGGCGGACTTAAGAGCGATCAGCCCGCGCGGACCCAGGGCCTCGTGGACGAGGTAGAAGAGGCAATCGGCCAGCCAGGAGCTCGTCGTCCAGGGCCGGCCCGAGGCGGTGTAGGAGAAGGGATCGGCATGGGGCAGCGCGCCCCGCGCCAGGATGAGCTGCCCGGTGCGGATGTGGATCCACGTCGCCGGATCGTGGATGGAGAGCTCGCCCAAAAAAAAGACGGCGGCGAAGAGCGCGCAGGCCAGGGGCCAGTGCGGATGATGCGGCTTGTCGTGAGGATGCCGGTCGGGGGCGTCGGGCGTGGCTGTGCTCAAGCGCCCCCATTCTACTACACCGGCGCCCCCCGCTAGCGTCCCGTGGACAAGGCGCGCCCCGCCGCCTGGAGCTCACGATCGATCTCCAAGGCTACGCCGGCCCAGGGACGGGCCGGCGAGATCGCCAAGGCGCCCCGCGGACGATAGGTGTGGTAGGTCGGCACGGCATCGCCGTCCTGGCCTACGTCGATGTGGACGTCCAGGAATTCCCCGCCGCGCACGACCGACAAAGAGATCGTCTCGCCCGGCGCCGCGGCCTTGATGGCGCGGCCGATCTGGTGGATGGCCTCCTTCGGGTCGCCGGAGAGCGCTTGCCCGTTGACGGCGGTGATCCGATCCCCCCGCTTGAGGCCCGCCTTGTCCGCCGGACCGTCGGGGTCGACGTGATAGACGACGACATGCCCATCAGAGACGGCCAAGTCCACCCCGATGCTGCCGGAATCCAGCGTCTTCTTGCGGTCGTACTTGGCCAGCGCGAAGAGGACCGTGTCGGCCGTGATCGCGAAACCCATGTTCTCGGTGCCGACCAGCTTCAGCGTGTCGACGCCGACGACACGGCCGTCGAGGTCGATGAGCGGACCGCCCGAGTTGCCGGGGTTGATGGCGGCGTCGGTCTGGTGGTGCAGGGCATAGTCGCCGAATTGCGACCGGTCCACGCCGCTGATGATCCCCTCCGTGGCGGTAAAGCCGATGTTCATGGGATAGCCCAGCGCGATCACGGTCTCCCCGATCTGCGGATCGCCGCGGCGCAGGGCCAGCGTCGGCCAGTCGGCGCGGTCTCCCTCGATCTGCAGGAAAGCCAGGTCCAGGCGCTTGGGATTGCCGCAAGCCTTGATCGTCGCCTTCAAGGGCGTGCCGTCGGTCAAGGTCAGGTGGACCTCCGGCTCCCGGCCGAAAGCGCGCGCCAAATCCAGCACCTCGCAGGCGACCTCGACGACGTGAGAGTTGGTCACGACCAGGCCCGTGGGCCGCACGATGAAGCCGGTGCCCAGCAGCCCTCCGTAATAGACGCGCACCACGGCCGGCTTGGCCTTGGCGATCGCGGCCACGACGGCGTCCGGCTCCGCGGAAGCCGCGGAAAGACCGGCGGCGACGAGACAGACGGCGAGGAGGCAACGCCCAGCGAGAGATTTCATGGCCTGATTCTAGGTTGGCCGCGGCCTGCCAGCAACGAGCTTGAGTCGCGCTGAAGCGCGGCATTAGACCTATGAGATATATAGGACTAAGAGCCCATGACAAAAGTCCCGGGCGCCGCCGTAAAACCAGCCCGCGGCCAGAATCGAACTGGCGACCTACCGCTTACAAGGCGGTTGCTCTGCCACTGAGCTACGCGGGCGTTCGGTTTTATTTTACAAACATTCGCCGCCCCCTTAAGCGAGGACCCAACCGCGGCGCCAAAAGACCCGCGTCGGCTGGACCCAAGGACCCAAGGAGCGAAGGCCGCCCCTTGATAAAATTGATCCCATGAAACGCGCCCTGCTCCTCTTTTCAGTCGCCGCCCTGCCGCTGATGGGACCTCCCGGCCTGGCCGCCGCGCCCTATCATGCCCCGGAGTTCGTGGAGAAATTCCAACAATCCCTGCCTCATTCCGATGGAGATTTGGGCGCCGTCGTGTCCAGGATCCGGGATCTGTCGCAAAAAGGGCAACTGTCTCCCGAGTTCGTCGCAACGCTGATGGCGCCGGAAGCGTCCGCGGTCGCGGACGACGCAAGCGAGGAAGCCCTGCTCGGTCGGATCAGCCCGGAAGCGGTGCGCCAAGCCCTCGTGAGAGAGCGCGACTGGAGCCGGCGGACGGCCGCCCGGATCGTCGCGGTCGAGGAGGAGCGGGCCGGAAATCCCCAAGACTCGACATATTCTCCATCCCAAGCCGACGACATCCTGGCCCGCTATCGGGACGCCCGCCGCCTGGTCTGGACGCTGCAGAAGGTCTTCCTGGACGACGGGCAGTTGCGCAAGCGCATGGATCGCTGCTACCAGCAGCTGGAGCAGGCTAAGACCGACATCGAGCAGTCTCGCCTGCGGGAAACGGAGGCCTCCGAACTGCGGGCCCTGGGCGCCGCGCAAGCCGAGCCCGCTCCTTTAGAGGTCCAGCCGGAGCCGACCGAAAAGCCGGGGCAAGCCGCGGTCAGGGTTAAGCTCGATTTCTGGAAAAACGAGGGTTTAATCGTGGACTATAAATTCTTCCCCGCTGGCCTGGAAATCGTTCTTGCGCCGGGAATGACGCAATCTTCGCTGGAACAGGAACTTCTAACCCGTGCCGCGCAGGCGGGCTTCCCCCTCGGCCGCGTCGCCTGGTCTAGCCCGCAAGCCTCGGCGCCACACAAAAACGAAAGCCATGACGATATTTTCGAAATCGTGAAGGGCCTTTCCGTGCGCCATCTCTCCAGGCAGGATAAGGACCACGAACACGCTTTCGCATCCATATCCTTCAAGTTTGACACGGGCTGCGTCGATTTCGTGATTTTCGCGAATCCAACTCGCAGCAAGGTCCATTTCACCTCGTATGACGGCCGCCATTCCTCCTTCGCGGAGTACGACCCCCCTTGGGCATTCTCTTTATTGAAACTATTGCTCGAAAAAGCGGAGCAATCTCCCAAACTCCTGCCCGCCAGCGACCAAGACAAGGCCTGGATTCAAGAGCACATCGCGGGGCCGCTGGCCGAAATCGAACGCTCCAAGGACGATCCTCTCGCCCGGTTGGAGCTGCAGCTCCCGAATTTGTCCCTGACCGCGCCTTCGCCTGGGGCCGCGCCCGCGCCGCAAGCGAACACGGAAGAGGCCGTTCAAAAATTCATACGGGGCAATCTCCCCGCTCTTAATAGCCTCAAACGGTACAGCCACATCGACGGGTATTCCATCGAACACGACGAGAACGGCTACTTCCTGCGCATCGCGCTCAACAATCACGACCGCGATTTGCAGGAGCACCGGACCAAGACCGAGGAAGAAGTCGCGCAAATGCGAAATGGCGAGCCGGCGCAAATCCGCATCGAGTACGTCGCCAGCGGCACGCCTCCGGCGCCCTAGCCGGGCGCTTGGCCGCTCGGTAGGCTAGCCGGAGGCCGGCGCGCGGCCCAGCGATTGGCCCATGCGGCAGAGGATCTCGCGGCCGCCGCGGGAGGCCTCCAGGAGGTCCGAGTCGAAGCGGATGCGCCCCCGCTCGAAAAGCAGGATCAGGGCCGAGGCCCCGAAGGCGAAGTAGCCCTTCTCCTCGCCCTTGGCGCAGGGGCGCCCGGGAACGTAGGTCTGTCGGATGCCGCCGACGTTGGTGGCGCCGATCTCGATCAAAAGCAGGCGGCCGAAGCGCGGCGAGTCCAGCTCGCAGACGGAGCGCTTGTTCTGGACCAGGATGTCGACGTTGCGGGCCAGGGCGATCGGGTTGACCGAATAGAGCCAGCCGTTGATCAGCCTCGCGGGGCCGGGGACGCCGCCGCAGGGAAAGTGGAAGCGATGATAGTCCACGGGACAGAGGCGCGCCAGGACCATGCCGCCGTCGGCGTAGCGCCGGGCCAGGGCCGCGTCGTCCAGCAGGGCGGCCAGGTCGAAGCGGCGGCCCTTGACGAAAAAGCCGTCGGCCAGGCCCAGATTGGGAAAGAAGAGGCAGCGCGCGTCGGCCGGCATGACGGCCGCCTCGTCGCCGGGCGTAATCGGCCGCGCCTCGGGCTTGAGCTTGCGGTAGAAGAACTCGTTGAAGCTGCGAAAGTCCTCGACCGGCTTTAGAAACTCGGAGGCGTCCAGGCCGAAGCGCTCGATGAAGGGGCGGATGCGCCGCGCGCTCCAGCGCGTGTCCTGCCAGCGCCCGCAGGCCCAGGACAGCCAGGGCAGGCGCGAGACGGCCGGCAGCAGCCAGGAGGCAGGCCCCGGACCGTAGAGCAGGCGCAAAGCCGCCTCGCCGTAGACCTGCTCGACCTCCAACCGGCCGGTGGCGCGGTCTATATAAAGGATAGGCGGCGCGGCGCGAGACGGCCTCACGGCGGCCAGCCTACCAATTGCGCGGGGCGCGGCGCCAGGCGCGGCCGACGCTCATTCCACCTTCTGGTGCGCGGAGTCGAACCAGGAGACGATGTCGCGCGCCATCTGTTCCAGATATTCCCGCGAGATCCGGTCCCAGCGAGCAAGCTTGGCGGACTTGAGCAGGCGCATGTGCAGGCGGCGCAAGGACCAGAGGACTCGCACGCGCACCTCCGCCGCGGCCTCGCCGGCCAGGCCCTCCAAAAGCTCTATGTACTTATCCTGCAACTGCCGGCGCTGCGGCGAGATCGAGTCGCGGCGGCGATGCGGCTTGTCCGACAGCTCCGAGAAGATCGAGTATTCCAGGCTCCGGAGCAGCTCGTCGATGGAGAGCGGCTTAAGCGGCGCCGTGAGATTCGCGGACTCCACCAAGCGCTCCAGCACGTCGCCGTCGAGCGCATGCCCGAGCGCCTTCAGGCGGGCGGCCAGGACCAGATCGTCGTAGGCCAGATAGGTCAGGCTCGGGGCCATATCGGAATCCAGCAGGCCCGGCATCCTGGAGGCGGCCATCGCCCGCAATAATTCCGGGGAGGCGGGCAGGGCCCCGTCGGCGAAGACCTCCCGGCCCAGCACGTCAAGCGCACGCCTCTGGACATGCGCCGGGACAGGCTCGTAGGATGGGGCCGCCGCTCCGGCCTCCAGACGCCGGGTGAACCTCAAGCCTCCCACGTGGGCGGCGACGACGCCTACAGCGCGCTTATACGTCTGCCAGCCCTTCACCCAGCCCTGGTAGAGGTAGCGGGCGTCCGCTCCGCCCCTGGCCGCATCCTTCTCCAGGATGGCCCAGAACTCCCGCGCCAGCGCCATCTGGTCAAGCCCGAACCCGATGACGTCGGAACCCAGGGTCCAGAGCTGCGCCGAGGGATCGAGCCCGGCGGCGGTATCCTCGTCGGTGAGGAAGCGCAGGGCGGGCTCATTTTCCGCGCGCGCGGCCAGGGCGGCCAATCGCTCCTCCTCCGGCTTCAGCGGCTTATAACCGTAGTTGAGCGTGAAGTTATCGGCAAGCCCCAGCACCGTCATCGAAAAATCCCCCTGAGGCTGGCCGGCTGGGGCCATATTGACCGGGACATACCCCATCTGGCTGGCCGAGAAATCGCTGCGGCGATGCAGTTGGTCGTTGGGCAACCAGGAATTGGCCGCATGATTGTGCCGGAAGCCCAAGGTATGCAGGAGCTCGTGGAGGACGTAGCACACGAAGTAATCCTCGATGAAGCGGCGGCGCTTCTCCTCGGTGAAGCCGCCGCGCTCCTCCAGCAGCCTCAACGTCATCGCCGCCTGCTGGGCCGCCTCCCCGCGCAAGCATGACTTGCCCACGCCGTTGTCGTTTCTGCCGTCGATGTCCTCGAAGGCGAGGTCCGCGCCTTGCCTGATGAGGCGGGCGTCCAGGTTGACGCTGGCCCGATAGATCTCGCCCGTCCAGGGATCAATGCGCCAGTTGGCGAAGGAGTAATCCAAGGCGGAGCCGAAAACGAAGCGGATGACGTTGTAGCGGATGTCCTCCGGATCGAAGGAGCCGTCCTCGGCAGCGTCCTTGAGGACCAGCGCGTCCTTGAAGCCGACGCCTTCGAAGGCCTTGTTCAACTCCGCAAAGGCGCGCTCGATCGCCGGCCGCCAGCGCCGCGGCACGGAGGGATCGATCCACCAGACGATGGGCCGCTTGGGCGCCGAGACGGCGGCGGCTGGATCGCTTTTCTCCAGGCGCCATCTCTGTATCCAACGGACCATGGGCTCGAGGTTCGGATCGTCGCTCGCGCGGTCTCTCAGATCCTCGTAAACGGTGGTAAAGAAGCCGACCCGCGGATCGGCCTTGCGCGGGCGATAGCCCGGCTCCGGCAGGGCCGAGAGGCTGTAGCGCATGGTCACCGACAGGCGCCGCAGGTCCGGCAGATGGCTTTCCGGCGCGTCCTCCGCCTCCGCCTCGCGGTCGAAGGCCAGGCGCGCGCTGAGCTCGACGTTGCGCGCGAAGACCTTCGCCCTCTCCACGCGCGTCAACTGCCTGTCGGGGGCATAGGCCGCGCCGTAGCTCGACTCCAGGCCGGAGCGCAGGTCGAAGAGGTCGGCGGCGAACATGCGGTCCAGCCCGACGAACAGGCTGCCGGCCCGCCGCGAGGAAATCCTGGCCTTGGCCAGCGTGACGGCCGGGACCGCTGTCGTCAACATGCGCTGGATGGCGGCGTCGCCCTCGGCCCTGTACTTCGTATCGACGGCCACCAGCTCGATGAAGTCGCCGGCCCTGCGAAAACAAACGACCTGATTGCCGCCCCAGGACAGCGTCTCAAGCCCCTTCTCCGCCAAGCCGCGCTCGACGGCGCCGGAGAGCAGGAAAGGCATGCCGAGCTGGTCCTTGCGTATCTCCAAGTCCCGGCGGCCTCCCGCGAAGGCGACGATGTCGAAGAGCCCCCTCTCGCGACGAACGGGCTGCCGCGACCAGGCGCCGTAGACCGGCGCCAAGGCGGCCAGCAGCAGCGCCGCCGCGGCCGCGGCCGGCGAATAGAGCGCCAAGGCCGAGACGGCGTGGGCGGCGACGAAGCCGGCCGCCAGGGCCGCCAGAACCCGCGCCGAGGCGGAGGCCGCGCCGGGCTTGAACTTGGCCGAGCGCAAAATCCGCGTCATGACTGGCTGGGCCAAGAGCGCGCCGGCTGCGAAACCGGCCGCAAGCCATGGATCGGGATGCGCCGCCGCGCTCAGGGTCGGCCCCGGCACCGCGCCCAGGGGCAGGGCGGCGAAGGCCGGAACCGCGGACATCGTGCGGCGGCCGCCTTCAAAGAGGGCGTCCAGCGTCCGCCTCGTGGCGCCGAAGGCTCCGGGAGCGCGGCAACCGCCGGAACGCCCGGCCACCGCGATGCCGGCCGCGGCCCGGCTCAAGCCGGCCAAGGAGCCCAAGGATTCCGGACCGGGCGAGGCGGGCCTCTCCAAGCCCGGGAAAGCCGAGAGCGCCGAGGCGGGCAGGCTAGGCAATCCCGCCAGGGCCGACGGCAGGACGGGAATGCCCGCCGGCAGCCGCAAGCGGGCAAACTCTCCGCCCGCGGCCGGCCCCGGAACGGCCAGGGCCGCCGACAAGAGGATCGCCAGCGCCGCGCGCGCGGTCACGAGGCGATTCTAGCCTTGATGGGCGCGCGTCCGCCTAGGACGATAGGGTGCGCTCGGCCGGACAAGAGACCCAGGCCGCGACGGGCCGAAAGCCTACGAGCCCTAAGGCGCGAAGAGCGAGCATGCCGATAGGCATGTAAGCGATGAGCAACGCGGAAATCGGCCAAGCTCGGGCCTCCCCGTAGGGCCGGGGCGCGCCCGGCAGAGTGTTCATGTTATTACTTGACAGCGCCTAACGCCACTGGCGCGCGAAATGCTCGAGGAGGGGGGCCACCTCGCCCTGGCTTCTCAAGCGAAAACGCGCCCTCGAGCCCTTCTTGTAGCCGACGCGCACCGTCAGGGCGTGGGGGCCCAGGGACGCGAAGCCCTCCTCGTCGGTCTGATCGTCGCCGATGAAGACCGGCAGCCAGCCCTCGGCGATGGCGCTGGGCCCCAGCAGGCGGCGCAGGGCGTGGCCCTTGTTCCACCTCAGGGCCGGACGGATCTCCCAGACCTTCTTGCCGGAGCGCAAGGCCACGCGGTCCTCCAGGCCCCTCAGCAGGGCGCGGATGCGGGCCGCAATCGGCCGCGGCGAGCGGGAGCGCGGCAGCAGGCGGTAATGCACCGTCAGGGTCAATGTTTTGTCCTCTATGAGGATGCCGGGCAGGCCCTTGAGCTCGACGGCCAAGCGGCCCGCCAGGCGCCGCATGAGCTTGGCCTGGCGACTGGCTTGGGGATGGACCCAGCTCGCGCCGTCCGGCTCCTCGATCTCGAGGCCGTGGTTGCCGACGTAGATCAAGCCGGGCACTCCCACCCGGCGCTTCAAGTCCGCCAGGGCGCGGCCGCTGATCACCGCCACGCGCACGCTCGGCAGCCGCCGCAATCGCCGCAGCGCCCTCCTGTTGCGCGCCGGCAGACAAGCCAGCTCCGGGCTGCGCCTCAAGGGGGCCAGCGTGCCGTCGAAATCCAGGCCGAGGAAATAGCGCCGCCCCGACCGCGCGGCCGCCGCCGCCCGCAGCCGCTTCATGCCCGTGTCCGCATCGGGCCACTGTACAATTTGTCATCCGCCCCGGCCAGCCTTACTGAGATATACTAATGGTAGCGATGAACATCGTCCGCTCCGCCGTCCTGGCCCTGCTCCTTGCTTCGCCCGTTGAGCCCGCGGCGGCCGCTGCGGCCGCCGCAATCCCGCCCTCGCTTGCGCCGATCGTCCTGGACCCCGGCCACGGCGGCCGCGACCTGGGCGCCATCGTCGGCGCGGAGCGCGAGAAAACCATCGCCTTCTCCATCGCGCGGCTTCTCAAGCAAGACCTCTCCGCCTCGGGCTGCGCGGCCCGCCTGACGCGCGACGGCGATCTCTTCGTCCCCCTGGACCGGCGCGTCGACGACAGCCTCGCCTGGAAGGGGCGCGCCTTCGTCTCGCTGCACCTAGACGAAGTCGACTCCAGCCGCCCCCACGGCATCACCGTCTACTCCTTCGGCCCCTCCCTGTTCCGCAGCGGACCGCGCCGCGGCCCGCCCCCTCCGCCGAGGCCTGCCCCGCCGCCGCGCCAGGCCCGCGCCGGCGCCCGGCTGGCCTCCGCGTTGACGCGCGCGCTGCGCCTGGGCGGCCTGCCCGCGCAGGCTCCGGAGCGCTCCGATTTCTACGTGCTCAAGAACCCCGCCATGCCCTCGGTGCTCGTCGAGCTGGGCTACCTCAGCAATCCCGGGGAGGCCGCCAGGCTTGGCAACCCCCGCTATCAAGAAAGGCTGGCCCAAGCCCTGGCCGCGGGGCTGCGCGCCTATTTCTCCGGCTCTCCGAAGAAAGGCCGCGCCGCGCGCTGACGCCGCTACGCCTTGCCCAGCGCTTCCAGCTCGGCTTCCTTGGCCTGGATCGCGGCCTGGGCCTGCTCGACCTCGGCGCCGGCCTGGCGGGCCTTGGCGAAGTCCTCGTACAAGGCGGGATCGGAGAGGCGGGCCGACAGGGCCTCCAGGCGCTCGTAGAGCCTGAGCAATTCCTCCTCCAACCTGGCCCTGCGGCGCGAGCGCTGCTTGGCGTTGAGGGCCGGCGGCTTGGGCGGATCGCAGGCCGCGGGCTCCTGCGCTGCGGGCGGATCGCAAGCGCTTGGATTTTCCTCGCGCCATTGGGACTGCCGCCGCTTGAAGTACTCGTAGTTGCCGGGATAAAGCGTCAGCCGCCCGCCCTCGACGTGGACGACGTGGTCGGCCAGGGCGTCGAGAAAGTAGAGGTCGTGGCTGATGCAGCAGATCGTGCCCTCGAACTCGCGCAGGGCCGCGATCAGGGACTCGACGCTGGCCATGTCGAGATGGGTCGTGGGCTCGTCGAGCAGCAGGACGTTGGGCGGATCGAGCAGCAGCTTGGCCAAGGCCAGGCGCGACTTCTCCCCGCCGGAGAGCACCTCCACCTTCTTGTGCACCGAGTCGCCGGAAAACAGGAAGGTGCCGAGCACCGTGCGCACCAGCAAATCCGGATTCATGCGGCCAGTGTCCCGCGCCTCCTCGAGGACCGTGCGCCCGGCCGCGAACTGGCCATGGCGATGCTGCGAGAAATAGCCCACCCGGACGTCCAGCCCGACGACGCGCTCCCCTCCGTCCAGCGGGATGATCCCGGCCAGGAGCTTGAGCAGGGTGGACTTGCCGGCGCCGTTGTGCCCCACCAGCGCCGCCCTCCAGCCGCGCTCCAGCTCGAAGTCGACGCCGTCGTAGACGCGCGTGGCGCCGTAGGCCTTCGCGGCGTTCTTTAAAGCCAGCACCCGCACGCCGGTGCGCGCAGGCTGCGGAAAGCGCATGGAGACGGTCTTGGCCTGCGCCGGAAGAACGATCTTCTCCAGCCGCTCCAGCCGCTTGATCATGCTCTGGGCGCGATTGGCGGTGGCGGCGCGGGAGCGATTGCGGTCGATGAACTCCTGCATGCGGGCGATCTCGGATTGCTGCTGGCGCCAGGCGGCCTCCAGCCGCTCGCGCTCGGCCTGCCGCTCGCGCAAAAAGAACTCGTAGTCGCCCCGATAGACCTTGAGCGCGCGATCCTGCACGCTGACGATGGCGCGGCAGACGGCGTTGATGAAGGAGCGGTCATGCGAGATCAGGAAGACCGCCCCGGGATAGCCCTGAAGATAGCGTTGAAACCAGAAAAGGGAGTCTATGTCCAAGTGGTTCGTCGGCTCGTCGAGCAGCAGCAGGTCCGGCTGGCGCAAGAGCAGCTTGGCCAGGGCCACGCGCATCGCCCAGCCGCCGGACAGGGAGCTCACCGGGCGCTCGAAACCGGAAGGCTCGAAGCCCAGCCCGGTCAGCACGGCCTTCGCCCGCGCCTCCAGCCGTCCGCCGCCCTCCAGCTCCCCCAGCGTCTGCGCCAAGACCGAGCGCTCGCAGCTCGGCGCGTTCTCCTGAGGGAGGTAGCCGACCGTGGCGCCGCGGCGCAGGCTGATCTCCCCCGCGTCGGGCTCCTCGCTTCCCAAAAGCATCTTGAACAGGGTGGATTTGCCCGCTCCGTTGGGGCCGACCAGGGCGAAGCGATCTCCCTGGTTGATCTGCAGGGAGGCATCTTCCAGCAACGCCTGCGCCCCGAACGATTTCGACACTCGCCTCAACGTGATCATGAGGCGCCATTATACAAGACGGGGCGTAACAATTCTGAAACATGCCCATAAGGCTTGCGATTTATACTGGCGGCGGTGAAGAGAGTGCTGCTCGGAGCGGCGGCGAGCCTGGCCCTCGCCTATTACCGACTTCTGGGCGGCCCCATGGAGGATACGGCCTGGGAAATCCACCTCAAGGCCGATTCCTTCTTCGCCTTCCCGCACCACGACACGCTGGTTTTCTCGCGCGGCAAGCTGAAGGCCTCCGGCTACGAGGCCACCGGGTTCGCGTCCGGGGCCTACGCGGCGCAGAACGTCGGCGGCGACATCGACGCCATCTGGAACGCCTCCCTGAGCGACGATCGGACGGGAACGATGTCCTGGTACGGCCTGGTGCGCGGCGACACCATCGAGGGAGTGGCGATCCTGCGCGGCAAGGACGGCCGAGAAAGGCGGTTCACCTTCTCGGGAAAACGGGCCTAACCCGGTGCTTCTAGCCTTCTACAAACCCTACGGAGTCCTCTCGCAGTTCACCCCCGAGCACGGCCTGCCCTCCCTCTCCCGCTTCGGCCTGCCCAAGAAAGTCTATCCCTGCGGCCGCCTCGACAAGGACAGCGAGGGGCTGCTGCTCTTGACCGACGACGGCGCGCTGGCCCACCGCCTGACGGACCCGCGCTTCGGCCACCGCCGCGTCTACTGGGCGCAGGTCGAGGGCGTCCCGGACCAGCGGGCCCTGCTGGCCCTGGCCTCCGGGCCGATCCTCTCGGACGGCCCGACGCGCGCCTGCAACGTGACGGCGATCCCCGAGCCGAATCTTCCGCCGCGCCGGCCGCCGATCCGCTTTCGCGCCGGCATCCCGACCTCCTGGCTCGAGCTGACCCTGACCGAGGGGCGCAACCGCCAGGTGCGCCGGATGACGGCCGCGGTGGGCCATCCGACCCTGCGCCTGGCGCGCTGGGCCTGCGGCGACGTCACCCTGGAGGGATTGGCCCCCGGGCGCTGGCGCCGCGTGGAGCCCGTCGCGGTCGGCTAAGCCGGCTGACGCCCAAGCCCGCCACGCGGGCCGTCATGGCCTGAAGCACTTTCCTATCCGGCCAGACGCAAGCCCGCTACGCGGGCTTAGAAACGCCCGCGGCCGCGGGGGATGGAGCGGCGCAGGCGGCCGAAGCCGGAGGAGCGCGGCGGCTTGTAGGCCTGCAGCATCGGCGCCACGCGGTAGGGAAAATCCGGAAGCGCCGCGCGCGGGATCGTCTGGCCGATGAAGGACTCTATGGCGGTCACGTAGCGCTGCTCGTCGAAAGTCATCAGGGTGATCGCGTCCCCGACCTTGAAGGCGCGCCCGGTCCGGCCGATGCGATGGACGTAGTCCTCCGGATGCTGGGGCACGTCGAAGTTGATCACGTGGCTGAGGTGCTCGACGTCGATGCCGCGCGCCGCGAGGTCCGTGGCCACGAGGATCTGGTGCTTGCGCTGGCGGAAGGCCTCCATCGCCTGGGTCCGCTGCGCCTGGGTCTTGTTGGAATGGAGCACCGCGCAGCGCAGGCCGTTGTTCTCCAGGGTGCGGGCGACGCGGTCGGCGCGATCCTTGGTGCGCGTGAAGATGAGCGCCGAGGTGGCCTGGACGTTTTTCAGGATGGCCAGGAGCAGGTCGTATTTCTGGTCCAGGGTGACGGGATAGAGGGCCTGGGCGATGCCGGCCGCGGGCGAGCTCGGCGGATCGATGGCGATGCGCTCCGGCTCGCGCATGAACTCGCGCACGACGCGCTCGACCTCGGGGGGAACGGTCGCCGAGAACATCAGCGTCTGGCGCTCCCGCGGCGCCAGCTGCATGATCCGGCGCACGTCCGGCATGAAGCCCATGTCGAGCATCCGATCCGCCTCGTCGAGCACGGCGATCTCGACCTGGCGCAGGTCTATGGTGCGCTGTCGGTGGTGGTCGAGCAGGCGGCCCGGCGTGGCGACGACGACCTCGGCGCCCTTGCGCAAGGCCTGGACCTGGTTGTGGAAGCTGACCCCGCCCATCACCAGGGCGCAGGAGATCGGAGAGAAGCGGGCGCAATCGTGCAGGCAGGTTTCGACCTGGGCGGCCAGCTCGCGAGTCGGCACCAGGACCAGGGCGCGCGGCGCCTGGCCCTGCGGCTTAAGGCGGGGCCGCGCCAAGAGCCGCTGCAGCAGGGGCAGGGCGAAGGCCACGGTCTTGCCGCTGCCGGTCTGGGCGGAGCCCAAAACGTCCCGGCCGGCCAGGGCGGGCGGGACGGCTTGGCGCTGGATCGGCGTCGGCGCGGAAAATCCCATCGCGCGCACGGCCTTCTGGAGATCAGGATGAAGCTCGAACTGCGAGAAGGCCATCAACGCCGGCCGCCATTCATGCCGTCATTATAACGCAATAGAGCGCAGCAGCGCATCCACCCGGCCATTAGCGCGACGGGCGAACGCCAGCGCCCAATCGCGATAGGCCCGCAGCAACCGATGTTGGAAGAACCTCCGGGCCTGTTCGTCTAGCCCGTTTCTCTCTATCGTCGAATGGCGCAACTCCAAGGATCGTTCCAGCAGGGCGTCGGCCAAGCTCTGGACGGCGGGATCGAAGGGATTGACGGCGAATGGATGCAGCAAGCCGGGCGCCACGGCCCCGCTTCCGCCAAAAGCACGCCACAAAGCCCTCATATCGTAGTAAGAAGAGCGCGACATCTGCTTGCGCCGCGCCGCCGCCGTCAACGCCGCGTCGGCTTGCGCCAGGCCGCTCTCGGGCGCCAGCGAATACCCCAGCTCGGGCAGGCGGCCCTCGACCAACCCCTGGGCCAGCAGGGACAGCAGCGCCAGATAGCGGCTGGCCTGGGAGTAATCCCGCTCCTGCTTCTCCACCGGGGCATCCATCCGCACGGCCACCGGGGGCCGGCTCTTCCAAGGCAGCGAGGCTCCCCGCAGTTCCAATGACAGCAGCAGCTTGCCGTCCTCCAGTCCCCAGTAGCGCAATCCGACGAAGGCATGCTTCTCGCTGTCGGGATCCTCCGCCAAGGAAGCCGCCGCGCCGCCTCGCTCTTCGATCAACCGCGCCGCCCGCCGCGAGCGCCCAGCGTGCCAGGGCCCGAGAGACTCGTGGACGAGGTCGCGCCAATCACCCCCCTCCAAGACATGGGCGAATAGGGAATCGTTGACCAACTGCAAGGCCTGCTGCAGCCGGGGCCACTGCTCCTCCACTGTTTGGGGTTCGACCTTCATGAAGACATGATACTGCGTGCCGGCATGGCCGGTCTCGGCGATGACGCGGCGCGTGCGCCCCAAGGCCTCCAGCACCGAATGCGCGGGGCTGTCCTTGGCGCTGACGATCTCCGGCTGGGAGAAGCGCGCGTAGGGCCCCTCCTCGCGCGAAGCGGGCGCCGGCTCCATATGCGGATGGCGGGCGACGTAGGCGGGAGCGCTCGGGCCGCGCTCAAGCAGCAAGAAAACCTTCCCGTCCCAAACGGCCGCATCGCCCCGTTCCCGCGCCACGTCCTTCTCCAAAGCATCCAGATAGGCCAGCTTGGCCCGCAGAGGCCAAGCGTTCCAGGCGGCGTACGTCCCGCGCCCGCCCAGGGCGCGGCGCAGCCAATAGCCCGGCTTCTCGAACCAGCGCAGTCCCAGGTCGATCTTTGCCGCCAGCGCCGCGCTCAGCTCGGTCGGGCGATAATATCGGAAGACGTCGCCCGAGGAATCGCGCAGATCGGGATTGAAGAGATTGCCCTCCTGCTCCTGCTGGATGAAGATATTCCCCGGCAGCTTCCGCTGCGCCGCGCGCGCGAGGAGATCGTCGGCGTCGCCCGTGGCCTGCGGCCGCAAGCCCGGAACCTCCAGGTAATGCACCGAGTCGGCGAGGTTGCGCAGCCGCTTCCAGGTGTAGTACTCGATGCGGCCTTTAAGCGAGTCCTGAACTCCGAAGACCCAGCCGCGCGCCCGCCGGCTATAGAAGGCTTGGCGGATAAAGACGATATGCCTCCACTCCTTGCGTCCAGCCGGGTTGTCCTCGTGCAAGGACAGGCTGGCCAGCACGGCCCCGCGCGAGGAAAGCCGCCGGACCAGTTCCTCGGGGGAGCGCAGCCGTTCCACCGCCTCGCTGCGCGCCTCAGCGCCCCACAACCGCGCCAAATCCTGGACGTTGGCGTCGCCCACGCCGGGCTCCGAAAGCGCTTCCCGAACTTTAATGTCCATCGGCCTCAGCCGCGAGGGCTGTCCCAAAGCCTCTAACGCGTTTCCTGTCGCGCAAAATAGGCAGGTCCCGCCTTCCTGGACGGCGGTGGGCGCCGAGGCGAAGCCGGACAAACGCCCGGCCCGCTGCGCCGCGGAGGCCTCGCCTTGAAAAACCTCCTGCAGCTCGTCCTCGCCTCGGTCATAGCTGTACGCTTTCAAGCGTCGCAGCAAGGCCGCGGCTTGCTGCAGCGCTTCCTCCGTCTCGATCGGATGATCCCCTTGCGCCGCCCGCTCCAGCTCGGCGCCGGCCAAGCGGAACTCCCCTTTCCTGAGCAGCTCCTGCGCGCGTTGCAGCGGCGCGGCCTGCGCCGGGCGCGGCGCTCCAGGCAGAAGGGCGGACAATCCCGCCGGCAGGCGCGGCCATGCGGCGCGCGGGCCGGCAGCCTCCGGGAGGATCTCCGGTGAACCGAGAGCGGGCGCGGCCAGGGACTGGGGAAGATCGGGAATTCCCCCCTTCTCCACGTCCTGTCCGGCATAGCCCAGCCCGGCCAGACAGACGATCACGGCCCAAAGCGCGGCCATGCCTTATTATTAAAGGAAGGGACTGGCGGCGGTTGGGCCCTTCGGGCCGTCTAGATAGGGTCTTGAGGCCTAAGGACCCGCGAGCATCGCGGGGACTTTTCTTGCTAAGATGGCTGGCCGTTTTAATGGAGGGAACATGAAGATCGTCTCCGCCGTTTTCTGCCTGTTGCTGCCCCTGGCCGCTTCCGCGGCCGGACCCGCGGCGAAGCCCGCGGCCGCCGCCAAGAAGGCCCCGGCCAAGGCCGTCGCCCACCACGCGCGCAAAGCCGCGCGCCGGGCCGGCTCATCCTCTGAGCAGCGCAAGATCTTCTACACCCTGGGCTACTACATGGGACGCAACGCCGCCCAGCTCTCCCTCAGCTCCAAGGAGCTCAAATGGGTCGAGGAGGGCTTCCACGCGGCCGCCCTCGGCAAGCCGTCGATGACCGATCTGCGGGCCTTCGGCCCCAAGGTCAACGCCCTGGCCAGCGAGCGCATCGAGGCCACGCTCCAGCGGGAGGCCGGACGGCGCGAGGCGCGGGAAAAATCCTTCCTTGCGAAGGCCGCCGCGCAGCCCGGCGCGCGCAAGCTGTCCTCCGGCTTGATCTTCAAGTCCCTGAGCGAGGGCAAGGGCGCCAAGCCCACGGCCGAGGACATGGTGAAGGTCGACTACGAGGGCAAGCTGGTCGACGGCAAGATCTTCGACAGCTCGTATCAGCGCGGAGAGCCCGCCACCTTCCCGCTCAAGGGAGTCATCAAGTGCTGGACCGAGGGCGTGGCGCTGATGCGGGTCGGCGGCACCGCCCAGCTCGTCTGCCCTCCCTCCATCGCCTACGGCGAGGAGGGCCGGCCGCCGACGATACCGCCCGGAGCGACCCTCGTCTTCAAGGTGCAGCTGCTAGACATCGTCAAGCCCACGGCTGATAGCGCGAAATAAGCCGCCGCATCATGCAGTCGTCGGAGACGACGAGCAGGCCGGCCTGCCTGGCCAGCTCCTCGCCTTCGGGGTGGCTGATGCCGTCCTGCAGCCATAGGGCCTTGGCCTTGACCCGGATCGCCTCCTCGATGACCGGCAGCACGAGGCTGGAGCGGCGAAAGACGTCGACGACGTCGAGCGGAAACGGCACTCGGCGCAGCGAGGGATAGCAGGCCAGGCCCAGAACCTCCTTGTGTCCGGGGTTGACCGGAACGACCGTGTAGCCGTGCTGTTGAAGGAAGGCCGCGACGTAGTGGCTGGGGCGCTCCGGGTTCGGCGAGCAGCCGACGACGGCGATCGTGCTCATCGCGAAGACGCGCTCGAAGATCGAGCGCTCCCCGCCGCTCGGCAGGCGGCAAGCGGGCCGCCCGGGCTCAGGAACGGCAGGCCTCCACTTGGAACTCATCGTCCTCGACCGAAATCCACAGAGAGACGGGGCGGCAGCAGACGCCGCAATCCTCGTAGAGGCTTTGGCCGTCCTGCTCGGAGGTGACGTGGACGTCGATGCCCTCTCCGCAATACGGGCAATCGACGCTGACCCAGTCCTCCAGATGCTGAGATTCCGTCTGCGCTACGATTTCGTTTTGGATCGTCTCGAGATCGGAATCTCTCGGCCCCGCAGGCCGGCCGGGCTGTTTTCTGGTCTTGGTCTTCACAACCTGACTATACACGCCGATCCATTTCCACGCAAGGCCCACATCGGCCTAGGACCTCGGCCGGCCGGGCTTGGCACTAATCAATGGAAGGCAAGCCGCGGAGGACGTGGAAATGGCAGCGGACGGAAGCAGTGACGGCGCCCTTGGGGCCGACGCGCGCTCCCGGGGAATCGGAGGCCACCGGGCTGAGCAGATCCGTTTGATGGGAATCGAGCTCGAGGATCTCCCCTCGGCGCAGCAGCAAGTCCGCTTGGGAAGCCGCCAAGGCCTTCGCCTCGGCGATGGCCTGGCGCAGGGCGGGCTCCCATTCATGGCCGACCAGGAACTCGTCTCGGTCGACCTCGACAAACGAGGGTGCGCTCTCCAACACGGCGGCCACCTTGCGTTCCAGCTCCTCGGTGCTGGCGGCCGCCACTCTGACGTGAAGCCGGGTGACCAGAGCCGCGGGCCGCGGCGCTCTCAGGGCCAAGCGAGCCAGCAGAGGCCGCGGCTCTTTCTCCAGCTCATCCTTGCGCTCTATGCGATCTTCCCTCCCAAGCGCCCCGGCCAGCCGCGAGGCCTCCTCCTGGACGATCATTCCGTGCTCCCCCGCCAACTCCTCGAAGTTGGCTAAAGGCGGGGTCGGCGAGCGCAGCTCCAGAGTGAGCTCAAGGCCGTTCGCAACGACGGGCACGGAGGCCTGCGCCGACGCCGAAACGTCGCGCACCGGGACGGGCTGGGCCGCGGCCAGGGCGGCGGCCAGGACGCAGGCGGCAGCCCCGATCATCGCCGCGATCCGGAAGCCCGGACGACCAGTATAACGTTCCTTGACCCGACCACGAGCCGCGCGTCGGACTCACGGAAACTAAGATAACGCTCATTGTTGCGCAGGAAAAACCCCTCCAACGCTCGCTGCTCATTGATGCTCAACGGCTCTCGATCAACCCGCAGAATGAAAAGAACCACTGTCCGCTCGGCATCAACCTCATACTGAATACTAAACGCCTTCTCGCCCTTATGGGCTAAAAGCTCCTCGTCGACTCCCTTCGTGAAGACAGCTGCCGTCTCTCGGGCCGCGTCGCTGTAGGTCCCGGCCGCGACCATCCGATCGATCAAGCCGGTGTAGTCGGTGTCAAAGCCGGGGCTTCTCTCGATCGTCCGAAATCGAGCTCCCTCGACGACCTGGGCTGCCAACAGCGAGTCGTCGACCCCATCGGCCAGTTGGCTCAATATGCCATACGCCCCCTCGACATCGCCCTTGTCGAGTTTTGTGGTCACGGCATGGACCACCTCCGGAGTCATCGCGACGAGGTCCAACCCGTCTCCTTGTCCACGCAAACCGGCCCGGATGACTCTCGCCTGCCCGGCCACCGGACCTAGCGGCAGCTTCGCCGCGTTGCCTCCCGAATAGAGTACCAGCTTGGCCAACGGCTCTGGTTGTCCCAACGCGCCTATCGGACCGGCCAGCGGGTCGTCTGCCGCTGCATCCACAGCTCCCGGGACAATGAGCGCATGCGCCAACGGAGGAACCGCGGGGACCTGGCCTACCCCTAACTCAGCCGATTGCGATAACATCGGCAGCATAAGAATTCCCGTCAACAGCGGAACGCTCCACCATCCCATCTGAATGCGCATCATATCCCCCTCCGGATGCGCCCATTGTGCGAAATGGGAAAGCGGACTGGAGTGGGACTTTCGGCCCGATTGGGCCGGCATCGGCCCTAGGCCGTTTTGGGCCGTTAGGACCTGCGTCACAATAATATGGCCATTTTGGCGAGCCGAGTCCGCGGCGATTTCAAGGCGCGACGAGGGAGCATGGCCGCAGGCCATGTGACCGAGGAGCAACGATGAAATCGGCCGGAATCGGCTCGCCCCGAAGGGGACGGACGCTTTTGGGCTGCGCCAGCGTCGCTCGTCGCTCACAGACCGCTGCGGGTATGCTCGCTTCTCGCTCCTCGGCTCGCTCCAAAATCGTCCGTCCAAAATGGTCATATTATTGTGACGCAGGTCCTTAGGACCTCTCAAAAAAAGCGACAATGCCCCGTGGCCTGCCCCGATCCCCACTCCTGCTTCGACGATTCCCAGTCGCGGGCAAGGCATTGGCGGCTGCGCCTGCGAGTCGACTTCGAGCGCAAGGTCCTCTCGGGCGAGGCCGAGCTGCGCTTCGAGCGCCCCGCCCAAGGCCCGCTGGACTTGGACACCAAGGGCCTGACGATACTGAGCGCGAGCTGCCGGGAGGCCGACGTCCCCTTCGAGCTGGAGGGCGAGAGGCCGATCTTGGGCCGCCGCTTGCGCCTGCGCCTGCCGCCCGGGACGCGCTCCGTCGCGATCCGCTACGAGACCAGCCCGGAGGCCATGGGCCTGCAATGGCTCTCGGCCGCGCAGACGGAGGGCAAGCGCAAGCCATTTCTCTTCAGCCAATGCCAGGCCATCCACGCGCGCAGCGTCCTCCCCTGCCAGGACAGCCCCTCCGCCCGCGTCACCTTCGAGGCCGAGCTCGACGTGCCGGAGGGATTGTCCGCCGTGATGGGGGCGGGGCCCTTGGGCGATGCCCCCTCCGGGCCCGGCCGTCGCGCCTGGCGCTTCGGCATGCCGCAGCCCATCCCCAGCTATCTGTTCGCCCTGGCGGTGGGCGAGCTCTCCAGCAGGGAGCTGTCTTCGCGCTGCCGCGTCTGGGCCGAGCCGGCCTGCGTCGATAAGGCGGCCTGGGAATTCGCGGGGGTGGAGTCGATGCTGGCCGCGGCCGAGTCCCTCTTCGGGCCCTACGAGTGGCAGCGCTACGACATGCTGGTGCTGCCGCCCTCTTTTCCCTACGGCGGCATGGAGAACCCGCGCATGACCTTTCTCACGCCGACGCTGCTGGCGGGCGACCGCAGCTTGGTCGACGTCGTCGCCCACGAGCTGGCCCATAGCTGGACGGGAAACCTCGTCACCAACGCCACGGCCGAGCACTTCTGGCTCAACGAGGGCTTCACCGTGTGGGCCGAGCGGCGCATCCTCAAGGCCCTGCGCGGCGAGGAGGCGGCCAGCCTGGCCTGGGCGATCGGCCAGAAGGCGCTCGACGAGGAGCTCAAGCGCTTCAAGGACAGGCCCGAGTTGACGCGGCTGCGCGCCCATCTGGAGGGGGTGGATCCCGACGACGCCTACAGCGCCGTCCCCTACGAGAAGGGCGCTCGCTTCCTGGCCTGCCTCGAGCGCGCCGCCGGGCAGGCCGAGTTCGACGCCTTCGTCAAATCCTACCTGGCCCGCTATCGCTTTCAAAGCGTCGCCACCGAGGATTTCTGCCGCCGCGTGGAGGAGCGCTTCCCCGGCCTGCTGGCCAAGGTCGACGCCGACGCCTGGCTCAACAAGCCGGGCATGCCCTCAGACGCTCCGCGCTTTTGCTCGCCGCGCCTAAACGCCCTGGCCGCCCTGGCCGAGGACTGGCCCAAGGGCCGCCGCCCGGACCCGGCCCTGCTGCGCGCGGCCAAGCCGGAGGAGCTGCTGGTCTTCCTGCAGAGGCTTCCGCAGACGCTGGGCCCGGCGGACTGCCGCTGGCTGGACGACAACCTGGGGCTGACCGGCCGCGGCAACTACGAGGTCCTGGTCCAGTGGCTGCGCCTGGCCGC
Source organism: Elusimicrobiota bacterium (assembly GCA_028868375.1). GTDB lineage: Bacteria > Elusimicrobiota > Elusimicrobia > UBA1565 > UBA9628 > JAGWUP01. The sequence continues at coordinate 30,766 of JAGWUP010000005.1, forward strand.
CGCCAGCGGCTACCAGCCGGCCTTCGAGCGCGTCCGCCGGCTGCTCTTGGAGGTCGGGCGCATGAAGTACGTCCGTCCGCTCTACCTGGCGCTGGGCAAAACGCCGCCCGGCCGCGCCCTGGCCCGCCGGGTCTTTTCCGAGGCGGCTGGCTCCTACCATGTATTGACGCGCCGGGCGGCGGAGTCGGCCCTGGCCGGCTACCCTGCCTGACTGGGCGACAAAACCCGGCTAGAGCGACAGCCTCTGTCCGTCCCGGGCGACGGTGAAGCGCCCCAGCCTCAGCCTTCCCAGCTCGCTCTCGGCCTCGCGGCTGACATGGGTCAGCAGCCCTCTACGGCAATGGGAGGCCGCCAAGGTAGCCAAGGCCAGGCGTGGAGTCAAATGGCCGGGTTGCGGGCGGCGGGCTCCGCAGCCGCATTCAAGCAGGAGGAGGTCGGCCTCGGCCGCGAAATCCGCAAGGGCCGGGCAGAAGCCGGTGTCTCCCGAGTAGACCAGCGCCTTCCTTTTATAGGTCAGCCGGTAGGCCAAGGCCGGCGTGGGATGCGGCACCGCCAGGGCCCGCAGCCGCCAGCCGTCCCGCTCGACTGCACTCCCGTCCCGCAGCTCGCCGACCTCAAGGGCATAGCCCTTGGGCTCGCACCAGGGGGCATGCGCCGCGCGCAGGCGGCGCACGAAGGCGGGAAAGCCGGGCGGCCCCCACAGCCGCAGGCGGCCGCCGGCCGGCTTGGCCTCGCAGCGCAGGAAAAACAGCAGCGCGGCCAGGTCTCCGACATGGTCCGGGTGGCGGTGCGTGAAAAAGGCGTCGGAGACCGCGCGCGGGTCCAAGCCCGCGCGCGCCAGTCGCCGCGCGTTGCCGAAGCCCAAGTCGAAGAGCAGCACCCGGCGGCCCAGGCGCGCCGCGTAGCCGGCGGGGCCGCGCGCGCCGTTGAAGGCCGAGCCGGAGCCCAGAATCGTGACCTCCACGGCGAAATGATAGGATATCCTCATGACGAAGAGCCTGGACAGCTTCAAGACCCGCGAAAGCCTGAAGGCCGCGGGCAAGACCTACGAGATTTTCTCCCTCAAGAAGGCGGCCAGCGCCTGCGGGCGCGAGTTGTCCCGCCTTCCCTTCTCGATGCGCGTGTTCCTGGAGAATCTGCTGCGCCACGAGGACGGGCGCGGCGTCGCGCGCGCGGACATAGAGGCCGTGGCCGCCTTCGACGGCAAGGCGAAGAGCGAGCGCGAGGTCTTCTTCACGCCGGCCCGGGTGCTGATGCAGGATTTCACCGGCGTGCCCGCCGTCGTCGATCTCGCCGCGATGCGCGAGGCGATCGCGGCCATGGGCGGCGAGCCCAAGAGGATCAACCCGCTCGTCCCGGTCGACTTGGTGATCGACCACTCGGTGCAGGTCGACGTCTACGGCTCCTTGAACGCCTTCGCCGAGAACTCGCGGCTGGAGTTCTCGCGCAACAAGGAGCGCTACGCCTTCTTGAAATGGGGCCAGAAGGCTTTCCGCAACTTCCGCGCGGTCCCGCCGGAGACCGGCATCGTCCACCAGGTCAACCTGGAGTACCTGGCCCGGGTCGTCTGGACCTCCGGGGAAGGCGGCTCGCTGCTGGCCTATCCCGACACCCTGGTCGGCACCGACAGCCACACGACCATGATCAACGGCCTGGGAGTGGTCGGCTGGGGAGTGGGCGGCATAGAGGCGGAGGCCGCCATGCTCGGCCAACCCCTGTCGATGCTGATCCCTGAGGTCGTCGGCTTCAAGCTCATCGGCCGGCTGCCGGAGGGCGCCACCGCCACCGACGCGGTTCTAACGGCCACCCAGATGCTGCGCCGCAAGGGAGTGGTCGGCAAGTTCGTCGAGTTCCACGGCCCGGGGCTGTCCTCCCTGTCCCTGGCCGATCGCGCCACCCTGGCGAACATGGCCCCGGAATACGGCGCCACGATGGGCTTCTTTCCGGTCGATGAGCGCACCCTGGAATACCTCCGGCTGACCGGCCGGCCCGAGGCGGAGCTGGAGTTAATCGAGGCTTACTGCAAGGAGCAGGGGCTCTTCCGCGGCGACGACGACCCGCAGCCTGCCTTCAGCGACGAGCTGTCGCTGGACTTGGGCTCGGTCAAGCCCTCCCTGGCCGGCCCCAAGAGGCCGCAGGACCGCATCGAGCTGTCGCAAGCCAAAAAGAGCTGGGAGGCGGGCCTGCCCGCCCTGCTCTCGGAGAAGGACAAGAGCGGGCGGCAGCCCGCCCCGGCGGGAACCAAGGTCGCAGTCGAGCTCGGCGGCCGCAAGGAGTCGCTGGGCCACGGCAGCGTCGTGATCGCGGCGATCACCTCCTGCACGAACACCTCCAACCCGGCCGTCCTCATCGGCGCGGGGCTGCTGGCCAAGAAGGCCGCCGCCCGCGGCCTGCGCGCTAGGCCCTGGGTCAAGACCAGCCTCGCTCCCGGCAGCAAGACCGTCATGGACTACCTGGAGGCCGCGGGGCTCAAGCGGCCCTTGGAGCAGTTGGGCTTCCACCTGGTCGGCTACGGCTGCACGACCTGCATCGGCAACTCCGGGCCCCTGCCCATCCCCGTGGCGCAGGCCGTCTCCGGAGAAAACCTGGTGGTCGCGGCCGTCCTGTCCGGCAACCGGAACTTCGAGGGGCGCATCAACCCCCTGGTCAAGGCCAACTACCTGGCCTCCCCGCCGCTGGTCGTCGCCTACGCCCTGGCGGGGCGCATGGACGTCGACTTGCTGACGGAGCCCCTGGGCGCGGGAAGCGACGGCAAGCCGGTCTATCTCAAGGACATCTGGCCGTCCAACAAGGAGGTGGCCCAAGCCGTCGCCGCCAGCGTCAAGCGGGAGATGTTCCTGCGCCAATACGGGGACGTCTTCGCCGGCGACGAGAACTGGCGCTCCCTTAAGACGGCCGCCTCGGATCTCTACGCCTGGGACCAGGGCTCGACCTACGTGCGCCTGCCCCCCTACTTCGAGGAGCTCTCAAGCCTGCCGCGGCGGCTCTCGGACATCCGCGGCGCCCGCGCCCTGGCCGTCTTCGGGGACTCCGTGACCACCGACCACATCTCGCCGGCCGGCAGCATCGCCCAGGACAGCCCCGCCGGGCTCTACCTGCGCCAGCACGGCGTCTCAAGCGCCGATTTCAACAGCTACGGCTCGCGGCGCGGCAACCACGAGGTGATGATGCGCGGCACCTTCGCCAACATCCGCATCAAGAACCTGATGCTCGACGGCGCCGCCGGCTGCTACACCCTGCACCTGCCCGACAAGTCGCGCACGACCATCTTCGAGGCCTCCCAACTCTACCGAAAGGAGGGCGTGCCCCTCGTCGTCGTCGCGGGCAAGGAGTACGGCTCCGGCTCCAGCCGAGACTGGGCCGCCAAGGGCCCGATGCTCCTCGGAGTCCAAGCGGTCATCGCCGAGAGCTTCGAGCGCATCCACCGCAGCAATCTGGTCGGCATGGGCCTGCTGCCCCTGCAATTTTTGCCGGGCCAGAGCGCCCGCGGCCTGGGCCTGAGCGGCCTTGAGACCTACGAGATCTCCGGGCTGTCGAAGGATTTCAAGCCGCGCAAGGAGCTCGCCGTGCGGGCCGTCGGACCAGAGGGCAAGGTCGTCGAGTTCAAGGCCCTCTCCCGCATCGACACCTCCGTCGAGCTGGACTACTACCGCTACGGCGGCATCTTGAGCTACGTCCTCCTCCAGATGCTCTCCGGCCGCGACCAGCCGGCCCGCGCCTGAGCGAGGGGAAGGGAGCCGCGCCGGGTCATGAAGGCCCATAGGCTGATCGGCCTAATTGCGAGTAGGCCTTTCGGCGAATGTTTCCCGGTCCTTTAGTCCTCGCCGCGGGACCGGACCGGCCCTACACTTGCGTCATGGACGCCAAAACGCGCCGTCTCATCCTTTCGCTGATGATCTTGCCGCTGATCGCGGCCCTGCTGTCCGCGCCGTCGTCGGCCCAAGAACTGGAGGCCGTCGCTCCAGAGAGAGCCGTAGCGCCCCTTGCCGCGCCGGGGTCCGCGCTGCCGGCGGCGACGCCAACGGACGCTCTCGCTCTCCCCCCCTCGGCTTCCGGACTGGCCCAAACAGCCCCTGGCTTAACCCCCGCCGCAAATCCAGCTCCGGGCTCCGCCGCCTCGGCTCAAGCGCAGTCCGCCGCCATGGGCGAAGCGCTCGCCAGCCGCCCGGAAGCGGCGGGCGCGACCTTGGACAGGGCCTATGACGACGATACCGCCGGATCGGCCGACAAACCGACGTTGACCGTCGAGGCCCCGGAATCCCGGACGCCCCAGCAGACGCCTCGCCTCGGCCGCGCGACCGCAGGGGCCAGGCTGGCCGCTGCCAGCTTCATGGCCGCCACCGTCCTGATTCCCCGCGCCGCCCACGCCGTCGGCATTTCCGACGCTCCCTTATTTCCCCCCTCTAACTATCATCTCAGCTTCCCGGAATTTATGGGCATCGTGGGCATCGTGGCCGTCACCATGATCTTCCTCCTGGGCGTAATAAAACTCTGCGAACTGACCGTGAACGCGCTGCGAAACCTGCGCAAGAGATTCCGCCGCCGAAGATTCTCCTTATATCATGGCGGCTGGAAGGAGCATACGCCTCGCCACTTGCGCGACAGAAGTAGATTCAAGGTGGTAGGGAAATAATGGTCCCCAACAGGCTGGCGCTGGCGGCGGGCTCCCTCAAGCTGAGGCGGCCGCTCAACGCCAAGAAGCCGGCCGCAGAGGCCCCGGCGCACCGCATCCTGGTCGTCGAGGACGAGCCGGCCATCCAGGACTTCGCGGCGACGGCCCTGCGCGAGGCGGGGTTTTCCGTGTCGGTCTGCGGCAACCTGCGGCAGGCGCGCGCGCAGCTCAAGTCCCCGCCCTGCGACCTGGCCTTGGTCGACATAGGGCTTCCGGACGGCAACGGGCTGGAATTGTGCCGGGAATTCGCGGCCCCGGGCCTGCCCTTCGTCTTCTTGACCGGGCGCAAGGACCTCGACTCGCGGCTGGAGGCCTTCTCCGCGGGAGCGCGAGACTTCATCCAGAAGCCCTTCGCCGCCGAGGAGCTGCTGGCCAGGACCAAGGCCCATCTGCGGGTCAAGAAATCCCACGACGAGCTTCTCAAGCGCAACAGCGACCTGGAGCTGATCCACCGCGCGCGCCGGGACCTGACCGACATGATCGTCCACGATTTGAAGACCCCCTTGAGCTCGATCAAGGGGACGATGGAGCTGATCCGCTCCCGGGGGCTGATCGGAGACGCCGCCTACAAGGCCCTGCTGGAGACGGCGGGCTGCACGGCGGACTTCATGCTGCTGCTGCTCAACGATCTGCTCGACGTCGGGCGCGGCGAGGAGCTGGGCCTGCGCGCCGAGCCGGCGGAGGTCGACCTGCGCGCCCTCTTCGACCGCTTGGCGGCGCTGTTTACCCCGCGCTGCCGCCAGCGCCGGCAGCGATTGCGTTTCTCTCTGGGCGGCCCGCAGACGCTGCGTAGCGACCGCAACCTGCTCTTTCGCGTCCTGGTCAACCTGGTCGCCAACGCCGTGCGCTTCTCCGGGGAAGGCGAGGAGATACTCGTCGCGGCGGCTGCGGCCGGAGGCGGCATGGCGCTCTCCGTCAGCGACCGCGGCCCGGGAATCCCGGACCGGGACAAGGCCCGCATCTTCGAGAAATACGCCACCGCGGGCCCCAAGAACAATCCCTTGGACGGCGGCTCCGGCATCGGCCTGGCCTTCTGCCGGCTGGCCGCGGGCGCCCTGGGCGCCCAGCTCTCGGTGGCCGACCGCCCGGGCGGCGGCAGCGTCTTTTCCCTGTCCTTGCCCGGCCCCCTGTCTAACGCTTGAAGCGGGACAGACGGAAGCGGTGCAGGTTGAGCTCCGGCTTGGCCCCGCAGACCAGCTCGGCCAAGGTCCTGCCGATCAGCGGCCCGAACTTGAAGCCGTGCCCGGAAAATCCCGCGGCCACCCAGGCGTTGGGGGCGTCCGGCAGGCGGTCGAGGATGAAGTCCTCGTCCCGCGTCATGTCGTAGTGGCAGACGGAGCCCTCGAACTCGGTGAAGCCCTGCAGCTCCGGGATGTAGCGCTTGAAGAAGGCGCGGCAGCGGCGCTCGAAGGCGGGATCGGTCTGCGGCTTGGCGACGGCCTGGGCCGGCTTGAGGGTCGGCCCCTTGCGATGGTCGCCGATCTTAAGAAAGCCGTGGATGTGCATCGGAAAGCCGTAGAAGCCCTCGGACAAGACCGAGAAGACCGGGAAATGCTCCGGCCGGTAGCGCCCGCGGTTGGCCAGGGGACGCACGTACATCTGGTATTGCCGCGTGAGGGTGATCGGCAGCCGGTAGGGCTTGAGCAGCTCCAGGTTGCCGGGGCCGGCGGCGAAGATATAGCTCTCGGCGCTCCACAGCCTGCCCTCGGCGTCTCGCAGCCCCTTGATGCCGAGCTTCTTGTCGCGCAGCACCGAGACGATCCGGGTCTGCGGGCGCACCTTGGCCCCGCGGCGCTGGGCCAGCCCGGCGATCGCCGCGACGGCCTTGGAAGCCCACAGCATCCCGCCGGAGGGATGAAACACCCCGTACTTGATCGCGCGCGTGTTGAGCATCGGGTAATGGCGGCCCAGCTCGCTCTTCTCCAGGCGCTTGACCGGAACCTTGAGCTCCTTGAGGGACTTAAGGCTGCGCTCCTCCTCTCCGTGCGTCACGGTGGCCAGGCTGAGCACGCCGTTTTGCTGCAGCAGCTTGTCGCCGATCTGGGCGTTTAAGTCCAGCCACAACGGCTCTGTTTTCACGGCCATGTCGGAGTAGAACAGATCGGCGCCGTAGTTCAATCGGAAGGCGCGCAGATGGTCTGCGGAGGCGCCGTGGATATTGGGGATGTCCCCCGCCTCCAGCACGACGGCGGACTTTCCGCGCTGGGCCAGCCAATAGGCCGCGCAAACCCCCATGATCCCGCCGCCGACGATGACGACTCCGTGATTCTCCTTCAGCATTTCCAGCGCCCCTCGATGGCTCCGAGCAGCCGCTCCACGCCTTGCCCCGGGCGCAGGCGCAGCCAGCCGGCGCCTTCCTCGGCCGCCTTGCGGCCCAGCTCGCCGTCTCCGGTGACGACCGTCACCCCGCCGGAATGCTCATGGCAGGCGGCCCGGACCCGGTCCAGGATCAGCAGGTCGGCGTCCTCCTCCCGCGAGAAGCGCACCCGCAGGCCGGGGCCGCGGGCGGCCAAGGGACGGAAGGCGCCGTCGAAGAAAACCTCGACCTCGACGCGGCCCTCCAGGCGCTCGCACAACAGCCCCAGGGAGGCGACGAGCTGCTCGGCGTCGCTCTCCTCTTGGGCGCGGAAGGCCGCCCCGCCGTAGCCGTAGCGCCCGCGCACGACGTTGCTTCCGTCCACGCAATACAACGGGCTCATGAAAAATTTTACCTTATGTGGCGGGCCCTTGACAGCCGGACCGGGGCGGGTCAAACTGGCGGGGCCATGGCCAGCGCCTGGGTCCTCTGGGCCGCCGCGCTCGCCGCCGTACTGCGCGCGGCAAGCCCCGCCGTCGACCACGCTCCGCTGCGGGCCCTGGCCCAAGTCCAAGCGGCGGCGGCGCGCGCCGGGCTTGCCGCCGACCATCCGCTCTCCAAACGGCTGGAGCAAGCCCGCCGCCAGCTCGCCGCCCGCCCCGTCGACGAGCGCGCGCGCCTTCTAGAGCGGCTGCTCCCGGCCTTAGACGACGCGGCCCAACGGCTGGGCGCCGTCTCCGACGACAGCGTGCGCGCGGTCGACGACGCCATGTCTCGGCTTAACGAAACCGCCGGGCATTACGAGGAGGCGCTGCGCTTCTCCCAAAAATCCCTGTCGAGCGACCCCGGCGACGTCGCCGCCCTCGTCAACCGCTCCTCCGCCCGCCTGGGCTTAAACCGCCTGCGGCGGGCCTACGACGACGCCGATAAAGCCGTGCGCCTGGCGCCAAAAAACCTCGACGCCCTGCGCGCGCGAGCCCTGATCAACTACCGCTTGGGCCGCCTGGCGCAAGCCCGCCGGGACGCCCGCCGGGCGCTGGCGGCCGACCCCGCCGATCGCACCGCGGCGATGCTGCTCGCCCTCTCCAGCTCCAAGGTCCCGAAAAATCTATCCCTCAAGGACCTGCAAGCCCGCCTGTCCGGAGACATCGAAAGCCGCTATCACGGCATCGCCCTGCAGTTGAGCCAGGTGGCGCGGCGCAGTCGGCGGCCGGAGCCCTTGCCCGGCCCGCAGCCTGCGCGCGAGTGGTCGCGGCGGGCGGCCTCGAAGCTGGCCATCCACGATTATCTCGGGGCCTTGGCCGAGGCCGATCGGGCCGTCGCCGCCGACCCCACCGATCCGACCGCCTTCTTCTACCGGGCCGCCGCCGACAACCTCCTCGGCCGCTACGACGACGCCGTGCAGGACGCCACCCAAGCGCTGATGCTGGACCCCCACGACGCCCTGGCCCACGACACGCGCGCCTCGGCCTTCAACGACTTGGGGCGCTTCCGGGACGCCATCGCCGACTCTCTCCACGCCCTGGAGATCCAGCCCAAGGATCCCTACGCCCTGCGCAATCTGGGCTACGCCCACGAGCGCATGGGCCAGCTTTCGCAGATGCTCGACGACTATCGGGCGGCGGCCAGCCTCGATCCCCAACTCGAATCGGAGTATCAAGACGCCGCGGCGCGCCATGGCTTGCAGGCCGAGCCCGCCGCGAGCGACCGCTTCCGCTCCGTCTTCGATGAGCTGGCCAGGCGACGCGGCGAGCGCCGCAGGAACTTCGCCCTGGTCCTGCTCAGCGCCTTGGTCGGGGGGCTGCTGATCGCGGCGGGAGCGCTGCAGCTGCAAGGCGGGCGGCCGGCCAAGATCGGCTCCGGCTACAGCCTCGGGCGGCGGCTGGGCGGAGGCGGCATGGGCGTCGTCTACGAGGCCTTCGACGAGGCCCTGCAGAGGACGGTGGCGGTCAAGGCGATGCGCCCGGAGCTGCTGGCCGACTCAAAGGCGCGCGAGCGCTTTCTCGCCGAGGCCAGGACGGTGGCCGCCCTGCACCATCCGGCCATCGTCGACATCCACTCCATCGTCGAGAACGAGACGGGCCTGTGGCTGGTCTTCGAGCGCCTGGAGGGCAGCACCGTCGAGGAGCTGCTGAGCCGGCGCGGCCGGCTGTCGCTGGAGGAATCGCGCGCCCTGCTCAAGCCCGTCTGCCAAGGGCTGGAGTTCGCGCACCGCCGAGGCCTGGTCCACAGGGATCTTAAGCCGGGCAACATCATGGTCTCCGCCTCGGGGCAGGTCAAGCTGATGGACTTCGGCATCTCTCGCTGCGAGCATCCCGGGGCCGGCTCCCCGTCGCAGCAGGAGCGGGCCACCGCGCGCGGCACGCCGTACTACATGGCCCCGGAGCAGGGGCGCGGCGAGGTGCGGCGCGAGTCCGACGTCTTCTCCCTGGCGGTCTGCCTCTACGAGATGGTCATCGGACGGCGCCCCTTCCCGAACTACCAGCCGCCGTCGCAAGCGCGGCCCGGGCTGCCCGGCGAGCTTGACGACCTGATGGATTGGGCCTTGCAGCCCGATCCCGCCCGGCGCCTGCGCTCCGCCGCGGACTTTTGGGCGCTGCTCGACCGGCTTCCTAAGCCGGCGTCAGCCGGCTTGCGGTCGGCCGCATGAGGGGCGACTCTTCTTGAGGATCGCCGAATACTGGGGCGGGGCGACCGGCTGGACGGAGAGTCTGCCGCGCGTAAACAGCGCCATGCCCTTTAGCTCCGGCATCCCGCGCAGCTCGGCCAGGGGCAAGAGCCGCGGAAATTTTTGAAGCAGCCGCACGTCCACCTGCTCCCAGACCGGGCGCTCCGGCGTCGCTCTCTCGTCGTAATGGGAATCCCGCGAATCGAATTGGGTCGGATCCGGATAGGCCCGGCGGACGATCTCGACCAAACCGGCGATCCCGGAGGGCTCGGCGTTGGAGTGATAGAAAAAAGCCCTGTCGCCGACTCTCATGGCGCGCATGAAGTTGCGGGCCTGGTAGTTGCGCACGCCGTCCCAGCCCGTCCTCCGTCCCGGCCGCGCCGCCAAATCGTCGATGGAGAAGGCTCCCGGCTCGGACTTCATCAGCCAGAAGGCCATGCCTGGAGCTCCTCTACGCCCGAAAGGCCCGGCGGGCGGCGGCCAGGGTCGCCTCCAGCTCCCTGGGCCCGTGAGCCGCCGAGACGAAGGCCGCCTCGAACTGCGCCGGCGGCAGGTAGACGCCGCGCTCCAGCATCGCGCGGAAAAAGGCGCCGTAGCGCTTGCGGTCGCAGCGGGTCGCGCTGGCGTAGTCGACGATCTCATCCTCGGAAAAGAAGACCGTGAACATGGAGCCGGCCGTGTTGACCCGGACGGGCACGCCCGCCGAGCGCGCCTGCCGCCGCAAGCCGTCCGCCAGCTCCGCGGTCATGCGCTCCAGCCGGCCGTAGGGCCTCTCCTTTCGCAAGAGCCGCAGGGTCTCCAGGCCGGCCGCCACGGCGACGGGATTGCCGGACAGCGTGCCGGCTTGATAGACCGGGCCCAGGGGAGCGACCAGCTCCATGATCCGCCGGCGCCCGCCGTAGGCGGCCAGGGGCAGGCCGCCGCCGATGATCTTGCCCAAGGTCGTCAGGTCCGGCTCGATCTTGAGCAGGGTCTGCGCCCCGCCGTAGCAGAGGCGAAAGCCGGTGATCACCTCGTCGAAGATCAGCAGCGCGCCGTGGCGGCGGGGCAGTTCGCGCAGCGCGCGCAGGAACGCCTCGCGGGGCTGCACCACGCCCATGTTGCCGACGACGGGCTCGACGATCACGGCGGCGATCCGCCGCCCATGCCGGGCGAAGGCCCGGCGCAAGGCCCCCGCTTCGTTGTAGGGAAGGGAGATGGTCGTCGCCGCCCACTCCTCGGGCACGCCCGCGGAGTCCGGGGTCCCCAGGGTCGTCGCGGCCGAGCCGGCCCGGACCAGGAGGCTGTCGACATGGCCGTGGTAGCAGCCGTCGAACTTGACGATCCGGTCGCGCTTGGTGAACGCCCGCGCCAGGCGCACGGCGCTCATGACGGCCTCGGTGCCGGAGGAGGTCAGCCGGACCAGCTCCAGGGAGGGCAGGGCTTCCTTCAAGGCCTCGGCCAGGGCGATCTCGCCCTCGGTGGCGGCGCCGAAGCTGGAGCCGCGAGAGAGCGCGCGGGAGGCCGCGGCCGCGACCTCGCGCCGGGCATGCCCGAGGATCATCGGCCCCCAGGAGCCGCAGTAGTCGATGTAGCGGCGGCCGTCCACGTCGCTTAAGCGGCAGCCGCCGGCGGAGGCGATGAACGCCGGGGTGGCGCCGACCGCCTTGAAGGCGCGCACCGGCGAGTTGACCCCGCCGACCAGGCTGCGGCAGGCCCTTGCGAAGAGACGGCGCGAGCGGGAGTTTTTCACTCCCCCAGCCAGCGGGCCGCCTCCAGGGCGTGATAGGTGAGGATGAAGTCCGCCCCGGCGCGCTTGATCGAGGTCAGGGCCTCGAGAACGGCCCTGCGCTCGTCAAGCCAGCCGTTGCGGGCCGCCGCCTTCAGCATCGCGAACTCGCCGCTGACGGCGTAGGCCGCGGTGGGCAGGCAAAAGCGCCTTTTGACCGCGCTTAAGACGTCGAGGTAGGGCAAGGCCGGCTTGACCATCACCATGTCGGCTCCCTCGGCGACGTCCAGCGCCGTCTCGCGCAGCGCCTCGTCGAAATTGGCGGGGTCCATCTGGTAGGTGGAGCGGTCCCCGAATCGCGGCGGCGACTCGGCCGCGTCGCGAAACGGCCCGTAGAAGGCGCTGGCGTATTTCGCGGCGTAGGCCAGGATCGGGGTGTCCAAGAAGCCGGCGGCGTCGAGGGCGCGGCGGATGGCGCCCACCTGGCCGTCCATCATCCCGGAGGGAGCGACCACGTCGCAGCCGCAGCGGGCCTGGCTGACGGCGGTCTTGGCCGCCAGCTCCAGGGTGGCGTCGTTGTCGACCTTTCGTCCCTTGACGACGCCGCAGTGGCCGTGATCGGTGTACTCGCAAAAGCAGAGGTCCGCCATGACGATGAGCTCCGGGCGTCGGCTCTTGATGGCGCGCGCGGCGCGCTGGACGATGCCGTCCTTGGCGTAGGCCCCGGAGGCGCGGGAATCCTTCCGGTCCGGGATGCCGAAGAGGATGACGGCGGGCACCCCGCAGCGCGCGGCCTCCTCGGCCGCGGCGACCAGGGTATCGACGCTGTATTGGAAGTGGCCCGGCATCGAGGCGATCGGCCGGCGCTCCCCCTTGCCGGGGCGCACGAACAGCGGCAAGACGAGATCGCCGGGCTCCAGGGCGGTCTGGCGCACGAGGGCGCGCAGGGCCGGCGTGGTCCGCAAGCGGCGCGGCCGCTCGATGGGGAAGGCCATATCGGCATTTTAGTATATTCCGGCTATGCGCGAGGGAATCACGTTCCGCGACGTCCTGCTGGTGCCCCGGCGCTCGAGCGTCACCTCGCGCCGGCACGTCGACGCCACCGGGCGTTTCTCGCGAAACGTCGCCTTGCGCTGCCCCATCGTCTCGGCCAACATGGACACGGTCACCGAGGGGCGCATGGCCATCGCCATGGCGCGCCGCGGCGCTCTGGGCGTGATCCATCGCTTCCTCAAAATCGAGCAGCAGGTCTCCGAGGTGGCCAAGGTCAAGCGCTCCGAGAACGTCGTCATCGACGATCCCTACGTCCTGGGCCCCAACGACACCATCGCGGACGCCCGCCTGGCGATGGCGCGCCACGAGGTCGGCGGCCTGCTGATCGTCGATCGGCGGCGCAAGCTGCTGGGCGTGGTGACCCAGCGCGACCTGCAGTTCCGCGATGAAGGGACCAGCCCCCTCAGGCAGGTGATGACCCGCCGCCCGGTCACCGGACGGCCCGGCCTGACGAGCCGGCAGGCGGAGGCCGTCCTGCGCAAGCGCAAGATCGAGAAGCTCCCCTTGGTCGACGCCCGGGGGCGCTTGGTCGGATTGATCACGGCCAAGGACCTCAAGGCCAGGGTCGAGCATCCGGAGGCCTCCAAGGACCGCAAGGGCCGCTTGATGGTCGGGGCGGCCGTCGGGGTCGTGGGGGATTTTCTCGAGCGCGCCCAGGAGCTGCTGGCGGCCGGCGCCGACGTCCTGGTCGTCGACGTCGCCCACGGCCACGCCGAGCACGTCATCCGGGCGGTCAAGGCGCTCAAGCGCGCCCGCCCCTCGGCGGAGCTGGTGGCCGGCAACGTCGCCACCTACGAAGGGGCGCGCGACTTGGCCGACGCCGGCGCCGACGGCATCAAGGTCGGGGTCGGGCCCGGCTCCATCTGCTCGACGCGGATCGTCTCCGGCGCCGGCGTGCCGCAGTTGACGGCCGTCCTCGACTGCGCCAGGATCACCCGGGAGCGCGGCGTCCCCATCTGCGCGGACGGCGGCCTGCGCGACTCCGGCGACATCGCCAAGGCCCTGGCCGCCGGAGCCTCCTCGGTGATGCTGGGCTCCCTCTTGGCCGGCGCCGAGGAAAGCCCAGGCTGGACCGTCGTGCGCGACGGCCAGCGCTACAAGGTCTACCGCGGCATGGCCTCCCTGGCGGCCACCATGACGCGCAGGCAAAAGGAGAACGAAGACTTAGATCCCATCGCCGTCGCCGAGACCGTCCCGGAGGGCGTGGAGTCGATGGCGCCCTACAAGGGGCCGGTGGCCGAGGTCCTCTTCCAGCTGCAAGGCGGCCTGCGCTCCGGCATGAGCTACTCCGGCGCCCGCACGCTGCCGGAATTCTGGCGCAAGGCGCGCTTCATCCGCATCTCCCCCGCCTCCTGGGCGGAGTCCAAGCCGCATCATCTGGACCGCTAGCTTGGCGATCCGGCCCCCCGCCTGGCGGCGGAGGGCCGGACCCGAGGCAGCCTGTACCCCGAATTCTGTCCACCGGGCCTGCGCCCGGCTGGAGGGCCATTTCTCTATGCGGCTACCGGGAGGCCTCCCGCTCTCGCGGGACGGGCGAGCCGCCCAAGCCTCCAACACTGCCTTGCTCCGGACGGGGTTTGCCTGGCCGCGGCCCTCGCGGACCGCGCGGTGGGCTCTTGCCCCACCTTTTCACCCTTGCCCGGCTCGCGCCGGGCGGTTTGTCTCTGTGGCACTTTCCGTCGACGGGGCATGTGGTCCCCGCCTCCCCGCCTTTCGACGGGCGTCCCGCTCTGTGGAGTTCGGAAGTTCCTCCATCGGGAAAACCCGACGGCGGCCCTCCGGCTGCCTGGCTCTATTATAGCAGACGCCGGCCTAGACCTTGGCCGGGGCCAGGGTCTCGGGGCGGTAGAGGATGCGCTGGCAGGACTCGCAGATGACGAGCGCCTTGAGCTTGGTGGCCTCGACGATGACGACGGGGGCGAGGCTGATGCGGCAGGCGCTGCACATGGAGTTATCGATCGGCACGACCGCGTCCGGCTTGCCGCGGCCGCGGATGTGGTCGTAGACCCGCAGGACGTCCGGCGGGATCGGGGCGGCGGCCTCGTCGCGAACGGCCTTGGCGGCGTCGAATGCGGCCTGCCGCTCGGCCAGGCGCTTCTGGTGGCCCGCGATCTCGGCCTCGAACTTCTTGGCCTCGACCCCAAGCTCGGCCTGGACCGTCTTGTCCTGCTTGCGCGCCTCGTCCAGGCTCTCCATCAACTGGAGTATCTCCGTCTCTATGTCGCCGGCATGCTGCTTGGCGAAGCCGATCTCCTGCTGGAGGGCCTTGAAGGCGTCGTTGGTCTTGACCTGATTGAGCTGGGCGGAGTGCTTGCGGGCCTCTTCCTCGTGCTTGGCCAGCTCCAGCTCCTTCTCCTTCTTCTGCTTTTCCAGCGCGACGATCCGTCCCTTGGCCGCGCTCCCCTTGGCCTTCTCGGCCTCGAGGCCGGCCCTCAAGCGCTCGATCATCTGGGGAATCTGGTCGAGAAGGGCCTTGGCCTTGTCCAGCTCCTTGTCCTGCTTCTGCAGTTCGATGAGGCGGAGCAAGGCGTCCTTGGATAGGGCCATCTGAGGATTATTTTATTACAATTGCGGGGCCGATGGAAAGCTGCGTAATCCTGGTGGGGCATGGCGGAATCCCCTCCGACTGCCCGCCGGAGCTGATCTCGGAGTTCAAGAAGCTGGAGGCCGCCTCCAAGCGGAGGCCTCAGCCGGCGCTAGCCGAGCTGGACAGAAAGATCCGCCGCTGGCCGCGCAGCGCGGCCAGCGATCCCTACAAGAAGGGGCTGGAGTCCGTGGCGCAGGCCTTGCGCCGGGCCCTGCCGGGGCGGCTGGTGCTGGAGGCCTACAACGAGTTCTGCGCGCCCAGCCTCGAGGAGGCCCTGGAGGACGCGGCGGCGCGCGGGGCGCGGCAAATCACGCTCATCACGACGATGTACACCCGCGGCGGCATCCACAGCGAGTCGGAGATCCCGGCCATCGTGGCCGCCTTCCGCCGCTGCCATCCGGACGTCGACGCCCGCTACTGCTGGCCTTTCGACGAGGACAACATCGCCGCGTTCCTGGCCCAAGAGATCGCGCGCGCCGAGCGGCGCGGCTAGGCGCGCCATGCGCCGACGACTCTTGGGGCCGGCCCTGATCCTGAGCGCCGCCTTGAGCGCGGCCGCGCCCGCGGCGGCCCGCGTCCTGACCGGCCTGGACGTCCTGGAGGCCGGGGGCTTCTCGCAATTGCGCGGCAAGCGCGTCGGCCTGATCACCAACCAGACCGGCGTCGACGGCAGCGGACGCTCGAACGTCTCGCTGCTGTCCTCCGCTCCGGGCGTCACGCTGGCGGCCCTGTTCTCCCCGGAGCACGGCTTTAAAGGGTCGGCGGAGGCCGCTAGAATCTCTTCCGGCCGCCTGCGCCTCTCCGACGGCCGCGCGATCCCGCTCTACAGCCTCTACGGCTCGACCTTGGCGCCGACCGCCCGGATGCTGGCCGGCCTGGACGTTCTGGTCTTCGACATCCAGGACGTCGGCGCGCGCTTCTACACCTACGCGACGACGATGGGCCTGGCGCTGCATGCGGCGGAGCGGGCCGGCCTGCCCTTCTACGTGCTCGACCGCCCGAACCCGATCGGCGGCAGGCTGGTGGAGGGCCCGACGCTCGACGCCGGGCTGCGCGGCTTCATCGCCTACGACGACGTGCCCGTCCGCCACGGGCTGACGATGGGAGAGCTGGCCGGGCTGCAGGGCCGCGGCCTGCGGCCCGGCATCCTCCGCGTCGTCGCGATGCAGGGCTGGCGGCGCGGGATGTGGTTTGACCAGACCGGCCTGCCCTGGGTCCGCCCCTCGCCCAACATGCCCGATCTGGCCTCGGCCACGCTCTATCCCGGCATCGGCTGCCTGGAGTTCTCGAATCTCTCCGTCGGGCGCGGCACGCCGCGTCCCTTCCTGTGGATCGGCGCCCCCTGGCTTAAGACGCGAGCGCTGCTGGGCGCGCTGGGACGCCGGCCGCTGCCGGGAGTCCGTTTTCGGGCGCTGGATTTCACTCCCAGCAAGCCGCCGTACGCCGGGCGGCATTGCCGCGGCCTGGCCATCGACATCCTAGACCGCCGGCTGCTGCGCCCGCTGGACGTCTTCGCGGCGCTGGCCTGCGCGCTGCGGGACACCCAGCCGCGCTTCAAGCTGCGCTGGCCGCGGACCCGCTACTTGGTCGGCTCCGAGCGCTTCTTCGCGCTCTACCGCTCCGGCGCAGGTCCCCGCGCCATCATGGCCTACTTCCACGCGCGGGCGCGGAGTTTCCAGCGGAGGCGGCGGGCGCTGCTGCTCTACCCCTGAAGGCGGAAAGCCCCGCTCCGGCGGCGGCCACTCCGGGGATCGTCACCGGCAGCCGGCCTCGCGGCCTGATTTCCCCGAAGAGCAGGCGCGCGACGGCCTCCATCATGCTGTCGGTCATCCCGTAGGCGCAGAGCATCGTCCCCGCCCGCGAAAAACGGCTTAAGTCGTACGGACTCATCAGGCTTAAAACGATCGGACGCCGGCCGGCCCGGCGCAGGCGCTCAAACAGCGCGACCTGGACGGAATCGTCAAGGCCACCGCTCTCAAAGGCCCCCAGGACGACGGTATCCGCCGCGCCGGCCGCGCGAAACGCCCGCTTCAGCTCCGCCGCCGACGGCCACGGCGAAAGCTCCAGGGCCGTCAAGCGCCGCTGCCGCCGGGCCAGCTCTCGAATGAGCCGCAGCGCCTCCTCATGGTAGCGCGCCGGACGGAAGACGACGAGCGCCAACGACTGCCGCGGCGTCAAACGCAGGGGCAGCTTTCCCGCCCGATCGCGCAGCAGCGTGATACCCCTCTCGGCGATGCGCCGCGCAAGCCGCCGATGCGCCGGGCTGCCGACCAGGCGCAGCGGCGGCAGCCGCCGTCCCGGCCCCAGAAGCCCCGCCCGCCGTTTTAGCCGCAGCACGCGCCGGACGGCGTCGAGCAGGCGCCGGCGCGGCAGGCGCCCGGAGCGGGCCGCCGCGACGATGGCGTCGAGCACCGGACGGGGATCGCTTTTTCCCAGCAGCAGCAGGTCGCAGCCGGCCAAAAGCGCGCGAACGGCGGCCTCCGGCTCCCCATAAGAGTTCGCGATCGCGCCCATGTCCAGGCTGTCGGAGACGACGACGCCGCCGTAGCCCAGCCCTCCCCGCAGCGCGCCCTCTATGGCGGCGCTAGACAACGTCGCCGGGGAAGCGGGATCGAGAGCGGAGACGACGATGTGCGCCGTCATGATCATCGGCGCGCGCGCGCGGACCGCGGCGATGAACGGCGGCAATTCCGTCCGCCGCCAGGCCGCCAGCGGCTCTGAGAGCACCGGCAAGCCCTTGTGGGAGTCGACGCTGGTGTTTCCGTGTCCCGGGAAGTGCTTGGCCGCCGGCATGACTCCGGCGGCGAGATAGCCCTTGATCGCGGCCGCGCCCAGAGCGGCGACCTGCCGGGGATTCTCGCCGAAGGAGCGCACGCCGATGACGGGGTTGTCCGGATTATCGTTGACGTCGACGTCAGGCGCGAAATCCGCCTGGATGCCCAGGGCGGCCAGCTCCCGCCCGGAGGCGTAGGCCGCCCGGCGCGCCAGCGCCGGATCGCCGGCGGCCCCCAGGGCCATGTTGCCGGGAAAGGGCGCTCCGCCGTAGAGCCGCTGGGTAAACAACGCGCCGCCTTCCTGGTCGGCCGCCAGCAGGAAGCCCACGCCCAAGCCCCGCGTCCATTCCCGCATCCGCGCCGAGAAGCGGCGCGCCTGGCGGCCGGTGAAGCGGTCCCAGCGCAACAGCCCGCCGCCGATAAGCCCGCCGCGGATCATCGACTCGTCGGCGCGCGCGATCCCGGTGTCGACGGCGACGACCAGAAGCTGCCCCGCCTGCTGCCTCGTCGTCAGCCGCGCCAGCGTCCGCTCCACGCTCGAGGGCCCGGGCGCGGACCAGGCGGACGGCGCCGGCGCCAGCGCCAGCCACAAGGCCGCCGACAGCAGCATGCTCGCTACCCGGCCCGGAATCTAGCGAAGTCCGGGGTCGTACATCGCCGCGTAGCCCAGGTACTGGCCCTGGACGCTGCGCGGATAGGAGATCGAGACGCCCTCGATCCCGCCGGACGGGCCCGGCCGCGCGACAAGCTTCGGGTTGATCCCCGCCCAATAGGTCGGCAGATCGAGCTTCTTGTAGCGCGCGACCACCTCGTCCCGCAGGGCCGGGTCGAAATGCACCCCGTACTTGTCGATGAGGGTCTTGGCCGCGGCGTAGTCCCCCTCGGCCTTGATCCGCATCAGCTCCTTAAGCAGCATCCCCACTCCCTCGCGCATCTTGGCGAAACTCTTGATGACGACGTAGGTCTTGCCGCCGCGCTTCTCGTAGGCGATCGCGCCGGTCTTGTCGGCGATGTAGTTGACGATCAGCGCCCGGTCGCGCTCGTGGTCCTCCTCGATGGTGTCGCCGCGGGGGATGCGCCGCAACTGCATCAGCGGCGCGCGCGCCGCCTGGTAGTACATCTGCCGCGCCACGGCTTGCTGGTTCGACACCAGGCCCAGCTCCTTAAGCTTGGGATCCCAGATGTTCCACAACGCCATCAAGTCGGCCCTCCCCTCCTCCAGCGCCGAGTAATATTCCTTTAGATAAGAGGCCGGATCGCCCTTGACCAGCACCTTCCCGGAGCCGTGGCCGATGATCTCGTGCAGCGCCGTCATCAGTTGGTCGGCCTCGTTGCGGTACTTCATCCCGCTGGCGACCTCTTGCGGCGAGGAGGCGAACTCCTTGAGGGCCTTGAAGCCCCCTGCGTCCATCAGCTCGCGGCTGCTTTCCATGAAGAGGAAGCTCTTCGTCCCGTATTTCTCGTGGACCTCGTCCTCGTTGGGCAGATTGTCGCCGATCGTCGTGACCCCGAAATCCGCGGTCTCTATGAGCGTGTCGACCACCTTGGCCTGCGGCGGCCTGCCGCCCCGCTTCTTGAAGCGATCCTCCCACGGCGCCTTGCGCTCGAAATACTGGGCGTTGGCCGCGATCGTCTTCATCAGGGCGTCCAGCTTGGTGTCGGTGACGGTCACGAAGCCCTGCATGCTGCCCTTGGCCGCGCGCGCGTCCAGATAGACCTCGACGAAGCCGATCGAGAAATCCACCGGCGCGTCGTCCTGAACCCAGGCGACGTCGAAGGCGATCCAGTCGGACCAGGCCCCGGTCCGAAAATAGCGGATCAGGTCCCGGATCGCGCGCGCCTGCTTCGGTCGGGCGGCGGCGGCCGCCTTCTCCAGGTAGCCGTCGGCCTTGCGCAGGTAGAGGGCGTAGCGGCCCGCGGGGATGCCGCCGTCCGGCGTGCCGGCCCGGTAGACCTCCTCGACCAGCTCATCCCCCTTCTTGACCAGCCGCGAGTTCAACGCGTGCTTCTCCTTGAAGCCCTTCAGGTCCGCCAGGCGGACGCCGGAATAAAAATTGTTCGCGCTGGCCTGCAGGATGTCCTCGCCGCCCCGCGGGCTCTTCGCCGTCAGCACCGGCTCGAAACTCGGATCGAAGATCGAGGCCTTCAGCCCCGACAACTCCTCGTCGAGCGCCGCGCGCGCGCGCAGCGCCGGCAGGTCGCCGTCGGCCGTGGCGAAGGCCCCGTTCTTCCGCGCCCGCTCGGCCGCCGCTTTCAACTCTTCGAAGGTGAAGGCCGGAAGGAACTTCTGCGAGGTCGTCTCGTTATGGTTGCCGCGGTTGGCCCAGAACAGCTTGGTGTAGGCCTCAAGCTCCCGGAGGACCTTGGGATTAATCCCCGCCGGATGGGCCGCGATCTCCTCCAGCAACCGCTTCTGGCGCAGGCCGAAGGGCGAGCGCTGGTCGTAGATGATCGGGTCGACCGCGATCGCCGCTTGGCAGAGCCAGTAGGCCAATCGCTTCTGCCGGGCGTTCAAGTCGCGGAAGCTTGGGGCCCGAAGCTGCAAAAACGCGGTGCTCCCCACCCGCTCCACCAAGGCCGACGGCCGAGCGGCATGCGCGGCCAGCGACGACGACAACACGGCGACAAGCACGCTGATCATAAGCCTCCTTAAACCCCGTCCTACTCGATGCGGAAAACCTGTCCGCTCTGGGCTCCCTCGACGCTCTTGGCGTAGCCCAGCGCCACGCGCGCTCCCGGCACCGGCTGGTAGCCGCGAAAATACGGCCCGAAGTCCTTCATCGACTCCGCCAGCACGCCCGGGCAGACGGCGTTGATCCGCAGCCCGCGCGGCAGCTCGACGGCGGCCGCGACGCAGAAGGAGTTGATCGCCCCGTTGACCATGGAGGCGGAGCAGCCGCAGCGGATCGGATCGCGGTCCAGCAGGCCCGACGTCAACGTGAAGGAGCCCCCGTCGGCCACGTGATCCCGCCCCAACAAGACCAGGTTGACCTGCCCCATCAGCTTGTCCTTAAGCCCCAGCTCGAAGCCCGCCGCGCCCAGCTGGTCCAGCGGCGCGAATTGCACGCGCCCGGCCGCGCAAACCACCGCGTCGACCTTCCCCAATTTGCGAAACGCCGCCCCGATCGAGGCCGGGTCCGTGATGTCGAGGCGGATATCGCCCGACTTGCTGCCGCCCTTGACGATGTCGTGCCGCGAGCCCAATTCCGCCGCGACGGCCCGCCCGATCGTCCCCGAAGCGCCCACCAGGAATATCCTCATCGCTCGATTATCGCATTTCGAAAAGGAATCGGGGGCATTGACAAGGCGAGGCCGCACCCTCAATACTTCCAGGGAGACGCAAGCAAGGAGGCCCCTCGCCATGACATGGAAGAACATGCTTCAATCCGCCGGGCTCAGCGCCCTGGCCGCTCTGCTGTCGGCCGCGCCGCTGGCGGCGCAGCCGTTCATCCAGCCCCCCACGTTGAATTGCAAATATGAGATCGTGACCGCGACCCGGCACTTCAAGGGCCAGCTTTACGATAACGACCTGCGGGAAAGCGCCCGCTTCAAAGACATGAAGGAAGGGTTCGCCTTCGAACTTGAGCGAAAGGATAGGAAACTCATATTGACGATCGCGGCCGGCTCCTCGCGGACGCGCGACTCCCATCTATTGACCGTCAATCCGCAGCCCGTGGGGGAAGTCGACACTCCGGGGATGCTGCTACACCGGTTTCTGCCCGACACGGTCGAGCTCTCTCTCGTCCTCCCCAAAAACAGCGGCGGCCCCTCCGGCGTCGCCACGATGCGCTGCGTCCTTTACTAGCCGCGGCAAAGCCCCAGCGCCCGCGGCTTTTCTGGAACCCGAGGGGAATTTATCTCCATAGGATGACCTTCCCCTAAAAAGTAGGCCAAAAGCTGGTTTCGATTTTTCGTTGTAAGGGTCGGACGAGCCTTTGGATGAGTCCCGATCCCCCAAAAATCACCCCCTCCGGCCGCCCTGAGGCAGTCGGGTGCCAGGTGGGCGTAAATCTCCATGGTCTTTATGAAGGTGTGGCGGGGGGGTGTGGAGCGAGGCTCCTTCGCTATTGAGCGATGACCGCTTTCATCAAGTTTAGGACGCGCCGAACCCGATCAGCTTCCGCCCGAGGGCCGAGGTAGCCTTGAATGCAGTCGGCAAAAACTCCATCGGCGAGAAGAAAGCTGAATTCCTTTTTTGAGTGAATCCCAAGCCGCGTAAACGCTCTTCAAGCTTTCCATACTCCACTCGGCTTGCGATTCCGACGACGCAGTCCACGTCGTCGGTCGTTCGCAGGGGCGTCCCGCCCGGATTGGGAATATAGAGATCGACGGTCGCGCCGCCGACGAACACGACTTGGTCCTTGAGCTCGCGCAAGCCGCGCGCCACGACGGCCAGCATCTCGAGGTTCTTACTTGCGTTCAACGGAATGTTCTCTCAACCGATTTTCGAGCCCCTCGGCCGCCAAATTCCGTTCCCGCGCGCGGCCGACGCGCAAGGCGTCGACGAGCGCAAGGAGCTCGTAAAGCTGGGGATCGCGCCGCGCGGCGTCGGGCGCGGTCTCATAAAGAGGCGCGATGGCCTGTCCGCGCACCCGGCCTTCCGCATGCGGCCAAACGTATTGGTCGTTGTCCTCGGAGACGATGCGCCGGGACAGCGGGGGAGCGGAGTGCGAAGTCGGGATGCCGCGGCAAAGCGGACCGGGCTCCGTTGGAAAAACATACTTTAGCCCGTGCCGCAGGAATTCAAGAAACGGCACCGCCATGACTTTCCGCTTTTTCGAATCCAAAAGTCCCACGCCGAGCGCGCGATCAAGGCTCATGCTGACTTCGGCAGGTGAAATGCTCAGCTCCCGCGCAAGATCCATGGAGCGCCAAGCGCGGTCTTTCCAACAGAATATCTTCAACAAAATCAGGACATCCTGGGGCCTTATTCCCGGCTTTGCTTTCATGATCTGAGTATAGCAGATAAATTCATGATTTACAAATCATGAATTATAAATCAAGCGGACTTCAATACTGCAATCGCTCAACGGCGGTTTTTAGGAGGTCTGGAGCGAAGCTCCTTCGATGCCGCAAAGGCGGAGGAGCTCGCGAAAATCTCGGGAAAGGATGTGGCCGAGATGGGAGCCGTGGTTGCTGGTCGAGAAGACCCAGGGGCCCTCGGTCCGCGGCGGGGACTTGAGCCGTTCGTGGAGGCGCGAGAACTTTTAGTCCCTCGCGGCATTCTCCGTCGAGAAAAGGCCTCTTCTGAGGCCCGAAAAATGGTGGGCAGTATAGGATTCGAACCTATGACCCCTGTCGTGTGAGGACAGTGCTCTACCGCTGAGCTAACTGCCCCAAAGCGGTGGCTTATTATAGCAAGTTCGTCATTCGGGCACTTCGGCGGGAACGGCTTGGTGTCCGGGGTGGTCTCCAACTTTCACGGTCCGGTTATGAGCCGCTCTGCCCGAAGGCGTCGGGACCGATGCCGGGACCCGTTTGAGTCTCATCGGCGATGTCCATGCGGACCAGGACCGGAGCTTGGTAGGGCGCGCGGGAAATTGACGGGGACTTCGTTTCGCCGGCGTCGTCGATCATGTTTAATCTCTCCTTATGCATACGGCAAACTCGCAAACTATCGCTTTTTTGGGGCGGATTGACAATCGCGGCGAACTGCGCGCCGCGCTGAGATTGGACGACGGGCGGCCTCTCGACGACGGGGCGCTGGTTTTGGAGGGCTATCGGCGCTGGGGAACGGCGTTGCCGGAACGTTTGCTCGGCGATTTCAGCTTCTTGATCCGCGATCCGGCCGAGCGTCGCGCATTCGGGGCGCGGGACCACATGGGCGTAAAGCCGTACTACTACTCGCGGGACGGCACGTGCCTGCTGTTTTCGACTGACTTGGCCGAGCTGGTCGCGCGAGTTCCCGGCGCGCGGATTAATCACGAGCATCTGGCGATGAGCGCGATTTGCCTGCTTGACTTGGCGTCCGGAGGCACGACGACTCCGTATAAAGACGTCTTCTCGCTGCCCGGGGGATCGGCTGTTTGCCTGGATGATCGCGGGCTGAAAACTTGGGAATATTGGCGGCCCGACGCCGCGAAACGCTTGGGGATTCCCGACGGGGAAGCGCCTGCGGCGTTGCGGGAGCTGATCTTTTCGGCGGTGGAAGCCCGCCTGCCGGCAAAGAGCGCGCCGGCGGCGCTGCTCAGCGGCGGGTTGGACTCGTCCGCCGTCGTCGCGGTCGCGGCCATGATTCTTAAGAAGAAGAACCGGGCGCTGGACGCGTTTTCCGCGGTGCTGGACCGCCCGTCGAGCGACGGAACGAGCGACGAATCCGGATTCATCCGCGAGCTGGCCTGCTTCGAAAACATCCGTTTCAACCGGGTCACGGACGCGGAGCGCGGGCCATTCGACGACGTCGCCGGCTTGGTCGGCGGCTCGGCGACCCCATTCCACACGTCCCGGCACTATCTCTACGCCGCCTTCGCGCAGGCGGCCCGGGCGCGCGGCGCGTCCACGCTGCTCGACGGCGGCTTCGGAGAGTTGGGGCCGAGCGCTCACGGCGCTGGTTATTATCCGGAATTGTTCCGAGCGGGACGTTGGGCGCTTCTTGCCAAGGAACTCAAACGTCGCGCGCAGGTCGACAATCAGCCGGCCTGGCGCGTCGCCGCTCGGCACCTGGCTCTGCCTCTGACGCCGCGCCGGCTGCTGGCGCTCGCGGGCCGCGATCATCGCCGCGACCTTCAGCAATGGGCCGATCAGTGCCCGCTGGCGAATTCCTACGTCGAAAAAACGCTGGGCGCGCGCAAGGCGGAACTGCTCGCGCGGGTCGTCGCTTCGGTCGGCGCGGATCGCGATCATCGTCGGATGCAGGCGCGAAACATCATCTTGATGCAGCGAAGAGCGGCCGACCCGTTCATCTCCGCCGATCCGGCGCCGCTGGAGCTTTTATTCCCGTTCCTCGATAAAAGAATCATCGAATTCTGCCTGTCCGCGCCGGGACATCTCAAGGTGCGAGGCGGCTACGCGCGCAGCTTGATCCGGCTGGCGCTGGACGGCGTCCTGCCGAAAGCGATCCAATGGCGGACCAGCAAGGAGCCGTTCTCACCCGACTATCATCGGCGCTACAATCGCCAGCGGCCCTGCATCGCAAGACAATTGGAATCAATCGCCTCCAACGATCCCGTGCGAAAGATCGTCGACGTGCCGCGTCTGTTGGCGATGGCGCGGGTCGAAATGAAGAGCAATCGCTGCGGCACGCCGGGCGACTTCATGGGGATGCAGACGGTTCCCTACGGAATCTATCTGATCGCCTTCCTGCGGCGCTTCCCCGAGTTTCAGGCTTGAGAGTTGCTGCTACCGGGTATTCCGCCGTCGGAACCAGGGCCAATGCCGCCTTCCGTCAGGTCGCTGACGTCCAGACACACCAGCTTCGGCGCGGCGTAAGGATCCCGCATGGCGAGATGATTGTCGCTTTCCCGATCCTTATTGTCAATGACCGCGCGTTGCGCTAAAATCGACGCGGGCCGCTTCGATGACGATCACCGCTGAAACCGTTTGCTCCGGACGCCTTGGGAAGTCCTCGCTTGGCCCCCTCTTCCTCGCCTCATGACGACGGCGGTCGACGCGCGGAAGGCGCTGATCGATCTGCTGTCGATTCAAGCCCCGGCGCCGGTCGTCGCTCATCTGGATGGGCGAGAATGGGCCGGCTTACTGTGCTTGGCGCGACAACATCGCCTCACTCCTCTTCTCCATTGGCGGCTGACTCGAGAAAAACGCGCCGGCGCGATCCCCGAGGACATCCGAAAAAGCTTCGCCAAGGACTTTAAGGATTCCACTCTGCGCGCGCTCGCGGCCCGACGCGAACTCATACTGACAAGCAAAATCCTCGCTGGCGCGGCCATTCCCAGCGCCGCGCTCAAGGGCGCGTTCCTCGCCTTCCACGCGTATCCCCACCCGGCGCTGCGTCCGTCGCGCGACATCGATCTCCTCGTTCCCCGAGAAAAGGCCCTGCGCGCCTACGAAATCCTGCAGCGCGCGGGCTTTCGGCGAATCGAGGAGCACACGCTCGATCCGGAGTATTGTCTGGACTCCGCGCGCCATCTTCCACCGCTCATGCCGCCGTCAGGCGCCCTGAGAGTCGAGCTGCACGCGCGCCTGACCTTGCCGCGCGAATCGGCGACCGGTTGGGAAAATGGGGTTTGGGAGCGCTTGATCGAGCGGCCCTCGGCGGGACAGACCCTGCGCTATCTTTCGCCGACCGATCTGTTGTTGCACTTGATCGTCCACGCGGCGTACGAACACCGCTTCGACAACGGCCCGCTGATCCTCTCGGACCTCGACTATTTGATACGCGGCGAAAAAATTGATTGGACCTTATTCTGGAATCTGGCATGCGAGGGCGGCTGGACGAAAGGCTGCGAACTCCTGTTGAAGCTGACGGGGCGACTCCATGGAGCGTCCTTGCCGGGAATTCCGGACGCGTCCATCCCGGAATTCGACGCGTTGGCGCTCATGCTGCGAGACACGAAGCTCAATTACGCGGCGCGACTGGCCGGCCGCTTGTCCGGCCGCTCGCCTCTGCAAAAATTGTCGCTTTTATTCCGTGGGGCCCTTCCTTCACAAAGCGTCGGCATGACCCCGCGCTACTGGGCCGCTCGCGCCAAACGAGTCGCCAGCCGCGTGCCGACACTGCTGTCCAGCGCGCGGCACCCCGCCGCGCGAGAAAACGCCGAGGCCTTGGCCCGGCTGGAGCGTTGGTTGTCCACATGACGCTCTACACCGCGTACGGACTGACGATACGGAGCGAATTGGAACTGCCGGAGCTTGTCGTCGCGCCCGGCTGCGAACATGCCGATATCGAAATCCGCCTCGGCCGGGTTCCCTGCGGAGAAGAGGCGTCGGAACGTCCGCTCGCGCCTGGAGTTTGGGCGAACCGGGATTCCTTGCGTTTTCAAATCCCCGGAACCGCGACCTACCATGCTCGTGACGGCCGGACGATCACCATCGAGCCCGCCGCCGGCTCCGACGACGACAGCGTCCGACTTTTCCTTTTGGGCTCCGCTTTCGGCGCGCTCTTGTTCCAGCGCGGAGCCCTGATCCTGCACGGCAGCGCGATCCGCGTAGACGACGCGTGCCTGATTTGCCTCGGCCCCTCCGGAATCGGAAAGTTCACTTTGCTGGCGGGTTTCCTGCAACGCGGTCATCAAATCGTGTCCGACGACGTGATCGCCGTCGATGAGGGCGGCCGCGCGATCCCCGGTTTTCCCCGCGTCAAACTCTGGCAGGACGCCGCCGATCGCCTCGGGATACAAACCGGCCCGCTCAGACGCATTCGCCCCGAGCTTGAAAAGTTCAATTACCCGTTGGGCGAAAATTTCGCGGACCGGCCATGGTCCGTCCGGTGGGTCTACGTGTTGGGCAGTCACGAGGCAACCGACATCCGAATCGAGCCTCTCAGCGGCATGCGACGGCTGGCCCCCCTTCGCGACAACACCTATCGCGCTGGCTTTCTAAAAGGCCTGAAGCTGGAAGCAGAACATCTACGCTCCTGCGCTAAGCTGGCGAATGCGGTCCATCTCGCTCGGGTGACCCGCCCTCGCTCCGGCTTCGACTTGAACGCCCTTATCGACCGCCTTCTGGCCGATGCGAGCCGTCATGCGACACCCTTCGGGGAGCGGGGTTGTTGGGATAGGCTAGGATCTTGCCGCCAGCCGGATTCCGCGGCCGATCAGGAACCGCACTTCATGAGGGAGAACCACCAGCCCGCGCCGAACTCCGGGGCGGATTCGGTGGCGGCATTGACGTCCAGCCGGATCAGGCGCGGGGATCGGTAGGCTTCGCGCGTTTCGTTCGTCTCCTGAGATTCCGAAGGACTCTCTTTCATGCTAAATTATCCTTGATGCGCGAGTTGAACGCCGTTTGCCGCCGCGACGATTCCGCCTCGGCAGTGATTTTTCTAACATTTTTCAGGCCTCTCGGCAATCAGCGGCCCACGTGACGACGATCACCCCGGACACCGTCCTGGTCCGCGCGCCCGAGCTGGTCGCCGTCGACATGGACGGCGAAGTCGTGATGATGAGCGTCCAGCGCGGCGAATACTTCGGCCTGGGCGCCGTGGGCGGCCGCGTTTGGAGCTTGATCGAAAAACCCTCTTCCCTCCGGGAGATCGCGCAAGTCCTCTGCGCGGAATATGAAGTGGATGAATCCGCCTGTCTTGCCGACTTGCTGCCGTTCGCCGCGGACCTGATTCAAAACGGGATCGCGAAGGCGGCGTGAAGCTTCTCTCCAAGATCCGGACCTTCCTGCGCCTGCCTCTTTTCGAGCAGATGTGGCTGATTCCTTCCTTCATAACCTTGGGAATCTGCGTCCTGGCGTTGAAGACGATCCCCTTCCGTCGATTGGCCTCCTGCTTGGGCGTTCAAGGGGGATCGTCTCAGAAGATGCCTTCCGTCGGTCCACGCCATGAGCGGATCGCGCGCGGATTGAGCCGCGCCATCCGCCTCGCGGCCCGTTGGACGCCGTGGGAATCGAAGTGCCTGGCCCAGGCGTTGACGGGGCGCCTTTTGTTGGGTTTGCATGGAGTGCCGTGCGCCGTCTACTTCGGTCTTGCGCGCGGCGAACGGCGCGCCGATCTGGAAGCTCACGCCTGGGTCAACGCGGGAGACGTGCGGGTCACGGGCGGAGGCGGCTGGGACCGGTTCAAGCCGGTCGAGTGCTTCGTCTCCGCCGCGCCGGCGCGCAGATGACCGGCGGGAGATCCTTCTTCCGCCTGGCCCGTCAAGCGCCGCGGCGGGACATCGCGGCGCTTCTGGCCGTCGCGGCGCTTTGCGGGGCGACCGAGGGGCTGGGCGCGCTCCTTCTGGTCCCCTTGCTGTCGACCCTTCAGGGCGCAACGGGAGGACGCCATCCCGTGATCCGGGCGCTGCTTGAACGCTTGCGGGGAGCTGGACTGCCGACCTCCTTGGGAGGCCTGTTGGCCGCATTCCTGGCGTTGATGGCCTTGCGCGGCGCTCTGCAATACGCCCGGGACGTCTTGAGCGCCCGGCTTCAGCACCGGCTGGTGGACGGTTTGCGCGAGCGTTGCTTGGAGGCCATTCTCCGCGCGGAATGGCGCTGGATCATGGGAACCCGGAGGTCCGATCACGCCAACCACTTGCTGACCGACGTGTCCCGCGTCGGCGTCGGTTTCCGCGCCGCCCTGGGACTGATCGCGTCCGTGGCCGCGATGCCCGTCTACCTGGCCGTGGCGATGTCGTTGTCGCCGGCGATGACCGCCTTGGCCATCGTGAGCGGAGGCGTCGTCTTGACGGCGCTGTCCGGGGAACGCCGCAAGGCCCTGCGCTTAGGCAATGGCTTGACCGCCGCCAATCGCGCCATGCAGGCCGGCGTGGAGGAAGGGCTGGGGGGGTTGAAGCTAGCCAAGATATTGGGCAGCGAGGGACGCCACCTGGATTACTTCCGCCGCGCGGCCTCCCGTTTGCGGGCCGAACAGATGCGCTTCGTCTCCAGCGCCTCGCTCTCCGGCGTCATATTCCAAATCGGCAGCGCGATCCTGCTGGCGGGATATCTGTATGCAGGCTTCGAGATTTGGAGAGTCCCCGTCCCGGAGCTGTTGACCCTGGTCTTGATCTTCAGCCGCGTGATCCCTCTGTTCGTCTCTGCACAGCAGCAGCATCATCAGTGGCTGCACGCCGCGCCGGCCTTCGAGGAAGCCGAACGCCTTCTGGAGGAGTGCCGCGCCGCGGCGGAGCCCGCGGCCCCGCCGCCGTCGCTGCCTTGGCCGGTCGCCGTCGACATCCGGCTGGAGAACGTCGTCGCGCGCTACCCCGACCGGGAGCGGCCGGCCTTGGAGAGCGTGTCCTTGCGTCTTCCGGTCCGCTCCACGACCGCGATCATGGGGGCGTCGGGCGCCGGCAAGAGCACGTTGGCCGACGTCCTGACGGGACTGCTGGCCCCGGACGCGGGCGAGCTTCTCATCGACGGCCTCCCCGCGTCCGGCTCCGCCCGCCTTCGTTGGCGCCGTTCCACGGCGTACGTGCCTCAGGAGGTTTTCCTGACCAACGACAGCGTGCGCAACAATCTGACGTGGGGCCTGCCCCATGCCCGGGAAGCAGATTTGCGGCGCGCGTTGGAGCGGGCGGCCGCGGACTTCGCGTTCCGCCTTCCGCAGGGCCTCGACACGATCATCGGAGACGGCGGCGCGCGCTTGTCTGGGGGAGAGCGCCAGCGCTTGGCCCTGGCGCGCGCGCTGCTCAAGCGCCCCTCGTTGCTCATTCTCGACGAGGCCACGAGCGCCTTGGACCTGGAGAACGAGGACCGCGTCCGCCGCGCGGTCGAGGATTTGCACGGCGACGTCACCGTCGTCCTCATCGGCCACCGCCTGAGGACCTTGGAGCACGCCGACCAAGTCGTCGTCTTGGAGCAAGGACGCGTCGTCGCCCAAGGGACGTGGGAACAGGTTCGGGAGCGCGTCCATGCCGAGCCCCTGGGCTCCGGTCCTTGGCGACATCGACCCTATAGCCGTTAAAAACCGTAGAGGCTGTGCAGGCAG
This sequence comes from Elusimicrobiota bacterium, assembly GCA_028868375.1. GTDB lineage: Bacteria > Elusimicrobiota > Elusimicrobia > UBA1565 > UBA9628 > JAGWUP01. Next base: position 61,059 of record JAGWUP010000005.1, read on the forward strand.
TAGGTGGGCTCGCCCACTGTTGCAGGCAGGCCGCGGGCGCAGCGCCTCTTGCGCGAAGGCTCGCGCTATGGCGCGGGTGGAAAGCATCGGCGCTGGAAATAAAGCGCCACATTGACCAGCCCGATGAGGGCCGGCACTTCGACCAGCGGCCCGACGACGGCGGCGAAGGCTTGCCCGGAGTCGATGCCGAAGACGGCGACGGCCACGGCGATCGCCAGTTCGAAATTGTTGCTGGCGGCGGTGAAGGAGAGGGTCGCCGTCTTCGAGTAGTCCGCGCCGGCCTTGCGGCCCAGCCAAAAGCTGGCGAGGAACATGACGACGAAATAGACGAGCAGCGGCAGCGCGATGCGCAGCACGTCCAGGGGAATTCGCACGATCATCTTCCCCTTCAAGCTGAACATCACGACGATCGTAAAGAGCAAGGCGATCAGCGTAAGCGGGCTGATCTTGGGGATGAACCGCTCGTGATACCACTCCTTGCCCCTGGCCTTCACGAGCGCCAAGCGCGTCAGCGCGCCCGCGATAAACGGAATCCCCAGATAGAAGAAGACGCTGCGCGCGATCTGCCCCATGCCCACGTCCACGGCCGCGCCCGACAGCCCGAAAAAGGGAAGGAGCGCCGTCACGAACACCCAGGCGTAAACGCTGTAGAACAGGACTTGAAAAACGCTGTTGAAGGCCACCAGGCCCGCGGCATATTCCGTGTCGCCGTCCGCCAGCTCGTTCCACACGATCACCATCGCGATGCAGCGCGCCAGCCCGATCAGGATGAGCCCGACCATGTATTCGGGATAGCGGCGCAGAAAGAGGACGGCCAAGGCGAACATCAGGATCGGCCCGATGATCCAGTTGAGGAGCAGGGAGAGCCCGAGAACCTTTTTGTCGCTCAAGACGTCGCCCAACTCCTCGTAGCGGACCTTGGCCAGCGGCGGATACATCATCAAAATCAGGCCGATCGCGATCGGGATGTTCGTCGTCCCCAATTGAAAACGATCGATGAACGCGGGGACTGCGGGCGCGCGGCTGCCCAGCCCCACGCCCAGGACCATCGCCGCGAAAATCCAGCCCGTCAGATAGCGGTCGAGAAAGGGCAGGCTGCCCGCCACGGACTCCCGGCGACGCGACTTCAACCGCATCCCTTGGACCCGCGCCGCTTAAGCGCCCGGGCGTCCTTGCGCAGTATGTCCGCCTCCTTGAAGCAGCCCTTCAGGCAGCCGACGAGACCCTTGTGAAAGCCGCTTTTGGGCGCGGTCAAGGAGTAGTGCTTCCAGAGGCCTTCCCTGCGCACGCGGACCAGGCCCGCTCTCCTAAGATAGGCCAAATGCCGGGACACCTTCGGCTGCGCAAGCCCGAGGGCGCCTTGAATGTCGCAGACGCACAATTCCTTGCCCCCGGCCAAGAGGTTGAGCATGCGCAGCCTCGTCTCGTCGGCGAACGCGCGGAGCATTAGATTAACCGACCCTTTTATATTCATTTAGACGAATATACTACCAGGTTTCCCGCCTGCCGTCCACTGCTCGCCGGGGGCGGCGCTCGCGCCGCCCTTGCGGAGAGCGCGCGGCTGTGCTATGATTAGTTAGCCTCCTAATTATCAATGGCCCAGACCGCTTATCTGCTCAAGAACTTGACCCACCGGCGATTCATGGCCGCGCTGGGGCCGGGCGTACGCGTCGACGCCCCCGCCCTGGAGGCCTACGCGGCGCTGTTGCGGACCGCGGGGGCGATTTTGGAGGAGGGCGACCGGCAGCTCGCGCGCCACGGCTTGTCGCAGGGGCGGCTCCGCCTGCTCATCCAGCTCAAATTAGAGGGAGAGAAGGCCCCCGCCGACATCGCGCAGGCCATCGGGGTCTCGCGCGCCACCGTGACGGGCCTGCTCAACCGCCTGGAAGCCGACCGGATGATCCGCCGCAAGCCCTCTCCCAGCGACCGCAGGTCGCTGACGGTCCGCCTCTCCCCGGGCGCTCGTCGCCTGATCGCGGCGCTGCTGCCGCGCCGCGCCCGGAGAGTCTCGCGCCTGCTCTCGACGCTTTCGGATGCGGACAAGAAGCAGATGACCGCCCTCCTGGCCAAAATCGAGGCGGCCCTCGCCAAGCCGCGGAGGCGGCGATGAGGCGGCCGGCGCGGACGGCGGCGCTGGGGCTGGCGCTGGCCTCGCTGCTGGCGGCGCCGGCGGCGGCCGCGCCCCTGTCGATGGCGGAGGCGATGCGGCTGGCCGTCCAGCGCAACCTGACCGCCAAGCTGGCCCGCTCCGAGGACGAGGCGGCGCGGGCGCGGACCTTGGAGGCCGCCTCGCAATTGCTGCCGATGGTGGCCGGCTCCCTGTCCCAGCAGCGCGTTTTTCGCGTCAACCTGGCTGCGGAGGGCTTAAGCGGCGGCGGTTTTGCGACCATGCTGGGGCCCTTCGACGTCTTCGACGCCCGCTTCCGCCTGGCGATGAGCGTGCTCGACCTGCACTCCTGGCTGCGCTTAAGCGCGGCGCGCCGCAGCGCCAGGGCGGCGGCGCTGCAAGAAGATCTGGCCGGAGAGCAGGTGGCCGGGGCGGCCGCCTTGGCCTACATCGAGGCCCTGCGCGCCCGGGAGGCGATCCGCTCCGCGCAGGCCGGGGTCGACCTGGCCAGCGAGCTGCTGGCCCTGGCCCGCGAGCGGCTGACCGCGGGAACGGCGATGGGCCTTGACGTGGCAAGGGCCAGAACCCGCGAGGCCGAGGAGAGCCTGCGGCTGCTCGACGCGCGCACCGCCGCCACCGACGCAGACTTGAGGCTTAAGCGGATCGCGGGCCTGCCGTTGGGCGAGCCGCTCGAGTTGACCGACATGCTGGTCGTAAGCTCCACCGCGGTCCCCCCGCTCGACGCCACGCTGGCCGACGCCCAATCCGGCCGCCTGGAGCTGCGGATCTCCCAGGATCGCCTCCAAGCCGCGGGGCTGCTCGTCAAGGCGGCGAGAGCCGATCGCCTGCCGCGCCTGCTCGCCACGGCGGACGCGGGCTTGAGCGGCAATCAGCCGGACTCCGGCGCGCGCACCACGGGCTCCATCGGAGCCGCGCTGTCCTTGCCGCTCTTCGACGGCGGCCTGGCCGCGCGCACGAGCGAGGCGCGCGCAGCCGACCAAGAGGCGCGCTCGCGCTACGACGACCTGCTGCTGGCCGTGGAGGAAGACGCCCGGCGCGCCGAGGACCGCCTGTCGGAGGCGGCGCAGCGCGTGGGGGCCACGCGCCTGGCCTCGCAGCTTGCGCGCGAGGAGCTGAAGCTGGCGCGCGGCCGCTTCGCGGCCGGGGTCGGCGACAACCTGGAGCTGGTCAACGCCCAGACCGAGCTGGCTCGCGCCGACGACCAGCTGGCCGCCGCGCTGGCGCAATTCGAGACGGCGCGGGTCAATCGCGCCCTCGCCGTCGGGCGCATGAGGGATTTTAAATTCCAGGAGACACCGTGAAAAGCCATCAAACGACGGCGCCCAAGGCCCGTAAATGGATCATCCTGGGGCTGGCGCTAAGCGCGGCGGCGCTGCTGGGGCTGGTCCACTGGCTGCGCGGGCGCCATTTGGAGGAAACCGACGACGCCTACATCGACGCCCACGTCGCCCAGGTCAACTCCAAGGTCAGCGGGCAGGTCGTCGCCGTGCTGGTCGACGACAACCAGAAGGTTCTAGCGGGCCAGCTTTTGGTCAAGCTGGACCCCGAGGACTACCGCGTTCAGGTGGCCCGCGCGCGCGCGGGACTGGTCGCGGCGGAAGCGGCCGCCCGGCAAGCCAAGCTAGACGCCCGGCGCTATGCCAAGCTTCTGGCGGCCAACCAGGTCTCGCGCCAGATGGCGGACAAGGCCGCCTCGGAGGCGGAGGTCGCGGCAGCCAACGCCGACACGGCGAGAGAGGTCCTCATCCAAGCCAAGCTGAACCTGTCCTACACCGACATCACGGCGCCGCAAGCCGGCCGGGTGGCCCGACGCAGCGTCGAGATACAATCCTTCGTGGAGCCGGGACAGCCGCTGATGGCCATCGTGCCCGAGGACATCTACGTGATCGCGAACTTCAAGGAGACCCAGCTCACGCGGATGCGCCCCGGCCAGAGCGCCCTCGTCTACGTCGACGCCTTCCCCAACCACGCCTTCAAGGCCCACGTCGACAGCATACAGCCCGGCACGGGCTCCCGATTCAGCCTGCTGCCGCCGGAAAACGCCACGGGCAACTTCGTGAAGGTCGTCCAGCGGGTGCCGGTCAAGATCGTCTTCGACGAACCCACCAACGGGCGGCTGACGCCAGGCATGTCCGTCGTCCCCGTCGTCGACGTCCGTTGAAGGGGACCGGCTCGCGCGCCCGCTGAAAAATAGGGTCAGACCCTATTTTTCAGTGGATCACTTGACAAGGCAATAGCGGCGCCCTACACTGCGGCGTCGCGCAGACAACAAACCATGGAGAGGCCTTGGCCGGCGAGGCGCTGATCGCCGCTTTCGACGACCCCGCCGTCGTCGAGCTGATCGTCAACGACGACGGTTCCGTCTACGTCGAGCGCGCGGGCGGCGAGCTGGAGCCCTTGGGAAAAGCGACGGCGCAGGACGCGGCCGCGCTGCTGGGCGACATCGTCGGGCCGCAGGCCTTCGGCCCGGAGCGGCCGTTCGCGGACTTGACGGCGCGTGACGGCTCCCGCGTCCACGTCCTGGCCTATCCGCTGCTGCGCGGCCCGCTGGCCGTGACGGTGCGAAAGAAGCCCCCGCGAAGGCCCGGCCTCCAGGAACTCTGCCGCGGCCAAACCCTGACGCCTGGCTGCGCGGCCTTCCTCGCCTTCGCCGTCGAGCAGCGCCGGAACATCCTCGTCGTCGGCGGGGCCAGCTCCGGCAAGACGACCCTGCTCAACGCCCTGGCCGCCCTGATCTCGGCCAAGTCCCGCGTGCTGGTGGTGGAGGACACGCCGGAGCTGACCCTGCCGCAGCCGCACGTCGTCTACCTGCGCACGCGGCTTCGCGACGGCCGCCTGCCCGACGTGACCCTGCGCGATTTGGTCGTCAACACCCTGCGCATGCGCCCGGACCGCATCGTCATCGGCGAGGTCCGCGGCCCGGAGGCCTTCGACCTCTTGCAGGCCATGAACGTCGGCCAGGAGGGCGTCATGGCCACGCTGCACGCCGGCTCCTGCCGCGAGGCCCTGCTTCGGCTGGAGACCCTGGTCCTGATGGCGGGCCTGGACATGCCGCTCAAGGCGGTCCGCGGCGGCATCGCCTCGGCGATCGACCTGGTCGTCTTCATGGGACGCCTGGCGGACGGCTCGCGCCGCGTCGTCCAAGTCTCCGAGGTCACCGGCCTGGAGCTCGACGCCATCCTGATGAACGATCTCTTCCGGACCGAGACCCGCAAATCCCCGCAAACCCTCAGCTTCGCGCTCAGGCCGACCGGCAGCCCGCCGCGCTTCTACGACCGATTAAGACGACAGGGCTACGACGCGCCGATGGAGTTCTTTAAGGAGTAGGAACGCCTACTGGACGCTCAGCGCCGCGTCGAAGTAGTAGCCCAGAACCGTCGGGACATAGGCGATCGTCTCGTCGTAGCCGGGGCGCGGCAGGCGGTCATAGCGGCCGTGGCCGTAATCGTCGATGGCGTAGGGCCCGGCGTTGTAGCCGGCGATGGCGTTGCGGACCTTCATCGGGGTCAGCGATAAGGCCTCTGCGAAGGCCTGCCGGCGGGTCATCTCCCCCGAGCGCACCCGGGCGGCCAGCCCCAGATAAACGGCGCGCAAGCGCGCGATGTCGGACTCGGTGACTTGAAAATGATCCATGTCCCCGCGCAGGACCCGCGCGCTGCAGGCTATGTTCTCGTCGATATCGTAGGGATGCTCGGCGCAGCCCTTGGCCGTGCCCGGCATCAACTGCCCCAAACCCATCGCTCCGGCCTTGCTGGTGACCCCGGGATGGAAAGCGGACTCGGCCCTGACTAGGGCGCCCTCCATCATCGCGTCGTAGGCCCGGCGGCCGTAGCGCAGGATGGCGTTCGCGATCCGGACCCCCTGGGACGTCACGCTGGAGGCCTCCCGGCGGATGAAGCTCCACAGCCTTCCAGCCAAGCCGGGGGACTGCGGGGCGACCGCCATCGGGACTACAGCCGCCGGGGGAGGCGCGGAGCCGTCGGCGCTTAGAACCCGCGCCCTCCCATGGAAACGGCCGCGATAGCCCAGATACAGGCGCCGCTCGCCGGCCGAGCCCTCCTGCTGGATGCGGTAGAGAGCCCCCACGTCGCCCGAGATGGTCCGTTGGAGAAGGTCATGCACGGTCCAGGAATCCAGACAGCTGAACAGGGTCTTAATGCGGCGTTCGATGCGCGCGCGGTCGGCGGGCGTGATCCGCGCCTGATACGACAGCCCTCCGATGGAGTGAAGCCCCTGCTCGATGCGCGCGTAATAGGCGTCGAAGGACACCGGGGATATGGCGTCCTTGCTGTGCTGGACATAGCGGCTGCGCACGCAGCGCAGCTTCCAGTTCTTGAACTGCCCGTAGAACTGCGCCAGCTGATCGCCTGAGAGCGGCGCCTCTCCCATGGCCCGCACCTCTCCCAGCTGCTTCGACAGCAACCGCAGCGCGGGATCCTCGGAGGCCTCGGGACAGAGCTCCGCCCAAACTCGTATGGAACGGATGATGGCCTGCCGGCTGGGAATGGCCTGCTGGCCGGGGACGGAGTTGGCCGAAGCGAAAGCCTGGCCGCCGCCAAAAAGCGGCAACATAAGCAACGACAGCAACGCGGCGCTCATGCTTTTATTATGAGGTATCCTGGGCGCCCGGCGTAGGGCCATGGGACCTATCCAGACTGGGCTAAAAGGCCTACATCCGGGTTCACCGATGGGCCAGCAAGCCTAATAGACGCCCCGCACCAAACCGACGATCTCGGCGGCGGAGATGAAATAGACGTGCCGCCCCTTGGCGTCGCGCCAGACCGAGGAATCATTCGACTCGTCCCGGTTGTCGCCCAGCACGAAATATGAATCGGGGGGCACGACGATCGGGCCCAAGTCGTCGCCCTCCAGGCGCTCTCCGGGGCGGGTATGCTCGACGTAGTCCTCCTGGAGCGGCTTGCCGTCGATGAAAACCCGCTTGTGCCGCAATTCCACGGTCTCTCCCGGCAGGCCGATGACGCGCTTGACCATCTGCTCGGCCTGCTCGCCGCCGACTTCGATGGGAGGCCGGAACACGATGATGTCGCCGCGCCGCGGCCGTCGCCAGCGCAGCGTGAGCTTGTCGCAGAAGAGATGCCGGCCCACCGGCAGCGTCGGCTCCATCGAGGCGGTCGGAATATAAATCGCCTCGATGACCCAGGCCCGCAGAGGCAGCACGACGGCGGCGGCGATTAGGAACAAATAAAGGAGGCGGCCCGCTCTCATTCCTTTAGCATACCGCCAAAGGCGCGCCGCGGCCAGGGCTTGCGTTGACAGCGGCGGCGGCCCTTCGCTATAATGGCCCGCTGCCATCTCTTGCCGCGTCAGGCGGCGAGATGCGGGCGTAGTTCAATGGTAGAACACGAGCCTTCCAAGCTCGTTACGTGGGTTCGATTCCCATCGCCCGCTCCAGATCTCGGTCTGGTGTTGGGTGTTCTTTTGTCCGGTGGCGGAACGCTGGGATAGCTCAGCTGGTAGAGCATCTCCATGGTAAGGAGAAGGTCGCGGGTTCGATTCCCGTTCCCAGCTCGCTTTAAATGAGGTAGAATCGCGTCAGGATTTCGAACGCAGAGCTTAAGGAGAGCAAGCATGGCAAAGGCGAAGTTCGACCGGAGCAAGCCGCACGTGAACATCGGGACGATCGGTCACGTGGACCACGGCAAGACGACGTTGACGGCGGCGATCACGCACTATTTGGCGAAGAAGGGGCTGGCGCAGGCGCGCAAGTACGACGAGATCGACAACGCGCCCGAAGAGAAGGCGCGCGGGGTGACGATCAACGTGCACCACCAGGAGTACGAGACGGCCAAGCGGCACTACGCGCACGTGGACTGCCCCGGGCACGCGGACTACATCAAGAACATGATCACCGGGGCGGCCCAGATGGACGGGGCGATCCTGGTGGTGTCGGCGGCGGACGGCCCGATGCCGCAGACCAGGGAGCACGTGCTGTTGGCGCGGCAGGTGAACGTGCCGCACATCGTGGTGTTCTTGAACAAGATCGACGTGGCGGACAAGGACCTGGTGGACCTGGTGGAGATGGAGGTTCGGGAGCTTTTGACGAAGTACGAGTTTCCCGGGGACAAGGTGTCCATCATCCGCGGTTCGGCGTCGAAGGCGCTGGAGGGAGACACCTCCGAGATCGGGGAGCCGGCGATCCAGAAGCTGATGGACGCGCTGGACCGGGACATACCGGAGCCGAAGCGCGAGACCGACAAGCCGTTTTTGATGGCGGTGGAGGACGTGTTCTCGATCACCGGTCGCGGGACGGTGGCGACGGGGCGGGTGGAGCGCGGGGTGGTGAAGGTCGGGGACAACATCGAGATCGTGGGCCTGAAGGACACGCGCAAGTCGGTGGTGACGGGGCTGGAGATGTTCCGCAAGCTCTTGGACGACGCGCGGGCCGGGGACAACGTGGGGATCCTGCTGCGGGGCATAGAGAAGACGCAGATCGAGCGCGGGCAGGTGGTGGTGGCACCGGGTTCGATCAAGCCGCACGTGAAGTTCAAGGCGAAGCTGTACGTGCTCAACAAGGAGGAGGGCGGGCGGCACACGCCGTTCTTCAAGGGGTACCGGCCGCAGTTTTATTTCAGGACGACGGACGTGACGGGGTCGGTGACGCTGCCGCAGGGCGTGGAGATGGTGATGCCGGGCGACAACATCGACATCGAGGTGGAGCTGATCGCTCCGATCGCGATGGAGAAGGGCCTGCGCTTCGCGGTGCGCGAGGGCGGGCACACCGTCGGCGCCGGAGTCGTCGCAGAGATCGTTGCATAAAACCGTTGATATAAGGTAAAATAGCCATGGCCGAGACAAGCAATCCGCAGCAGAGAATCCGCATTAGGCTTAGGGCGTACGACCACCGTGTTCTCGATGCGAGCGTAGGCAAGATCGTTGAGACGGCGCAGCGTACCGGGGCAGTCGTGTCCGGCCCCGTTTTGCTGCCCACTCATATCAAGAAGTACACGGTCCTACGGTCTCCCCACGTCGACAAGAAGTCGCGCGAGCAGTTCGAGATGCGGGTGCACAAGCGCCTCATCGAGCTGAACTCGACGACCTCTAAGACGGTGGACGAGCTCATGAAGCTCGATCTGCCAGCCGGCGTGGACGTTGAAATTAAGTTGTAACGGGCGCTATGGTCCAGCGTCTTCGCCGCGAGCGCGACAACAATATGCGCGGACGGTGAGGGATTTATTTTTGTTCAAGGGGCATTATGGCAGAGGAAGAGGCGGTCAAGCCGGTTGAGGCCGACGGGGCGAAGAAGGCCCCGGCGACTTTTCGCGCTATTTTGGGCGAAAAGGTCGGGATGACCCAGGTTTTTCACCCCAAGGACAGGGGGCTTTACGACGTGACGGTGGTGAAGGCCGGCCCTTGCCGGGTCCTGCGGGTCAAGACGGCCGATTCCAAGGACGGTTATAACGCCGTCCAGTTGGCTTACGGCGTGAGAAAGGAAAAGAACGTTCCCGCGCCCCTCCGCGGCCAGTTCAAGAAGGCCGGGGTCGCGCCGGCGCGCTTCGTCAAGGAGATACGCTTGGGCAGCGTCGACGGATTGGAGGCCGGCCAGGTGGTGACGCTCGAGACCGGCTTCAAGCCCGGCGACTACGTCGACATCCAGGGCGTCTCGAAGGGCAAGGGCTTCGCCGGCGTCATGAAGCGGCACAATTTCCGGGGCTTGCCGGGCTCCCACGGCGCCTCGGACAAGGAGCGCTCTCCAGGCTCGCTGGCCAGCCGCAGATCCCTCGGCCGGGTGCTGCCCGGGCAGCGCATGGCCGGGCGCATGGGCCATGAGACGACGACGATGCAGAAACTGGAGATCGTCCAGATAGACCCGCAGAACGGCCTGATTTACGTCAACGGTTCCGTCCCGGGCCCCAAGGGGGGCTTCGTGACCATCCACGAGACCGTCAAGGCCAAGAAATTCCGGGCCGAGGCGCGCAAGCCCACCGTCCGCAAGGACAAGATGGGCAACATCATCAAGGCGGCCGCGCCGAAGGCCGGCGCGAAGAAGTAAGAGGCGACCATGGAAGCCGAACTTTTGAACGCGAAGGGCGAAGCGGTCGGGAAGGTCGAGCTCAAGGAGTCCGTCTTCGGCAAGAAGCCCTCCGGGCAATTCTTGCATGAGTACGTGACGATCTATCTCGCCAACCAGCGACAGTACGACGCGAAGGTCAAGACGCGCACGGAGGTCTCCGGGGGCGGGCACAAGCCTTGGAAGCAGAAGCACACCGGCCGCGCCCGCGCCGGCTCCATCCGGTCCCCGCTCTGGCGCAAGGGCGGCGTCATCCACGGCCCCAAGAACGTGGAGCGGGAATTCTCGATGCCGCGCCGCAAGGCCCGGCTGGCCCTGGCCCAGGCCCTGGCGGCCAAGAACGCGGAGCGCGCCCTCGTGTTCGTCGATCAGTTGAAGATCGCCGAGGCCAAGACCAAGCAGGTCGCCCACATCCTCCGGGCCCTGGGCTGCGAGGGACGGACCATACTCGTCCTCGATCAACCCGACGCGGCGCTTACCCTGGCCGCGCGCAACATTCCCCAGCTCGAGGTGCTGCTGGCCGGCGACCTCAACGCCTACGTCGTTTTGCGCAGCAAGAAAATCATCCTGACGCGGCCCGCCTTGGAAAAGTTGGGCGCGCGTTGGAACTGAGGATTCTTTGTTTATCTAAGGAATCACAATGAGAGAAACCTACCGGACGGTCGTGCGGCCTCTGCTGACGGAGCGCAGCACGATTCTCAAGGAGAAGTTCAATCAGTACGCCTTCGAGGCGTCCTTGGACGCCACCAAGCCGGACATCAAGCGCGCCATCGAGGAGTTGTTCAAGGTCCGGGTCCAGGACGTGCGCACGATGCGGGTGCGCGGGAAGTTTCGCCGCTTCGGCAAGGGCGGCGGCCTGCGCTCCGACTGGAAGAAGGCCATCGTGACTCTCAAGCAGGGGCAGAAGATCGATTTCGCGGAGCAGGCGAGCTAAGACCATGGCGATCAAGACCTTCAAGCCGTACACGCCTTCCCGCCGGGGCATGACCTCGGCCGACTACTCGGAGCTGACGGCCGACAGGCCGCAGAAATCCCTGCTCTCCCGGCTCGTCAAGACGGGGGGACGCAACAACACCGGCACGCTCATGGTCCGCCACCACGGCGGCGGCCACAAGCGGGTGTATCGCATCGTCGATTTCAAGCGCGACAAGTTCGGGGTCCCGGGAAAGATCGCCACGATCGAGTACGATCCGAACCGCACGGCCCGCATCTGCCTGGTGCACTACGCGGACGGGGAGAAGCGCTACATCCTGCATCCGGTGGGAATCAAGGTCGGGGACACGATCGTCAGCGGCCCCCAGGCCGACATCAAGGTCGGCAACGCCCTGCCCTTGAAGGACATTCCGGAGGGCCATTTCGTCCATAACGTCGAGCTGATTCCCGGCAAGGGAGGGCAAATGATGCGCTCGGCCGGGACCCAGGCGCAGCTGATGGCCAAGGACGGCGGCTACGCCCAATTGAAGATGCCTTCCGGAGAGATCCGCTTGGTCCCGGAAAATTGCATGGCGACCTTGGGCCAGGTCTCGAACACGGAGCACAACACGATTCGGCTGGGCAAGGCCGGGCGCAACCGCCATCGCGGCGTGCGGCCGACGGTCCGCGGCGGGGCGATGAACGCCACCGACCATCCGATGGGAGGCGGCCGCGGCAAATCCAAGGGGGGCAACCATCCCCGCTCTCCCTGGAACCAGCTCGCCAAGGGCTACAAGACGCGCGACCGCAAGAAGGTTTGGGGCTGGATGATCGTTTCCGACCGGAGGCGCGCCAAGCAGGCGTAACGAGGAACCATGAGTCGATCCACCAAGAAAGGCCCGTTCATAGACCAGAAGCTGCTCAATAAAGTCCAGAAGATGAATCAGTCCGGGGACAAGAAGCCGATCAAGACCTGGTCGCGCGCTTGCGTCATCTCCCCTGAGTTCGTCGGCCACACCTTCGCCGTGCACAACGGCCGCAAATTCCTGCCCATCTACGTCACCGAGCAGATGGTCGGCCATCGCCTGGGCGAATTCTCCTTCACGCGCTTCTTCAAGGCCCATGGCGGAACCCATAAAGAGGCCACGTCCCTGACCTAACGAGGTACACCATGGAAGCCATCGCTCACGCTCGATTCCAACGCTTCGGCGCCCGCAAGGTCGCCCAGGCGCTCAAGGAAATACGCGGCAAAACCGTCCTCGAGGCCGAGGAATTGCTGCCGATGATCCCTCGCGCCTGCGGCGGGATGATCGGCAAGGCGCTCCGCTCGGCGGCCGCGAACCTGACGATTAAGGCCGGCCGCGCCGGCCAGAAGCTCGTCCCGGAAAAAGTCTACGTCAAGGCGTGCTGGTCGGACATGGGGCCCATGGGCTCCATGAGGCGCGTGATGCCCGCTCCGCAGGGCCGCGCCAACACCTTCAAGCGCAAGGTCTGCCATCTGACCGTGGTCGTGTCGGATGAGCCCCGGAAGGACGGGAAATAGGATCAATCATGGGCAATAAAATTCATCCGAATTCGGTTCGGCTCGGCTACATCCGCGATTGGGAGAGCAAGTGGTTTTCCCTGCGGGACATGCCGGCCCTCATCGGCGAGGATTTCAAGATCCGCAATCTGGTCAAGCAGACCTTCAGGATGGCCGCCGTCAGCTGGATCGGCATCGAGCGCGCGGGCTCCTATCTGCGGGTCAACATCCATACGGCGCGCCCCGGCGTGGTCATCGGCAAGAAGGGCGCCGACATCGAGGCCATCCGCAAGAAGGTCGAGGACATGACCGCCCGCAAGACCTTCGTCAACGTGATGGAGATCAAGGAGCCGGATCTGGATGCCCGCCTGGTCGCCGAGGCGATCGCGATGCAGCTTGAGAAGCGCATCTCCCACCGCCGGGCCATGAGGCGGGGGATGGAGCGCACGATGCAGTCCGGCGCGCTCGGCATCAAGGTGATGGTCGGCGGCCGCCTCAACGGCTCCGAGATCGCGCGCCGGGAATGGCAGAGAGAGGGCCGCGTGCCCCTGCACACCTACTGCGCGGACGTCGATTACGGGACCGCGGAGGCTTTCACGACCGCGGGTCTCATCGGCGTGAAGGTTTGGATCTTCAAGAAGCAGTTGTTCGTCAAGAGCCCCAAGGAGCTCTTGCAGCAAGCCAAGCGGCAGGTCGGCGTTCCCGAGCCCGCGCCGGCGCCCGCGCCCGCCGCAGCCGAGGCCGCCGCCCAGCCCGCCGCCGTTCCAGGAGCCAGCGATGCTAATGCCTAAGCGCGTCAAATACCGCAAGCCGCACAGCCACCCGCGCATCAAGGGGCCGGCCAAGCGCGGCACGACGATCGTCTTCGGCGAGTACGCCTTGAAGGCCCTGGAGCCGAAATGGGTGACGGCGCGCCAGCTAGAGGCCTCGCGCGTCGCCATCGGGCGGCACATGAAGAAGGGCGGCAAGCTGTGGCTGCGCGTTTTCCCCGACAAGGCCGTCACGAAGCATCCCGCGGAGACCCGCATGGGAAAGGGCAAGGGCGCCCCGGAGTATTGGGCGGCGGTGGTCAAGCCGGGACGCATCCTCTTCGAGATCGAGGGATTGAGCCTGGAGGCGGCTCGGGCCGCCTTGCGCACCGCGGCCTACAAGCTGCCGATCAAGACCAGATTCGTCACCAGAGAGCATTTCTAGGATCGACATGAAGATCAACGAGAAACAATTAAAGAAGGCCCTCTCGATCGCGGAGCTGGAGACGGAGCTGCGGCAGGCCCAGGAAAAGCGCTTCAAGCTTAGGTTCAAGCATCGCGTCACCCCTTTGAACAATCCCGTCGAGCTGCGCACGCTGCGCCGGCAGATCGCCTGCTTTAAGACCTGGATCGGCGAGAAGCGGCGGGAGGAGACCAAGTAATGGCCAAGAAGAAGACAGCGGACGCCGCCGCGTCCCCCGAGGCGCAGCGGCGCCATCCGCGCAAGACGATGGAGGGCGTGGTCGTCTCGGACAAGATGAACAAGACGCGCATCGTCTCCGTGGAGCGCGCGTTCCGTCATCCCTTCTACGAAAAGATCATCAAGAAGCGCAGCCGCTTCGCCGTCCACGACGAAGCCAACGATTCCCGGGAGGGCGACGTCGTGGAGATCATGAGCACGCGTCCCGTCTCCAAGAGCAAGCGCTGGCGCCTGGTCCGGGTCGTCAAGTCCATGCCGCGCGTCGCGGAGGCAAAGGCATGATCCAGCTTCGCACCATCCTCAACGTGGCGGACAACTCCGGAGCGCGCAAGCTTCAGTGCTTTCACGTCGCGGGCGGCAGCTACCGGCGCTACGCCACCCTGGGCGACGTGGTCGTTTGCAGCGTGCGCGACGCCTTGCCCAACGGGGCCATCAAGAAGGGGGACGTCGTCAAGGCCGTGATCGTGCGCGCCGTCCGCAACAAGCGCCGCTTGGACGGCTCCTACATCAGCTTCGACGACAACGCCGCCTGCGTGATCGACGACAACGGCGAGCCCAAGGGCACCCGCGTTTTCGGGCCGATCGCCCGCGAGCTGCGGGACAGGGAATATTTGAAGATCATTTCGCTGGCGCCAGAGGTGGTCTAAGTCATGCCCAGATTGAAGCTGCGCAAGAAGGACAAGGTGATGGTGATCGCCGGCAAGGACAAGGGCCGGACCGGCGAGATACTGAAGATTTATCCGGAGCGGCTGCGCATCCTGGTCGGGAAGGTCAACATGGTGACCAAGCACAGGAAGCCGACGCAGACCGAGCCGGGGGGCTTGCAGAAGATGGAGGCGCCGATCCACTGCTCGAACGTCATGCTCGTCTGCCCCAAGTGCGAGAAGCCGACGCGCGCCAAAGTCGAGAAGCTGCCCACGGGAGAGCTCGTGCGCAGCTGCCGCAGATGCGGCGAGCATATTTTATAAGGAAGAAGGCGAGATATGGCTGAGAAGGATCAGGCCGCGATCGAGAAGGCCAAAGCGAAAGCGGCGGCGCAAAGAAAAGCCGGGCTGGAGGCCAAGGCCGCCAAGGCCGCCGGACCGACGATAAAGACTTCCGACGGGCGGGAGACGCCCCATGACACCCCGCGGCTCAAGAAGCGCTATCTGGAGGCGGTCGTGCCGGCGCTGATGGAAGCGCACCAATTCGGCAACCCCTTCCAGGTGCCGCGCATGATCAAATGCGTCGTCAACATCGGCGTTTCCGAGGCGCGCGACAACGTCCAGATGCTGGACGCCGCCCGCGAGGAGCTGGCGCTGGTGACCGGCCAATGGCCGCAGCTGCGGCGCGCGACGAAATCGATTTCCAACTTCAAGCTGCGGCAGGGGATGCCCATCGGAGTGCGCGTGACCCTGCGCGGCGACCGCATGTGGGAGTTCCTCGACCGCTTGATCAGCACGGCGATCCCCCGCATTCGTGATTTCCGGGGCCTGGAGCGCCGCGGCTTCGACGGCCACGGCAACTACAACCTGGGCTTGCGCGAGCAGCTGATCTTCCCGGAGATCAATATGGAGAAGTCCCCCAAGCAGCGCGGAATGAACGTCACGATGGTCACCACGGCCGGCGAGGACGAATTGGCGCTGGAGCTGCTGGCGGAACTCGGCATGCCCTTCAAGGCGCGCGAGCAGGAGAAACGGCCGTCGCGCGAGGCCGCGGCCGTTTAAGAGAGGGAGCGACGACATGGCTACGACCGCTTGGGCCGCGAAGATGAAAAAGCCGCAGAAATTCGCGACGCGTTACCGCAACCGCTGCCAGATCTGCGGCCGGCCGCGCGCCTATTTCCGCGACTTCGGGCTTTGCCGCATCTGTTTTCGCAAGATGGCGCACCAGGGGCAGATCCCGGGCGTCAAGAAATCCTCTTGGTAGGTATATCATGGATCCAATCTCAGACTTGCTGACCCGAATACGGAACTCGAACTCGCGCCAAAAGGACCGCGTGGACGTCCCCTACTCGAAGCTCAAGCTCGAGATCATACGCATCCTCAAGGAGGAGGGCTTCATCGCCAACTTCAAGACGCTCTTCAATCCCGGCGCCAAGAGCGGGACCGTCCGCGTCTTCCTGAAGTATTCTCCGACGAAGGAGGCGGTGATTCGCGGCATCAAGCGCGTGTCGAAGCCGGGCCTGCGCGTCTACCGCGGCTACGGCGACATCCCGCGCTCGCGCGACGGCTTCGCGGTGACCATCCTCTCGACGCCGCAGGGGGTCGTGACTCACAAGCAGGCGAGGGAGAAAAAAGTGGGCGGAGAGATCCTCTGCCAGGTCTGGTAGCCCCATGTCCAGAATTGGAAAGATGCCCGTCGTCATACCGAACGGAGTGCAGGTCGGCGTCTCCGGCGGGGTCGTCACGGCCAAGGGGCCGAAGGGCGAGCTCAAGCACAGCCTCCATCCTCTGGTCAAGGCGGAGATCAAGGACGGGAAGGTCTTCCTGTCCGCCGACCTGACCGCGGCCAGGGACGCCTCGGCGATTTACGGCATGTCCCGGGTTCGGATCAACAACTTGGTGACCGGGGTTTCCGCGGGGTTTTCGAAGGTGCTCGAGATCGTCGGCCTCGGTTTTCGCGCCGAGGTCTCCGGGCAGAAGCTCTCGATGACCTTGGGCAAGTCGCATCCCGTCACCTTCGAGGCCCCCAAGGGGGTCGTGGTCAGCGTGGATCCCAAGAAGACCCAGCTGACGGTGTCGGGGGCGAGCAAGGACCTGGTGGGCGAGGTTGCGGCCAAGATACGCGAGCTGCGCAAGCCGGAGCCCTATAAGGGGACCGGCATCCGGTATGCCGGCGAGCGCGTGCGCAAGAAGGCCGGCAAGACGGCCGCGGGAGCGGGGGCCGGCGCCGGCGCGGGGGCGAAGAAATAGCTGGGGAAGGGTAAACCATGAAAGATAAGTGGACGCGCTACGAGTATAGGACGCGGCGGACCCGCGATGGGTTGCGCGAGGCGACGATCAACAACGGCAGGCCGCGCTTGACCGTCCACCGCAGCCTCAAGTACATCTACGCCCAGGTCGTCGACGACGCGAAGGGGAAGACCCTGGCTTTCGCATCCTCCCTGGAGAAAGAGGTCGGAGGCGGCGGGGGCAAGAGCGCCAAGAACGTCGCGGCGGCCAAGAAGGTCGGCGCGGCCATCGCCAAGAAGGCGTTGGCGGCGGGCGTCAAGCAGGTCGCCTTCGACCGCGGCGGCCGCATTTATCATGGACGCGTCAAGGCCCTGGCGGAGGCCGCGCGCGAGGGCGGGCTGGAGTTTTAACGGGAGAGATCATGGCTGAGAATCAGGAACCAAACACGGTCGCGGCGGCTCCGGCGAGCAGGTCCTCGGGCCCTCATAGGCGTTTCGGCTCGCGCGGGCCCCGGCGCGACCGCAACGAGCGCGACGAGTTCGGCTTCAAGGAAACCGTCGTGGCGATCAACCGCGTCGCCAAGGTCGTCAAGGGCGGCAAGAGATTTTCGTTCTCCGCGCTGGTGGTCGTCGGCGACGGAGCCGGCACCGTGGGCAGCGGCCTCGGCAAGGCCAAGGAGGTCCAGTCCTCGATACAGAAGGGGAACGCCCAGGCCAAGAAGAATCTGGTCAAGTTCCCCCTGCTCAAGGACACGATCCCCCACGAGATCGTGGCGCATTTCGGCTCCGGGAAGGTTTGGATGAAGCCCGCGGCGCCGGGCACCGGCGTCATCGCGGGAGGCGGCGTGCGCGCCGTCCTGGAGGCGGCCGGGGTCAAGAACGTGCTGACCAAGAGCCTGGGCAGCCGCAACGCGTTCAACGTCGTGGGCGCGACCCTGGAATGCCTGCGCCGCTTGCGCACTGCCGAGGATGTCGCCAAGCTTCGCGGAAAGTAGAGTTTGAGAATGGCTAAAAAGAAAGCTCCGAAAAAGACGGCGATTGAGCCGGTCTCCCTGTCCCAGTTGAAGCCCATGCTCGGCGCCCGCCGCCGCCGCATCCGCCTCGGCTTCGGCGAGGGCTCCGGCCACGGGCAGACGGCCACGCGCGGGCAGAAGGGCCAGCGCAGCCGCTCCGGGGACGGCAAGCTGGTGGGCTTCGAGGGCGGGCAGACGCCGCTGCTGCGGCGCGTGCCGAAGCGGGGTTTCACCAACGGCGCCTTTAAGACCGTCTACCAGGTCGTCTCCCTGGAGTCGATCGAGCGGGTGTTCAAGAACCAGAAGGACGTGACCCTGGACGCCTTGAAAATCCACGGCTTGATCTGCGGCGGCGCGCCGGTCAAGGTCTTGGGCGACGGCGAATTGACCCGCCCCCTGGCCATCGCGGCGCACGCCTTCTCGGCGTCGGCGAAGGCCAAGATCGAGAAAGCGGGCGGCAAGCCCACGGTGGTGGCGCGGGAGCGATGATCCAGCAATTCGGCGATCTCTTCGAGGCATCGGACCTTCGCACGAAGGTCTTGTATACGCTGGGCGCCCTCGCCATCTATCGCGTGGGCGCCGCGATCCCGACTCCGGGAATCAACGGCGACGCCCTCAAGGCCATCTTCGACGCGCAGCGCGGCGGGCTCTTGTCCTTCCTGAACATCTTCTCCGGCGGGGCGATGGCGCGATTCTCGATTTTCTCCTTGGGCGTGATGCCTTACATCAACGCCTCGATCATCATGAGCCTGCTGCAGGGCGCCCATGTGTTTCCGCAGTTGGACCGCCTGGAGCGGGAGGGCGAGCTGGGCCGGCGCAAGCTCAACAGCTACACCCGCTACCTGACCCTGGCCCTGGCCGCCTTCCAGGCCTTCGGCTTCACGATCGCGATCAGCAAGATGCCGACGCCGGGCGGCAACCTCCCGGTCATCCCCAATCCCACGGTCAGCTTCTATATGCTCACGGTGCTGACGCTGACGGCGGGCACCATGTTCATCATGTGGCTGGGCGAGCAGGTCACGGAGGTCGGGGTCGGCAACGGGGTCTCCCTCATCATCTTCGCCGGAATCGTCGTGCGCATTCCCTCGGCGACGATGAACCTCATCCGCTTGATCCAGGCCGAGGAGATAGGCTTGGTCCAGGCCCTGCTGCTGCTGGCGGTGCTCCTGGTCATCCTGATCCTGGTGGTCTGGGTGGAGACCGCGCAGCGCAAGATACCGGTGCAATACGCCAAGCGGGTGGTCGGGCGCAAGATGTACGGCGGCGCCCAGAGCTATCTGCCGCTGAAGGTCGATCAGTCGGGCGTCATCGCCGTCATCTTCGCGGTCTCCCTGCTTGCGGTGCCGATGACGGTGGTGCAGTTCGCCCCGAACACGGCCTGGGCCCAGAAGCTGATGGGCTTCTTGAACGGCAGCAACTGGGTCTATCAATTGGTGTACGCCGCCTTGATCGTATTCTTCTGCTACTTTTACAACTCCGTCTCGATCAATCCGGAGGACCTCGCCGACAACATGAAGAAGTCCGGCGGCTTCATCCCGGGCTATCGCCCCGGAGAGTCCACGGCCAGGTACATCGAGTGGGTTCTGGAGCGGATCACCCTGGGCGGAGCCTTGTTCGTGGCCGCGATCGCGGTGCTGCCGGACTGGATGCGGATACGCTTCAACGTGCCTTTCTTCTTCGGGGGGACGGCCCTGCTGATCGTCGTGGGCGTGGCTCTGGATACGATGGGGCAGCTGGAGGCCCAGTTGATCATGCGCCATTACGAGGGATTCTTGAAAAAGGGCCGGCTGAGGCAGCGCTGGTTCAACGTCGGTTCCTAGGACCTGTGACACGATTATATAGACGATTTGGAGGCGTGAGCTTGAGGCGATTTTGGGCTGCGCCCGCGTCGCTCCAAACAGGTCCTTAGCATGATCGTCATTCTCCTCGGCGCTCCCGGTTCCGGCAAGGGCACGCAGTCCAAGGCCCTCGCGGCTTTGTATGGATTCAGCCATCTGTCGACCGGGGATATCTTCCGCGCCGAGATCGCGCAGAAGACGGAGCTGGGCAAGAAGGCCTCCGAGTACGTCAAGAGCGGCAAGCTCGTGCCGGACGCCGTCGTCACCGAGATGGTGGCGGGCAAGCTAGAGCCGGGGCGGCGTTACCTGCTGGACGGCTTCCCCAGGAACGTCGAGCAGGCGCGCTCGCTAGACGGCCTGCTCGAGCGCAGCGGCTCCAGCGTCGATCGAGTGATCCTGCTGGAGCTGCCGCAGGCCGAGGCGCTCAAGCGCCTGACCTCCCGCCGCGTTTGCTCCAAGTGCGGCGCGGTCTACAATACGCTGACGAGGCCTCCCAAAGTCGAGGGCCGTTGCGACGACTGCGAGGGCGAGCTCGCGCAGCGAGAAGACGACTCCGAGGCCACGGCCAAGAAGCGATGGATGGTCTTCGAGGACCTGACTTCCCCCTTGATCGCCTATTATAAGGCGGAGGGCGTCTTCGCTCGCGTCGACGCGTCCCAGGAGCCCGAGGCCGTGACGGCCGCCCTCTCCGGGCTGGTCGACGGCGGGGGGGCGGGGCGCTGATGTTGTCCGCCAAGACCGTGGAGATCAAGAGCGCCAAGGAGCTGGCCCTGATGCGCCGGGCCGGCGCCATCGTCGCGCAGACGCTGCAAGTGCTCTCCTCCAGCCTTCGCGCCGGGATGACGACCCTGGAGTTGGACCAGATCGCGATGCGCGAGTTGGCCGCCAGGAAGGCAAAACCGGCCTTCCTCGGCTACCATGGCTTTCCCGCTTGCTTGTGCGTGTCCCTCAACAAGGAAGTCGTCCACGGCATCCCTTCGGCCGCGCGCAAGGTGGCGGACGGAGACCTCGTCAGCCTCGACTTCGGCTGCGTGGTCGACGGCTTCTACTCGGACGCGGCGGTGACGCTCGCCGTGGGGCGCGTGCCGCAGTCCTCGCGCAAGCTGGTCGAGGTCACGCGCGAGTCCCTGGGCAAGGGCATCGAGGCGATGCGGCCCGGCAATCGCCTGGGAGACGTCTCCTCCGCCGTGCAGGCCTGCGTCGAGGCCAACGGCTATTCCGTCGTGCGGGACTTCGTGGGGCACGGCATCGGCCGCGCCCTCCACGAGGATCCGCCGGTGCCCAATTACGGAAAGGCCGGCACCGGGCTCAGGCTTCAGCCGGGCCTGGTCCTGGCCATCGAGCCGATGGTCAACGCGGGCGCTGCGGAGGTCGACGTCCTGGAGGACGGCTGGACGGCCGTCACGAGGGACGGCTCCCTCTCCGCCCATTTCGAGCATACGGTGGTCGTCACCGAAGACGGTCCGGAGATACTTACGGTTGCCAATGGCTAAAGAAGACAAGATAGAGATAGAGGGCAGCATCGTCGAGGCGCTGCCCAATGCCATGTTCCGCGTCGAGATTCCCGGCGGGAAGGTCATTCTCGCCCATATCTCGGGGAAGATGCGCATGCATTACATCAAGATTCTGCCCGGAGACAAGGTCAGGTTGGAGCTGTCGCCGTATGACCTGACGCGCGGGCGCATTACCTTTAGGGAGTGAGTTGGGGCTATGAAAGTGAGATCCAGCGTCAAGCCGATCTGTCAGAAGTGCAGGGTGGTCAAGCGCAACGGCGTCGTGCGCGTGTTGTGCTCGAATCCGAAACATAAGCAGAGGCAGGGTTAGGAGGAAGCATGGCACGCGTGGCGGGCGTAGACCTTCCGAAGAACAAGCGCATCGACGTGGCGCTTCGGTACCTTTACGGCATCGGCAAGACCACCAGCGGCGAGCTGCTCGAGAAGCTCAATGGGGCCATCGATCCGAAGACTCGCGTCAAGGACCTCAGCGAGGCGCAGGTCGGCCTCATCAACAATATTTTGACCAAGGAGTACAAGGTCGAGGGAGAGTTGCGCCGGGAGCTGCAAGGCAACCTGCATCGTCTCTCCGACATAGGCTCCTATCGCGGCAGCCGGCATCGCCGAAACCTGCCCGCGCGCGGCCAGCGCACGCGCACCAACGCCCGCACGCGCCGCGGCCGCCGCAAGACGGTCGGCGTCGGGAAATCCGTCGAGAAGAAATAGGAAGGGGTTAGAGAATGGCTGATGGGAAAACAGCGGCGACCGCAAAACCGGCGACCGCGCCGAAGAAGAAGAACTGGAAAAGCCTGACGTTCGCCAAGGTCTTCATCCAGTGCTCGTTCAACAACACGATCGTCTCCTTGGCGGACGACAGGGGCGACGTGCTCGCCTGGGCGTCCGCGGGGGGCAGCGGTTTTCGAGGCACGAAGAAGGGCACGCCCTTCGCGGCCGGCGTCACCTCCAGCAAGGTGGCCAAGCGCGCCCTGGAGCTCGGCGTCAAGCAGGTGGCGGTTTTCGTCAAGGGGCCGGGACCCGGCCGCGAGACGGCCGTGCGCTCGCTGGCCAACGCCGGCCTGATCGTCGTGGCGCTCAAGGACGTGACGCCCTTGCCGCATAACGGCTGCCGTCCGCCAAAGGCGAGGAGAGTCTAGACATGTCCAGGTACATCGAATCCGTCTGCAAGCTTTGCCGCCGCGAGCAGACCAAGCTGTTCCTCAAGGGCGAGAAGTGCTACACGAAGTGCGTCCTGGAGAAGCGCCCGACCACTCCCGGCATGGCCAAGCCCCAGCGCGGCAAGCCCTCCGCCTACGCCATCCGCCTTCGCGAGAAGCAGAAGCTGCGCCATCTGGTTTCCATGAACGAGAAGGCGTTCGAGGTCCTCGTGAACAAGGCCTCCAAGGCGCGAGAGTCCTCCGGCGATCACTTGCTCCGCTCCCTGGAGCTGCGGCTCGACAACGTCGTGCGCCGCATGGGCGTGGCGACTTCCTTGAAGACCGCGCGCCAGCTCGTCCTGCACGGGCACGTGAAGGTGGACGGCAAGCCGGTCAACATCCCTTCTTACGCCTGCGAGGCGGGGCAGACGGTGGCGCTCTCGCCAAAGCTCAAGGAGAACGTCGGCGTCAAGCTGTCCCTGGACACGGCCAAGCGCCTCAATCAGCGGCCCGCCTTCGGGGAATGGAAGGAAGATGAGCTTTCCTTCAGGATTCTTCGCCAGCCGGAGCGCGCCGAGATGTCGTTCCCGGTCACCGAGCAGTTGATCATCGAGTATTACAGCAAGTAACGGCCGTCAAAAAGAGGGTTAACGAAATGGCTTACAAAGAACTGATCCTGCCGCAGAAGCTTTCGGTCGATGAAAAGACGATGTCGGACAGCTACGCGAAGTTCGTCGCCGAGCCCTACGAGCGTGGCTACGGGCACACGGTGGGCAACGCCTTGCGCCGCGTCCTGCTCTCGTCTCTGGAAGGCGCCGCCGTCACCGCCGTGCGCATCGATAAGGCCCAGCATGAGTACCAGACCGTCACCGGGGTCAAGGAGGACGTCATGACGATCCTCCTGAACCTGAAGCGGCTGCGGGTGAAGCTCTTCTCGAACGGCCCGGAGACCATCTATCTCGCGGCCAAGAAGGAAGGCGAGGTCAAGGCGGGCCTCATCCAAGGCAACGCGAACGTCGAGATCGTCAATCCCGACCTGGTCCTGGCCCATCTCGAGGCCGGCGGCAAGCTCGACATGGAGATAGAGATCTCCAAGGGCCGCGGCTACGTTTCCGCGGAGGAGCTCTCGCAGCAGAACCAGTGGCCGGCGGGCTTCCTACCGGTCGACGCCCTCTTCTCCCCGGTCGAAAAGGTGCACTACGACGTGGAGAACGCGCGGGTCGGCCAAGTCACGGACTACGACCGCCTGATCCTGGAGATATGGACCGACGGCTCGCTTAATCCGGCGGAGTCGCTCATCCAGTCCTCCAAGCTCTTGCGGGAGTCCCTCAATATCTTCATCCCCGAGGAAGAGCAGGCGCTGCCGGCGGAAGCCGGCCTGGGCGGCGGGGAGGGCATGTCGGATGAGATCAGCGGGCTTCCCATGGACGCCAAGCTCAAGGAAATTCTGGGCCAGCCCATCGAGATGATAGAGCTGTCCTCGCGCGCCTCGAACTGCTTGAAGGTCGCCCGGATCAAGACGATCGGCGAGCTCGTGTCCAAGCGAGACGAGGAGCTTCTGGCCGTCAAGAACTTCGGCAAGAAGTCCCTCGACGAGATCAAGGACCGCCTCAAGGACATGGGCTTGTCCCTGGGGATGCAGATCGGCGCGCAGGCCGCCGTTCCGGCGGCCTGAGGCGGAATTTGGTATAAGTTCAGGAGTTCTTAATGATCAAGACCACGGGTGGACGGAAATTAGCGGTGACCACCTCCCATCGGCGCGCTCTCTTGCGGAACATGGCGACCAGCCTCTTCCACCACGAGAAGGTCGAGACGACGCTGGCCAAGGCCAAGGAGCTGAGGCCTTTCGCGGAGAGGATCATCACGCAGGCCAAGCAGGGCAAGCATTACGAGGTGCGCCGGGTCATCTCGGACAAGCTCGTCTACAAGAAGCTCTTCCAGGTCATCGCTCCTCGGTACAAGGAACGCCCCGGGGGCTACACGCGCATATTGCATCTGGCCGCGCGCGGCGGCGACAACGCCAAGCGCGGGCTCATCTCGCTGGTCAGTTAGCGCATGTTCGACTTTCTGTTTAGTCTGTTCTCCAACGACATGGGGATAGACCTCGGGACGGCGAACACCTTGGTCTACGTCAAGAACCAGGGGATCGTCCTGCGGGAACCTTCCGTCGTGGCGATCGACCGAGAAAGCCGCCGGGTGCTGGCGATCGGGGCGGAGGCCAAGCGCATGCTCGGCCGCACGCCCTCCTCCATCATCGCCGTGCGCCCCCTCAAGAACGGAGTCATCGCGGATTTCGAAGTGACGCAGGAGATGATCAAGTATTTCATCCGCAAGGTCCACAACCGCCGCTCCCTCCTGCATCCCCGCATCGTCATCGGCATCCCCTCCGGCATCACCGAGGTGGAGCGCCGCGCCGTCCAGGAGTCGGCGGAGCAGGCCGGGGCGCGGGAGGTTTACTTGATCGAGGAGCCGATGGCCGCGGCCATCGGGGCGGACCTGCCGATCTCCGAGCCGCACGGCAATTTCATCGTGGACATCGGCGGCGGGACCACCGAGGCGGCGGTGATTTCCCTGGGCGGCCTGGTGGTCTCGAAGTCGATCGACATCGCCGGCGACGAGATGGACGAGGCGGTGATGATGCATTTCCGCCGCAAGTACAATCTTTTGATCGGGGAGACGACGTCGGAGGACGTCAAGATACAGATCGGCTCCGTTTTCCCGCTCAAGGAAGAGAAGACGATGGAAGTGAAAGGCCGGGATCAGGCGACCGGCCTTCCGAAGACGGTTCTGATCACCTCCGAGGAGGTGCGCCAGGCTCTGATGGAGCCCGTGCAGCTGATCCTCGACGTGATCAAGAACACGCTGGAGGAGACTCCGGCGGAATTAGCCGCGGATTTGGTGGATCGCGGGATCATGTTGGCGGGCGGCGGATCGCTGTTGAGGGGCCTTCCAGACCTCATTCGGCAGGAGACGGAGCTGCCCGTGCATCGTGCCGCGGATCCCTTGAGTTGCGTGGCGATGGGGACCGGGAAGTTCCTGGAGGAGCTCGATCGCATCATGGATCGGCGCCCGGACTTCGTGACGTCCTATCGCTACCGCAACAGCTAGGCAGTCTGCCACCAAGCCCCGCGGCGAAGTGTGTTGCTTATTGATTAGCACGCCCTTATGCATCGCGAAACGCGAGCCGCTAACTACGTTCTGGCGTCGTTTACGATCGTCTCCCTGACCCTGCTGTCGTTTCCCTTGGCGGGGCCGGTGAGGGCGTTCGAGGCCTTCGCGGGCTACGTGCTCGACCCCGTGGCCTACTACGGCGCCCAAGGGGTGACGCGCTTCGGCGGCATTCCCGGTCGCTTGCGCGACTTGATCTCGGCCGACATCGAGAACCATCGCATGGAGGATCAGGTCAAGGGATTCCAGTGGATCAAGCAGGAGGCGGAGTCGCTGCGCATCGAGAACGCCCGGCTGAGGGCGGAGCTGGGACTCAAGGCTCCCCGGAGCAAGCGGGACGTGCTGTGGGCCAGCGTGATGGAGCGCGACCCCATGCGCTGGTATCGCGATATCAGGGTGCAGGCGGGCTCCAATTCGGGCGTGACGCTCAATTCCCCGGTCTTGGGACGGCTCGGCGGCCATCTGGTGGTCCTCGGGCGGATCACCGAGGTCAGGCCCAAGACCTCCGTGGTGCTGCTCGTCTCCGACGAGTTGTCGTCCGTCGCCGCCTATGTCGCCTGCGCGTCCAGCGGGACAGCCGCCGGCCAGCCGCCTCGCGGCGTGGAGGGCCTGCTGCAAGGGGAAGGCGGGGCGCGGCTGCGCTTGAACTATCTTTCTCCCGACGCCGAAGTCAGGCTCGGCGATCTGGTCTACACTTCCCCGACCTCGACGACATTCCCGCCCAACATCCTGCTGGGAGAAGTGTCGCGCATCTTCCCCCGGGATCCGTTCCTGACTTCCCGATCCGTCGAGGTGCGCCCCGCCCTCGAGGCTTCACGCGTCAAGGAGGTCATGATCCTCAAGCAGTCCGCGGCGACCGCGGCCAAGCTCGAGGCGACGGCGCGGGCCGCCATGGGAGAGGGCGGCGAAGAGGACTCCGAGGGCGCGGAGGCGCGGCCATGAGGCGTTACGCGAGGCTGGTGATTCTCGTCGCGGCGGCGATGCTCGCTCAATGGTGGTGGTCCAGCCATGGCATGCTGGGCGGCGTGGCTCCCCAGCTCCTGCTGGTGCTCACGATCATCGTCGCCGCGCGCCATGGAGCGATCAAGGCCATGGTGATCGGATTTTTCTGGGGGCTGTTCATCGATCTGATGAGCGCTCGTCTGGTTGGGGCGAACGCCTTGGCGCTGACGCTGGTCGCCTACGGAACGGGTTTGGCCCGCCGGCAGGTCGACCTGCTTGGCATAGAGCCCCAGTGCGCGATCGTCTTCGCGCTGACGCCTCTGTATTTCCTGTTCTGGGGCCTGCTGGGCCTGCTCTTCTCCGGCTCCTTCTTGTGGGTCGGTTGGCGCTCGTTTTTATTCGATCCCTTCTACAATTGCCTGGTCGCCGCGCTGGCCTTCCTTCTTTGGGATCCCTGGGTCGAGGGCAAGCCGCGATGATCCGGGACCACTCCGCCCTGCAGGGTCGCTTGCGCTTTTTGTGGACCCTGATCTGGTTGTCAGGAGTGGTTTTAGGCTTGCGGCTTTTTCAGCTCCAAATCCTGCAGAGTTCCCGCTACAAATTAGCGGCCGAGCGCAATCGCTCCCAGATCATCCCCCAGGCGGCTCCTCGGGGCCGCATCTACGACCGCAACGGAGTCCTGCTCGCCACGAGCGTTCCGGCCTTCACTTTGATCTACATCCCCGGCAAGCGCCGCGACAACGTGGACCTGCGACCGCTGGCTCGGGAATTGGCACGAGAGCTCAAGCAGGACCCCCGCGGGCTTTACGCCAAGCTCCAGCAGGCGGTCCGGCAAGAGACGGCCGTCCGCTTGGCGGAGAATCTGCCGCGAGCCACGATGTTCCGGCTCTCGGAGCTCAAGAGCATCTATCCGGGGATCGATTTGATCGTCGAGGCTCGCCGCTATTATCCCTTCGGCCGCTTCGCCAGCCACCTCATCGGCTACCTGGGCAGGATCGATCCCCGCTCCTGGGAAAGGCTGAGGGGGAAGGGCTATCGGCCGGACTCCCGCATAGGCCGCCTTGGGCTGGAGGGGGTGTTCGAAAACGAGTTGCGGGGTCGCGACGGCGGCATCCGGCTGGAGGTCGACGCGCGCGGGCGAATCAAGCGCATCCTGGAGCGCATCGACTGGAGAGCGGGCGACGACCTCCACTTGACGATCGACGCGAGCATCCAAAAGGTCGCCGACGAGGCCCTGCGGAATTCGAAGACCGGCCGCGGCGCCGTCGTCGCCATCGACCCGCGCACGGGAGACATCTTGGCCCTTTCCTCCCAGCCTGATTTCGATCCCAACGCGTTGCTGTCCCCGGATCCGCGGGTCGTGATCAAGCAGGTGCGCGACTTGCCGGAGTTCGACTATGCGATCTCCGGCAACTATCCGCCGGGTTCGACCTTCAAGCCGATCGTGGCGGCCGCCGGCCTCAACGAGGGACTCATCGATCCGGATGAGAGCGTCTACTGTCCTGGTTATTTCGACCTCGGCCATCGTCGTTTCCTCTGCTGGCAGCACTCCGGACACCATGAGATATCGTTCTTGATGGGCCTGGCGCAATCCTGCGACGTCTACTTCTACAAGATGGGGCTCAAGATGGGCGCCGGCGTCATCGAGCGCTACGAGCGTGAATTCCATCTCGGCCGCAAGACCGGAGTGATTCTGGCCGGCGAGAGCGGCGGACGCTTGTCCGGCCCGGCGGCCCGCGCCGAGAGCGGGCGCGCCTGGTATGACGGGGATACCCTCAACCTCGCCATCGGCCAAGGATCGTTGCTGGTGACGCCCCTGCAGATGGCGTTGGTGGCGGCGACCCTGGCCAATCACGGCGTCATCTGGCGCCCGCATTGCATCAAGAGGATCGTGTACGCCGACGGGCGGCCGGACTACGTGCAAAGCCCGGAGAAGGTCGGCTTTGTCCAGCTCAAGGACTCCACCTGGTCCTTGCTTTGGCGGGCGATGGGGCTGGTCGTCACCGACGGGACGGCTCACCAGGCCCAGATCCCGGGCCTGGAGGTGCGCGGCAAGACGGGGACCGCCCAGAATCCGCGAGGGGAGGACCATGCTTGGTTTATCGCCTTCGCCAATCGTCCGGGTCGTCCGCCGAGCGTCGCGGTGGCGGTCCTGGTCATGAACGGCGGGCATGCCTCGGGCGTGGCGGTGCCCATCGCTCGCCAGGTCATCGCCGCGGCGTTTGGCGAGGGGAGGACTCCTTGATGCTGACCCGAGCCGAGAGCGGAGCCAAGGGGCGCGTCGATTGGGCGCTCGTGTTCGCCGCTTCCAGCCTCGCGCTCATCGGGACCTTGGCCGTTTTCTCGGCCGCCAGCCCGCTTGCCTCCTATGCCAGCATCCTGCGGACGCATTTCATGGCCTTGGCCCTGGGCGCGCTGCTGTTCCTTTTGGGGATGAACTTCAACTATCAGATCTTCCAGGATCAGGCCAAGGCCGTCTACTTCGTCGCGCTGGCGCTGCTGGCGATCGTCCTGGTCGCGGGATCGGCGCACCGCGGACATAGGGCTTGGCTTCATATGGGGTTCTTCACCTTCCAGCCGGCGGAGCTGGCTCGCGTCGTCATGATCCTGGTCTTGGCGGCTTTCCTCGACGCGCGCGCGCGCAAGATGCGGGACCTGTCGACGATCTTGTACACGATGGCCCTGGCCGCTCCCGTGATGGTGCTGATTCTCAAGCAGCCGGATTTTTCAACGGCTCTGACATTCCTACCCATCATGCTCGGCATGCTGTTTTGCGGAGGAGCCGACATCGCTCATCTGCTGGCGTTCGTGGGCTACGGCTTGACCACGATCGCGATGCCGCTCGTTTACACTTTCGTTCGCT
Organism: Elusimicrobiota bacterium; assembly: GCA_028868375.1. Classification (GTDB taxonomy): domain Bacteria; phylum Elusimicrobiota; class Elusimicrobia; order UBA1565; family UBA9628; genus JAGWUP01. The sequence continues at coordinate 90,442 of JAGWUP010000005.1, forward strand.
TCCATTCCGCGGAGTTGAAAACCGAAGCCGCGGCGCGTTTCGTCATGAGGACGTCGCATTTTGGCGCGGCGACGGCCAGCGTCCTTCTGGCGGCCGCCGCGCTTTGCCTGATCGCTTGGAGGCTTTCGGTGCTGCTGCGCTTGCGGCTGCGGGCGGCCTATTTCGCGGCGATTCCGGTCGTTCTTTCCGCCGGCGTTCTGTCCGGAATCTTCGTCAACGGGCAGATGAAAGGCTATCAACGCGACCGCTTCGTCGCTTACGTCGCTCCGCAGGCCGACATCCAGGGGGCCGCTTATCACGTGCATCAATCGCAAATCGCCATAGGCTCCGGCGGCCCCTGGGGCAAGGGGCTGTTCAACGGCACTCAGTCCCAGTTGGGCTTCTTGCCGGAGCGGCATACCGACTTCATCTTTTCGGTGGTCGGCGAGGAGATGGGATTCTTGGGAACGATGGCCATACTCTGTCTTTACCTCTTGCTGATCTGGCGGATCGTGGCGATCGCCAAGCTGGCGCGGGATCGCTATGGCTTTCTGGTCTGCGTCGGCTTGGCGACGATGTTCGCTTTCGAGCTGACGCTGAACGTCGGGATGTGCCTGGGCTTGATGCCGGTGGCCGGCATCCCCCTGCCTTTGATCTCTTACGGGGGGTCGAGTCTCGTCATCACGCTTTGGTCGTTGGGCATCGTCGCGAATGTTTATTCGCGGCGGTATGCCTTGCTGTAAAACTATTTGGAAGGAGAATCTATGTCGAACGAAGAGAAAAACCAGGAGCCTACGGCTCCCGCTCTGGAACGAATCATCGACAGGCCCATGCCTTCGCCGGCCCAATCGCGCGAGCAGCCGCGGCAGGAGCCCCGGCAAACGCCGCCGCCGTCGCAGCAACAGCCGCAACGCTCGCAGCAGCAGCAGCAGCAACAGCAGCCGCAGCAGCAGGCCCAACCGTCGCACGAGGGGGGGCATCGCCGCCGCCGCCGCCGCGGCCGCGGCCGCGGTCGCGGGCAGGGAGCGCCGCAAGACGGCCAGGCCTCCCAAGCGCCGGCAACTCCACAGCCGCCCGCCGCGGAGCGGCAGGAGCGGCAGGAACGGCGGGAGCAGCAGCCGCGCCACGAGGATCGCCGCCGGGACGATCAGGAGCGGGAACGCCGCCGCCGCGAGGAGAGCCAGCAGCGGCATCGCGACGATCGGCGCGGGGAGCATCCGCGGGCCGAGGAGCGCCAGCGCGGCGAGCGCGTCCATTATCGCGCGGAGCGGCCGAAGCAGGCCGTCAAGCGGGAAATACTCGCCAACACCGGCATCGAGGAGACCCGGGTCGCCATCGTGGAGAACGGGCGCTTGGCGGAGGTGCTCTGGGAGCGCAAGAGCGAGGAGTCGATCGTCGGCAACATCTATAAGGGCGTCGTGGAGAACGTGCTTCCCGGCATCTCGTCCGCTTTCGTCAACATCGGCTTCGAGAAAAACGCCTACCTCTACATTTCCGACGTGTTGGGGGAGCGCGGAGCCGCCATCGACGCGACCCTCAAGAAGGCCCAGTGCATCATGGTGCAGGTCGCCAAGGAGGCCATCGGGACCAAGGGGATGAAGGTGACGATGGACGTCTCGCTGCCCGGGCGCTATCTCGTGTTCACGCCCTTCCAAAACTACATCGGCATCTCCAAGCACATCGAGGAGCCGGCGGAGCGCAAGCGCCTGGGCGAGATCGTCGACAAGCTCGTCGCCGAAGTCCTCGGCGGAAGGGGAGTCGTGGTGCGCACGGAGGCCGAGGGCGTGTCGGCCGAGGACCTCGAGCGTGAGGTGAAGTACCTCTGGCAGACCTGGGAGGCAATTCAGAAGAAGATGGAGCAGCCGGCCGCGCCGACGCTCCTGCACAAGGACCTCGACATCACCCTCCAGGTGGCGCGCGACATCCTGTCGGACGACGTCTACGTCTACCTGATCGACGACAGGGAGGCGCACAAACGCGTTTTGGAGTTCGTCGAGCGCATCTCGCCGGAGCTTAAGGAGCGCGTGCGCTATTACGACGCCCGCACGCCCATTTTCAAGGCGTTCAACCTCGAGGGCGACATCCAGGGATTGCGCCGGATCAAGGTCCCCCTGCCCAACGGCGGCTCCATCGTCATCCAGGAGGCGGAGTCCCTCTGCGCCATCGACGTCAACACCGGGCGCTTCACCGGCAGCAAGTCCCAGGAGGAGACCGTCACCCAGACCAACATCGAGGCTGCCGTCGAGGTCGCCCAGCAATTGCGCCTGCGCAACATCGGCGGCATCATCGTCGTCGATTTTATCGACATGAGGAAGGCCTCCAACCGCAACAAGGTGATGGAGGCCTTCGCCCAGGCCGTCAGGAGCGATCGGGCCAAGATCCGCATACTGCCGATCACCCGCCTGGGCCTCATCGAGATGACTCGCGAGCGCAAGCGCGAGTCCACGGTCAGCCTGATCACGGAGGAATGCCCCGAATGCAAGGGAGCCGGGCGCGTCCTCTCGGCGGAGACGCTGCGCATCCGCGTCCAGAGGGAAATCCTCGAGCTGACCGGAGGCCGCCCCGGCGGGCAGATACGCCTGCTGCTGCACCCGGCCGTCGCCGAGGCCTTCCGCGGCGCCCAGGCCCTGCTCGAGAAGAACGTGCAGCGCTCGGTCAAGATACAGGCGGACGCGCAGATCAAGTGGGAGGATTATCGGATTGTCTTGGAGTAGAGACGGCCGGCGACGCGTCGGCAAGGTTCTCGCGGCGATGGCCTGCCTCGTCGTTTTGGCGGGCGGCGCGCCGAGGGCCGAGACGCTGTCCGTAAGCGGCGGCAAGATCGGCTCGATCGACGCCTGGCTGGGGCCGACCGGCTATTTCCTGGATCTCGACCAAGCGGCGCGCCTCTACGGCGCACAGCTTTATTGGAGCCGGGTCTCCGGCGGCCTGCGGCTGTCCTTGCGCGGACGCTCTCTGCGCTTGACCCTGGGCGGCAAGACCGCGCGGCTTGACGGCAAGACGGCGGCGCTGGACGCCGCTGTGCTGCTGCGCTCCTCCCGGGCCTTCGCGCCCCTGTCTTTTTTCGAGGCAGAGGCGTTCTCGGATTGGGCCGGTGCCGACACCTCCTTCGATCCGGAAGCCAAACGCTTGTCCGTCGCCTGGCGCGCCACTGTGGGCCGCATCCGCTGGGCGGCGCACGAGGACTACACGCGCCTGGTGGCGGAGCTGGGGCCGCGGGCGCCGTTTCACGCCAGCCCGCGGGGCACGGGAGGCTTGGAGATATCGTTTCCCTACGGCCATATCGCCTCGGCCGGCGAGGTGCGGGTCAAGGATCGTTTCTTGGCCTCCTACGCGCTCAGCCAAGGCGCCAGGGCCGCGAAGCTGGTCGTGAGGTTTCGCCGGCCGGGACTTCAGTGGCGGACCACCGAGCTGGACGGCCCGCGGCGCCTGGTCCTCGACATCGCCGCCGACCTGCCGCCGGACGTCCCGCCGGAGCCTGCGTCACCGCCGCTGGCACCCCTGCCTCTGCGGGCGGCCCCGCCCCGGCCCGGGCACCGGCGGCCGCGCATCGTCATCGACGCGGGGCACGGCGGCAAGGATCCGGGAGCCACCGGGGTGCGCGGAACCCAGGAAAAGGACATCACCCTGCGCGCCGCCCTCGACCTGGAGAAGCTGCTCAAACGGGACGGCCGCTTCGAAGTTCTGATGACGAGGACCGACGACCGCTTCGTCGCCCTTTCGGATCGCTCGAAGCTGGCCAATGAGTCCGGGGCGGACCTCTTCGTTTCCCTGCATTGCAACGCTTCCGGGAGCTCCGGCAACCACGGCTTCGAGGTGTATTCCATGAGCGAGAAGGCCAGCGATCCCGCGGCTCAGGAGCTGGCCGATCGCGAGAACGCCTCGGTGGCCCTGGAGGGATCGAGCCGCGAGGACGTGCAGGCTCAATTGCTGCTGTTGGAAATGGGCAAGACCGAGAACATCAACGAGTCCGCGGTCTTGGCGGCCTTGATCGCGCGCGATCTCGATCATCGGCGCATCGCAATCCATGACAACGGGGTCAAGCAGGCCGGCTTCTACGTGCTGCGCGGCACCCACGCCCCGGCCATACTCTTCGAGATGGCCTACCTCACCAACCGGAAGGACGAGGCCAAGCTGCGCGGCTCCCGCTTCCGGCGCAAGCTCATGGCCGGAGTCTTCGCGGGCATCAAGGATTACGCCGGAAGGCGCGGCTGGCTATGAGAGCCTCCACCCGCCCCATCGGGGTGTTCGATTCCGGCCTCGGCGGCTTGACCGTCCTCTCCGCCCTGGCGCGGCGCATGCCGGAGGAGCATCTGATCTACTTCGGCGACACCGCCCACGTGCCCTACGGCTCCAAATCGAGGCAGGCCGTGGCCAGATACTCCCTGGAGATCGCGCGCTTCTTGGAGCGGCGGGGGATCAAGGTTCTGGTCGTGGCCTGCAACACCTCCTCGGCCCTGGCCTTGCCCTTGATTAAAAGGGCGGTCAAGGTTCCCGTCGTCGGGGTCGTCGATTCCGGCGTCCGGGCGGTCGCGGCCGGGGGCTATCGGCGCGTCGGAGTCATCGGCACGGAGGCCACGATCGCCTCGCTGGCCTATCAGCGCGCCCTGCGCCGCGCCTTGCCGAAAGCGGCGATCGCGGCCCGTGCCTGCCCGCTGCTGGTTCCCTTGGTCGAGGAAGGCTGGTGGGACCGCCGCGTGACCGAGGAGGTGGCCCGCGAGTATCTCCGGCCGCTTTTGGCGCGACGCATCGAGGCCTTGGTCCTGGGCTGCACGCATTATCCCTTGCTCAAGCGAACCCTCGGCAGGATCGCGGGCGCTCGGGTGGCCCTCGTCGATTCCGCCGAGGAGACGGCCCTGCGCACGGAGCGCCTGCTGTCGGCCTCCGGCCTCAGGCGCGCCGGCGGTTTCGGCAGAAGGCGGTATTTCGTTTCGGACGCGCCCGCCCGCTTTACGGCCCTTTCGAGCCGATTTTTAGGCGTACGGGTCTCGCGGGTGGAGCGTCGCAATTTCGGCTCATGAAGCCGGTGGGAGAGGAATAACATGAACGACGGAAGGCAGGGCGGACAAGGCGAGCCGGGCGGCCAGAGGCCCGGAGGATCCCAGCAGGGGTCGGGAGGGCAGCCGGGACAGCCGGCCGGCGCGGGCCACGGCTTCTACGGCGGCCATCGCAGGCGGCGGCGTCGACGCGGCCGCGGGCACGGACACGGCGGACAAGGACAGCAAGGCGGCCAGTTCCGCCAGGGCGGCGGCAACCATCAGCAGCAGCCGCCGCGCCTGCGCCCCCAGGATATCCAGCGCGGTCCCAGCGAGGCCGAGAGGGCCTTCATGTCGAAGACCCCGATCGACCCGCAGCCCTGGATAGAGCTGGAGAAGGGCTCCACCGACATCTCGGTGCGGGCGATGGACATCCTCTGTCCGATCGGCAAGGGCACCCGCGGCCTGATCGTGGCGCCCCCCAAGGCCGGCAAGACGACGTTTCTAAAGGCCATCAGCAACGCCGTCACCCTCTCCGAGCCGACGATCCAGCAGTACGTCCTGCTCATCGACGAGCGCCCGGAAGAGGTCACGGACTTCAAGCGCTCCGTCAAGGCGGAGGTCGTCGCCTCCTCCTCCGATCAGTCCTACGACCGCCACGTCCAGGTCGCCGAGGAATTGATCCGCAAGGCGGTCACGGAGGCCTCGAGCGGCAAGGATGTCTTCATCCTGCTCGACTCCTTGACGCGCCTGGCCCGCGTCCACAATCAGTTCGCGACGGGCCAGCGCACGATGTCCGGAGGCCTGGACAGCCGCGCCATGGAGGTGCCGCGCCGCTTCTTCGGCTGCGCGCGCAAGCTGGAGGAGGGCGGCTCCCTGACGATACTGGCCACCATTCTCGTCGACACCGGCAGCCGCATGGACGAGGTGATCTTCCAGGAGTTCAAGGGCACCGGCAACATGGAGCTGGTGCTCTCCCGGCAGGCCTCGGAGATGCGCATCTTCCCGGCGATGAAGGTCCGGGAGTCCGGAACGCGCAAGGAGGAGAAGCTGTTGCCGCCCCAGACCTTGGAGAGCGTCTGGAAGCTGCGCCGGGCGCTGGCAGACAAGGGGGAGATCGAGTCGCTCAAGCTCTTCGTCGAGATGCTTCGGCTGCACAAGACCAACCAGGCGCTGCTGGCCACGCTGCGATGAAGGTCTCGGTGGCGAGCGGGAAGGTGCCGCAAGCGATCGGCCCTTACTCGCAGGCGATCGACGTCGGCGCCCTGGTGTTCGTCTCCGGCCAAATCCCGGCTGGCCCTGACGGCGCTTTGGTCGAAGGCGGCATCGCGGCGCAGACCGAGCGCTGCCTCGACAACGTCGAGGCCGTTCTCGAGGCGGCCGGACTGACGCTGGCCGACGTCGTCAAGACGACGGTTTTCATGGCGGACTTGGCGCAGTTTAAGGCGATGAACGAGGCCTACGCGCGGCGCTTCCCGGCGCCTTATCCCGCGCGCGCCGCCGTCCAGGTGGCGGCGCTGCCTAAGGGCGCCTCCATCGAGATCGAGGCGATCGCCGTCCGCCGCTGATTCGCGGGTTAGAGCAGCCCGAAGGCCTTCAGCTCCCGCTTGAGCCCGGCGCGGTGCTCATGGGAGAGCGGCGTCAGCGGCGAGCGCGGCTGCGCGCGGCAGAGGCCCATGAGCTCCAAGGCCGCCTTCACCGGGATCGGGTTGGTCTCGACAAACAGCGCCTTGACCAGGGGGAAGAGCTTTAGATGCAGCGCGCGCGCCCGCTTGGCCCTGCCGGACAAAAACGAGGAGCAAAGCTCGGCCGCCGCGCTAGGCGCGATGTTCGAGACCACGGAGATCGCGCCGCGGGCGCCGACGCTGAGCATGGGCAGGGTCAGGCTGTCGTCTCCGGAGAGGACCGTGAAGCCGGAGCGGGCGTTGGCGAGGAGGGAGCTCGCCTGGTCCAGGCTGCCGGAGGCCTCCTTGACGGCCGCGAGGTTCGGGCAATCGGCGGCCAGGCGGAGGATCGTCGAGGGCTCGACGTTGACGGCCGTCCGTCCCGGGATGTTGTAGAGGACGACCGGCAGGCGGGTGGCGCGGGCCACCGCCCGGAAGTGCTCGTAGAGCCCTTGTTGGGTCGGCTTGTTGTAGCAGGGGGACAGCAGCAGCAGGGCGTCGGCGCCCAGGCTCTCCGCCTCGCGCGAGAGCTCCAGGGCCTTCCAGGTGGAGTTGGCGGCGATGCCGGCGATGACCGGCACGCGGCCTTGGGATTGCTCCAGGGTCAGCTCGATGACGCGGCGGTGCTCCTCGCCGGTCAATGTCGCGGACTCCCCCGTGGAGCCGCAGGGCACCAGCCCCGCCGTTCCGCCGGCAAGCTGCAGGTCGATCAAGCGGCGCAGGGCCGTCTCGTCGAGCCTGCCGTTTTTTTGGAACGGCGTAACCAGGGCCGTATAGCAGCCTTGCAGTCTCATGACGCGATCTCCCCCGTGAAGACGATCTTGGCCGGCCCGGCAAGCCACAAGCGGCCCTCCTCGCGCCAAAGCCGGAGAACGCTTGTACGGGCGATCAAGCGCAGCGGGAGATGTGCCCAGCCGAAGGCCTCCGCGGCGGCGCCCGCGGCCAAGAGGCCGGTGCCGCAGGCCGGGGTTTCCGCCTCCACGCCGCGCTCGTAGGTGCGCACCAGCAGGCCGTTCGAGGCGACCTGGACGAAATCGACGTTGGCGCCGGCCCGTCCCAGGGCTCGATGCAAGCGCAGGGCGCATCCCGCCTCCTCGACCGGGGCCTTCTCGACGTCGGCCACGCGCGCGACGGCATGGGGCGCGCCGGAATCCCACAGCGAGATGGGCCAGCGGCGTCCGGCGGCCGAAAGAAGCAGCGGGGCGCGCAGCAGGCGCGGCCGCGGCATGGCGACTGCGGCTTTTCGAGCGCCCAGCAGGCGGACGCTCAGGCGCCCGCGGTCGGTGAGGAGCTCGAGCGTCTTCGTCCGCGCGTATCCGCGCCGGGCCAGCCAGACGGCGGCGCAGCGGCAGCCGTTGCCGCAGAAGGCCCTGGAGCCGTCGGCGTTGAAATAGCTCAAGCGGCGGGAGCGGGGCTCTAGCACCAGCAAGCCGTCTGCGCCGATTCCGTTTCGCCGATCGCAGAGGCGCCTGGCCAGCGCGCCGCCTGCGCGCAGGGGGCCTTCCAGGAGGACGAAGTCGTTGCCGGCGCCGGAGAGCTTCCAGAAGCGCCGCGTCATCGCGCTCCCAACAGAGCCAGGAGCTTCTCGGAGGCCGCGGCGACGAAGGAAGAGTCGTCTCCTTCGGAGGCGGCCGCGCTGCGCAGATCGGCCACCGCAGCCTGATAGCCGTCGCGCTTGAGCTCGACGCGGGCCCTGATCCAATAGGCCAGCGCGGGCGGGTCGGGGGCGGCGAGCAGGGCCTGCGCCAAGGGGAGAGCCTCGTCGTAGCGCCCTTCCTCAAGTCTCCAGAGGGCGCGGGCCAGCGACAGGTCCCGGCGCCGGGGGAAGCGCTGAGCGGCCAGGTCCAGGGTGGCGATCGCCTGATCGAGGCGCCCGCTTGCGCGCAATGCGCGGGCCAGGTCCAGCATGCCGTCGGGGTCGCTTGAAAGGGCCAAGGCGCGCCGGGCGGCCTGCTCGGCCGTTGCGTAGTCCCGTCGATCGAGGGAGACCTCGGAGTACTCGCGCCACACCGCCGGGTTGTCGCCCATCGTCTCCAGTGCCTTTTGGTAATGCGCGACGCTGAGATCGAGGAAGCCCAGGGAATGGTCGATCTGCGCCAGGCCCAGATGAGCCGCGGCGTTGTTCGGATGGATGGCCAGGACTTTCTGGAACAACGGCTCCGCCTGCTCCTCCAGGCCGCTGGTGTGCAGGAGCATGGCCAGTTGAGTGAGGAGATTGATGTCTCGCGGGAAGAGCTTGACGCCCAGCTGATAGACCCCCAGCGCCTTGTCGAGCCGCCCCAACCGCTCGTAGGAGAGGCCCAGATAATAATAACCGTCCTGCTGGTCGGCGCCGCGCAGTTTTTGGAGCAGCCCGTCTCCCAGGGCGCCGACGACTTTCTCGTATCGGCCGGCCTGGAAAAGCTGTCGCGGCCCGTCGATGCTGGCCGCTTCGCCGGACAGCCAGCCGGCCCTGGCCGCGGCGCACAGGCAAGCCAGGAGAAAAACCGCCTTCATTGCGCCTCCGGCAGCCAGCCGCGCATCAGTTCCTTCATCGAGAACAGGATCAGGTTTTCCTGGGCCTTGGGGGCGGCGCGCGTGGCGGCGATGACGCCCTTCCTGATCGCCTCCGGAATCCGATTGGCCTCCATCGAGCCGATGTCCCCGACCGGAGGCTCGATGACGAAGTTGGCTTGCTTGCGCTGCTCGCGCGAGAGCAGCGAGCCGCGGATGTCGATGACCTGCTCGAGGCTTTGCAGCACGCTGGTCGGCCTGGCGTGGGTGTAGTCGGCCTCGGCGACGGAGGCCAGCACCCAATCGGCCTTCAGCAGGCGCGCCGCGTCGACGGGGATGTAATCGACCACTCCCCCGTCGACAAGGTAGCGGTGGCGGTACTCCACCGGCTGGAAGACGCCGGGGAGGTTCATGCTGGCGCGCACGGCCAGCCCGACGTCGCCCTCGCGAAAAACGATGGCCTCGCCCGTGTAGAGGTCCATCGCCACGCAGGCGAAGCGGCGCGGCAAATCCTCGAAGCGCTTGTCGCCCAACTGCTCGTGGATGAAGCGCTCGGTGGGGGCGGAGGAGAGCAGCTTGTCGGCCAAGAGCAGGCGAATGAGGCTTAAGGCGTCGAGATTGCTGCCGGAGCCGACGTGCAGCTTCAAGGCTTCCTGCCAGATTTTGGAGATGGGCAGGCCGCCGGCGTAGAGGGAGCCAAGGACCGCTCCCATCGAGGTTCCCGTGACGACGTCGAAACGGAAGCCGGCGTTCTCCAGGGCGTAGATGACGCCGACGTGGGTCGTGGCCCGCAGCGAGCCCGCCGACAGGACGAGGCCCAGCTTCGGGCGCTCCGTATTGGGCAGGGCGTTGAAGGAACGCCAAAGATCGTCGCGCAGCAGGGCGTTCTGGCTCATCGGCGCCGCGAGCGCCGCCGCCAGGCCCAGGGACAGCAGGGCGCGCAGCGCCGAGGCGGCGAGGGTCACGGCGTCAGCGAACGGCCCACCGCGCGCTCGAGCCGGGCCAGCGCGATGATATGCTGGGTCACCGCCGACAGATAGTCGAGCTTCAGGTCCAGCACGCCGCCCAGGCCGCGCAGGCGTTCCAGCGCCGAGCCGCCCTGCTTTCCGGCCTCGTCGTAAAGTCCCTGGACTTGCTTGTAGCGGGATTCGCGCAGCGGCTCTTCCGTCTGCCAGTACATCAGGTCCTCGTAGGCGCGGCGCACCTCCAGGCGGACGTGGTCCTGTAGCTCGGCGCGCTTGAGCTGCCCCTGCCGCTGCTCCGCGCGCTTCTGCCGCAATTGAGTGAAATAGTCGTAGGCGAAGGGGATGCGCATGCCGATCGATATGTCCCAGTTGTTGTCGAGCAGCGGGAAGCCTTCCCGGGTCACCTCGTAGTCGCCGGCGGCGAAGACCGTCGGGATGCGGCGGGCGGCGGCGAGATTGACGGAGATGGCGTCCATCTGCGCCCTGTAGGTCTCCGATTGCAGCTCCGGCCGCAGCTCCATGGCCCAGAGGACTAATTTGTCCAGGTCGGGATGGACGATCTTGGCTTGAAGCGAGCCCGAGATGGAGAAGGCCGTGTCTAGCTCGACGTTGATGCCTTTAAGGAAAGCCAGGCGGGCCAGATCGAGCTTGTGGGCGGCCGACGATGCCTTGGCTTGGGACTCTGCCAGCAACGCCGCGGCCTCGACCCGCTCCCAGGGCTTCAGGCGCGCGGAGCCGACAAGCTGCTCGGCGGCGCCCTGATACTGGGCGGTGGCGTCCACGCGCTCTTGGGCCAGCAGCAGCTTGTAGAATATCTCCTGCACGGACAGCCTTAAGTCGAGCTTGACCGACTCCAGGGCGGTGTTGGCCTGCTGGTCCGCCGCCTTCGCCAATCGCAGGGTGTTGAGGGTGCGCCCGCCCTCGAAGAGGGACAGGTTCATGTAGCCACGCCCGGAGTAGAGGTTGCCCGTCGTGCTCCCGTACGGGTTGGGCGCCTGCGGGAACAGCAGAATGTTGCGAAAATCCGGGGACAAGGAGAAGGGGTAGCGGGCGTCGTACTTGGTGGCGCTGGCCTGCACCCCGATCTCCGGCAGAAACAGGAACCTGGCCTCCTGCACCCTCTGCTGCGCGATGATCTTGTCCTGCTCCGCCGACAGGACGCTCGGATCGTTGAGCAGCGCCAAGCGCTGGGAGTCCTCGAGGGTGAAGGTCTTGTCGGCTCGGGCGGGCGGAGAGAAGGCCAGCAGCGGGGCGGCCAGGACGAGCAGGAGGCTGGCTAACATCAGCTAGACCTGGAAGGAGCGCGTCAAGTGCTCGACCTCTAGCTTGATGCCGGCCAATTCCTCGCGAAGCGCGGCGGAATCGCCCCCTTCGGGAAGCTTGCGCGAGACCGCCTCCAGCCGCTCGCCGACGCGTTGGGCCAAGTTGCGGTCCTTCTGGACCAGAGCCTGCAGGCTGGCCAGCATGCCGTTGAACTCCTCCTGCAGCTCGGTCAACTCGTCGCCGGAGCGCAGGCTGACGCGATGGGTGAGGTCTCCAGAGGAGACGATCTGGGCGCTCTTCTCGAAGCGGTAGATCGGGCCTGCGAAGCGGTGGGAGACGTAGAGCGAGATCAGCAGCATCAAGACGAGGTAGAGGGACAGCTTGAGCAGGATGATGCCGTTGAACTGCGACACCGCCGAGGCCAGGGCGGGATTCTCCGAGAGGAGCATGCGGGCCATCGTGAAATAGAGGTCGAAGCCGACGATGGCGGAGGCCAGGAGCACGCTGAAGAACACCATCCCGATGTACTTGAGCTGCAGGGCCTTCTTGACCAGGATGGTGCGGCGCTGGAGCTTCTGGGTCTGAGCCATCGCTAGCGCGCCGCCGTCAGGGTGTCCATGATCGAAAACCAGGCCGGCGGCACGGTCTTGAGCTTGGCGGTGGCCTCCTCCAAGGAGACGGCGACGACCTCGTTGCCGCGCAGAGCCACCATCCGGCCGAAGGATCCCGCCTCGACCAGCTCGGCGGCCTTCAGGCCGACCCGGGTGCCGAGGATGCGGTCGAAGAGCGTGGGAGGGCCGCCCCGCTGGATGTGCCCGATGGCGGCGTGCCGGGTCTCTATGCCGGTGCTCTTCTCGATGAGCTTGGCGAGCTTCTCGCCGACGCCGCGCTCCTTGAGGATCATGTGCCCGAACTCGTCGAGCTTCTCGGCCCCCGCCTCGCCCATGTCGACCGCCTCGGAGCAGACGATGAGGGCGACCTTCTTGCGGGCGTGGGCGGCCTTGACCTTGGCGGCCAGGTCGGCGGCGTCCACGGGGCGCTCCGGTATGCAGATGTAGTCGGCGCCCGCCGCGATGCCGGTGAAAAGGGAGACCCAGCCGGCGTGGCGGCCCATGACCTCCAGGACCATCGCCCTGCGGTGGCTGCGCCCGGTGTCGATCAAGCGCTCGGCGGCCTCGACGGCGATCGTCACGGAGGTGTCGAAGCCGAAGGTGTAGTCGGTGGCGGAAAGATCGTTGTCCATCGTCTTCGGCACCCCGACCACGTTGAGGCCGTGTTCCTTATATAGGCGCGCCGCCACCCCCAGGGTGTCCTCGCCGCCCATCGCCACCAGGGCGTGCAGGCCCAGGCTCTTGAAGGTGGCCAGGACCGCCGGGACGCCGCCGTCCTTCTTGTAGGGGTTCGTGCGGGAGGTGCCGAGAATCGTCCCGCCCTGCCGGACGATCTCCTCGACGCGGGAGCGATTCAAAGGCATATGCGCGCCGTCGATCGCACCCTTCCAGCCCTCCTGGAGCCCTAGGCAATCGTAGCCCAGCTGCTCGGCTCGCAGCACGACCCCGCGGATGGCGGGGTTGAGGCCGGGGCAGTCCCCGCCGCCGGTCAGGATGGCGATCCGCTTGGCGGGCATGCCTCAGTAGTCGCCCTTGACGGGAGCGCCCTCGGCCTTCGGCTTGGCTCCGTCCAGATACCAGTGGGGATCGACGGCGGCCGCCAGCGTCTCCGGGGTCAGTTCGTAGCGCTTCGTCCAGGGCTGGGCATGGCCGTTGACGACGGCGTTGAGGGCCTTCATCCGCTCCACGCCCTTGCCCGCCAAGAAGGCCTTCTTGGCCGCCGCGCCGCTCTGCTCGAACCACTCGTTGAAGATCGCGCGCCCGGCCATGTAGCCGGCGCAGCCGGCCGACATCGCCAGCTCCACCTGCTTGATGAAGAAGTCGAATTTCTCGCCGGCCGACAGCAGGACCCAGGGGCGGATCGCCGCCTCGTTGAGCTTGCCCAGGTTGTCCTGGAGCTGTTGAGTCGAGTCCGCCCGGATGTCTCCCGGAAACTCCAGCTTCAGGATGTCGGTGTGGGGGCCGATCAGCTTGGTGGCTTCCAGGATATTCTTGACCTTGCGCGCCTTGAAGCTCGGCGAGGACTTGTCCTCGCCCTTGCGCGGGAAGCTCAGCTCCTCGGTCATCAGCAGGATGTCGTTGGCGCGGCATTCCTTGGAAAGCCTTTGCACGAAGCCGATCTGGGCCTTGACGTTGTCCTTGTTCTCGGTGTCGAGGTAGACCAGAAGCTTGACGGCCGAGGCGCCCATCCTCTTGATTTTCTCCACGCTCCAGCCCGGCTCGTACTCGGACGGCAGGCCGGCGTCCCGCGAGGCCTCCGAGCGCACGATGAGGCCCACTCCGCGCGGCAAGGCGAAGCTGTTGACCGCCTGCCTGGCGCCGAAGTTGACGTCCAGCAGGACCGCCGAGGCGTGAGCGGCCAGGGCGCGGACCATCACCAGCTTGGCGTCGCGGATGTCCTCGTAGGCCGGCTCCTTGGGCGCTCCGGCGTTTTGCGCCGCGGCGCGAAGGGCCTTCTTGAACGAATTGGATTGGTCGAGGGCGAAGACCTTGAAGCGATTGTTCTCGTCGGTGATCTGGCGCAGCCCCATCAACTTGCCCGGCGTCAGATGCAGGAAATGGTCCTTGAGGGACGTGCCCGGAGCGACGGCGGTGGCGGTCATGGACTCCTCCTAAGATGCGGCTCGATTCTAGAAATTGGCGCTATAACGCAGTTGGACGACGCGCTCGGGGCCGCGAAGATCCCCGTTCGAGAATCTCCCGCCCTGACCGATGGCGCGCACGGCGAAATCGACGGCGAAGTGGGGCGACAGGAAGCCCCGGATCCCGGCGTTGAAGCGGCTGTCCCCAAAATTATTGATGTTGTCCCATTCCGCCAGCAGCTCCACCTTGTCGGCGATGTCGAAGCTCAAGGGCAGCGCGCCGAAGAAGGCGTTGGTGTCGAAATCGGAGATGTTGATGGAGGGGTGGATCATCAGGCCCGGCACGCCCAGCTCCTCGGAGGCCACGACGAAGAAGCCGCGCTGGCGGTTGTTGTAGCGGTGGTCTAAGTTCGAGTAGTCGTAGCCCTGGCCGTCGAAGCCCGCGGCCAGGGAGGGCAGCCAGTCCTGCCCGTCGAAGAAGCGGTACTTGACCTGCACGTCGGGGGCGCGCAGCCGGACCGTGCGGTCGTTGCCGATCAAGCCGTCCATGGTCAGGGAGGCGCCGATGTTCAGGCCTTGAAACACCCCGAAGTCGACGTACTCGAGCAACCCTCCGTGAGCGAAGAAGCGGCTGCGCGAGGAGTAGCCGCCGTAGTCGAGGACCGCCGTCGTGGGGGCGTCGATGACGTCGGTATCCGGGGCCAGCAGGTCCACGTCGTCGGCGGAGGAGGAAGCGGGGACCTTCTTCGGCCGGATCCTGACCGCGGCCGGCTGCGGCTCCGTCTGCGGCGCCAAAGACGGCGGATCGGCCGCCAGGGCGGGGGCCGCCGTCAAGACGGCGGCGAGCAGCAGGGTCAACGGACGTCGCACGCCTGGATTCTATTTATTTGGGCGGGGTCTTCGCAAGGAGCTCCGAGAGCCTGGCGTGGAGCTCCTCCATTTGGAAAGGCTTTTGGATGACCCCGGCCGCCCCGCTCATCGCGGCGATGCCTTTTTCGCGCGCCGTGTCGCGGCTGCTCATGATCAGGATGCAGGGGGCCTTGGCCCCGAGCTTGCTGGTCAGCTCGTAGGCCACGTGGTAGCCGTCGATGTAGGGCATCATCACGTCGAGCAGTATCAGGTCGATCGGCTCATTGGCGGCCAGCTGCAGGGTATCCTTGCCGTTGGCGGCCGTTAGGACGTCATAGCCCTGCAGGCTGAGGTCCATCTTCAGCAGGTCCAGCAGGTCGAGATCGTCGTCTGCGACCAGGACGCGTTTTTTTGCTCCGTCGGGCATGGCCACCAGATTGTAGCCCAGGGCAAGCCTCCGTGCAAGGTCGTTCTGGCTTTACGATCGTCCGGGCCCGCGCAATTGCGGCGGGCCGGTCTCGACGTCCCAGGACTTGGGCCCCAGCAGGCGCTCGAGGCCGTCGAAGAGGGCTTGGCTGGGGCGAGCCTTGGCGTCCAGCTCCAGGACGGCCAGCCCGTCGGGGGCTGGGTGCTCGATGACGACCGGGCAGTGGCCGGGGTTGTCGTCCAGCAATCGCCGAAGGGCCTCTAGAGTCGAGTCCTCAAGGCCCGCCGGATCGGCCAAAAGCCGGAGCTTGCGGGCGTAGCGCAGCAGCGCGAAATCGAGGGGGGCGACCTCCTCGACGATGAGCTCGGCAGCGGCCTCCGGCCCCTCGCCGCGAAAGGAGAGCCGGCCGCTGACGGCGACGATGGCGCCCACCTGCAGTTGCTGGCCCAACCCGGAGGCGTAGGCGCGGGGAAAGACCAGCAGGCGAATTTCTCCGCTTAAGTCCTCGAGCTCCGCGCTGCACCACTGCTCGCCCTTGCTCTTGGTGACCATCCTCTTGATCTGGTTGACCAGGCCCGCCAGGCGCACCGGCGTCGAGACGTCCGGGCCGAGCTTGGCGATCTCGTGGGTGGCCACCGAGCGCAGCTTGCGCTTGACGCCGAGGAGGGGATGGCCCGAGAAGTAGAAGCCCAGGACTTCCTTTTCGGCTTTCAGGACCTCCTGCTCGGAGAGGGGCGCGCCGGAGGCCGCCGCGGGCTGCTCGGCCAGAGCTTGGACGGCGCCGAAGAGCAGGCCCTGCCCGCGGGAGAGATCCTCGCGCAACCGGGCCTGGCGGCTCATCGTCTCCTCCAGCCCGGCCAGCAGGCGGCCGCGGCTTTCCGCTGGCCCGGCGCCGCCGCCCAGGGCGTCGAGGGCGCCGGCCTTGATCAGGGACTCGAAGACCTTCTTGTTGGCGGCGTGCAAGTCGACGCGCGCGCACAGGTCGTCGAGATCCTGGAAGGGGCGCTCGGCGCGGGCCTTCAGGATGCTTTCCACGGCTCCCGCTCCGACGTTCTTGACGGCGACCAGGCCGAAGCGGATCGCCCCCGGCTCCTCGATGGAGAAGCGGGCCTGCGATTTCTGGACGTCCGGCGGCCGCACCGCCAGGCCCATGTGCTTGGCTTCCTCCAGATAAGTGACGAGCTTGTTCTCCTTGTCGTCGTTGCCGACGGCGGAGTGCCCGATCTCCGAGGTGGCCACCGCCGTCATGAACTCCAGGGGGTAGTTGGCCTTCAGATACGCCGTCTGGTAGGCGATCAAGCCGTAGGCGGCGGAGTGGCTCTTGTTGAAGCCGTAGCCGCCGAACTTGACCATCTGGTCGTAGATCTTGTTGGCGAGCTTGTCCTTGATCTTGTTCTTGGCGCAGCCTGAGACGAACTTGCCGCGCATCTCCTCCAGCTTCTCCGGGATCTTCTTGCCCATCGCCTTGCGCAGGCCGTCCGCCTCGCCGGGGGTGAATCCCGCCAGGCGCTTGGACAGCTCCATGACCTGCTCCTGGAACACCATGCAGCCGTAGGTGTCCTTGAGGACCTCCTCCATCAAGGGATGCTCGTAGACCACTTTTTCCCGTCCGTGCTTGCGCTCGACGAACTGGTCGAGCATGCCGCTCTGCATCGGCCCGGGGCGAAAGAGGGCGATGAGCGCCACGATGTCGTTGAAGTCGCCCGGCTTGATGCGGGAGAGGAGGTCCCGCATGCCCTGGCTGTCGAGCTGGAAGACCGCCAGGGCCTTGGCCGAGCGCAGCAGCTCGAAGGTCTTCTCGTCGCGCATGGGGATCGCCTCGATGTCGAAGCCGGGATCGCGGCGCGCGCGCACCAATTGGACGGCCTCGGCGATGATCGAGAGGGTGCGCAGGCCCAGGAAGTCGACCTTGAGCAGGCCGAGCTTCGGGCAGACGTCGCCGTCGTACTGCGTCGTGATCACGTCGGACTTTGAGCCCTTGGCCAGCGGAGAGTAGCGGACGACCTTCTCCTTGGTGATGAGGGTGCCGGCGGCGTGGACGCCGGTGTGGCGCTTCAAGCCCTCGAGCTTGAGGGAGAGCTCCAGCAGGCGCTTGACCTGCGGGCTCTTGGCGGCCTCCTGCAGCTCCGGGGTTTTCATCGCCTCGTAGAGGGTGACGTGGGGCCCGCCGGGTATGAGCTTGGCGAGCTTGTCGGCCTCCTGCAGCGGCACGTTCATCACGCGCGCCACGTCGCGCACGACCAGCTTCGCTCCCAGGCTGCCGAAGGTGATGATCTGGGCCACGTTGTCGCTGCCGTACTTGCGGCGCACGTAGTCGATCACGCGGTCGCGGCCGGTGTCGGCGAAGTCGATGTCCAGGTCGGGCATCGATTTTCGGTCGGGATTTAAGAAGCGCTCGAAGAGCAGCCCGTGCTCCAGAGGATCGATGCTCGTGATGCGCAGGCTGTAGGCCACCAGGGAGCCCGCGCCGGAGCCGCGACCCGGGCCGACGGGGATGCCCTCTTTGCGCGCGTAGGCGATGAAGTCCCAGACGATGAGGAAGTAGCCCGAGAAGCCCATCTTGCGGATGACGCCCAGCTCGTAGTCCAGACGCCGGCGGTACTCCGGCTTGACCTCTCCCATGCGCTCCTTAAGGCCCCGCCGGCACAGGTCTTCCAAATAGCTGTCCTGCGAGAGGCCTTCCGGGACGGGGAACTCCGGCAGCAGCAGGTGGTCCATCTCGATCTTGAGATGGCACATCTCCGCCACCTTGAGGGTGTTGGCGACGGCCTGAGGGGCGAAGGAGAAGAGCCGCCCCATCTGCTCCGGGGACTTCACGTAGAACTCGTGGGTCTCGAAGCGCAGGCGGTCGACGTCCTCCAGCTTGCGTCCGGTGCTGATGCAGACGCGAGCGTCGTGGGCCTGCCAATCCTCCGGGTGGGAATAGTGGCAGTCGTTGGTGGCGATCAGCGGAATCCTCGTTCGCTCGTGCAGCTCCAAGAGCGCCTTCAAGGCCTGCCGCTGCTTCTCGAGCCCGTGGTCCATGATCTCCAGGTAGAAGGACTCCGGCTCCAAGGCGTCCCGAAACCAGGCGGCCAGCTTCTCCGCCTCGGCCAGGTTGCCGGACATGATCAATTGGCACAGCTCCGACTTCAGGCAGCCGGAGAGGACGATCAGGCCCTTGGAGTGCTTGGCCAGCAGTTCCTTGTCGACGCGCGGATCGTAGTAGTAGCCCTCCGTGAAGCCGATGGAGGCCAATTGCATCAGGTTCTGGTAGCCCTCCAGATTGCGGGCCAGGACGGTCAGGTGGCAGTTTTCCTTCTGCGAGTGGCCGCGCTCGTGCCGGCTGCCCTTGCTGAAGTACATCTCGCAGCCGATGATGGGCTTCAAGCCCACCTTGACGCAGTTGGTGTAGAACTCGATGGCCCCGTACATGTTGCCGTGGTCCGTCAGCGCCAGGCCGCGCGCCTTTTGCTGGGCAAGCTGCTTGAGCAGCTTGGAGGGAACGCGCTGGTTTTGCTCCTCCTCGCTGATGCGGATGACGCCGTCGAGCAGCGAGTACTCCGAATGGTTGTGCAGGTGGACGAATTCTGGTTTCACTGGCGGCCTGACCCCCATTATACAAAAGCGCTTTGTTATAATTCGTGCGTCATGCCAGACCCAGAGCGGCTCTTCGCACCCGACCCCGGCCTCGTCGAGACGCGCCTGCGCAAGAACACGGTCTACGAGGGGAAGATGGTCGATTTCTGCTGCGACGACGTCAAGCTGCCG
The DNA here is from genome assembly GCA_028868375.1 of Elusimicrobiota bacterium. Classification (GTDB taxonomy): domain Bacteria; phylum Elusimicrobiota; class Elusimicrobia; order UBA1565; family UBA9628; genus JAGWUP01. The sequence continues at coordinate 109,500 of JAGWUP010000005.1, forward strand.
CACGGCGGCACGGCGACGCGCGAGTATATCGACCATCCCGGAGCGGTGGGGGTGGTGCCGCTCTTGGCCGACGGCCGGGTGGTGCTGGTGCGCCAGTACCGCTATCCCGTCGGGGAGGTGACGCTGGAGCTGCCGGCGGGCAAGCTCGACGAAGGCGAGGACGTCCTGGCCTGCGTCAAGCGCGAGCTGCGCGAGGAGACCGGCTACACGGCGGGGCGCATCGTTCCCCTGCTGGACTACTGGCCCACGCCGGCCTTCGCCAATGAGGTCCTGCATCTCTTCGTCGCCCAGGACTTGGAGGCCGGGGCGTCCCAGCCCGACGAAGACGAGTTGATCGAGGTCGTCCGCCTGCCCTTCGAGGAGGCCTTGGCCCTGGCGCGCTCCGGGCGCATCAAGGATTCCAAGACGCTCGTCGGGCTTTTGGCCTGCGCCCTCTGGCGCCGTTAGGTCCTTAGATGAACGCCGAGGAAGCCGCGGCCTGGGAGCCCTTCCTCAAGCGCATTCCCCTTTTTTCCGGGCTGTCCTCGGAGGATCTCTCGCGCATCGCCCTGACGCTGCAGCCCCTCTCCTTGCCGCGCGGCTCCACCCTGTTCTCGCAGGGCGACGAATCGGACTCCCTCTACGTGATCACCTCCGGGCAGGTGCGCGCCGTCCAAAGCCTGCGCGGGGTGGAGTCGGTCGTCGCCTTCTTGGGCCGCGGGGAGATGCTGGGCGAGGCCGGCATACTGACCGGCGAGCCGCGCACCGCGACGATCAAGCTGGCGACGACCTGCGAGTTCTTGAAGCTCCCGCGCAAGGACTTCGAGCAGATCCTGCGCGAGACCCCGTCGATCCTGCTGCACCTCTCCCGCCTGCTGACGCTGCGCTTGATCGAGACCAACCGGTCCGTCGCGCCGAGGCGCGCGCGGGACTCCTCCCAGATGATCGCCTTGGAGCTGGCCCTTCCGCGCTCAGACCGGCTTTTGGCGACCCTGCATCTGGCGCTGCAGCTCATGGAGCAGACGCGGCGGCGCGTGCTGCTGGTGGACTTAAGCCCCGAGGCCGGCGGCATCGCGCGCGCCCTGGGCCTGTCCGCCGCCCCGGTCGTCGAGCGGGCCATCCAAGAGCTCAACTTGCGCGAGCCGGACCGACTGCGCACGCTCTTCCAGCAGCATCCCTCCGGCCTGGAGGTGCTCAACGTGGCCCCGGCCACGCTGTCCGGCCGGCTCTACGCCCACATCTACCTTTTCCTCAATTACCTGCGCGACATCTACGATCTGGTCCTGGTCTGCCTGCCGGGGCAGATCGGCGACGTCGAGCGCTCCGTCCTGGCGGAGTCCGACCAAGTCGTTCTGGGCGGCAGCGACAGCCACAGGCCGCAGTACCGACAGCTCGAGGCGGAGCTGCGCGCCATGCTCGGCCCGAAGAAAATCATTCCCGTGTGGCTGGGGGAGCCGGAGCTGGAGGACACCGGCTTTCTGCTGGCCGGCGGCGCCCAGGTCATCCCCTGGCAGGACGACATCGCCGCCCAGTTCGACCGCTCGGGCTCTCCCTACGAGCTCCTGCGGACCCATCCGAAGTCCATCCGCGCTCTGGAGCGCCTGGCCCGCCGGCTGGGGGGCATCAAGCTCGGGGTGGCCTTCGGCACCGGGGCGGCCTTGGGCTACTCCCTCATCGGCATCCTCAAGGTCTTCAAGCGCGAGGGCATCCCCATCGACATCATCGCCGGCACCTCGATCGGCTCGCTGATCGCCGGCTTCACCGCTCTCGGCATGGAGCCGGAGGAGATCGAGGAGCTGGCGCTGCGCATCGACAAGGGCTGGGTCTACGAGAACCTCTTCTGGGACATGACCCTTCCGCGCTCGGGGCTCTTCGCCGGGCAGACCTTGCTGCGCTTCATCCGCTCCTATTTCGGCAGCCGCAATTTCTCCGATCTGGAGATCCCCTTCGCCTGCGTGGCCACGGACATCGAGACCGGCGAGGAGGTCGTGCTGCGCGAGGGCCGCGTGGCGGAATCCATCCGGGCCAGCTGCGGCTTGCCCCTGATCTTCTCGCCCCTGCGCCTGGGCGGCCGCTATTTGGTCGACGGCGGCCTGGTCAACCCGGTCCCCGCCTCCGTGATCGCGGATCTCGGCGCCGACACTCTGATCGCGGTCAATCTCACCGCCCCCGCCGGGGACACTTCCGCCGGGCAGCGCAAGCGCGGCGCCGACGTCCTGCGCGCGCCCATCGACCTGCAGACCCTGCGCGACCTCACCCTGCCCGAGCTCCTCAAGGCCCCCAACGTCATCGACGTCTTCTTCAAGATGATCTACACCATGGAGTACGAGATCGCCCAGAGCCGCGTCGGCCTGGCCCATGTCGTCATCCATCCCGACTTAAAGGGCTTCTCCTGGACCGAGATGCACCGCGCCAAGGAGCTCATCCGCGCCGGGCAGCTCGTCGCCGAGCAGTACGTCCCCAAGATCAAGGCCCTGCTGCCCTTCTTCTCCGACTACTGCACGGTGCCGATCCGCCTGTCGAGCCGGCTGCAATAGGTCGCGCCTTGCCCGCGAGAAGTGTTTTACTTAGCATAACCCACTAGGTCTAAGGACCCAGTCGGATAGAGCCTTATGCTCCTAGGACTTTCATGGGACCATGGCTACAATAATCAATGATGAGAGAGGGAGCGCTCTGCCGATATAAAAACTGGCGAAAGACCGGGGTTTTGGTCGTTATCGTCGCCTTGCTGAGCGCTCAGCAAGGCGATATTTTCCAGGCGTTCGCGAATGATCCCGTTGGCCGCCCGGTACCCGACGGCGTTCTAGCTGCCGATGTCGCAGTTCCGCCGAGTCTTCTGAATCCAAAGCCTTTTGCTGGGATACAGAATACGGACGACCTGGAAGGGGTCACCTTGCCTCAGGGTATCAGCATCCCTATCCCCAACGCGGCTTCCGTAAATCCAGCGGTCGCGCCTAATCAAGTTGAGGACATACCTGAAGCTTCGCTTCCCGCGTTAACGCCTCCCGCGGCGAGCGGCGCGCCAGCACCGGCCGCTTCATCGGCCGATCGTTTGCTTGCCCCTGCCGCCGTATTCAATAGGTTGTGGGGCGCTGCCGGCGCGTTGAGATCTCGTGCTGGACAGGCGACCGGTAGGCTCGTTGGGAAATTGAAGGGGATTTTTGACCGCGCCAAGGCCGAGTCGGTCGAAGTGATTGAGCCCGTCGATCGTGACGCCGTGGGGGAAGTCCCTCTCGAGCGCATCAAGGTGTTCTTGCTGCGCCACGACGAGGCCGTGGTCGAGACCAATCTCCGCGAGCTGCCAGAGGCGTTGAAGGCGTCGAATTTCGCGGAGGTCTTCAATGCCGGACCCCAGCCGGGCCGCATGACGCGCTGGCTGTCGGGGAGGTCTTGGGGCCGACGACTCCTCGGCAGTTGGCCTCTGCGCGTCATCAGGGATCGGCTGAACATTCCCGAAGGCCAGGCGCGCGTTCTTTTTGGAGACGGCAATGCCTCGCCGCACAGGCTTGCCGGTTCTAAAGAATCCGAGAAGGATCAAACGTTAAGGCAGGTTGCGGGTCTGCTGGCCGCGCAAGGCTTGGCTTTGGCGTCGATCCGCCACGAGACGCTGGGCGTCAAGTGGGAGGATCAACCGGAGGTTCAGCAAGAACCGGGCTCCGTCACCTTGGATACGGTCGCCCGCATCCTGGTCGTCGGCGCCGTGGCTGGGGTGGCCATGTACACCTCTGGCGTCGGCGTGTGGTTTGCGGGGCTTTTGATGGGGGGGATTGTCGCCAATCTTGACCGGCTTGTTCGGGAGGTGCCCTTTTTGTGGCGCCTCTTAAGGGCTAGCCTCAGCAAGCCCTCGCGCGCCGAGGTCAAGAACGGCATCAAGTACAAATTGCCCTCGTTCAGCATCAATCTCTTCGGGAATTTTTTCGCTTACTTCCCGATGGCGGCGCTGTTCTTGCTGAATTTCCCGATCATCTACAAAATCGCTTCCTTTTTTCACTTGTTCAGACCGGAAAATATAGCCCACTTGGCGAGCACCCCGCCTCATTTGATCGCGTTCACGGCAGCGACCCTCTGGTCTCTTTGTCTGGAGACTTTTCATGGGATATGGGTCAACTCCTGGGAAAATTTCAATCAACAACTGTCCAAGAAAGGACCTCGATACCACAGTCTCTTCGGGTTTCTTTATATGCAGATCACGGGAGTTCCTTTCCGTTTCATCGGCTACCTGGCGTTGGGAACCGTTCCCTTCTGGAGTCCGATCTATTGGAGGGATATCGGCCTGATGACCGTCATCGGCACGATTTTCGGGGCGATGGCGTATCGGTCGCTCAATGAGCTTTACGCGAAGGGGCATCTCTCGCGCGGGCAGCGCAACCTCATCCAGCAACGCAGGGATTTGATGCCCTTGATCGTAGGCCCTTTTTGGGGCGTGGGCATCATGAAAGCGGTCTGGTTTTTTTTCGCCATCGCGCAGTCGTATGATTTCAGCATCTATTTAAGGAACAGGGCGAAGAAGGCGAAACCCACGATCGTGGTGGTCGACGAGGCCCTGGCCGGCCGCAAGGAGTTCAAGCTTGCGTATCCCGTCGACCCAGAGGTGGTGATGCCGACAATCCAAGAGGACGTGATCGCGGGCCTCCGGGGATTCGTTCCGTTCAAGCCGATTTTCGCCGTTTATGATCAGCTCAAGAGCCGGTCGGCTGGGAGAAAGAACAAGACATGATGCGTTGGCTGCCGATCGCCGCCGCTTGGATTTTCTTGTGCGTTGGGACAGCGGCCGCCGCGCCGGCTGCGCCCCAAGTTGTCAAAGTCGAGCCGCCAAGTTGGTGGATCGGCCATACGATCAATCCCGTGCGTTTGCTGATTCGGGGGCGCAGCTTGGCCGGGGCCACGATGAGGGATGTCCCCGGCTTGCGTTTCGGCGCTCCTACGAGCAACGCGGCAGGGACGTACCTATTCGTCGACGCGACGATCGAGCCAAGCTCGGCTCCCGGATTGCGGAAGATTCGGATCGTCACTCCGGGCGGCGTGGCCACGGCCAGCTTCAAGATTATGGCGCCCCTCGCGATGGGCGCTTCGATGGAAAGTCTCACGCTTGATGACGTGATCTACTTGATCATGGTCGATCGTTTCGCGAACGGCGACGCATCCAACGATGACCCGGCGAAATCGAAGGGTCTTCGTTCGCGTGCAAATCCGCGCTTTTACCACGGCGGTGATTTCAAGGGCATCATGGATCATCTGGCGTATCTTAAGACGCTTGGCGTCACGGCGGTCTGGCTGACGCCAATCTACGACAACGCCGATCGAGCGTACCCGCCATCGAAAGATGTCCACCAGGTCTATACCGACTATCATGGCTACGAACCGATCGACTTCTATTCGGTCGACGAGCATTTTGGCAGTCTTCGCACGCTGCGCCAACTGGTCGCGGCGGCGCATGCGCGGGGCCTTAAGGTCATCATGGATCAGGTCGCCAACCACACGGGCCCGCGTCACCCCTGGGTGACGGACCCGCCGACGCCGACGTGGTTTACGGGGACTCTGGCTCACCATATGTCCAACGCTTGGCAGCTCTGGACGCTTGCCGATCCGCACGCCACGCCGCAGGTTCAGAAGGCCACGCTGGGCGGCTGGTACGCGAATATTCTCCCCGATCTCAATCAAAATGATCCCGAAGTGGCCCGCTACCTGATCCAGAACTCGCTCTGGTGGGTCGGGATGAGCGGAGTCGACGCCTTGCGCCTCGATGCCGTGTCTTATTTGCCGCGCTCCTTCATCAAGCGATGGATGGCGGCGCTCAAAGCGCAATTCCCCGGGATTAAAGTTATTGGGGAGGCTCTGGACCAAGACCCGGCGGTCGTTTCGTATTTCCAGGGCGGACGGAAGGGATTCGATGGCGTCGATACGGGTTTGGATTCCGTGTTCGATTTCCCGCTCATGAAAGCCGTTGACCGGGCGATCCTTGAGAGGAGCGGCATGACGGCCTTGCCCCGGTCTTTGATGCATGATCTCTTGTATCCGCGCCCCGACTGGCTCGTCACGATGCTGGGCTCCCATGATGAGGTGAGATTCATGAGCCGCCCCGGCGCGAGCGCCAGAAAGCTCGAACTGGCGTTCTCGTTCCAGATGACGACCAGGGGCATCCCTCTAATTTATTCTGGTGATGAGATCGCCATGACGGGGGGAAGCGATCCGGACAATAGGCGCGATTTCCCCGGGGGCTGGCCTGGAGATCCGCACGATGCCTTTTCCGCTAAAGGGAGAACGGCGGAGCAGGCCGGCGTTTTTCGGCACGTCCAGCTATTGTTGCGTTTGCGCCGCGAGTTGCCGGCGCTGCGGCACGGGCGCCTGCTAGACCTTGCCTTCAACGATAATCTGTACGCCTACGCGCGCATTGCTCCTGATGGAGAAGATGTCGTCGTGCTCAACAGTTCCCCGGGGCCGCAATCCGTGGATCTCGACGTTGAGGGTGTTTTACCCGAGACTGCGGCGTTGCTGCCGGACCGTCTGGGGATGGCGTTGCCGGCGCGCCTGCAAGAGGGGCATCTGCGCGCGGAAATTCCCGCGCTCTCGGCTTCTATTTTTGCGCTGCCTACTAAGAAGTAGTAATTTTGTAAATAGATTTCACCCTCGCTGCCGATGTCACGCGTTTTAACCCCGCTCGCATTCCTTGGATTCGGCCTTCTCCTCGCTGGATGTTCCACGGCGAAGAGGGCGGCCGCTGATCGCCAGCTCGTGATCTGGGAGGGCGAGGACGCCAGGGTCGCGCCGTTCATCGATTCGATCTGCGATGCTTTCCGTAAACTGCCCGGCAATGAGGGCTTGCGCATCGTTCGTACGCATTATCAACCGGAGGACCTACGACAGCAGTTTATCACCGCTTCGATCGCAGGGAGTCCGCCCGACCTGTTGATGGATGCCTCGGACACGGTGGGCCCCTATTCGACTGCCGGTTTCATCCTGCCAGCCGGCGGCTTGTTCTCGATGGACCGCTACAACAAGCTCGCTGTCCAGGTGGTCACGATTCAGGGCAAGATATGGGGGGTTCCCATCAGCAACGGAAACCATCTCATGCTCTATTACAACAAGGCTCTCGTGCCCCGGGCTCCGCGGACCACGCAAGAGTTGTTCCATTACTGCGAGACGGAGGCTCCGCGCCGCGGGTTGCGCTACTGCATGGCCGTTAACCGCGGCGAACCGTTTTGGCTCATGCCATGGCTGGGAGCTTTCGGTGGCTGGCCGCTCGATGGCCGGTCCCCAACGCTCGATACGCCGGCGATGCGGGAAGCCTTGGCTTTCAACGTCGCGCTCGCGGCCAAGCGATTTGTCCCGATGGAATGCGATTACAATTGCATGGATTCCTTGTTCAAGGAATCCAAGGTCGCCTTCATCATCAATGGGGACTGGGCCCTTTCGACTTATCAATCATATTTTGGCGCCAAGTTCGGCGTCGCCAAAATTCCGCGGCTAACGCAGACGGGCTTGTGGCCGACGCCGATGATAGGCGGGAAATATTTCATGCTGAGTTCGAAGCTTAAAGGAAAGCAGCTCCAGCTGGCACGTCGGTTCGTTGAATTCTACACGAACGAGCATAACCAACTGGAGCAAGTTCGGGTGCTCAAGCGCCTGCCGGCGTTGAAAAGCGCCGCGCTTTCCCCGCTGGTCCGCAACGATCCCATTCTTAAAGTCTCGATGGCGCAGATTCTCGTGGGCAAGCCTATGCCGGCGGTTACGGAAATGCGCGTAGTATGGGATGCGATGCGCCCCTTTCTCGGCCAAGTCATACAGGGTGAGCTTACTCCCGCTCAAGCGGCGCGCAAGATGCAGGCCGATGCCATCCAGAAGATACGGGAGATGGACAACTAGTGCTTGGCTCTCTGCTGCAGGTCCTGTATTTCGTAGCGCTCGGCACGCTCAGCGTCGCCGTTCTGGAGGGATATCTCTACTTGCATTTTCGATTTTGGGACAAGCGTTGGCTGCTGCCGATCGGTCTTTTGGCGGCCGTGGCGGCCGGTTGCTCGGCGGCGGCTCTCGTCCCTCTGGGCAGGGCGTCTCTTATCGTCTCCGCGATTGCCACGGAAGCCTGCTTGTGCTTCGTGATCCAGTATCTCTTGCGCGGGCGGTTTACGCTGCCGTATCTGCTATTGGCCCCCGCCGTCATTGGCTTGCTGCTGTTGATCGTCTATCCCCTTGCTTTCGAAGTATCGTTAGCCTTCCATGATCTCAAGCTCAACACTGTCATGCATTGGAGCCGGACGGGCGAATTGCCGTTCGTCGGGGTCAAGCAGTTCGCGCGCGTCTTTACGACCTCGCCGCTCTCGGAGGTTACCTTCTGGCAGCTGTTGTTGCGCACGCTCTGGTGGACGGTGATCAACGTCGTCCTCCACGTGACCGGAGGCTTCGCGTTGGCTTTGTTGCTCAACGAGGTCAAAATCCTTCGCGGCGTCTACCGCACGCTGCTCGTCATTCCTTGGGCGATGCCGCAGGTCGTAGCCGTGCTGGCTTTGCGCGGGGAATTCCAAGCCGAGTTCGGAGCCTTCAATATCATGCTGAGTCGTCTCGACCGTTGGCTTCCCTGGGTGGCCAAACTTGGCATAGGACCGGTGCAATGGCTCGGCCGCCACCCGTTTTTGACCTGCACCCTGATCAATGTTTGGTTGGGCATTCCCTTCATGATGGTCGTCATCCTGGGCGGGCTGCAATCGATTTCGCGCAACTACTATGACGCTGCCGCGATCGACGGAGCCTCGGCATTCCAGCAGTTTCGCATGATCACGCTGCCGCTTATAAAACCGGTGCTGGTTCCAGCCGTGACGCTGGGCGCCGTTTGGACCTTCAACAACATCAACGTGATCTATCTTGTGACCGGCCAGGCCGGCGGCAGCGAGGGGGCCGATATCCTCGTCTCGGCTCTCTATAAGTCAGCCTTTACTTATTACCGCTACAGCTATAGCGCGGCGTTCGCCATTGTCATTTTCGCCATACTGTTTATCGTTTCGATGGCCTGGCTGAAATTCTCCAAGAGCACGGAGTCGGTCTATGGTTGAGCGGCGCGCGCCCAACCTGCGCGGCCTCGTGATCCATGGGCTCATTCTCTTCGCTTGCCTGGTCTGCGTTTTCCCGCTTCTGCGCATTTTCTCCGTATCGCTGCGGCCCGGAGACCGCATCATATCGACGGACCTGGCCTTGATCCCTGCGGGGGCCAGTTTCGCGGCCTACGGCAAAGTCTTGAAGCAAACGAATTTTCTGCTCTGGCTTTGGAATTCCCTCGTGATCACCGTCACCACCTCGATCATCGGCGTCAGCCTCGCCTCCACCGCGGCATATGCCTTCTCGCGTTTCCGCTTTCCAGGATCTAAGCTGGGGCTGGCGCTTCTGCTCGGGACCCAGATGATTCCGGCGGGCATGTTGATTTTGCCGTTGTTTCTCATGATCATGAGGCTGCATCTGACCAACACCTATCTCGGCATGGTCATTGCCTATTCCGTCAGCTCGCTTCCCTTTAGCATTTGGATCCTCAAGGGTTATTACGATACGATCCCTCGCTCGCTTGAGGAAGCAGCACTCGTTGACGGGACCGATCATTTCGGGGCTTTTCTGCGCATCGTCCTGCCGTTGTCCATGCCGGCTTTGTCGATCGCTTTTCTCTTCAATTTCACCCAAGCTTGGAACGAGTATCTGGTCGCGCGCGTCATCTTGACGAATTCTCTCATGTACACATGGCCACTGGGCCTATTCGGGTTGCAAGGTCAATACCTCACGCAATGGGGAATGTTCTCGGCATCGGCGCTGCTGGTCACGATACCTGTCCTGGGGGTATTCCTCTATTCTTCGAAATGGCTGATTTCCGGACTGACATTGGGCGGAGTCAAGGGATAACATGGCTTCTGTTACGCTTCACGGGATAGGGAAATCTTTCGGAGACACCGAAGTCCTCAGTCAGGTGGATCTCGAGGTCGCCGACCGCGAATTCCTCGTCTTTGTAGGGCCGTCAGGCTGCGGAAAGAGCACGTTGTTGCGCATCATCGCCGGCCTCGAGGAAGCGAGCGGCGGAGACGTCTTGATCGGCGGACAACGTGTCAATGACCGGTCTCCGCGCGATCGCGAGATAGCGATGGTTTTCCAGGACTATGCCTTGTATCCGCACATGACGGTCGAAGAGAACATGAGTTTCGGCCTGCGTTTGCGCGGGCTCCCCCAGGGCGAAATCCGAGCGCGCGTCTCGCAAGCCGCCGGCATTCTGCAGATCATGCCCCTGCTCAAACGGACTCCTCGTCAGCTCTCGGGGGGCCAACGCCAGAGAGTGGCGATCGGCCGCGCCATCGTGCGCAAGCCCAAGGTCTTTCTGTTCGATGAGCCGTTGAGCAATTTGGACGCGAAGCTGCGCGAGGAGATGCGCGTCGAGATCGCCAAGCTCCACCAAAAGCTGCGGACGACCGTCATCTACGTGACCCACGATCAAATCGAGGCCATGACCCTGGCCAACCGCATCGCCATCCTCAACAAGGGCCGGCTGCAACAGGTCGGGGCCCCTGAGGAAGTATTCGGCCAGCCCGCCAATACCTTCGTAGCCGGCTTCATCGGCAGTCCTACGATGAACTTCGTCGATGGCGCGATAGAAGCCAACGGGACGGGCGCTATCTTCCGAGCGAAAACGCTTTGCCTGAATATTCCCGGGGATGCCGCGGCTCATGGAGCCTCCGTCATTCTGGGCATTCGCCCGGATCATGTTTGGGTGTCGGCGTTGGAGGAAGGCCAGGCCGCGCAAGGCATCGTCGCCGATGTCGAGGTCGTCGAGCTGCTTGGCTCGAAAAAGAACCTGCATCTCTTGATCGGCGACACGAGGCTGTTGGCGAGCGTGGATGCCTCCATCCCCGTTCGTGCGGGAGATTCGGTCAGCGTGCGACTGAAGACGGGAGCGATTCGTCTCTTCGACAAGGCCTCGGGCAACCGGCTTTAGAGCCTTATTGCGCTTGCCGGCGCACCAAGTAGCGCGCGCTGTAGGGGGGTACGACGACCATCACCACGGATCCCTGATCCGAGCCGTCGGCGCGTGTCGTATACTGGGGGTCAAGGACATCGGCGAGCACGGTGTTTGGCGGGGTGATGTTGGAATCGACGGGGAAGGTCGCATAGCGAGGCTCCGGCGAGGTGTTGATGACCACGACGACCTCCTCGTCTCCATGGATGCGGCTGAAGGCGAAAATGCGGCCGTCTTTTTCCCCGTAGCGCGGCCATTCCATTCCGTGCCTCAGCGGGTATAATTTTTTTCTTGCGGCGTTGAGCGCGGCAACCCAGCCAAAGAGGGGCGAGGACGAATCGAACATGTGGCCAGGGTTCGTCTCATCGCCTGGCGCCGCCTCGGGCTTGTATTGGCCGCGGTCGAACTGGTCGCCGCGATTGCCGGGATCGTAATGAGTGTCGTTGCCGATCTGCCGCATCCCTTGTTCGGTTCCCCAGTCAATGATGGGTATGCCCATCGAGGCCCAGACATAGGCGAGAGCGGGGCGCAGCGACACCGCCGGGATCGAAGGGTCTTTCAAATACCTGAACGTGTCATGGGTGTCCATGAAACGCAGCATTCCCAATAATTTGTCCCCGAAGTGCCGGTAGGACTCCCAGAAAGCATCGATGAGCCGATCGGCGCCGGCCTGACCGTGCAGGGCGAGCAGGCCTTGAAAAACCCCCTGATTATAGTGGAGGACAGTGCGGTAGAAGTCGGGGTAGTTATAGAGGTGGGGGATTTCTCGAAGATACCGGGCGATTTCTTCGTGGTTGCCCGACATGATCTCCCCAAGCAGCATGAAATTCTTTTTTCCCAGGCTGGCAGCGTAGTCCCCCATCTCCTGAACTAAATTTTTCCTGAACGCTGAAGGCATATGCTTGTAGGCGTCGAGCCTGTAGCCGTCGATGTCCGTCTGTTGCAGCCAAAATTGGGCGATTCCGATCAGGATTTCCTGTGTGGGGGAGTTCCCCAGATTGAAGCGGCGCAAAAATGGAGGGAAGTCAGCGTTTTCTTGCTGATCAGGATCATCCCAATTATCCAAAACCCCATGGAGAGCGTAATGCTCAGGGCTTTGCAGGACAGCGGGCTGGATATCGTAGTTCCAATGATCAATTTGCTTGGCGGGCTGATCCAGCGGCACCCATTTTGAATCGCCGCTGTAGTCGAACACGGAGGCCGCATAATTGAGCGGCAAATCAAGGAGGACCCGCATCCCCCGCTCATGCGCCTTGCCCACCAGCTCTCTAAAGTCGTCCATCGTACCTAGGCGCGGATCTGTGGACAGGAAATCGGTGATCGAATAGCCGTGGTAGCCGTCGGGGGCGTTTTTGAAGATTGGAGATAGCAGGAGCGTTGTCACGCCCAGGTCATGGAGGTAGTCCAGCTTGTCGATCGTCCCGCGAATGTTGCCGCCGTGGCGCGTGCGTCCGTTCTTCGGATCTCCCTCGGGTCGTGCTCCCGCGCCCACGTTAAATCGGTCGAACATGATGAAATACAATGACGACTCGTCTTCCCAGCGTTCGGGCGACGGCGTGTAAGAGGCGCAGGGGCTGTCTGGGGCTTCCCAGGGATTCTTGAACAGCCGTGCGATCCTTGCGGCCGCCCTTTCCAGAGGCGAGCCCGTGGCGGCGCGGGCCGTGCTTGATTCCGTTTGCAGTCGTGGACGCGAGACGCCTTCATCGACCGGCGATCTTGGCGCATGAGCAGCGGGGATTGGGGAGGGGAGATTTAAAGACCCCGCTGGCGGCAGCGGGGCGTTCAAAGCGGTGTCCGCCTCCGGAATTTGGGGCGGCAAGGCCAGTGGCGAGAGGGCTTCCGGCTGGACGACGGGAAGACTTACTCTGGGTTGCCGGAGTTCCGCAGTCCTTCCCAGGTCGGCGGCTCCGCCGGCGGCTGCAGGTTGGACGACCAGGCCGCTGACGAGAGCGACTGCGAGCAGTTTTCGAAGCATTTTCATAAGAAGTTTCTGCTGCCGGCAACTGGATTATGGCGCGCTAAGCGCGAATTGGCATGGGTCGAATAGGCCGTAAGTCCCAGGCAATGGGCCCATGGCATAATAGGGCCTAGAGGGTGGGCTCTGAGTTCTTAAGGCAAGCCGCCGCCCGTGGCCAGCATGGCATGGGCGGCGTCGAGGTCGCCGGAGGCGATCTTGAGAAAGGCGTCCTGGAGGAATCGTCGCGAGCGCTCGGCCGAGCGCAGGGAGCGCGCGTAGGCGGTGCCCGGCAGGTAGCGCTCGATGAGATCGTCGAGCAGGCGGCGCCAGCGGGAGCGGCGGTCGGTCGTCCGCTCCAAGCGGAAGGCGGCGAGGCGCAGGTCGTCGATATGGGTAAAAAGATCCTTGCGCAGGGCGGCCGCGGAGTCGAGCTGGGATTGGATGGCGTCCAGTCTGGGCAGCCAGCCGTCGGATTCAAGCGCCGAGACGGCGTCGGAGTCGGAGGCCTTCAGCGAGCGCAGGTTTTGGGCGAAGAGCCGCGCCCGGCGCAGATAGAGGCGGCGTCCGGAGTCCGGGACCGGGCAATCCTCGATGACGGCGACCAGGCCAGGCTCGGGGAAGTCTTGCTCCAGCTCGATGCGCCGCAGCTCTTCTTCCAGGGAGGCGACGGTGATCCAGCGCGCGGCTTGCTTCTGCTTGGCGCCAAGAGAGAGCAGCAGATCCCTGGTGATGCCGTTTGGGTCCTTCGCGGCCAGGGCGGCGCGCGAGAATTCGGAGAGGGCCGCCGCGGCGCTCTCGAGGGCTTGTTGGCGTCGCGCGAATCCGGCGTCGGGCGCCTTGCCGGCCGCTTGGGCGCGCTTCTCCAGGCCGCGTTGGACGGAGGGGTCCAGCAATTGCTCCGGGGTGTAGCGGGCGGAGAGGCCCAGGGCTTTCGCCGCGGCGAAGGCGCGCTCGTAGCCCAGGCGCCGCTCAAGGGTCCCGATGTCGAAGCGCATGCCGTAGGCCGGGTAGCTTAAGGTGGGGTAATCGAGCTTTCCGGTCTCGATGAGGTTGGGCGCGCCCGGCGGGCGGCCGCGGTTGAGCTCGGACTGGAGGGCTTGCAATTGCGGGGAGTAGCCGCGCAGGTTGGTCCGGCTGAGCCGGTTATAGAAGCCGGAGGCCAGCGTCGCGCCGGCCCCCGAGGCCGCCCCGCCCTGGCTTGCGGGGCGCAGCGTGATGATCTTGTTGGATTCTCCGCCGCGCCCCTCGAACATGGTCTTAAGAATTTCCCGCGTCTCCTCGTCCGACATTCCGCCGCTTTGGCGCATCAGCAGGCGGGAGCGGCGGCTGGCGCGGCTGAGGCGCGCGTAGAGGCCGCGCCGGGCGCCCGGGTTGAGCTTGAAGTCGCGGTCGAACTGCCCGGAGACCATGTTCTCGAAGGCGTGGTCGCCGCGGGCGTCGTCCTGGGCCAAGCCGATCGCCACGTTGGCCGCCGATTCCGGGTCGCTTGCGATCCAGGCCGCGATGTCGCGCTCCCGCTGCGCGGGATCGCGGGCGGAGGTGATGCTTTGGGCTATGGAAGAGCGCTCGACGCGCCGGGCCAGGGATTGGGCCAAGGCCGGGTCGCTTTGCAAGCGCGCGGCCAACTCGCGGGTGGCGGCGTCCTCTTCTTGCCGGACCCGCTTGCCGTCGACCGAGCGCGTGATGCCCTCGAACTGGGCGCGCGCGGGCAAAAGCAGCGCGGGCAGGAGCAGAGCGGCCGGCAGCGCCAGGGCCGCGGCCTTCATGACTTGGGGCCGCTGTCCGGTTCGGCCGGGAGGCCCGAGAATCGGAAGACGACCTTGCCCCCGGAGACGACCCGGCCGTCCGCGTCCACGCTGGCCCGGCCCAGGGTCAGCTCGTCGGACGGGATGTCGCGGCGCAGCTTGAGCGCCAGATCGACGAAGGTGTGCGTGGCGCCGCGGCCGGGGGCGCGCCAGCGCGCCGTCGCGTAGCGGCCGTTGCCGGTCAAGGCGATCGACTCCAGTTGCGGCACCGGGCCGATCGAGTAGAGCACGTTGCCCAGATAGCCGCGGACCTGGGCGGTCCAGCCGCGCCGGGAGCGCAGCGCCAGCAGCAGCGTCTCCCCGTCGTTCGAGAAGGCCACCGCGGGGCCCGAATCGGGGGCAGCGGCTTGGGCGAGCGACCAGAGCGGCTTGCCGTCGCTGCCGTAGAAGCGCAGGCCGCGGGAGGCCCCGCGCTCCAAGGTCCAGGCGAAGCGTCCGTTCGGCGCCGCCCCGCCGATCACGGAGCGGCCGTTCGGGCCGCCGGAGGACAGCGGCAGCTCCACCGCGATCGCTCCGGAGGAGTCGTAGAGCAGCAGCGAGGAGCCGCGGGCGAACCAGCCCGGGGCATGGACTCCGGCCGAGGCGATCGCGGCGGCCAGCAGCGCCAGGGCCGCGGCCGGCAGCCTAGTCACTCTTGCCGCCGATCAGGATTTTCGGGATGCTCAGCGTCGGCTGCCCGTCGCCGACCGGCACGCCCTGCCCGTCCTTGCCGCAGGTGCCTATGCCCCAGCCGATGTCCCAGCCGACCTTGTCGATCGAGCGCAGGACCTCCGGCCCGATGCCGAGCAGGTTGGCGTCGCGGACCATACGCTTGATCGCCCCGTCCTCCACCCAAAAGCCCTCGTCGACCTCGAAGACGAACTCGCCGGTGGCCGTGTTGACCTGGCCGCCGCCCATGCGCGTGACCAAGAGCCCCTTCTTGAGGCCCTTGACGATGGCGCGCGGATCGTCCGGGCCGGGGGCGATGTAGAGGTTGGACATGCGCGGGATCGCTCGGCAATGGAAGGACTCCCGCCGGCCGTGGCCGTTGGAGGCCTTGCCCTCGCGCATGGCGGTGACGCGATCGTAGAGATAGTCGGCCAGCACTCCGTTGCGGACCAGGACGGTCGGCCGCGCCTTAAGGCCCTCGTCGTCGAAGGCGAAGCTGCCGCGGTGGAAGGGCAGCGTGGGGTCGTCTATGACGGTGATCGTCTCCGGCGCGATCGCGGCGCCGAGTTTTCCTTTATAAGCGGGGGAGGAGCCCTCCTGGACATGGTCGACCTCCAGGCTGTGCCCGATGGCCTCGTGGATGAAGGTCCCTCCGGCGCTGCTGGAAAGAACGATCGGCATCTCTCCGGCGTCCGCCTTGGGGGCGGAGAGCTTCGCGATGGCGCGGCGGGCGGCCGTGCGCGCGTAGAGCAGCGGGTCGCGGTCCTCCAACAGCTCCCAGCCCTGCAGGGCGCCCAGGACCTCGTGCCCCGTCTGCAGCACGCCGTCTTTCTCGGCCACGACGACGATCGACAAGAGGACGGCGACCCGCTCCTCCCGCAGGAAGGCGCCTTCCGAGTTCAGGATGGCGACGTCGCGCTCGCGCTCGCCGTAGGAGAGCGTGACCTGGCGGATGTGCGGAAATTCCGAGCGGATCGCGCGATCGATGGACTGGAGCAGACCGATCTTCGCATCGAGCGGTATCGAGGAGGGCTCGATGCGCGCCGGGCGGCGGCGCAGGGAAAGCGGCCTGAACGCCACCGCGGCCGCGGGGGGGGCGTCGCCGAACAGCCCGCCGCGCAGGCGGCGGGCGGCCGCCGCGTCCAGGCCTTGGCAGCTGCCCTGCAGGGTGACGATTTCCCCGTCCCGGCGCTTGAGGTAGCGCAGGCCCAGGCCGTGGTCCGAGGACGAGCCCACGTCCTCGACGCGGCCGTCCTCGAAGCGCAGCGACAGCCCGCGGGAGCGCTCCAGGAACGCCTCGCCGTAGTCGGCTCCGCCGAGCAGGGGCGAGAAGTCGGCGGAGGACAGCTTGGGCAGCAGGCTCACGAGGCCTTCCCCGCGGTCTTCGCGGTCTTCCCGCGCAGGGGCAGCCGGACCGTCACGGTCGTGCCTCGGGCGGGGGTCGAGCGCAGCTCGACGCTTCCGCCGTGGCTGTCGACGACCTTCTTGACGTAGGGCAGCCCCAGCCCCCAGCCGTCCACCTGGCCGGTGAAATACCTCTCGACCTGGTGGAAGCGCGAGAAGACCCGCCGCTGCTCCTCCGGGGGGATGCCGCAGCCGTTGTCCTTCACGCGCAGGGCGGCGTCGTTTCCCTCCCGCAGGGTGCGCACGACGACCCTCTTGCGCGGCTTGGCGTCGAACTTGACGGCGTTCTCGACGAGGTTCTTGACGGCCGCGATCAGGGCGTCCTCGTCGGCCAAGATCGGCAGGGCTTCGTCCGGGCGCTCCCGCGAGATGTCGGCGCCCGTTTCGGAAAGCCACTCCTGCAACTGCTTGAGCGCCGCGTCGACCGCGTCGTCCAGGGCGCAGGGGCGCAGCTCCGGGGTCCAATCGCTGCTCTCCAGCTTGGTGTAGAGCAGCAGCTTGTCGACCAGGGCGGAGAGCTTTCGCCCCTGCTGGGAGATGGCCCCGACGGCCTTGGGAAAGATCGGCTTTGAGGAGACGGCCGCCAGCTCGTCTTGCAGAACCTCGGCGTAGCCGGTGATGGACGCCAGGGGGGTCTTGAGCTTGTGCGAGATCAGGGACAGGAAGGTCCTCTTGAGGTCCTCCTTGCGGGACTCCTCGGTGACGTCGCGCAGGATGAGCAGCCAGCCCACCTCGATGCGGGTCGCCCGGCCCGAAAGCGTCAGGGCCGTCGGTTTCTTGCGCCTGGCCTCGAACGCCGATTCGGTGACGCCGCCGGACAACAGCGCCGGCAGCGCCGGCTTGAGGACCAGCGGCTCGAAAGCCCGCCGCAGGCTCGTCGGCTCCTCGCCCAGGCCCAGCAATTGCCGGGCCGCCGGGTTGGCCATCAGGATATCCCCTCGGGGATCGGCGAGGACGGCGGCGTCGCTCATCTCCGTGAAGATCGTGCCGAGCTTGAAGCGCTCCTCCGTCAGCGAGGAGAAGAGGCGGGCGTTGTCGATGGCGACTGCCGCCTGGGCCGCGAAGCCTTCCAGGGTGCGCAGGTCGGCCTTCGAGAAGGGCCCGCCGGACTTGTTGATGGCCTCCACGACCCCGAGCAGGCGGCCCTTGACCCGCATCGGCACCGCGAGGATGGAGCGGGTCTTGAAGCCCGACGCGGCATCAGTCTGCGCGGACCAGCGGGGATCGCTTCCCACCTCGTTGATGATCTCCGGCTGCAAGGTCTTGGCCACGGTGCCGGCGATCCCCTCGCCCAACCTGAGGCGGACCTTGGCGGCGGCGTCCCCCAAGCCCAAGGCC
Organism: Elusimicrobiota bacterium; assembly: GCA_028868375.1. Taxonomy (GTDB): domain Bacteria; phylum Elusimicrobiota; class Elusimicrobia; order UBA1565; family UBA9628; genus JAGWUP01. The sequence continues at coordinate 127,609 of JAGWUP010000005.1, forward strand.
TGCGCGAAATAGAGCTCTTGGGTCTTGTCGTCGAGCAGCAGCACGGACGCCGTCTCGGCGTCGACGACCCGCGAGGCCAGCTCCAGCACGGTGCGGAGCAGTTCCGAGAGATCGAGCTTGGAGGACAGCAGCCGCCCCACCTCGAGCAGCAGCTCGAGCGCCTCCTCGGTCTGCGCCATATCCGGATAAATTACTAAATTGCCGGACTTTCCGGATTAGAAGGGATAGTCCAGGCCGACGAAGATGCCGAGGCCGTCGCGCCCGTAGGCCATGTCCAGCCGGCTGGCGACGTTGGGGCGGGCCAGCAGGCGGATGCCGAGCCCGGGGTTGAACTGCAGGCGCTTGACCCAAGCGTCGGCGTTCGGCGAGCGCGCCACCCGGCCGACGTCGAGGAAGGGAGCCAGCTCCAGCTCGATGGGGTTGCCCATGATGATGAAGCGCTTCATGCACAGCCGCTCCTCGATGTTGGCGAGCACGGCCGTGTTGCTGGTGAAGCGCCCCCGGCCGAAGGCGCGCAAGGTGGTCTCGCCTCCGAGGGATGGGCGCTCGTAGAACGGCACCTGCCCCCGGATCGGGCCGACCGCGGCGTCGAGCAGGCCGTGGAGCACGAGCACGGCGCGATCATTCCAGTGCGGGAAAAACCAGCGGGTCTCCCCGGTCAAGCGCAGCCAGCGAGGGCGCGAGGCGGTCTGGAAGTCCTGGTCGTATTCCGCGCTCAGCGTGGAGAGGTCGCCGCGCAGGGGCGTCAAGGCGTTGTCGCGGGAGTCGTGCCGCAGGGTCAGGCCTTGGCCCCAGATCGCGGCTCCCTCCAGCCCGGGCAGGTTCGGGAAGGCGGCGAGGGTTTGCGGCAGGGTGTGGGAGGCGCCGTTCTCGATGGAGGTCTGGCGGAAGCGCTCGTCGATGAGCAGGGCCAGGCTGTGCGGCAGGTTGAGACCCGCGTCGATCTTGGCGTTGGCGTCTCCCATCGAATAGGTGGTCTCGCGCTGGTCGCTGGCGCGGTTTCCGAAGCCGAAGAAGCGGTTGAAGGCGCTCTTGCCGTCGTTAAGCTGCAGGGAGACGATCTCGCCGCCGTTGGGCCCGGCGCGGGAGTCGAAATAGCCGGCGTCGACGGTGCGCTCGATGCGCGTGGCGTGCGAGGCCACGAAATGGTACTGCCGCGTGTGGGCGCGGTAGCCGAAATAGTTGAAGGTGAAGGTCTCGCCGATCAAATCGTTGTGGAGGTAGAGCGGCGCGAAGATGTCCTCGATCTCGCCGCGCGAGTTGGCCCGGAACACCGGCACGAGCGCCCCCGTCCAGGCGCCCTCGTTGCGGTTGTAGGTGAAGGCGGGCAGGGGGATCAGGGAGAAGCCGGGACTGACGGCCGCCGGCGCGGAAGCGAAAGAGGCTTGAGCCAGCAGCAGCGCGAGCAGGGCGGGTCCGGTCACGAGAGCGGTCATTTTAACAAATGAGGCGTGCTATACTGGCCTCGTGGCGGAGGAGCGGGTGGCGACGTTCGCGGGAGGCTGCTTCTGGTGCCTGCAGCCGGCCTTCGACGCCCGTGCCGGCGTGGTCTCGACGCAGGTCGGCTATTGCGGCGGCAGCGTCCCGCACCCCTCCTACGAGCAGGTCTGCTCCGGCGGCACCGGGCATCTCGAGGCCATCGAGGTCCGCTACGATCCGGGATTGGTCTCCTACGAGGCGTTGCTCGACGTCTTCTGGCGGCAGATCGACCCGACCCAGGACGACGGGCAGTTCGCCGACCGCGGCAGCCAGTACCGGACGGCCGTCTTCTATCACGACGAGGCCCAGCGCCGGGCGGCGGAGGCCTCCCGCCAGGCCCTGGGCGCCTCTGGGCGCTTCGAGCGGCCGATCGCCACGGCGATCCTGCCGGCCGCCGCCTTCTATCCCGCGGAGGAGCATCATCAAAAATACTACCGCAAGCGCTCCGCCGGCTATAAGGCGTATCGCGCGGGCTCCGGCCGCCAGGCCTTCATCGAGCGCGCCTGGCCCGAGCGCTGATCAAGCCCTTAGGGCTTGATCAGCGTGACGCTGAAGGAGTCGCCGTTCTCCGGATCCTTGACGCGCAGGGTGATGCGCCCCTGGGCGGCGAAGGCCTTCGTGTCGATCGGCATCGCCGTGCCGATGAAGGCATTGCCCTTGACGAGGAAGGCCTTGTTGACGCCTTCGCTGGGCCAGCCCAGGTCGGTCTCGACGACGAGCGAGTAATCGTCCCGCGCGATGAAGCTGCGGACCTCGTAGGGGGGATTATAATCGTCGCGGCCGTAGGCCTTGCAGGAAACCAGGGTCAGAGGGAGAGCGCGCTGGTTTTCCCCGTCCTCCAGCGTCAGCGTGCCGGAGCCGTCGAGCAGGGCGTTGGGCTCGCAGCCCTCGTTGTGGTAGCCGTCCCCGAAGGACAGCGTGACCGGTCCCAACCCCGGGGCGAAGCCGCGCAGCTCGGCATGGCGGGAGGAGGACAGCGGCAGGCGCGGGAATTCGGCCAGATATTGGCCGGAGCGCCAGAGCTGCACCTGCGACTGCGTAGCGCCGTCGTCGGTGTAGAGCTTGAGCGCCCAGTCGCCGCCGCCGGCGTAGTCGCACTCGGTGAAACCGGGGAAATAATCCTCGTTTTTCTCGTGGTAGCGGCAGCGGTCGAACGTGAAGGACACCAGCGGAAGGTCTTTCTCATCGGGGCGCATGACCGCGCTGGGCAGGGACGTGCCCGGCAAGGACGCGCCCGGCAGGGCGTGGGCGGCGGAGAGGGCGAGGGCGGCTGCTAGAGCGTGGAGGATCATGGCCCGATTCTAGCGCTTGGCCGGTTTAAGGCGCATGAGCCTAAAGGGAAACGCGCGGTGGCCTTAAAGTCCTACCCCGGCCTCGGCCTCCAGCCTGGCGTAGCGCGCCGCCACGCTCTGGACGAAGCGGCGCTTGTCGGAAAAGGGCCCGGCGAAGAACGCGCCCTTGAAGCCGGCGATGACGACGCGCTTGAGCTCCTGCGGGGTGAGGCTGGCGTGCTTGCAGACCAGGGACAATTCCCGGGTCACGGTGGTGTTGGAGACGAGGCGGTTGTCGGTGCAGAGGCTGACCGAGAGCCCCCGGTCGATCATGCGGCGCACCGGATGGTCGGCGATCGACTTGAGGGAGGGGATCGTCTGCAGGTTGCTGGTCACGCAGACCTCGATGCCGATGCGCTGGGCCGCGAGGTAGTTGGCCAGGCTCTCCACGTAGCGCCGGCGGTCGGCGACGCGCCCGTCCCGGATCATCTCGTGGGCGAACAGGAAGGTGCCGTGGCCGATGCGGTTGGCGTGGCATTGGGTGATGGCCTGCCAGATCGACTCCGGGCCGTAGGCCTCGCCCGCGTGCACGGTCTTGCCCAGGAAGTGGTTGTGGGCGTGCTGGTAGGCGGCGTGGTGGTCGGCGGGCGGATAGCCCGCCTCCTCGCCGGCCAGGTCGAAGCCCACCACCGGCAAGCCCTCCTCCTTAAGCTCGACGGCCGCCCGCGCCAGCTCCAGGGAGGCCGCCGCGTAGACCTCGTCCTTGGGCGCGTTCTCCATCAATCGCAGGATGTCGGCGAAATAGGAGGACATGCCTTTCTTGAAGCGCCGCATCCCGCAGACGATGATGCCGTAGCGCAGCGGCACGTCCTCGCCCGAGCGCACCGCCCGGGAGCGGTTGTGGGCCGCGGCGCCGGCCGCCAAGCCCTTGTCGACGGCGCGCACGATCTCGCGCACGCCCTGGCTGGGGGTCACGCTCAACTGCGGCGCGAAGCGGACCTCCAGGTAGCGCACGCCCTCGGCGGCGTTGTCCTCCACCAGCTCCCGCGAGACTCGTTCGAGGTTCTCGGGTTCGCGCAGCACGGCGCAGGTGTACATGAAGCCGTGCAGGTATTCCGGCAGGTTCTTGTAGGCGTCCTTAAAGACCAGCTTGCGCAGGCCCTCCTCGCTGCGCGAGGGCAGCTTGACCTTGGCGCCGCGCGAGAGCTCGATCAAGGTCTTAAGCCGCAGGGAGCCGTCGAGATGGACGTGGAGGTCCGATTTCGGGATCGCGCGCAGGAATTCGTCGCTGATGCGTGAGCTCATCAAGTCTACTTTAGCAAACTGGATGGAATTCTGCCTCGGCGCGGGGAGTGGAATTGATATCATATGGGCGATGCGCCGGCACGTCATCATGGCGGCCGCTTTATCGCTCCTAGGCGCCGGGCCCGCGGCGGCGTCCTATGAGTTCTCGCTGTCCTCCTACACCGCGCTCGCCCTGGCCAGCTCGCCGGAGGTGCGCTCGGCCGAGGACGACTACAACGCCGCCGAGGCGCTCTACCAGGCCGCCTGGGCCAACATGACCCTGCCCACGGCGTCGTTGTCGGCCACGGCCTATCCCTGGGGGGACAACCCGCAGAACGCCTACCAGTTCAATTCCTGGCGCTTGAACCGCAGCGACCTGTCCTTGAACACGACCCTGAATCTGAACGTGTTCAACAGCTTCCAGGACCTGCAGAAGGTCCGCGCGGCCGACGCCTCGCGGCGGGTCGCCCTGCGGGCCTTCGACGCGGCGCGGCAGGACAGGGCATTCTCGGCGATCCAGGACTTCTACGACCTGGACTCCAAGAACGACCTGCTTGGGGTGGCGCGCGAGAACCTGGAGGCCCAGCGCAAGCAGTACGAGCAGTCGCTGGACCTCTACCGGCACGGGATGAAAAGCGAGGCGGACCTGCTCAAGAGCGAGACGGACTGGAGGTCCTCCCAGTTGCGCCTGGTCTCCGCCGAGGCGGACGAGCAGACCTCCCTCGTGGCCTTCAACAGCTTGATCGGCCGCTCGCCGCTGAATAGCGTTTCGTTGCGGACCGACTTGGAGCCGGGGACCACCGCCTTGCCGGATATCGGCGCGGACCTGACCCGCGCCATCGAGCGCAGGCCGGAGGTGGCGCGCGCCAAGCAATCCCTGCAGGCCGGCCGCATCGCCTACCAGCAGGCGCTGCAAGGGCTGCTGCCGACCCTGCGCCTGGACGCCACCTGGAACCATGCCGAGACGGCCGACTTCGGCTCCGTGGTGTCGGCGTCGTCCTTGGGCATACCGAACCCGAATTATTACGTGGGGCTGTCCCTGTCGCTGCCCCTGGGTTTCAACGGGGTCAGCCAGGTCTTGGCGGTGGCGCGGGCCCGCTCCCAATTGAAGGCCGCCAAGCAGGCCCTGGAGGCCGCCCAGCGCTCCGCGCGCCAGGACGTGGCCCAGGCCTACATCAACTTCGGCGCCGCCGTCCAAGGCTGGGGCCTGGCGCGGCTGAAGGCGGACATCGCCAAGCGCACGCTCGACCTGGTCTCCGAGCAGTACCGGGAGGGGGCGGCCGACGCCATCCGCATGAGCCAGGCCCAGAGCGATTTTCTCGACGCGCAGGTGTCGCTGGCGCAGGCCCTGCACGACATTTTCATCGAGCGCGCGCGCTACAAGCGCGCCGTGGGGGATCGGCTATGGTGAAACATCTCGGTTGGCGCAAGCTGGCGCTGGCGCTGGTCATCGTCTTGGTCTGCGGGGCGCTGGGCTTGCGCGCCTACAAGGAGGAGAAGTCCGCTCCGGCCGGACCGCCCACCGTCGGAGTCACGCGCGGCGACTTGGAGCAGCACTTCGTCGACTCCGGGGAGCTCGATCCGAAGCTGTACGTGGACGTGGCCTCCCAGGTCTCCGGCCGCGTCATCGAGCTCGACGTCGAGGAAGGCCGGCGGGTGAGGAAAGGCCAGAAGCTCTGCGTCATCCAGCCGGGGCGCACCGGCTCGGAGGGCTACGTTCCCCTTCCCCTGACCGCGCCGATGGCCGGCATCGTCATGCGCTACCAGGACCGCGACGCCAACTATTCCAAGGAAGGGCGGCTGGCCAAGCTCGGCGACTACGTCACGGGCTTGATCGAGTCCAACCAGCCGACCTATCTGATGACCATCGCCGACCTAAGCCGCCTGATCGTCCGCATGAAGATCAGCGAGATGGACGTCCTGGAGCTTAAGGAAGGCATGGGCGTGACGGTGACGGTCGACGCCTTGCCGGGCGAGAGCTTCCCGGGAAAGATCACCCTGATCTCGCCGCAGGCGGAGAAGGACCAGAACAACTTGGAGTTCTTCCGGGTCGAGGTCTCCCTGCTGCGCGTCGATCCCAGGCTCAAGCCCGGCATGACCGCCCGCGTCGACGGCTTGCTGGCCTCCCGCAAGCAGGTCCTGAAGCTCCCGCTCTCCGCGGTCTTCGAGGAGGGGGGCAAGGACTACGCCTACGTCAGCCGGCCGCCGGAAAAGCCGCGCAAGGCGCTGCTCAAGCTCGGCCTGCGCTCGGAGATGGAGGCGGAGGTGCTCTCCGGAGTGGAGCTCGGCGACCGCCTGCTGACCGACAAGCCGGGCGCGCCCCAGTCGTGACCCCCGCCATCCTCTGCGAGGAGCTGGCCCGCGTCTACGACGGCGGCTATCGGGCCCTGCGCGGCGTCTCCTTTACGGTGGGGGCAGGCGAGTTCGTCGCCGTCATGGGCCCCTCCGGCTGCGGCAAGTCCACCCTGCTCAACATCCTGGGGCTTTTGGACAAGCCCAGCTCCGGGCATTACGACCTGGAGGGCGCGCGGGTCTCCCGCTTGGGCGACTCCGAGCGCACCCGCTTGCGCCGCGAGCGCATCGGCTTCGTGTTCCAGGCCTTCAATTTGCTGCCGAGGCTTTCCGCCTTGGAGAACGTCTGCCTGCCGATGGCCTACCGGGGGCTCTCGCGCGGGCCGCGCGAGGAGCGCGCGCGGGAACTGCTGGCGCGGGTGGGGCTCTCGCGCAAGGCCTCCCACACCCCCTTGCAGTTGTCCGGCGGCGAGAGGCAGCGCGTCGGCATCGCGCGCGCCCTGGCCAACCGGCCGGCCCTGCTATTGGCCGACGAGCCGACGGGAAACCTGGACTCCAAATCCTCCGCCGAGATCCTGGAGCTGTTTCGCCATCTGCACGGCGAGGGGATGACGGTCGTCTTGGTCACGCACGATCCCGGCATCGGCAAGGCGGCGCAGCGCCTGCTCCGCATCAAGGACGGCCTGCTGGAGTGAACGCCTTCGAGGCCCTGCGCGCCGGATTCCGGGAGATCGCCGCCAACAAGTTCCGCTCGGCCCTGTCGTTTTCAGCCGTCTCCGTGGGCGTGGCCTCCCTGCTCTACACCCTGGCCCAGACCAGCGGGATGCAGCGCTCCTTGGACCAGTACCTGGCCCTGACCGGGCCAGGCCGCCTGACCGTGGCGCCGCTTCAAAACTACGCCTCCAAGGGCCTTTCCCCTGGCCTGACCTACGCCGACGCCCAGGCCATTGAAGCGGAGCTGCCGGATCTCTATATGGTGGACGCCCGCAGCGAGAATTGGGGCCTGGACCTCTATGTCGATGGCAAACGACTGCGGGGGCTGCACGTGCTGGGGGCCACGCCGGAGTTTCGCAAGCGGGACTGGGTCTACTCCCTGCGCGGCCGCTTTTTAAGCCAGAGCGACCTGGAGCGGCGCTCGCAAGTGGCCGTGATGGTCTTGCCGGCCGGCTGGCGGCACAAGCCTTTCTGGGCGGACCTGTGGAACCGGGGCGGCGACTATGAGGCCTTCGCCAAGCATCACGACTGGCTGGGGCGCTCCATCCGCATGAAGGACAGCTTCTTCACGGTCGTCGGCGTCCTGCGCCCGCCGCCGCGCGACCTGGATCCCCGCTGGGATTCCTGGAACACGCCGGAGGTCATCGTGCCGCTGACCGCCTACCAGGACCGCCTGGGCTGGGAGAAGCTCCCCGACTCGGTCCAAAAGCTGGAGATAGACACCGGAAACGAGAAGACCCTGCCCCAGCGCAGCCGGCAGATCTCGGCGATCCTGCTGCGCCGCCACCGCGGGGAGAAGGATTTCCAGATCACCAACGAGAGGGAGACGATCGACGGCGAGATGGAGGACATGCGCAAGTACGTGCGCTCGGCGCTGGCCCTGGGGCTCGTCGCGCTTCTGGCCGGCGGCATCGGCATCATGAACGTCACCTTGGCGACCATCTTCTCCAGGGTCAAAGAGATCGGCGTGCGGCGCGCCGTCGGCGCCAGGCGCGGGGACATCCTGGCCCAGTTCCTGCTCGAGGCGGCCCTCCTCGGCGCGGCGGGGGGCGCCGCTGGCGTTCTCTTGGGCGCGGTGGGAATCGCTTGGCTGTCGCGCATGATGGCCAATTTTGGGCAGCAGCGGGAGGTGGCCAGCGTCAGTTGGCTGCACTGCTTGGCCCTGGTCGCTCTGGCCTCCCTCTTGTCGGCGGCCTTCGCCGCCTTTCCGGCCTGGCAAGCCTCCCGGCTCGATCCGGTGGAGGCGTTGAGGGCCGAATCATGAGGAGCCTGGAGCTGGCGCGCTCGGCCTTGATCGAGATCCGCGCCCACAAGGCCCGCAGCGCGATGACCTGCCTCTCATTGGCGATCGGGGTGGCCGCGATGCTGTTCACCTTCTCGCAGACGGCCGGCGTCATGAAGCGCTACGACGACGAGCTGCTCCTGGTCGGCCCGGGGCGCATCAACATCGAGATGCGCCCCGGCTACGTCTCCAAGGGCCTTTCCCCGGGCCTGACCCTGGCGGACGCCCGCGCCATCCGCCGCGCCTTCCCCGGCTTCTACATGGTCGATCCCCGCGCCAAGCGCTACGGCACGCCGATGCGTTTTGAGGGATTCAAGAGCAAGTCCGTCGTGGTCGAGGGCGTCTCCGAGCAATGGGCCCTGCGCGACTGGGTCTACACCCTGCGCGGCCGCTGGCTGAGCCGCGAGGATGTGGAGCGCGCCGCCAGGGTCTGCGTCCTGGTGGAGCAGGGGGGCTGGGTGCGCAAGCCCTTTTGGGCCAAATATTTCCAGGACCAGGCCTTGACCGCCTACATCAAGCGCCACGACCCCCTGGGCCGCCGCGTGCGCCTGGGAGAGCATCTCTTCACCGTCGTCGGCGTGATCAAGGAGCCGCCGCTCGACCGCGATCCCCGCTGGTTTCGGGATGGCGACAGCGGCGACGGCACCGCCCTGGTGCCGATCTCGACCTTCCAGCACAGCCTCAACCCGCCCTACCAAAAGGATCCCGACCAGATCGCAAAGATCTCCATCGACACGGGCGATTCCGCCACCGTCGCCGGCGCCATGCGCCGCGTCGAGGCCCTGCTGTTGCAGCGCCATCGCGGCGAGGACGACGTCGTGGCCAAGGATTTTCGCCAGGTCATGGACGGGGCCCTCAAGCAGATACGCCGGTTCATCCTGTCCATCCTCGTCATCGGCATCGTCGCCATCCTGGCCTCCGGGATCGGCATCATGAACGTCACCCTGGCGACGATCTTCTCGCGCGTGCGCGAGATCGGCGTGCGGCGCGCGCTGGGCGCCACCCGCGGCGACATCATCTGGCAGTTCGTCTCCGAGGCGATGGTCCTGGGCCTGGCCGGCGGCGCGGCCGGCACGCTCATCGGCGTCGCCGGCATAGCCCTGCTGGCCCCGCGCGCCGACCGGATGGCCCCCATCACGCCCCTGTACGTCGCCTACGCCTTGGCCATCGCCCTGGCCACAGGTTTTCTCTTCGCCCTCTATCCGGCCTACCAAGCGGCCCGCTTCGACCCGGTCGAGGCCTTGCGCTACGAATAGCCCGGCGCTGATCCTCAGCTAAGAAGCGCAGGCGGCGGGTCCTGACGGCTCCGGACGCGGCTTCGCTGCGCCCCGGAAGTGCTCGCTCGCCGCGTTCCTCGCCGTCACCCGCCGCAGTGCTTCTTCGCTGAAGCCCCGGTCGTGTCGGTTTTTCACCGGCGAAAGCATGGCAGCACAGCCGGGGCAGACCGGAGGCAGCGCGAATAACGTCCGTACTGGACTTAGCCGAGAATTGGGGAAATAGCCTGTGGCGCGAAAGGCCTTCTCCAACGTACAATTCCGTCATGCGCGTCCTGGTCCACCTGCTGCTGAGCGCGGTCGCGGTCTTCGTCGCCGCGCGCCTGCTGCCGGGCGCCCACGTCGACTCCTTTTCCACCGCCCTGGTCGTCGCCGTCGTCCTGGGCCTGGTCAACGCCGTGCTCAAGCCGATCCTGCTGTTCTTGACGCTGCCGATCAACATCCTGACCCTCGGCCTCTTCACCTTCGTCGTCATCGGCGGCTGCGTCCTTCTGGTGGCCTACCTGGTCCCCGGTTTCTACGTCGACGGCTTCGGCTGGGCCCTGGCCTTCGCGTTCGTGCTGTGGGTTCTCAACGGCTTCTTGCACGCGCTGGAATAGCCCCGATTTGGAGAGGTGGCCGAGCGGTTTAAGGCAGCGCTCTTGAAAAGCGCCGAGGCGTCAGCCTCCGTGGGTTCGAATCCCACCCTCTCCGCCGGTTTCCGATGCTCGAAATCCGCGGCGGCTCCGGTTGACCGCGCGGCTTGCCGGCGCGGGGATTATGAGTTCGTGTCGTTTCTAGAGGGACGTCACTGGTTAGGAGGCTAAAGCCTAATGGAACACTTCCCCATTCGATTTGACCTTTCAGTTATGTAGAAATTTTAACGCGGTGCCGTCGCATCAAGCGGCTTTCCTCCTGTGATTTTGTTTCTGCAATCCCTAACAAGCGGATTATATCTGAGCGACGATTCACCGCAGGCCCAGCGTAAGCCATCTAATGAGGCTAATCGAAATACCCCGAACAGCCAGCCTTCCCTTTGGGGCTGTCCTTGCAGACAGACTCTACTCAGCTTGAGGTCGCGCGGAATCTCTATCGTGCCTTTGAGGGAGGTCTGCATAATTCAGCAAGCAGTGGATCGATGACTTTTGTCTTGAGAGTTTCGATGCTGGTCATTGAGGTTAATGGTAGGGCGAGCGAGCCGTAACGTATAATGTCATACTTCTCTGGCTCCAGCCATTCTTTGTCATCGGTGACGATCATCGCTCCATCGTATGTAGGGGCTGGCAAGATGACGTGGCATGATGCCCATCCAGAGACGAATCCGTGATCAGTGGCGTTCTTCTTGCCGTAGTCGCACCACCCGGCAGAGACCAGCGGTTCTAGAACTTGGGCCTCTTGATCAGGATCGTCGAGGATGACTGAAACGAAGCTGAACAGGCCCTTCTGCTGGGGGTTGTAGTAAAGCCTGCACAGAACTACGGGCAGCCACTTCTCCGGCTTTTCTACGCTCGCTGAACTCGAGTAGCAGGTGTTGGTTCGGGGCTTCCAGCCTTGGGGTCCCATGAAGTTGTCGGCCTGCTCTAGTAGGCGTCCGATCTCTGAATAAAGTTTCCGAAATTGCGATACACCTGCGACGATATGTTTTCCGGTATCTGTCATTTAAGCCTCCATTCTATGGGGTAAAGTCTGGGGAACACGAAGTCAAAAGTCGATCGCAGAGTCGAGGAGTGGCCCGTAGCTAATTGATCATTGATGGCTGGTGGAAATTGCCAGTCGATGGGTTCAGCGGGAGTGAAGTCTGAAATGCCGTGAAAGAAGATCAGGTTAAGCCTTTTTAAGAGTGCCTTGAGATCAGTGATTATTGGGGCTTCGGATCGAACCTCGTAGAGCTGGCGCCAGGATAGCCAGCAGCAGTTGAAAGTCCGCTCGCCGCTCCTTTCGATTGCGAGCCGGGAGTCTTCTAGATCTTCTCTTGGCATACCCACGTCTGCAGTCAGATAAATCAGAACTGGCGTAGATTGTTCTTGAGCCGCCCTCTTATTGAGATTGTCCCACTCGCGAGCGAGTTGATCCGTCGGGGGGCGTCGTTCAGGGACGACGATGTCTTCATCAGCATGGTCTTCTATTCCAGATTTTCCAGAGAGAAACTTGCACTCTACGAGAGCAAGAATCTTTTTCCTGTTAGACCGGGAAATTCGCAGCTCGACATCGGGTTCGCAGGGGTTGCAGCCACTTTCCGCATAGCGGGGCCAAAACTCATATTCAACCCTGACATTATCCATCGGGCCTTCGAAGGGGCGCTCGCCATCGAGGGTCTGCGCATGGTACAGAAATGGGATCAGGCCTTCGACGGGTGGGAGGTAACTGAGAAGGCCGAAGACATTCGATGTGAGGATGTCCTCTAGGTTCTCTTGTTCGCGGGATAGCTTCCCATGAAGTAAGGCAGCGATCATATTAGATCCGTTGAGTCGGCGACCTTTCCCCCGAGAAGTGAGCCAGTTGAAAGTTGAGTCTCTTTACCCATTTAATCCTCGACTTGCCGCCAGAGACACTCGAGAACCTTTAGCATGGCCAGGTTGCCCGCGGTTTCAGACAGCTCTATCGGCGCTGATCGCATACTTGAGGATACTGGAGGCGTCAGCCGCCGAGATCCGTTTCTGAGTCATCGACTGAAACGCCTTTAGCCTGATCAGCGCTCCCTCAATCGATCGGACGTTCCTAGTGATTGATTCCGCTACGAATCGGGTCACCGCTGGCGAGAGTGGAAAGCGCTCGAGGGCGCACTTCGTGCGCACAATGGCCAAGCGCGTCTTCAGGTCCGGGCTCATGATCTCGCTGGCCGCGCCCGATTTCAACAATGCGACGAGTCGACGATCCAGCGGCGCCAGGTCTTCGGGCGCGCGGTCGGATGTGAAGACGATCTGTTTGCGCGCGCCGAGCAGCTCGTCGACGATGTGGATCAACTCGCCTTCAGGAGCCTTCTGCGCGATCAGGAATTGGATATCCTTAAACAGCAAGCAGTCGATCTCGCGGTAACGCGCGCGGAACGCGCCGACCCTCTTGGTCCGCGCGGCTTGCTCGCATTCCTTCACGAACTGCTCGCCGGACGTGACCAATACGCGAGCCCTGGGATTCTCGCGCTGCATGGCATTGCCTATTGCGTGCAGCAGATGCGATTTCCCGAGGCCTATTCCTCCCCAGATGACATAGGGATTATGCCCGGCCCCCGGAGCTGCTGCGATCGATTTCGCCAGCCTGCATGCGGCGTGGGACCTGCCGCCGGGCACGAATGCCTCAAAGGTCAGCCGGGGATCGAGCAGCTTGTTCTTTTGCAACGCCGGTTCTTTCTTGGGAGCAATCATGTGATTTCGCCTCTCTCTGGATCGAAGTCTTAGTGTAACATGCTGTCGCGGTCGGTGATTATACTGTCGCCGAGTCGAGCTGCGTGGCCGAAATCTATAACTGCAAGCCGGCTGATATCCTTTGTGTTCATCTGTCCTCGATTTGCCGCCGGAGATGCTCGAGAACCTTGACCATGGCCAGGGTATCTTGCCCGCAGTACTCCGCGAGCGCATCGCGGGTGGCCTTAGCCTCGGCTTGAGGCAATTTCCCGTCCATTAGATTCATGTAGGCGATCGACGCGGCCCCGCCTTCCGCGATCGCCAGCCCCTTGTACGTCATGCCGGGCACGATGGCCGGCAGAACGAGCTTGATGGTGTAGCGTCCGCGGAAGCCCGGATGAACGTACAGGCGGTCGCGAAACGGGATCATGAGGTCCCAGAGCCTGGCCTTGATCGACCGGAGGGCCGCGCCGCTGCGGGGGTAGGCATCCGCCATTGCCTTGAGGCAACGGCCTTCGAAGGCGGCGTTGTACGCGACGACGTTGCCCTTGGAAGCGATCACGCTTGTCAGGAACTCAACGAGGCCGGGGCGCGGGTCGCTCTTGGCGTCGCCTAGGTATTCAAAATGCTCGATGGGGCCGTCCTTGGCCTTTTGAACGTGCACCGAGGCCTGGAACGGGATCTGCTGGAAGGGGCTGAGCCCGTCATAGGGAGGGATGGCCGGCCAGATCGTCTCGAAGTCGAGGAAGTAGAGAGGGTGGACGGGTTCGGCCAGGAATTTCTGGAGGGCTTTCTTGTCGATGCGGGGCTTGCGCGACTTTTCCACAGAGACCTGCAGCTCTTGCGCCTCCGTCAGGGGGAAGTCGCCCGGGACGTCCCGGACGCGGAGGATGCCCTTGTCGGCCAGGATTGCGGCCTTCTCGTGCCGTATGCGCGTCAGATCGAAGACGGAGTATTCCGGGATGCGCTTCCAGCAGTGATCGATGAAGGGGCAAGGGTAGGGCTTCTTGCAGTGGGCGCCGATCCCCACGCAAGGCGCGCTCGGCGCGGCCAGAATCCGGCCCATGCGAGCAAGGCGGGCGGGGATATCCTTTTGCAGGGCCTTGGCGGCGTCCGTGAGATCGGCCAGGGTGAAGAATTCCTTGGGGTCGATGTCTCCGTAGCGGACGTACTGATTGTTGACGTGCATGACGAAGCATTTCCGGATCGGGAAGCCCGCGCCGTTGAGCGCGTAGCGCTGGATAGCGACGTCCTCGAGGTAGACTTCCTTGACCTCCGTCGAGCTTTTGACCTCGACGAGGTCCCAAGAGGCGCCGCTGCGCATGAGGATGTCGGGGCGCACGAGGACGCCGTCGTGGGCGACGGCGGCTTCATAGAGGATGCTCGCGCCGCCCCGCTTGGCGGCCTCGGTCGCCGCCAAGGCGTCTTGGGCGTGCAGGTGATCGGCCTCGATGAGCGTGCCGCCGGCAAATCGCCGCCAAGCCAGCCGGCCGACCTTTGCGCCTTGCTCGAAGATGGCGTCCAGGCCGGGGGAGGGCTGCGAGGCGAGATCCCGGCGATGGCGATGGAGCCAGAGCGCTTTCTCGCATTGAAGGCCCCCGAGGTACTGAGTCTTCGACAGTCTAAGGCCGGCGCCTTGGCGGGCGGGGCTCATGCCTGCTCCTTGAGATAGCCGCGAACGGCCTTCCTAACCCGGTCGCGCAGGGTTTTGGGCTGGACGACGTGGATGTGGGGGATCCAGCGCTGGATGACGGGGATCGCCTGCATGAAATGGGTGATCCGGGCCTCGAGGAGCAAGGAGCCGTCTCGCAGCGCCTTGAGCTTCTTCTGCTGGGGAAAGAAGCTCGCCGATTCGAAATACTCCGCGGCGTCTTCGTCCACCCTCAGGACGACGCGGACGTCCTGTTCGCGGCCGGACCAGATGCTGGTGGCCTGGCCTAGGCGCTTGATCAAGGCGTGCGGCGGCTTGAACCTGGCGGGCGTGGGCTGCACGGACTCTATCCGGTCGAGCCGGAAGGTCGTGTATCCGCTTTTATTCCCGATTCTGGCGGCTAGATACCAAAAGCCCTCGCTATGGACGATCTTGAGCGGCTGAAGCCGGTAGGTTCTGCCGTTTAAGTAGCGGATCTCGACCTCGCGATTCTCTTCAACGGCGGCCTTGAGATCCGCTACCGCGGGCAAATCGCGCTTCGAGGTCACCGGCACGATGGCATGGAAGGGGGAGCTGCCGTCGGCGCTTAGGGTCGCCTTTGCGAGCAGGCTGCGGAACGATTTTGCGAACGCCGGGCCCATGGACTGCGCGACCTCGCACAGGAAGGCCAGCAGGGAGGCCTCCTCGTTGGTCAGCGGCAATCGTTTAAGCGAGAAGCCCGGCGTGAAAGAGTAGGCCCCCTTCGCCGTCGGCATCACGGGAAACTGCGCCATGTTGATCAGTTCTATGTCCCGCTGCGCCGTCCGGATCGTCACGTTGAAATCGTCGGCCAGCTCGCGGGTCGTGACCTGGCCGTCCGATTCGAGCTGGTTGAGGATGCGAACGAGGCGGAACAGCTTTTTTGAATAGTCCTTATTCTTGGCCATGGTTAGCGCATTCTGGCAAATGCGGGCCGGCTCAATGTCGGGGCTCTCTGGCGTCATCAAGCGCAGGCTTGCGGCCGGCGAAGGGATCGGTTTCGTCGGCGCAAGGTGGCCTTATGTTTTGCAGAAGCATCGTCGAGATGCGGCGGGTCGTCTCAAGCCACTGAATCATCGTGAGATCATCAGGATGGCCTGCGGCTTTCAGGATTCCCGCGACCCGGTCCAAATCGGCGTTCATCCTCTTGTATTGACACAGTTCGGCGATGCAGTCCAAGGCGGCGAGGATCGCGATCTTTCCGGTGTCGGCGGTGCAGGTGTTCTCCTTGCTTATTGCGACCATTCTCTTTTCCAGCTCCCGGCTGATTTGCCTGATCCCGTCCACGGACATCCCCTTGAGCCGGACGGTGAGCTTGCGTTTGCAGATCTCGACGTCGACCGGAGCGTCGTCTTCCAAGCCGTCCGCGTTCATGACGACCTCCCATGGCCGGCGAGCAGCGTCGGAATCGATTCAATGCAGCGTTTCTGCTCAAGGGCGTCTAATACGGTCCTTGCGGACGTGTTATGCCTTAGGACAATCTGCTGGAACTCCGCCGGCGTCAAGCGCATCGGCCAATCAAGCCCCGCCGGGATCGTTGCTTTGGGAAAGAAGCGCTTCAGCGCCGCCTCGAACATCCCCGCTGTCATCGGCCCCAGGTCGAGCTGGACGTCGATGCGGCCCGGGCGCAAGAGAGCCGGGTCCAATTTTTCGCGCATATTCGTGGTGATGACGAGGACTCGTCCGTCGGATTCTGCGACGCCGTCGATGGCGTTGAGAAGCCCGCCGAGCGTCAGTTTCTCGGAACTCTCGCCATCCTTGTCGGCGCTTCGGCTCCAGGAGGCGGCGACAGTGTCGATGTCTTCCAGCAGGAGCAGCGATCGCGGGCCCAGCTGGCAGACCATCTCCTTTAATTCCTGGTCGCTTGAGTTGACGAGGTCCAAGGTATAGAGCCCGAGGTCGTAATGCGCGCAAATGGCGCGCACCAGCGACGTCTTGCCCGTTCCGGGCGGCCCCGACAGGCAGATCCCGGTGCGATACGGCACGCCATGCCGCCTGTACCAGTCCTTGGACTGATGGAACCAGTCAAGATGGCCAAAAAGCGTTTTTTGGTGCTCGTCCGAAAGGAAAACGGAAGACCGCAGCCGCTTGTTCTGAGTCGCCAAGAGGGTCCAGCTATGCCAACGCGGGATGTAGAGGCGGGTCTTGTCCGCGCGCTGGACCGACTCTCTCGCCTGGGCCAAGAGGTCGCGCAACAGCCGCTGGTCGCGCCCCAGGCAGGTCAGCACGATCTCCTCCAGATCCAAGTCCTTGTTCTCGATTCGCGTGCGCTTAAACCAGCACAAGCGGCCCCTGTAGAGAAAATAATGGCGTCCAAAGCCGGCCGAGAGGTCCTTGTTTCTGGCGCGCAGCGAGCGGAAGGCCCAGGCGAAACCTTGCGACTCGATCCAATTGGTCAGGGCGCCGAACTCGTCCTCCAACGAGCTGACTTCCAGGCAGGTCGTGAACTGCCGGCTGAAGAAGGAAAACAGGGTTTTGGGAACGTCCTTGGTCAGGAACGTCAACATCGCCGCTGTCCAAAGCCCGAGCCCCGTCATGAGCAAGGGGTTCGAGCTCATGACGGCTTCAGTCGGCAGTCTCATCATGGGGACCTCCATTAAACGAATCGGCGCGCCTGGCGCGAGCGTGTTCCGTTCATGCCGCAACCAGTATAACCATGACGGCGACAACGTTATGTCGCCTTGGTCCGCGCCCTTTCATCGCAGGACATGACCACCTCAAAGCGCCGGAACCGCGCGGCTTGCCGGCGAGCCGACACTTGCGAAAAGCGAGGCCGGACCTTATAATGGGGCCGCCAGAAGATAGGCGGTTGGATCAAGGGAGACCCCTATGAGATACGGCCCTGCGATTATTTTAACGTCGGCGCTCGCTCTGGCGCCTTGCGCGGCGAGCGCCGCCGCGAAGGCTCTGCTTCCCGATGGAGATGTCGTTTATTTCCATCTTTCTCGCATCGAGTACGATATTTCGGGCGACGGACCGGCGGCGGTTTCCTATAAAGTCTTCCTGTGCGGCTTTAACGAGACTGGAAATACTTTATGTGACGACGCCCCTCTTGGGGGATCTGCCCGGCATGAGATTCAGCCGGGCCACAAGATCGATTTCAAATACGGCGAGGTCTTGTTTATCCCAGGCCGGCGCCTCAATGCGGACGCGGCCAGACTCAAGGCCAAAATCAACAATCCCGAGGAGGTCAATAGGGTCGAATATTACTTAATGTTTCATGTTACCGCTGAATACTACTACGGTGATCAGCATAAAATAGTTCGTTTGATAATCAATTCAGACTCCGACAACGGCATGCCTGAATATAATGAGTCCATCAGTTTGAAGGAGATCGCAGCTTCACGAAGGGAACACCGGCCTTACCTAAAGAAACTGATCTTTGATTGGCCGGACGATGATATCGCCAAGACAAGGAAATACCCGATCGTTTCCCTCCTCGTCGGAACATCCAGCTGAGTGGTGCGCCGCTTGCGCTGCGGGGTCAAAGCGTCCGGAACAGGTAGCCGGCGAGAAAAAGGCCGAGGGCGAGCACGGACACGGCCAGCATGACGTCGAGCAGCGTCGAAGGCCGGTAGGCGCCGCGCTCGATCTGGCCTTGCACCGTTTTAAAGCGGGTGAAGGCAAGCAGCCCCAGCAGCGCGCCCAGCGCGACGATGGCGATGCCGAAAGCCTCCGAGTAGCCTGGCGAGGAGACCGGCCGAGCTCCGGCCGGCAGGCCTGACTTCTCCAAGAAGTACGACAGGCGCCGCATGAACAGAGCGAACTTCTCGACCACGAAGCCGAAGGCCATCAGCCCGATGCTCGTGCGAATCCAGGCCAAGTAGGTGCGTTCGTTGGCCAAGTGATCGCTGAGGTGGCCGCCAGATTTGGCGTCGTCGCTCATGAGCCCAATCCTAGCACATGCCCAAAGGCCCGGCGCCTGGAAACAGCGTCCGCCTGGTCAGTCGTAGACCTTCACGAGCTTGTTGGGGGAGGCGGAGCCTTTGACGATGACGAATTTCTTCGCCGGACGGCCCACGGCCTTGGCCAGCGTTTCCAGCGCTTCCCTGTTCGCTCGGCCATTCTCCGCGGGGGCGCGCGCCCAGACCTCGTAGGCGTCGCAGGCTTTCCTGGCGACGGCCGATTTGCCGGAGGCTGGATGGACCTTCAATTTCAGCAGCATGATGAAGACCTCAATGTCTAGATTAGCTTAGTTTTCGCGTCCGGAGAGACGGCCGGAGAGGCTGCTTGACTTCGTCCTGATCAAGCCCAATACTTGCCGCAGCCTTGGCTATTATGAAGACTCGCTGGCGGACGCTTGCATGCGCTGTTCAAGCTCTGTCGCTGTTTGTCCCCGGCTTTTTGGGGAGCGCGTCGGCCGATCCGATACGGCCGGCGACTCTGACGATCTATCATGAGCAGCCCCGGCTCGCCCTAGCCCCCGGCGCGCGCTCCAAGCTCGATGCCGGCCAAGGAGCGCGCGTTCTCAAGGAAGCCGGCTGGACCGGCGGGGATTTTTTCAAGGACGCGGCGCGCCTCGAGCGCTGGATGGAATTCAGTTTCGACGGCTCCGAGGATCATATAGACCGGCGAGAGTTCGAGCTGACGGGAGAGGGAACGGCTCGCGGGCTGCTTCGATCGCGCAAGCTTCGTTCCTGCTTGGATTGGGCCCTCCTGAAAGCGGCGTTGATTCGCTCCGCCGGCTATCCGGCGCTCATCGTCGAGGCGGTCGATGTCCGGTGGATGAAGGAGGTCCGCAACGGCCGCGCAGCCAAGGGGTTGTTCGGCCACGTTCTGGTGGAAGTTTACGTGGGCGGGCGCTGGGCGCTCTTGGATTCGACCTCGTCCAAATATATCCCGGACTATGATCCGGCCAACCCCATCATCCCCGAAAGCGACGGCGACGGATACCTCTGCGCGGCGGCCAAAGGCAGGGACCCGGTTGATTATGGTCTTGGGACGGTCTGGAAGCGGATGTCCTACCTGAGGCGCTTCGCCAAGAGCGTGGACCCCGACCGCTTCCGCGCGCCCGGCTACAAATTCGTGGATTTGCCCGGGAGCGGGGAGTCCTTGCCGAACCTGTCGGAGGCGGCCCTGGCGCGCCCCGATCCCAGCCATCCGGGATTTTTCGGCGCGACCGTCCAGATCCGCGCTAGGGATCTCGACATCCACGTCGAGAAATCCGGCGGGCGTTACCTGGCCCTGCTCTATCCCTACGGCCGCGTTTTCCAGGGGCGACCGGCCAAGACGCTTTCCTTTGGGAGCCGGGCCGCCCTCAAACGCTACCTTTGGAGCCTTCTGCCGTAATTTTAGAGCGCGTTCAGGGCTCCCTGAAATCGGCGGGCCGCTTGGCTGTCATTGCCGCGACCAGGCGGCCTGGCGGACCATGGCGTCGACGCGGCGGCCGATGGCGGCGCCGCCGGCGGGAAGCCCGGAGGCTTGGGCCAGCCGCTGCGAGCTCTCCGGCCCTTGGCCGCCGAGGGCGGTTTCGATGAGGGCCGAGAGGCGGACGCCGGCTTTTTCTAGGCGCAGCTCGGCCAAGGCCTGCATGCGGTCGTGGTAGGAGGCGTCGATTCGCCCGCCGTCGGCGGCGTATTCCGGGTAAATGTCGTCCTTGGCGATCTGGAAGCTTTCCCTGGCGGCGTCCGCGACGAAGTCCCCGGAGGTCCAGGAGGAAATGTCTCGCTTCTTGATGTCGCGCTCCAGTTGGGCGGCCAGGGTGGAGGGGTCGAGCTTGTCCTTGGGCTCGATGATGTGGTCCCAGAGGGCGTGCAGGTTGAGCCGCTGCGAGCGGGAGCCCTCGAAGACGACGGGCTTGGCGTTGCCGCCGTAATCGCTTCGTCCGTCGACGATTTCATCGGCGCAATGGAGGGGCTGGTGCTCGTCGCCGACGAAATGGACCAGGTAGATGAGGGCGAGCTGCCTTTGCGAGAAGGATGCGGAGGAATCCTCCAGCGCGCGGACGTCGTCCTTGATCTGGTCGACGACGCAGTTGCCGCCCGGGCAGTAGGGCTCCAGGGATTCTGGAGAGTCGCTGATCGGTATGTCGATGAAATGCCAGGGCCGGCTTTGCGGCTCGGCGTCGAGCTGGATGCCGGCGCAGTCGGCGCCGCTGCCGCGGCGGATGAAGTCGGCGCAGGGGGCGACCTGCTCCAGGGTGGCGCCGCCCAGAAGCCGCTCTGCGGCGGCCAGGGCCCGCGGATTTCGCGCGGCGAGCAGGTCCGCGGCGATCAAGCCGACGGTCTCATGCCCGCGCGCGGACCAGCCCAGCGCGGGATTCGAATGCAGGGCCAGGAAAACGAACGCCAAAACGACGCCGGACAGGACTCGTCTGCGGCCGTTCTCGCTCATCGTTGCCCCCTATGCCGTCCTTTTGGCCGACAAAAAGCGGGAGGCGGTTCGACCGCCTCCCGTCGCTTCGGGTCGCGCGTCTCATGGGTCAGCCGGAGAATAGGGCTTTGGTCCTAGTTGAATAGGGCCAAAAGACCTATATACATATAGGACTAAAGTCCTATATGTTCCAGCCCCCGGATGCCGCCATGGGACTTAAGACCTAGCCGCTCTTAGGCCTTCGGTCCATGGCGGCGGCGGCCCAGAAAGGCCATCCTGTGGTCATGCGGCGGGAACCTCGGGTCGGGATCGCGCGCCGGGCCTTGTCCCTGGGCCTGTCGGCGTGTCTGTTGGTGGGCCCCGCCGGCGGCGCCCTGGCCGGGCCCTTGCTGCCGGAGCAATTCAGCAATCCCCCTGCGCGCCTGCTGGCCTCCGACATCGTCGCGTTCCAGACCTGGTTCGTCTCCTACCTGAACGGCGCCCATCCCGACAGCCTGGCGCGCTTCAGCGCGCGGCGCAGGGATCTGGCCGAATTCCTCAAATCCGAGTCGGGGCTTTCCCAGGAGGACAGGCGGCGTTTGGGCGCCCAGCTCGACGACTTGCAGGCGGCCATCGCCCAGGCCGCGGCCGCGCATGGAAATAAGGCGATGCTGCGTCGGCTGGCGGCCCGGCTGGAGGAGGGCGGCGGCGCCAGGACGGTCCAGGGAGCCCTCTCGAACATGGGCTCCGGCCGCGTTTCTCCGGGCCAGGCCTATGATAACAGCGGCGCCGGGCCTCGCGGCCTGCCGGTGGCGGCGCCGGCCCCGGGCCGGAAGCCCCAGGTCTCCTACACGCCGCAGCGCCGGGGATTCGCGGCGCCCATCGGGGATTTGCAGCGCGAGTTCGCCCAGTCCAGGAAGAACAACCTCGCGCGCCTGCTCGATCTGGCGCGGGCCACCTTCCAGGACCACGGCAGCGACCTGGCCGCCTATCTGCGCCGCGCCGACGCGATCTACCGCGATTGGCTGGACCAGAAGGGTTTCTCCGATCGCGTCCCCTACCAGCACCTCGACTATTTCCGCGAAGATCATCCCCAAGTCGCCAATTTCCTAGAGGCGATGGAGAATCATCGGGTCTTCATCGCCCGCTGGCTGAGGCGGGGCGACATCCCGCCCGGCCTGGAGCTCTTTGCGTGGGAGCTCGGCCTCAAGCCTCAAGGGGGAAGGAAGTACTTCTTCGAGACCCATGACGTCAACGGCGAGCGCTTCTGGGGGCTGGTGTCTCAGAGCGACAACGGGGACTCCCGCTTCGAGGGAGTCAACGCCAAGCGGACGAGAAGCCTGATCGTCGTGGTCGACGCGGCGCGGAAGCGCCAGATCGAGAGCCTGCTCGACTACGGCCAAAGCCGGGGCCTGCGCCCGGTGCGCGTGCGCACGACGACCTTCGACCTGGGCAGCCGCCAGCGCGTGCGCGAGGATATGACCGACGTCGCCCGGCAATTGACGGTGACGCGCCTCTACGAGGGCGGCCGGCTGGTCAGGTCCTATTCGCAGCGCGGCAATCGCCGCGAGATCGACGACATGATCAACTCCCTGCGCAGCGTCGTCTCCGCCGACGGCGCGGTCCGCATCACCTCCCTCTTGCCGCCGGATCAGAGGCCCTTTCGCGAGCAGACCGGCATGCTCGACGCCCGCGGCCGCCTGCACATCAAGGAGACCGTGCTCAACTCCGGCGTGCGCATCGACAACATCAACGCCAGGGTCAGCCTGATCGTCGGGGCGGACCGAAAGCCGCTGGCCTACGAGATCAACATCAACGATCTCGTCAATGAAAACGACGCTGCCAAGCGCGCCCTTCTGATCGATCGGGCGGCCAGAGTCATCCTGGACGGCCTTTCCATTGCCGATCCCGACCATGCCAAGGCGGCCGCCTTGGCGGGCTTCCTTAAGGACGCGCGCGGCTTGCGGCTGGGCGACGGCCCCGTCCGGCTGCTCTACCGCGACGGCCAATTCCGCCTGGAGTGCGCCGGGGGCGATCACTCGACGAGCGTGTATCTGGCCGCCTTCTCCTCCGGCCATGCCGCGGCGGGTCCGGTGCTGGCGGTCGATTGGGAATTGCGCGTCGACGACTCGACCCACCAGGGCTTGCAGCGGCATGCGGGCATCTGGCGGGAGTACGCCTCCAACGGGAATCGCTATACCTGGGAGATCGACCGGCCCCATGACGAGGCGGGAGACAGCACGGCCCATTTCGGGCTCTTCGATATCCCCCATCTGGCCGGCCTCTGGCGCCGCAAGGTCCGCGTCCAAGACGTCTACGTCAACACCGATCAGCTTGTTGGGGGCGTCTACGTCGCTGGCGGACACAGCTTGTTCAAGACGGTCAAGGCGGAGGTGCCGAACAGCTCTTGGCTGGGCCGCGGGGCTTCTTGGGTGGGCGGGTTGCCGGTCGTGCGCCAGATCAATTACGGCCTTAATACCAGCCTCGATTACGTCTATGATCATGTGACCTACCGGGTTGGCTTGGACGCGGCGAGCTTGGTGCTAAATGCTGATGATGTTTTCCTTAATAGGGAGGCGACCAAGGCCAAGGATGATTCGCGCCTGACCGCCGCGCGGATCATGGACGAGGTCCGTTCCCGCCCCGCGGCGCTGCGCAAGCTCTACGAGCAGGTGCGCGCCGCCCGGCGGGAGACCCTGGAGGCCAGCCCGACGCCGCTGGCCGCTAGGGAGAAGAAGAGCATCATAGACGGCGGCATCTCCGATGAGGACGCCGTGGCCTGCTTGAAGCGCGATTTCGGCTCCGGCACCGCTGGGCGGCAGTTGGCGCGCGGCGGCCATCCCTTCTGGGGCGCTGCGATGAACGGGGTCGAGCTGACGGGGAAGGCGGCGCCCTTGATCATCGCCACGGCCGCCGCCGGCTCCGTGGTCGGCGGCTTGAGGACCCTGGCCGAGGGCAACAAGCTGCTGACGGCCGGCGTCAACTTCGTCGGCGGCGCCAAGAACTTGGCCACGCTTGCCGTCGTCGCGCCTTGGGCGCTGGACAGCGTCGATCAGGCGCTGCGGGTTCCGCAGAACGTCTCGACCATTTGGGCGGGCCAAAAGTCGGGAAACCGGCGCGACTACGATCAGGCCTATTTCGACATTTCCAACGCCCTCGTCAACACGACCTTCATGTTTTTGATGGTCCGGACGATGGGGTCTCGCTCCACCGATGGCAACCTGAGCCGGGCGCCCGGAACGACCGCCGTGGAAACGACATCCCCGGCGCCCAGCAATGGAGCCGGGACGGGCTCTGCCGCGCCGCCTGGCGCTCCCGCGGCCGAGCCGGCGGGCGGTCAGCCGGCGGCGGGGCAGCCCGCCGCGGGGCAGCCCGCTGCGGGGCAGCCCGCCACGGGACAGCCTGCCGCGGGACAGCCCGCCGCGGGGCAACCTTCGGCGGGACAGTCGTTGCCGCCGCAACCGCCGATGCAGCCGCTGCCGCCGATGCAACCGCTGCCGCCGATGGAGCCGCTGTCGTCATCGAACGGAGGAACAGCTCCTTCGGCCAATGCGTCTGCCCCTCCGGCCGGCAATGGGACCGGGGTGGCCTCAGACGCGACGGCTCCCGGCGCTCCCGCCTTGCCTGCCTCGAAGGGATTGTTGGGCAATCTTTGGAACGTCATGACGGGCAAGCTGAGCTGGCGGCAATTGGTCGAGATGAATCGCCAGGCGGCCAACCGCGCGGCCAGGAGCGTCGACCCGGAGCGATTGCCTAGGACCGGACAGTCGAATGTCGCAGGGCAAGCGGCCGCCAATGAAGGCGGCCAAAGCGGGCCAGCCCCTTCCGAGGCTGGGCAGCCGCGGACCAACGAGACGGAGAATTCCGGCCGGACGCAGACGGAAGCTTCTCAAACGCCGGCGAGGGTCGAGACGCCCGAGACGCCCAAGGAGCCGAAGAGCTGGAAGGAGAAACTGCGCGAGCGCGTCGGCGACGCCTGGAAGGCGGCCCGCCGAGGGTTTCGCGGCTTTATGTTCGTGCCGTGGACGCCGCGCCCCTCCTATGCCTTCGCCGACAGCGACGCCGACTCGCCCCGGGGCAAGGACGTCGCGCCCTTCAAGTTGAAACCAGAAAAGCCGGATCCTTACAAGGTCGATCCGACCGATCCCAACAAGAATCATAAGGATCCGGATAAAGGCAAGCATCAGGATCATGATGGTGGGGGTGGGGGCGGCGGTGGCACGACTCCGCACCATGCGAACAAGCGGGGGCATGACGGCAAGACCAAGCGGGACGCCGGCGGGATCGGACTGGCCGGAGGCGGCGGGGGAGGCGGCGCCGGCGATGGAGATTCCGGCAAGGCGGCCAAGGATGTCCCGGAACTGGGCGGCTCTGGCGGCGCAAGCGCGGGGGGAATGGGCGCGGGCGGCGGGGCGGGCGACGCGGCCGGCTCCGGCGCGGCCGCTCCGGCTTCCGACGTTGCTTCGCCGGCTTCTGCCCGCGGCGGCCCGGCTAGGCCTGCGCCCGCTTCCTCTTTCGCGGGCTCTCCGGCCCGGCGCGCTCCCCGGCATTCCGCTGCGCATCGCGCCGCGGAGGACTCTCCGGCGCCTTCCCAGATGGGCAGCCTGACGCCGGCCCCGTACGTCCAAGGGCGCGATCCGTACGACGGTTCCGAGGTTGGCGGGAAGGTTCTGTCCGCCGGCGGGGCGCCGGCGCCGGCGGATGAGTCTGGACATGGGGAGGCTTGGCGGAAGCTCAATCCAATTGCGCCGGCGTTCCCGCGCAAGTCGCCGCGGCGGTTGCGCTCCGCGCCGGCGTCGGCGGCCGCCAGCGCGGCGCCGGAGCCGGCGCAGGCTTACGGGGATGACTCGCAGGACCAGGATCCGGAGGATATGCTGGCCGCCGCCCCCTTCGACTACGGCCATCAGGGCAAGAAGACTCCTCCCTCGCGCCAGCCGCTGGGGAAACTGCGCTGGCTGCTGGTGCTGGGCGAGCGCGTCGCCGCCGCCGCCGCCCTGCTCGCCCTCGGGAAATCCGATCTGTCCTACCTGCTCGGCTTCTCGCGCCGCCGCCGCTACAAGCTTGAGGTCGCGAGAGCCTCCAAGGACGTTCAAGCCTGAACCCGTCTTGATCGCCGGCTTGTAGAGCGCTATCGTTGAGCATGCCGTCCTTCTGTTTCTTGGCCCTGGCCGCCTTGGCCGCCGCGGCTCAGCCGAGCGTGCGGGTGATCACGCGGGCGGGGGCGGCTCCCGGCGAAGCCGCTCTAGTGGTGGTGCGCGGCCAGATGGCTGGACATCCCCCGGCCGGCTCGCTGGCCGGGCAGCCCCTGCATTTTTGGCGCGGCAAGCGCGGCGACTACCTGGCGTTGGCGGGCTTCGATCTCGACATCTCCACCGGGGCGCATCGGCTCAAGTTGGAGCTGCGCGGCAAGGGGGGGCGCCTTCACTATTGGTCCAGCGAGATTCTCGTCAAGCCCAAGGCCTTCCCGGTGGAGGACGTCCGCGTCGACGAGAAATACGTCGAGCCTTCCCGCGCTGAAGAGCTGCGCGCGGAGGCGGAGGCCAGCGGCTTAAGGCGCCTGTTCGCGCGGGCCGGCCCGCGGCCCCTGTTCGAGAGCCGCTCCTTTCGATCCTTCCGCTCCCCCATCCCGGGAGCGCTTTCCTCCCGCTTCGGCGAGCGGCGCTTCTTCAACGGGGTGCCCAAGGCGCCGCACAGCGGGGCCGATCTGCGGGCCAAAATGGGCGTTCCGGTCAAGGCCGCCGCGCGCGGGCGCGTGGCTCTGGTCGCCGATCTTTTTTATTCCGGCTGGACCATCGTGCTCGACCATGGGCTGGGCCTCTACACCCTTTACGCCCACCTCTCGCGCGTCGACGTCAAGCAGGGCCAGCTCGTCCGCCAGGGCCGCCGTTTGGGCCTGGTGGGAGCCACCGGCCGCGTCACCGGGCCGCATCTGCACTGGGGCGCCAAGCTCGACGGCGCGCGCATCGATCCCTTCTGCCTGGTGGCTTTGCCCCTCAGCCGGTACTAGGCCGTCGTAACTTTTTCGCAACACGGCCTTGGGACAATGATCCAGGCCCACCCCTCCGCCCTCGCCGTCCGGCGATGGCGCTCCCGCCCGGGAGGAGCATTCAGTGACGACAGACGTGGAGGAGGGCGGCGAGGCGCTGGCATCGTCCAACACGATCGCCGCTTATTTTTCGGAAATCGGAAGAATCCCGCTTTTGAAGCGGGAGGATGAAGTGGCTCTGACGCGGACGATACGAACGAAAACACGGGAGCTCAGGCGCTTGGTTCTGGGCTCTCCGGTGGCTCTTCGCGCCATCAAGGATTGGAACGAACTGCTGCTGGCCCGCGAGATCGACCCGGATGAATTGATGCCGCGCGGCCGCAAGAGCGCCTGGCAGCGCGGCGGCATGCGCCGGCGCGTGCGCGCGACGACGTCTTTCATCCGGAAGGCCGAGCGGACTCTGAAGCCGGGGCCGCGGCGGGACGCCTTGGTCCTGGAGCGGATCCTGCGATTGGGATTGTCCGAGCGCAAGGTCGCCCGCTTGACCAACAAGATCCATTTGCTGGCCGAGGAGGTGCGCAAGCGCGCCCCCAACGACCGCCGGCCGCTGCCGATGCCGGCCAAGAATCTGCGGGAGTTGGATCGAAGCATCCGCCGCGTCGAGGAGGAAATTCAGCAGGCCAAGCGCCGGCTAGTGCAGGCCAACCTGCGGCTCGTCGTCTCCATCGCCAAGAGGCATGCCGGCTCCAACATGGAGCTCTTGGACTTGGTGCAGGAGGGCAGCCTGGGGCTCATGAAAGGAGCCGAGAAGTTCGATGAGGGGCGCGGCTTCAAGTTCTCGACCTACGCCACCTGGTGGATACGCCAGGCCATCAATCGGGCCCTGGCGGACAAGGACCGCACAGTCCGGGTTCCGGCGCACGTGCGCGAGCGCATGGTCAAGATCGCGCGCGCCTCGCAGGCGCTGCGCCAGGACCTGGGGCGCGATCCGAGCGTGCGGGAATACTCGCGGCGGCTGCGCCTGTCCCAAAGGAAGGTCAGGGTGACCCTGCAGGCGATGCAGGAGCCCGTCTCGCTGGCGGCTCCCTTCCGAATGGGGGATGAGGAGGGGGAGGTCGGCGACATGCTCGTCGATCCGGGGGAGGCGGGGCCCGCCGATGCCCTCAACCGCCTGCTGTGCCGCGACGCCTTGAAGCGGGCTTTCCGAGATCTGACGGAGCGGGAAGCGATTCTGCTGCGCTTGCGCTTCGGCATGAACTCGCGATGCACCGAGAGCACGCTGGAGGAATGCGGACGCCGTCTCGGCGTCACGCGCGAGCGCGCGCGGCAGATCGAGCTGAAGGCCATCGAGAAGCTGCAGTGCTCACCCTATATAACGGGACTTTACGAAGGCGAAATAAGGTCGTAACAGCTTCCGCCTATGCTGTGCGCATGGACATGCTGATTTTAGCCATGGGCGCTCAAGGAGCAAGCTCGACGGGCGTTGGCGCAGCCGGTGATTATTGCGCGCTCTGCCTATTTGCCGCCGGCGCGGCGGCGATGCTGATCGCCCTGCGCTTGCTTTGCTCCAGCCCTAATATTGATTAACAAGCCCTAAAGCTGGTCTGTGTCGAGCAGCAGCGTCACCGGACCGTCGTTGATGAGCTCGACGACCATCTTCGCGCCGAACTCCCCGGTGCGCACCGTCACCCCGGCCTCGCGCAAGAGGCCGCAGAAGCGCTCGTAGAGGGGCTGGGCCTGCGGGGGCTTGGCGGCGGCCGTGAAATCGGGCCGGCGTCCGCTTTTGGCGTCGGCGAAGAGAGTGAACTGGGAGACGACGAGCGCGGAGCCCTTCTCGTCGAGCAGGGAGCGGTCGAACTTCCCCTCGTCGTTGGAGAACAGGCGCAGTTGGGGCAATTTCTCGGCCAAGCGCCGGGCCTGCTCCTCCGTGTCGTCTCGGCCCACGCCCAGGAAAACGGCCAAGCCGCGCCCGATCTCGCGGCTCTCGCGGCCGTCGATCGTCACGCGGGCCCGGCTGACGCGCTGGACCAATGCTTTCACCCCGGCTATCATACACAGGCTCCATGAACAGCGCAAGCGCTAATCTTCGGCTTTTCATCGCCGTCCCCGTCGTTGGCGGGGCGCTGGACGGCGCGCGGCTCTGCCTGGAGGCTTTGCGCGGCTGCGGCGCCGACGCGCGCTGGTCCGCAGACGGCGCGATGCATCTGACGCTGCGCTTTCTTGGAAAGACCCCGCCCGCCAGGCTGCCTGCGCTCGCGCGCGCCCTGGCCCGCGCCGCCGCCGGCCATGCCGCTTTCAAGATGGAGTTCGACCATCTGGGCTGGTTCGGCCCGGCGGCCAGGCCGCAGGTCGTTTGGGCGGGGCTCGGCGACGGCCTGGAATCGCTCAAGGCCCTGGCCCAGTCCCTGGACGTCGCGCTGGAGGCGGAGGGAATCGCGCGCGATCCGCGCCCCTTCCGCCCGCATTTGACGCTGGGCCGGCTGCGCTCCGCGCGCGCGGCCGGCGCCCTCATCGAGAAGCTGAAGGGTTATCCCATCCGCTGGCCCTGCCGAGCGGACCGCCTGGTCCTTTATGCCAGCCGCTTGACCCGCGAGGGCGCCGTCCACGAGGCCTTGAGCGAGAGCGCTCTGGAAGCTTAACGCTCCCCGAGCAAGCTCTCGTAACGCGGCTTCCACAGGCGCGAGAAGCCGAGCTGCACGCCGATCATCGAGCTGTAGCCCCATAGCGGCCTGGTCTTGAGCGCGAAATAGTAAAAGTCGAGGAAGGGCGCCACCGTCAGGTATTTTCGTATCGGCACGCGCAGTTTCAGGTTGAGGTCTCCCTCCACGCGCAGGTCCTGGTCGGTGTCGCGTTGGGTCAGGAAGAAATAGTTCGTGTAGAGCTCGCCGTCGAGCGCGGCCGGGCCTCCCCCGATCGCATGGGAGAGCAGCAGTCGCTCGTGAAAGCCTAGCTGGGTGTTCGGCGGCGAGCGGGAGAGGTCCCGCTTGACGTTCCCGGAAAGGTCCAGGCTCTTGATCCAGGAGCCGTCGAAAAGGGAGACGCCGGGCAGCAGGCTGTAGATCTGCTTTCTGGGCAAGCCCGGGTCCGGCTCGAACTGCCCGTCGTATTGCAGGCCCAGGGAGGGGCCCCACTGCCGCCCCAGCCAAGCGGCGCGCACGCCGCCCGCCGTCCAGGAGCCCAAGGTCGAGACCATGATGCGGTTGGCCGTGGTGTTGGACACCGGCGGCTGGTCTCGCGGGCGCAGGCGGCTGCGGGCGTACTCCAGCTCGACGGTGTTTTTCCAGCGGAAGGGCTGGCGCAGGTACTCGGCGTCCACCTTGGCTTCCCCGCCGATGAGAAGCTCGTCGAAGCCCTGGATGCGGGAGTTCGGGACGTCGTTGAAGGCGTCGTCGCGCACGACGCGGGTCTGCTGGAGGTCGAGGCCGACGTCGCGGAAATCGAGCAGCCAGAGGCCCCGGGGCACGATCGGCGCGCCTTCCATCCAAGAACCGAAGGCGCTCGGCGCGGCATCGGAATGGGAGCGCAGGGCGGCCAGGACGATGCGGCCGACCGTCCGTCCGACCGGGGTCAGGGTTCGGCCTTGAGACAGGCCCAGGGCGTCGGCGACGACCTGGGTGGTGACGACCTTATAGTCCTCGTCGTCGTAGAGCGTCCCGTCGCGGCCGCGATCGTCCGGCTGCAGGCCGCCGAAGGCGAAGCGCAGCGCGTCGTAGCGGAACATGCCCTTGGCCTCCTGCTCCGCCTGCCGGCGCGCGCGCTCCAGCAAGGGCTTGAGCTGCCTGCCCTTGACCAGGAGGGTGTAGGCCGGCTCGTCGGTCTTAAGCCACAAGCGGACGACCTGTTCGTTGACGGCATCCTCAATCGAGGGAACCAGGTGCCAGACGCGCAGCAGTCCGAGCTCGCAGCCGGTCTTCTCGGCGGCCAGGCCGGCGGCCAAGGTCCAGAACCGGCGCGATGAGATGAAGCTCCCCGGCGAGTCCGGGAAGATTTCCCGAGCGGAGGGGATCAAGGCCGTCCCCGTGGAGAGAGAGAGCCCGAAATCCTCGGGATCGAACTTGACGAAGCCGGGGGCCTCGGGGACGGAGTCGTCGAGCAAGAGGTGGCGCTCGCGCAGGGACCAGTCGGTCAGGCCAGCGTGCAGCGTGATCTCGGCTTCCAGCCAGTTGAAGGAGGGGTCGTAGCTGTCCATGACCCAGAGCGGCGGCTGGAAGGGTTGTCGATCCTTCTGCTCGATGCTTCTGTTCGGAGCGCGCGCCGCGCGCTCGTCGGCGTAGTGTCCGATCAAGAGGTCGACCCCGCGCGTTTCCGCCAGACCCGGGCTTTCATTGATATATTCCATCAGGACGACGACGGCATCGGCGCTTTGGCGCAAGCGCGGCAGCAAGGATTCGAGAGTCTCCACCGGGTCGGCGATCGTCATGCCGGCCAGGCCGGCGCGGCGCAGGTATTTGGCCGCCGAGGGGGGCGTCAATCCCACGAAGGCCACCCGCAAGCCGCCGGCCGTGACGACGGCGCTGGCCGGCAGCAGCGCGTGAGCCGTGTCCGAGGAATAGACCAGGTTTGCCGACAGGAATTGGACTCCAGCCGGATGGGCTCGGCGGTAGTCCTCCAGTTCGCCCCAGTGGTGCAGCTCGGAGTCGCCGAGCGCCGAATAGCGCAGGCCCAGGGCCTGCAGCGCCAGGGTCAGCTTCTGTCCCTCCAAGCCGGTCTGAAAAGAGGAGAAAAGGCCTCCGCGAGAGACCCCCAGCAGCGGGCCCTTGGCCGCCTCCTGTCGTACGGCCGCGGCGAACCCGGGCATTCCTCCATAGACCCTCGAGACGATCAGGACCGAGGCGTCGCGCCCGTTCCAGCGCAGCCTGTAGAGCTCGGCGATGGTCTTGCGCCAAGGCGCGGGGAAAGCGGAGGGAGCAGGCTCCGCGGAGAGGCTGGCTTGCCCGCGCGCTCCGCGAGACAGGGACAGGGTGACCGCGCGCGTGCTCAGACGCACCGACCAAGGGTTGTTCCAGGAGCTTGGATCGCCGGCCGCGGAGGATAGGGCGGCGATAAGGCCGGGCAGCGGCGGATAGACATATGCCAGGTTGGAATTCGATTCCAGCGCCATCGCCGGGATTCGTTCGGGCGCCGCGGGGGCCGGGTCGGGCAGATCGAGCCGGAAGCCGCCGCCGGAGTACTCCGCCGGCAAGGTCCAGACGCCGGCCAGGCAGCCGCTGGAGAGCCGCCGCTTGAGCAGATGCTCCAAGGGCTCTCCAAGCTCGGTGCTGACGCGCAGGGGCGGTTCCTCGAGCAGGGCCAGCCTCAGGGTGCCTGAAGAGACCGTTTGCGCGCTGGCGGCGGGGGCGGCGGCCAGCATGGCCGCGAGCAGGGCTATTTTCCTGATAGGCTGGAGTCCTTCTGGCGGGCGGCCTTGAAGGTCAGGCCGTTCTTGCCCAGGTCGACCGCGATCGAGCTGTCGTCGCGGATCTCCCCGGTCAGCAGAAGGCGCGCCAGTGGATCGGCCAAGTGGCGCTGGATGGCGCGCTTAAGCGGCCTGGCCCCGTAGGCGGGGTCGTAGCCTTGGCGCGCCAGGTAATCCTTCGCCGCGTCGCAGAAGCGCAGGGTGATGCGCCGTCCGGCCAGCCGGCGCTCGACGGCCCGCAATTGGATGTCGACGACTTGGCGCAGTTGCTCTCGCGAGAGCGGCTGAAAGACCAGTGTCTCGTCGACGCGGTTGAGGAACTCCGGGCGGAAGCGGGTCTTCAACTCCTCCGGCGCGACGTTCGAGGTCATCAGCAAAAGGGTGTTCTTGAAGTTGACGGTGCGGCCCTGCCCGTCGGTGAGGCGGCCGTCGTCCATGATCTGCAGCAGGATGTTGAAGACGTCCGGGTGGGCCTTCTCGATCTCGTCGAGCAGGACGACGCAGTAGGGCTTGCGGCGCACCGCCTCCGTCAACTGGCCGCCCTCCTCGTAGCCGACGTAGCCGGGAGGGGCGCCGACGAGCCGGCTGACGGAATGCTTCTCCATGTACTCCGACATGTCGAGGCGGACCATCGAGCGCTCGCTGTCGAAGAGGGATTCCGCCAGGGCGCGCGCCAATTCGGTCTTGCCGACGCCGGTCGGCCCCATCAGCAGGAAGACGCCGATGGGGCGGTTCGGATCGGACAGGCCGGAGCGCGAGCGCCGCACCGCCTCGCAGACCGCCCGCACGGCCTCGTCCTGGCCGACGAGGCGCCGGTGCAGCTCCTCTTCCAGGCGCAGGAGCTTTTGGACCTGGCCCTCCAGCAGTCGCGAGACCGGCACGCCGGTCCAGCGGCTGACGACCTGGGCCACGTCCTCCTCGTCGACGTCCTCCTTGAGCAGCTTGCGCTCCTTCTGAGCCTCTGCCAGCGCCTTCTGGGCGCGCTCCAGGGCCTTGGCGGTCTCCGGGACCCGGCCGTAGCGGATCTCGGCCGCCCGCGTCAGGTCGCCCTGGCGCTCGACCCGCTTCTGCTCCGTCTGCAGCTCCTCCAGGCGCGCCTTGCTCTCTCGCAGTTCCTTGATCAGGCCCTTTTCCCGCTCCCAATGCCGGCGCAGGTCCTTGGCCTGTACCTTCAAGCCCTTGAGCTCGTTTTCGATCGCCTTCAGGCGCTCCAGGCTGGCGGCGTCCCGCTCCTTCTTGAGCGCGATGACCTCGATCTCCAGCTGGCGGATGCGGCGCTCCGCCTCGTCTAGCTCCTGGGGCAGGGAGTCGATCTCCATGCGCAGGCGGCTGCAGGCCTCGTCGATGAGGTCGATGGCCTTGTCGGGGAGAAAACGATCCGCGATGTAGCGGTCCGACAGCTCCGCCGCGGCCACGAGGGCGGCGTCCTTGATGCGCACCCCGTGATGGACCTCGTAGCGCTCCTTAAGCCCGCGCAAAATCGCGATCGTGTCCTCCACGGAGGGGGCGCCGACCAGCACCGGCTGGAAGCGGCGCTCCAGAGCCGCGTCCTTCTCGATGCGCTTGCGGTACTCATCGAGGGTCGTCGCGCCCACGCAGCGCAGCTCGCCGCGCGCCAGCAGGGGCTTGAGCATGTTGGCCGCGTCCATGGCGCCCTCGGCCGCGCCCGCCCCGACCAGGGTGTGCAGCTCGTCGATAAAGAGGATGATCCGGCCTTCCTGGGCGGCGACCTCCTTGAGCACGGCCTTCAAGCGCTCCTCGAACTCGCCGCGGAACTTGGCGCCGGCCACCAAGGCGCCCAGGTCGAGGGCGACGAGCTTCTTGTCCTTGAGGCCTTCCGGAACGTCGCCGGCGACGATGCGCTGGGCCAGGCCCTCGACGATGGCGGTCTTGCCGACGCCCGGCTCGCCGATGAGCACCGGGTTGTTCTTGGTGCGCCGCGAGAGCACCTGGATGACGCGCCGGATCTCCCCGTCTCGTCCGATGACCGGGTCCAGCTTGCCGCGGCGCGCCAGGGCGGTCAGGTCCCGGCCGTATTTCTCCAGGGCCTGGAAGGTGCCCTCCGGGTCGGGCCCGGTGACGCGCTGGGCTCCCCGCACCTGCTTGAGGGCCTTGAGGACCGCGTCGGCGTCAAGCCCCTGCTGGCGCAGCAGGCGCGCGGCGTCGCCGCCCGCGTCGATGACGCCGAGCAGCAAATGCTCCACGGAGACGAACTCGTCGCGCATCGCCTTCATGCGCTGCTCGGACAGGTCCAGGGCCTTGGTCAGGCCGCGGGAGGGGTAGAGCTGCCCGCCGCTGGAGCGCGGCCGCTTGGACAGGGACTGCTCGACGGCCTCGATCAGGGCCTGCGGCTCGCGGCCGGCGGCGCGGACCGTTTCCGGGACCACTCCCTCCGGCGCCGTCAATAGGGCCAGCAGCAGATGCTCCTCGGAGAGCTCCTGGTGTCCATGCTCCTCGGCCAGTCGTTGGGCGCGCTGGAGCGCCTCCTGGGAGCGCGTGGTCCAACGGTCGAGGTTCACGGGGCGAGCTTGCGCCCCGCCGTGGACGCGCGGCTTGCCGTCCCGTCCCCGCGAGCGACCATGTCGGCGACGATGTCGGCGGCCTCGTCCAGGACGAAGTCGGGCGGCGGCGGGGCCCTGCGGTAATCGGCGGCGCCGGCCTCTTGCGCGTCGTCGGCCTGCAGCGCCACGGTCGAGGTGGATGTGACCGGGGGCTTGCCCGACTCGATCTGCTCGAGGGTGATCTCGGCGAAGGAAAGCCCGTCCGGCTTGCGCGCCGCGCGCGCCTTCTTGCGCTCGGCCTCGCGCGCGTCGTCGGCCTTCTTTTCCGCCAACCTCTGGGCCTCGTTGAGGGAGATGGTTTTTTCGTCCTTCTGCTTCTTGAAGCGCTTGATGTCCTCCCGCAGCCACTGGAATTCCTGGCTCTCGTCGACGCGGCGCGCCGAAAGGGCGGCCAAGGCCTTGAACTCGGCGCGGGTCACGAAGTTGAGCCGCCGGTATTTGGCGGGCTTGACCTCGTCATAGGGCATGGGATGGTGCAGGGCGCTCTCGGCGATATCCATGTAATCCTCGAGGGAGGGCAATTGGATGTCCGGGATGACGCCGCGGTGCTGGGTCGAGCCTCCGGAGACCCGATAGAACTTCTGGATCGTCAGCTTGACGGCTCCCGGCCTCATCGAGCGCAGCTCGGCCGGCAGGTATTGGCCCAGCTCGATGATGGACTGGACCGTCCCCTTGCCGAAGGTGCTCTTGTTGCCGACGACCGCCGCGCGGCCGTAATCCTGCATCGCGGCGGTGAAAATCTCCGAGGCGGACGCCGAGGCCCGGGAGGTCAGCACCAGCAGCGGGCCGGAGTAGATCATGGAATCCTCGGTTCGCAGCTCCTTGATCAGGCCGCGGGCGTCCTTGATCTGCACGACCGGCCCTCCCTCCGGGATGAACAGGCCGCACAGGGCGACCGATTCGGACAGGGAGCCGCCGCCGTTGTTGCGCAGGTCGATGATCAGGCCGTCGATGCCTTGCTTTTCCATGTAGGAGACGAGGGCGGCCACGTCCCGCGTCGTGCTCTTCGGGTCGACGACCGACTTCATGTCGGCGTAGAAGGACGGGAGATCGACGACCCCGACCTTCAGTTTCTTGCCGGCGGCCTCCGGCATGCTGATGATCTCGGCCTTGGCCTCCTGGTCGGTCAGCTTGATCTCGTCCCGCGTCAGGGAGATGACGACTTTCGTGGACGGATCGAGGGCGTCCGCCGGCAGGACCCGCAGCCGGACGACCGTGCCTTTCTTTCCGCGGATCATTTGAACCAGCCGATCGAGCTTCATGCCGACCGCCTCCATCCAGGGGCCGTCGCCCTGGGCGATGGCCTCGATGCGGTCGTTGGGCTTTAAGCGCTTGTCTCGGGCCGCGGGGCCTCCGGGGACCAGGGAGACGATCTTGGCGTAGCCGTCCTCGGAGCGCAGCACGGCCCCGATGCCGACCAGCGACAGCCGCATGCTGATGTTGAAATTCTCCATCTCCGGAGCGGCCATGTAGTCGGAATGCGGATCGAAAGTGCGCGTCAGCGCCGTGAGGTAGTTTTGGAGGATGTCGCTGGAATCGTACTCCTGGTAGGAGCGCAGCAGCCCCTCGTAGCGGGTCTTGATCGTCTTGGCGATTTCCGCGGGCTTGGTCTTGGACAGCATCTCCTGCAGCGTCTCGTACTTGACGCGCTTGCGCCAGAGCTCGTCGACCTCGCGCTTGCCGTCGGGCCACGGAGCCTCGTGGCGGTCCAGGGCCATCGTCTCGTCGGTGGTGAAGTCCATCGTCGAGTCGGCGAGCCGGTCGACCAATTCCCGGCGCTCCTGAAGGCGGTCGAGGAAGCGGTTGAAGATCACGAAGGCGGGCTCCACGTCCCCCTCCTTGATCCTTTGAGCCAGGGTGTCGCCGTATCTGGCCTTGAACTCCTCTATGTCCTTCTTCTCGAAAAACATGCGGTTATAGTCGTACATCTGCAGATAATTGTTCAGCAGGTCCTTCGAGGTCGCCGCGTCGAGGGGATGGTGGTCGTAGTGGTCGGTCTCCAGGATGCGCGCCACCATCTGCGCGATCAGGGGGGCGGCCGGTCCGGGCTTGAGCGCCGCGAAGGCCGGCGGCGCGGCCAGCAGGGCCGCGCAGAGGACGAGGAAGCGCCCGCGAGAGACGCGATTCAAGCTCATCGAGTACCCATTATAACAGCAGTTCGCGAAAACTCCAGTTCGACCGCGCCCCGCCGGCTAGGCCTTGGGGCGCGGCGTGCCGACGACCTGCTGCATCTGCGCCAGGCGCTTCAGCGTCGAGCCCAGCTCGCCGTAGGGAATGCGCACCCCTTTCTTGGACCAGCCCTTGTAGGACTCGTCCTCGACCCACTCCCGTATGTCGATGCCGGCTGTTTCCTTGTAAAAGGTGACGCGCACGACCAATTCGACGCCGAGCTTCTTGGGCAGGCGGGCCAGTTCCCGGTCCTGCTGGGCGGCGGGCTCGGCGGGGAGCTTGCCCAGGGCCTCGATGACGCCCGCCAGGACCGCCGGATTCATCGTCACGCCCGATTTCGTCGGGCCGGAATAGCCCTCGCCCTTGACGAAGGTCCTGATCGAGCCGTACTTGAAGCCCTTGTACTCGTCGACATAGAACCTGAGCTCGGAGGCGTCGCTGACGACGATGCTTCCCAAATCCTTCAGCGGCTTGAACTCGCGCGCCTCGGCCATATTGACGGCATAGTATCATATAATCGGCCCGTGGGCCTGCTGGCGGCGGCGCTGCTGCTCATCGCGATCAACGGCGGCTTCGTGGTGACGGAGTACGCCTTGCTGCGCGTGCGCTCCTCAAAGCTCGAGCTGCTGGCTCGGCGCGGCAGCGCCGAGGCCGTTTCCGTCCAAGACTTGCTGGGCTGCCTGGACCGCTATCTGGCCGCCATCCAGGTCGGCCTGACCTTGGTGGCGCTGGCATTAGGCTCCACCGCGGAGCCGGCGCTGGCCGCCTTTCTCGAGCGGACGTTGCGGCGTTTCGGGGCGGCGCCGCTGCCGTCTCCCTATCTGGCCGGCCTGGCCTTCGGCCTCGCCCTGGGGCTTTTGGCCTTCGTGCAGATCGTCTTTGGGGAATTGATCCCGCGCGCGATCGGAATCCAGAAGGCCGAGACGGTCAGTCTTTGGGCCGCCAAGCCGCTGCGTCTCTTCGCCAGGCTCGTCGGCCTGCCGGTGGCCCTGATGTCGGCCTGCTCGACCTCGGCGCTGCGCCTGCTGGGGCTCAAGCCGGCGGCGTCCTCAGAGAGCGTCCCCTCCGAGGAGGAGATGCGCATCCTGCTGGGCGAAACCCAGGAGAGGGGGGCGCTGCCGCTGGAGCGACTGCTGCTGCTGGAGAATCTCTTCGATCTCGGCTCGGCGAAGGTGTCGGAGGCGATGATTCCGCGGGACCGCATCGTCTATCTTTCCCTCTCCAGGCCGTGGGAGGAGAACCTCGCCCTCATCCGCGCCAGGCGCTTCTCCCGCTATCCGCTCTGCCGCGCCGGCCTGGACACGCCCTTGGGCTTCGTCCACGTCAAGGACCTCGTGCTTCGCCCGGAGCTGGGCCTGGGGGCTCCGGACCTCGAGGGCGCGCGCCGCGACCTGCCCGAGGTCGGCGAGGGCGACGCCCTGGAGCGGCTGCTCAAGATATTTCCCGATAAGGGCGTGCAGATGGCCCTCGTTCGCGACGCCGCCGGCAGGGTTTGCGGCTTGCTGACTCTGGAGGACGTCATCGAGGAGCTGGTCGGGGAGGTGCACGACGAGTTCGACCTGCCGGAGGCCTGGTCCTTCATGGACGTCGTCGTGCCGCAGGCAGTGGCGGTGGGCTTGCCCGCCGCGGATCGCAGAGAGGCCATTGTCGGGCTGCTCGAGCGCCTGGCCGCGGCGGAACCTTCCCTCAAGGTCGCGGAGGCCCTGGATGTCGTCTGGGAGCGCGAGCTCAAGCTCTCCAGCGCCGTCGGCCGCGGCGTCGCCGTGCCGCACGGCCGCTTGCCGGGGCTCAAGCGCCCTCTGGCGGCCGTCGGGCGCTTCGCGCGCCCGCTGCCCTTCTCCAGCCCCGACAACGTCCCGGTGCGCTTGATCTTCCTCATCCTGACGCCCGCCCAGACCCCGGTCATCCAGTTGAAAATCCTCGGCCGCATCGCCGCTCTGGTCACCAACGAGACCCTGCGCCGCAAGCTGCTCCGGGCCAAGACGGGGGAAACCCTTCTGGAGCTGCTGCGCACCGCCGATACCCTGCTGGCGTAGTCAGGGCGCTCTCGCTTTGGTATCATCAGTCATGGCCCCCGCCGACGGCCGCTTCCTGCGCGCCTGCCGCCGCCAGACCGTCGACAAGACGCCGGTCTGGTTCATGCGCCAGGCCGGGCGCTACATGAAGGAGTACCGCGAATTGCGGCGGCGCCACTCCATCCTCAAGCTGGCCAAGACCCCGAAGCTGGCCTGCGAGGTCACCCTGCAGCCGGCGCGGGCGATGCCCGTCGACGCGGCCATCATCTTCGCCGACATCCTGCTGCCGGTCGAGCCGATGGGCGTGCGCCTGGCCTTTAAGCCCGGTCCCAGGCTCTCGCCGGCCGTGCGCTCGGCGGCGGACGTCGAGCGCCTGCGAGACTTCGATCCGGCCTCGGCCCTGGGCTTCGTGCCGGAGGCGATCCGCCTGTGCGTCGAGCGCTTGGGGCCGACGCCGCTGATCGGCTTCGCCGGGGCGCCCTTCACCCTGGCCTCCTACTTGATCGAGGGGCAGCCCTCGGCGCATTTCATCCGGACCAAGACCTTTATGCAGGCCCAGCCCAAGGCTTGGGACAAGTTGATGAGAAAGATACGCCGGATCACGGCCGACTACCTGTGCGCCCAGGTCGCCGCGGGGGCCAGCGCGGTCCAGCTCTTCGACAGCTGGATCGGGGCCTTGTCGCCGGAGCAGTATCGCGGGTTCGTGCGCCCCCACTCGGCCTACGTCATCGAGGAGGTGCGGCGGCGGACGGCGGCGCCGGTGATCCACTTCGGGACCGGGACCTCCGGCTTTCTCGAGGATTTCGCGCAGGCGGGCGGAGAGGTGATCGGCGTGGACTGGCGCATCGACTTGGGGCGGGCCTTCCGCCGCCTGGGACCGTCCCGGGCGGTGCAGGGCAATCTCGATCCGGTCATGCTCCTGGGGCCGAAGGCGGCATTGCGCAGCGAGGTGTTCCGCCTGCTGGAACAAGCGAAAAACCGCCGCGGCTTCATCTTCAACCTCGGCCACGGCATCCTGCCCGAGACGCCGTTCGAGAACGTGGCCGCCGTGGTCGACTGGGTGCATCGGGGGCTGGACTGATGGGCGGCAGGGCGGCGCCGAGGGTCGCGGTGCTGGGGGGCGGAATCACCGGCCTGACGGCCGCCTACGAGCTGCTCCGGCTTTCGGCCCGGCAGGGGCGCGCGCTCGAGCTGACCCTGCTCGAGGGCTCCGGGCGCCTGGGCGGAAAAATCCACACCGAGGTTCGCGAGGGGGCCGTCATCGAGGCCGGCCCGGATTCCTTCATCACCTTGAAGCCCCATGCCCTGGAGCTCGTTCGGGAGCTGGGCTTGGCGGGCGAGCTGGTCAAGACCAGCTCGGGGCCGAACACGATCTGGGTCTGCTCCGGCGGCAGGCTGCGCGCCATGCCGGACGGCATGGGCATGCTGCCCACGCGTCTGGTGCCCTTCGTCCTGTCCGATCTCATGTCCTGGCGCGGCAAGCTGCGGATGCTGGGAGAGCCGCTGGTGCCGGTGTCGGCGGGGCATGAGGACGAGTCCCTGGCCGCCTTCGTCCGTCGCCGGCTGGGCGCGGAGGCCCTGGAGACGGTTTTGGGTCCCATGCTGGCTGGCATCTACGCCGGAGACGCCGAGCAGATGTCGCTTCGCAGCACCTTCCCGCAGCTCAAGGAGATGGAGCGGCGCGGGGGGCTGTTGCGCTCCCTGTGGAGCTCCTCCGGCAAGGCCAAGCCCGCCGCGCAGGACACCACGCTGTTCATGACCCTGCGCGGGGGCTTGGAGAGCTTGGTCGAGGCGCTGGCCAAGCGGCTGCCGCCGGGC
Source organism: Elusimicrobiota bacterium (assembly GCA_028868375.1). Classification (GTDB taxonomy): domain Bacteria; phylum Elusimicrobiota; class Elusimicrobia; order UBA1565; family UBA9628; genus JAGWUP01. Next base: position 168,429 of record JAGWUP010000005.1, read on the forward strand.
TGCGCCAGGACCGGCCTTCCGGCGCAGGGCTTGCGGCGGCGCGCCGAGCGCTGGGTCGTCTCGACTTCCGCCGGGGCTCTCGAGTTCGACGGGGTGATCTCGGCGCTGCCGGCCAATCAGTTGGCGAAGGTCGTCGCCGACCAGGACCTCGAATTGTCCTGCGTGCTGGGCGAGATCCCCTTCGCCTCCACCGCCACCGTCTCGACGCTGTTCGACAAGAAGGGCTTTCCGCATCCCTTGAACGGCTTCGGCTTTCTGGTGCCGCGCGGGGAGCGCCGCAGCGTGGCGGCGGCTACGTTCAGCTCGACCAAGTTCCCGAGCCGGGCGGGCGAGGACAGCGTGCTCATCCGCTCCTTTCTGGGAGGGGTGGGCCGCGAGGCCTACGCCGAGATGGACGACGACACCGGCATCGCGCGCGCCGCGCGGCAGGACCTGCGCGAGCTTTTGGGCTTGGGCGAGCTGCATCCGCGCTTGACGCGGACCTTCCGCTTCACCAAGGCCAACCCCCAGTACACCGTCGGCCACGAGTACCGCATCAAGCGCCTCTCCTCCTGCCTGCGCGGCCATCCCGGCCTGGCCTTGGCCGGCTGCTCCTACAATGGCGTCGGCGTTCCCGATTGCGTGCGCTCCGGCCGGCAGGCCGCCGAGCGCCTGCTCAAGTTCCTGTCGAGCGGCGCTCCGGCCGGGGTCTGCTGAGCGGCGGCGCGATGGAGCTTGCGCGCGCGGCGGCCGTCCTGGAGGAGCTGCGGGCTCCCGCCTTCCGCCTGGAGCAGTTGCGGCGCGCCGTCTTCGACGAGGCCGTCGCCTCCTATCAGGGCATCGCCGTCCTGCCCGCGCAATTGCGCCGCGACCTGGAGGCGCGCTTGCCTCTCCTCAGCCTTTCGGTCCGCAAAGTGGCGATCTCGGCGGATCGCCGAGCCCGCAAGGCCCTGCTCGGCCTGGCGGACGGGAAAGTGATCGAGACCGTCTTGCTGCGCCCCAGCCCCACCCGTTGGACGACCTGCGTCTCCACCCAGGTCGGCTGCGCCATCGGCTGCACCTTCTGCGCCACGGGCTTGATGGGATTGTCCCGCAGCCTGACGCCGGAGGAGATCACCGACCAGGTCCTCTTCTGGCGCCAGTACATGCGCTCGGAAGGCCTCGAGGGGCGGCTGGACAACGTGGTCTACATGGGCATGGGCGAGCCTTTCGCGGCCTATGAGAGCATGGCCGAGAGCCTGCGGCGCCTGCTCGACCAGAAGCAGTTCGGCATCGGGGCCCGCCATATTTCCGTGTCCACCTCCGGCCTGGCGCCCCAGATCGAGCGCTTCGCCCGCGATTTTCCCCAGGTCAATCTCGCCTTGTCGCTGCACTCCGCCGACGAGAAGCTGCGCTCGGATTTGGTGCCGGTCAACCGGGCCTTTCCTCTGGCGCGCTTGTCCCAGGCCGTCGGAAAGTACCTCTCGCTGACGCGGCGCAAGGTTTTCCTCGAGTACGTGCTGCTGGGAGGAGAAAACGACGGCGCCGATTCGGCGCGGCAGTTGGTCGCCTGGATCAAGGCCACCGGTCCCCGCGAACTGTTGCACGTCAATCTGATTCTGTTCAACGAGACGGCCACCCGCCACCGGGCCTCGACGGAGCCGCTCGCCCGGCGTTTCCAGGCCTTGCTGCTGGGCGAGGGCATCAAGGCGACGCTGCGCCAGAACCTCGGCCGGGATATCGAGGGAGCCTGCGGCCAGTTGGTGGTGGCGGGCGGGGAGGGACGATGATGGAGGATCCGGAGACCGGCGGCCGGCCGGCGCGCGCGCGCTACGACAAGGCGCGGCATCATCTGGAGCGGCGCTGGCGCCGGCGCCCGGAGCGGCATTGCGATCGGATGATGAGGGCTATCGTCGACGAGCTCTGGGCCCAGTTCGGCGCCGACACTTATTCTTGGTGCGGCTTCTACCTCCTCTCGCCGGACGGCTCGCGATGGGCCCAAGGCCACTGCCAGCCCCGGCCGGGACCCGAGACGCTGCCCTTGGACGGCCCCCGCGGCCGCGCGGCGCAGGGCAGCGTCATCGACGCCGGCGAGGGCGGCGGCTCCAGGATCTGCGTCCCGGTCCTCGATCAGCGGGGGGAAGCTTGGGCCATGCTCGCCGTCGAGAGCGCGCGTGCCGGAGCTTTCAACGAGGTGGACCGGCGCTGGCTGGAGCGCATGCTGAAGGCCTTGGCGCAATTGCCCCGGCCCTCCTCGCCGTAGGCTAGAAACGGGCCGGCCCCGCGGGAGGTGTTCGCGGGGCCGGATTGGGTTGAGGCTCTGTTGTCGCTCTTGTTGTCGCGCCGTTGTTCCGTCTTCGATTTCCAGCTTAGCCGAGCGGCGTTACGGGAAGATTGCGCGTCCATGAAGAAATTGTTAACGATCCTGGCCGCAGCGGCGCTCCCCGCCCTGGGCGGGACGCGGCGTATTCCCGCCGTGGCGGGCCGCTTCTATCCATCCAACCCGCGGAGCCTGGGGGCGCTGGTCTCGCGCGAGCTGGCCGCCGCCCCCGTCGTCGTCCTGCCGCCCAAAGCCAGGATCGTCGCCCTTCTGGTGCCGCATGCGGGGCTTGCCTACTCCGGCCGGATCGCCGCGCGCGCCTTCAAGCTGCTGCGCCGCGGGCGTTTCGATCACGTCGTGATCGTCGGGACCTGCCATTACAAGGAGCTGGCCGGGGCGGCCCTCTATCCGGGCGATTACGGAGTTCCGGGGGCCTATCTTCCGTTCGATTCCGCCCTGGCCGCGGCCCTGATGAAGGCCACTCCCCTGATCCGGGAGGACGCGGCCGCCCATCGCAAGGAGCACTCCATCGAGGTCGAGGTGCCGTTTCTGCGGCGCATGCTGGGCGGGGTTCCCACGACCGCCTTGGTCATGAACACCGAGGACCTGGATACCGCGCGCGCCGTCGGTTTGGCCCTGGCCCGAGTCTGCCGCAATCGGCGCGTGCTGCTGGTGGCCTCCTCCGATCTGTCCCATTATCCCTCTGGGGGCGTGGCCGACGCCGTCGACGCCACGACCCTCGCCGCCTTGAGCAGCCTCGACCCCGCTTATTTTTGGCTGACGAACCGCTTCCTGATGAGCCGGGCCATTCCGGACTTGGCCGTCACCTACTGCGGCGAGGGGGCGGTCACCGCCGTGCTGACGGCGGCCAGGGAGCTGGGCGCCAACCGCCTCCGCGTGCTGGGGCGCATCAACTCCGGGGACGTGGTGCCGGAGCGCGATTATGGGCACGTCGTCGGCTACGCCGCGGCGGTCTTCACCCGGGAGCCGGGGCCGGTCCCCGCCCGATCGGCCCTGAGCGCCGCCGAGAAGGCCAGGCTCTTGTCGGCCGCGCGCGCGTCCGTGGCCGCCGCCGCCGCGGGCAAGGCCTTGGCCGCGCCCCTCTCCCGCGATCCGGCCCTCAATCTGCCCGCGGCCGTCTTCGTCACGCTGAGCTCCGGAAAGGACGGCGCGCTGCGCGGCTGCATCGGAACGACGAGGCCGGAGGAGGGGCTGCTGGAGGCCGTGATCCGGCGCGCCGCCGCGGCGGCGCGGGACCCCCGCTTGCGACCGGTCTCGGCGGCGGAAGCGTCTTCCTTAAAGATCGAGATCGCCGTGCTCTCGCCCCTGCGGGTCACGACGGCCGAGCGGATCGAGCCGGGCCAAGGGGTCGACGTGGAGCGCGACGGGCGCGAGGGGGTGCTGCTTCCCTCCGTCTGGAGCCGGCTGCCGGAGAAGAGCCGCTTTCTTGAGCTGCTCTGCAGCCAGAAAGCCGGGTTGGAGCCGGAGTGCTGGAAGCGCGGCGCGGTCCTGCGGACCTTCTCGGTGGCGCGCTTCGGGGACTAGACGTTATTTAGTACACTGCGACCATGGCGGCCAAGACGTTGGCCTGGATTCTTCCGGCGGCCTTGCTGGCCGCTTGCGCTCCGCTGCCCCCGGTTGACGGCGTCCCGGCCGCTCCCTCGGCGGCGGGGAGCGCTTCCAAGCCGGCCAAGACCGGAAAGACCGATCCCGCCATCACCAGCGCCCTGGTCAATTTGCTGCAGAACGAGGACCGGGAGAAGGTCGACCTGACGCAGGCCCAGGGCACGCCCTTGGGCGACATCCTCGTCGTCGGCTCGCCGATCGGCTACGCCCTGCGCAACCGCTACCTGAACATCGGCATTCCGATCGCCGAGGGCCTCTCGCGCGACACCGATCCGGATTTGCGCGCCAAGCTGGTCGAGATGGCCCGCTGGGAGCGCGATCCGGAGGTGCGCTCCGGGGCCTTGGTGGCCCTGGCGCGCCAGCGGCGGCTCGACGACCTGCGGGTTTTCAACGAGGCCCTGACCAACATAGACCCAGCGGTCCGCTTCGGCGCCATGGAGGCCTTCACGGTCTGGGGGCATCCCGCGCAGGCGCTGCCGCTGCTGTCCGCGGCGGCGGAGCGCGACCATGAGCCGATCCTCAAGGTCTACGCGGCCTCCGCCATCGCCAAGCTTGGCGACAAGAGCGGGCTGTTGCGCCTGCGCTCCTTCCTGGACGATCCCTCCTGGCTGGTGCGGGCCATGGCGGCGCGCTACCTGGGCGATTATGGGACGGCGGAGGATTACGGGCTTCTGGTCGGCCGGATAGGACGGGAGCAGACCAACGACTTCACCTCCGCCGAGTTCTGCATCGCCGCGCTGAAGCTGTTTCCAAAGACCGTGCCGCCCCAGCAGGCCTCCGCGCCGCAGCAGGCCTCGCAACAGGACGCCAACCCCGAGCCGCCCGTGCCGTTGGGAGACGACACCCTGGTCATCACCGCGCCCCGATTGAAGATCCATGCCGAAGGCCTCGATCCGCAGATCAACGCGACGCTGCTGCGGCTGCTGCAGCAGCGCATGGACTCCCGTCCGGGGGCGCTGGAAGCCAGCGATCCCTCCCTCCAGGCGCTCAACAACCTGACGACCTTGACGGGCTATGGCTTGAAGACGCGCTACACGGAGCTAGGCTTCCTGCTGACGGAGGGGCTGGCCGGGGTCAAGGACTATCAGCTGGCCCAGGAGCTGGAGAACGTCGCCAAGCTCGGCTCCAACGTCCAGACGCGCGCGGCCGCGATGGTCGCCCTGGCCTACACCCACGACCTGCAATACCTTTCCTTGTTCCAAGGCGCCGGGCAGGATCCCAACATCACGGTCCGCTTCGGCGCCCTAGAGGCCCTGCTGACCCTGGGCGATCCCTCCGTGCAGCTTCTGGTCTCGAACATCGCGCGGACCGATCCCTCGATCGTCGTCCAGCTCTATGCCGCCGCGGCGGATTGGAAGATGGGGGACATCTACGGGCGAGAGATACTCCTGCGCCACTATCAAGACAACGATTGGTTCGTCCGCGCCATGGCCGACCATTACCTGGGCGAGCTCGGGGGCGGCGACGAGTACGACCGTCTCTTTACGCAGCTGACCGGCGAGGACAATCCGCAGGCCAAGGCCGAGCTCTGCTCCGCCTTGGCGCGGCTGCAGCGCTTCAAGGAGGGGGACTGATGCACTTGGCCGCGATACGGGCCCTGGCCCTGACCGGAGGCGACTGGGTCATCTACCTTCTGCTTCTTTGCTCGGTCGTCGCGGTGGCGACGATCATCGAGCGAGGCGTCCTGCTCAGCCGGGAGCAGCGCGACTTCGAGGACTTGCGCAAGGCCATCCTGGCCGGCCGCGGGATGGGCGTTCCGGCGGTCGAGAAGGCCGCCGCCGGCCACGCGGGCGCGGCCGCGCGCATCCTTCGGACGGCCCTGGCCCACGCCGAGGCGGGGCCGGAGGGAGTCGAGGATCTCTTGACGGCGGCCTCCCTGGAGGAGCGCGCGCGCCTGGAGAAGCGCCTGCTCATTCTGGGCACCCTCGGCAATAACGCCCCCTTCGTCGGCTTGTTCGGCACGGTCCTGGGCGTCATCAGGGCCTTTCACGACCTTTCCGCCAGCGCAGCCGGACCGGAGGTGGTGATGCGGGGCCTTTCCGAGGCCCTGATCGCCACGGCCGTGGGGCTGTTCGTGGCGATTCCCTGCGTCGTGGCCTATAATTTCCTTCAAAAGAGGGTGCGCGATCTGCTGTCGGGCACCGAGTCGCTGGGCCGCTTCCTTTTGGCCCAGGTGCGAGCGGCCAAGCCCGCGGAGCGCTAGCGGTGGCCGCCGCGGCCTCCGAGCAGGACGGCGCGATCACGGCGATCAACGTGACGCCCTTGGTCGACATCATCCTGGTCGTCCTCATCATCTTCATGGCCACGGCTCCCCTCATCCAGCGCCGCGCCATGAAGGTCGATCTGCCCAAGGCCGCCCATCATGAGAAGACGGCGACCTCGGCGGTGCGGGTCACCCTCAACGCCAAGCACGTCCTTCTCGTCGCCGGCCAGGCGATGTCGCTCAAGGAAATGAAGGCGCGGCTGGCCTCCGCGGTGGCGGCGGAGCCGGGCCTGCGCCTGACGATGGCCGCGGACAAGACGCTTCCCTACGGCGAGGTGATCGCCGTCATCGACGCGGCGCGCGGGGCCGGGGTCAGGAGGATAGGGCTAGAGGTCCGGCAGAAGTGACCGAGAGCCGCCTGGCTCCGGACTTCCGTCTCTGCCTGCTGGCCTCCCTCTTGCTGCACGCGGGCTTTCTCCTGCTGCGCGGCGGCTCGCCGCCGAGTTTTCCGGAGAGCGTTCCGGTGGAGATCGATCTCACCAGCCCCTTCGCCGGAAACGGGCCGGCCCGGCGGGCGGCTCCCAAGAGGCTGGTCCCGCATGCGGCCCTGCCGCCGGCGCCGGTCGAAACGCCCTTGCCCGCGAAGGTCGTCGCGCCGTCGAAGCCTCCCAAGGCCTGGACCCTGCCCGCTCCGGGGGCAAAGCTCCTGCCCGCGCCCAAGCCGCAGGCGCAGCCCGTCACGCGCGGCGGCGCCGTCGGCGGGGCGGGGACATCGCATCTTCCGGGCGGGCATGGCGCCGGGGACGTCTACGGGGAGATCGACGGCACCAGCCTCGGGGGAATTCCCCCGGGGGTCACCTTGCCCAAGCTGCTCAACCGCGCGGAGGTCGTCGCCAACCTGCGCCGCTTCTATCCCGAGCGGGAGCGCGACGCGGGCCACGAGGGGCTGGTGGTCGTGGCCATCCATGTCGGCATGGACGGAGCGGTGAGGGGAGTCGACGTTCTGAGATCGGCCGGGCCTCTGTTCGACGCGGCCGCCAGGAAAGTCGTAGGCATCATGAGGTTCTCGCCCGCGCGCACGCCCCATGGTCCCGCCCGCGCCAAGATCCGCCAGACGATGCGCTTTAAGCTGGTCAACCAATGACGGCCGGCGCGCCGGTCGTGGAGGTCCGCCAACTCGTCAAGCGCTTCGGCGGCTACGCGGCCGTCGACGGCGTCACGCTGTCGGTCGGCGGCGGGGAGATCGTCGGGCTGCTGGGGCCCAACGGCGCCGGCAAGACGACCCTCATCCACATGCTCCTGGGCTTGATCCTCCCCTCCTCCGGCTCGATCTCGATCTTCGGACTGCCCATGCCGCGGCGCCGCCAGCCCATCCTCGCTCGCGCCAATTTCTCCTCCGCCTACGTGCAGCTTCCCCTCTCCTTGACCCCGCGCCAGAACCTGACCGTCTTCGGCCGCCTCTACGGCGTCAAGGGCTTGGCCGCGCGGATCGACGAGCTGCTCGAGCGCTTCGAGATCGGGGAGATGGCCGACCGCCCCACCAGGGCGCTCTCCGCGGGCCAGGTCTCCCGCCTCAACCTGGCCAAGTCCCTGCTCAACGATCCGGAATTGCTGCTGCTCGACGAGCCGACCGCCAGCATGGATCCCGACATCGCCGACAAGACGCGCCAAACCATCAAGGCGATCCAGCGGGAGCGGGGCCTCGCGGTCCTCTACACCTCCCACAACATGCGCGAGGTCGAGCGGCTGGCCGACCGGGTCCTCTTTCTGCATCGGGGCAAGTTGGTCGCCTCGGGCAGCCCGAGGGATTTGCTGGCGCGTTACGAGCGGGAGGATTTGGAGCAGGTGTTCTTGAGGATCGCCCGTGGAGGGTAGGCTGCGCCGCGTCTCGGCCGTCTTCCAGCGCCACCTCTACCTGTATCCGAGCAGCGCCTCGCGGTTGATGGAGATCTTCTATTGGCCCCTGCTCGACCTCCTGGTCTGGGGCTTCTTGACGGTCTATCTCTCCCGCTCGCCCGGGGCGGTGCCGCAGTGGACCGCCTTCCTGCTGGGGGCGATGATCCTCTGGGACATTCTCTACCGCTCCCAACAGGCGATCTGCGTGTCGTTTCTAGAGGAGATGTGGTCGCGCAACCTGCTCAACCTCTTCGCCAGCCCCTTGAGCCCAGGCGAGTTCGTCGGTGCGACGATGCTGCTGTCGCTGGTGAAGTTCCTGCTGGCCAGCGCCCTGACCGTGGCCCTGGCCTATTACCTCTACGCCTTCAACCTCTTCGAGCTGGGCTTCTGGCTGGTTCCGCTGGTCTTCAACCTGATCGTGATGGGCTGGGTCATCGGCATCGTCACGACGGCCGTCATCCTGAGATACGGCGAGCGCGCCGAGGTCCTGGCCTGGGGCCTGGCGCTGCTGGTCCAGCCCTTCTCGGCGGTCTTTTATCCGGTCAGCGCCCTGCCCTCCTCGCTGCGCCCCGTCGCCTACGCCCTGCCCAGCACCTACGTCTTCGAGGGCATGCGCGAGATCATCACGCGCGGCTCGACGGGGAACTCGACTTTCGCGGCGCCCTTCCTCTTGAACGCGGCCTACCTGGCGCTGGCCTGGATCTTCTTCAAGGCGATGTACCGACAGGCCCAGGAACAGGGCAAGCTGACGAAGCTGGGCGAGTAGGCTAGTCCGCCTGGGCGAGCACGGCGCGCAGGCCGTCCTCGTAGCGCCGGCGCTTGAGGTGCGAGAGCCCGCGCAGGGCGTCGCCCGCCGGATCCTCGCTGGCCAGGCGCGCGATCTCGCGCAGGGCGTCGCTGGAGAGAATGACGACGGGATCCACGCCCTCCCGGTCCGCCTGGGCCTTGCGCCATTGGCGCAGCAGCTCGAAGAGCCGCCATTGCCGCGGATCGCGCCGCGCCCGCGGCTTGGGCGGTGGGGGCGCCGGGGGCTGGGCTTGAAGGCCGCGCGAGACGGCCCGCAGCACCGCCGCCTGGTATCTTTGCAGCAGGTAGGGGGTCATGCCCTTGACGTGTTGGAGCTGCTCGGCGGTCTCCGGCAGGGACTTGGCCAGGCGGACCAGCAGCTCGTCGGCCATCACGCGGAAATGGGCGCGGTCGCGCCGTGCCGCCTGCTCCTCGCGAAAGAGATAGAGCTCCCGCAGGCAGGCCATCTGGGGACCGGGGAGCCGTTCGTTTCCGAGCAGCTTCCAGTAGCCCTCCGGATCGAACGCTTTCTTGACCGGCCGCAGCGCCGCCAAATGGGCGAAGGCCTCGCGGGCGTCCTCGAGGCGCCCCTTCTTGGCCAGCTGCTCCTTCTGGATGTCGGCCAGGCGCATCAAGAAATGGGTGTCCATCTGGGCGTAGCGTATCTGCTCGGCGGAGAGAGGCCGCAGGCCCCAATCGGCGCGCTGCAATTTCTTGGAGAGCCGCAGGCCGAAATGCCGCTCGATGGCGGCCGCCAGGCCCAGCTCCTTGATTCCGAGCAGGCGGGCGGCGATCATCGTGTCGAAGAGGTTCTCGAAGCTGAAGCCGTAGTCGCGCTTGAGGCAGAGGACGTCGTACTCGCCGGCGTGGAACAGCTTCTCTACGGCCGGATCGGCGAAGAGCGGGGCCAGGCAGGAGAGATCCGAGATCGCGATCGGGTCGACGACGAAATCCTCGCGCTCCGTGGAGATCTGCAGCAGGCAGACCTTCTCGCGGTAGGCGTAGAAGCCGTTGGACTCGGTGTCCAGGGCCAGGCGGCGGGAGCGGCCCAGGCTCTCGGCGACGATTTCCTCCAGGTGTTCCCGGGCCGTGACCAGCGTCGGCTCCGGGATGGAGTCAGTCCCCATAGAGCTTGGCCAGCTCCTGCGAGCGCTGGGTCGCCGTGACGACGGCGTCGATGAGCACGCTGCGCAAGCCCCTGGCCTCCAGGGTATGGATGGCGTTGATCGCGGTGCCGCCGGGGGTGGTCACCTCGTCCTTGAGGATGGCGGGGTGCTTGCCGGTCTCTATGACCAGCTTGGCCGCGCCGAAGACGGTCTGCGCGGCCAGGGTCGCCGCCACGGCGCGCGGCAGCCCCATCTTGACTCCGCCGTCGATCATCGCTTCTATGACCATATAAAGGTAGACCGGCCCCGAGCCGGACAGCCCGGTCACCGCGTCCATGGCTTGCTCCGGAAGAACGACGCAGACGCCGACGGAGCGGAAGATCGCCCCGGCCAGCTCCAGCTGCGCGCCGCCCGCGTGCCGGCCCGCGCAGATCGCCGTCGCGCCGGCGTCGACTAAGCAGGGGGTGTTGGGCATCGCGCGCACGACGGGGCAAGAGACCTTGAGCAGGGCGTTGATCGTCGCCGTGGTGACTCCGGCCATCACGCTGATGAAGAGCTGCTCCGTCCTGGCGGCCGCGGCGATCTCGCCAAGCACCGCCTTGGAGGCCTGCGGCTTGACCGCGAGGATGACGACGTCGGCGCCGGCGACGGCCTTGGCGTTGTCGTTGACGGCGTGGACGCCGAATTGACGGCGCAGCGCCGCCAGGGCCTCCTCGTCGCGCCGCGTGGCGACGATGTTCTTCGGGGAGGTCAGCTTGCCGCGGAGCATTCCTCCGATCAGAGCGCGCCCCATGTGGCCGGCGCCGATCACCGCGATTTTTTTCTGGTTGAACATGAATAAGCCCGAACCCCCGTTCGGCGGTCCGGGCGCTGAAGCGACTTCCACTTTATACCAGCGGCGGAAGGGGCTGTCAAGGACGCCTTCTGGGCCAGCGTCCCAGGCCGTAGGCGGAGTGCAGGGCGCGCAGCGCCGCCTCGCCGTGCTTTGGCTCGACGGCGCAGGAAAGCCGAAGGTCCGAGGTCGCGGTCATCCTGGCGTCGATGCCGTGCCTGGCCAGGGTCTGGAGCATCCTGGCCGCGACCCAGGGATGGCGGCGCAAGCCGGTGCCCACCGCCGAGATCCTCGCCGCGCGCTGACGCGTCCCATTCTTATCAAGGGCCAGCGCGGACACCCTGGCTTTTTGCGGCAGCTCCGCGGTCCTTGTCGGCACGATCAGGGTCCCGGGCACGTGATGGAAGGCCGAGCGCACGTGGATGGCGACCCCGTGGCGCCAGCCGACCTCCAAGGAGCGCGGCTGCATCACTTGGGCTCCCGCGCCGGCCAGCTCGAGCATCTCCGCGCAGGTCAGCCGGCCCAGCTTGCGGGCCTCGGAGACGATGCGGGGATCGGCGGTGTAGACTCCCTTGACGTCGGTGAAGATCTCGCAGCGCCCGCTGCCCAGGGCGGAGGCCAGAGTCACCGCGGTCAGATCCGAGCCCCCGCGGCCCAGGGTGGCCACGTCCTCGCCGGCGCGGCCCTGAAAGCCGGCGACGACGACGATGCGGCCTCGCGAGAGCTCGCGCCGGATGCGTGCGGGCTTGACGCGGACGATCCGGGCTCTCGTGTGCGGGCCCGCGACCTCGATGCCGGCCTGCGGCCCGGTCAGGGAGACGGCGCCGGCCTTGCGCGCCAGGCAGGCCATGGCGAAAAGGGAGACTCCGACCTGTTCCCCGGTCGAGAGAAGCTGGTCGAGCTCCCGCTCGTCGGCGCGGGGGGTCACGCGCTGGGCCAGGGCCAGCAGCTCGTCGGTCATCTCGCCCGGCGCGGAGACCACCACCACCACTTGGCGCCCCCGCCGGCGCTCCGCGATGGCGCGCTCGGCCGCGCGCTGTATCTTCTCGGGATCGGCGAGCGAGGTGCCGCCGAACTTCATCACGGTGATCTCCATGGATTCTCTCTAGTAGAGCCGCTCCCAGGAGGCGATGTACCAGCGGCCGAAGCGCCGGACCAAGGTGTCGAGCTCGAAGCCTTGGAAGCCCGGCTTTTTGCCGAAGGGCGCGACGTCGTACTTGATCCGGACGACGGCGCGATCCGCGCCGAGCTGCTCGAAGGACAGGGCTAGAATGTTGAAGGCGGCGGGTCCGCGCTCGGCGAAGAATTGGTCGACCCAGGCCTGGATTTGGTCATGGGTCATCGGCGTCGCGATCCCCGGATCGTAGAGCAGGGCCAGGGCCTGGGCGTCGCCGGCGGAATAGGCGCGGCCTAGCTCGGAGTAGAAATCGCGGATTTCCGCCTCGAGAGCGAACTCCCGGTCGCTTATAGGGCGCTCGAAGCCGACGCCGCCGCAGCCGGCGAGCAGGAGCAGGGATGCGGCCAGCAGCGAGCGCATGGCTACTTCAAGGATACGCCGCTGGCTAAGGACCTGCGTCACAATAATATGACCATTTTGGACGGACGATTTCGGAGCGAGCCAAGGAGCGAGAAGCGAGCATACCCGCAGCGGTCTGTGAGCGACGAGCGACGCAGGCGCAGCCCAAAAGCGTCCGTCCCCTCCGGGGCGAGGCGATTCCGGTCGATTTCATCGTTGCTCCTCGGTCACATGGCCTGCGGCCATGCTCCCTCCTCGCGCCTCGAAATCGCCGCGGACTCGGCTCGCCAAAATGGTCATGTTATTGTGACGCAGGTCCTGAGAGGCTTTGGCGCAGGCTGTCCGCCAGTTGGGCGCTCAGTTCCGGCAGGAGACGTTTCCATGAGGCGAGCAGATCGGCGGGTTGCCGCTCGAAGTCGTAGAGGGAGCGGGCGCCGGCCTTGTCGGAGAGGCTTTCCTCGTGAAACCATAGCCGGTGGGCCGTGTCCGCGCGCACGAGCTTGACGACGGCGTCTAGGCCGGGGGCGTAGGCCAGGCCGTCTCCGGCCAGATCGTCGAGGCCGTAGGAGAGGTCGACCTCCAGCACCAGGTCTCCGTCCAGGGTCAGGAGCTTGGAGTAGTCGCGGCCGACGGAGGGCGTTCCGGGGCTTTGGGCGACGTAGCGGCGGCGCCAGTCCATGACGTCGGAAGCCGCGTTGAGCCGCGCCCACCGGCTTGGCGCCACCTTCGTGTCGGCGCTGGCCAAGAGCGGGCCCGGCAGGCCCAAGGCCGCGAGTCTCGGGCGCAGGACGGCGTCGAGCTCGGCGGCCGGGTCCCAGGAGGGCAGGTAGCGCCCCAGGGCTTGGGAGGCCTTGAGGTCGCGCTCCTCCTGGGATTGCTCGACCAACAGGCCCAGGCCGGGAACGATTTTCGCGGCCGATTCCGCCTTGTTATCCTGCTCGCGGACCAGCGGCCCCGGGGCGGCGTAGACGAGCAGCAGCACGCGCTGGCCGCGCTGGATCGCATGCCCAGCCATCGGGGTCTCCCCCACCGAAACGCAGGCGCCCAGGCAGAGCGCCGCGGCCCACAGCCAGAAGCCGTCCAACCTCCTCATTTCAGTCATGATATAAGATTTCGGACCGGCCTTGATTTATTGCGGGGCGTCGACTACACTGTGGTGTCCTTCGCGCGACGTCGGCCGTCTCTGGCAGCGCCTCGAAACAGCAAGCCGCATAAGTGCTAACATCTGAGCATGGGGGTCGCTATGTCCAAGATGCGGGATATCGACATCCAGGTCGTTATCGCCAATCCGGCCGAGCAGGTCTTTCAGGCCTGGCTCAACCCTAACTTGCTTGAGCGCTGGCTGGTGCATAAGGCCAACGTCGAGCCGGCGGTCGGCGGCGCCTACGAGCTGTTCTGGGACGAGAAGAACCTGGAGTTGAACAGCACGCGCGGCTGCCGCATCACCGACATCGTGCGCAACCGGGAGCTGAGCTTCAGCTGGCGGGGGCCGCAGCCCTACTCAGAGCTGATGGGCGACCGCACGCAGGTCTTCATCCGCCTGGAGCCGCGCGGCGACGAGGGCACCCTGCTGCGCTTCGTGCACACCGGCTGGGGCGCCGGCCCGGAGTGGGAGCGGGCCCGCCAGTGGCAGGCCCAGCTCTGGAGAGAGGCGATCGAGAATTTGAAGAACATGCTGGAGAACACCGAGAGGTTCCTGCGGAACGTCTCGATGAACTAGACTTGGGGAAGCCGGATTGATCAAGCGCCTTTTTGAAGCCGTCGTAGGGACGTCGAGCGAGCGTACCCTCAAGAAGTACAAGCCGATCCTGGAGCGGATCAACGCGCTGGAGCCCGAGGTCCAGGCCCTGGCGGACTCCGATTTTCCGCTGCGCACGCAGGAGCTCAAGCGGCGCCTGGCCGAGCGCGTGGCGGAGATTCCCTCCGGAGCGGAGGAGGCCGTCCGCAAGCAGGCGCTGCAGGAGGCCACGGACGAGCTGCTGCCGGAGGCCTTCGCCCTGGCGCGGGAGGCCAGCCGCCGCGCCATCGGCCTGCGCCAGTACGACGTGCAGATGCTGGGCGGCATCGTCCTCAACAAGACCGCCATCGCCGAGATGCGCACCGGCGAGGGCAAGACCCTGGTGGCGGTGGCCCCGATCTATCTCAACGCCCTTATGGGCAAGGGCGCCCACGTGGTCACCGTCAACGACTACCTGGCCCGCCGCGACTGCGAGTGGATGGGCCCGGTCTACCGCTTTCTCGGCCTGAGCGTCGGCAGCGTCCAGCACGACCAGCCGCCGGAGTCGCACCGCGAGGCCTACGCCTGCGACGTCACCTACGTCACCAACAACGAGGTCGGCTTCGACTACCTGCGCGACAACATGGTCGTGCGCAAGGAGGACCGCGTCCTGCGGCCCCTGTACTTCGCCATCATCGACGAGGTCGACTCGATCCTGGTCGACGAGGCCCGCACCCCCTTGATCATCTCCGGCGCCGCCGAGAAGTCCACCGACCGCTACGCCATCATCAACCGCATCATCCCGATGCTCAACGTGCGCAAGATCACCGAGGAGGAGGAGATCCAGGCCAAGTACAAGAACGAGGACCTGGGCAAGGGCTTCGACGCCATCGTCGACGAGAAAAACCACACCGCGGTGCTGACCGAGGACGGGATCAACAAGTGCGAGAAGCTGCTCGGCATCACCAACCTCTACGACGACCTGGAGGGGGAATGGGTCCACCACATCACCCAGGCCCTGCGCGCCCACCACCTCTACGAGCGGGACGTCGAGTACGTGGTCAAGGACGGGGAGATCGTCATCGTCGACGAGTTCACCGGCCGGCTGATGCCGGGCCGGCGCTGGTCCGAGGGGCTGCACCAGGCGGTCGAGGCCAAGGAGAATTTGGCGCCCAAGGAAGAAAACCAGACGCTGGCCACCATCACCTTCCAGAATTTCTTCAAGCTCTACCATAAGATGGGGGGCATGACCGGCACGGCGATGACCGAGGAGGACGAGTTCCTCGAGATCTACCAGTTGGCCGTGCGCGAGATACCGACCAACGCCAAGATGGTCCGGCGCGACGACGCGGACCTGATCTACCGCACCGAGCGCGAGAAATACGACGCCATCGTCGGCGAGATCAAGGAGCTCTGGCAGAAGGGTCGTCCGGTGCTGGTGGGCACGCGCTCCATCGAGAAGTCGGAGAAGCTCTCCGCCATGCTGCGCCAGATCGGAGTCCCGCACCAGGTGCTCAACGCCAAGTACCACGAGATGGAGGCGCAGATCATCGCCCAGGCGGGGCGCAAGGGCGCGGTGACGATCGCCACCAACATGGCCGGCCGCGGCACGGACATACTCCTGGGCGGCAACCCCCAGGACGCCAAGGAGTACGAGGAGGTCAAGACTCTGGGCGGCCTGCACGTGCTGGGCACCGAGCGGCACGAGGCCCGCCGCATCGACAACCAGCTGCGCGGCCGCTGCGGCCGCCAGGGGGATCCCGGCTCGACGCGCTTCTACCTGGCGCTGGACGACGAGCTGATGCGGCTGTTCGGCTCCGACCGCCTGGCCCCGTTGATGGAGAAGCTCGGCATGAAGGAGGGCGAGGTCATCGAGTCGCCCCTGGTCTCGCGCCAGATCGCCAGCGCCCAGCGGCGCGTAGAGACCCACAACTTCGACATCCGCAAGCAGCTGCTCGATTACGACAACGTGATGAACAAGCAGCGCGAGGTCATCTACCGCCTGCGCAACGGCATCTTGGACAGCGAGAGCGTCGCCGGGCAGATCGGGATGATGATCGAGGAGGACATCGACGACAAGCTGTCGGCGATCGCGCCCCCGGACTCGTATCCGGAGACCTGGGACATCGCCTCGCTGCGCGCCTATCTCGAGCGCACCTTCGCCCTGGACTGGAACCCCTCCGCCGAGGAGATTGCGCGCCTGGAGAAAGACACGCTTAAATCGACCCTGTCCGAGTCGGCGCGCGAGGCCTACTCCAGGCGCGAGGAGGAGTTTAGGGGCTACGATTTTCGCGAGATCGAGCGGATGATACTGCTGCAGATGATCGACAAGGCCTGGAAGGGCCACCTCTACGATCTCGACCACCTCAAGAAGTCGATCGGGCTGCGCGCCTACGGGCAGAAGGATCCCAAGATCGAGTACCAAAAGGAGTCCTTCCTCATGTTCGAGGCGATGCTGGCGCGCATCCGCGAGCAGAGCGTCGAGTACGTCTTCAAGGTCCAGGCCCCGCGCCTGCCGCCGCCGCCGCCCGCCATGAGCTACGAGGCCCCGGAGAACCCGAGCGACGGCGGCCTCGGCGCGGCCAAGCCCGGCCGCTCCGACTCCAGGGGGCACGGCTTGCTGCTGCGCCGCGGGGGGGAGGCCGCCGCGGCGGCGCCCGCCGCGGTGCGCAAGATCGGCCGCAACGATCCTTGCTACTGCGGCTCCGGCAAGAAATTCAAGAAGTGCCACGGCGCCTAGCCGCCGGCCTCGCCCTCGCCTCGGGCGTCCTGCTGGCCCTCTGCCTGCCCCGCCCGGGTTTGTGTTTTTTGGGCTGGATCGGCCTGGCCCCCCTGCTCTACGCCGTTACGCGCCGGCCGAGGCGCGAGGCCTTCTGGCTGGGCCTGCTGGCCGGCTTCGCCTTTCACGGCGTGGCGTTCTACTGGATCTACTCGACCTGCCGCTTCGCCCGCGTGCCGGCGCCGGCGGCGATCCTGGCCTGGTCCGCCCTGGCCGGCTTCGAGGCGCTGGCCTGGGGCCTTTCCGTTTGGTTCGGACGCTGGGCCTGCGAGGACCTGCCCGCGCCCTGGCGCGCGCTCGGCTGGGCCGTGGTCTGGACGGCCGGGGCGGTGATCTGGGAGCGCTGGACCCCGCGGCTTCCGGGAGACCTGCTCGAGTACACGCAGTGGCGCTTCTTAAGCCTTATCCAGATCGCCTCCCTGGCCGGCCCGCACGCCTTGGGCTTCATCGTCGCCTTCGTCAACGCGGCCCTGGCCGAGGCTTGGGACCGGTCCCAGGCAATCCGCGCGGACGCGGGAGAGGCCTCCGGCTTGGCCCTGGCTCTGGGCTTGGCCCTGGCCTCCTGGGGCTACGGCCTCGTCAGTCTCGCCGCTCGACGCTCCGGAGGCCCCAGCGCGCGCGTCGAGCTGCTGCAGCCGAACATAGACCAATATCAGAAGTGGAGCCCGGCCTACTCCGGGGACATTCTCAAGGTCTTCGACGCGCTCTTGTCCCTGCCGAGGACCAAGCCTCCGGCCCTGATCGTCTGGCCGGAGTCCGCGCTGCCGCGCTTAGCGGCGGAGGGGGAAGCGCCCGCGGAGGCGGCGGCGTGGAGCCGCAGGCTGGGAGCCTTCCAGATCGTCGGCGCGGTCACCGAGGACGGTCGCGGCCGCCGCTACAACAGCGCCTTGCTGCTGGGGCCGCGGGGACGGCTGCGCGCGACCTACCACAAGCGGGAGCTGGTTCCCTTCGGGGAATACGTTCCGTTCCACTGGCTGGGCCGCTTCATCGGCATCTTGGACCAGTTGGGAGGCATCCAGGCGGGTTCTGCGCGGCAGCCCTTGTTTGAGACGCCCCTGGGTTTGGCGGCCGCCTCGATCTGCTACGAGGCCGCCTTCCCGCGCTGGGCGAGGCTGGACGCCTCGCGCGGCGCGCGGGTGATCGTCAACATCACCAACGACGGCTGGTACAAGCGGACCTGGGGGCCTTACCAGGATTTCTACGAGAACGTCTTTCGCGCCGTCGAGAACCGCGTCGTGGTGATCCGCTCCGGCAATACCGGCGTCTCGGCGGCGATCGACCCCTGGGGCGTGGTCCTGGCCGAGGAGCCCTTGGGCCGGCGCGCGCGCCTGGACGCGGACGTCCCGGCGCGGGATGCTTTTCCCGCCGGCTCCTTCTACGCGCGCCACGGCGACTGGCTGGGCTGGCTGTCCCTGGCCCTGGCGGCCGCTCTGGCCGCCGCGGCGGCGCGGCGATGAGGATTGCAGCCCCGCGGCTGGTCTTCTCCCCGGATTATGCCGTCGACATCGGCGGGCATGTTTTTCCCACGCGCAAGTTCGCCCTGGCCGAGCGCCTGCTGCCGGCGGCCCTCGAGCGGGTCGAGCCGCCCCTGGCCGGCCGCGAGGAATTGCTGCTGGCCCATGACCCGGCCTGGGTCGACAAGGTCCTGGACTGCCGGATGACGCTCGACGACGAGGCGCTCATGGAGCTGCCCTTCTCGCCGGAGGTCTCCCGCGCCCACAGGCGCGCCGCGGGCGGCACGATCCTGGCCTGCCGGGACGCCTTGGAGCGCGGCAGCGGCCTGCATTGCGGCGGGGGCTCGCACCACGCCTTCGCCGACCACGGGGAAGGCTTCTGCGTGCTCAACGACATCGCCTTAGGCATACTCCAGATGCGCCGCGAGGGCCGCCTCTCTCGCGCCGCCGTCATCGACCTCGACGTGCACCAGGGCAACGGCACGGCCGCGATCTTCGCCGGCGATCCGGACGTCTTCACCTTCTCCATGCACCAGGACGATCTCTATCCCGCGGTCAAGCCTCCGAGCTCCTTGGACGTTGCGCTGCCCGCGGGAACGGGCGATCGTGACTACCTGGGGCTGTTGGAGAAGCATCTGCCGCGCGTCTTTCAGGGCGAGCCGGAGCTGGTCGTCTACCAGGCCGGGGTGGACTGCCACGAGTCGGATCGCTTGGGGGCCCTCCGGTTGACGGCGGCCGGGCTTGAGCGGCGGGACCGCCTCGTGCGCGAGGCCTGCCGCGAGCGCGGGGTGCCGGCGGCCGTCACCCTGGGCGGCGGCTACGCCGCCTCTGCCGATGAGACGGCGGCGCTGCATGCCCGGACCCTGGAGCTGTTTTTATAAAATAGGCCGATGTATAAAGAGACCGCCGAGCGCATCGAGAGGCAGCGCGAGAAGCTGGCGCGGCTGGGCCGGCTGCTCGACGTGGACAAGCTGCGCAAGGACATCTCGGCGCGGGAGGCCGAGACCGGCAACCCGTCCTTTTGGGCGGATTCCGTCGCGGCCAAGAGGAAATCGAAGGAGCTCAACGGCTTGAAGCGCTCCCTCGGCGAGTACGAGCGGGCCGGCCAAGGCTTGGAGGATCTCTCGGCGCATCTCGAGCTGGCCTCGGAGGCCCAGGACTCCGGGGAGCTCAAGGAGGTCGTCGGGGGAATCGGCGAGATCGAGGCGCTCTTGGCCGCCATGGACGCGCGCCTCAAGCTCAAGGGGGAGTTCGACGCCAACGACGCCATCGTCAGCCTGCACGCCGGCGCCGGCGGCACGGAGGCCTGCGATTGGTGCGACATGCTGGTGCGCATGTACACGCGCTGGGCCGAGCGGCAGCATTTCCAGCTGCAGATCACCGACCTCCTCAAGGGCGAGGAGGCCGGCATCAAGAGCCTGACCGCCTTCGTGCGCGGTCCCAACGCCTACGGCTTTCTGCGCGGCGAGCTGGGCGTCCACCGCCTGGTCCGCATCTCTCCCTTCGACGCCAACAAGAGGCGCCACACCTCCTTCGCCTCGATGGACGTGCTGCCCGACATCGAGGGAGACATCGAGATCGAGGTCAGGGACTCCGACGTCGTCCTGGAGACCTTCCGCTCCGGCGGCGCCGGCGGCCAGAACGTCAACAAGGTGGAGACCGCGGTGCGGCTCATCCACAAGCCTTCCGGCATCGTCGTCGCTTGCCAGACCGAGCGCAGCCAGCTGCAGAACCGGCTCAACGCGATGAACATGCTCAAGGCCAAGCTCTATCAGCTCGAGCTGGACAAGAAGCGCTCTTCTTTGGAGAAGCATTACGGCCAGCAAGGCGACATCGCCTGGGGCCACCAGATACGCTCCTACGTCTTCATGCCCTACCAGCTCGTCAAGGATCTGCGCACCGGACACCAGACCTCGCAGATACAGGCCGTCATGGACGGCGAGCTGGACCCCTTCATCCAGGCTTATTTGGATTGGGACGCCTCCGGGCGGCCGGACCGGAGGCTGGCGGAGGCCGAGGAAGGCTGATTTAAGACGGGCCGGAGGGGGCCCGCCTCCCGTTTATCTGGGGACGCGCTCCATCCGCTCGCGGTATTCCCTGGCCGCCTCCCGGACCTGCTCGTCGTAGGGGCCCTTGATCTTCGCGTAGTAGTCGGCTTGGGCCTCGGCCAACAGAGACTGGGCGGCTGCGAGACGGTCCTGGCTGATTTTTTTCAGCGCTTGGGAGATTAGTTCGTCGACCTTCCTGACCTCCGCCGTCAAATGCAGCCTTTCGATGACCAGTCCTGGCTTCGGAACCTCGGCCGTCAGCCCATGCGCCCACTGAAGCAACTCGCTCTTCGAAAGGGTATTCGACGCCGGCGCCGCGCAAGCCAGGCGCGGCAGAGCTACCGCCGCCGCCAACAGAGCCGCCAAGAGAATCTTTTTCATCGTTGTCTTAAGTGCAGTTCGTGATCCGGCCGTGGACGCAGTCGCAGACTCCCGCTTGATTTTTATGCTCCTCGTAGAACTGATGCATCGAGGAGCACTCATCCGGCCCGATCGAGGCCGGAGGCGCTTGCTGGATCACTTGATCTCCGGCCTGATTGACGGCCAGCGCAATACTCGAATCATAGCGATTTTGGGCCTCGTCGACCTTGTTGCGGGCTCGTGCCCATTTGTGGTTCTTGGCCGCCTGCTCGGCCTCCTTGATCAGCCCGCGGATCTGGTCCGCGGCGGCAGACATGCTCGTATCATGGCTGATGAGCTGATTATGTTCCACGAGCGAATTCAATAGCAATCGTTCCTGTCCCAGCATGGACTTGCGCGCGGAGGCGGAGGGGGCCGCAACCGCCGGAAGGGCGAGGATGACGGCGCAACAAGCAATAGAGAGCAGCCGGTTCATGTTCATCCTTGAAGCGTAAAGGGAACCTGCTAATCTGTCAAGGGCCGGCCGAGATTTCCGCTTAGAATTTCTGCGCCGGGTCGATCTTGACGCCGGGTCCCATCGAGGAGGAGAGCGTCACGCTCAGCATATAGACGCCCTTCGAGGCGGCGGGCTTGGCCTTCGCGATGGCCTCCAGCACGGTCTTCGCGTTGGCGGCGAGCTTGGCGGCCTCGAAGGAGGCCTTGCCGACCGGCACGTGGATGATGCCGTAGTCGTCGACCTTGTATTCGACGCGGCCGGCCTTCAGCTCCTTGACGGTCTTGGCCACGTCCATCGTGACGGTGCCGCTCTTCGGGTTGGGCATGAGGCCCTTGGGGCCCAGCACCTTGCCGAGCTTGGAGAGGTCCTTCATGAGGTCCGGCGTGGCGACGAGGACGTCGAAGTCGAGGAAGCCCTTGGCGATCTGCGCGACCAGGTCGTCGGCGCCGACGATGTCGGCCCCGGCCGCTTGGGCGTCCTTCTGCTTTTCGCCGCGCGTGACGACGGCGACCTTCTTGCTCTTGCCCAGGCCGTGCGGCAGGCCCACGGTGCCGCGCACCTGCTGGTCCGCCTGCTTGGGGTCGACCCCCAGGCGCACGTGCAGCTCGACGGTCTCGTCGAACTTCGCCGTGGCGCATTTCTTGACGAGGGCGGTTCCCTCGTCCAAGGTGTGCAGCTTGTTGGGCTCGATGTTCTTCTCGAGCGCCGTCATCCTCTTACCCATGCGAACCTCCTGACCTGTTAGCGGCCCAGTCGGACCTCGGTCTATTGTATTTCGATGCCCATCGAGCGGGCGGTGCCCTTGACCATCTCCACCGCCGCCTTCAGGTCCTTCGTGTTCAAATCCGGCATCTTCTGCGCGGCGATCTCCTCGGCCTGCTTGAGGGTGATCTTGCCGACCTTGTTGCGGTTGGGCTCCCCGGAGGCCTTGGCCAGCCCCGCGGCGCGCTTGAGCAGCGAGGAGACCGGCGGCATCTTCGTGATGAAGGTGAAGCTGCGGTCCTCGAAGACCGTGATGACGACCGGGATCGTCATGCCGGACTCGGCCGACTTCGTGCGCTCGTTGAACTGCTTGCAGAAATCCATGATGTTGACGCCGTGCTGGCCCAGCGCCGGCCCGACCGGAGGCGCCGGATTGGCGGCCCCAGCGGGGATTTGCAGCTTGATCTGAGTCTTGACCTTCTTTGCCATGACTTCCTTTCCTCTCTTGTCCTTTCTTGCGAGACGCCTATCTCTTGATGCGGAGCAGCTTCGCGGCCGTTCCCGCCACCAGGAAGAGCAGGAACAGCTTCCAGAAAACAGGCTGCGGATTTCCGAAGACCCAGGCCGTGAAGGCCGGGCTAAAGACCAGCGGCCAGGTCGCCCAGACCAAGCCCGCGGCCAACAGCGTCGAGCCGAAAAACGCCGCGAAGCCGACGGCGAAGGCCATGCCCATGGTCAAAAGCGCCATGAGCGTGCCGAAGACGCCGAGGGCCCGCACATGAGCCAGGCGGACTCGATGCCGCGAGGGCTGCCGATCCGGCGGGATGACCTCCGCTTCCACTTATAAAGATCCTTGAGAACGGCTTAAAGCTTCTCGACCTGCAGGAAATCGAGCTCGACCGGCGTCGGGCGGCCGAAGATGGTCACCATCGCCTTGATCTTGGCCTTGGCCTCGTTGACTTCCTCGACGATGCCGACGAAATGCCGGAACGGCCCCTCGATGATGCGGATGTTCTCGCCCTTCTCGAACTGCACGGCGGGCCGCGGCTTGCTTTCGGCGGCCGTCGTCGTCAGATCGATGATTCCCCGGACTTCCTCCTCCGGCAGGGGCGCCGGCCGGGGCTCGCCCAGGAAACCGGAGACGCCCGGGATGGTCTTGACGAACCAATAGGTCTGTTCGTCGACCTTCATGTCCAAGAGGACGTAGCCGGGGAAGAATTTCCGCTTCGAAATCTTCTTCTTGGTCTTCTTGACCTCGACGACTTCCTCCGTCGGGATCATCACGTTGAAGATCTTGTCCTGGAGCTTCTCCGTGGCGATTCTTTGCAGCAGCAGCCGATGGACGCGGTCCTCGTAACCCGATTGGGTGTGGACGACGTACCAGCCGCGATCAAGCGCATTAGCCATGGTTATCTTCCCAATAAGTATCGCATGATCCCGGAGAGCACGAAATCGACCCCCGCGATGTAGACCGAGAAGATCGCCACGAGGATGATGACGGCCCAGGTGGAAGTCATGGCCTCTTTGCGCGTCAGCCAGGTGGAGCGGCGCAGCTCTATGTAGGCTTCCTTGACGAACTGGGTCGCGATGTTGTTCATGCGGTTGGATTTAAAAAGCCTCGGGTCTGCTCGGGGGCGCCAGGACTCGAACCTGGAGTCTCGGTTTTGGAGACCGATGGTTTAGCCAATTAACCGACACCCCCAAATCAAGCCCATGGCCGCACTACTTGACTTCCTTGTGCGGCGTGGATTTGCCGCAGCGGCGGCAGAATTTCTTGACCTCGATCTTGAAGTCCTTCTTCTTGCCCCGTTGCAGCGTGTAATTCTTGTTCTTGCAGTCGGCGCAGCCGAGCGTGACGATGACCCTGTCGCCCATTGTTTTAGCTGACGATCTCTGCGACGACTCCGGCGCCGACGGTGTGCCCGCCCTCGCGCACCGCGAAGCGCAGGCCCTTCTCCATCGCGATCGGAGCGATCAGCTCCACCTCGATGTCGATGTTGTCGCCCGGCATCACCATCTCCACGCCC
>JAGWUP010000025.1 GCA_028868375.1 Elusimicrobiota bacterium
AGCGCCAGTTTGGCGCCTGGCGAGGCGCGAGGAGCGCGCATAGCCTAAGCTATGCAAGCGACGAGCAACGAAGCCAGGGGGCGAAATGGCGCTGCCCCTCCCGAATCAAGGCTTCAGAGCAAGGGGATTTATGATTCACTCCACTAGACGCTTGCGCCCCCGCTGGATCGCCGCCAGCAAGGCCGACGGGACCCTGATCTGGCGCTGGCGCAACGACCCCGAGGCGCGGCGGCAGTCCTTCAGCCAGGCGCGCTTCGGCCTGCGCCACAGCATGGAGTGGCTCGGCGAAAAGCTCCTCGATCCGCGCTGCGCCATCCTCATGGCCGTCGTCGGCCGCCGCAAGCTGGGGCAAGCGCGCCTCGAGCTGATCGCTCCCGCGGCGGCGCAAGTCAGCATCAGCGTCGCCCCGCAGGCGCGCGGGCGGGGCCTGGGCACCTGGATGCTCTCGCACTTGCCGCGCTCCGTGGGCGGCAAGCCGATCCGCCGCTACGTCGCCGAGATCAAGCCCGGCAACGTCGCCTCCGTCGTCGCCTTCGTCAAGGCGGGCTTCGAGTTCTCGGCGCGCCGTCGCCGCCGGGGAGAGGAGGCGTGCGTGCTGGAAAAGAGCCTTACGTGAGGCGCGTCGTCATCGTGCAGGCCCGCATGACCTCCACCCGCCTGCCCGGCAAGGTCCTGATGGACCTTCAGGGCCGCCCGATGCTGGCCCAGCAGCTCCGGCGCCTGCGCCTCTGCCGGAGCGCGGACGCGCTCATGATCGCCTGCACGCGGAATCCCGCCGACGATCCCGTGGCCGAGCTCGCCCGACGGGAGCGCCTCGAGTGCTGGCGCGGCAGCGAGGAGGACGTCCTTTCGCGCTACGCCGGCGCGGCGCGGAAGGCGGCGGCGGACGTCATCGTCCGGGTCACCGCCGACTGCCCCTTGATCGACCCCGAGATCGTCGATCTGGTGATCCGAAAACTGGACGGGCGCGACTACGCCTCCAACGTCCTGCGGCGCACCTACCCGCGCGGCCTGGACGCCGAGGCGCTCACGCGCGAGACCCTGGAGAGGCTGGACCGCGAGGCGACCTCCGCTCCCGCGCGCGAGCACGTCACCTACCACATTTTGCGCGAGCGCCCCCAGGCGTTCACGCGGGGCTCGGTCGAGGACTCGGCCGACAACTCCGACCTGCGCTGGACGGTCGACACGGCCGAGGACCTGGAGCTGGCGCGCCGGCTCTACGCCGCCTTGGACCTGGGCTCGAGCGAGGTTCCGTACGCCGAGATCCTCGCCTACGCCCGCGCCCATCCCGAGCTGGCCGCCCTCAACGCCCACATCGCCCAAAAGGAGCGCTAGGCGTGTTCCTGGCGACGACGGCGCTCAAGGAGTTCTGGGACCCGGCGGACGAGCTGCTGCTGTTGGGCCCCTGGTGCATCCGCTTCGACGACCCGCATTGGCTGGAAGGCCTGCGCTGCCGGAAGCTGCCCAACGTCTGGGACGACCGCGCGCGGCTGGAGGAAGCGGCGCGCTACTGCCAGGACATCCAGGACGACATGCTGCGTCAACTGGCGGATTACCTGGCCGAGGCGCACGGAGAGCGCCTAAGCCCGCGCTACTGGAAGATACTGATCGGGGCCTGGCTGCTCTACTACACACACCAGCTCTTCGACCGCTTTACGCAGGTCCGCGCGGCCCTCGAGCTGCAGCCGCAGGCGCGCTCCCTGCTCCTGGAGCCGGACGACTTCCATGTCCCGCGCACGACGGCGGAATTCCTGCCGTTCTACCATACCGACCACTACAACCTGCAGCTCTACTCGGAGATCTTCCGCTTCCTGGAAAAATCCTGGCCGTCCCGCAGGCGGACCTACGCCCCGGCTGCTCCCGCCGGCGCGCTGCGCCCGCGCGGGACGCCCGCGCTAGCCGCCCTGTCCCGCGCGGCGATCCTCCGGCGGGGCGCCGCGCTGGTCACCGACGAGCTCTATCCGCTGGGCCGCAAGAGGCTGTGGCGCTGGACGGCGTCCGCGCGCGGCCGCTGCCTGCCGCTCTCCGGCGCGCCGCTGCCGACGGCGCCGGCGCGGCTCAACGCCAAGCGGCTCGGCCTGGCGGGGCTGCATGGGCAAGACGAGTTCCGCCGGCTGCTGATCGCCACGCTGCCGCGCGCGCTGCCGGCCGTCGCCCTGGAGGGCTTCGCCGCGGCGCGCCGCTCCAGCCCGGCTCGGCGCGGGCCGGTCCCCGGGGCCGTCATGGCCAGCACCGGCTGGTTCTACGACGATTCCTTCAAGCTGGCCGCCGCGGAGTGGGCCGAGCGCGGCGCGCGATTGTGGGGCTTGCAGCACGGCGGGCAGTACGGGATGGCCAAGTACTCCCTGGCCGAGTCCTTCGAGCGCTCCCTCTGCGAGCGCTACTTCACCTGGGGCTGGTCCGGACTGGACGGCGATAAGCGGTTAAGCGACCTGCCGCTGCCCGCGGCCCGCGCGGCGGCTCGCGCCGGCCGCGGAGACGACATCGTCGTGCTGACGCTGGAGAACGTCAAGAACACCCACCATCTCTTTCCCCACCCGCTGGGCTGGCAGTGGCAGGAGCATTTCGCCTGGCTGGAGCGGCTGCTGGCGGCCCTGACGCCCGAGCTGTCACGCGTCCGGCTGAGATTTTATCCCCACGACTACGGCTGGGGCCACCGCCGATCGCTGCGCCAACGCTTCCCCGCCTTGCGCGCGGACGATTCCGGCCTGCCGCTGGCCAAGCGCGCCGCAAAGGCGCGGCTTCTGATCAGCGATTATCCGGGAACGCCGTTTCTGGAGCTGCTGGCTCTGGACGTCCCCTCGATCCATTTTTGGAACGAGCGCCTTTGGGAGACCCGCGACAGCGCCCTGCCGGACTTGGACGCCCTGCGCCGGGCGGGCATACTCCACTCCGATCCGGAGTCGGCCGCGCGCAAGGCGCTGGAGGTCGCAGCCGACCCGCGCCGCTGGTGGGAGGCTCGGCCGGCGCGCTCGGCCCGCGCTCGCTTGGTCGAGCATTTCTGCCGCCGCGAGAGCGGCTGGCTCAAGAGCTGGCGGCGCGCCCTGCTCGACGGAACGCCGCCAGGTCTGGTACCATGACGGCCTCCGCCATGCCAGAGCAGGAGACCCGGTGACGCCGCCCCCAGGAACTCTCGACATCGTCGTCTGCACGACGCCGATCCGGCCGGTGCCGTCTGTCTATCCGCCCTTCGGCTCGCTGGCGGTGATCCAGGCGCTGCGGCGGCGGGGCTACGACCCCTATTTCTACGACATCGACTGCCTGAGGCCGTCCTTCGAGGAGGTCGAGCGCTTCTTCCGGGAGCGCCAGCCCGACGTCGTCGGCATCTCGGCGGTGGTCTCCACCGCCTACGCCTACACCAAGAGGCTGGCCGCCATGCTGCGGCGGGCCTGCCCGAAGGCCTGGATCGTGGTCGGCGGCAACCTGGCGGCCTCGGCCGAGATCCTGCACCGCCTGGCCGGCGTGGATTTCTGCGTGATCGGGGAGGGAGAAACCGTCGGCTCCAACCTCATCGATTATCTAAGCCGCCATCCCAAGCCGGAGCGCGACGAGGCGGCATTGTCCGCCATCAGGGGCCTGACCTTCCTGCGCTCCGACGGGGAGCTGGCCTTCACCGGCTACGAGACGGCTCTGCCCGCCGAGGAGGTCTTCGACCCTGATTTCGGCATCCTCAAGCGCTACTCGCGCATCGAGCACTTCATCAACGACCCCTTGACGCGGACGGATTTCCTGCAGGACCCGCGCACGCGCCAGCCCCATCGCGCCGGCCAGCGCATGGTGACCCTGGTCAGCACCAAAGGCTGCGTGGCGCGCTGCACCTTCTGCCACCGCTGGGACAAGGGCTACCGCGCCGTCCCGGTGCCGCGGATCATCGAGGTGGTGCGCCGGCTCAAGCGCGAGCACAACGTCGGCTTCATCCAGTTCTCCGACGAGAACTTCGGCTCGGACCGGCGGCAGGTCGACGCCTTCATCGAGGCCATCAAGCAGGAGGACGTGCTCTACAACCTGGGCGGCGTGCGGGTGCGCAGCGTCGATCCGGAGCGGCTCAAGCGCCTGAAGGACTCCGGCTGCGTGGCGATCTACTACGGCATCGAGACCGGCAGCCCCGCCATCCTGGAGATGATGGAGAAGAAGGCCGCGCTCCAAGACAACATCAACGCGGCCAATTGGACGAGGGAGGCCGGCCTCTACACGATCTACCAATACGTCCTCGGAATGCCGGGCGAGACGGACCGGACGATCCGCGAGACGATCGAGTTCATGAAGCTCTCCACCGAGAAGCTCAAAAGCTCCCCCGTCGAGCTGATGAGCATCAACTACATCCAGGCCCTGCCCGGCACGCCCGTCTACGAGTACGCGCGCCATCTCGGCCTGATCGGCAAATCTCCCGCCGAGGAGGAGAGGTATCTCGAGCTGATCTCGGACACCAACGCCGGAGACGAGACCAAGTTCTTGAACTTCACGCCGCACGACTACCTGACCGTGCAGATGTGGCGGCGCCACATGACCCTGGAGACCGTCCACCACTATCGGAGGGTCAACAAGGTGCCGCCGCCAAGCCTCAAGGACCTTTGGCGGGAGATCGTGGTCAAGTCCCTCGACTACGACGCCTACGCGCGCTCCAAGAGCCGCTACGCCGACACGCGCAACGACTACACCAAGGGAAGCTACTTCAACCTGCAGACGGGGTTCTATTACCACGTGATCTCGGCGTTCTTCTACCCTCTGCGCGCGCCCCTGATCTTCCTCTGGATCTTACGCCAGGAGGGCCGCCGCCTGCCGTTTAGGGTCTTCCTAGGCAGGGTGCGCGAGCACGCGGCGGCCAAGTTCCGGCCCGCCCCGCCGCCGATCGACTACAAGTCGCTGCGCGCCATCATGCAGGGGCTGTCTTCCGCGCCGCTGACCCCGACGGAGACGGCCATGGCGCCACTGCGCGCCGGCCGCTAGCCGTGAGCGAGGTCGGGGTCCGCAAGATCCTGCGCAGCTCCTCCCTGATCTCCGCCGTCAACGTCTTTGGCGCCGTCGCCGCCTTCCTCGCGAACCTCGTGGTCGCCAGGTTGGTCGGCCCGACCGCGCTGGGGGCGGTGGGGCTGGTGGGCCTGTGGCTGCTCTACGCGGGGCTGCTGCGGCCCGGATTGCTGTCGGCCGCCTACCGCCAAATGCTGCACTTCGGCGGCTCCGGCAACCCGGAACGGGCCCTGCACGCGCAGAACGTGGCGTTGACCTACGAGGGAGCCCTGGTTCCCGTCGCCTCCCTGGCCCTGATGTCGGCGGGGCTGCTCTATCGACGGCCCCTGCTGCGCATCGGGATGTTCCTGGCGGGGGCGACCTTCCTGGTCCAGAGCTTCGTGCGCTACCAGGAGCAGCTGCAATGGGCGGGGCATCGCTTCGGCTTGATCGCGCGCGCCAACCTCATCAATCGAATATTCAATCCCATCCTCGACGTGGCCGGGGCCTGGCTGATCGGGGCCTACGGGCTGCTCATAGCGCCGATCCTGACCGCCCTGGCCACGATCTGCTTTTATTGGCGCGCCGCGCCGGCAAGCGGCTTTCGCCCCACCCGCGACGACGCCAAGGCCAAGGAGCTCCTGGCCGCCGGCCTGCCGCTGACGATGATCACGGTCCTCTACTGGGGCTTTCGCACCTCGGACCGCACGATGGTGGCCGCCTGGTTTCCGCTCAAGGCGCTGGGCTACTTCGTCTTCGCGATGAGCTTCATCGACATGGGCCTGCAGCTCTGCTCCGACTTCTACAACGTGCTGCAGGTCAAGCTCCTCTCCGAACTGGGCCGCATCGGAGGCGTCCGCTCCCTGGCCCCGCAGGTCGAGAGGCTGGCCATCCTGACCGCCGCCGTCACCTGCGCCGGGGCCAACATCGCGCAGGCCGGCTTCGGCCCGGTCATCGGCCGCTTCCTGCCGAAATTCCTGCCCAGCGTGGCGCCCTTCGACGTCCTGGCCTTCAATCTGGCCTGCCTCTCCGCCTCGATCCTGCCCTCCACGCTGCTGACCTCCGCCCTCCTCAACCGCCAGAAGACCTGCAGCGCCATCCAGCTCTCCGGCCTCCTCGTCAACATCTGCGTCTGCGTCATCCTGACCAGCCGCGGCTGGGGCCTGGTCGGGGTGGCCTTGAGCAGCGTCGCCTCGCAGATCTCCGTCTCCATCCTGCATTATCGCCTGCTGCACTCATCCCTCTTCGACCGGGCGGCCCTCCGGGAAAAGGCCCGCTTCTACTTTTGGCTGGCCGCCCTGCCGGCCGCTTGCGCCCTGACCTACGCCCTGCTGCTGCGCGCGCCGCGGCCGGAAGGCTGGTGGCTGGGCGCCGTCCTGCTGCGCGCGGGCTCTGCCCTGGCCGTCTGGGCCGTCCTGCTGGAGCTGGTGCGCCGCTGCTGGTGGGCCGATTCGACCGCGCTCTCCGACGCCTGGGCCGCCCTGCGCGGCCTGCTGGCCGGCGACGGGAAGCGGTCGACGGCGTGACGCCGGCTTTGCTATAATTATCCGATGCCCGACGGCGTCAGGACGTACCGCAAGCACGACAGCTTCGTCGCTCTCAAGCAAAGAACGCCGCTGCCTGATCCCAAGCCGCGCCTGCAAGCCCTGCTGGAGCGAGGCGGCGATCGGGGGCTGGACGCGCGCAAGGCGCAGCTCGCGCGCCGGGCCGCGCGCGAGCTGCTGGGCCTGGAGCGCCCGGACCAGGCCGAGCCCTTCCAGCTGCACGCCAACGTGCAGGAGGAGCTGGCCCGCCTGGACGACTCCGAGCTGCCGCGCTATCTCTTCTACCGCTACCGCTACGAGACCTACCCGCAGCGCAAGCTGCTCGACGCCTGGCCCCCCTGCGTCCAGATCGAGCCGACCTCCGCCTGCAACTTCCGCTGCGTCTTCTGCTACCAGACCGACGCCGAGTTCACCCGCAAGTCCAACGGCCACATGGGCATGATGAGCCTCGACCTCTTCAAGGAGATCGTCGACCAGATCAAGGGAGAGGTGGAGGCGGTGACCTTGGCCTCCCGCGGCGAGCCCCTGATCTGCCCCGACCTGGAGCGGATGCTGGCCTACGCCGGCGGCAAGTTCCTCGCCCTCAAGATCAACACCAACGCCTCCCTGCTGACGGAGGCCAAGTGCCACGCCATCCTGGCGAGCGGGCCCTCGACGGTCGTCTTCTCCGCGGACGCCGCCTCGGAGCCGGCCTACTCCCGCCTGCGCGTGGGCGGCAGCCTGGAGAAGGTCCTTGCCAACGTCCGGATGTTCGCCGAGATCAAGGCGCGCCGCTACCCGCGCTCGCGCGCGATCACGCGCGTCTCCGGCGTCAAGGTGGAAGGCTCAGGGAATCTTGGGCAAATGGAGCGCCTCTGGGGCGACTTCGTCGACCAGGTGGCCTTCGTCAGCTACAACCCCTGGGAGAACGCCTACACCGCCGCGCCGACCGGCGTCGAGGCGCCCTGCTCCGACCTGTGGCGGCGGCTGTTCGTCTGGTGGGACGGCCGCGTCAATCCCTGCGACGTGGATTTCAAGTCGACCCTCTCCGTCGGCTCCTTCAAGAGCTCCGAGATCCCCGAATTGTGGCGCTCCGAGGCTTACGAGCGGCTGCGCGCCGACCATTTAGAGAAGAAGCGCTCCGGGCTGCCTCTCTGCTCGCGCTGCGCGGTGATCTGATGGCCGCGAAGAAACAGGACGCGATCTGCGCCCTGATGCTGGGCCGGGACGGCAGCCGGGGCTTGCCCGGCAAGAACACGGTCCTCGTCCTGGGCCGGCCGCTGATGGCCTACCCGATCCTGGCGGCCAAGGGCTCGCAAGTCGAGCGCGTCTACGTCTCTACGGACAGCCCCGGCATCAAGGCCGTGGCGGCCGCCTATGGAGCGCGCGTCATCGACCGCCCCGCCGAGCTCTGCACCCCGCAAGCCCTGGGCGAGGACGCCTTCGCCCACGGCTACCGCGTGATCCGCGACGAGCTGGCGCGGGAGGGCCGCGGACTGGAGCTGCTGGTCCTGCTTTTTTGCAACGCCGCCACGGTCACGGCCCGCTTGATCGACGAGGGGATCGCGGCCCTGCGCGCCGACCCCTCCCTCGACTCCGCCGTCACCGTCTCTCGCTACAACATGTGGAGCCCCCTGCGCGCGCGCCGGCAGACCCCGGAGGGCACTTTGGAGCCCTTCGTGCCCTTCGAGACCTTCGGCGATCCCAAGACTCTCAACTGCGACCGGGACTCCCAAGGCGACGTCTGGTTCGCCGACATGGGGGCCTCGATCGTGCGCCCCCGCTGCCTGGAGCGGCTCTCCGACGGACTGCTGCCGCAGCGATGGATGGGACGCCGCATCCACCCCCTCAAGCAGTGGGGCGGCTGCGACGTCGACTACGAATGGCAGCTCCCGGGAGTGGAGTTCTGGCTGCGCCGCAACGGCTTTAGCGAGGCCTCCCCGCAAGAGCGAGAGGCCGCCGGGAGGACGGGCTGATGCGCCGCGCGGCGCTGATCACGGGAGCCTCGGGCGGCATCGGCGCGGCCCTGGCCCGCGCCTTCGCCCCGGAATTCGACCTGGCGCTGCATTACCGCTCCAACCGCGCGGCCGCCCAAGCCCTCAAGCGCGAGCTGGAGGGCGCCGGGGCGCACTGCGCCCTGCTTAAAGCCGATCTCTCCCGTCCACAAGCCCCCGCCGCCCTGGTCCGCGGCTGCCTGCGGGCCTTGGGCCGCCTCGACGTCCTGCTCAACAACGCGGGCGCCAACAGCGGGGGAGCCGATTTCCGGACGATGACCGCGGCCCAATGGGACGAGAACCTCGCCCTCAACGCCCGCGCCCCCTTCTTTTTGGCCCGCGAGGCCTTCGCCGCCATGAAGGACGGCGGCAGGATCGTCAATATCTCCTCGGTGGCGGCCAAGTTCGGCGGCTCGGCGCGCTCCCTGCACTACGCCGCCGCCAAGGCCGCGGTGGAGGCCATGACGCTCGGCCTGGCGCGCCAGGGCGCCGAGCGAGGCATCCTGGTCAACGCGATCCGCCCCGGCGTCATCGACACCCCCTTCCACGAGAAGTTCCGCAAGAACATGTCCGAGCGCGTCAAGCTCATCCCGCTGGGCCGGGCGGGAAAGCCGGAGGAGGTGGCGCGCCTGGCGCTGTTTCTGGCCGGCAAGGGGGGAAGCTTCATCACCGGCCAGGTCCTCGGGGTGACCGGAGGAGAATGAGCGAGAAAGCCGTCCTGGTGACGACCTCCTCCTTCGGCGCCGCCGATCCGGCGCCGCGCCAGGCCCTCCTCGGCGCCGGGCTGAGCGTCCACGAGAACCCGCACAAGCGCAAGCTGACCGAGGCGGAGGTCGGCGAGCTCATCGAGCGCGTGCGCCCCGTCGCCCTGCTGGCGGGCCTGGAGCCGCTGACGGCCAAGGTCCTAGAGGCCGCGCAGCCCGGCCTGCGCGTGGTCTCCCGCTGCGGCATAGGGCTTGAGAACGTCGACTTGGACT
Organism: Elusimicrobiota bacterium; assembly: GCA_028868375.1. Classification (GTDB taxonomy): domain Bacteria; phylum Elusimicrobiota; class Elusimicrobia; order UBA1565; family UBA9628; genus JAGWUP01. Next base: position 9,442 of record JAGWUP010000025.1, read on the forward strand.
GCGCGCGGAGGCTGGGCGTGGCGGTTTGCAACACCCCGGACGCTCCCTCCCAGGCCGTGGCGGAATTGGCGATCGGCCTGATGCTGTCCGTTTCGCGCCATATCGCGAAAACCGACGCCGCCCTGCGCCGCGGCGTCTGGAAGGCGGAGCAGGGGCGCCTGCTGGGCGACAAGACGGTGGGGGTGGCGGGGCACGGCCGCATCGGCGCGCGGGTGGCGCAACTGGCGCGCGGCTTCGGCTGCCGCGTGCTGGCCTGCGACGAGCGCGGGGTGGCTGCCCCCGGCGTCGAAGTGGCGGATTTGCCGCGCCTGCTGCGGGAGTCGGATATCCTCAGCCTGCATCTGCCTCTCTTGCCCTCCACGCGCAACATCATCGACGAGCGGGCCCTCTCGTCGATGAAGCCGGGCGCCCTGCTGATCAACACCTCTCGCGGCGGGTTAATCGACGAGGCCGCCCTGGAGCGCGCGCTGCGCGAAGGGCGGCTGGCCGGGGGGGGGCTGGACGTCTTCGAGAAGGAGCCGTACTCCGGCGGCCTGCTCGACCTTCCCAACGTCGTGCTGACCCCGCACATGGGCTCGGCGGCCAGGGAATGCCGCGGGCGCATGGAGCGGGAAGCCGCGGAGAATCTGCTCGCCGCGCTGCGCGAGGCGGGGGTGCTATGAGAAAAGTGACGGTCTTCGGCGGTTCCGGCTTCCTGGGCAGCCATGTCGCCGACGCCTTGTCGCAGGCGGGCTTCGCCGTGACGATCTTCGACTCCAGGCCCTACGCCCATCTGGGCGAGGGACAGCGCATGGTCATCGGCGACATACGCTGCGAGGCCGACGTCGAGAAGGCGGTCCACGGCGCCGAGGCCGTCTACAATTTCGCCGGCATCGCCGACCTGCGCGAGGCCCACGAGCGGCCGGTGGACACCGTCGGCATCAACATCCTCGGCAACTGCGTCCTGCTGGAGGCCTGCGCCAAAGCGGGCGTCAAGCGCTACGTCTTCGCCAGCACGATCTACGTCTACAGCCAGGCCGGCTCCTTCTACACGGCCAGCAAGAAGGCCTGCGAGTCCTACATCGAGAACTACCAGCGCTACCGCGGCCTCGATTACACCATCCTGCGCTACGGCTCCCTCTACGGCAGCCGCTCCAACGACTCCAACATCGTCCATCGCCTCATCCGGCAGGCGCTGACGGAGGGCCGCATGACCTACTTCGGCGACGGAGAGGAGACGCGGGAGTACGTCCACGTCGACGACGCGGCGCGCTTCAGCGTCGAGATCCTGGAGCCGGAGTTCGCCAACCAAAACCTGATCATCGCGGGCCACCAGGCCATCAAGGTCCGAGAGCTCATGGAGATGATCTCCGAGCTGCTCGGCGGCAAGATCAAGCTCGAGTTCAACGCGAAAGACGGCGGCGCTCCCGCCAACACGCACTACCACCAGACCCCCTATTCCTTCACGCCCAAGATCGGCCGCCGCCTGATCGGACGGCAGTACATCGACCTGGGGCAAGGCCTGCTGCGGCTGATGGACGAGGCCTCCGCCGAGGCCCAGGCGACGAAGCCCCGGAGGCGCGCGGCGAGGAAACGGCGATGAGGCCGCCGCGGGCGATCTGCTTCGACTTCGACGGCGTGATCCTGGAGTCGCTGGACATCAAGGCGCGGGCCTTCCGAGAGCTGTTCTCCGAGCATCCCCGGCACGCGGACGCCATCGTCGACTACCACAACGCCAACGCGGGCATGCCCCGCTACGACAAATTCCGCTATTTCTACGAGGAGCTGCTGCGCCGGCCCATGCCCGCAGGAGAGATGGAGCGCCTCGACGCCCGCTTCTCCGCGCTCGTTTTCAAGGCCGTTCTCGACTGCCCTTGGGTGCCCGGAGCGCTGGAGTTCCTGCGCAGCTACCGCCAAGCCCTGCCGCTCTACGTCGTCTCCGCCACGCCGGAGCCGGAGCTGCGCCGCATCATCGAGGGGCGCGGCCTGGGCGGCTATTTCCGCGCCGTCTACGGCTCTCCAAAGGACAAGAAGCAAAACCTGGCGGCATTGCTGGCCGGCCATCGCCTCGAGCCTTCCGCCGCCGTCTCCATCGGCGACGGCTCCGCCGATTACGAGGCCGCCCAAGCCGCCGGCGTCCCCTTCATCGCCCGCGTCACCCCCGGAAAACGCCCGTATTGGGAAAGCCGCGGCGTGGCGATGATCGAGGACCTGCGGCCGCTGGCCGAGACCCTGGGCCTCAAGCCATGATCCTGCTGCGCGCCCGCGGCCGCTCCGGACCGGCGGCCTCGGGCGGAGAGTGGGCCTTCCTTGGCTTCGAGGCGGCGCAGTTGTTCCGCTGGCAGCGCCGGCTGGGCCCAGGTTGGTCTCGAGTCGACTTGTCGGGCGAGATCGCCCAGGCCTCCGCCGAGTTGGCGCCGCTTTACGCTGATTGGATCGAGCGCCTCGACCAGCGCTACGGTTCGGACCCGGACTGGTGGATGACCCAGGTCTCGGAGAAGAACCCGCTGGCCAGCCCGCTGTTCTACCAGCTTTGCGCGCTCAAGACGTTGCGCCTGCGCGCCCGCGAAAACAGGCTGCCGGCGCTGCTGGTGTGCGACGGCGCGGGGCTCGCGCAAGCGGCAGCCGCCACTCTGCGCGAGGCCGGCCGCGCGCTCGACGCCCCTCCGGCGCCTCGACCGCTGGGCCGCGCGCTCGACGCGGCGAAGCTCCTCGTCCGCTCCGCCCAGTTCGCCGCGCGCGCCGCGCTCGCGCTGGCGCAGCGGCCGGCCAAGCCCGCTGCGTTTCGTCGCGGGAAGCGCTCGGCGCTGCTGGCGACCTACGTCCACGAGAATTCGATCTCTCCGGACGGCCGCTTCAACGACCGCTACATGCCCGGCCTGCGCGAGCGCCTGGAACAAGAGGGCTACCGGACGTTCGTGCTCGCCAAGCCTCTCGACGGATCGCGCCAGGCGGCGCTGGTGCGCCGAATGCGCCGCAACGACGTCGCCTTCCTGCTGGCCGAGGACTACCTGGAGGCCTCGGACTACGCCGCGGCGCTGCTCGGCGCTTGGCGCTCGCTGGCGCTTCCCGCCGAGGCGCCCCCTCTCGACGGCTTGGACGCCGGACCGCTGCTGGCTTCGGAGCGTTGGCGTCAAGCGCGCTCGCTGGAGGGGCTGCAGGCCCGATTGACCCGACGCATTCCGGGACGCCTGGCCGCGGCCGGCTTCTCGCCGACCCTGACGATCAGCTGGTTCGAGGGGCAAAAGGACGACAAGGCATTGGCCCTCGGCCTGCGCGAGGCCTTCCCGGAGGCCGACCACGCGGGATTCTTGTCGATGCTGCCCGGGCCGACCTATCTGACGGCCATCCCGACTCCGGCGCAGGCCCGCGCCGGAGCGCTGCCGCGGCGCTTGGTCTGCTGCGGACGCCATCAGGCCTGCCTGGCCTCCCGCTCCGGCGCGATCCCGGTCTCGATCGGGGCGGCGTTGCGCTACGCGTATCTCTGGCGGCAAGAGAAGCCCGTAGCGGCGCCGGAGCCGGTCGCCCTGGTCGTGCTGCCCAGCCGACTTTGGGAGGCGGCGGAGATGATCGACGCGCTGGCTCCTGTCACGTCGATGGACACCGGCGTGCGGCGCTGGCGCGTCAAGCCCCATCCCGACTATCCGGCCGAAGGGCTGCGGCGGCGGCTGGGCCATTGGCCGCGGGCGATGGAGTTGTTCTCCGGCACGCTGAGCCAGGCCCTGTCGGACTGCGCGGTCGTGCTGTCCGCCGGCTCGGGGGCCGCGATCGAGGCGGCCTGCCTCGGCATCCCGATCGGCTTGGTCGGCCGCCAAGCCGGGCTCGACTACAATCCGCTGGAATGGTTCGGGGACCTGGCACCGGTGCTCCGCTCTCCCGAAGAGATCGCGCAGCGGCTGAGGAGGTCGCTGGCGCTGGGCGAGCCGGAGCGCGAGGCCCTCCGCCAGCGCGGCCTGGAGCTGCGCCGCGATTGCTTCGAGCCGGTCAGCCCGGACTCGATGCGGGCATTCTGGAGCTCCCACCCGGCCGCCACCGCCTGATGCGCTACAACATATTCTCCGGCACCAACTGCGGCTCGGAATGCCTAGAGGCCGTCCGCTCGCTCTCCGGCTCCGGACCCCTGCTGGACGGCCCGGATATCGCGGCCTACGAGGCCGCCTTCGCCCAAGCGGCGGGAACGCGCTACGCCTTCAGCCTGGCCTCCGGCCGGATGGCGCTCTACCGCCTTCTGGAGGCCCTCGACATCGGTCCCGGCGACGAGGTGATCCTTCCGGCCTACACCTGCGTCGTCGTGCCCAACGCCATCCTCTACCGCGGCGCCGTCCCGATCTACGCCGACATAGAGCCGAACGGCTTCAACATCGATCCGGCACAGGCCGAGCGGCGGCTGACGCCGCGCACCAAGGCCATCATCGCCCAGCACACGTACGGACGCATCTGCGACGTCGACGCCTTGAACCTTTTGGCCGGCCGCCGCGGCATCGCCGTGCTGGAGGATTGCGCGCACTCTTTAGGCGCATGCCATAACGGCAAGCCCTCCGGAAGCCTGTCCCTGGCGGCTTATTTCTCCACCGACCACTCCAAGGTCATCTCCACCTCGACCGGCGGCATGATCACGACCAGCGACGAGGGCTTGGCGCGGCGGCTGCGCGCCCTCCAAGGCGAGACCCCCTTTCTAAAGGCCTCCCGCGCGCGCGCCATCCTCGCCACCTTCGTCCTCGAGTACGTCCTCATGGATCCGCGCCTCTACCGCGCCGGCCGATTGGCCCATCGCCTGGGCGGCATGCTGGGATTGTGGGCCTACTTCGCAGACGAGCTCTCCCTGACGCGCCCGACCGCCTATCCGTATCCGGCGCGCCTCTCCTGCGCCCAGGCGCGCCTGGGCTTAAGCCAGCTCCGGCGGCTTGAAGACAACCTGGCCTGGCGGCGCCGCTCGGCCGCCCTCTATCACCGCGCCTTGACCGGCTCCGCCCTGGCGGACGACCCCGGCCACGCCTGGCTGCGCTACACCTGGCTGGTCGAGGACAGGGAGGCTTGGGTGCGGCTGCTGCGCCCGCTGCTGGACATGGGCATCTGGTTTACCAGCGTCGCCGAGGGACGCAGCCGCGATCTGCGCGAAATCGGCTACGAGCCGGGAAGCTGCCCCGTCGCCGAGCGCGCCGCCTCGCATTGCGTCAATCTCCCCACTCATCCGCGGGTGCTTCGGCCGGAGCTTCTGGCCGAGCGCCTGGCCTGGGCCGCCGCGGAGGGCTCCGGGCGCTACCGCTTGCTGGCTACTCAGCTTCCAACGACAGGAGGATCACGATGATTCCGATCTCACGCCCGCTGACCGGACCCGAGGAAATGAAGGCCGTCGAGAAGGTCTTCTCCTCCGCCTGGCTGGGGCTCGGCTCCACGGTGCTGGAGTTCGAGCGCGCCGTCCAGGAGTATCTCGGCGTCAAGCACGCCGTCGCCGTCAACACCGGCACCTCCGCCCTGCACATCGCCCTGGCTGGCTTCGGCATCGGACCCGGCGACGAGGTCATCGTGCCCTCGATCACCTTCGCGGCCTGCGTGCAGTCCATCCTCGCCCTGGGCGCCACTCCGGTGTTCGCCGAGTCGCACGAGGACACGCTGCTTCTCGACGTCGACGACGTCAAGAAGCGCCTGACCAAGAAAACCAAGGCCGTCATGCCGGTCCACTACTGCGGCAATCCCTGCGACCTCGACGCCCTTTGGGCCCTGGCCGAGGACAGGGGCCTGCGCGTCATCGAGGACGCGGCCCACGCCTTCGGCTCCGACTACCACGGCCGCAAGATCGGCGCGCGGGGCGACGCGGCCTGCTTCTCCTTCGACCCGATCAAGAACATCACCACCGGGGAGGGCGGGGCCGTGGTCCTGGGCGACGACGAGGCCGCCGAGCGCATCCGCCGGATGCGCATCCTCGGCATCGACAAGGACACCTGGCTGCGCTACAAGAACACCCGCAGCTATTTCTACGAGGTGGTCTCCCCGGGCTTTCGCTACCACATGCCGAACTTCTGCGCGGCGGTGGGCTTAGAGCAGCTCAAGAAGCTGCCCGGCTTCATCGCGCGCCGGCGCGCCATCTGCCGCCGCTACGACGAGGCCTTTTCCGGGCTCAAGGACGTCAAGCCCCTGAAGGTCGACTACGCGACGACGGCCCCCCACATCTACATCGTCCGCGTGCCGGAGGGCCGGCGCGACGAGTTCATGGAGCTGCTCAAGGCGCGCGGCGTGGGAACCGGGCTGCACTACATCGCCAACCACGAGCAGCCCTACTTCAAGAAGTACGCCGCCTCGCCGCTGCCGAGAGCCGAGTCCCTGTGGCGGCGGATCGTCACGATCCCCTTGCATTGCGCCCTGAGCGATGCGGACGTGGAGACCGTGATCGCGGCGGTCCAAGAGTTCGACCGCAAGGACGGCGCCGGCCGGCCTGCGCCCGGCCGGATCGGAAAGCGCGTCATGCCATGACGGCGCCCAAGGTCAGCGTCAACCTCTGCTGCTACAACTCCGAGCGTTTCCTGGAGGAGACGCTGGCCTCGATTTTTTCCCAGACCTGCGCGGACTACGAGCTGGTGATCGTCAACGACGGCTCCAGCGACCGGACCGACGAGATCGTCCGAGGCCACATCGCCCGGGGCCGAGAGATCGTCTACCAGCCCCAACCCAACGCCGGTCTTGGCGCGGCGCGCAACAAGGCGCTGGAGCTCTCGAAGGGCGAGCTTATTGCCATCATCGACCATGACGACGTCTGGGAGCCGGAGAAACTGGCGCGCCAGCTGCCGCTTTTCCGCGATCCGGAGGTCGGCTTCGCCGGCTGCGACGCACTCTACGTGGACTCGGCGGGCCGCCCGCTGGGACGCTACTCGCTACAGGCTCCCCTGCGCCGCGGCCGTGTGCTCCGGGAGCTTTTTCTGTGGAATTTCATCCCCTGCGCCGCCGTCGTCATGCGGCGCTCCGCCATCGAGAAGGCCGGCGGCTTCTTCAAGCCGGACTACCGCATCGCGGAGGAATACGAGCTCTTCCTGCGCCTGGCCGGCGTCTCGAGCTTCGACTTCGACCCGGAGCCGCTCGTGCGCCTGCGCGTCCATCCGGGCAGCGCCGGCTGGGATTGCGCGCGCGAGCGCGCCGAGATGCGGCGCGCCTACGGGGAATGCCTCCGGCGCGAGCCGGCCCTGGCCGCCGGACTCGGCGCCGACGAGTTGGCGATCAAGCGGGCCGGCCTCTGGCTGCGCCCGGGGACCTCGCCGCTCAAGCGCGCCGCCCTGCGCGGCGTAGCCGCCTTAGGCCCCGCCGCCGTCGACGCCCTGGCCGGGGCCAAGCGATTTTTGGCGAGGCTGGCGGCATAAAACCGTATAATGCCCTCGTGATGTCCTGGAAAAACAGGCGCGTCGCCGTCACCGGCGCGGGCGGCTTCATCGGCAGCCACCTGGCCGAGGAGCTGGCCCGCCGCGGCGCCAAGGTCCGCGCCCTGGTGCGCTACAACAGCCGCAACCACTGGGGCTTCCTGGAGGACTGCGAGCCGGCGCTTGCGCGCCGCATCGAGGTCCGCTCCGGCGACATCCAGGACCGGGACTGCGTCGACGCCTTGGTCGCCGGAACTGAGACGGTCTTCCACCTGGCCGCGCTCATCGCCATCCCCTACTCCTACGAGGCGCCCGCCAGCTTCGTGGCGACCAACGTGACCGGCACCCTCAACGTCCTGCAGGCCGCCCGACGCCACAAGGTCCGCAAGCTCGTGCACACCTCGACCTCCGAGGTCTACGGCACGGCCCGCTACGCGCCCATCGACGAAAAGCACCCCTTGCAGGGCCAGTCGCCCTATTCGGCCTCCAAGATCGGCGCCGACCACCTGGCGGAGTCCTTTTACCGCAGCTTCGGCCTGCCGGTGGCGATCGCGAGGCCCTTCAACACCTACGGTCCGCGCCAGTCCGCGCGGGCCGTCATCCCGGCGATCATCAGCCAGCTTGCGTCCGGCGCCCCCTTTCTGCGCCTGGGCGCGCTCTCCCCGGTGCGCGATTTCAACTACGTCGCCGACACGGTCGAGGGCTTCCTGGCCGTGGCGCAGGCCCCGGACTCGGCGGGCGAGGTCTTCAACCTGGGCTGCGGCCGAGCGGTCTCGATCGGGGAGACGGCCAAGCTGGTCATGGAGCTGACCGGACGAAAGGTCCCGCTGCGCTGCGAGCGCCGGCGGCTGCGCCCGGACAAGAGCGAGGTCCTCAAGCTGGTCTGCGACTCCGGCAAGGCCCGCAAGCGCCTGGGCTGGCGGCCGCGCTGGACTCTGGAGGAGGGGCTGGTCCGGACGATCGACTACGTCCGGCGCCATCCCGAGCGCTACAAGCCCCGGCTCTACAACGTCTGATGCAGGCCGTCATCCTCGCCGGCGGCAAGGGCACGCGGCTGCGGCCGTTCACGGCGACGCTGCCCAAGCCGCTGGTTCCGGTCGGCGACTATCCCATCATCGAGCTGGTCGTGCGCCAGCTCCGCCGCCACGGCTTTCGAGACATCATCGTCTCCACCGGCCACCTGGCTGGGCTCATCGAGGCCTACTGCGGCGACGGACGGCGCTGGGGCGTCAAGCTCCGCTACGTCCGCGAGTCGAGCCCCCTCTCGACCGCCGGGGCGCTGAAGCTGGTGCGGGGCCTGCGCTCCGATTTTCTGACCATCAACGGCGACATCCTGACGACCCTCGACTTCCGCAAGCTCCACCGCTTCCACGTCCGGCGGAAAGCCGCGGCGACGGTCGCCGTCTGCCGCCGCCGCCGGACGCTCGACTTCGGCGTCATCGGCCTGGACTCCGAGGATCGCCTGGTCTCCTACGACGAGAAGCCCTCCTTCGACTACCTGGTCAGCATGGGGGTCAACGTCTTCGACCGCCGCGCCCTTCGGCACATCGGCGACGGGGAGGCCCTGGGCATACCGGAATTGATCGCGCGCCTGCGGGCTTCCGGGCAAACCGTCCTTGGTTTCCGCGGGAAGGCCGACTGGCTAGACATCGGGCGCCCCGACGACTACGAGGCGGCCCAGGCCCTGCTGGCCCGCCCCGGCGCGCTGGCCCGCTACCTGCGCCGATGAGGCGGGCCCTCGTGGCCGGCGGCGGGGGCTTCCTCGGAGCCGCCGCGGCCGCGGCACTGCGCCGCCGCGGCTGGAAGGTCCTCGCGGCCCGACGCTCGGACGCGGATCTCGCGGACGCCAGGCAAGCGCGGCGCCTGCTGGAGCGCTGGAGGCCCGCCTTGATCGTCCACGCCGCCGGAGCCACAGGGGCCATGGACTGGGGCCGCGCTTGGGACGCCCACGTCGCAACCACCCTGGGCCTCTTGGACGCCGTCTCGGCCCTGAAGCTGCCCGCCCGCTTGGTCGTCGCCGGCTCCGCCGCCGAGTACGGAGCCGCCGCCGGAAACTCGCCGGTGCGCGAGGACTGCCCCCTTGCGCCGACCAGCGTCTACGGAGCCTCCAAGCGCAGCCAAACCCTGGCCGCCTTGTCCTGCCGGGACATCCCCGTCGTCGTGGCGCGCATCTTCAATTCCTGCGGGCCCGGCTGCCCGGAGGGGCTGGTCCCCGGCGCCTTCGTTCGTCAATTGGCCGACATCGCGCGAGGCCGGCGGCCGCCGGTGTTGGAGGTCGGCAACCTGTCCTCCTCGCGCGACTTTCTCGACGCGCGCGACATCGCCGCGGCCTTGGCGGCCCTGGGGAAGGACTCCGTCGCGCCCGGGATCTACAACGTCTGCTCGGGAACGGCGACCCCGATCCGCTCCCTGCTCGATCGCCTGATCGCTCTCTGCGGGCTGCCGGTCGAGCTCCGCCAGGTCGCGGTGCAACGCCAGAGCGGGGACGTCCGCAGCGTCGTCGGCGATCCCTCCAAGCTGCGCCGCGCGACCGGCTGGAGGCCGCGCATCGCCTTGGACGAGAGCCTGCGCGACGCCATTAAGGCGCTGCCAAGTAATAACATGGACACTCTGGAGGCCCGAGCTTGAGACGATTTCAAGGCGCGAAGAGCGAGCATGCCGATAGGCATGTAAGCGATGAGCAACGCGGAAATCGGCCAAGCTCGGGCCTCCCCGTAGGGCCGG
>JAGWUP010000035.1 GCA_028868375.1 Elusimicrobiota bacterium
CCCTACGGGGAGGCCCGAGCTTGGCCGATTTCCGCGTTGCTCATCGCTTACATGCCTATCGGCATGCTCGCTCTTCGCGCCTTGAAATCGTCTCAAGCTCGGGCCTCCAGAGTGTCCATGTTATTACTTGACAGCGCCTAAACGACCGTCCCCAGCCAGACCCCGACCTTGAAGAGCAAGAGGCCCAGCACTCCGCTGCCCAAATAATTGGCCAGGGCGCGCAGAAGCTCGCCGTCGTTGGCCAGGTTGGCGCTCTCCAAAATCAGCGTCGAGAACGTCGTGAAGGCGCCGCAAAACCCGGTCATGAGCAGCAGCCGGCCGGTCGGCCCCAGCAGGCCGCGCGCCCCCGCCCAGCTATCCAGCACGCCGATGGCGAAGCAGCCGGAGACGTTGACGACCAGGGTGCCGTAGGGAAACCCGGTCCCGGACCAGGAATAGACGCTAGCGGAGAGAAAGTACCGTCCGAAGACCCCTAAAATCCCGCCCAGCGCCAAGGCCGCCCATTTCGCCATGTCGTCGGGGCATTAAAGCAAATTGGCGCCGCGGCGGCGGGCGGCGGCGGGCCTTGCCCGCAGCCAGCGAACCGAACGGTGGATGTTCCAGATTTGGGTATAAAGGCCGAAAAGACAAACCATGAAAAACATCTTCAAGGGATCGCCGTAGCCCGGCCAGACATGATGAAAATTCCGCTCTTGAGCGGCGAGGGGTATGCGCGCGCGCGTCAAAACAGGAACGAGCGCGGCCGCCGAGAAGCCGGCGGCAAAATAGAGCAGAACGCTTTGCACCGCCGCCATTTGGTTTGCCTCGGGAGAGGCGATGATCAGGGACGCCAGCATGGGAAAGAAAAAGCCGAGCGTAAAAAGGACGGGGCGATCGAAAGACTTGAGCAGGGCCGCCATGAAGATGATCGGGAGGACGACAAAAATGGCCGGCAGGCCGAGCCACGCGCCCATCTTGTCCCCGAAAGAGCCGCCCCCGAAAGAGCCGTCCGGGGAGCGCCGGATGATATCCCGCAGGATCCAAGGAAACATTTGAATCGCGACCATGGGGACGGCCATCAAGCAGATGCAGGTCAAGGTCTTGGAAAAGTCCGCGTCCCGGCCGGGAGAAACCATGTGGCGGAAGATCCTCGCGGCGTACAAGCTCGACACGAGCAGGCTGAGGAAGGCGCCGGCCTTGTTCACGCCCTCGATTCGATTCATCGAGCGATCAGGCGAGGGCTTCTCCAGGCATGGAGCGAAGTCTAACAAATTGCCGCGAGCGCGGTCGTGTTCGAGAAAGTCCGCGTCGCAGACGAAGCCCAGCCTTTGCCCAGGAGGACTGGCGAAAGCCTCGTCCTTGCGTTATGCTTTCGGAAAATTCGCATCTGCCGCTCTGCAGGGCGGACAGGCAAGGCATCGACTGATGCTTCGCATCCCGGAGACGAGAGCATGACGATGTATTTGATCGTCCTCATTTGCGTAATCCTCCTCGGCCTCTCTTTCCTCTTCGAGGCCTTGACGTGCTTCGTCCGCTTTCGCAGGCTGGAGCGGGAAGATGGGGCCTTCGGCTTGGGCTGGCCGCGGGCGGCATACCATCGCGCCCTGCAGATTGAATGCGCGGTGAGACTTGCCGTGGGGCTCTGCTTCATGATCCTGGGCGGCGGCCAGATCCATGAAATCTACGTGAAAGCCACCTGGAAGCCGACGCCGGTGGTCGTGGGAGGACTGCGCAACCTCAGCCACCTCGAATGCCTTGAGAAAGGAGGCCATGAGATCGCCGGCCGCTACGCGGAGTGCCCAAACGACGAGTATTTCTACGGCTCCGTCGGGCGGGAGAGCGAGCAGCGGTTTTGCTGCGGCAAGAATGTCATGGAGTCGAGCCAGCCGGAGCGGCCGCTGTCGCCACTTCACCCAATCCCGCTGGCCCAGCGCGCGCGATACCTCGCCGACCTAAAGACGGGAACGTGGAAAAATCCCGCGATCACGATCAGCGCGGACGCGATCGAGGTCAAGGGACTCGGCCGGATCAATGCGGACGAGCTCTACTTGACCCTGGCCGGGCTGTCGCGCGAATCCTGGCCTTACGGGCGAATCATCGCCGTCCGCGAAATTGCCCCGAATAAGGCTGGCGAGCGCCGGTTTCTCGCCAACAGAGCATCGGTCTACAAGACGCTCGATAAGCTGCTCGTCCCGTTCCATCGAGACGGCAAGGCCGTAGTCGTCGCTTCGCCGGCGCCGATCGCGAAACCGGCCGCGGCTCTCTCGCCGGTCTATACCGCAGACCTCGCCAAGGGCCGCTGGAGAAACCCGACGCTCGTGCTCTACCACGATTCCGTGGAGCTCAATGGGCGCAAGTACAAGATAAACGAGCTCCTGGTCCAGCTTTCGCTGATGCCGGCCAAGTCCTGGCCTTACGGCCGGGTCGTCGGCGTGCGCTTGGCCCCCAACGTCCATTGGAATCGCAACCGTTTCGATGGCATCGACATCGAATTGGCCGGCAGCCTTAAGAACTCCGGCATCGCCGAGGTGAGGCTAGACCGCTGAAGTTGAAGCCCTCCGACGAAAAAGGTAAAGTCTCCTCGGTTCCTTTTTGATTTCGGTTGGGTGGCTGAGCGGTCAAAAGCAACGGTCTGTAAATCTGTTCTGCCCCGGAAACGCGTTTTAACGCGGCAAAGGGCAAAATGGGGCAGCGAAGCTCACTCCCGTTAGGAAACCGTTAGGAAAAATCTCCCCTCTTTTCATGCCGACTTCGATCCCCCTCTACGTCATCGCAGGCCCCAACGGCGCGGGCAAGACGACCTTCGCCGCGGAGTTCCTGCCCCACTTCGCCAAATGCCGCGAGTTCGTGAATGCCGACTATATCGCTACTGGGATTGCGCCATTCGCGCCCAGCACCGCCGCGATCGAGGCCGGGCGCGTGATGCTCTCCAGGATCAAAGAGCTGGTCGCGCAGCGGCACAGCTTCGCCTTTGAGACGACGCTTTCGGGACGAGGCTACCTGTCGCTTTTTCAGGAGATCAGGAAGGCGGGCTACCGGATCAACCTGTTCTATCTTTGGCTTCCCAGCGTGGAGCTCGCCATCCAGCGCGTCCATGATCGCGTTCGCAGCGGAGGGCACTCCGTCCCCGATGGCGACGTGCGCCGCCGGTTCGACCGTGGCCTAAAGAACCTCTTCGGCGAATATTTGCCCTTGCTCGACGGCTGGACCTTGATCAATAATTCTGAGAGGCACCCTCGAATCATCGCATACGGGCTAGCAGGGGCGGCCACGATCAAAGACGCCCCTTTGTTCGAGAAGATCAAGGCGAACGTGGAGCGGGCATGAAAAAGACGAGAAAAGCCAAAACACCGCCGTTGGTCCGCAACGCCGAGAGAGCGATGCGAATCGCTGTTTCAAAGGTAGTGAAGGATCATCGCCGCCGCCGCGAGCCGCTCGTTCTCTGGGAGAAGGGGCGAGTCGTCAAGGTTGCCGTTTAGATATATCCCGGGCCTGGCCGAAACGACACGGCTGAAAATCCCTTTCCGCCCCTTTGAGAAGTTCCCGCCGCTAAGGGCTTGTTAATCAATAAGTGATACACTTCGCTGGGACGATTTTGGAGCGAGCCAAGGAGCGCGAAGCGAGCATACCCGCAGCGGTATGCGAGCGACAAGCGACGCAGGCGCAGCCCAAAAGCGTCCCAGCCC
>JAGWUP010000026.1 GCA_028868375.1 Elusimicrobiota bacterium
GGCGCGGTCGGCGAGGGCGGAATTGAGCATTGCGGTAGAGGTCCCATCGCCCGTCATGCCGGCGGCGTCGCTTGGCCCCGGGGGCAGGCTGTAGCCGGCGGGGGTCATCGGCTGGCCCTGCCCGTTCCAGGGGATCGGCGGATAGCCGCCGACGGGGGATTGCGGCGAAGCAAGGACGGTTGAGTCGGCTGGGATAAGGCCGCCCTCGGGGATTAAATTTGTCAGAGAGGGCGAGGCGTTGCCGGCCGGGGTTTGGGACACCCGGAAATGTCCGGCCACGTCCTTGATGATCGTGTAAAAGTTGGAGCCGATCTTGCCGACATAGGAGCCGGCGCCCGCGCCCTTGAGGGACGAGGACCACTTGTCAAAGGCGTACTGCGCGCCGGTATAGGTCGAGCCGAGGCCGTGGAAGATAGAGGTCAGCTCGCCGGACAGAGACGGGCTTGTCTTTTCGATGGCGGCCCAGGTGTCGGCGCCGAAGCGCTGGGCCAGCGACTTGCCGGCCGACAATAGGCCTTCTATGCCCGAGAAGGCTTGACCTGGGAAAGAGGCGAGGCCGTGGAAGGCCCCATCGACGACAGAGCCGACATCGCCGAGGACGTCGCCGGCGCCCATGGCGAGGGCTCCCAAGGGGTCCTGGGTCAGCTTTTGGCCGACGCCAAGGACCTGAGAGCCGAGATTTCCGGCCACGCCGACGACGGCGCCCAGGGCCGGGCCCACGCCTGGGATTTTGGCGAGGTAAGGGGCGAGGCTTTGGGCCTGGCCGCTTATATCGGCGGCGGCGGTCTTGATGTTGGTCCCGCCGGTGCTTATCTTTATGAGCTGGGCCCCGGCCGTGCCGACGATGGGGATTTTTGAGACGGCAGCCTCGATGGGGTTGGCGACCTTTTGGACGACGGACTGGATGGGCTTGGCGACGGCGCTGACGGCGTGCGAAATTGCGCCGCCCACATTCTTGAAGATGTTGCCGCCTTTGCCCAGCTCGCCGGCAGAGGCCGACATGACGCGGTTGGTAAAAGGATGGCGGTCCCAATGCGGCGAGAGGCCGGCGGCGCGGATCATCTTGGAGCGGTCGGGCTCCATGATAGGGGCCTCACCGTTGGCGAGCTTGTAGGAGGCGACCATCGAGCCCAGGCGGCCCATCTTGCGGGCAAGACTCTCGCGGGTCTCGCGCGGGCTTCGGGCGCCGTCGTTGTCGCCGGAAAGGGTCAGCAATCTGCTAGGCATATTCTCGGATAGCCTCGTAGCCCGATTTTGGACCATTAAAGATCGGCTTGGTCAGGTCGAACTCGACAAAATTGCCCGTTGTCTCGGGGACGCGGACCCATATATGGGACGGGCTCGATTGACCGGGCTTCCAGCCAACGGCGAGGCGGGCGGGCACGCCCAAGAGATTAAGCAGGCCGTAGACCAGGCTCGCGGCGTCGTCGCAGTCGCCGGCCGTCCAGCCCCGAGACTTAATCTCGGAGACCATGACGTGCGGGGACTTAATCAGCTCGACGCCGACGGGGTCGGGGAGGTAGCGGTAGACGCTGCGCAGGTTGGCGAATAAAACAAGCAGGCTCGGCCGGCCGAGGGGGCCCATGGCGGCGCGCTCGGCGAAGGCGCGGACGGCGGGGTAGCGCAAACTCTCCTCGTAGCCCTCTTTGATGGCGCCGAGCTTGGCGACGAGGCCGTTATTGGGGCCGGTCGAATGGGTAAGACGGGCGACGCTCATCGTTGCGCCTCTTGAGGTCGATGGGCTTGCCGTAGCGGCCGCCGGGGCTGATGCCGCAAGCCCGGTGACGAGTGCCGACCATGGCGCGGTCGGAAAAATGGTACCCGCCGCATTGATTGCAGGCGCGGCGGTAGGCGGGAGGGGCCTTGACAGTCATGCGGAGACCCCGGCCGGCATGGAGAACAGCGCGGCGAGCTTGGAGCGGAAGGCGACGAGCCAGGCCTTATGCTCCGACAGGTAGGCGTCGGAGGCGGCGAGCGCGTCCCAATCCCCGTTTAGATGGGCTTGCAGCTCGGGGCGCTTGTCGGCGGCGGTGCGCTCATAGACGGCGACGGCGGCGACCTCCGGGGCATGACCGCCCTCGATGGCGGCCTTGAACATCTCGGCATAGGCGCCCAAAGAGGGACGCTCGACCGGAGCAGGGCTCACGGGAGCGTCCGATTTCTTAGCCGGCGCAGGAGAGGGCGCCGGGTTGGGGAGCGAGGCGCGGGGCGCGGGCGGCGCCGGGCGCTTGGAAGCAAGGCCCTCGGCGAATCGCTCGATGGCGCGGACGATAGGGGACTCATTTTCGCGCGACGCTTGGCCTTTGAACTCGTCCATGAGGTCGCGCAGGTCGAGCATTCGCTCGATGGGGTCCTTGTCATCGCTAAAGAGCTTCTTTACGAGGGCGAAGTCCTGAATCGACTTAAGAGGCGAGGCCTGGGAGCCCTTGACCATCTCGACCATGAGCCTCATGGACTCTTGAGACTGGCGGGCCATTTCGAGGCGCATAGCTTCAAGGTCGCGGCGATGCTCGGCATCGCGGGACGCTTGCAGCTCTAGGAGCTTGGCGAAGTCGAAGCCCGGCGTAGCAGGCGAGGCAGAGGCCTGGGCGAGGGGCTCGGGCTTGTACATATCGCGGTCGAAGGTGCGTTGGACTTGCCCGACCTGGCGGCCGTCGGCCTCGCGAAAAATGCAAAGGTAGTCGCCGCCGCCTTTGACCTTCAAGACCGCCTCGATGGCGCTTTCCCATTCGGCAACGCTGGAAAAATCGTAGGTCCCCATCTTGATTTTCTTGCCGGCGTCGAGGCGGTAGATATCGACGGTCCCGGTCTCAGAGAGGGCCTTGACGATTTCCTCGACCTTTGACGTCCCGGGGTAGTCGGGATCGGGGAGGACGTCATCCTCGGCGGCCTCGGCGGTACGGGCTTCGGCATCCTTGAGCTTGGCTTTCAGGCGTAGAACTTCGGCTTCAAGACTGGCGGGATCGCGGCGCTTGCGGGGCATTAACAGTAGGATAGCGCGCGGGATGGGGGCGAGCAATGGGAGGGCGGGGGGTACCTGCGCGGGGGGCTTGATAAGGGCGGGTGGAAGTGTTACACTTATTGCAACGCTCGGGCACGGTAGACGAGCGTCGGGAGGAATCAAAAATGACCAAGACCAGCAAGACCAACAATCAGCACCGTATCACCCCCGCGCAGTTCGCCAGCGCGCGCAAGCTCAACGCTTGTGCCCCCGGGCTCGCCGACGCCGAGCGACTTATCACCTGGGAGGCGTTGGCCGACGAGACCCCTGACTATGTCCTGTGGGGCGCTCGGCTTCTCCCCCGCGCTGCATGGGCCGACGCTCTGATAGCCCGCTGCGCGGAGACTAGGAAGTATGCCGCGTTGAGGTACGCTTTCTCCCGCCTCATGCCTGAGACGTTGGCGCGCTGCGCGGAGGCCGAGCCGTATGCCGCGCTGAAGTACGCCTCCTCCATTCTCTCTCCCGATACGTTGTCCCGTTGCGCGGAGGCCGATCCGTGGCTCGCGCTGGCGTATGCCTCCCCCCGCCTCTCTCCCGAGACGTTGGCGCGCTGTGCGGAGGCCAAGCCGTGGGCCGCGCTGGCGTATGCCTCCTCCCGCCTCTCTCCCGAGACGTTGGCGCGCTGCGCGGCGGCCGCGCCGTTTGCCGCGCTGAAGTACGCCTCCCCCCTTCTCTCTCCCGAGACGTTGGCGCGCTGCGCGGAGGCCGATCCGCGTGCCGCGCTTACGTACGCCTCCTCCCGCCTCTCTCCCGAGACGTTGGCCAGTTGCGCGGAGGCCGAGCCGTGGCTCGCGCTGGCGTATGCCTCCCCCCGCCTCTCTCCCGAGACGTTGGCGCGCTGCGCGGCGGCCGATCCGTGGGCCGCGCTGGCCTACGCCTCCTCCCGCCTCACGCCCGAGACGCTGTCTCGATGTCGCAAGGCCACCGCCCAGGAGGGGCGCTAACATGGACTCGCTAAGGGAGCGTGTGACGCGCTGCCGTATCGCCAAGGACTTGCAGAGCGCTGAGGCGTTGGTCAGGCTCGGGCGCTATGTCGAGGCGTTGCGAGTCATCTGCCGAGCGATGGGACGTGCCGGCAAGTTGGCTGGCACAAGGAGAGGCACGAAAAGTTCAAGGCGAGGCAAATACGCCCAGCCTTGCGGAAGCGCCGCCCCCAAGCCCCCTTCTCGGGAGGGCAGGAGGCGGGAGGAAACGGTTAAAAGTTAGACCGGCGGCGCGTCGTCTTAAAGGCCCCGCGTCTCGGATGGGTCGCGGGGTCCTTCAATTTTTGGAGAAGGGCGAAAACTTCGGAATCAACGCCCTCGATTTTGTCGAATACGCCCATGAGGATACCCTGAGCCCAATCACGCCAGGAGTTAGACATAGAAGGGGCCACGGTCGCGGATTGACCAGCCCTCACGCCAGGCCTTGCGCTCGGCCGAGCAAGAAAGGCCGTATGGGTTGTTATAGGCGGGCTCGCCATCCCGGCGGGCGAAGAAGCCTTCGAGAACGGCGGCATGGCGACTGATGCGCTTGCAGGAGGCCAACATCGCGCGATAATTCACGCTTCCCAGGGCTCCCGGCGGCCGTTATTGACCAAGGAAGTCGAGGCGAAGGCGGGCATCTAACCGAAAATAAGCCAACACGCGAACGCAATGAGACCGAGAAGGAGGCGCAACATATGCAAGATTCTAGCATACAATAGACGAGGTATCAAGCGGGGCGTTAGCGCAGGAAGGCCGCGAAATCAAGGACTGCGTGTCTTGGATGCTCAGCGCAGAGCATCTCAGGGCTTTTTATTCCCACACAGGCGCGCGCCATCTTTTCGGCCAATAAGCTAATCGAGCCAGCCGGATTTTTCCTCTAGCTGCTCTATTTCAGCGTCCGGAGATGACCCAATTCCCAGCCCACCACCATCGACGCCCACGCCGCCGCCGCGCTTTGCTTCCGCACAAACAGAAGACGGGCATTGCCCGGACCCGATGTAGCGGCCAGTCGAATAATCAAATCTGTCGACGACCTCCCGCGCCCCATGGACAAGCGTCCCATTAAGCCGCAGCTGCCCGGGCAAATCACGAGGACGGCCATCTGTAGACTTCTCGACGGGAGAATCAAGCGCGACCTCGGTCCATTGGAGATCGCCAGCGTCAAGGCGCACGGCCGCGCGTAGAAGTGAACGCATAAGAGACGCGCCCCCGATGAACGTATAGCCGTATCCCTTCCATTCCCAAGGGACCGCGTAGCTCATTGATTGAGCCTCAAGCTTGGCGCGCTTGGCCGGATTCTGAGTCGCCTCCGCCTTCTCAGCCAGACGTTTTGACCACCGCTGCCGCTCATCCATATAGTCGCAAGCCAAAGGCCCGAGGACCTCGGCTGCGATGCGTTCATAGTTCGCCGTAGCCCGGACAACGGTCTTCTCAAGACACCGCGATGCGCCCCAAAAGCGCCCGACGCTGGCGAAATTCCCAGGCACCTCCTTCTGCTCAAGCTTTCCGACGTACTTTGCGATATATGTCCCGACCTCATCAGTATTTTTAACGCCGTCGACCTGAGTTCCGGCGTGACGCGCCTTCTCGAGGCCAGAGCCGACGATCTCATACCAAGCCGTCTCCAAACCGCGACGAACGAGCGAGGCGCCAGAGGCCCGCTTTTGGACGCGGACGAGCTTCCCGTCAGGATTGCGCCAGAGATCACGCGGAACCCAGCCTCGGATCAAAAAGTGGAAATGAGGCGCGCCGTTTTCCTGGAATTCGAGGACCCACAGGTAAGCGCATTTCCTTCCGTGCCTCTCGGTCTCGCGACGCAGCCACGCTAGGAATGCGTGGAGATGACGTTTCGCCGTCTTCCCGTCGCGCGGCGCGGCCTCGAGCGGATAAGTCAGGGTTAAAAACGTCGTCCACAGGTCGGCCGTATTGCGAGCGGTCAGCATAAGGCGAGAGCGCGAGGCGGACGAGAACGAGCGTATGACGTCACCCCTCTTTTTTCGAGGACACTCCTCGGCCGGTTTTGGCCGGCAGGTCCTGAGCCGAAACTTGACGTCGCGCCTATAGATAATCGCGTCGACCGCCGTCCTGGCGCCGGCCACAGGACGCCAGTTCCCGGTCACACGGCGCAGAGGCGCAGAGTTATCCGGAATGGGCAATAGCCCGGCCGGAGAAGGGAGAGAGACCCCGAAATTTAGCTGACTTTGTTGAGCTTCCACTGGTAGCGTTCTTTTTTATGGCTATTAACAAGCCCAGGAGCGCGGCGATTCTGGAACTTCCCGTTATTCCTCACCTGTCACCCCGAAACCAGGAGATAAACGCTTCGATGGGGCCGAGGACGAATACGGCGAGAGCGCCGACGCATCCTAGCAGGAACTCAAAGGCACCATGCATTAGGCGCAGCCCCCCAGACGATAGAAGTGCTTGGGCGCGCTGACGTTTGCACTCAGTTCGATGAAACGGCAGTTTGAAAACTCGTAGTTTCCCTGGGAGTCAATGCGATCAAGAGAAGGACGGCGCATCTTGGAGGCGCCGTCTCGTTCCCATAGAGCGCGCGTCTCGTCAGGTGAGAGCTCGAAGGCGATGCCTGCCCCCCCGTAGTACGGGAAGGAGATATGCCGGGAGTCCTGGCATCGCTGGCGCGCCGCGCAATGCGAGACCATCCACGGATGCGCGGCGCGCCAGCGGGCTTGAACCTCAGCGGCGGCCATTTCCCCCGTCGAGACTTTCGACGAACTTGACGGCCATCGCGGCGACCTGAATGGCCTCCGTCCGCATGGCCGCCAAATCCCGGCGTTTTTGATTCGTCCAGACGTGCGCCTTCAGCTCGTCTACTTCTTCGAGCAGGACGGCAAATCCCTCATGCGCCGAATGGAAGTCCTCAAAGCCGAGCGCATGGGAGCGTTCGACCTCGCGCGACACCTCTATGGCGACGGGGCGTACAGGAGCCGTAATCATCACCGGGCCGCCTGAGATCTGAGCGCAAGGAAGTAGGCGCGCGCCTCTTGCCGATAGTACGCCTGCTGCTCGGGACTTTCCCCGCGCGCATTATCATCCGGCCAGGGAGCGCGCATTTCGATCGAATCCACATTCACCTCCGTTACGACTCAGGATCACGCTGCTGCTTGGCCCCGAAGGCCAAATCTACGGCCGCTTGAAGGACGGCCATTCCGCCGTTGGGCTCCCGGTCGAGGACCATCTTCGGCAGGACGGCGTAGAGGGCGCGGCGCTGGAAGGGCTCAACCTGACAGGCCCAATAACAGGCGCAGGCCTCGCCGACGCATTTTTGATAGAGGGGGTTGACGGTCACGGCGTTGGGTCGGAGCGGGTCTTTTTGCGGGACCATGGCGACGGTCAGGTGCGGGCAGACTTTGGGGTCCGGAGATTCATCGGGCACGGGGTGGGGCCCTCCTTATTTCGAGATATTCCAGAGCGTCAAGGGGCAGACTCTCGACCACGCGGCCGCCGCGCAGGAGGTCGAGCCAGGGGCGGTAGCAATGAGAAGGACTCTCGTTGTCGAAGTTGACGGCGTCGACGTCAAAAATCTCGCAGCCGTCGCCGCAGACATCAATTGTGACGCGGAGCATTAGAGCAGCTGCCTTCCGCCGAACATGGCGACGACACGGGTAGACTTAATCGGTCCCATAGTCGGCTTGCCCTCGCGCGATGCTTAGCAAAGTGTCGCGAAAAGCGGGCGGTGTCAGATGGCGCAAGGCACTCGGCACGCGCGGGACGTACTTCCATCCCTTAGCGATTGCGCGGGCTCGATGCTCTTTTGACCGAAAAGAGGCCCCAGATATCGGGCGGAAATCCCCCCTAGGCCTCCCCCATTTCAGAGCCAGCGGCGCTCGGTTAGTCACGGCGTAGAGCCAGGTCGGTTTTAGCGCAAGATGTCCATACCATCCTTGCCAAACTTCACACGTCCAGCCCCATGCGTCCGCGCGAACCCACCCCCCACACAACGGGGGTCTTGCCAGCCCAAAATGCGCCCAGGCCCGAGAGCCCCGAGGATGCTCTAAAACCCCTCCGAACACTCGCACGCTTTTCATAGCACTCTCAAAACAACCTCCATCGTCGCCCATATTGAGCCGTATCCCTTTCCGATGATTAAGCGGCCCACCATACCAAAAGCTCCCCCATCTGGCGCAGGGGGGATGGGCGACAACAGCCCAGGGACCATCATAGAGTCGCGCATCCCTCCTATGATCCCACGGTTCCACGCCGGGAAGCCCAAAATAGGGGCCGTCGGTCTCGACGAAGAGGGCCGCGATGTTTCTCACGTCATCCAGTCTACGCACTAAGGCAACGGGGGCGCAACAGCTATTATGGCCTATTGACAGATTGGGTCTTGCGCGGGGTTGTCAAGCCCCTGGGGCTTGCGGTGACACTTGCATTGTCAAGGGAGCGCTCTCAGTCCACCACTTGACAATGCAAGCCAAAGCCACCTTTTGTCAAGCCCCCCCCTACTCCACACCTCGGCCGCAACGGCCCCGATCCGACAGGCGGAGGCGCGGGCTCAGATACGTCGACGCGCGCGGCGGGAAGCACGCAGAGGGGCGGCGATGCGCCGCGTCTACCTGCGCCTATGCCTCCGACGGGGACCGCAGGGCCGCCAGCCGAAGGCGAGCAGCCCGCAGCGCGTGTCAAGGTCCTCATTTCCCGTCTTGGCGAAGCGCCGGCCTGTGATATCTTCCAGCATTGTGCCCCGAGGGATCAGGGGCCAGAGGTTTAGAGGGATTAATAACAGCCCCTTGCCGTCCCAATCACGGAAGCCTCGTTTAATAAGGGCGTCTCGGCTGGCCGTGCGCAGCTTCACCGGGGCGGGGGACATGATTCTGTGTAGGGCGTCGCATCGCAGCCGTAGAATATCTGCCGCGAGTGGGCCATGGTGAAGGCGACGGCCCCGAAGCCGGCCAGGATAAGGACCAGGACCCCCAACAGGAGCCAGGCGAGCCAGTCGCGCATCTAAATGATGCCCTGCTGCTTGGCCCAGCCGATCAGGACCGCCAGGAGCGGCGCCGAGACCGCGATGTCGCGCTGCTTGCCGTCCTTGTAGACCGTCACGCGGCCGCCCAGGCGATGAGGCCAAAGCTCCAAGACGACCTTTATCGGCGTGCCTTCTCTCTCGCCGCCCTCATTCTCTCGCATAACGCTGACGCGGCCGCCTTGGCTTTCGTGTCCCATAGGTTATCCGTCCCCGCTTCCGATTTTACGATTGCGTTGACCGCGCTTTCCGCGTTGATCCTGAGCCCCGAAGCCGCGTAGGCGAGCCGGAAGGCGTGAAATTGCCAGGCAAAGCCCCTTGTCAGGTCCCCGACGACCAAGAAGCCGAAGCTCTTATCCCCCAGCTCGCGCGCATCAAGCATTTCCCAGCCCTCGGGGGCCGCGCTGTCGCCCAAGGCCGCCCGCGTCAACAGGGGCGCGAGTCCCGCCTTGCCCTCGACCGTCTCGACCAGCCACAGGAGCCAGTCCGGCCGCTCGATAAGTCCCAGCGACGCCTCATACTCGATGCCGCTCTCTCCCAGCATCGCGTAGCCCCAGCCGCCGCGCCCGTCGTTATTCTCTGGCAAGTGGCAAGAGTTATGTCGTTGCAACAGCTCGCGCGTAACGATCATGCCCAAAAGACGGCGGCCAGGGCGAAGGCCCCGAGCGAGAGGATCCAAAAGAAAAGCCCGGCCATGGTGTCGGCCGGCATGGCCTGCCCCGCGTCGCCGGGGAAGTAGTAGAGCCTCGTCCCGAGCAGGCACAAGGCCGCGCTCAAGACGAGGCTCCCCCAGCCTAGCTTTTTTCTCAAGCCGGGCAGGTGCAAGGCGGCAGGCCCTGCGAAGTATGGCGCTTGCAGCCCTTGGCGTCCCTAGCGGCCGCCTCGAGCTGCGCCTTAAGGCCCGCGATGACGCCGGCGGCCGCCGCTGCCTGGGCCTTGGCGTCGTCTCGCTCCTTCTCGCAAGCGGCCAGCTCGCCTTCCTGGGTCTTGACGATGGAAAGCGCGGTATCAAGCCTCGCTTGCAGGTTGCTATTGGCCGCCTGGGCCGCGTCGAGGGCAGCGAAAACCGCCGAGGCGTCGCCGGCGGGGGTTGGATTTTGGTCGGTCATGGTCGATTGCTCCTAGTCAACGCGGATATGGACGTCAAGGTCGCCGACATTGCAGATGCCGACGAGCCCCTTGTTAAACGGGATCGGGCCTGACCCCGCCGGGAAGCCGTTATCGGCCGTCGTCGAGGCCGCCGTCAAAGTGGCGATGCGGGGCGCCGCCGCCGTGCCCGCCTGGGTCGCCGCCGTGTAACCGCTCACGGTATTGCTGTCGTAGAACGCGCAAAAATTCCCCGCCGCCGTCGCGCTGGAAATTTCCGCCGCCGTGATATAGCCGGCCGTCTTTGAGATTAAGACGGCGGACTGCGCCGGCGTCGATATTCCAATCTCGAACCCTTGCAGGCCCGTATTCGCCGAGAGGGCTTGAGCCCGCGCCCCCACGGCCAGGCCCATCAAGGCCAGGACCGCCAACATCATGCCTTTTTTCATCTAAGCCCCCTATGCGATATGCGCGATTTGCTGCATGAAATTCTCGATGCGCTGCCCGTAGTTGGCCGCCGTCGAGTAGCCCGACGCCTCGATGCCCGACAGAAAGCCGCCGACGTCCCCGCGCTGCAAGGCTTGCAGGGCCCCGCCCGTCTTAAAATCGGTCGTCAGCTCCTTAATCAGGTCATCGAGCGAGGCCGTCCAGCTCGAGTATTTGCGGAAGTTGCTTGTTATCGTGACCTCGTTGGGCGTCCCCTCGTACTCGCGGGTCCTGAACGTGACGTAAGGCTTGCCCTCTTTGATCCACGTCGGGCCCGCCTTGATGCCAAACAGATTATTTGAGGCCTTGGCAAGCCCCGACTCGGCGAAATTGGACTCCATGGCGGCCCAGGCCGTGAAGATGCCGACCAGAGGGATGCCCTCCGCCTTGCTCTTGGCGATATCAAGCGGCGCGAAGCGCTCGACAAAGCCGAGCTGCGAGTCAAGCGGCGCGAGAACGTCATGCGCCAGCTTCTTGACCTCGCCGCCGACCGCCCCGCCGTTTTCCTCGCTCATGATCCAGAGCCCGACAGCCGCGAGCCCAAGAGCCCCCGCCGCAAGGAGGCCCTTGGACCCGCGAGCCATCCGACTATTGCCCTGCCGGCTTGGCCGGCGCCGGCGCTGGGGTCGCCGGGGAGGGGAGGGCTGCCACAATCTTTGACAGCGAGTCGGCGACCGCTTGGGCCGCCTGAGCCGCCGAGCTGAGCGCCGGCTGGCCGTAGTTGACGCCGGCCAGGGTCGAGGCCGTCGAAGCCGCCGCGTTGAGCGCCATTGCCGCGTTGACCTTGGCGTGACAAAGCGCGTAGACGCTATGCCCGATGATGCCGGCCGCGCCTAGGATGACCGTGACGGGATTGCTTGCCCCGAGGACGGCCGCCGCGACCATCGGCGCCTGCGAGAAAGCGAGCATCGCCAGATGCTCCCAAAAGCCCAGCGTCTTGACCTGCTGCATTGTGGTACCCCTCAGTTGCGAGATATCCGACCGTAAAGCCCAAAGCGATTTTAGCACGGAAAGGACGTTCATGTCACGCCTCCATTGCCCGCCGTTCGAGCTGGCTAAGGCGCTTCTCGGCCGAGTCGATTCGGACATGGACGTCCTTGAACAGCCGGTCAAGCGTCCAGAGGACGTACCCCGAGCAAAGGGCGGAGAAAAGAGAGGCGCAAGCGCTGATGATGGTGAGGGCGGGCGCGTTGTCAATAGTCATTCGATTAATACGGCTCCCCAAAAACCTCGACCGTCCCCGACAGTGACGAGGCCTTAATGACGTAAGCTGTACAGCCCGAGTACGACGCGGCGAACAGGTTGATCGTCCTGCCCGTTCCGGTATATTTGCCGCCGATCAAAACGTCCCCTGCGTTTCCGGTGTCGATTGCGTCCTGACCGATGTCGCCATGGGGGATTAATAGGCTCGACGTCGGAGCGAAAAAATGCAGCCCTGAGAGGTCGATATAACTCGACGCCTTGAATCGCTGGGCCGAACCGGTCATGTCGGTTAGATAGAGTCCTGCGGCGGGATTGCAGCCGGCCGCCTCGCTACCCGAGATATTGTTGGAATAGAGAACGGACTGATAGTTTGACCCTTCATCCCCTCCGAACGTGATGACGGCGGTTAGGTTGGAGACGTTGGTATTCTCAATCCAGCCCATGAGCCAATATTTTTTAAACCCCGACGGGATCGTGATTGTGGCGACCGTGATGTTCGTGAAGGTGGCCGAGGCAATAGGGATGCCGTACTGGAAGCCGTAGGAACTAAAAAGACCGCTGGCCGTGACGCTTGAATTGAATGTAGACGCATTCGGGACCGTCCCGCCAGTCCACGACGAGGCCCCGACATTTGTCAGGTGCGAGCCGTCGCCGAAAAATCCCCCCGCCGTGATTGACGAGGACCCGACGATAGCGGCGTTGTTGGCCAGGTCAAGCTCGCCGGTCGTCGTGAACGTGCTTTTCGCCGCGCCCGACCCGAACTGCGCGGAGCCGTCGACGTCAAGGGTGGTGGCCGGGCTCGTCGTCCCGACGCCGACGTCGCCGCCCGTAAAGTACGCCCCGGCATTGCGGAAATAGTTACCGCTCGACGAGTCGAAATATTGCGCGCCCCCGGGGGCGATGTCGATGGCGACGTCCGACTGAACGAGAGCCGCGCCGCCTCCGCTGTTTTGCTTGAAGTAAAGCGCCACGTTGTGGGCGTCGGTGTAGCCAATGGTCAGGGAATGGCCCGCAACGGGAGCGGCCAGCGCCCCGACGTATCCGCCGTCTGCGGCCAGCGTCGAGCCGCCCACGTCGAAAGCGCCCGACGCAACACTTGTCCCCGTTGAATATTCGGTCATGTAGGCCGGCGAGACGCCGGGGGTCATCGTCGAGCCCGAGGCCCATACGCCTAGAATGTTGGCTTTGCCGCCCGACAACGAACCCGCAATGCCGGTCAGATTGGACCCGTCGCCAAAGAAAGACCCCGCCGTGATGCTTGAGCCGCCCGCGATATAACCGCCCGAGCCCGAGAGGGTCATGGGCTCGCCTGCCGCCAGAGAGAGGGCCCCGGCCCCGCTTATAGACGTGCCGCCAGCCGTGAAGCCGCCAACGATGACTGAGACGCCGCTAGAGACCTCGGTCATATAGGTTGGGCCGCTCGAAATGCTTAAAGTTGTCGCCGACGCCCATATAGGGACGATGCCCGCCGTCCCGCCACTGACCGAGCCCGATATCCCCGACAGGTGCGAGCCGTCCCCCCAAAAGTGGGCGGCCTTGGCGTCGTACGTCGCGCTCTGATTGCCCGCGTCGACCTGCGAGCCGCTCGGGTCGAGGGCCCAAAGCGCTTGTTGGCCCGAGGCGGCCGCGACCTTGCCGGCCGACAGGAGCGCGAGAAGGACGGTTAGAATCAATTTCCGCACGTTGTCACGTCCAGGATCGTATACGTCGACGACCCCCAAGACTCCCCCTCGATGGCGCCGAGGTTCGAGGCCGGACTGTCGATACTCCAAATGGTGCCGGCGGGGAAGCGCGCCCAAGGGCTCGGCCTCGGGTAAATCCCCCGCGCCGACTGCGATGAGAAATAGATATCATCCGGGCCCTCGTTGTAGAAAAGGGCTTGGGCCCTGTTGGCGTTGGTCCCCAAAACCGATTGAACGACGCCGGTGCTGATTTCAAGCGTGTTGAACACAAGAATGTCGCAGGTTGGGGCTGCCGCCGCGCCGCCCGAGGCGACGGAGAGCTGCCCGGAGGTCGTCACGGCGACGGTATGAAATTGTCCGTCCGTCCCTTGGCCTTCGATTTGAATGGCCAAGACGGGGCCGACGTTGAGCAAGACCGCCAGCGCCAGGACCGCCGCCGTCGCCTTCTGGAAAATCGTTCTCATGATCCGCGCCTCGGGTAATACCAGCCATAGAGAAAAAATCGCACGGCGACATTAGCGCCCGTGTTGTTTACAAATTCGAGCTGATTTTTCTGCCCCGGCATGAGCCGGATATGCACGCGGACGGGCGTCTCGGGGGCGCCGACCGAGACCGTCAGGCGCGTTAGGTCGCGCACGCCGGCGCCGTTGCGTAGCAGGGACCAGGGGATCGACGCGCCGAGCGTGACGCCGATATACGACAGCCAGCCCTCGGAATTGATATCGAGTTGAATTAACGAATTGGCCGCATCGACTGTCGTATTGCCGTCGACGGTGATTGTGTCACCACGCAAGACGGGGACAAAGCCCGGGGGCGGGACCTCGAAGGGATAGTCCTCTAGGCTCGGGCCGGCCAGGCTGTTGAAGCTCATCTAACCCCCCTCGGAGGGCCCCGGCCAGTTTGAGGTTATCGCCCCGGCCGGGGCCTGTCGTATCGTGCGATTTACTGCGTCCCGAGGCGAACGAGCTGGCCCCGGAAGTTGATCCGCATAGTCACGGCGACCGCTGGATTAGGCGCGGCGGCCCACGTCACCGTAAACGTAAACGTGGTAGCCGTCGGGATCAAGATGGCGCCGTCGAGCGCCGTCCTGACGACCCGCCGAGAGGCCGCATACTGATTGTAGGTCCCCGGCGTGCCGAACCCGTAGAGAGAACCGCCGCAGAGGTCGGAGAGCCCGCCTTGCAGCATGACCTTTCCATTGACCTCGAACTTATAGGACGACTTGACGCCAACGATCTTCTGCAAGTCGGCCAACGAGCCGGCGACCAAGCCCGCGTTGTTCCATAGGTCGAGGTCGACCGCCGACAAGTACATTTGCTTACCGCTCTGCAAGATGTTCTTGTTTTCAAGGTTGGTGATAGCCTCGCCCTGGGAGCCTTTCTCGTTGATGAAAAACTCCTGGGTTGTGCTGGAGTTACCATTAGCGATGTCGTTGGTGTCGTAATACGTCCAGGGGACAACGCCCTGCCTTCCGGTCACGACGCCGGCGGCTGCAAGTCCCTGGCGAGAGACCCATTTCGCGTCTGCCATTTTGCGTTACCTCGCTTTTTCTTGTTTTGCGCGAGTTAATCTCTCGCGTCAGTCGTAGACCTCGGCCTCGGACTCGGCGGACAGCTCGCCGCGCAGCTCGCCGCGCAGCTCGCCGGACATCGAGGCGGCCGCCGGGGCGGGGGCGGGGAGCATGACCACTTTTTCAAGGGCCAGGGTTGGGCCGAGCGGCGTCATGTCGATAAGACTGATAAGAGCCGCCGCGACCGCGCCGCTCATGAGCCCGACTTTCAGGTCAGGCTTTTTGATAAAAGACGGGGCCAGCATGACCAAGGCGGCCGCAAGGGCCGACTCGGCCACAAGGTCGGGTTGAGGGATCGACGCCAGTAGATGATTGGCGACGAGCTGCCCGCCCTTTCGGACGAAGGCGAACGCGGCGACCGAGGCCGCGCCGGCCATGAGGGCCTCGGCCAGGCCGCCGAATTCCGGGTTGCGGTGATAACGTCGACGCGACCGCCGGCGATCCCGAGCCGGGTTGTGATGAGACCGGCGGCGATGGCTGCGCTGTTTTTTACTTCGTGTCATGTTGCTACCTCCATTCGCTCGCCGGCCTCGCCGGGTGAGCATTCTAGACTCGCCGTTGACGAGCCAAAAATCTTCGGCCATGATCTACCCCCTTTAAGGTACCGCCACGCCGAGCAGGTCGACCTCGATGGTGCCTGGAGTGTTACCCGTCCACCAGGTCGGATTCCCATAGATGTCGACGGTCAACGCGTCGGTGCCCTCGACATAGACCGGATGCGAGAACTCGCGCGACGTGCCGCCGCCGGTCAGGAAGCTCGCCGGCATGAACTGGCCTATTGATGGCGGGGTCGAGACGTGGACGCGCAGCTTATTGGTGCGCGAATCGTAGAAATTGAGCCCGAGCCAGGCGCCGGGGTCGGTGTTGTTGGCGTTGACCGAGTTTTTAACCGTCGTTGAAATGTAGGCGCTCTTGATTAGGTAGTGCCCGGGGCCGGGGCCGTTCATTACGACAGACCCGAGCTGCTTGTAGGCGTTGGTCGCATCGGCGCCGACGACTAGCGTCCCATTCCAGGAGTACGGAAAGACAAGGCCTTTGATTTGCGATGGGACGGGCTCGTCCTGCCCCGGGTAGACCCGGAAACCCTCGAAGCCCGCGAATACGTCGCCGGGGATCGTCAAGCCGCCCGAGTTGGTGAACTCGAAAAAAACCGTCGTGCCGCGACGGATGACGAAAGGCGCCGGTAAGCCCCGCTGGCGGGCGATCTTGGCCCAGGGCAAGCCGGTCGTCGCGTGATCGGGGGGCAGGGCCGTCATGTCGGCCAGGGCGTTGATATCGCCGGCCTGCCGCATCCATTGAACATCATTGTCGGCGGGCTTGATTTGGCAGGTGATGCGCGGGTCTATCGGCTGGTCGCTGCCGAACTGGCCGGCGAAAAGCCTGGTCGCGTAGAAGTCCGCATCTTTGTTGACGGTCACGCCGACGACGAAGTTGGCGCTAGTCAAGCCGCTTTGGGCCGAGTAGCCGATTTCGTAGCCCAGCTCGCGGCGCCCCTTGGCGATGTCGGTGACGATAACTCCCTTCATATTCTGTTAGCCTCGCTTCCAGATATTCGCGGGAGAGCGCAGAATCGCCCGCCAGGTGTTGCCCGGACGCAGCTCGACGTGAGAGACCGAGACCGGGGACGTGAATTTGTGCATGAAACGGCCGGGGCGGCCGTAGGCGCGTTGGGCCTTGCCCTTGTTGTCGTAATCGACGCGGCGAACCTTGTCGCCCATGCGCGGCCATCGGCCCCGGCCTTCGAGGACGACGGCGCCCGCGTGATTGCCGACGCGGAGGCGCGAGCCGGGGAAGTGGCCGCCGGGGTAGAGGCGGACATTTGAGCCGATATAGCCGGCGGTCGCCGGGTTGCGGTGAGCCCGCCGGGCGCGGCGTCGGGGCTTCCAGCCGGTCTTTCGCAGCGTCCCGTAGATATAGGCCCGGGCGCGCTTGGACTTGACCGAGTGGAACTTGCGGCGGGCCTCGGCGCGTAGCTTGCGCTCCAGGGCTTTAGCATTGGGCAAAGAGTCGATTTTCATACCTGCGCGCTTGTTGCGCCGGCGAAGCGCCCGAGAGCGCATGGCGGCCATGCCCCGCCGGCGGGTCGCCGGGCAACAGCCCACGCATTTGCAGCCGCGCTTATGCCCGCGCATCATCGGACGGCCCCCGTCGAGCCGAGCGTACAGGCCTCGTCATTGGCCTCGACGCGGCGCATACAAGCGTCCTGACTCTGTTTGACCTCGGCCACGCACTCAAACGAGCATTGCTTGCGGGCCCGGTCAACGGCCTTGCCCCGGCCAAGGTTGAAGAAAAACGAGACGAGCAGGGCGGCGCCCAGGGCGATAGCGGCGATCATCGGCGAGACCTCCAAACGCGGGGAATGGGACTTTCAGCGCGGGGCAGAATGTAAAAAACAAAAGTGAACAGGGCCAGGCCGGCGGCGACGTCGAGATAGAGCTTGTACTGCCCGAGCTGCGCTTTGGCGTCACTGACCGCCTGTTGGACCTGCGGCGTGTTGGCGACGCTCGCGCCGGCCGACGCGGCGACCTTGCCGACGAGATCGTTAAGAATCTTGTCGAAAGCCGTCATCGGCGGCCCCTGAAGAAGCTCAAGAAGTAGACGAAGGCCACGGCGCCGGCGCCATAGGCCAGATAGCGCGTCATCGGGATGGCGCTATGGGCGGCGGCTTTAAGCTCCTGCCCCGCTTCCTCGACCGTCTCGGGGATGACGGCCGCGTAGTCGGCGGCCGAGGGCTTGGCGGAAATGGTCGCCCAGGCGTTCGAGGCCGTCTGTTGAATGGCCTTAGCGGCGCTTTGCAGGCTCGCGGCGTCGGCCTCGCTCATGTTGGCCGTGGCCTGGGCCTTCGACAGCCAGGAATCGACCGACGAGGCGATGCCGCCCGAGGTCGCCTTGTGCCAGGCGGGGGAATTGGACACCTGCCGGGCGAGGCTTTGGAGCTGCAAGCCGGTCTTGCGTAGGTCGGCCTGGGTCGAAGGGTCGGCGGCGACGCTCGGCGAGGGCTGGCCGGCGGCGCCTACAAGGCCTTCGACGTCGGCGACGGCGTGCTGGGCGACCGCCTCGGCCCCGCCCGCGGAGCGATGCAGCACGTCGGTGATATCGGTGAACCAAGACATTAGCGTCGCCTCCGGGTCAGGGGGCCTTGGCCGACGCCGCCCTTAAAAACCAGCAGGGCCAGGCCAGCCATGAGGCCGATCATGAGCGGGGACATGGTCGAGGCCTCCTGGACGCCTTGGGCCTGCTTGGCGCGGTCGGCGAGGGCGGAATTGAGCATTGCGGTAGAGGTCCCATCGCCCGTCATGCCGGCGGCGTCGCTTGGCCCCGGGGGCAGGCTGTAGCCGGCGGGGGTCATCGGCTGGCCCTGCCCGTTCCAGGGGATCGGCGGATA
>JAGWUP010000036.1 GCA_028868375.1 Elusimicrobiota bacterium
GGGAGGCCCGAGCTTGGCCGATTTCCGCGTTGCTCATCGCTTACATGCCTAGCGGCATGCTCGCTCTTCGCGCCTTGAAATCGTCTCAAGCTCGGGCCTCCAGAGTGTCCATGTTATTACTTGACAGCGCCTAACCCTCAGCGAACTTTTCGCCGCAGCGTTTAGAGCTTGACTGCGGATTTGGGACCAGCTTTTCTCTTCCAAAAAGTCCTGGCGTAATTGTAGAATTCGGCCGTGGGCAACACCGGTCGCTTGAAGGATCGCGCCGCCATCATCACCGGCGCGGCGCAGGGCATAGGCCTTGCGACGGCCGAGCTCTTCGCAGCCGAGGGGGCCGCCGTGATGCTCGTCGACGTCGACGAGGCGCGCGCCGCCCAAGCGGCCGCGGGGCTTGCGCGCTCCGGGGCCCGCGCCCTGGAGGCCCGGGCCGACGTCTCCAAGCTCGCCGACTGCGAGGCGGTCGTGGCGCGCGCCCTGGAGGCCTTCGGCCGGCTCGACATCCTCGTCAACAACGCCGGCATCACGAAGGACAATCTGCTGCTGCGCATGTCCGAGGCCGATTGGGATCTGGTCCTGGGCGTCAATCTGCGCGGGGCCTTCAACTTCACCAAGGCCGCGCTCCGGCCCATGCTCAAGGCCCATTACGGGCGCATCGTCAACATCGCCTCGATCGTGGGAGAGGAGGGCAACGCGGGACAGGCCAACTACGCCGCCTCCAAGGGCGGGATCATCGCGCTGACCAAGTCCTGCGCCCGGGAGCTGGCCACGCGCAACATCCTGTGCAACGCGGTCGCTCCGGGCTTCATACGCACCCGCCTGACGGAGGCCATCCCCGAGGCGGAGAAGCAGAAGCTCTTGACCAAGATTCTCGTCGGCCGGATGGGAGAGCCCATCGACGTGGCCCGCGCGATCCTGTTTTTGGCGTCGGAGGATTCATCCTACGTCACCGGGCACGTCCTTAACGTGAACGGCGGCGGCTACATGTAAGGAGAGGCAAGCATGGCTGAGACAAGCGTGGCGGACCGCGTCAAGCAAATCATCGTCGAGCAGCTCGGGGTGGATGCCGCAGAGGTGACGCCGCAGGCTCATTTCGTCAACGATCTCGGAGCCGACTCGCTGGACACCGTCGAGTTGGTGATGGCTCTGGAGGAGGAGTTCGACACGGAGATCCCCGATGAGCAGGCCGAAAAGATCCAGACCGTCGGCCAGGCCATCGACTACATCACCGCCCACGCGAAGAAGTAGCCCCTTGGAGGGCCACGGCAAACCGAGCCCTCTCGAGGAGGCCATCGGACATCGTTTCGCCGATCCCAAGCTTCTGCGGGAGGCTTTGTCTCATAAGTCCTTCGCCTCGGAGGCGGGCTCCGGCGTCTGCAACGAGCGCCTGGAGTTTCTGGGCGACGCGATCCTGGCCGCCGTGGTGGCGCACCAGCTCTACGTCGATTACCCGAAGGAGGACGAGGGCAGCCTCTCCAAGAAAAAGGCGAGCCTGGTCTCGCGCCCCAGCCTCGCCCGCTGGGCCGCGGAGCTGGACCTGGGCCGCCACCTCTTTTTGGGGGTGGGCGAGGAAAGCTCCGGGGGCCGCGAGCGGCAAAGCCTGCTCGGCAACGCCCTGGAGGCCTTGATCGGCGCCGTCTACCTAGACGGAGGCTACGCGGCGGCGGCGGGCTTCATCCGCCAATGGTGCGTGCGCAGCCAGGAGCAATTGGAGGAAAACGACTACAAGAGCCGCTTGCAGGAGCTGGTGCAGAAGCGGCACAAGGTTCCGCCCAGCTACGAGCTGGCCGGGGCCGTCGGCCCGGACCACGACAAGACCTTCGAGGTCCTGGTGAGCCTGGGCAAGCGTCAGCTCGGGCGCGGGCGCGGCAAGAGCAAGAAGGAAGCGGAGCAGGCCGCGGCGCGCGACGCGCTGCGCAGCCTGGAGAACTAGACGGCGGAGGGTGCGACATGGACTACGATTTGACCGAGCAGCAAAACGACATCCGGGACCTGGCCTGGCAGCTCGCCAAACAAAAGATCAAGCCGGTGCGCGAGCACTACGACCAGACCGAGGAATATCCCTGGCCGATCGTCGAGGAGCTGCGCAAGGCCGATCTCTTCGGGGTCTACGTCCCCGAGGCCTACGGCGGCCTGGGCGGCAACACCCTCGAGCTGGTCTTGGTCGTCGAGCAGCTCTCGCGCGCCTGCGGGGGCATCGCCCTCTCGGTGGCGGCCACGGGCCTTGGCACCATACCGATCATCTTCTTCGGCAACGCCGAGCAGCGCAAGCGCTGGCTGCCGGAGCTGGCCAGCGGCAAGCGCCTGGGGGCCTTCGCCCTGACCGAGCCGGGGGCGGGCTCCGACGCCACGGCCACCAAGTGCACCGCGGTCCTCGACGGCGACCACTACGTGGTCAACGGCCAGAAGAATTTCTGCACCAACGGCAACGCCGCCGACGTCTACACCTTCTTCGCCACCACCAATCCCAAGCGCGGCTCCCGCGGCCTCTCCGCCTTCGTGGTCGAGAAGGGCACGCCGGGATTCTCCTTCGGCAAGAAGGAGCAGAAGATGGGCATCCGCGCCTCCTGGACCTACGACCTGGTCTTCAACAACTGCCGCATCCCGAAGGCAAACCTCTTATATAAGGAAGGCTACGGGCTTTTCGTCGCCCAGGGCACCTTCGACCTCTCCCGCCCCGGCGTGGCCTCCCAGGCGCTGGGCATCGCGCAGGGTGCGCTCGACGAGACGATGGACTACGTGCGCGTGCGCAAGCAGTTCGGCCAGACCATCGCCAGCTTCCAGGCCATCCAGCACATGCTGGCCGACTGCGGCACGCAGATCGAGGCCAGCCGGGCGCTGCTCTATTGCACCGCCAAGGCCCTGGACAAGGCGGTGCTGCCCGCGGTCGCCAGCGCCATAGAGAAGAACGCCGTCGTCTTCGACGAGATGAATCGCCTCGAGGTCAAGCGCTGGACCAAGGAGTCCGGCATGTGCAAGGTCATGTGCTCGGACACGGCGATGCGCGTGACCACCGACTGCGTGCAGATGTGCGGCGGCATCGGCTACATGCGCGACTTTCCAGTCGAGAAATACATGCGCGACGCCAAGATCACGCAGATCTACGAGGGCACGAACCAAATCCAGCGCAACGAGATCGCGATGATGATGATCAAGGAAGCGGCCTCCAAGGCGAGAGAAGCGGCGGCCTAAGGGCTTGTTAATCAATAAGTGATACACTTCGCTGGGACGATTTTGGAGCGAGCCAAGGAGCGCGAAGCGAGCATACCCGCAGCGGTCTGTGAGCGACAAGCGACGCAGGCGCAGCCCAAAAGCGTCCCAGCCCT
>JAGWUP010000006.1 GCA_028868375.1 Elusimicrobiota bacterium
ACACTTCGCTGGGACGATTTTGGAGCGAGCCAAGGAGCGCGAAGCGAGCATACCCGCAGCGGTCTGTGAGCGACAAGCGACGCAGGCGCAGCCCAAAAGCGTCCCAGCCCTTCGGGGAGGTCCGCCGCTGGCCGATTTCATCGTTGCTCCTCGCTTACATGCCTACAGGCATGCTCGCTCGTCGCGCCTTGAAATCGTCTCAACGGCGGACCTCCGAAGTATGTCACTTATTGATTAACAAGCCCTAAGCCGGTGGAACTGGAATCGGAGATAGAGGAACTGCGCTGCGGGCGGGCCTTCGCTCTGGCGGCGCGCGCCGGAGCCGAGGTCAGGGAGGCGCTCTTGGGCAAGACGCCGCGCTACGCCCCCGATCGCAGCTTCGACACCCTCCACGTCCGCCTCGACCTAAGCCTCGATTTTGTGAAGCGCTCGGCTTGGGGAACGTGCAAAACCGCCATCCTGCCCTTCTCCGCCCTGCGCTCCCTTGAGTTCGACGCCGTCGAGCTCAAGGTCTCCCAGGTCCGCGTCGACGGCCGGCGCGCCCGCTTTAGCGCCGCGGGGGGCAAGCTGCGCATTCGCCCGGCCAGGGCGCTTAAGCCCGGCCGCCGCGCCGAGGTGACGGTCTCCTACCGGACCGATCGCCCCAAGGCGGGCCTGCACTTCGTCTTTCCGCGCGACGGCGGCTCGGCCCAAGCCTGGAGCCAGAGCCAGCCCGAGGACGCGCGGCACTGGTATCCCTGCCACGACAACCCGCAGCAAAAGTGCACCTCGGAGACTCGCATCACCGTCCCCGCGGGCTTTCGGGTCGTCTCCAACGGCCGGCTGCTCGAGCATTCCCGCTCGAAGGGCCGCGAGACCTGGCACTGGCGCATGGAGCGCGCCCACGCGATCTATCTCATCAGCATCGCGGCCGGGAAATTTTCCGAGATCATGCGGCGCTGGGGCAAGGTGCCGGTCGCCTTCTACTGTGAGAAGGGCCGCGAGGAAGACGCCAAGCGCGGCTTCGCCAAGACCGTCAAGGCGATGGAGTTCTTCTCGCGGGAAACCGGGGTGCCCTACCCCTACGAGAAGTACGCCCAGGTCGCCGTGGCCGAGTATCCCGGCGGCATGGAGCATACCACCTGCACGACGCAGACCGACGCCTGCTTGATCGACCAGCGCGCGGCCCTGGACTTCGACCTGGACCTGCTGGTCGCCCACGAGCTGGCCCACCAGTGGTTCGGAGACCTCGTGACCTGCCGGGACTGGTCGCACGCCTGGCTCAACGAGGGCTTCGCCACCTACTTCGAGATCCTCTTTCAGGGCCACGACAAGGGCCGCGACGCCTTAGACCACGAGCTCTGCGCCAACGCCAAGGCCTACTTCGAGGAGGACGCCTCCCGCTACCGCCGTCCGATCGTCTGCCCCATTTTCCGCAACCCCTGGACCCTCTTCGACCGGCACACCTACTTAAAGGGCGGCTGGGTCGTCCACATGCTCCGCCAGGAGCTGGGAGAGAAGGATTTCCGCCGCTCGATCAAGCTCTACCTGGAGAGCCACCGCGACGCCAGCGTCGAGACCTCCGATCTCGTCGCGGCCATCGCGCGCGCCACGGGGAGGAATCTCAAGCCCTTCTTCGACCAATGGGTCTTTCGCGCCGGCTACCCCGTCCTGCGCGCGCGCTACCGCTGGAACGCCAAGCGCCGCGGCGCCGAGCTCTGGGTGGGCCAGGCGCAGGAGATCGGCGAGGCCGCTCCCGCCTTCTCCCTGTCCCTGCCGGTCCGCTTCATCGGCAAGGGCTGGAGCCGCGACGTCGTGGCGAAGCTGGAGGAAAAGGAGCGGCGCTTCTTCTGGCCGCTGCCGGCTCCTCCGCTGGACGTAGAGCTCGATTCCCAGCTCACCCTGCTCATGAAGCTTTCCCTGTCCAAGCCCCATGCGATGTGGCTGCGGCAGTTGCGACATGCCCAGCGCGCCCATGCGCGCGCGGCGGCGGCCCAAGCGGTGGCGGCCTGGCCCGGAGCGGAGAGCGTCGCCGCCCTGGAGGGGGCGATCCGCTCGGAGCCGTTCTGGGGAGCCGCCGCCGAGATGGCCGGCGCCTTGGCCGGCCTGCGCTGCCAGGCGGCCTTTAAGGCCCTGACCCGCTTGCTCAAGCACCCGCAGCCCAAGCTGCGCCGCACCGTCGTCGAGGCCCTGGCCGGCTTCAACCGTCCGGAGGCGGCCCAAGCCCTGGAGCGCCTGGCCCGCGCGGATAAAAGCCTCTTCGTCCAGGCCGAGGCCCTGCGCGGCCTGGGAGCCCTGGCCCCGCGCAAGGCCCTTGCCTTGATCCGCTCGGCCTTGGCCAGCCGCTCCTACCGCGACGTCCTGGGCGCTTCCGGCGTCGCGGCCCTGGCCGCGGCCCACCAGCCCAAAAACGTCGGCCTGCTGCTGCGCTTAAGCCGTCCCCCGCATGAATTCCTGCGCCGCCAGCAGGCCTTGAAGGCCCTGCAGCGCTACGCGACGGTCTCAGAGCGCTGCCTGGACGGCCTCTGCGAGGCGGCCGGGGACGGCGATGAGCGCGTCGTGGTGGCCGCGGTGGCGGCCTTGGGCCAGCTTGCCCACGAGCGCGCGCTGCCGACG
Source organism: Elusimicrobiota bacterium (assembly GCA_028868375.1). Lineage (GTDB taxonomy): Bacteria > Elusimicrobiota > Elusimicrobia > UBA1565 > UBA9628 > JAGWUP01. The sequence continues at coordinate 2,596 of JAGWUP010000006.1, forward strand.
CTGGAGAAGGCCCGCTCCCATCCCAACACCCGAGTGCGGGTCATCGCCGAGGAGGCGATCGCGCGCCTGCGCGGGGGTTTCGCTCTTAAGTCGCCGCGCTAGGAGCGCTCGGCCGAGATCAGGCCCAGGTCGATGCCCTTGACGACCGCCTCGGTGCGGTTGCTCACCGAGAGCTTCTGGAACATCGAGTTTAAGTGGTTCTTCACGGTCTTGACCGAGCAGTTGAGATCCGTGGCGATCTCCTTGTTCGACTTGCCGCGTCCCAGCAGGGCCAGCACCTTGATCTCGGTCTTGGTCAGCGCCACCAGCGAGGCCTCGGCCGAGGAGCTGCCCATCTGGCGCAGGCCGTCTATCAGCTTGCTCATCACCGGCTGCGGGATCATCACGCCCTGATTGGCGAAGGCCTTGAGCGCGTTGACCAGCTCCGAGGCGGGGAGCATCTTGGAGAGGTAGCCGTTGGCGCCGGCCTGGATCGCCTCCATCACGTGCGACTCGTCCTCGAAGGAGGAGAGGATGAGCACGTTGGTGTTGGGGCAGTCCCTGTGGATCTGGCGGGTGGCCTCGATGCCGTCCATGTGGGGGAGCTTGATGTCGAGCAGGATGACGTGGGGCCGCAGCTTCTTGACCAAGCGCAGGGCCTCCTGGCCGTCGGCGGCCTCGCCGATCACCTCGATGCCCTTCTCTCCCTCCAGCAGATCCTTGATTCCCTCGCGAAACAGCGTTTGGTCGTCGGCGATCACGACCGATATCTTTTTCTTGGCCACGTTCTCTCCCGATGCCTCGAGCGTTAGTGGATACTATACAACAAATTCCTCGAAGTTGTTGCGCTTTTTAGGTCTTTCGGCCCAAGCCTGGGCCCAAGCCCCCGGGGCCCAAAAGCGCCCGGCCCCTGCCCGATGGACCTAGAGCGGCGCCGCGAGCAGCCCTTATAATTTAATCATGAAACTTTCGATCGCCCTGCTCGCCGCCTCGCTGGCCGCCGCGCCCGCCAAGGCAGGCCCCGTCGCCGCTCCCCGCGCCGCTGCGGACATCCTGGACGCACGCTGCGACCTCGAAATCTTCTTCGCCCGCTTTAAGCCCGATATGCCGCTCAGCAAGGCCCTGCTCGGCGTCGATTCCACGTTTTGGCAGCCTATCCTAGGCTCGCAGGACCTGCCCTCGATCCAAACCCGGCTAGGCCCATTGGGTCTGAAGCCCGGCCTGCAGCTAGCCTTGCAGGTCGCCGGATTGGGAAGACTTAGCGAGCGCCGGACCATCGCCCTGGCCAGGGCTCTCATCAGCGCCAAGCTGACCGCCGCGCCCAAAGTGGAAGCGGCCCTGCGGGCCCGCATGCGGAACGTGCCGGACACCATCGAGGGCTGGAGCGAATTCCAAAAGCTGGCCGAGCCCTACGCCGATTTCAGCCCCGCCGCGGCAGAGATTTACAGAAAGGCGGGGGAAATGACCGAGGAACTGCGGGAACTGGAAGTCCAGAGAATCGCCAACAACCCGCCCTTCCACACCGCCGGCCAAAAGGTGGTCGAGCCCGAGGCCGTCCCCGGCCTGCTCAGGAGGGCCGTCATCGACGACGATCCCGAGGCGCAAAGCCTGCTGGCCGAGGCACACAACGGGGGCAATGGCAAGACGACGGCGCCGCTGACGCAAGCTGCGCTGAAGTGGCACCTGCGCGCGGCGCGGCTTGAGGAAAACGGCCATGGCGGCAATCCTCACTCCCTGCTCCGCCTCGCTCAGTACGGAAAACAATTTAGAGAAGATGCTGCTCCAAGAATATCCATAACAGTGACCGACGAGTTAAGCGGCGAAACCCGAATATTTCCCCGCTTCAGCCTCTACTATCTAGCCGCGCGCGAAGGAAAACGGAATCCAGGGAAGTGGGAATCTCTGCTCCGGGAGGCGCAGTCCCTGTTGCACGTCATCACTGCCGCGCAATATCGAGAGGCCGTGCAGCAGCTGAAAGGCCCCTCGTTGGCGGATGAAGCGCGCGCCGCCTTAGCCAAGCGGCCGCCCACGCCGCTTGAGAAATTCTCCGAGCTGGACGCGCAGCGACGGGAGAAGGAGCTCTCAAAGTTCGTCCTTACTGTTGGTCTCGTAATGGGCTTAATGGGTTTTCCCTTCTGGGTCACCGGCGCCGGTAATCTGCTAGTGTTCGCCGCGCTGGTCTTCTTCGTCGTCCTGGGCCTGACCATCGATGCCGTCTCCAGCATCGGCGCAAGCCGCCGCATCGCCGACTTGATCCGGCATCGGATGAACCCGCAACGTCCCGCGGCCTCGGATGGCAACGCCGGCAATGGCGGCGTTTTGTAGTAAGCATAGGCAAAGCCAGATAGCCCTGCCGCCGCGCGCTCTGCTGGCGGCAGTCCTGCTGCTGGCGGCCGCCCCGCTACCGGGAAGCTGCGGCAAGGTCGGCCTCGAGCCCGGCGCCGTCGTCGAGGCCGTCGCTCTGCATTTGGGCCGCCTGGGGCTGCTGCGCGAGCTGCCGCCCGGACCGAATCTGCTCATAGAGACACGGCATCCTGATGATCCCAAAAGCCTCTGCGCCCAGTCGGCCAAGGGCCTCCAGGCGCTCTATATTCAGGGGCTGCACAATGGGGATGCGCAGAGGCAGGCCGCCTATATGCTACTCGCCGGCGCCGCTCTCGATCACGAGCAAGCAGGGCTTGCCGCAAGCCTGCTCCATCAAGCCGGGGCAAGCGAGGAGTTGGGCGCGCGGCTAAAGCGCTGGGCCAGGCAATTCCCCGGCGATGAAACTGACGATCGACAGGAAAATATGGCGCTACTGCGCGGCATTTTCGATGGCGCAGAGATATTCGATGAAAGCGCCGATGCCGCGATCGAGCAGCCTCTCAAGCCCGAGGAGCCCCGCAAGCCCGAGGAATTTGGAGCAGGTCTGCTGGCCACGCTGCATCCTCCGGTCAGGCCATCGCAAGAGAACCTGCGCCGCTGGCTGGATCATCCCGCAGACTCGGTCGGCTGGGTCTTCCGCGGCATCAATCGCCAGATGCTGGAATGGGGGCTTGCGGAGCTTCAGCTGCCGAGACCGTTCGACACGCTGGCCAGGGCTGTCTTTGCCGGCGGCGTCAACGCCGAGAGGGCGGAACAGAAGCTGCAGAGCTCCTGCCTCCAATGGACGCAGCGCTTCTTCGAATGGCGGTACGAGCCTTACGAAGGCATGTACGAGGAGGCCTACCCGGGCCTGCCGGACCTGCTGGCCGCCTATGCCGCCCACGACGCCGCCCCAAGCCAGTTAGCCGTGCTGCTACAGCACACCGTCTTCGATGGCGGCCTCTTTTCTATAGAGCATTCCCCGAACACCTGGGCTAGACTATCGCCAAGCCAGCGCAGCGCGCTGGCCGACAATGCAATCAGCGTGTCCGATCCATTCTTTAGAGGCGTCGACCTGACCCTCCGCTTCGCCGCCGCGGACGTGGCCGCGCTGGCCGAGCGCTACGCCGGCTCGCGCCCGCCGGAGATCATCGAGGCGGTCCTGCGGGAAGCGCTCGGAGATCTAAAATCCGTCGAGCTCCCGTTTGCGGCCTTGCTGCCGCGCTTTGTCCGGGAACATCTCTGGCGCTACGAAAACATCACCGGACCGAACTGTTTCCGCGCCGCGCTGAGCTTCCGCGAGGCGGAGCGCTTCCGATCGCTCCATGTCGATGAGGAGCGCTTGATCGCGGAACTGCAACAGGGCTACGACGTGCTGGCCTCCGGCCCGCTTCGCTTAGGCGACCTCCTCGTCTGGAGCCAGCAGGGAGAGCCGACCCATTCTGCAGTCTATCTGGACGGTGGCTACGTCTTCACGAAAAACGGGGTATCGCGCCACAATCCCTACTTGATCCAGCATCACACAGACGTTTCTCATGAATACTCTGACAGCGACATCCGCGTCTTCCGCCCGCGGCCGCGCTGAGCCGCGCGGATGTGTTACAATATGGCCGCCGCGCAGCGGTCCTTTTGGCGACGTAGCTCAGGGGTTAGAGCGAGCGTTTCATAAGCGTTAGGTCGGTGGTTCGAATCCACCCGTCGCCATGTTTTTCCCTTCGGGATTCGAGCCACCGACCTTAAATCGCAACGATACCTTGTCGGCGTGATCTCCGCGCGCCCTGGGCCAAGCAAGAACGTCGGCGGCGGGTGATGGCGAGGAACGCGGCGAGCGAGCACTTCCGGGGCGCAGCGAAGCCGCGTCCGCAGCCATCAGGACCCGCCGCTGGCGCTTTGACTCCCGGCAGCGAAAAATCTTATAGTCCTCCATCGCATTCTAAGGAGGATTTCCATGGCAGAGACGCTCGTGGTCGTCAGCAAGGTGAAGAAGATGGTCAAGGAGGCGGGCTACCGCACCGGGGGCGATTACATCGACGGGCTGTCCGGCAAGATCAGCGAGATCGTTCGCGCCTCCATCGAGAAGATCAAGGTGGACGGCAAGAAGAAGACCCTGGGGGCCGAAGACCTCTAAGGCAAAGGGCGGGATGCCGACATTCAGGGATTTCATGGAGCGTTCGCTCTATGATCCCAAGCTGGGCTATTATTCCCGCCGCCTGCCGCGCGCCGACTTCTATACGGCGCCGCAGCTGCATCCGGCCTTCGCTCAGGTCCTGGCCCGGCGGCTGGCCGCGCTGTGCCGCGAGCTGCGGCTGGACAGGCCGCGAGTCATCGAGGCGGGGGCCGGCGACGGCGCCCTGGCCGAGCAATTGCTGCCGGCGCTGCCGGCAGGCGCTCGCTACTGCGTGGTCGAGCGCTCGGCCGCCGCGTTGGCGCTGGCCGCGGCGCGCTTAAAGCCGCGCTTTGCCCGGCTCGACTGCCGCGCCGGCCTGGCGGAGCTCGAGCCCGGCGATGGGATCGTCTTTTCCAACGAGCTCGTCGACTCCTTTCCAGCGCACGTGCTGCAGATGGAGGGGGGGAAAGTCCGCGAGCTCTACGTCGATGACTCCGGCCGGGAGTTTCTGGGGCCGCTGTCCAAGCCGCAGTTGCGCGCCCATGCCTGCCGCGCCGCGGCCTTCCTAGGGGAGGGCCAGCGGCATGCGGTGAACCTCGAGATCGCTCCCTGGCTTGAGGAGGTCGCGAGAGTTCTGACTCGGGGAGCGCTTCTCACCATCGACTACGGCGCCAAGATGGGGGCCGCCCCCAACCCGCCGCGCGCCTTCTACCGGCACTCCCTACCGGACGATTTGTCCGCACGTCCGGGCCGCCAGGACCTGACGGCCTCCGTGGATTTCGACGAGTTGATCCGCGCGGGCCGGGCCCTGGGATTCAAACTCCATTACTACGGCAGCCTCGCCGGCTTCCTGATAGAGGGCGGCATCGGGGATTTCCTGCCGACGGGCCAGTCCGCCGCGGACGTCAAGTCGCGCGCCCAGGTCAAGACGTTGCTGCATCCAGAGGCGATGGGCGAGGTCTTTAAGGTCCTCATACAGACCAAGGAAGAGCCGCGCGGATGACGAGCGCCTACGCCGCGGTCTACGCCATCGTCCTTCTGGGCGCGGCCTTCGCGGCCGTGACGCTGATCGCGGCCAAGCTCTTGCGCCCGCGCGTGGAATACGCCCGCAAGCTCAGCACCTACGAATGCGGCATCCCGGCCGTCGGCACCACGGAGGTCAAGCTCAACATCCGCTTCTATCTCTTCGCCCTGCTCTTCGTGCTCTTCGACGTGGAGACGCTCTTCATCTATCCCTGGGCCGTCACCGCGCGGCGCCTGGGCCCCCCGGCGATCGCCGAGATGGGCGTTTTCTTGGCGATCCTCGTGGCCGCCCTGGCCTACGCCTGGGCCAAGGGGGCGCTGCGATGGGAATAATCCTGGAGAAGCTGCCCGGCGTCACCAAGGGGCTTCCCGGCGGAGAGCTGCTGCTGACGACCGCCGACGCCTTCATCGACTTCGGCCGCAAGATGTCGCTGTGGCCGATGACCTTCGGCCTGGCCTGCTGCGCCATCGAGATGATGGGCTCCTACGCCTCCCGCTTCGATTTCGACCGCATGGGGGTCATCCCGCGCCCCTCGCCCAGGCAGGCCGACGTGATGATCGTGGCCGGCACCGTCTGCAAGAAGATGGCCGAGCCCATCCTCGAGATCTACCACCAGATGCCGGAGCCCCGCTTCGTCATCTCCATGGGAAGCTGCGCTAACTGCGGCGGCCCCTACTACGATTCCTACTCCGTGCTCAAGGGAGTGGACCGGATCGTGCCCGTGGACGTCTACGTCGCCGGCTGCCCGCCGCGGCCGGAGGCCCTGCAGTTCGCAGTCCTCAAGCTGCAAGACAAGATCGCGGGCATGCGCGCCATAGAGCGCGGCGCCGGCGCCACCCTCCAGCAGGAGCGCGGCTCTCGCGACGTCCTTTCCGCCGTCCCAAACGACGAGCCGCTGCCCAAGCCCGCGAGCGGGCCGCGCCTCGAGCTGCGCTGATGGCCGACATCGAGGAGTTGGCCTCTCGGATCGCGGAGAAGCTGCCCGAGCTTTCCAGGCATCCCAACCCGGTCAAGGGCTACCTGACCCTGAAGCTCGAGGATGCCGCCAAACTGCCGCAGGCCGCGGCCGCGCTCAAGGCCCTGGGCTTCGATTACCTGGAGATGATCTCGGCCACCGATTGGCTGGGGGCGGTCAAGCCGGAGGGCTACATCAGAAACCCCAATCCCATCGTCTTTTTGCCGGAAGGGGCCACGCCGCAGTCCGTCCCCTCGGCCACCCCCGGCTTTCCCTACCGCCCGAGCTTCGAGCTGCTCTGGGCCTTCGCGGACCTGGCGGCGAAGGCCTGGGTTTTCCTCAAGTGCGAGGTCTCCCGAGAGGCCGCGTCCGTCCCCAGCCTGAGCGGACTCTACAAGGGCGCGGACTGGCAGGAGCGCGAGCTCTTCGACCTCATGGGCATTCGCTTCGAGGGGCATCCCAACCTCGCCAAGATCCTCACCCCCGATTTCCTCGTGGGCCATCCCCTGCGCAAGGACTACGTCCACGTCAAGGACCGCTTCGATGAGTAGCACGGCGGAAAAGACCATGAAGACGGACTCCATGTTCATCAACCTGGGGCCGCAGCACCCCTCCACCCACGGAGTCCTGCGCGTCGGGCTGACCATAGAGGGGGAGCTCATCACCAAGGCCGTCCCGGACATCGGCTACCTGCACCGGGGCACCTCCAAGCTGGCCGAGGTGCGCGGCTACCACCACTGCGTCGTGCTCACCGACCGCTGGGACTACGTCGCCGCCATGCCCAACAACCTGGTCTTCTGCCTGGCCGCAGAGAAGCTCATGGAGGTCCAGGCCCCGCCGCGCGCCGAGGCCCTGCGCGTGCTCATGTGCGAGCTCAACCGCGTCGCATCGCATCTGCTCTTCTTCGGCACCTACGGCATCGACATCGGCGCCTTCACGCCCTTTCTCTACGCCTTCCGCGAGCGGGAGATGATCCTCGATCTCTTCGAGATGGCCTGCGGGGCGCGCTTGACCTACAACTACATCCGCCTGGGCGGCGTCATGGCCGACGTGCCGCCGGAGTGGCTTGCCAAGTGCCGCGAGTTCGTCGACTACTTCAAGCCCAGGATCGACGAGTACGACACCCTCCTGACCTACAACCCCATCTTCATGGCCAGGACCAAGGAGGTGGGCTTGATCCCTGCCGCCGACGCCGTCTCCTGGTCCCTGTCCGGGGCGAACCTGCGCGGCTCCGGCGTCTGCTACGACGTGCGAAAGTCCGATCCCTACTGCGGCTACGAGCGCTACTCCTTCGACGTCCCGCTGGGCCAAACCGGCTCCTGCTGGGACCGCTATTTCTGCCGCGTCCAGGAGATGCGCCAGTCCATCCGCATCATCGAGCAGGTCCTGGGCGGCCTGCCGGAGGGCCCCACGATGGCCGCCGGCGTGGCGAAGATCCCCAAGCCCAAGCCCGGCGAGGCCTACGCCCACGTCGAGGGAGCGCGCGGCGATTTGGGCATCTTCCTGGTCTCGGACGGCCAGGCCAGCCCCTACCGCATGCATGTGCGCGCCCCGTCCTTTCTGAACCTTGCCATCCTGCAGGAGCTCTTGGTCGGCAACAAGGTCTCCGACGTCATCGCCATCCTGGGCTCCATCGACATCGTCCTGGGAGAGGTGGACCGGTAATGAGCGAAGAGCCAAAGCCCGACGCCAAGGCCCCCGCCGCAAAGGCGGCGCCCGCAAAGAAAACTTTCCCGCCGGCCAAGTTCAACGAGAAGGCCGGGCGGCTGCTCAAGACCACGCGCTACTGGCCCACGGAGCTCTGGGCAAACCCCTGGAACAAGCCCAGCTACCGCCGCGGCGCGCTGCTGCTTGGCGGCATCATCCTGGGCCTGCTCGCCACCGGGGCGGCCGTGGGCGAGCTGGCCGTTTGGGGAGACCGTTTGTACGCCTGGCTGCTGGCCTTCATCTCCGCGCGGGGGGGCTCGCCGGTGCTTGCCCAAGGCATCTGGGCGGTCTTCAAGGGCCTGCTGGTGCTCCACGTCATCCTGCTCAACGGGCTCTGGGCCGTCTGGTGGGAGCGCAAGATCAGCGCCCATATCCAATCGCGGGTCGGCCCCGTCTACGCGGGGGGTTTTCACGGCTGGGCCCAGACCATCTGCGACGGCATCAAGCTCCTATTAAAGGAAGACATCACGCCGGCCGCCTCGGACGCCTGGGTCCATGCCCTGGCCCCGGCCATCGTCGTCGTCCCGGTGGTGGCCGCCTTCGCCCCGGTCAGCTTCGGCCGGCAATTGGCCGCGGCCAACCTCGACGTGGGAGTCCTCTACGTCTTCGCGATGGCCGGCATCTCCGTCATCGGCATCGTCATGGCCGGCTGGGCCTCCGGCAATAAGTATTCCCTCTTGGGCGGCCTGCGCGCCTGCGCCCAGCTGGTCAGCTACGAGCTGCCGCGCGGCTTCTCCATCGTTCCCGTGCTGATGTTCGCGGGCTCCCTCAACATCTCCGCCATCGCCGCCGCCCAGGCGGGCTACAAGTGGGGCTTTCTGCCGCGCTGGTTCATCTTCTATCCGGTCGTCGGGCAATTGGCTTTCCTGATCTTTCTCATCGCCTCCATCGCCGAGACCAACCGCACCCCCTTCGACATCCCGGAGGCGGAGTCCGAGCTGGTCAGCGGCTTCCACACCGAGTACTCCGGCATGAAATGGTCGATCTTCTTTCTGTCCGAGTACGGCTACGTCCTCCTGGCCAGCTTCCTGCTGGCGGCCTTCTTCCTGGGCGGCGGCGCCTCCCCGTTCGCCTTCGACCACCTGATCCCCAGCTGGATCTGGATGCTGGGCAAGGCGATGCTGATGATGTTCCTCTTTCTTTGGGCGCGCTGGACCTTCCCGCGCCTGCGCGCCGACCAATTGATGGACTTCAACTGGAAATTCCTGCTGCCCTGGAGCTTCGCCAACATCGCCTTGGCCGGGGTCTGGCTGCTGCTGTCATGATCGACTATTTCGCGAAGGTCTTGCGGGCGGCCTGGAACACCTGCAAGGGGCTCGGCTTGACGCTCAAGTACCTCTTCAAGCCCGCCATCACGGTGCACTATCCGGACGAGAAGCTGGTCCCCTACGAGCGCTTCCGCGGGGCCCTGCTCTTCGATGCGGTCACCTGCATTTCCTGCAACCTCTGCGTGAAGGCCTGCCCGTCCACCTGCATCGATCTCGAGAACGCCACGATCCCGGACCCCAAGAACCCGCAGGCGCGCAAGAAGGTGGCGCGGGTGGAGTGGTACTCCATCGACTTCGGCAAGTGCAACTTCTGCCGGCTCTGCGAGGAATCCTGCCCGACCAAGCCCAAGAGCGTCTGGCACTCCCTGGACTACGAGCTGGTGTTCTTCTCGCGCGACGAGATGGTCCGCTGCTGGAAGGCCGGCATGAGCTGGGTGGGGCAGTACTGGGACCGCAGGGCCAAGCAGTTCAAGGACCCTCCCGGCCAAGTCCGCATCATGGAGGTCGACGCAAGGCGCTGATGGCCGAATCCCTCATCTTCTACAGCCTGGCCGCGCTCGTCCTACTCTCGGCCCTGGCCGTCGTGACGATGCGCAACACCGTGCACTCGGCATTGTTTTTGGGCCTCTCCCTGGCCGGCCTGGCCGGCATCTTCGCCGAGCTCTCCGCCGATTTCCTCTTCGCCGCGCAGATCCTGGTCTACGTCGGCGGCATCGCGGTGCTCTTCATCTTCGTCGTGATGCTCCTGGGCCGCGCCTCGGACCTGCACCTGCGCCAGATCAACGCCCAATGGCCGGCGGCGCTCTTGGTCTGCGCCGTCGCCGCCGCCGGCCTCTGGCGCGCCGCGCGCTCATTTATAGCGCCCGCCGCGACGCGGGCACCGGCTCCCACGACGGAGCGGCTGGGCCGCCTGTTGATGGGCGGCTACGCCGTCCCCTTCGAGCTGGTCTCCCTGCTGCTGACGGCCGCCCTCCTAGGCGCGGTCTTTTTCTCGCGCCTGGAGAAGAACCCATGACCCTTTCCTCCTGCCTGCTCTTATCGGGCGCCCTCTTCTTGATCGGAATCTTCGGCGCGCTGACCCGCCGCAACGTCATCGGCATCCTCATGGGCATTGAGCTGATGTTCAACGCCGCCAACCTGAACCTGGCCGCCTTCAACCATTTCCTGCACCCGGGCGGCGTGGCCGGCCAATGCCTGGCCCTCTTCATCATCGCCATCGCCGCCGCGGAGGTCGTCGTCGGCCTGGCGCTGGTGCTGGCGATCAACCGCAACGCCGACACGGTCTACGTCGAGGAGTTCAACCTGCTCAAGGGCTGACCATGCTAGAGCACGTCTACCTGATTGCGTTGATCCCGCTGGCGGCCTCCCTGGTCATCCTCTTCGGCTTCAAGGAAAATCCCCGCTCGCGCGCTCCCTACCTGGGCATCGCCGCCATGCTCTGGTGCTTTCTTCAGTCCTGCGCCGTCTTCCACCGCGTCGCCGCCTCGGCCCTGCCGCTGTCCTACGAGGCGAACATGGAATGGTTCCGCCTGCCGGTGCAGATCGCCGGCAAGGCCTTCGCCCTGCCGCTTCAGCTTGGCGTGCTCATCGACGGGCCGGCCGCGCTGATGCTCTGCGTCGTCACCCTGGTCAGCCTGATGGTCCAGATCTACTCCTTGGGCTACATGCACGGCGACCCGCGCCTGCGCCGCTACTACGCCTTCCTCTCCTTCTTCACCGCCTCGATGCTGGGCCTGGTGGTCTCAAGCGACCTCCTGGTGACCTTCATGTGCTGGGAGCTGGTCGGCGTCTCCTCCTACCTGCTCATCGGCTTCTGGTTCGAGAAGCCGGGCCCCGCCTACGCCTCCAAGAAGGCCTTCATCACGACGAAGCTCGGCGACTGCGGGCTCTACGTGGCGCTGCTCTTGCTCTTTACCAAGACCGGCACCTTCCAGATCAGCGCCCTGCGCGAGTCGGTGGCGCACGGCTACCTGGCGGGAGCGGCGGCGACGGCGGTGGCCCTGGGCATGCTCCTGGGCTGCATCGGCAAGTCGGCCCAGTGGCCGCTGTTCATCTGGCTTCCCGACGCCATGGAGGGCCCCACCCCCGTCTCCGCCCTCATCCACGCGGCGACGATGGTGGCGGCCGGCATCTACCTGGTGGCGCGGACCTACTTCATTTACTTGGCAAGCCCCGTGGCGCTGGAGACGGCGGCCTGGATCGGCCTGATCACGGCCTTTTTGGCCGCGACGATGGCGATCGTGGCCTACGACATCAAGCGGGTGCTGGCCTTCTCCACCATCTCCCAGCTGGGCTTCATGATGTGCGCCCTGGGCGCCGGCGGCTACGCGGCCGGGCTCTTCCATCTGACCACCCACGCCTTCTTCAAGTCTCTCCTCTTCCTCGGCGCCGGCTCCGTCATCCATGCCGTTCACACCAACGACATGCGGCGGATGGGGGGGCTTTCCAAGAAGATGCCGATCACCTTCGTGACGATGGTCCTGGCCACCCTGGCCATCGCGGGGGTGCCGCCCTTCGCCGGCTATTTCTCCAAGGAGCTGATCCTAAAGGCCGTCTACCAGCACAGCCCGGCGATGTTCTTCCTGCTGGCCGCCGCCGCCCTCCTGACCGCCTTCTACATGACCCGCCTCATCATGCTGACCTTCCTGGGAGCGCCGCGCGAGGAGGAGCTGCACCAGCACGCCCACGAGTCTCCGGCCTCCATGACCGGCCCGATGATGCTCCTGGCCTCCCTGGCCGTCGTCTCCGGCATGGCCCTGGCCCACGCGGGCTTCATCGAGCGCCTGCTGCCGCTCTCCGCCGCGGCGCCGGCGGAGGAATTGGCGGCGCGGGAGTTTCCGGAATGGCTGGGGGCCGGCGTCAGCGTCCTGGGAGCCCTCTCCATCGTCCTGGGCTTCCTGCTCTATCGCGGCCCGGCCTTCGAGACGGCCAAGGCCCTCAAGCGCCGCTTCTCCGGGCTCTTCGAGCTTCTGGAGAACCGCTACGGCTTCGACGCCTTCTTCCTGCGCCTGGTCGAAGCGGCCGACGCCCTCTCCCGCTTCTGCTTCTGGTTCGACTCTCAGGTCGTCGACCGAGTCTTCGTCGACGGCTGGGGCCTCTTGACCCTGATCTGGGCCGAGGCCGCCCAGCTCGTCGACTCCCGGCTCATCGACCGCACGGTCGACGGCTTCGGCCTGCTCTCCCTGGACTTGGGCGGCGGCCTGCGCGCCCTGGTGCGCGACGGCCAGGTCCAGGAATACCTCATGTACGTCGCCATCGTCGTCAGCCTATTCGCCGCCCTGCTCTTGATGAGATAACCGCGGAGACCACATGAACACCTTAAGCCTCATCACCTTCATCCCGCTTCTGGGAGCGATCATCGTCCTCTTCCTGCCCAAGGACCGCGTGCGGGCCATCCAGACGACGGCGATCGCGGCGGCCTCCGTCTCCTTCATCCTATCGGTGGCGCTCTTCTTCTTCTTCGACCGCGCCACGCCCGGCATGCAGTTCGTCGAGCACGCCGACTGGATCCCGTCGATGGGAATCTCCTACTTTCTGGGCGTCGACGGCCTCTCCTACCCGCTCTTGGTGCTGACGACCCTGATGACCCTGGTCGGCCTGATCGGCTCCCTGGGCGTCAAGAATCGCGTCAAGGAGTACTTCTTCTGGTTCCTGCTGCTCGACGTGGGCATGCTGGGCGTCTTCGAGGCCTTGGACCTGGTGCTCTTCTACGTCTTCTGGGAGCTCTGCCTGGTGCCGATGTATTTCTTGATCGGCATCTGGGGCGGGCCCAAGAAGGAGTACGCCGCGATCAAGTTCTTCCTCTACACCCTGGCCGGCTCCGTCTTCATGCTCCTGGCCATCCTCGCCGTCTACTTCAACTCCACGCCGCACACCTTCGACATCCTGGCCCTGATGAAGGCCCACTCCGCCTGGAGCCTGCGCTTCCAGATACTGGTCTTCCTGGGCTTCTACCTGGCCTTCGCCATCAAGGTCCCGGCCTTCCCGTTCCACACCTGGCTGCCCTTGGCCCACGTCGAGGCCCCGACCGCAGTCTCGGTGATCCTGGCGGCGGTGCTGCTCAAGATGGGAGTCTACGGCATCCTGCGCATCAGCTACGGCATGCTGCCGCTGGCCTTCCACTGGTTTCTGCCCTATCTCGTCGTCATCGCCGTCGTCAACATCGTCTACGGCTCCCTCTGCGCCATGGCGCAGACCGACATGAAGAAGATGGTCGCCTACTCCTCGGTCAACCACATGGGCTACTGCCTCCTGGGCATCGCGGGGCTCTCGGCCACCGGCTTTTCCGGGGCGGTCTTCCAGATGATCGCCCACGGCATCATCACCGGCGCCCTCTTCCTTCTGGTCGGGGTCATCTACGACCGCGCCCACACCCGCGACATCGCCGCCTTCGGCGGCCTGGCGGCCAAGGTCCCGGTCTACGGGGCCTTCATGTTCCTGCTCTGCTTCGCCTCCCTGGGCCTGCCGGGCCTGGCCGGCTTCGTGGGCGAGTTCCTCTGCTTCTTGGGCGCCTTCGCGCGCTGGAAGGTCTACACCGCCGTCGCGGTGCTGGGTGTGCTGGCCACCGCCGCCTTCTTCCTGCGCATGCTGCAGAAGGTGTTTTTGGGACCCCTCAACGCCAAGTGGGCGGAGCTGCCGGACATGACGGCGCGGGAACTCATCTCCATCGCCCCGCTGGCCGCCCTGAGCGTCATCATCGGAGTCTGGCCCGGCTGGGTGCTCAACCTCATGAACGCCACCATCCTGCACATGACGGCCTTCGTCAAGCCATGAGCGGCCTGCACCTCCTGTTTCCGGAGGTCGCCCTCTCCGTCATGGCTCTGGGAGTCATGCTGGCCGATCTCTTCATCGCCGCGCGGCACGGCCGAGTCCTCTACCATTTGGGCTGGATCGCCTCCATCGTCGCCCTGCTGCTGGTGGGGGTGACGATCTCCGATCCCGCCCGTTACCAGGGCGTCGGCACCCTCTGGTCCGTCGATCCCATGAGCCAGTTCTTCAAGATGCTGGTGCTGCTGACGACCGTGCTCTGCCTGCTCTTGGGCCTGGAATACGAGGACCTGCCGCCGGCCCACGCCGGGGCCTTCAACGCCCTGCTGCTCTTGTCGACCGCCGGGCTGATGTTCCTCGTCTCCGCCGTCGATCTTCTGGAGGCCTTCGTCGCCCTGGAGCTGGTCTCCCTTTCCTCCTTCATCCTGGTCGGCTTCGAGCGCTCGCGCTCCAAGTCCAACGAGGGCGCGATCAAGTATTTCCTGTTCGGGGCCTTCTCCTCGGCCATCATGGCCTTCGGCATCTCCCTTTTCTACGGCGTCGCCGGGACGACCCGCCTGATCGGCCTCTCCCGCTCCCTGGCCTCAAACCCGGTCTTCCTGCTCGCCGTGCTCCTGATCCTCCTGGGCTTCGCCTTCAAGGCCTCGATCGCCCCCATGCACTTCTGGGTGCCGGACGCCTACGAGGGAGCGCCCACCCCGGTGACGGCCTACCTCTCCATCGCTCCCAAGATCGCCGCCATGGCGGTGCTCCTGCGCGTCTTCACCATCCTCCTGCCCGCCTCGGCCCTGCGGCTGACCGGCCTCCTGGCCCTGCTGGCCGCGCTGACGATGACGATCGGCAACTTCACGGCCTTCTTCCAGGACAACGTCAAGCGCCTCTTGGCCTACTCCTCCATCGCCCAGGCCGGCTACATCATGATCGGCATCGTCGCCGGCAACACCCTGGGCCTGGAGGGGGTGATGCTCTACTCCTTCATCTACGTCGCCATGAACATCGGCGCCTTCGCCGTCGCCCAGCTCGTCGCCTCCCAGGCCCCGGAGGGCGCGGGCGACCGCTACGGCCTCTCCTCCTTCGACGGCTTGGCCCAGCGCTCCTTCGGCCTGGCCCTGGCGATGGCCTTCTTCCTGCTCTCTCTCTCCGGCATCCCGCCCCTGGCCGGCTTCATCGGCAAGTTCTACATCTTCTCCGCCGCGGTCCAGTCCGGCCACTACTGGCTGGCCGCCTGCGCCGTCGTCAACAGCGTCGTCTCCGTCTACTACTACATGAAGATCGCCTACCACATGTTCTTCATGCCCGCCCCCGACCAGGTCCCGCTGCGCCTGGGCCCCTACCTCTGCGGCGGCCTGGCCGTGGCGATCGCCGGGGTCGTCATCTTCGGGGTCTATCCCGAGCCGCTGGTGGCCTCGGTGCAGGCCTCGGCGCAGTACCTGCCCTAGCGGGCTACGGACAAAGGGCCTAATTCCGGGCTAGTACAGGCCAGAGGATCGCTTCGCCAACGTCACCGAGATGATCCACGCCCTGGAAGCGGCCGTTAAGATATAGAATAGCGCCGTGCCAGAGGACAACGCGCGGCTGCGCCAGCTCTACCAAGCCGATCAGAAGGATCGCGAGAGGCCCTACGACTCGCCGGAGGCCGTTAAGGGCCTGCGCGGGCGCGACGCCGCGCGCAAGGCCGTGGTCCTGGAGCTCATCCGCCTCGACGAGCTCGTCACGCCCCTGGACCGCTACCACGCCGCGGTCATCCTGCTGCACGGCGGCGAGCCTCAGGATTTTCTCTGCGCTCACCGCCTGGCCTGCCTCTCCGCCATGGCCGGGCACCGGCCCGCGCGCTGGCTGTCGGCCGCCACCCTGGACCGCTTCCTCATGGCCGTCGGGCTGGCGCAGGTCTACGGCACCCAGTTCGAGTACGACCAGGCCAGCGGCTACTACCAGTTGCGCCTGCCCTTGGACGACTCCCGCCTGCTGGCCTCCGAGAAGGCCTTCCTCGACGTGCCCGCGATCATCGAGCGCCTGACCAAGCTCAACGCCGCCCGCAAGTAGCCCCGGCTTCTGCTAGAATCCGCCTGATGGGGGGCAAGGCCAAGAGGTCCATCGAGCTGGACAACCGCTACGGGGCCCACAACTACGCCCCGCTGCCGGTGGTGCTCGAGCGCGGGCGCGGGGTCTACGTCTGGGACGTGGAGGGCAGGCGCTACTTCGACATGCTCAGCGCCTACTCGGCCCTCAACCAGGGCCACTGCCATCCCGCAATCGCCGCCGCCGCCAGGGCCCAGTTGGGCCGGCTCACCCTGACCTCCCGCGCCTTCCACAACGCCCTGATGGGGCCCTTCCTAAAAAAAATCTGCGAGTTGACCGGGCAGCCGAAGGCCCTGCCGATGAACTCGGGGGCGGAGGCCGTGGAGACGGCGATCAAGGCGATGCGCCTGTGGGGCTACCGGCGCAAGGGGATCGCCCCCAACCAGGCCGAGATCATCGTCGCGCGCGGCAACTTCCACGGCCGCACGACGACCATCGTCGGATTTTCCTCCGACCCGGACTCCTACGAGAACTTCGGCCCGGCCACGCCGGGCTTTATCAGCGTCAACTACGGCTCCATAGAGTCCTTGGAGGAGGCGATCAATGAGCGCACCTGCGGGGTGCTCTTGGAGCCCATCCAGGGCGAGGCGGGGGTGCGCATCCCGCCGGAGGGCTATCTAAAAAAAGTCCGGGAGCTCTGCTCAAGCCGCGAGGTGCTCTTCTGCGCCGACGAGATACAGACCGGCCTGGGCCGCACCGGCAAGATGTTCTGCCTCGATCACGAGGGGGTGCAAGCCGACCTCATCCTGCTTGGCAAGGCCCTCTCCGGCGGCTTCTATCCCATCTCAGCGGTGGCCGGCAGGGAGGAGGTGCTGGGGCTGTTCACCCCGGGCACGCACGGCAGCACCTTCGGCGGCAATCCCCTGGCCTGCGCCATCGGCCTGGCCGCCCTCGACGTCATCGTGCGCGAGCGCCTGCCCCGGCGCGCCGCCGCCCTCGGCGCCTATTTCCTGGAGGGCCTGCGCGCCCTCGACGATCCGCGCCTGCTGGAGGTCCGCGGCAAAGGCCTGCTCTTGGCCCTGGAGTTCAAGCAGCCCATCGCCAAGCCCTTCTGCAAGGCCCTGGCCGCCAACGGCCTTCTGGCCAAGGACACGCATCAAACGACCGTCCGCCTGGCCCCGCCGCTGGTCATCACCAAGCCCCAGATCGACGCCGCCCTCGAAATCGTGCGGAGGTCCTTGTCGTGCTGAAGGCGGACACGGTGGTCAGCTCCGCCGCCGCCCGCTACAGCGACCTCGTCGTCGCCCGCGCCGAGAACGCCGCCCTCTGGGACCTGCGCGGCCGGCGCTACATCGATTTTGCCGGCGGCATCGGCGCCTTGAACGTCGGCCACTGCCATCCCAAGGTCGTCTCGGCCCTGCGCAAGCAGGCGGAGCGCCTGCATCACGCATGCTTTCATGTCTGCGCCTACCCCGGCTACCTGGAGGTCTGCGCCAAGCTGGTTGCGGCCCTGCCCCTGGGAGGGCCCGCCAAGGCCCTGCTGCTCAACAGCGGCGCTGAGGCCGTGGAGAACGCCGTCAAGCTTGCGCGCTTCCATACCAAGCGCGGCGCCATCGTCAGCTTCGACTACGCCTTTCACGGGCGCACCCTGCTCTGCTTAAGCCTCGACGGCAAGTCCCAGCCCCTGCGCCGCGGCTTCGGCCCCTTCGCCCCGGAAATCTACCGCTCCAGCCTTCCCGATCCCTACCGCGGGGGCTCGGCGGAAAAAAGCCTGGCCGACCTGGAGCGCCTCTTTTTGACCAGCGTGGCCCCGCAGGAGGTGGCGGCCGTCATCATCGAGCCGGTGCTGGGCGAGGGGGGCTTCATCGTCCCGGCGCGCGGCTTCTTGAAGGGCCTGCGGCGCCTCTGCGACCGGCACGGCATGCTGCTGATACTAGACGAGATCCAAAGCGGCTTCGGGCGCACGGGACGCTTCTGGGCGATGGAGCACGAGGGCGTGCGGCCGGACCTGGCGGTCGTGGGAAAATCCCTGGCCGCTGGGCTTCCGCTCTCGGCGGTGGTCGGCCGCGCCGAGATCATGGACTGCGCTCCTCCAGGCTCCGTGGGCGGCACCTACGGCGGAAACCCCATGGCCTGCGCCGCCGCCCTGGCCGTCTTCGAGATTTTTCGCGAGGAAAATCTCCTGGCGAGGGCCCGGCGACTGGGCCGGGAGCTGCAGGCGCGCTTCGACCGCCTGCGCCGGGACAACCCCATCGTCGGGGACTCCCGCGGGCTCGGGGCGATGCGCGCCATCGAGCTGGTCGAGGATAAGCGGAGCAAGAAGCCCCTCGCCGCGGCGCGCGTTAAAGCCATCCTGCGGCGCTGCCGGCAAAAGGGCCTGATCGTCTTGAAGGCCGGAGTCCACGGCAACGTGATCCGCGCCCTGATGCCCTTGACCATCGGCCCGCGGGACCTCGAGCGCGGCCTGGACATTTTGGAGGAGGCCCTCGAATGAAGGTGGCGGTCCTGGGCGGCTTCGGCGCGATGGCGGAGGCGGCCCTGCGCGACTTAGCGGGGCAGCCCGAGGTCTCGCAAGTCGCGGCGGTCGATCTCTCCATCGAGCGCGCCCCCCAGGTCCTCTCCCGCTTGCCGCGGCCCCTGCGCCGCAAGATAGCGCCCCTCAAGGCGGACCTGGCCGGCGCCGCGCCCAGGCTGGGCGGCGTCGATGTCGTGCTCAACTGCGCCTGGTACGAGCTCAACCTGCGGGCGATGGACCTGGCCCTGCGCCTGCGGGCGCATTACGTCGATCTGGGCGGCTTATACCACATGACCCTCAAGCAGCTTAAGCGCGCGGCGGAATTCCGCCGCGCCGGCCGCCTGGCTGTCCTTGGCTGCGGCAGCACGCCGGGGATCACGAACATGATGGCGGCGCGAATGGCCGGGGATTTCACCGCCATCGACTCGGCGACCTTCTACGACGCAAGCCACGAGCCACCGCGGCCGCAGACGGACTTCTCTCCGCCCTTCTCCATTCGCACCATGCTCTCGGAGCACGCGGCGCCGGCGCCTGTGCTCAAGGGGGGCCGGATCGTCGAGCTTCCCGCCCGCGGCGAGGAGGAATGGCTGGATTTTCCCTCGCCCATCGGGCGGGTCAAGACCTGCGCCGTCATCCACTCCGAGGCCGCCACGCTGCCGGCCTACCTCAAGCCCTGGGGGCTGCGGGAATTATCCTTCAAGATCGCCTATCCGCAGCCGGTCCTCAACCAGCTCGACGCCCTCGCGGCCATGGGCTTTGGCCGCGACCCGGAGGCCCTGGCCTTCCTGACTCGCTGGGCCGCCCGGCGGGCGCTCAAGGACGATGCCGGCAGGCCGCGCGACTTCGAGGTGCTGCGCGCGCGCCTGGCGGGGCGGCGGGGAAAGCTTCCGCTCGTCAAGGAATGGGACTGCGAGCTGCGGCCGACGCGGCTGTTGTCGGCCGGGACCCTGGGGGTGGGCTGCGCCGGAGCGATCGCCGCGCGGCTCTGCGCCCTGGGCAAAACCAAGCTGCGCGCCGGCGCCGGCGGGCCGGAGAGCGTCCTCGATGAGGCGGCCTTTTTTAGCGAATTGCTCGGCCGCCCCTCCTTCTCCCTTATCGAACGGACCGCTCATCCCCTGCAGGACAAGGAGCTGTCATGAAACTCTCCGCTCAGGACATCCTGAAGGAAACGCAAAGGACGTTGGACCTCGTCGCCAAGGCCGAGCCCAGCGAGGAGGACAAGACTTGGCTGACGGAGGCCACCGCCAGCTACTACTCCAACCACGTCAACCCCGGCATCCTCGAGTACCGCAAGTCGGTCTCGACCGAGTACGTCTCGGTGGAATGGGCCGACGGGGGCAACTCCTTCACGGATCTTAAGGGACGCAAGTACCTGGACCTCTTGGGCGGCTACGGCATCTTCAACGTCGGCCACCGCCATCCCAAGGTGATCGAGGCCGTCACCAACCAGCTCAAGCGCCAAGCCCTGCACTCCCAGGAGCTGCTCGAGCCCTTCCGCGCCATCCTGGCGAAGCTCATCCACGACATCACCCCCGGAGACCTGCAGTTTTCCTTCTTCGGCAACTCGGGCGCCGAGGCGGTGGAGGGGGCGATGAAGCTGGCCATGCTGCACACCGGCCGCAAGTCCTTCGTGGCCGCCACGGAGGCCTTCCACGGCAAGACCCTGGGCGCGCTCTCCGCCACCGCCAAGTCCAAGTTCCGGCAGCCCTTCCTGCCCATCCTGCCCGACTGCTACCACGTGCCCTACGGCGACGCCGACTACATCGAGAGCGCCCTGCGCTCCGCCGACGACGTCGGCAACGACATCGCCGCGGTCATCCTGGAGCCGGTCCAGGGCGAGGGCGGCATCAACGTGCCCCCGGACGACTATCTGCCGCGCGTGCGCGACCTCTGCGACCGCTACGGGGCGCTCTTGATCGTCGACGAGGTCCAGACCGGCATGGGGCGCACCGGCAAGATGTTCTGCGTGGACCATTGGAACGTGGTCCCGGACATCATGACCCTGGGCAAGGCCATGGGCGGCGGCGTCATGCCCATCGGAGCCTTCGTCTCCAACAAGACGATCTGGGAGCAGCTCTTCCCCGAGCCCTGGCTGCACTCCACGACCTTCGGCGGCAATCCCCTGGCCTGCGTCGCCGCCATCGCCAACATCCACGTCCTCCTGGAGGAGAAGCTGCCCGAGCGCGCCGAGAAGATGGGCGGGGAGATGATCAACAAGCTGCGCGGGCTGCGCCGGAGGTTCCCGAAGCTCTGCGTGGACGTGCGCGGCAAGGGGCTGATGATAGGCCTGGAGTTTCCAAACGACGCCCTGGGCTACGAGGTCGCCAAGGGCCTTTTCGACCGCGGGGTGCTGGTGGCGGGAACACTGTTCTCCGCCAAGACCCTGCGCATCGAGCCGCCGCTGACCATCAGCGCCCAGGAGATCAACATGGCCGTGGAGACCATAGAGAAGGTGTTCAAGGAAGTCAACGCCCGCCACTTCGAGAGCAAGCGCCCGGCGGCGCGCAAGGCGGCCTAGCCATGTCCCGAGCGATCGCGCGCAGCAAGCCCCTGCGCATGCTCATCGGCGGCGCCTGGGAGGCCTCGGCCAAGGGAGCGCGACGGGAGATCGTCGATCCCGCCACGGAGCAGGTCCTGGCCGAGGCGTACGAGGCCTCGCCCCTGGAGGTCAACCGCGCCGTGGCGGCGGCCAAGGCGGCCTTCGCCAGCGGCGCCTGGTCGCGCCGGACTCCGGCGGAGCGCGCGGCGGTGCTCTTCAAATGGGCCGACCTTATCGAGGAGAATTTAGAGAGGCTGGCGCAGTTGGAATGCGCCAACACCGGCAAGCCGGCCAAGCTCGCGCGCGAGGGAGACCTCCCCTTCGCCTTGGACAACATCCGCTTCTTCGCGGGGGCCTGCCGGCTCCTGGAGGGCGGCTGCGGCGAGTACGCTGGAGGCTCAGTCTCCCTCTTGCGGCGCGAGCCCCTCGGTGTCGCGGCCTTGATCGCGCCCTGGAACTATCCCCTCATGATGGCGGCCTGGAAGCTGGCGCCGGCCCTGGCCGCCGGCAACTGCTGCGTGCTCAAGCCCTCGGAGCTGACCCCGCTGACCAGCCTCGAGCTGGCGCGCCTGGCCCTGGAGGCGGGGCTTCCGCCGGGAACCATCAACGTCGTCACCGGGGGGGAAAGCGCCGGGCGCGAGCTGAGCGCCCATCCGGACGTCGCCCTGGTTTCCTTCACCGGCGACACGGCCACCGGGCGCAAGGTCATGGCCCAGGCCGCCCCCGGCGTCAAGAAGCTGCACCTGGAGCTGGGCGGCAAAGCGCCCTTCCTGGTCTTCGAGGACGCGGACTTCGAGGCGGCCGTCCAGGGCGCCGTCGTCGGCGCCTTCGTCAACTGCGGCCAGGATTGCACCGCCGCCGCCCGCGTCTACGTCCAGGAGGGGCGCTTCAAGCGCTTCGCCCAGGCCTATATTAAGGAAGCGGCGAAGCTCCGGCTGGGAGTCGACATGGGGCCGCTCATCTCCTCGGAGCAGCGCGAGCGAGTCGAGGGCTTCCTTGCCAGGGCCAAGGCCGCCAAGATCCTCTTGGGAGGCCGCCGCCCCAGAGGGCGCAGGAAGGGCTTCTTTTTCGAGCCCACCATCGTCTCCGGGGCAAGCCAAGACTCGGAGCTCGTCCAGTCCGAGATCTTCGGCCCTGTCGTCTGCCTGCTGCCGTTCTCAAACGAGGCCGAGGCGATCCGCCTGGCCAACGACGTGCCCTACGGCCTGGCCGCCAGCGTCTGGACCAAGGACGTCTCGCGCGCCCTGCGCGTCTCCTCCGCCCTGCGCTTCGGCACCGTCTGGGTCAACGACCACCTGCCCCTGGTCTCGGAGATGCCGCACGGAGGCCTGGCCCAGTCGGGCTTCGGCAAGGACCTCTCCCTCAAGGCGCTGGAGGAGCAGACCGTGGCCAAGCACGTCATGCTGGACGCCACCGGCGCCGCGCGCAAGGCCTGGCACTACACCGTCTTCGGCGACTAAGCCGGCGTAGCCGGCTTGCTAGCGGCGCCTCGGATGATCGGCCGGGGCGGCGACCGCGCAAAGCTCAGCAGCGAATTGCAGCGAGTCGGCGGGGACATCATGCTGTTGAGCGAGCTGCCCCACATCATTGCGCACCGCAAACGCCGTGGGCCGCCCCTGCCGGTCGAAACTACGGATACCGGTGAGCACGAAATCATGGCCGCCAGAGTCTTCCCAATTCGGCAGCGCATCAAGATTGATCCCGATCCCCACGGGACGACGGTAGACGCAGAGCTGCCGCACCACCCAATCCTCTTCTCGGCGCCGCCAATCCCCATGCTTCTGGTCTTGCGCCAAGACGTCCGTCTTGATCTGGCCTAATTGATCAAGCGGCAGCGGCGGGATTGCGATGGAGAATCCCTTAAACTGCCGCAGGACCTGCAGCCGCGAGCGCTCGATGGCCGCGATGCGTCCGCTGCCGAAGAGCTGGTTAAGCCTGCTCATGCTCTCTTGCAGCGTGAACTTGCGCGCCAGCACCTCATAACTTAGCTTCTCGACTAGATAGACGTTGAATAATGGTTTTAGCAAGGGCCCCTTCAAGGCGCCCAAAATTTGCCTATCGGTGGAAAGCCCCGGAATATGCAGCGATTTGACGACTGCGACCGATCCCGCGTCGCTGCGGGCGAACTGATAATAGAGGCGCTCGATCACCGCGTCGAGATAACGCTCGTCCCCTGGAAGCGGCTGGCGCAGCCGCTTATGGACAATGGCCTTCATCCAGGTGTTCAAGGCATCCGCCAGGTCGTTGCGGAAATAATTATAATTGCCGAACACCTCGGCGTCGCCGACGACCTCGCGACGGGCGACTCCGTATCGCAATGCATACTTGAGATCGAACCAATTGGTTCCTCCTTCTGGGAAATCAAAATCCTGAGTCTCCTGCGTGAAGCCCTCGTTGGCGGTGGTGAATTCCTTCAGCAATTCGGCGCGAAAATCAGGCCGCATCACCGTCCCCATGATGAAGAGGTCGGCGGCCGATAGATGCAGGGGGTGTCCTTCGCGCTTCAAAGCAGACTCCAAGAGCTCGATCGCCGCGAACGCATGGCAGTCGCCGATGTCGCGCTGATCGTAGGGGCGCTCCGCAACCAAGGTGTCGGAGACGTCGCAGATCGTGGCGCCGAGAAACGGGGGGGACGCCAATAGGACGAGCGCGACGGGCAGGAATCTTAGGGGCCTACGCCAACGAGCCGTTCGCCTCGGCATGCGCTTCAGTTGTAGCCCCGGAACGATCCGTCGTCAAGAGCCGCCGCAGGCCGCGCAGCAATTCGGAGGGAAAGCGCCGATCCTCGTGCTGGCGCCAGACCCAGGTGGCGTGGCGCGCCGAGGGGGCGACGAAGCGCTCGTGCATCGGCCGCACGCAGTGCTCATAGAGGCGCAGGGTCTCGTGCAAGTCGACGCGGCGCTGCTCCACGTCGCGCCGGATGCGGCGGGTCAGCCGCAGGTCGGCCGGGACGTCGATGAAGACGGAGCGGTCCAAAAGCCCGCGCAGCCGCCGCGACTGCAGCACCAGCAGGCCCTCCAGGATGACGAGGGACGCCGGCTCAAGGCGGCGGGTCGGCCCCAGTCGGGAATGGCTGGAGTAATCGTAGACCGGGGCCTCTACGGCGCGGCCCGAGAGCAAGTCATTAAGGTGCGCGAGCAAAAGCGGAGTCTCGATGGAGTCCGGATGGTCGAAATTGAGGCGGCGCCGGCGCTCCTCCGGCAGGCCGCCCTTATGGCGGTAGTACCAATCTTGGCAAATGACGACGCAGCCCTCGCCCAGGGCGCGCTTGAGATAGCCGGCCAGCCAGGACTTGCCGCAGCCGCTGCCGCCGGCGATGCCCAAGAGCAGCGGACGATCAGCCATCAGCCGACGAGCTCGTAGCCGTCCCGCGCCGTCTGCAGGCGGAAGGCGTGCTCTCCCAGGTCCTCGCGCAGGCGCTGGACGGTTTTTTCGAGAGCGCTGGCGCTGCCCTGCTTGCCCCAGACCCCGCGCAGAAGGGCCTCGCGCCGGACCGGCCCCTTGGCCTCAAGCAGAAGCTCCAGCAAGCGGGCCTTGGTGCGCGAAAGGGTGGCGACCTGGACCTCGTCGATCCACAGAGTGCGCAAGCGCTTGTTTAGGCGCACCGCCCCCTTGGCGATCTCCAGCGCGGGGGAAGGCCTGCGCGGATAATGGGCCAGCAGCCTCCTGACCAGGGACAATAACGTGCCGATCTGGAAGGGCTTGCGCAGGTACTCGCGCACGCTCTGCGCCTTGATCGAGCGCTCGAGCAGCTCCTCTTTGTCGCCGTGGGCGGTCATCACGACGATCGGGATGTCGCGCGTCAGCGTATTTGCGGTGACGCGCTTGAGGACCTCGACGCCGTTGAGCACCGGCAGCATCAGGTCGAGGACCAGGACGTCCGGCTGGAGCAGCAGGACCTTGTCGTAGCCCTCCTGCCCGTTGAAGGCGTAGTGGGTCTCGTAGCCCTCGCGCGTGAAGGCGAGGCTGAGCAGCTGCTGCAGGTCGCCGTCGTCCTCCACGATCAGGATCCTCGCCATCCGCGCGATATTATACCGGATTGACATGTGGTATCATATCGTCCATGTCGCGGGGCGGCGGGGCGCTGCTGCGCCTTGAGGGCGTAACCAAGTCCTTCGGGACGACGCCCGTGCTGCGCGGAATCGACTTGGCGATCGCACGCGCGGAGTTCTTGACCCTCTTGGGGCCCTCCGGCTGCGGCAAGACGACGACCCTGCGCCTGATCGCCGGCTTCGAGACGCCGGACGCGGGCCGCCTGCTCTTGGAGGGCCGCGACCTGGCCGGCCTGCCGCCCTACAAACGCGACGTCCACACCGTCTTCCAGCACTACGCCCTCTTTCCGCACTACGACATCTTCGAGAACGTGGCCTTCGGCCTGCGCGTGCGCCGCCTGCCGCAAGACGAGGTGGCCGCGCGCGTGCGCGAGGCGCTGGCCTTGGTCAAGCTCTCCGGCTTCGAGCGCCGCCTGCCCGCCAGCCTCTCCGGCGGCCAGATGCAGCGCATCGCCCTGGCGCGGGCCCTGGTCTGCCGGCCCGCCCTGCTGCTGCTTGACGAGCCCCTGGGCGCGCTCGATTTAAAGCTGCGCAAGGAGATGCAGCTGGAGCTTAAAAGCCTCCAGCGAAAAATAGGCGTCACCTTCGTCTACGTCACCCACGACCAGGAGGAGGCGATGACGATGTCCGACCGCATCGCCGTCTTCAACCACGGCAGACTCGAGCAGCTGGGCAGCCCGGCCGAGATCTACGAGCGCCCGCGCACGGCCTTCGTCGCCGACTTCATCGGCGCGGCCAACGTCCTGACCGCGCAGGAGGCCTCCGGGCTTTTTTGCGGGCGCCTCAAGGGCGAGGGCCCGGTGGCGATCCGCCCCGAGCGCATCGCCGTGCGCTACCATCAAAACGGCGGCCCCGCCGAGGGCACCCTGCGCCTTAACGCCCGCCTGCTCGACAACGTCTTTCTGGGCAACAGCAACCAGATCTTCGTCGAGGCCCTGGGCGGCGCCGGCAAGAGGCTGATGGCCCTCTCCATGGACGGCGAGCACCGCCAGCCGCGAGCGCCGGGCTCTCCCCTTTGGCTGGACATCGCCGCCAAGGACATCCTGGCCCTCGATGCCTGAGCCGAAGCTGACCCGGCGCCAGTTCTTGGCGCTCTCCGCCGTGGCGGCCGCGGCCCCCGCCGCCTTCGCCCTGCAGGCCTGCGACTCCGGCTCCGAGGAGCGGGTCGTCAACTTCTTTAACTGGTCGAAATACATCGGCCCCGACACCCTCTCTCGCTTTACCCGCCGCACGGGCATACGGGTCAACTACGAGGAATTCTCGGACGAGGAGGCCATGTTCGCCAAGCTCCGCTCGGGAGCCCGAGGCTACGACCTGGCCATCGGCGCCGACTACATGATCTCGCGCTTCAAGGGCCTCAACCTCATCGATCCCTTTCCCAGCGGAGCCCTCAGGAACATCGGCAACATCGACCCGCGCTTTCGCAAGACGCCGTACGATCCGCAGGACGCCTACACGGTGCCCTACCTCTGGGGCACCACCGGCATCGGCTTTAACCGGCAGTTCTTGCCGCGCGCGCCCCAGTCCTGGCGCGACCTCTGGGATCCGCGCTACCAAGGCAAGATCTCCATGCTCGACAACTCCCGGGACTGCGTCTCCACGGCCCTGCTGATGCTGGGCTACCCGGAGACGGCCGACGACGCCCAGCTCGAGCAGGCCAAAAAACTCCTCCTGTCCCAGCGGCCGCTGGTCAAGCAGTACAACAGCTCCACCTACATGGATTCGCTGATCACCGGCGACGTGCTGCTGGCGATGGGCTGGTCCGGGGACATCCTCCAGGCCTGCCGCGAAAAGCCGCAGCTCGACTACGCCATCCCGCGCGAGGGCAGCTACCTCTGGGTCGACAACCTGATCCTGGTGCGGGGCTCCCGGCACCGGGCCGATACCCTGCGCTTGGTCGACTATCTCCTGGAGCCGGAGACCGCCGCCGGCATCGCCGACGCCGTGCGCTACGCCACCCCCAACCGGGCCGCCATGCCCCTCTTGGACAAGAGCCTGCGCGAGGACCCGCGCGTCTTTCCGGGGCCGGAGCTCTCCAAGCGCCTGCGCTTCCACCAGCAGCTCGACCCGGCCACGGTCCAGGCTTGGAACGAGCTCTGGTCGGACGTGAAAGTCGGCTGATGGACGCCTGGCTGTCCTGGCTGATCTGCGGGCGCTCGCGCAAGTCCAGCTACGCGCTGCTGGCTCCGGCCGTCCTCTGGCTGGCACTCTTCCTTATTATCCCGGTGGCCTGCCTGCTCGAGCTGGGCTTTTTGCGCCTGGGCCCCTACGGGACGGTGGTCTTTAGCCTCACCCTCTCCAACTTCTCGCGCGCCATCGAGCCGCGCTACCTGGAAATACTGCTGCGCACCCTGGGCTACGCCGGCATTACGACCCTGCTCTGCCTGGCCCTGGGCTTTCCCGCGGCCTACTACCTGAGCTTCCGCGCCGGCCGCCGCCGCGAGCTGTGCCTGGCCGCGCTCATGATCCCCTTCTGGACCTCCTGCCTGGTCGCGCTCTACTCCTGGATGATCATTCTCGGGCGGGAGGGCCTGCTCAACTCCCTGCTGCTGCGCTCTGGCCTCATCGCCCATCCCCTGCGCCTGCTCAACACCCCTTTCTCCGTCGTCCTGGGCCTGGCCTACTTCTACATTCCCTTCATGGTGCTGCCCCTCTACGGTTCCTTGGAGAAGCTCCCGCGGCAATACCTGGAGGCCAGCTACGATCTGGGCGCCGGCCGCGCGCGCACCTTCTTCAAGGTCACCCTGCCGCTCTGCCTGCCCGGAGTGGTGGCCGGCTGCATCCTGACCTTCATCCCCTGCATGGGCGATTTCCTGACGGCGGAGTTTCTGGGCGGGCCGCGGACTTATCTCGTCGGCAACCTGATTCAGAACCAATTCCTCATGGCCCAGGACTGGCCCTTCGGCGCCGCCTTGACCTCAGTGCTGCTCATCCTGCTGGTCGCCGGGCTCTACTTCTACCAGCGCGTGGAGCCGCAGCGGTGAGCGCCTATATCGCGGCCTTCTACGCCTTCCTCTACGCCCCGCTGGCGGTGATGTTCGTCTTTTCCTTCAACGACGCCCGCCGCAACGTCGCCTGGAAGGGCTTCACCCTCAAATGGTACGCCCAGCTCTGGCGAGACGGGGAATTGCTCCGCTCCCTGGCCACTTCCCTGGAACTGGCCCTGGTCGCCGCCGCCATCGCCACGCTGCTGGGACTTTTGGCCAGCTACGCCCTGGCCCGACATCCGAAATTCCGCGGCCGGCAAGGCTGCTCCGCCCTCTTGTCGGTGCCGCTGATGATGCCGGAGATCGTCATGGGGGTGGGGCTCCTCTCGCTGTTTTCGCGAGCGCGCGTGCCGCTCAACTTCTGGACCCTGGCCTGCGCCCACGCCATGATCGCCCTGCCCTACACCGCCAGCGCCATCCGCGCCCGCCTGCTCTCCTTGAAGGACTCCCGCCTCGAGGACGCCGCCATGGACTTGGGGGCCACGGAATGGCAGGCCTTCCGCAAGATCACCCTGCCCTTGGCCCGCCCCGCCATCGTCGCCGGCGCCCTGCTGGCCTTCACGGTCAGCTTCGAGGACTTCGTCACCAGCTTCTTCATCGCCGGCATCGGCATCGTCACCCTGCCGATCAAGATCTACTCGATGATGAAGTTCGGCGTCACCCCGGAGATCAACGCCCTGGCCTGCTGCCTGCTGCTGGCCACCGTCGCCCTGCTGGCCCTGCGCCAGCGCCTGCTCTCCGGAGCCCAGGAACGGGCGGCGGACGCGGCAGACCGCGCGCTCGAGGGCGCGGCGCGCCAAGCGGCCGAGCCTGCTTAGGGCGGAATTTCTGGAATTTTAAAATAGGACTTTAGCCTTCTGCTTCGTGGGCATATTGAATCCGCCGTTATA
Source organism: Elusimicrobiota bacterium (assembly GCA_028868375.1). Taxonomy (GTDB): domain Bacteria; phylum Elusimicrobiota; class Elusimicrobia; order UBA1565; family UBA9628; genus JAGWUP01. Next base: position 31,748 of record JAGWUP010000006.1, read on the forward strand.
GGTCCAAGGGCTCTTACCCTCGCTCGGCCTCGCAAGTAAAGTAAGTAAATGAACTTTAAACTGCTCGCCGCCATCCTTCTTGCGCCGCAAATGATTCCCGCTGAAGTCCATGCCCAAGCCTCGCTCACGCAGGCGCAAGATATCCTCACCAGTGCCGTCCATCATTGGAAGAGCGATCAACGCTTTATTTCCGATAATGGGAATGACGCGCTCGCCTATGTTCCGCTGAACTCGATCGAATATCCGTGGTCGGCGATAGGCATCCTGACCTCCGTGACCTCCAACGGCGAGACCGTGTTCACTAGATTTTGCACGGCGACTCTTGTCGGCCCCTCGTTGATCGTTACCGCCGCCCATTGCGTGAAGGACATGCCTAATCTATGGTTTGGGCTCGACTACGATAGGGGCAATGGAGATAATGTCGGCTGCGATGTTGACTACCTCTGGATCGCCAAGGATTACGAACCTGGGGGATTGGCCCATGATTGGGCCTTCGCGCATTTGAACTGCAATGCCTCCGGCTATGGGTGGCTCACCTTTCGTAAAGATCTGAACCTCAAGGAGGGGGAAACGTTGCCGGTAACGGCCGTCGGCTACGCCAACAACATGACACGGGCCATCGTCGACCAAGATTGCATGGTGATCGGATGGGAGCATTCGGACATATTGCTCAAGACCAACTGCGCCTCGGGCTACGGTTCATCCGGTGGCCCGGTTTTCGATCAAAACCAATACATCGTCGGTGTCATGGCAAAACGAAGTTTTACAGGCGACACCTACGCATCTCCCGCAAGCGACTGGGGCGTGGATTTAAATGAACTGAGACGCTTTGGCGCGCTCCCGCCTCATGATACATCTCATGCGCGCCTCGTGCGGCTCGCCGCCGGCATCAGCGCTGCCAACCGGACTGCCGGGGATTAATGCCAGGCGGTCGTGAACTGGGAATCCCGCTTAATGAAGAACCTGAAGGTGAGCCACGCACGTATGCGTCGGCGGCCAGCGGACGGCCAGGTGCTTGTTCGTCCCCTCGATGGTCGCAGCGTCGGCATCGGTTATGCGCATGCTTATCGACTGCACGCTCATCGTAGGGTAACTGTGATTAATTAGCGCCGGCAACGACTGCTGGTAGAGGGAGGTCAGGAATTCGATCAAATGCTGTTGACCCTCCTGGGTGAGCTCCAGCGCCACCGGCCGGCCGGCGACGAAATCCGCCCAGGAGCCTTGCGTGAATTGCGCTTCCATCGTGCCTTCGGCGTGGAGGTCGTAGATGAACGATGCGTTTCTCGGATCGGCGCCTCTATAGACATACTCTTGCTTTATCAGAACTCTGCCGGGAATGGTCCCCTCGGAAATGGTCAGTTGCGAGTGACGCAACATGTCGGGAGCTTCTTTTGACGCCGTGTCCTGGATCTGCGTCAGAAAAAGCCCAGCCAAGATGCTGCTCGCCTCTGTAACTAGTCTGGTATGAGACTCCGTCCATGTTTGCGTATATTGGTAGCCTTCCCCGGCAATCCTGTCGTAGCCGTCCTTGCTGCCGATGACATCGATCCTAAAATCGAACGTATCCGTCACTCCGAGGGCGACCGCTCGGGCATCTGCGGCACGCCGGGCCTTGAAAGCGTTGAACTGCCCCATCAGCGGCGTGGCCGCGACATGGGCCATGCCGCTCAATTGCTGGATGGAGGTCTCGGCCGTAGCCAGGGAGGCCGCCAAGGAAAGACAGGCTGAAATCAAAGTCGCGCGCGCGATTCCGTTCATTTTATAGGTTCTCATGAGTGGGATTCTAATAAACCCGCTTTTTAACACTGTGGGCCTTCCGGGCCTATACGGGAGAAACAATGGAACTAGGCGCTTCTAGGTCCTTCGCCAGCTCTGTAAAGACCAGGCCCTCGATCTTGGGCAGGCCGTAGCGCGGATCCTTCGGGAAAGGCTCTTGTCCGCCGGTCCGCTTGAAGCCCCGCCGCTCGTAGTAGGCGATCAACTCGGCGCGCTGGGCCAAGACCGTCATGCGCAGCCGGCGGCGATCCCAGCGCCTGGCCGTCTCCTCCGCGCGCTCGAGCAGGCTCCTGCCCAATCCCAAGCCCTGGCGCCGCGGCGCCACCGCCAGCATGCCGAGGTAGCAGCAGTCCGGCTCCTTTCGCAAATAGACGCAGCCGACGAGCTCTCCGGAATCGAAGGCCAGCTCGACCACGGATGAGGGCTCCTCGATCATCTCGCGCAGCATCGCCTCGTCCGCGCGCTGGCCGCCGAGGAAGTCGGCCTCGCTCGTCCAGCCGCGCTTGGAGCCCTCTCCGCGGTAGGCCGCGTTGACGAAGGCCGCCAAGGCCGCGGCATCCGGCGAGCTCGCGGCGCGAAAGCTCAGCGCGCGCGAGCGCGCCCGCGGCCTGCTCACAGCGCTTCGATGTCCGCGGCGATCTGCGCCGCCAGCTCCGCCGGGGAGCGGAAGGCGCGCTCCTCGCGGATCTTGCGCAGGAAGGTCAGGCGCAGGCGGCGGCCGTAGAGGTCGGCCGAAAACCCCGGAATGTGCACTTCGACGGACAGGCGTCCGGAGGAAGAGACGGTGGGGCGCAGGCCGACGTTGCAGACCGCCTCGAGGGGGCGCTCGGCCGCGCCCTCGACCCGGACGGCCCAGACGCCACGCTGGGGCGCTTCTCCCTGCCAAGCGAGGTTGGCGGTGGGAAAGCCCAGCTTGCGGCCCAGGCCCTCGCCGCGCACGACCACCCCCTCCAGGATCACGCGGACAGGAAACGGGGCAGAAGCTGCTCCTGGGGGATGGTCTTCAAGGCCTCCGCCCCCAGGGCCTGCTCGACGCGGAAATTGCCCACGGCCTCCCGGCGCAGGGAGACGACCGCGGCGCCGCAGCCCAGGCGCCGGCCCAGGAGCTCCGCCAAGGAGCGGACGTAGGTGCCGCTGGAGCAGCTCAGGCGAAAGGCGAGCTCCGGAGCGGCGTAGCCCAGGGCCTTCCATTCGTGGACTTGGCAGACCCGCGGCTTGACCGGCACCTCCAGGCCCGCGCGCGCGTACTCGTAAAGGCGCCGGCCCTTGTGCTTGACCGCCGAGTAGGCGGGAGCGGGCATCTCCAGGCGCCCGCTGGGCAGCTGGCGAAAATCCGCCAGCGTCAGGGGGGGAACGTCGGCGCTGCGCACGACCTTGCCGGCCAGGTCTCCGGTGTCGGTTGAAACGCCCAGGCGCAGGCTGCCGCTGTAGACCTTGTCCAGGCCCATGAACTCCGACTGCCGCCTGGTCGCCGGGCCGGCCAGCAGCAGGAGCAGGCCGGTGGCGATGGGGTCCAGGGTGCCGCAGTGGCCGACCTTGCAGCCGCGCGGCAGGCGGCGGCGCAGCACGGCGACGGCGTCGTGGGAGGTCCAGCCGGACGGCTTGTCGACCAGCAGCAGGCCGCAGGGCGCGTTCACGTGCCGCGATCCTGGCGCTCCCGCTCGATTCGCAGCAGCATCTTGTCTACCAGGGAGGCCTTGCGCGGGGTGTCGTCGTAGACGAAGCTGAACTCGGGGAGAAACTTCACCGTCAGCCGCTTGCGCAGCACCTGCCGCAGATAGGGAGCGGCGCGCTCCAGCGCGCGCGCGGCCGCCTTCTTTTCCTGCGCGCTGCCCAGAATCGAGTAGTAGACGCTGGCCCGCTTGCCGTCCTCTGAGAGCTCGACTCCGGTCAAGGTCAGGAAGCCCTTCAACCCGGGGTCCTTGACGGAGGGCAGCGCGCGAGAGAGCTCCTCTAGATACAGCTCCCTCAGGCGCTCGCTGCGCGCGTGCATGCGCCGCTCAGCCCTGCTGGGCCTGGCTCAAGCGACGGGTGCGGGATTCTTTCATGAAGAACTCAATCTGGTCGCCGACGGCGAAGTCCGAGAAGCCCTCGAAGCTGATGCCGCACTCAAGGCCCTTCTCGACCTCCTTGACGTCGTCCTTGAAGCGCTTAAGCCCCGAGAGCTTGCCCTCGAATACCTTCGCGTTTGCGCGCAGCAGGCGAGCCAGGCCGCCGCGCAGGGCCTTGCCCTCGCGGACCACGCAGCCGGCCACCTTCCCGCCCCGGACGGCGAAGACCTGCTTGACCTCGCCCTTGCCGACGATCACGTCGACGATCTCGGGAGCGAGCAGGCCCTCCAGGGCGGCCTTGACGTCGCCGATGAGGTCGTAGATGACGTCGTAGCTGCGTATCTCCACGCCCTCGCGCGCGGCCAGCTCCTGGGAGCGGGAGTCCACCGCGGAGCGAAAGAGCATGACGACGGCGTCGGAAGCCGAGGCCAGCAGCACGTCCGACTCGCTGGCGTTGCCGATGCCGGAATGGATGATGCGGACCTTGCACTCGGCGTTGGAAAGCCCTTCCAGGGAGTCCTTCAAGGCCTGCAGCGAGCCCTGCACGTCGGCCTTCAGCACGATGTTGAGGTCCTTGGCCGCGGCGCCCGTGATGGAGGACTTAAGGCCCACCAAGGTCATGTGGCGCTGATGGGCCAACTGCTGCTCTCGCGCCAAAAGCTGCCTCTTCTCGGCGATGTCCCTGGCCTGGCGGTCGTCGCTGACCACGCTGAAGACGTCGCCCGCCTGGGGCGTGCCCATGATGCCCAGAACCTCGACCGGCATGGAGGGGCCGGCCTGCTGCTGGCGGTTGCCGGCATCGTCGACCAAGGCCTTGACCTTTCCGTGGCAGAGGCCCGCCACGAAGGCGTCCCCGACCTTGACCGTGCCGCCCTGAACCAGCAGGGTCGCCACCGAGCCGCGCTTGGAGTCCAGGCGCGCCTCTAGGATGACGCCGAAGCCCGCGCGATCCGGGTTGGCCTTGAGCTCCAAGAGCTCGGCTTGAAGCTGCAGCATCTCCAGGAGCTTGTCGAGGTTGAGGCGCTTCTTGGCGGAAACGTCCTGGAAGATGGTCTTGCCGCCCCATTCCTCCGGCTGGAGGCCGTGGCCGGCCAGGGCGGTGCGGATTTTCTGCGGATCGGCGCCCGGCAAATCGATCTTGTTGACGGCCACGAGGATGGGCACGCCCGCGGCCTTGGAGTGGTCGATGGCCTCTATGGTCTGCGGCATCACCCCGTCGGTGGCCGAGACCACGAGGATCACCAGGTCGGTGACCTTGGCCCCCCTGGCGCGCATCGCGGTGAAGGCCTCGTGGCCCGGGGTGTCGAGGAAGGTGATCAGGCCCTTCGGCGTGCGCACCTGGTAGGCGCCGATATGCTGCGTGATCCCGCCGGACTCGCCTTCCGCCACGCGGGTGGAGCGGATGGCGTCGAGCAGCGAGGTCTTGCCGTGGTCGACATGGCCCATGATCGTGACGACCGGAGGGCGGGGCTTGAGCTTTTCCGCGGGCTCCTTGGCCGCGCTCGAGCTCTGCAGCTCCTCCTCCTTGTACATCGCCACGGTCTTGAGCTCGAAGCCGAAATCCCCGGCGATGATGCCGGCGGCCTCCTGGTCGAGGCGCTGGTTGATCGTCGCGAAGATCCCCAAGCCCATGAGCTTCTTGATGACGTCGTTGGGCTTGACCTCCATCTTCTCGGCCAGCTCGCGCACGGTGATCATCGAGGAGACCTCGAGGCGCTTGAAGGCAGGCTTGGCGGCGGAGGGGGCTGGCGTGGACGGTTTCGCCGCGGGCTTGGGCGCCGGCTTCATCGCGGGCTTGGGCGCGGGCCTTGCCGCCGGCTTGGGACGGGCCGCGGCAGAGGGCTGCGGCGGCCGAACCGCGGGCCGGGGGGAAGGAATGCGCGGCGGCGCGGCGGGCGCCGGCTTGGGCGCCGCAAGCGGAGCGGCGCCGGGATGCTGGATGGGAGTCGGGATCGGAGCCGGCGTCGGCGCCGGTTTTGGCGCGGCGGTCGGAGCGGGAGCGGGAGCGGCCGCGCTGGGCGGCGGAGAAGCCGGCTTGGCCGCCGGCCTCGGCAGGGAGCTGCCGGCGGCCAGGCGCGTGACGACCGGAGCCGAAACGTTCGGCTTTCGCTTCTTGAACAAGGCGAAGGCGGAAACCAGATTCTTGGAGGGCGGGGCGATCGATCCCTCCTCCTGCTGAGAACGCAACTCCGCCTCCGCCTGGCGCACTCCGGCGACGCGCTCTTTTTTCTTGGCGGACTTCTTGGCGCCGCTCTTCTTGGCGGGGGTCTTTTCCTCCGCGCTCTTCTTCGTGGACATGTTCTTGACTATGATAGCATTTAGCCCCGCGGCTTCGAGCGCGCCTGCTGGGCGGCGGCGATGATCTTCGCGGCGGTTTTCTCTCCGACCCCCTGAAGGGCCGTCAGGTCCGAGACGGAGCAGTTGGCCAGCTTCTCCAGATCGGTCAATCCCGCCTTGAGGAGGACCTCGATCGTCTTGGGGCCGACGCCCTCCAGGGCGGCCAAGGCGCCGCTGGCCGCCTCGCTCGCCTGCTGCTTGGACTTGACCTCCAGGGACCAATTGGTCAGCCGACAGGCCATCCTGACGTTCTGGCCTTCCTTGCCGATGGCCAGGGAAAGCTGCTCGTCCGGCACGATGATCTCCGCGCGACGGCTGTCGGCGTCGAGGATGTTGACGCGGGACACCTTCGCCGGCGCCAGGGAATTGCCGAGGGAAGTCGCCAGGTCCTCGCTGTAGGGAATCAGGTCGATGCGCTCGCCGGAGATCTCGTTCATGATGCTGCGGATGCGCGAGCCCCGGATGCCCACGCAGGCCCCGATGGGATCGACCTTGGGGTCGTGGGAGCGCACGACGACCTTGGCCCGAAAGCCCGGATCGCGCACGGCCTCGACGATCTCCACGATCTTCTCGCCGATCTCCGGCACCTCCAGCTCGAAGAGCCGCCGCAAGAACTGCGGCGAGGCGCGCGAGAGCAGGACCTGCGGGCCTCTCTGGGCCTTGTCGACGCGCAGGATGACCGCGCGCACGCGGCCGCCGACGGAGTAGCGCTCGCGCCGGATCTGCTCGCGCAGCGGCAGGATCGCCTCCGTCTTGCCCAGATCGACGACGATGTTGCGGTCCATGAAGCGGTGCACCGCCCCGCTGATGACCTCGCCCTCCTTGGGCTTGAACTCGTCGTAGAGCTTGTCCCGCTCCACCTCTCGGACCTTCTGGGTCAGCACCTGCTTGGCGGTCTGCGCCGCGATGCGGGCGAAATCGGCCGCCGGGGCGGGCAGCTTGACGTCCTGGCCCACCTGCGCGCGCTTGTCGTAGCGGCGGGCCTGCTCCAGGGAAATCTCCAGCTCCGGGTTGGCGACGGTCTCGACGACCAGCTTGACGACGTTGGCGTGGAACTCCGCCGTCTCCGGGTCGATGGAGGCCTCGATGCGCGTCTCCTCTCCGACGTGCTTGCGCAGGGAGCTGACGACGGCTCCCTCGATCATCTGCAGGATGTCGTCCTTCTTGACGCCCTTCTCGCGCTCGATCTGCTCCAGGGCCAGGATCAACTCGGATTTCGCCATGTTAAATCTCCACCTCGGGCTCCAGCCGCGCCTCCTCGATCGAGTCCAGCGCGAAGCGGCGCCGGCCGCCCTCGTCCTCCAGCACGACGCCCCCGTCCTCGAAGCCGCGCAGGACGCTGTGGAAGTTGCGCTGGCCGTTCTCGGGCAGGCGCAGCCTGACGTTGATCCGCCGCCCGGCGAAGCGCTGGAAGTCCGCCGGCTTCTTGACGACCCGGTCCAGCCCGGGAGAGGAGACTTCAAGCACGTAGGAGCGCTCGATCGCCTTCTCGGAGTCTAGGAGGCCGCCGATGCGGTCGGAGAGGTAGGCGCAATCGTCGATCGTGACGCCGGAGGGCTTGTCGACGAAGGCGCGCAGGACCCACTTGGGGCCCTCCTTGGCGTAGCGCAGGTCCACGAGCTCGGCGCCCTCCTGTGCCAGCAGCGCCTCCACCAGGGCCTCGATCTCTTTTTTCTGCATTTTTTCAATAAAAAAAGTGGCTCGCTATCGGCCACTTTTTTCTGGTCGTACGGCAACGACACTATATCAAACCGCCCGGGGGCTTGTAAAGGCAAGGAAACGCGCCTGCGACGAGGAAAGGCCTGGGCAGACGCCGAACCGGCTCAACCCCGCAAGTCCGCGTCCTTCCGGCCCGCGTAAAAGAGGATCGCTCTGCGGTACTTGAGTATCTCCTCGTCCTTGGACGTCTCGGCCAGTTCGCGAAGCAGTATGCGCACGGCCTCTCGGTGTCGACGGCGATTAAATAGGGCCAAAGCCAGAAAGACCCGCAAGGCACGGTTGCCGGGGAATTCCTTGGCGGCGCGGCGCAGCATCCGCTCCGCCTTGCGGTAATCCCCGACGCAACGGTAGCTGCTGCCTAGGCTCAACAACAAGCCGTCTCGACCGCGCTTCAATCCCAGCTTTCGCGCCCGCTCATAATACGGAATCGCCTCGCGCTCCATGCCTAGCACGTCGTGCGCCCAGCCGCACTGATGGCTGATCTCCGCACTCTCCGGAAACCGCCTGGCGAGATCGAGAAGCAGTATCCGCGACTCCCGGCATCGGCCTGTCTTGCGAAGCCGCAAGGCCCTCGCGTACTGCATCTCCCGGTCGCGGGTCGGGCGGGATTTAAAGCCCATGCTAGGCTGAATTATAAACTCCCCTCGGAGAACTTTCAACCCTAGACAACCCCTGCACAGCCCTCTTCCTCAGTGAAGAAACGCTGGCCGCTTACCGCGTCAAGGCGGCCGCGCGCTCGGCCAGCTCGCCCAAGGGCCAGGCTTCGGCCTTGGCCTGGCCCCGCCTCTTGAACTCGACCTGGCCCGCGGCAAGCGTGCGGCGGCTGACGACGAAGCGCAGGGGAACGCCGATCAAGTCGATGTCCTTGAACTTGACGCCCGGCTTGCCCTCGCGCTCGTCCTCCAAGACGTCGAGGCCGCAGGCCTCCAGCGCCGTCGCCAGCGCGTCGGCGGCCGGGCGCACGCCGGCGTCCGAGCCCTCGTCCAAGACGACGACGGCGGCCTGAAAGGGAGCGATGGCCAGCGGCCAGACGATGCCGTCCTGGTCGTGCCCCTGCTCGATGGCCGCCGCCACCACGCGCGAGACGCCGATGCCGTAGCAGCCCATGACCAGCGCCTGCGGCTTCTGGCCTTTATCGAGATACTCCGCCTTCATGGCCTTGGAGTATTTGGTTCCCAGCTTGAAGGTGTGCCCCACCTCGATGCCCTTGTGGAAGGCCGTCGCCGCGCCGCAGCGGGGGCAGGGATCCTCCGGCTTCGTCATCCTCAAATCGAACCAGCCGGCGACGTCGAAATCCCGCCCCGCCAGCACGTTGCGGGCGTGGCGATCCGCCTTGTTGGCTCCGGTGATCCCGGCGCCGACCGAGCGCGCGGCGAAATCGGCGACCACCTTCAGGCCGCCGTGGCCCTGGGGGCCGGCGAAGCCCACCGGGCAGCCCAGGACCTGCTCGTACTGCGCTTGGCTTGCGCGCGCGAGCAGGGGGGCGCTTAAGGCCGCCGAGAGCTTGGCCTCGTTGAGCTCGTGGTCGCCGCGCAGCACGGCCAGGACCGGGGTCTTGCCCTCGATCATGTAGAGCTGTATCTTCAAGAACCTCGCGGCCGGCTCGCCCAGCAAGCGGGAGACGTCCTCCACGGAGCAGGCGCCGGGGGTGGCGAACTCCTCGACGGGGGGAGCCTCGGCGGGCAGGTGCCAACGGCCGTCGGCGATCTCGGAGCGCTCGATGTTGGCGCCGTACTCGCAGCGCGAGCAGGAGACGATGGTCTCCTCGCCGGTCTCGGCCAGGACCATGAACTCGTGCGAGTGCGAGCCCCCGATGGCCCCGCTCTGCGCCTCCACGGCCTTGAAGCGCAGGCCGCAGCGAGCGAAGACCTTCTTGTAGGCCTCGTAGGCCGCGCGGTAATAGGCCTCCGCGTCTTTCTCGTCGGCGTGGAAGGAATAGGCGTCCTTCATCAGGAACTCCCGCGCGCGCATCACGCCGAAGCGCGGGCGTATCTCGTCGCGGAACTTCAAGCCGAACTGGTAGAACATCGCCGGCAACTGCCGCCAGGAGCGAATCTCGCGCCGCGCTAGATCCGTGATGACCTCCTCGGCGGTCGGCGCGAAGCAAAACTCCGCGTCCTTGCGGTCCTTCAAGCGCAAAAGCTCCTTGCCGTAGACGCCCCAGCGCCCCGTCTCCTGCCAAAGCTGCTTGGGCTGCACGACCGGAAGCCAGACCTCCTGGCCGCCGATGGCGTCCATCTCCTCGCGCACGATGCGCTCCACCTTGCGCAGGGCGCGCAGTCCCAGCGGCAGCCATTCGTAGATGCCGCTGGCGAGCTTCCGGATCATGCCCGCGCGCTGCATCAGCCTGGCGGAGACGTTGTCCGCGTCGGCCGGCGCCTCGCGCAGGGTGGCGAGCAGGTAGCGCGACAGTTTGACCGCCATCAGCGCGCCGGGCGCTCCAGGCGCGACTCCTGCCGCGCCGCGCGCTCCCCCTTGATGCGCATGACGTCGTTGTAAGTGGCGAAGACCAACAGCGACAGAAGCAGGGCGACGCCGACTCCGTTGGCGCGGGCCATGGCCTCCTTGCTCAAGGGCTTGCCGGAGAGCCCCTCCCACAGATACATCGCGGCGTGCCCGCCGTCCAACAGCGGCACCGGCAGGATGTTGAAGAAGCCGATCGCCACCGAGATCAAGCCGATCAAGAAGATCAGGTCGTCCCAGCCGGAGCGCGCCGCGCGGCTGACCATCTGGACGATGCCGACCGGGCCGGCCAAATCCGGGCGCTGATGGTGGGAGACCTTGGCGGCGATGGTCTTGACCGTGAAGGCCGTCAGCGACCAGCATTGCTCGGCCCCGTACTCAAACGCCCGCCCCGCGCCCACCGGTTTGTAGACCTGCTTTGGCATGATGCCGACGCCGATGATGCCGCGCCCGGAGGCCGCATCCTTGACCGGCGTGAGAAAAACCGTGCGGCTGCCGCCGTCGCGCTCATAGGTCAGCTCGACGCGGCGACCCAGCAAGCCGCGGATCGTCAGCGGCACTTGGTCCATGCTCGAGATCGGCTTGCCGTCGATGGCGGTGATCGTGTCGTTGACGCGCAGGCCGGCCTCGTAGGCCGGATAACCGGGCAGCACGTTGACGATCGTGGAGCCCGCCACCTGGGGCTGGCCCTTGACGAGGATGACGCCGCTAAACAGAGCGAAGGCCAACAGATAGTTCATCGCCGGTCCGGCGGCCACGATGGCCAGACGGCGATTCCAGCTCTGGGCGAAGTACTCGTCCGGCTTGCCGGTGGCGCTCTCCAGATCCTCGCCGGCGGGCTTGACGAAGCCCCCTAAGGGCAGGGCGCAGATCGAGAAGCGGGTGCCGCTGCGGCCGGTGACCCCCAGCAGCTCGGGGCCGAAGCCGAAGGCGAAGCGCTCCACGCGCACCCCCAGCCAGCGGCAGACGAAGAAATGCCCCGCTTCGTGCAGGAAGATCACCGTGCCGAAGGTCAGCACGACGGCGGCGGCGGATTGTAGGGAACCCAAGAAAGTCATGGCCTGCAGAACTCCTCGGCTTTTTGCCTGGCCCATTGGTCGATCTCGACGATCTCTGCCAGGCTGGGCTCTGATCGGCCCGGGCGGTAGGCCTTCAAGGTCGACTCGACGACGCGCGCAATATCGGTGAAGCGAATGGCCTCGGACAAGAAGGCCTGGACGGCCACCTCGTCGGCGGCGTTGAGCACGCAGGGCATGCCGCGGCCCATGCGGGCGGCCTGGCGCGCCAGCGCCAGGCAGGGGAAGCGCCTAAAATCCGGGCGCCGGAAGGTGAGCTCTTGAATCGAGAAAAGATCCAGGGGAGCGATGAGGCGTTCGGCGCGCTCCGGGTAGGTCATCGCGTACTGGATCGGCAGCCTCATGTCCGGCGGCGACAGCTGCGCCAGCACCGAGCCGTCGGAGAACTCCACGGCGGAGTGGATGACGGACTGGGGGTGGATGACGACCTCGACTTGCTCGAGCTTAAGAGCGAAGAGATTCATGATCTCTATGGTCTCCAGGCCCTTGTTCATCAAGGTGGCGCAGTCGATCGTGATCTTGCGGCCCATCTTCCAGGTCGGATGGCGCAAGGCCTCGCGCACGCTGACGTCGCGCAGGCTGCCCTTCCTTTTATAGAAAGAGCCGCCGGAGGCGGTGAGGATGACCCGCTTGATCGATTTCTCGGGGGCGCCCTGGACGCACTGAAAGATCGCGGAGGGCTCCGAGTCGACCGGCACCAGGCGCGCCTGCCAGCGCCGCGCCTCCTCGACGAACTGCGCGCCGGCCATCACCATCGGCTCCTTGTTGGCCAAGGCCACCGTCTTGCCGCTCTTGATGGCGGCTAGGAGGGGGGCAAAGCCGACCCCGCCGACCAGGCTCGTCAGCACGACGTCGCAATCCGGCTGGCTGGCCAGGGCCACCAGGCCCTCCACCCCGCTGGGCAGATGTCTCGCCGTTCCGTCCAGGCGCGTCTTAAGCGCCCGGGCGGCCTCGGGCTCGAACATCGCCACGCAGCGCGGCTTGAAACGCCGCGCCTGGCTGGAGAGCAGCGCGACGTTGGAGCGCGCCGCCAGGCCGACCACGCGCACGCGCCCCGGCATCCGGCGCGCCACGTCGAGAGCGTTGACGCCGATCGAGCCGGTCGAGCCAAGGATCGCCAATCGTTTCATAGGGTCAGGCAGTAGTAGACGGCGGGGGCGGCCAGCAGCAAGGAATCGAAGCGATCCAGCATCCCGCCGTGGCCCGGCAGCAGGGCCCCGGAATCCTTGGCGCCGAGGCTGCGCTTGATGAGGCTCTCGACCAAATCGGAAAGCTGGCCCAGGATGCCGATCGAGGCGGCGACCAAGAGCGCCCGCGGAACGCTCAAGAGCCCGGGGCTGGCGGCCCGAAAGGCGAAGACGACCAGCCCCGCGGCCAGGCAGCCGGCCGCCGCGCCCTCCCAGGTCTTGCGGGGGCTAATCCGCGCGGCCAGGGGGTGCTTGCCGAAGGCGCTGCCGACCAGATAGGCCGCGGAGTCGCAGCCCCAGACCGCCAAAAAAAGCATGTAGGTCAGCCGCTCGCCGTGGGGACGCAGGTCGCGCAAGAGCGCCAAGTGGGCCGGCATCCAGCCCAGGAAGATCGCCCCGAACAGAGCGGCGGCCATCCGTTCCAACCCATGCTCGCGCGAGAAGAGCTCGCCCAGGGCGCAGGCCGCGGCGCAAGCGGCCAGGACCAGTTCCAGCGGGCCGCCGAAGGCGCGGCAGAGGGCCAGGGCCAGCCCGGAAAGTCCCAGCAGCGCCCGCTGCGGGCGCTTGCCGGCCAAGAGGAGGATCACGCCGTACTCATAGAGGCAGAGCCCGCAGACGCCGACGACCAAGAGCGCGAAGGCCAGGCCGCCGCGATGGACAAGCCACAACAGCAGGGGAATTCCGAAAACGGCCGTCAGCAGGCGGGGAAAAAGCACGGGAAGAATTCTACAACTTTTCCGCCGGTCCGACCCCACCGAAGCGGCGCTGGCGCCGGGCGAACTCGCCCAAGGCTTGCTCGAGATGGGGCCTGCGAAAATCCGGCCAGAGCACCGGGGTGACGTAGAGCTCGGCGTAGGCGGCCTGCCACAGCAGGAAATTGGACAGCCGCATCTCGCCAGAGGTGCGGATGAGGAGATCCGGATCGGGCAGGCCGGCACGGCCGGTATAGAGCGCGGCGGCCAGCTCCCGCTCGCCGATCGGGCCGCGGGAGGCGGAAAGCAGGGCGTTGGCCGCGTCGACCAACTCCTGGCGGGCGCCGTAGTTGAGGGCCAGGGTCAGCGTCAAGCCCTTGTTGGAGTCCAGCCGCGCCACGGAGCGCTCGAGGCGCTCGCGCACGCCGACGGGCAGGCCGTCCAAGCGGCCGATGGCGCGCAGGCGCACGCCGTTTTTGCCCAGCTCCAGGGTTTCCTTCTCGAGAGCCCAGGCCAAAAGCTTCATCAGCTCTCCGACCTCCTTGGCCGGGCGCGACCAGTTCTCCGTGGAGAAGGAATACAGGGTCAGGAACTCGACGCCGAGGGAGGGGCAGGCCTTGACGATCTCTCGGACCGATTCCACGCCGGCGCGATGGCCCGCCAGGCGCGGCAGGCCCCGGGCCTCGGCCCAGCGGCCGTTGCCATCCATGATGATGGCGAGGTGCCGAGGAGCGGTCAAATCGTCGCGATCTCTTTTTCTTTGACGAGGACCGCCTCGTCGATCTGCTTGACGAAGGAATCCGTCGCCTTCTGGATGCGGCCTTCGATGCCCTTGGCCTCGTCCTCGGAGAGCTCCTTGAGCTTCTCCGCCTTCTTGATCTTCTCGAGGGCGTCGCGGCGGTCGTTGCGCACGCCGACGCGGAACTCCTCGCCCATCTTCTTGACGAGCTTGACCATGTCGCGCCGGCGCTCCTCCGTCATCGTGGGCAGGGTCAGGCGGAGCATCTTGCCGTCGTTCTGCGGCATGGCGCCCAGATCGGCCTTCTGGATCGCCTTCTCGATCTCCGTGAGCGCGCTGGGATCCCACGGACGGATCTCCAGCACCCGCGCCTCGGGGACGCTGACCGCGGCGACCTGCTTTAGGGGAACCTCCTGGCCGTAGTACTCGACCCGCACGGAGTCGAGAACGAGGGGATTCGCGCGTCCGGTGCGCAACACCGAAAAATCCTTGCCCAGCTTGCGCAGCCGCTCCTTCATCGCGGCCTCCATTTGTCCCAGGGCTGCGTTGACGGCTTCGGTAATGGGCATCTTGTCGCTCCTCTATTCGCTGATCAAGGTCCCGACCTTCTGGCCGTTGACGGCCCGCGCGATGTTGCCGGGCTCGGCCAAGGCGAAAACGACGATCGGCAATTGGTTCTCCATGCACAGGGTCAAGGCGGTCGTGTCCATGACACCCAGACGGCGCTTGATCGACTCCATGAAGGTCACCCGGGACAGCCTCTTGGCCCTCTTGTCCTTCTTGGGATCGGCCGTGTAGACGCCGTCGACCTTCGTGGCCTTGAGCACGGCCTGCGCCTCGATCTCGACGGCGCGCAGGGCCGCAGCCGTGTCGGTCGTGAAATATGGATTGCCGGTGCCTCCCGCGAAAATCACCAGGCGGCCCTTCTCCAGATGGCGGATGGCACGCCGGCGGATGTAGGCCTCGGCCAGCTTCTGGATGTCGATGGCGGTTTGCACGCGGGTCGGCACCCCGATGTCCTCCAGGGCGTCCTGCAGGGCCAGGGCGTTGATGATGGTGGCGAGCATGCCCATGTAATCGGCGGTGACGCGCCCGATGGCCTCGCCGCGGTCCTTGAGGCCGCGCCAGATGTTGCCGCCGCCGACGACGATGCCGATCTGGACCCCCCGCTCATGGGCCAACTTGATCTCGCGGGCGATCGAAAGGAGGGCCTTGGGATCGATGCCGTGCTTGGCTTCCCCGCAAAGGGACTCGCCCGAAAGTTTCAGCAGGACGCGGCGATACTTGCTACTCACCCAGTTGATAGCGCGCAAAACGCGCCACCGAGACGGCCCCGCCGATCTTGGAGGCGGCCTCGGCGATCAGATTGGAGACCGGCGTCTTGTTGTCGCGCACGCTGGGCTGCTCGAGCAGGCAGAGGGACTGATAGAGCAGCTTGTTGAGCTTGCCCTCCACGATCTTCGGGATCGCGGCCTCCGGCTTGCCCTCCTTGCGCAGGATCTCCGAGTGTATCTCCCGCTCCTTCTGAACCTCGGCGGCGGGAACATCCTCGCGCCTCAGATAGCGCGCCTTAAATCCCACGATCTGCAGCAATAATTCTTTGGCCAGCTCCGCCAGCGCCGGCGAGCCGGCGGCCTGCTCGCCGGGAGCCGACAGCTCGATCAAGGCCCCCTGCTTGGCCCCGAGATGGATATAGCCGGCGATCAAGCCCGGCCCCTTGAGCTCGAAGCGCTCGAAGCGCCGCAAAGCCATGTTCTCGCCGAGCTTCATGAAGACCGGCTGGACCAAGGGCTTGGCTTGCTCAAGGGCTGAGAGGCCGCCGTCGGCGCACATTCGAGCCAGGGTCTGGGCCAATTGGACGAACTCCTCGTTGCGCGCGACGAAATCGGTCTCGCAATTGAGCTCGACGATGGCGCCGGAGCGGCCGGCGGCCGCGTAGGCCACCACGCCCTCCTTGGCCAGGCGCGCCGACTTCTTGGCCGCGTCGGAAAGCCCCTTCTTGCGCAGAACCGTCAACGCCTCCTCGAAATCGCCCTTGGCCTCCGTCAAGGCCTTCTTGCAGTCCATCATGCCGGCGCCGGTCTTGGCGCGCAGCTCGACGACCAGCTTGTTGAGATCGGCGATGGCCGTCATCAGCCCTGCACCCCCTCGGCGGCCTGCGCCTGCTCCGCCTCCGCCGCCGATGATTCGGCCTGCCCCTCTTCGGCTTCTTGCCCCGCGGCCAGCATCTGCTGCTCCGCCTCGGTCATGGTGGCGGCCTGCTGGGCCGCGGCATGGGCCGCGCGTCCCTCGGCCACGGCGTCGGCGATCAATCCGCAAAACAGCTTGATCGAGCGCGCCGCGTCGTCGTTGCCCGGGATGGGATGGTCGATCAAATCCGGATCGCAATCGGTGTCGCAGACGGCGACGATCGGGATCTTCAGGCGCCGCGCCTCGGCGATGGCCAGATCCTCCTCGACGGGATCGATCACGAACAAGACGTCCGGAAGCTTGGTCAGCCCGCGGATGCCGGTCAGGGTCTTCTTGAGCTTGAGCATCTCCTTCGAGAGCCGGGACTGCTCCTTCTTGGGCAGGATCGCGAAGATGCCGTCGGTCTGCCACTTCTCCAGCTCCTCCAGGCGCTTGACGGACTTGCGCAGCGTCGCGAAATTCGTCAGCGTGCCGCCGAGCCACTTCTCGGAGACGTAGGCGGCGCCGCAGCGCTCGGCCTCGCCGCGCACCATCTCCTGGGCCTGTTTCTTGGTGCCGACGAACAGGAAAACCTTGCCTTCCGCCGCCTGATCCTGCACCCAGGCATGGACCCTTTTGAGCTCCTTGACCGTCTTCTGCAGATCGATGATGTGGATGCTGTTGCGCTCCCCGAAGATGAACTTGCCCATCTTGGGATTCCAGCGTCTGGTTTGATGCCCGAAATGCACTCCGGCCTCGAGCATCGCCTTCATGGAAACATTGATCACCTGTTCGCTCTCCTAGTCGTTTCAGTCTTTTCGGAATGAAGGATTATTGTAGCAAAGAATCGCTTCCTTTAATAGGAAGGGGGGCCGCAGCCATCCGCCGCAAGCCCTCGGAGGCTCCCCAAAGCGGCGTAGAAACGAGGCAGCGGAGCTTGCCGGTCTCCAAAGTTGAAGAGCGCGGCCTCGGAGCCACGGAGGGGAAGCTTCCGCTGGGCACCGCATCCAGAAGAGACTCCTTCAGGCCGAAGGCGCGAGCCGCCAGGAGTGCGAACTCGTAGCGCGCCAGGCGCTGGGCGCCGACCACGTGGAAGACGCCGCCGGCGCCCTTCTCCCGCAGCTCGGCGACGACTTCGGCCAAATTGTCCGCCGCGGTCGGATTATAAAGGAGATCGGAGGCCACCGCCATGCGCAGGCCGCGCGACAGCCGCTCTCGCAGCTGCAGCACGAAGTTTTTGGGCTGCCGCTGCCAGCCGTACGCTCCGGAGGTCCGCACGATTAGATTGCCGGCGTCCTCCGCCAGCACGCCCGCCTCGGCCTCCGCCTTCTGGCGTCCGTACTCGTTGAGCGGGCGGGGGGGATCGCTTTCGCAATAGGAGTCCTTGCGGCCGTCGAAAACGTAGTCCGAGGAGAAAAAGACCATCCGCGCTCGAGCCCGGCGGCAGGCGCGCGCGACCATCAGCGTCGCGGCCACGTTGACGCGGCGGGTCTCCTCGGGGTGGAGCTGGCAGTAATCGACGTGCGGATTGGCCGCGGGCAGGGCGACGAAATCCGGCCGCAGCTCTTCCAGCAACCCGCGCACCGCGCCCTCGTCGGTCATGTCCAAGCCGCGCAAGCCAGGTTCAGGGAGCAGATGATAGGTGGCCTCCACCGCCGCGCCGCGCCGCCTCCAGGCGCGCGCCAGAGCGCCGCCGATCAAGCCGGTGCCGCCGATCACCAGGACGCCCATGGGCGTCCATTATAATAACTCGGGCCTAGGTGGAGGCGGGCCAATCGGCCCCGCCGAGGGGCCAAAGGACCCCTGCGCCATATTCGCCCTCCGGCTATACTCATCAAGGTCCCAGGCAAGGCGATGGCCTTAGGGCCCAGATCCTTGAGCCAAAGGGCTCTTGCGCTCCAGATTTTTCTTTGACTTAAAAAACACGCACATGATGTGCTATAGTTGCCGTCCTATGTTTTCGCTGGCACTGGCCGCGTCGTTGTTGGGAGCGCTCCCGCTGCGCGCCCAAACCTCCAGCCAGAGCGAGCTGGTGGTGGCGGCCGCCCAGGCCCCCGCCTGGAACGCGGCCGGCTTCATGCGGTTTTACGACTCCGCGCGCGCGGTCTCCGCGGCCTTGCCGCGCGCTCCGGAGATCGCCCCGGAAGGCTCCCGTCGTTCCGAGGTCTCCTTCTCGGTCGGGCCGCGGGTGACGCGACGCCCCCCGCGCCGGATCAGCGATCTGCGCGTGAACGTCCCGCTGCCCCGGGTGACTCGCGCCTATCGGCGAACCTTCCGCCTGCTCCTGCGGCATCCCGGCTTCACCGACCGCTACGACGAGCTCGTGCTCAAGTACGCTCGGCGCTTCCACCTCGACGCGCGGCTGCTCAAGTCGATCATGGCCGCCGAGTCGCAGTTCGTCGCGGGCGCCCACTCGCCGCGCGGCGCGCGTGGCCTGATGCAGGTGCTGCCCTCAACCGCCGAGTCGGTCGGGGTGCCCCGAGAGCTGCTCGGCCTGCCCGAATACAACATCGAGGCAGGCGCGGCCTATATCGCCAAGCTCTTTCGCCGCGCCTGGAGGGTCTTCAAGCTGAAGGGCGTGCGCTACCGGGACGCCCCGCTCTGGCTTAAGCGCCGCATCATCGCGGCCTACAACGCCGGCCCGCGCTTCCTCTTCCGTCACGGCGGCTGGTATCGGCAGACGCGAGATTACGTTCGCAAGGTTCTTATGTTCTACCAGTCCCGCGTCACGGATTTTCGGCGCAGCAGCCCCGCTCTCCTCGCCAGCCCGCGCGCGGCCATCGCCTCCTACGCCGGCTCCTTTTACTAAGAGCCTATCCCATAACTACAAGGCCTCCCTTCCCCATAAATTAATGGAAGGGTCGACCGAGAGGCCTTGTAGTTATGGGATAGGCTCTAAGGGCTCCGCCGCAGCAGCGCCGCCAATTCCTCGCAGCGCGCCTGGACCTTCTGCCGCTCGACTCGCTCCGCCTCCAGCTCGCGCCGAGCCTCCTGCAGCTCGGCGTCCAGGCGCTGGAAGGCCCAGTTGAGCTTGAGCGCCAAATCCTTCAGGCGCGAGCGCCGCCTCATCTCCTCGGCCAGCTCGACGCTTTTGCGCTCCAGCGCCTGACGGGTTTCCTCCAACTCTGCCCGCGCCTTCTCCAGCTCGCCCTGTAGTCCGGCATCCTCGCTCGGCGCCGGCGCGGCGGCTTGCGCAAGGACGTCCTCCACCTCCCGCTCGAATTCCTCGCGCCACAGCCTTAGCTCGTTCATCCCGCCAGTGTAGGGCGCAGGGCGCCTGGGCGCAAGGACCCAATTGTTGCTAGAGCCATCGCCGGGCGGTGGGGAGCCGAAGGTCCCAGGAGCCCGGCGACGGCCGACGCGATACTGCGGCATGAGCGAGCGAAAAGCGGTGCTCCTGGCGGCGGCGACCGCGCTGCTCTCCCTCTCCACCACGCTCGAGCGCCAAGAGCGCGGCCGGCGGTCCCAAGCCTCGCCGCAGGCCGCTTCCAAGCCGGAGCGCGCGAGGCACGCCATGAGCCTCCCCATGCCGGCATCGATTGCCCGCGGCGCGCCCGAAGCAAGCGCAACGACGGCCGCCGGAAAGACGGCAGGCGAGGCCGCCGCCGCGCCGGCTCTCGCGGCGCGACGCCGGCGCCGGGCGTCGGCTAGACTTGGGGAAATCCGCGCGCGCGCAAGTCGAGCCCGCTGGAAGCACGCCGCCATCGCGGCTCGCATGCACCGCCGCCCGCGCGCCGCCTCCTCGCGCTTTCGCCCGCGCGCGAGAGCGCGCCGCCGATCCGTTATCAGAAGAGGCGGCGCTCGAGCGGCCTCTCGCAGAGCCATTAAATCCGGCCGTACGGCGCGCACAAGGCGGGCGGCGCGCCCAAAAAATCCAAAGAGATCCTCAAGGCCGCGTCTTTCTAGGACTCATCCCCGGCGGCACGCCGCTCGGGCCTGGCGGCCCGCAAAGGCAAGAAAGGGCCCTTGGCCGTCCGGAGCCGCCGCCCGATTCTTTTCCGGACTCGGCCTGTCAAAAAGCTCTCCGGAAGGAAGAAGGGTCGGGCACTCCACGGCGGCCAAGAAAGCGGCCCGACCTCGCCGCGCCTGGCGGCGTCTCAAGCGGATAAAACCGGCGCTCTTGTCGCGCGAGTTGGGGCGCGGCCCCTTGCGCGCTCCGCCGGCCGGGCTGCGTCCGCCCGCCGATCCCTGGGGCCGCTCCCTGCCCTCGCTTGGGCCGGACGGCCTGACGCTAGATCTCAGGCCCATGGGGCTGCCCGCCGCGCAAGCCGTCGGCCAGCCCCCGCATTGCC
Source organism: Elusimicrobiota bacterium (assembly GCA_028868375.1). GTDB lineage: Bacteria > Elusimicrobiota > Elusimicrobia > UBA1565 > UBA9628 > JAGWUP01. The sequence goes on from JAGWUP010000006.1 coordinate 52,249, forward strand.
GCAAGACCCGCCTGCACTGGGACCGCGACGCCTCCGGAGGAGAATGGCTGCACCAGGGCTCCGTCTTCGGCTACCGCGGCAAGGAGGGCTGGGCCTGGCTGTCTCGGGAGAATCGCCAACTGTGGATGTGGCCGGCGCCCGGCTTGAGTCCGCTTCTGCGCCATCAGGGCCACTGGTGGATGCGCAGCCGCGGCCTTTGGTTTCTGGTGCACGACGGCAGGCCCTGGGGGGAGAGATTCCTCGCCGAATGGGGACAGGAAGGTTTCGTCGATCCCTCCGGGGCCCGGATGATCTACAGCGCCGACGGACAGCGCGTCGGCATCGTCAAGCCGGGCGTCGGGGCCATCCTCTATGACGCGCGGACCGGCCGCGAGTTGGGGCGCTGGAGCGATGATCAACTGCCGCGCCGCCTGCAGCCCGCGGCCGCCTCGCGGGCGCCTTCCTTTTAACGGTATAATCGAGGCTTGAAGATCGCGCTGGCGCAGATGAACGCCAAGGTCGGCGACCTAAGGGGCAACGCCGACAAGATCCGGCGCTTCGCCCGCCGCGCCGAGGCCGCCGGCGCCCGCCTGTGCGTCTTTCCCGAGCAATGCTTGGGCGGCTATCCGGCCCTGGACCTCTGGGAGGAGCCGGGATTTGCGCGCGCCAACGCCGCTGCCCTGCGCGAATTGGCGCGGGACAGCGGCGAGATGGGCCTCTTGCTGGGCTTCGTCGACAAGAATCCCTCCGCCAACGGCAAGCCGATCGCCAACGCCGCGGCCCTTCTGCACCGTCGCCGGGTGGCGGCGGTGCGCTGGAAGACCCTGCTGCCGAACTACGACGTCTTCGACGAGGCCCGTTATTTCGAGCCGGCGCGCGACAATCGCCCGATCCCCTTCGCCGGCCTGCGCCTGGGCGTGTCGATCTGCGAGGACGCCTGGGCCGCCGCGCGCGCTCCGCGCCGCCTCTACCGCCTCGATCCGCTGGCCCGCCAGGCCGCGAAGGGAGCCGACCTGCTCGTCAACCTCTCCTCCTCGCCCTTCGAGCGCGGCAAGCCGAAAAAAAGGCGCGAGCTCTTCGGGGGGCATGCGCGGCGGCTGGGCAAGACGACCCTCTACTGCAACCTGGTCGGCGGAAACGACGAGATGATTTTCGACGGCAACAGCCTCGCCTTCGACGCCCGCGGCAGGCTCTGCGCGGCCGCCGCGGCCTTCGCCGAGGACTTGCTGCTGGTGGACACCGACGCCCTCAAGCCCGTCCCGATCGACCCGCCCGAGGAAATCGAGGAGCTGGCCTACGCTCTCTGCCTGGGCATCAGCGACTATCTTTCCAAGTGCGGCTTTTCGAGCGCCCTCGTCGGCGTCAGCGGCGGCATCGATTCCGCCGTCGTCGCGGCCCTGGCGGCGAGGGCCCTGGGCCCCGAGCGCGTGACCGGGGTCTCGATGCCCTCGCCCTACTCCTCCAAAGGCAGCGTCGACGACGCCGAAGCCCTGGCCCGCAACCTGGGCATCCGCCTTCTGAAAATCCCGATCGACCCGATCCTGGAGCGCTTCCAAGACGCCCTGGCTCCCGCCTTCGCCGCGGCGGGTGGAGACCGCGGCCTGGCCGAACAAAATCTCCAGTCGCGCATCCGCGGAACGCTGCTGATGGCATTGAGCAACAAGGAGGGCTCCCTCTTGCTGTCCACCGGAAACAAGTCGGAGCTCTCGGTGGGCTACTGCACGCTCTACGGCGACATGAACGGCGGCCTGGCCGTCCTGGCCGACCTGCCCAAGCGCTCCGTCTACGAGTTGGCGCGCTGGCTCAACCGCCAGCGGACCCTTATCCCTCAAGCCTCGATCGACAAGCCGCCCTCCGCCGAGCTCAAGCCCGGCCAAACCGATCAGGACGACCTTCCCGCCTATGACGCGGTCGACGCGGTCCTCGAGGATTACGTCGAGCGCCGCCTCGAGCCGCGAAGCATCGCGCGCCGCCGCAAGCTTGCGCCGGAGCTGGTGGCGGGACTGCTCGAGCGCATCGATCGCGCCGAATACAAGCGCCGCCAAGCCCCGCCCTGCCTCAAGGTCTCGCCCAAGGCCTTCGGGGTCGGCCGCCGCATGCCGATCGCCCGCGGCCGCTGGCGCTAAGGCGCCTAAGAAAAGCCTGCTAGGCCTGCAGCTCCGACAAATCCGCGACGAGGCGAAAGAGGCGGGAGAGCCTTGAGAGCAGCAGCAGGCGCTGGCGGCGCAGTGCCTCGTCCTCGACCATCACCATGACGGAGTCGAAGAAGCGGTCAAGTTGTGGCTTCAGGGCCGAAAGCGCGCGCAGGCCCCCTTCATAATCGTCGCGGCGCAGCCGCTCCTGGAGCGCGCCCTCGGCCAAGGCCAGGGCGTCGCAGAGCTCGCGCTCGGCCGGCTCGCGCAGCGCGCCGCGATCGACGGTTTCCCGCGCCCCGTCCCTCGTGAAGCGAGCTTGCTTGAGGATGTTGGAGGCGCGCTTGAAGGCTGCGGCCAAGGGCTCGAAGTCCGGCTCTCGGCGCAGGGAGTGCAGAGTCGCCAGGCGCAGGCAGGCGCGCTTGAGATCGGCCAGGGAGCCCTCGCGCACGGAGCGAATCTCGTCGATGGGGTAGCCCTTCTCTTCCAGGAAGGCCTGCAGCCGCCCCAGGAGGAAGTCCCGCAACCGCTCCGCCGCCTCGCGCGCGCGCTCCGGCTCGAGCCGCACCGGCTGCAAGGCCAGGGCCTCATCCAAGGCGGCGCCGAGGTCTAGGGGAAGCTGCCGCTCGAGAACGATGCGCAACGCCCCCAGGGCTTGGCGGCGCAAGGCGAAGGGATCGGCGCTGCCGGAGGGAACGTTGCCCAGGGCGAACTGGCCGGCCAGGGCGTCCAGGCGTCCCGCCAGGCCGGCCAGGGCCGCTTCGACGGTGGCCGGCGTCGGGGACTTGGGGCCCGCCGGCAGGTAGAACTGCTCCAGCCCCAGCGCCACCTTCTCGCCCAGGCCGTCGCGCCGCGCGTAGACGCCGCCCATGATGCCCTGCAGCTCCGGGAACTCCTTGACGACCTCGGTGACGAGATCGGCCAGGCAAAGCCTGGCTATGGCGCCGACGCAAGCCTCGTCGACGTCGCCGTGCTCCATGCGGACGAGCTCGCACAAGCGCGCGGCCAGGCGCTCCAGTCTCTGCGAGCGCTGGGCCATGCTGCCCAGGCCGTGTTGATAGGTCACTCGCTCCAGAGCGGGACGCTTGGCCTCCAAGCTCGAAGCCAGGTCCCGCCGGAAAAAGAAGACGGCGTCGTTGCCGCGCGCGGCGAGAACCCGTTGATAGCCCTCCCGCACCAGCTCCTGGCCCTCCTGCCCGCCGTCGCGCACGCCGACGAAGCGCGGCAAAAGCCGTCCGGAGCGCTCCCGGACCGGGAAGAATTTGAGCTGTTTTTTGAGCACCAAGGCCAGCAGGGGGGCGGGCAATTGCAAAAAATCATCGGGAAACGCCCCGACCACGGGCGTCGGCTGCTCTGTCATGAACACCGTTTCCTCTAGGAGGGAGTCGTCCAAGTCGAGCGCCCCGCCGGCCTCGCGCTCCGCCCCGCTCAGGCGCTTGAGCAAGACCTCCCGCCTTTCCTTTATATCACCCAGGACGCGGCGCCGGCGCAGCGCGCCCAGATAGCCGGCCGGTCCCTTCAGGGAGACCGGCAAGCCCCAAATCCTGCGCCCCGCGCGAAGACCGGCCAGCTCTATGGGCACGACCTTAGCCCCCAGCAAGGCGAGCAGGGAGCGGATGGGCCGGCCGAACCGGAAGCGGCTGGCCTCCCACTCCATCGACTTTGGGAACTCGATGCCGCGCAAGGCTTCCGGCACGGCCTGCGCCAGCAAAGCGGAGGTCGGACGGCCGGGAATGACGACTTGCGCCCGCAAGAAGCCTTCCTCGACGATCAAAGCCTCCGGCGGAACCCCCTGCTTGTTGGCGAATCCCGCCGCTTGCGGCGTCAGCGCCCCCGAGGCGTCCTTAAAGAGCCGCGCGGGAGGCCCCTTGACGCGTTCGACCCTGTCCTGCGAGCGCGCGGGCAGGCCCCTGAGCAGGAGGGCCAGGCGCAGGGGCGTTCCAAAGCATACGGCCTGCTCAGGCTCCACGGGCAGGCCGCCGCGCCGCAAGGCCTCGGCCAGGCCTTGCCGCAATTGCTCCAGCCCCGCGGGAACGAAGCGCGCGGGCAAGGGCTCGGTGCCGACCTCCAGCAAGAAATCCTGCGTCATGGGCGGGGCATTTTACCGGTTTTTATGTTGAAAGAAAAGCGGACGGGGGCTATACTGCCGGCATGGAGCAGCCCGAGCTTCCGAACCTGAAAAAGAAGGAGAAGGAGCGCAAGAAGGGGGGGCTTGCCTGGAGTTGGGGACAAGCGGGCAAGCAGGCCGCCGAGGCCGGCGGCGGGCTTGGGGAAGCCGCCGGCGGACTGGGGGAAGCCGGCGGGGGCGCCGGGGAACTGGCCGGGGAGGGCCTGGCCGCCGAGGGTCTGGGCGCCTCCGGCTCCGGCGCCGAGGCCGCCGGCATTCTCGAGGCGCAGGCCGGCCGCTCCATGGCCTCCGGTCTCATGGGTCGACTATTGTCGACGGCGGTCGGCAAGCTGGCGGCCGGAGCGCTGGCGGCCGTCGTGCTGAGCGGCGCGGCCCTCCTGGCCTACCGTGCACTCTTCGGGCGCGCCTCCGGCAGCGCTTCTTCAGGCTTGGCCTCCTCGTTGGGCGTTCCCGACATAGGCCCGCGCCTGCGCGGGCCCGGTCGTTCCGGCCTGCAATATCTGGAGGGACACCTCGGCTACGGCCAGTCAGCCGCCGTTCGAGCCCCGCAGCAACAGGCAGCCCAAACCGCGAAGGCCGCTGCGCCCGCGCAAACGGCCGCGCCGACGACGCCGTCGGAAGCCTCCAACCCCGGCGATGACGCCTGGAGGAGGGATCGCTTGGCCCATGATCTCAGCATGGCCCATCTGAGCACCAGTCTAGGCGGCGATTTCGGGAACAAGAACATCTTCAGCTCGGCCGGAGCGCCGAAGTTCGGCGCCGTCGGAGGCATCGATCGCGGCCGCCTGGCCGACCTGCTGGACAAGCATGGAAAATCCGCCGCGATGAAGCGCCCGGGCGTGGTCCGCAGCCTCTCGGGCGGCCATCTGGCCAGGCTGGGAGCCCAGCGGGCCATAGGCCAACTGAAGGCGGCTCGCACCCTCTCCACCGCGGCGGGCAAGTCGAAAACGACGACGACGGACGCCGCCAGCACCCTGGCCTCCAACGCCTTCGATTCCGGCGCCATCGGCGGCGGCGGCACGACCGACGGCGGAGCCGGGACCGGGGGCTCCACCTCCGGCGGCGGCACCAGCGGAGCCGGCGGCGGCGGAGGGGGAACAATCGATCCCGGAACCTTGGGCAGCGGCAGCGCCACCGACGTGACGGCCCCCACCGGCAGCGGCGTCAACGCCACTCCCTACCAGCAGGCGCTCGACGCCATCCATCAAATGGCACAGAAGGCGGCCCAGATGAAATCGACCGGGATGATGCTGCTGATCGCCGGCGCGATACTGGTCGGAATTGGCGCCTGGATGATGACGACGGTTTGGGGCGCAGTCTATGGGGCGGTACTGGTCGGCATCGGCTCCCTGATCATCGGCATGGGCGCAATGATGATGATGATGGCGGGCCAACTGGCCAGCCAGGCCAAGCAGATGGCCAGCCAGATCGAGCAGCAGTACGGCCAGAGCGACACCAGCCAAGCCCTGCAGCAGTGCGTCGACCAGGCTCTCAACAACCCGCAGCAGCAGAACTGCGACAAGGCCAAAAACGTCGATCCCAACTCCTCGGCGACCCAGCAGCAGGTCAATCAGGAAAGCCAGTCCGGCTACACGGTGGGCACCGAGGACGGCCAGCCGATGGGAAATACCGGCGGCGGGCAGAGCCAGGGACAAAGCCAGCAAAAGGCGCTGGGCGCAGGCCACTAGCGACGAAACTAGGCTGCGGCCGGCGCGGCCTGCAGTTCCAGGTAGAGACGGATGACCTTCTTGGCCAGGGCGCGCACGCGCGCGATGTACTGGGCGCGCTCGGTCACCGAGATGGCGCCGCGCGCCTCCAGGGTGTTGAAGAGATGGGAGACGCGCAGCACGCAATCGTAGGCGGGCAGGGGCAGCCGCGCGGCCACCAGCCTCTCGCCGTCGGCCTCGTACTCGTCGAAATGGCGCGAGAGCAGGGCCACGTCGGCCTGCTCGAAGTTGTAGCGCGAGAACTGGCGCTCCTGCTCGCGGTGAAGCTCCCCGTAGCTGACGGCGTCGCCGTAGGCCAGCTCGAAGACGTTGTCCTTCTTCTGCAGGTACATCGCGATGCGCTCCAGGCCGTAGGTGATCTCGACGCTGATGGGATCGAGAGGCAGGGAGCCCATCTGCTGGAAGTAGGTGAACTGCGTGATCTCCATGCCGTCCAGCCAGATTTCCCAGCCCACGCCGGAAGCCCCCAGGGTCGGCGACTCCCAGTCGTCCTCCACCCAGCGCAAGTCATGGCGCTTGGGATCAAGGCCGACGGCCTTCAAGGATTCCAGGTAGAGCTCGGTCACCCGGGCCGGAGCCGGCTTGAGCAGCACCTGGAACTGGAAATACTTGCCCAGGCGGTTGGGATTCTCGCCGTAGCGCCCGTCGGCGGGCCGGCGGCAGGGCTCCGGATAGGCGACCGCGGTCGGCCGCGGGCCCAGCGCGCCGAAGAAGGTGGCCGGATTGAAGGTGCCGGCCCCCTTCTCGAGATCGTAGGGCTGAACGAGCAGGCAGCCGTTTTTCGCCCAAAAGCGCTGCAACTCGAGCAAGAGATTCTGGAAGGTTTTCATCGGGCCAACCCCTCGACCGACGCGCGCAGGCTCTCGGAAAACAGCCGGCACTTGAGCGCGCGCCCTGCCTGAGCCTCGGCATGCTGGTGCAGCGCCTCCCCGAGCCGCCAGGCCGCCAGCCGCTCCAAGGGCAGTTCGGAAAGCCCGCCCAGCGGCAGCAAGCGCAAGCGCCGCCTCAGCGCCAGGTCCTCCTGCGAGCCGTTCTCCGGCAAGCCCAGGCCCGCCAAATCGAGCAGGCGCAACCCGTAGGCCAGGACCGTTCCCTGACCGCCGCCGCCCTCCAGGGCCAGCAGCGTCTCGCAAAGCAAGGAGTATTTTTGCGGATTGGGATCGCGATCCGCGGTCAGGGACTGCAAAAGCTCCAGGCAACCCAAGGCCGCCACCGTGCGCTCCAGGTCCGCGCGAATGGAGGGAAAGCTGCCGATCAATTGCCCGCCGATCGCCTTGCCGATGTCGCTCTTCCAGCCCAGGTAGAGGCGGTACTCGCCCCAGCTCAAGGGCTCCGAGAGGGCCTTGAGCTTGCGGCCCGGCTTGTTGACGCCGGAGAATCGCACCAGAAGCTTGCCCAAGTTTTCGGTGTAGATCGTGCAGAGGCGATCCGCCTCGCCGTGATCGCGGCGCGAGAGCACCACGCCCCAAGCGTTGACGATCACCGCGGCCCCTCCGCCCTCATCGCGAAAATTATAGATTATCGCGATGCCGCTTCGACGCCGCCAGCTCGCCGGCCTCTCCGCCCTGGAGCTGCCTGCGCCAGGACAAGCCGCGACGATCGTTCTCTTCCACGGCTACGGCGCCGACGGCGCCGACTTGGCCGGGCTGGCCCAAGCCCTGGCCTTGCCGCGGCCGGCCCGCTGGCTGTTTCCGGACGCTCCGCTGAGCCTGGAGTGGGGCGGCCGCGCCTGGTTTCCCATCGACGCCGCCGCCATCGAGCGCGCCCAGCGCGCGGGAACTCCGCTGGACTGGTCGGACTCCGGCGCCGGGGACTTGGAGCGGGCGGCCGCCACGGCCGGCGAGTTTCTCCAGGCGCTGGGCGCCGGCTGGGGAGATTTGATCCTCGGCGGTTTCTCGCAGGGAGCCATGCTGGCCGCGGAGCTTGCTCTGCGCGCGCCGGAGAATCCCAGAGGCCTCGTGCTCCTGTCCGGCAACCTGATCAACGCCGCCGCCTGGCGCCGCCTGGCGCCTGCGCGCCGCGGCCTGCCCTTCTTCCAAAGCCACGGCAGCGTCGACCCGATCTTGGGCTTTCCGGGCGCCCTCAAGCTCGAGGCCCTGCTGCGCGGCGCGGGCCTTAAGGGCCGCCTCCTGCGCTTCGAGGGCGGCCACGCCATCGCGCCGGAGGTCCTGGAATCCCTGCGCGACTTTCTCTCGCGGCTGGTCTAGCGCGAGCGCTCGACTCGGATGGGCTTTAGCCGCGCCTCGGGCGACTCTGCGGTGAGCTCGATCATGCCCGGAGAGCCGAGGACCTGGCCGCGCAGCTGCGAGGGCAGGCCCATTAGGCCCAGATAGTAGTCGCCGGGGGCCAGCGCTCCGAAGGAGAAGCGGCCCTCGCGGTCCGGGAAGACGCTTTGGCTCAGCCAGCCCGCCGAGGCCTCTGCCGTGCTGCCGGCGACATAGAAGAGTCCGACCTTGACCGTGGGGCTGGGGCTGCCGTCCACGAGCAGGCTGCCGTCGACGCGGCAGTCGTGGACGCTCTCCACGGGGCTGACCTCGACCTTGTTCACGTAGATCGGCCAGAGGTTGTCGACGCGCAGCAGCCAGGGGCGCGCCGAGGCCTGGTCGCCGAAGCGGGCGAAGGCGGAGGCGAAGCCTTGGAAGATCAACTGGGAGGTGTCGACCTGCTCGAAGCCTTCCTTGCGCGGCTGGGCCATCAGGGAAAGCCGCAGGAGCTCGCCGTAGCGCGCACGGTCCATGCGGCCGGAGCGCAGCAAGTCCAGGGCGCCTAGATAGTCCGGGGCCAAGCGCCCCGGACTTTGCAGCATGGCCGCGAGCAGCGCCCGGTCTGGCTGCCACCAGAACAGCCAGCCGCGGCGCAGGACCGCGACGGCCTGCCGCGCGAAGACTCCCTGGAAGCCCCGCTTGACGAGGTAGGCATGCAAGGCCGCCAGGTTCTCCGGCGAGACGTTGACGCCCAGGACCACCGCGCGCCGCGTCTCGAAGCGGGCCTTGCCCGGGTCGGGATAAAGCCAGGCCAGGCTGATCCGCTCCGCCCCGTCGGCGCTCTTAAGCCCGGCGTCCTCGGCCAAGGAGCGCCGCGCCAGGCCGTAGCGGGAACTCAAGCGCCAAAGCTCCAGCTGCGCCGGCGCCGCCCAGAGCAGCAGCGCCAGCGCCGCCAAGCGCCAGCGGTGGGGGCGGGAATCCTCGTGCCGCAGGATCAGCGCCAGAAGGGCGCAGCTGGCGGCCAAGGCCGCCGGCTCCAGGGCGCCGAAGAAGGTCCCGGAAAATGAGCCCAGCAGCCGCCAGACCTGGAAGACGCGCGCCCAGGCGGCGGCTTGAACGCCCAGAAGCGCGAACAGCAGGCCCGTCAACAGGCCTTCCGGCGCCAGGCTGGCGCGGCGAGAAAGATACGCCGCCGCGCCCAGCAGCGCGCACAGCCCCGCGCCCCGCTCGATCGCGGCCAAGGAAAGCGCCGGCGCCAGCTCCTCTGATCCCACGGACGGCAACCAGCAGCAGCCGACGGTCTGCCAAGCCAGCAGCAACAACAGGACGGCGCCGGCGGCGCGGCGCGCCGGGGAACGCGGCGCGGCATCCGCGCCGGAGCCCAACAACCAATAGAGGAAGGCGCCCAGAGCCATGGACAAGGCGGCCTGGTGCGCCAGGACGGGCATGCTACTCCTCGTCGGATTGCAGCCGGGCCAGCACCGAGAGATCCTCCAGAGTCGTCACGTCGCCGCGCACGCTGCCTCCCGCGGCCAGCTCGCGCAGCAGGCGCCTCATGATCTTGCCGGAGCGCGTCTTGGGGAGGGCCTCGGTGAAGCGGATGTCGGCGGGCTTGGCGATGGCGCCGATGGCGCGCGCCACGTGCTGGCGCAGATCGTCCTTCAAGTTCTCGCAGGCCTGGACGCCGACGCGCGGGGTCACGAAGGCCGTCACCGCCTGCCCCAGGACCTCGTCCGGCCGCCCCACGACGGCCGCCTCGGCCACGGAGGGATGGCTGACCAAGGCGGACTCTATCTCCATCGTCGAGAGCCGGTGGCCGGCGACGTTGAGGACGTCGTCGATGCGGCCCAGCATCCAGAAATAGCCGTCCTCATCCCGCCGCGCCCCGTCGCCGGTGAAATAATAGGGCGTGCGGCGCTCGCCGCGCGCGCAGGACCCGGGAGAGGAGACCTGGCTGAAGTACTGCGCCGCGTAGCGCGAGGGATCGCCGTAGATGCCGCGCAGCATCGACGGCCACGGCCTCTTGACGACCAAGAAGCCTCCCGTTCCGGCCGGCACCGGACGTCCGTCGCGATCGACGACGTCGGCCTCTATGCCGGGCAGCGGCAGCGTCGCCGAGCCGGGCTTGGTCGGCGTGGCCCCCGGCACGGGGGCGATCATGATCGCCCCGGTCTCGGTCTGCCACCAGGTGTCGACGATCGGGCAGCGGCCGTTGCCGATGACCTTGTGATACCACAGCCAAGCCTCAGGATTGATCGGCTCTCCCACCGTGCCCAGCAGGCGCAGGCAAGAGAGGTCGTGGCGCCGCGCGGGCTCCGGGCCCAGGCGCATGAAGGCGCGGATCGCGGTGGGGGCGGTGTAGAAAATGGTGACCTTGTGGCGCTCGATCATCGACCAGAAGCGGTCCGGGCCCGGATGCAGCGGGGCGCCCTCGTACATCAGGATCGTCGCGCCGGCGGCCAAGGGGCCGTAGACGACGTAGCTGTGGCCGGTGACCCAGCCGACGTCGGCGGTGCACCAGAACAAATCCTCCGGCTTGAGGTCGAAGACCCACTCCATGGTCAATCGGGCCTGCAGAAGGTAGCCCGCTTGCGTGTGCAGGACACCCTTCGGCTTGCCGGTGCTGCCGGAGGTGTAGAGGATGAAGAGGGGATGCTCGGAGTCGAGCGGGGAAGCCGGGCAAGCCGCGGAGGCGACGGCCATCGCCTCCTGCCACCAGACGTCGCGTCCCGGCTGCCAGGCCACCTCGCAGCCGGCGCGCTTGACGACGACGACATGCTCGATCGTCGGAGCCTGGGCGACGGCGGCGTCGACGGCGTCCTTGAGGCGCACGACGTTGCCGCGGCGCCAGCCGCCGTCGGCCGTGACGACGAGCTTGGCGGCGGCGTCGTTGATGCGGTCGCGCAGGGCCTCCGCGGAGAAGCCGGCGAAGACCACGCTGTGGGGCGCGCCGATCCTGGCGCAGGCCAGCATGGCCACCGCGGCCTCCGGGATCATCGGCATGTAGATGGCGACCCGATCGCCGCGGCGCACGCCCAGAGACTTGAGCACGTTGGCGAAACGGCAGACCTCGCCGTGGAGCTGCTGGTAGGTGAAGGTGCGCACCTCCCCCGGCTCGCCCTCCCAGATCAGGGCGGCCTTTTGCCGCAGCGGCCCGGCCAAGTGCCGGTCCAGGCAGTTGGCCGAGACGTTCAGCCTGCCTCCCAGAAACCAGCGCGCGCGCGGCGGCCGCCAATCGAGAGTCTTGCGCCAGGGCTTGATCCACTCCAAGCTCCGTGCTTGCGCGGCCCAGAAGCCCTCCGGATCGCGGGCGGCTTGGCGACGCAGGCGCTCCAGCGCCGCTCGGCTGTTGACATGCGCGCGCCTGGAAAATTCCGGAAGCGGCTTGAAGCGACGCCCTTCCTTCAACAATACGGAAATCTTCGCTGGTTCTGGCATTCGCCGATTTTACACATTTTCCCGACCCGAAGCTCTTTGATATAATCCCCGCCTATGCTACCCACTTATCGTCCCCACAAGCGCAAGAGAAACAGGAAGATCGGTTTTCGAGCCCGCATGTCCACGACCGGCGGGCGCGGCGTGCTCAGGCGCCGCCGCCGCAAGGGCCGCCACGCCCTGATCAAGGCCTAGCGGGGTGCCAGGTCTCTCCTCGCTCGGTCTTGGCCGAGAGGCTCGCCTGTCCTCGCGCCGGGATTTCCAGCGGGTCTTCGGAGAGGGCCGCAGGACGGCGGGCCGCGGGATGATCCTCTGGGCCTGCGCGCGCGGGAGGCCCTTGCCGCCCCGTCTCGGCCTCTCCGTCAGCGCCAAGCTCGGCAAGGCCGTGCTGCGCAACCGCCTCAAGCGCCTGGCCCGCGAGGCCTTCCGCCACAACCGAGATCGCCTGCGCGTGGGCAGCGATCTCGTGCTCTGCCTGCGGCCGGGCTGCCGCTGGAGCGATCGCGACGAGGCGGAGCGCGACCTGCTTAATGCCTGCCGCAAGGCGGGGCTGCTCAAGCAATGAAGGCCGCGCTGCTGTCCGCCCTCAAGGCCTATCGCGCGCTGGCGCGCCCATTGATGCGTCCGGCCTGCCGTTTCCATCCAAGCTGCGGCGACTACGCCGTCCAGAGCGTGGAGCGCTTCGGCGCCCTGCTTGGATCGTGGCTGGCGGCCAAGCGCCTCTTGCGCTGCCATCCCTTCAACCCCGGGGGCGTCGACCCCATCCCGGAGCATCGCTATCGCCATGGATAAAAATCTCTTCCTAGCCGTCACCTTGTCGATCCTCGTTTACGCCGGCTGGTTCGGGTTCGTCGAAAAACGTCTTGAGCCGCCCAGACCCTCGGCCGCCGCGCAAGCGCCGGCCGCCGCGCCGATGCCCGCGGCCGCGCCGACGCCTTCGCCGCAGTCCGCCTCCGCGCCGCTTCCGCCGCCAAGCGCCCCATCAACCGACATCCCTCTTTCCCGCGACGCCATCACCTTGGCTCGCCTGGGGAAAACCGCCGTCCAGATCCGCTCCCATGGAGCCGCGATCTCCTCCTGGGTCCTGAAGGAGCGGCAAGACACCATACAGCTCGTCGACAATCCCAGGCCCGGGCTGCTGGCGACCTTCCCGAACCTGTCCTTCAAGCGCCTGAGCGGTCCGGCGCTGGCCTTCGAGGCGCGGGAGGGCGGCCTGCGCATCGTCAAGGAATTTCTTCCCGGCGGCGGCACGGCCGAGAAGCCCGCCCTGCCCCGCTTGCGCCTGACCATCGAAAATCGGACCGGCCGGCCGCTGCGGACGGGCGAATGGACGCTGTCGCTGGGGCCGGGGCTGGGCACCATCGAGAGCGAGCGCAAGGACAACGAAAAAATCACCCGCACCCTGGCCTTGCTCAAGGGAGATAACGGGCTCAACGGCAAGATCGAGGTCTTCAAGAAGCCGGGCGATCATTCCACCGACTATCGCTGGCTAGGAGTCGACAACCGTTACTTCCTTTCAGCCGTCCTGCCGAAGCCGGGAGATTTCGAGAAGTCTTCCTCTCTGCCGGGCCACGGACTTTCCCTGACGGCCCCCAGCGTGGAGCTCGCCGCGCGCTCTAGCCGCGTCTGGGAGGTGCCCTTCTACATCGGCGCCAAGGGCAACACCTGGCTGTCCCGCTACAATTCGGGCCTGGAGCGCTCCATCGATTTCGGATTTTTCGCCCAACTCGGCCGCGCGGTGCTCTTCGTGCTCGCCAAGACCCAGCGCGCCACCGGCAACTGGGGCTGGTCGATCATCCTCTTGACCGTGGCCATCCAGCTCATCATGTTCCCGCTGACCTACCAGAGCCTGAAGGCCACCTCGGCGATGAAGCGCCTGCAGCCGCAGATCGCGCGCTTGCAGCAGCGCTACGCCAAGGAGCCCCAGCGCCTCAACTCGGAGATGATGGAGCTCTATAAGAAGAACGGCGCCAATCCGCTGGGCGGCTGTCTGCCCATGCTGGTGCAGATGCCGGTCTTCTTCGCCCTCTACGACGCGCTGCGCAACGCCTGGGAGCTGCACGGGCAGGCCTGGATCTGGTGGATCCACGATCTCTCCGCCAAGGATCCCTATTACGTGCTGCCGCTGCTCATGGGAGCGCTGATGTTCGCGCAGAACAAGCTCAATCCGGCGATGGGAACCGACCCGACCCAGAAGCAGATCATGCTCTTCATGCCGATCATCTTCACCGTGATGTTTCTGCGCTTTCCGTCCGGCCTGGTGCTCTACTGGATGACCAACAGCCTGATCTCCACGCTGGCGCAACTGGCCCTGTACGACCGCTTCGCGAAACAGGCGCCGGCGGCGTCCTAGGAGGCAAGCATGCAACCGATCGAGCAGGAAGGCGACAGCGTGGCGCAAGCCGTGGAGGCCGCGCTGCGCCGCAGCGGGCTGCAGCGGGATCAAGTCGAGGTCGAGGTTCTTTCCGAGGGCAGCGCGGGCTTTCTCGGCCTGGGAGCCAAGCCGGCGCGGGTGCGGCTGGCCGAAAAGGAGCTGGGGGCGGCGGCGGCGGCCTCCGCCTGCGCCCTGGCCTCCCAACTCCTACAGGAGATCATCGAGCTCTCCGGACTGTCGCTGGATAAACCCAGCGCCGCATGGGATCCGATCCAGCAGCGCGTGCGCTGCCGCCTGGAGGGCGCCGACGCCGGGCTGCTCGTTGGCGATGAGGCGCGGGGCTTGGAGGCTCTGCAATTGCTCGTCACCCTCATGGCCGCGCGCCGTTCCAGCGGCGCTTTCGCCGTTCAAGTCGACGCTCTGGGCTACCGGGAACGGCGCGAGGGGGAAATCCTCGCCCAGGCCGAAGGTGCGGCGCGGCAGGCCAAGGCCACGGGCCGTCCCGTGCGCCTGCCTCCCATGGACGCCTCGGCTCGCCGCCTGATCCACCGCAGCCTCGCCGGCCGGCAGGAAATCGAAACCGCCTCGGAAGGAGAGGGCGCCTGGCGCAAGGTCGTCGTGAGGCCGCGCAAGCGCTGAGGCATGGACACCATCGCCGCCATCGCCACCCCGCCGGGAGAGGGCGCTCTGGGGATGATCCGCCTGGGCGGGCCCGGCGCGCGACAAGTCATCGCGTCCATGATCGGTGAGCGAGAGCTTTCGCCGCGGCAGGCCTGCCGCGTGTCGGTCTCCGACGAGAAAGGCACGATCGACGAGGGCGTGGCCGTCTTCTATCCCGCGGAGTCCAGCCCGATCGGCGAGGATTTAGTCGAGCTAAGCCTGCACGGCTCGCCCTACATCCTCTCCCGCGCCTTGGCCCGCGCCCTGGTGCGGGCCCGCCTGGCGCGGCCCGGCGAGTTCACGCAGCGCGCCTTTCTCGCGGGCAAGCTCGACTTGGCGCAGGCGGAGGCCGTCTGCTCCCTGATCCGCTCCAGGAGCGAGGCGGCCCACCGCGCGGCCCTGCGGCAGCTCTCCGGCGGGCTGTCGCAAGCCATCCGCGACTGCCGACGCCCCATCTTCGAATTGCTCGTCCGGGTCGAGGCCTGCCTGGACCACCCGGAGGAGGACATCCCCAGCCTGACGGCCGAGCAAGCCTGCGCCGCCCTGCGCCAAGCCAGGCAGCCGCTCTTGCGTCTGGCCGACAGCTTCTCACAGGGGCGCCTGGCCGCCGAAGGCGCGCGCATCGCCCTGCTGGGCAGGCCCAACGCCGGCAAGTCCAGCCTCCTCAACGCCCTGCTCGGCCGCGAGCGCGCCATCGTGCAGCCCACCCCCGGCACGACGCGCGATACCATCGAGGAGCCTTCCGAATTGCAGGGCCTGCCGGCCGTTCTCATCGACACGGCCGGGCTGCGCGAGGGCGGCGTCGACGGCGCCGAGCGGGAAGGCGCGCGGCGCTCGCGCGCGGAGCTGGGCGACTGCGACGCGGCTGTGTTGGTGATCGACGCCGCCAGGCGTCCCGAAGGCGAGGATCGCCGCATCCACGACGGCATCATCGAGGCCCTCGCGCGCCGGCGCGCCCCGCTGGTCTGCGCCCTCAATAAGTCCGATCTGGGGCGAGCCTGGGAGGAGGAAGGCCTGCCCAATCCGGTCGCCGTCTCGGCCCTTCGAGGAGACGGCCTGGAGGAATTGCGGCGCACCCTGGGCGGGCTTTTGGTCGGCACGCAGCCGCCGCCGGTCCTGATCACCAGCGCGCGCCACGCCGCCGCCCTGCAAAAGGCCGCCTCCGAGCTCGAGGAAGCCCTCTCGGCGGTCGAGTACCACGGCGCGCGCTGGGAGGATCGCGCCGCCTGCCATCTGCGAGAAGCCGACCGCGCCCTGGGCTTAATTCTAGGAGAGAACGCCGGCGAGGATGCCCTGCACGCCATCTTCTCCCGCTTCTGCGTAGGCAAATAGGCATGAGCCACCGATCAAAAATTCCCAAGCCGGCCGCCAAGCCGATCAAGAGGACCCCGGTAGCCGAGATCTCTCCCGAGCAGCAGATCGTCGGGGCCCTCCTGCTGGGCAAGGTGCGCGGCTACGATCCCCTTCGCGGCATGATGCGCCTGCCCCTCGAGGCCCCGCTGGCCGTAGGAGAGACGATCCGCGTCAAGGGGCGCCAAACCGACCTGACCCAACGCGTCGAGCGCCTCAAGCTGCGCCGCCGCGGCGGGGTCGGCGCCGCCGCCGGAGAGACCGTCGAGATCGCCGTGGCCGACCAAGTGCGGACTGGGGATGCCGTCTATAAGGTCCTCTGAGCGGGCGGCGCGCTGGTCGCTGGCCGTGCTGCTGGCCGTCAACCTCCTCAATTATCTCGACCGCCAAATCCTCTACTCGCTGCTGCCCCTCATCCAAGCCAGCCTGTCCTTGAACGACTCGCAAGCGGGGCGCCTGGCCTCCGCCTTCATGCTCGTCTACATGGTGGCGGCCATGCCGATCGCCTACTGGGCCGACCGCGGCTCGCGGCGCCTGTGGATTACGGCCGGGGTGGTCTTTTGGAGCCTGGCCACGGCGGCCTCCGGACTGGCCTGCGGCTATCGCGGGCTCTTGTCCGCGCGGGCCTCCGTCGGCATCGGAGAATCCTGCTACGGCGCGATCTCTCCCGCCTTCGTCGCCGAGCCCTTCCCGCCCGAGCGGCGCGCCTGGATCCTGGCGCTTTTCTCGATGGCGATCCCGGTGGGCAGCGCGCTGGGCTACATCCTGGGCGGGGCGGTGGGTCAGGGCTTCGGCTGGCGTCCGGCCTTCCTTATGGTCGGCCTGCCCGGCCTGGCCCTGGCCTGGCTGTGCGCGCGCCTGCCGGAGCCGGTTCGGCAGCGGCGCCAAAAGTCCGAAATCGTCCCTCCCGGCGCCTACGCGCGGCTCTTTCGCATCCCGAGCTTCTCCATCGTCACCCTGGCCGGCGCCGCGATGACCTTCGCCTTGGGCGGCTTCGCGGTCTGGATGCCGAGCTTCCTCGTGCGCCAGTGGGGGCTGAGCGTGGCCTCGGCGGGAACCTGCTTCGGCGCGATCACCGTTCTCTCCGGGGTCGGCGGCTGCCTGGCGGGAGGCTGGCTGGCCGAACGGGGGCTGGCGCTGAGCAGCCGCTCCTATTTCATCGTCTCCGGCGCCGGGCTGTTGACGGGCATGCCCCTGGCCATGGCGGCCCTGAAGGCCGCCAGTCTTCCCGCCACCCTGGCCCTCCTGCTGGCGGCGGAATTCTTTCTCTTCCTTAATATGGGGCCTCTCAACGCCGTCATCGTCGAGGTGACCCCCGCCGGCCAGCACTCGATGGCCTTCGCCGCCAACATCCTGGTCATCCACGCCTTGGGGGACGCCGCCTCCCCTTGGATCATCGGGGCCTGGTCCGACCGCCTGGGGCTGCGCCCCGCCCTGCTGCTGGGCTCGCTGGCCCTGGGCTTGGCCGGAACTCTCTGCTTTTGGGGGACACGCTACTATGACCAAGACCGCGCCCGGCTCGCCGCGTAACTCCCGCGCGACGCCGGAAACGTGGGACTATTTCCGGCGCTGCCTCTTCTCGCCGGAGCGGGCGGCGCAGGACGCGTCGGCGCCGGGCAGCCTGAGGCCTGCGCTCTGGATCTACGCCGCCTTCCTGCTGGCCTCCGCCGTCTTCTACGCGAAGAAACCATTCGACTTTCCGGACCGCCTGGCGGCCTTTCCGCGCCAGGCCCAGGGCTTCTGGTTCTGGCTGAAGGTGATGGCCTGGCAGCCGCCCCTGGAGCTGGCCTGGATCGCCTTCCTCCTGGCTTTGTTTGAATGGCTCAAGGAGGGAAGGCTTTTTTGGCGGCTCTTGGGCGGGGTGGCGGCCACGGCCGCCCCGTTCGTCCTGCTGCTCGCCTACCGCTACTCGAATCTGGGCCGCGGCGCCTGCGGACTGCTCTTTGCGGCCTGGCTGGGACTGCTGGCCCTCTGGGCCCGGCGCGCCCAGCCGGAATTCCGGCGCTCGACGACATCCTTGATGCTGGCCCTCAACGCCATCGGCCTGGCCCTGCTCTTGCCCATGACCGCCGCGGTGGCGTCGGGCTGGGCGACGCTGTTTAAGGCCAGCCAGATCGCGGGCGGCCTCTGGATGCTGGCCTGCGGCACCCTGGGGCTGCGCGCCTTGGGCCGCTCAAGCGGCCAGGCCGGCTTGCGCCTGTCGCGCTGCGCCATGGCGGTGCTCTTGTCGATGTTCATGCAGGTCGCCTTCGCCTTCATCCTCTACATGCTGGGCTTGGTCCCCATCCAGATACTCAAGGCCCTGCTCTACTCATGATCCATCCGAAGGCCTGGGATATCGTCGTCGTGGGCGGGGGGCACGCCGGCATCGAGGCGGCCCTGGCCTGCGCGCGCATGGGCCGCTCGACCCTGCTCCTGACACAGAATCTCGACACCATCGGAGTGATGTCCTGCAATCCCTCCATCGGAGGCGTGGCCAAGGGGCAGGTCGTGCGCGAGCTGGACGCCTTGGGGGGCCAGATGGGCCGAAGCGCCGACGCCGCCGGCCTGCATTTTCGCACCCTCAACGAGGGCAAGGGAGAGGCGGTGCGCTCGCCGCGCGCCCAGTGCGACAAGCGGGCCTACGCCCTGGAGAGCAAGCGCGCCTTGGAGGAGCAGGAGGGGCTCGATCTCAAGCAGGATGAAGCGGCCGGGCTTTGGATCGAGGGCAGCCGCCTGCGCGGAGTCGTCTCGCGGCGCGCAACGCGCTATTCGGCCGGCTGCGTCGTCTTGACGACGGGGACCTTCCTCAACGGCTTGGCCCATCTAGGGGAGCACCGCTTCGGCGCCGGCCGCGCCGGGGAAGGGCCCGCCTGCGGCTTGACGGCCAGCCTGCGCGAGCTGGGCCTCGGGGTGGGCCGCATGAAGACCGGCACGCCTCCGCGCTTGCACGCCCGCTCTCTCGATCTTTCGCGCTGCCAGCCTCAGCCCAGCGAGCGTCCGCCCCGTCCCTTCTCCCACGCCAACGAGTCCATCGCCAATCCCCTGCTGGACTGCCACATCACCTACACCAACGAGCGCACCCACGCGGTCATCCGCGACAACCTGCACCGCTGCCCGCTGTACTCCGGCGCGATCCAGGCGATCGGACCGCGCTACTGCCCCTCGGTGGAGGACAAGGTCGTCAAGTTCCCGCAGAAATCCCGCCACCAGATCTTCCTGGAGCCGGAGGGCTGGCGCACGCGGGAGGTCTACGCCAACGGCCTCTCCACCAGCCTGCCGGAGGAGGTACAGCTCTCATTGCTGCGCACCATAGAGGGGCTGGAGCGCGCCCAAATCATGCGCCCCGGCTACGCCATCGAGTACGACTACTGCCCGCCCACGCAGCTGCGCCACAGCTTGGAGGTCAAGGACGTCCCGGGCTTGTTCCTGGCGGGGCAGATCAACGGAACGACCGGCTACGAGGAGGCGGCGGCGCAAGGCTTCATCGCGGGGGTCAACGCGGCGCTGCGCGCGCGCGAGCTGCCGCCCTTCCTGCTGCGCCGCGACCAGGCCTACATCGGCGTGCTCGTCGACGACTTGGTCGTCAAGGGAGTCGACGAGCCCTACCGACTGTTCACCGCGCGCGCCGAGTACCGCCTGAGCCTGCGCGCCGACAACGCCGACCTGCGCTTGATGGAGGCGGGCCGCGCCCTGGGACTGGTCGACGACGCGCTCTATGGAGCCTTCCGGCGCTACCGGGACTGCGTGGAGGGCGATTGCCGCCGGCCTGACGAGGAGCTGCGGCCCTGGTCCCTTGAGAAGGCCAGGCGCCAGAGGGAGATCCAGGCCTCCTATGCCGGCTACGTGGCGCGGGAACGCTGCGCCGCAGAGCAGATGCGCCGCTGGGACGAGGTCGAGATCTCGGAGAGCCTGGACTATTCGCGCATGCCGGAATTGGGCGCCGAGGCGCGCCAGAAGCTGACCCGAGTGCGGCCGCGCACGCTGGGCCAGGCCCTGCGCGTGCCGGGAATCACCCCGGCGGACGTGCAGATCGTCGCCGTCCGAGCGCGCGCCGCGGCCCGCCCATGACGGAGCTCGAGGAGTTCTCCCAAGCGGCGCTGCGGCTGGGAGCGCCCCTGTCCGCGCAGGCCCTCGAGCAGGCCCGGGCCTACGTCGCCTTCCTCCTGGAGCGCAACGCCGTCGTCAACCTGACCGCGGAGACGCAGCCGCGCGCCGTCTACCTGCGGCATCTTGCCGACGCCCTTCCCGCGGCCGCCTATCTCAAGAAGGCCCTGGCCTCGCCCGACTCGCCCGCCCCTCGCCTGGCCGACCTCGGCGCCGGCGGAGGCTTCATCGGCTTCGGCCTGAAGCTCGCCTGGCCGCAGGCGGAGGTCACTCTCATCGAGTCGCTCCAGCGCAAGTTCGAGTTTCTCAACGTCGCGGCCCTGCGCTCCGGCCTCAAGGGCTTGAAAGTCGTGCGCGCCCGCGCCGGTTTGGGGCCCTCCGCGGCCTTCGACGCCGTCGTCGAGAGGGCCGTGGCCGCCTTGCCGCGGGCCCTCGACATCGCCGCCACTCTGCTCAAGCCGGGAGGACTGCTGCTCGCCTACCAGTCGCGGCCTCCGGAGCTTTCACAACCCGCCGTCTCGCGGGCGCTGCGGCGCTCGGGATTCTCCTTTTTGGAGAACGTCGCCTACCGTTTGCCGGGAGAAACGCGCCAACGCTGCCTGGCCGTCTTTTTATACCGCTCGGAGCGCCCCTGATGGACGCCCTCTTTCGCTTGCGCGTCTTGATCTGGCTCTTGGTCCTGGGGCTCTGGGGCGTGATGGTTTATCAATTTCTGGGAGAGGAGGAGCTGGAGCGCCCCCAAGTGGCCTATGTCGCCAATCCCTACCGCGGCCGGCCTCCCGCGCCGCCGCAAGTTCTTCCGCCCGCCGCCCCGCCGGAAACGGGGCCGGCAGCCTCGCCGCCCTCCTCGCTGGAGTTCATAAAGCCCCTGCCGATCGCCGCGCCGCGGCGCCCTCCGCGCCATCCCGCCCCGATGCGCCGCGAGCGGCCCTGGCAACGCCAGCAGGCTCCCATCCCGCCCGGTTTCGTCAAGACGGTCACCCGCCACTTTCTCGTCTATTCCGAGAAAGACCCGGTCTCGAGCGACTTCGTGGCGCTGCTGGAGAACCTGCACGGCAACCTGATGCTGGACCTGGCCGCCTTCTCGCCCTGGGCCTCCCAGCAGCGGGTCACGATTTTCCTTTTCAAGAACCAGGACACCTACAGGCGGGTGACCGGCCGCCCGGCCTGGTCCGGAGGCGCGACCTCCGTGCGCGATCGCAAGGTCTACGTTTACGAGAGCGACGAGCTGCCCGGCATCCTGGCCCACGAGCTGACCCACGTCTACTACGACGGTTTCTTTCTCCACGGCACGCACGATCCCTTGTGGTTGAGCGAGGGGATGGCCACCTTGGTCCAGGTCGAGCGCGGCCTGGCGACGCCGGAGTGGCTGCGCGAGAATCTCGACATCCTGGAGCGCGGGGGGGGGTTCACGCTGCCGCAACTGATGTCGGTCACCTCGACGGCGAACTCCCCCGACGACAAGGTCCGCCTCTGGTACGCCGAATCCTACAGCGTCGTGCGCTTTCTCATCCGCGCTCAATCCAAGAACGACTTCTACAAGTTCTCAGAGTACCTGCGCGAGGGCAAGAGCACGACCCAGGCCCTCTACCGCGCCTACGGCATGCCCTACAATCGGATCAAGGCGCTGGAGTACGCCTGGCGCTACGACCTGACGAGCAGCTCCCTGACCCGCCTCTCGCCGCAAGCCGCCCTCGGGCCTTGACAAAAGAAGGTCTTTCCTCTATACTCGCTCCACATTGGTGGGAATAAGTGGGAGAGAGTGTTGCGATAGTGCTATTAAGTGGGAACAATGACCCTGCTGATCGGACGCTACGAGTACTCCCTCGACGAGAAAAACCGCCTCTCCGTCCCGCCCAAGTTCAGGCAGGCCCTGGAGCGGGAGAAGGGCTCTCGGCTGTACTTGACCAGCGGGCTGGAGGGCTGCCTCTACCTGTTTTTGCCCTCGCAGTGGAACCGCCTGCTCGACAACGACCTGCGGGCCTTCTCCCTGCCGGACAAGAGGCAGGAGCGGGCCTTCAAGCGCAAGTTTTTCGCCGAGGCCACCGACGTCGAGCCGGATCGCGCCGGCCGCATCCTGATCCCCGGCTATCTCAAGGAGCACGCCGGCCTGAGGACGTCCGTCCTGGTGCAGGGCGCCGGCTCCCGCGCCGAGATCTGGGACTGCCGGCGCTGGGGCGCCTACACCAAGGCCAACGTGGCGCCCGCCTACGCCCTGGCCGGCAAGAGCCTAGAGATCTAGATGCCCGCCACTGATGAAACCCTCATGAGCGAGAAGCCGCCGCGGCATCAATCCGTCCTGCTGAGGGAGGCGGCGCGGCTTCTGGTCAGCGATCCCAAGGGCCTGTATCTGGACGCCACCCTGGGCCTGGGCGGGCACGCCCAAGCCATCCTCGACGCCCTGCGCCCGGAGGGCAGGCTGCTCGGCTTGGACCTCGATCCCGCCTCGCTGCGCCTGGCGGAGGAGAGGCTGCGCGGACGCGCGAACTTCGAGGCCGCGCGCGCGAATTTCCGGGACGCCGCGCGCGAGCTTAAGGGCCGCGGCTTCCTTCCCCTGTCGGGAGCCCTCTACGATCTTGGCGTAAGCTCGTTGCATTTCGAGACGGCGGAGCGGGGCTTCAGCCTGCGGCTGGACGGCCCCCTCGACATGCGCCTGTCGCCGGACAACCCGCTGACCGCCGCGACCATCGTCAATCGCTGGCCCGAGGAGCAGCTGGCCTTGCTGCTTAAGGATTACGGGGAAGAGCCGCAGGCCCGCCGAATCGCGCGAGCCATCGCCGAGCGCCGCGCCCAAAAACCATTCGAGACGACCCTGGAGCTGGCGCGGCTGCTCGAGGGCCTGCTGCCCCGCGGCAAGACCCACCAGGCCACGCGCACCTTCCAGGCGCTGCGCATCGCGGTCAACTCGGAGCTGGAGAATCTCTCTCAAGGCCTTGAGGCGATCGTGCCGCTGCTGCGGCCCGGAGGACGCCTGGTCGTGATCAGCTTCCACTCCCTGGAAGACCGCATCGTCAAGACCCTCTTTTCGTCGCTGACGCGCGAAGGAAGCTGCCGCTTCGTGGAGGACCGCGGGCCCCTGAAACCCTCGCCCGAGGAACTGGAGCGCAACCCGAGGGCCCGCAGCGCCAAGCTGCGGGCGGTGGAGAAACAATGATGAAGAACGATGTCCGGCCAGGCCGTGGTCCAGCGCAAGGAACGTCATTCATCCGCATCGACACCAACGCGGCGTTTCTCAACGACAAGAGGGAGGGAGTCGACTTGGAGGCGGCGGGACCCCTCATGCCCTCCTGCTACGTCTGGAAGAGGGTTTTTTTGAGGAGGAAGACGCGCTAGTCGAGCTTTGACGGGGGCCGCCGGCTCTATACTCGGCGGTAGAAGGCCGGCGGTCCCCGTGCCGTCGCGCCCCGGCTGCGGCCGCGGCGAATTAATGATATACTGGCGCGCGATGCCGACGCGCCTCAAGGAGCTGCTCAAGTCGATGGCGAGTCCTTCGCGCAGGACGTTCCGCGTCGTCCTGCTGAGCCTGGGCGTGCTGGCGCTGGCCTGGCAGCACATAGAGGCCACGCGCCTGGGCTATCAAGTGGAGGCGGCGCGCCACCGCGTGCAGGCCTTGAGCGATCGCCTCGACGCGGTGCAAATGACCCTGCAGACCAGCCTCTCGCCCGCCCAATTGGCGCTGCGGGCCCGCACCCGCTTGGGGATGCGGCCGGCCAGCCCCGACGTCATCCGCGTCCTCGGCCGCCCGGCCGCGCCGCGCCCGGCGAGTTCCTTGTTCTTGCGCTGGATCTCCAGCGCTCGGCGCGAGCTGCTGGCTCTCGATACCTGAGGCGGGTCCGCCATGGGCACCCGCTCCCGGCTTTTCTTGTCGTCCGCCCTCGTCCTCCTGCCGCTGCTGCCCCTGACCGTCCGCCTGGCCCGCCTGCAGGTCTTCGAGCACAAGTCCCTGGAGCTCAAGGCTTCCGATGAATTCTCGCGCGACTCCGTGGAGGTCGTGCCGCGCGCCGACATCCTGGACCGCAACGGCAACGTCCTGGCGCAGTCGCTGCCGGTCTGGATCGCCTTCGCCGACAAGCGCATGATTCGGGACATCCGCCCCCTGGCTGGCAAGCTCGCTCGGCTGCTCAACCTGCCCGCGGAGGAGATCGTCCGTCGCTACGAGCGCGGAGGGCGGCGCACGGCGGAATTGCGCCGCGACCTCGACTACGCCCAATCGCAGGCCCTGGCGCGTGCCAAGATCGCCGGCATAGGCATCGAGTCGAGCCAGCGGCGCTTCTATCCCAACGGAGACCTGGGACGCGCCCTCCTGGGGCGAGTCGGCTCCGACGGCCGCGGCATCTCCGGCATCGAGCTCTCCCTCAATTCCCGCCTCTCCGGCCGGCCCCGCCTCTACAAGCTCATCCGCGACGGCACCGGCAAGATCGTCGCCCGCAGCCTGGTCAAGGACAGCCCGGAGCCGCAAGCGCTGACCCTGACGATCGACCGCAACTTCCAATTCATCGCCGAGGAAGCCCTCGCCGACGCCGGCAAGCGCTTCAAGGCCACGCGCGGCGTCGCCGCCATCCAGGACCCCCTGACCGGCGAGCTGCTGGCGCTGGCCTCCTATCCGATCTCGCCGCTGAACAATCCCGCCGTCCAGGACGTCTACGAGCCGGGCTCCACCTTCAAGATCGTCGCCGCCGCGGCGGCCCTGGACCAAGGGGTCATCGACGAGAAGCAGACGATCTTCTGCGAGAACGGGACCTGGTCCATAGCGCCGGGAACGACGATCCACGACCACGAGCCAGAGGGCGCGCTGACCCTGGCCGGCATCCTCCAGCATTCCTCGAACATCGGCGCGGCGAAGCTCGGGGAGCGCCTGGGGCCGGAGCGCTTCTACCGCTACGCGCGCGCCTTCGGCTTCGGCGGCAAAACCGGCGTCGACCTGCCCGGCGAGACGGCGGGGGAGCTGCGGGGCCTGCCGCAACTGACAAGGGTCGCCCTGGGCGCCTCCTCCTACGGCTACGGCGTCGCTGTCTCCGCGCTGCAGATGGTGGACGCCTACTCCGCCATCGCCAACGGCGGCCTCCTCTACGCTCCGAAGCTCATCGAGGACGGCGAGCCCCCGGCGCGGCTGCGCCGCGTCGCCTCCGCCGACACGATGCGGCGGCTTTCCCTCATGCTGGAGGGAGTGGTCGATAAGGGGACGGGACAGAGCGCCGGCATCCCGGGCTATCGGATCGCCGGAAAGACCGGCACGGCCCGCCGCATCGACCCCAAGACCCACCGCTACTCGACCCATCAGTACAACGCCTCCTTCGTGGGCTTCCTGCCGGCCAGCCGCCCCCGCTGGACCATACTCGTGGTGCTCGAGAACCCGCGCGGCGCCTACTACGGAGCGGAGGTCGCAGCCCCGGTCTTCGCCCGCATCGCGCGACAGTTGCTGGTCTTGGACGGGATCGCTCCGGACAAGCCCCAAACCGTCGCGGCCGCGCCCTGATGCGCCTGCGCGAGCTGGCCGTCGCGGCGGGAATCAATCCGTCGAAAGAGGACGGCGACGTCGAGATTTCGGGCCTGCGCCACGACTCGCGGCTGATCCGCCCCGGAGAGCTCTTCTTCGCGCTGCCGGGCTCCAGGACCGACGGCAACCGGCACGTCAAGGAGGCTTGCGCGCGGGGGGCCGCCGCCATCGTCAGCGAGCTCAAGGCCCCGCCGCCTCCCGCCCTCCTGCCGGCCCGTTGGCTGAGCGCGCCGGACGTCACGGCGGCGATGGGCCGCATGGCCGACCGCTTTTTCGGCCATCCCTCCGGGGCGATGACGGTCGTCGGGGTGACCGGCACAAACGGAAAAACGACCACGACCTACCTGCTGGAGTCCATCCTCTGCGCCGCCAAAGCTTCTCCGGGAGTGATCGGCACCGTCGACTACCGCCTGAGCGGCCAAAAGATTTCTCCGGCTCCCAACACGACCCCGCTCTCGCTGGAGCTGCAAAGGCTGCTGGCGGCCTTTCGCGACGGCGGCGCCACGCATGCCTGCCTGGAGATCTCCTCCCACGCCCTGGCCCTCAAGAGGGTGGAAGAGATCGACTTCGACGCCGCGGTCTTCACCAACCTCTCCCGCGACCATCTGGATTTCCACAAGACCACGGAGGACTACCTCTCGGCCAAGGCGCGCCTCTTCGAGCTGCTGGCCAGCCCCGCAAACCGCAAGCCCGGGAAGGTCGCCGCCGTCAACGGCGACGATCCGCGCCACGAGGCCCTGCGGCGCGCCGCCAGGCCCCTGCGCCCGCTCTTCTTCGGGCTGGGAGCGGGCAACGACGTGAGGGCGGAGGAGCTGCGCCCCACGCTGGCCGGCTCGACCTTCGACCTGCTTTGGAACGGCCGACGCCTGAAAGCCGAGATCCGCCTGCCGGGGGAGCACAACGTCTACAACGCCCTGGCCGCGGCGACGGCCGCCCTGGGATTGGGGCTGGCCCCGGAAACGGTCCTCTCCGGCCTGGCCGCCCTCTCGCGCGTGCCCGGCCGCTTGGAGCCGATCTGCGAGGGCCAGGATTTCGCCGTTCTCGTCGACTACGCCCACACGGACGCCGCGCTGAGCTGCGTCCTCGCCCATTTGGCCCGCCTGCCCCACCGGCGCATCCTGACGGTCTTCGGCTGCGGGGGGGAGCGGGACCGCGGCAAGCGGGGGCCGATGGGCGTGGCCGCCTGCCGCGGCAGCGACCTGGCCGTGCTGACCAGCGACAACCCGCGCCGGGAGGACCCTGCGGGCATCTTGGCCGACATCGTGGCCGGCCTCAAGACAGCCGGCCTGAAAAATTATACGATCGAGCCGGATCGCGGAAAGGCGATCGAGCGGGCCGTCTCCATGGCCCTTCCCGGCGACATCGTGCTCATCGCAGGCAAGGGCCACGAGAGCGTCCAGATCCTGCGGGATCGCGCGATCCAATTCGACGACCGCAAGGCGGCTCGAGCGGCCCTGAGAGCCGCGAGACCAAGGAAACGATGAAGCTCGGCATGACGTGGGGGGAGCTGGCGCGCGCCGCCGGCGGGCGGCTGGCGCTGGGCAACGCCAACGACGCGGTGGACTCCGTGTCGATCGACACCAGGGCCCTGTCGGCCGCGCAGGCCTTCTGGGCCCTGAAGGGCTCGCGCGTCGACGCCCACGACTTGCTGGGCGCCGGCGCCGCCCCGGCCCGCCGCTGCGCCGGCTGGGTCGTCGAGAAGGACCGCCTGCCCTCCGGCGGCTGGCGCCCCGCCCATTTAGTCGAGGTCGTCAGCACCCTCAAGGCCCTGCAGGCCTTGGCCGCCCACCATCGGCGGCGCTTCGAGCTTCCCGTGGTCGGCATCACCGGCTCCAACGGCAAGACCACGACCAAGGAGATGCTCAAGTGCATCTGCCGGCGCGTGGGGGCCACATGCGCCAGCCCCGGAAACTGGAACAACCAACTGGGCGTGCCCCTCTCGGTGCTGGAGCTGCTCTCGGAGCACCGCTACGGCGTCTTCGAGCTGGCCGACTCCCACCCCGGCGACATCGCCGAGATCGCCGCCGTCGCCGGCCCCACCATCGGCGTCATCACCAATCTCGGGGCCGACCACCTCGAGTTCTACGGCACGATGGAGGCCAACTTCAAGGCAAAATCGGAGCTCGTCGAAAGCTTGGGCGAGGACGGCAAGGCCGTCATCAACGCCGACGATCCCTGGCTGGCCGGTCTGGAGCCGCGGCTGGGGGCGCGGGCGGTGACCTTCGGCCTGAGCGCGCGCGCTCGGGTGAGTTTCGAGGAGGAAGGCAGCCTCATCGTCGACCGCCACAAGCTCTCCGTCAAGCTGCGCGCCTTCGGAGCCCTCAGCCGCTACAACGCCGCCGCGGCGGCGGCCGCCGCCTGGGCGCTGGGCATCGATCTGGAAAGCATCCGCGCCGGCCTTGAGGAGTACGCCCCGTCGGCCATGCGCCTGGAGACCCTGCGCCATCCCAGCGGCTGCGCCATCGTCCTCGACGCCTACAACGCCAATCCGGACTCGATGCGCGCCGCCCTGGAGGCTTTCTGCGCCGAATACTCCGGCCGGCGCAAATTGCTGGTCCTGGGAGACATGAAGGAACTGGGCGGAGAATCGCGCCGCTTCCACGCGGAGCTGGGAGGCTGGCTGGCCAAGCTTCCGGTGGACGGCGTCTTTCTGGCCGGTCCGGAGATGAAGGCGGCCGCCGACGCCCTCTGCGGGGGCAAGCCGGGCTTTCCGGTGCGCTACGCCCTCAATCCGGAGGAGTGGCTGGCCCAGCTCAAGGGGGAGCTGGGGCCGGAGCGCGCGGTCTTCGTCAAGGCCTCCCGCGCGATGCGCTTTGAAAACGTCGCGCAGGCGCTCTGATGCTCTTCTACCTACACCGCCTCAAGGGCCTCTACGGCGCCTTCAACGTCTTCTACTACATCACCTTCCGAGCGGGTCTGGCCGCGATGACGGCGCTGGCCCTCTCCCTCTTGGCCGGGCCCGCCCTCATCGCCCAGCTGCGCCGCAAGAAGATCGGGCAGGTGCAGCGCAGCGAGGGCCCGCGGACCCACCTGGGCAAGCACGGCACTCCGACGATGGGAGGCGCCCTGCTGTTCTTCGCCCTGGTCTCAAGCAGCCTGCTCTGGATGCGCTGGGACGACCGCTTCACCTGGCTGCTGCTCTCGGTCACCCTGGTCCTCGCCGCCGTCGGCGCCTGGGACGACTACGCCAAGCTCGCCCTCAACAATCCCAAGGGCATCTCCTCCCGAACCAAGCTGACGGTGCAGATGGCCGTGGGCCTGGCGGTGGCGCTGTATTTCGCGCTGCGCCCGCCCAACGGCGCCTACGCGACCAGCCTCAACGTGCCCTACTCCAAGGAATTATTTCTCAACCTGGGGCCGCTCTATTACGCCCTGGCCGCGCTGATGATCATCGGCTCCTCCAACGCCGTCAATCTCACCGACGGCTTGGACGGCCTGGCCTCCGGCTCGGTGATCTTCGCCGCGATCACCTACGGCGTCTTCGCCTACGTGGCCGGCAACGCCAAGTTCGCCTCCTACCTGCGCATCGTCCCGGTCGAGGGAGCCGGTGAGATCACCGTCTTTCTGGCCGCCCTCGTCGGTTCTTGCCTCGGCTTTCTCTGGTACAACGCCTATCCGGCCGAGATCTTCATGGGGGACACCGGCTCATTGTTCTTGGGCGGAGTCATCGCCACGGTGGCCCTCTGCGTCAAGCAGGAGCTCCTGCTGCCCATCGCCGGCGGCGTCTTCGTCGTGGAGACGCTCTCCGTCATCCTGCAGATCGGCAGCTACCGGTTGAGATCGGGCAAGCGGATTTTTCGGATGGCTCCCCTGCACCATCATTTCGAGTTGGCGGGGGTGGCGGAGCCCAAGGTGACGGTCCGCTTCTGGATCGTCAGCATCGTGCTGATGCTGACCGCCCTGGCCTCCCTGAAGATCCGCTGATGGCCTTCGATCCGGCCGCCTACAAGAAGGGAACCCTGGCCGGCGTGCTGGGCTGCGGGACCTCCGGCCTGGCGGCCGCGCGCCTGCTCTTGGACAAGGGCTTTCGCGTCCTCGTCTCCGACTCCGCCCCGCAAGCCGAGCTTACCCGGCGGCTCAAAGGCCTGCCGCGCCGAATCCTTCGCGAGGGCGGCGGCCACTCCAAGCGCCTGCTGCGCTGCGCCTTCGTGGTCAAGTCCCCGGGGCTTGCGCCCGCCCTGCCGATTCTCTCGGCCCTGCGCCAAGCCGGCGTCCCGGTCTTCTCTGAGATGGAGGTCGGCCTGGCCTTCTCGCGCAGCCGCGAGCTGGTGGCCGTCACCGGCACCAACGGCAAGACGACGACGGCGCTTTTGACCGCAGCGATCTTCAGGGCGGCGGGCCGGCGCTCGCGGCCCTGCGGCAACCTGGGGCTGCCCTTTTGCGAGCGGGCGGCCGCAGCCGGAGCGCGCGACGTCCTGATCGCTGAAGTCTCGAGCTACCAACTGGAGGACAGCACGAGCTTCCGACCGCAGGCCGCGGCCCTACTCAACGTCACCGCCGATCATTTGGAGCACCACGGCTCCATGGAGCGCTACCTGAAAGCCAAGGCGCGCTGTTTTGCCGAGATGGGCCCGCAGGAGAGCGCCGTCTTCAACGCCGACGACCCGCTCTGCCTGCGCGTGGCCAGGCAGACGGCGGCGAGGAAATATTTTTTCGCAAGCGCGGCGGGAACGCGGGTCCAGGCCTGGATCGAGGGGCCCCGCATCGCCATACGCCTGGACGGCAAGCCCGCCCTGCGGCTCGTCCCGCCGCCCCTGCCCGGCCGCCACAACCTCGCCAACGCGATGGCGGCAGCGCTTCTGGCGCTGTCCCGCGGCGTCAAGCCGGCCGCGATCCAGCGCGCCTTCAAGTCCTTCAAGGGCGTGGAGCATCGCCTGGAGGACTGCGGCGTCTTCCGCGGCCTGCGCTGCGTCAACGATTCCAAAGCCACCAACGTCGACTCCACCCTGGCGGCCCTGGAGGCGCTGCGGCCGCCGCGACAAACCCCGAACATCCTCCTCATCCTGGGCGGCCTGCACAAGGGCAGCCCTTACACGCCCCTGCGCCAGGAGCTGGAGCGCTCGGTCAAGGGCGTTTTGACGATCGGCAGCGCTGCGCGAAAGATCGAGGAGGACCTGGCCGGGGCGGTGCCGGTCTTCGCCTGCGGCGAGCTCTCCGTCGCCGTCGAGACGGCCTTCAAGATCGGCGCCGCCGGCGATCTGCTGCTGCTCTCGCCCGCCTGCGCCTCCTTCGACCAGTTCAAGAACTTCGAGGAGCGCGGGCGCCTCTTCAAGAAGCTGGTCCGGCAAGGGCGATGAAGCGCGCGCGCGGCCGGCCGCCGCTGGACTACACCCTGCTGCTCTTGACCGTCGCTCTGACCTGCTGGGGGATCGTGATGATCTACTCCGCCAGCGCGATCTGGGCCGAGCGCAACCTGGGCCGCCCGTTCTATTTCTTCGAGCGGCAGTTGGCCTGGGCGCTCGTCGGCTTCTCGGCGTTGGCCTTCTTCTCCCGGTTCGACTACCGCCGGCTGCGCGCGCACGTGGGGCTGATCTTCGCCGCCACCTGCGTCGCCCTGGCGGCGGCCCTGCTCTGCCCCGCCATCGCGGGCGTGCACCGCTGGATCCGCCTGGGACCCCTCGGCCTGCAGCCGGCGGAGTTCGCGAAGCTGACCTCGGTGCTCTTTTTGGCCTCATACCTAGACCGCAAGCGCAGCAAGCTCGACTCGCCCTGGCACGGCCTGGCCGTGCCGGTGGCTGTCGTCGCCCCGCTCCTGCTGCTCGTCTTAAAAGAGCCTGACCTGGGCACCCCGAGCCTCATGTTCGCCGTGCTGCTGCTCCTGCTCTATATCGCCGGCTCCAAGCTCCGCTATCTGCTGCTGGCGCTGGCCGCGGCCGCTCCGGCCGTGCTCTGGGAGATCCTGCGCGTTCCCTACCGGAGGGCGCGCTTCTTCAGCTTCCTGCATCCCTTCAAGAGCATGCGCGGCCCCGGCTACCAACTGGCCCAATCGATCCTCGCCGTGGGCTCGGGCGGCTGGTTCGGCAGGGGCTTTGGGGCCTCGCGGCTCAAGCTGCTCTATCTGCCCACGCCGCACACGGACTTCATCTTCCCGATCATCTGCGAGGAGTTGGGCCTGCTGGGCGCCCTGGCCCTGCTCGCTCTCTTCGCCGTCCTCCTGGTCCGCGGCTCGCGCATCGCCCGCTCGGCGCCGGACCTTTTCGGCGCCCTGCTGGCCTCCGGCATCACCTTCACCATCTGCCTGCAGGCCTTCTTCAACGTCGGCATGGCCATCGGCCTCTTGCCCACCAAGGGCATCCCGCTGCCCTTCATCTCCTTCGGCGGCTCCTCGCTCTTGGCCACCCTGATCGGCATCGGGGTGCTGCTCAACATCTCCCGCCACGGCGCGCGCGAGGAGGCCTGATGGCCGCGGCTCGGGCGCGGCGCGTGGTGCTGGCGGCCGGAGGCACCGGAGGGCACTTCTATCCCGGCCTGGCCCTGGCGCAGACCCTGCGCGAGCGCGGCTGGCAGCCGCTGTTTCTAATCCGCAGCGCGGACGAAGCCGCCGCCGCCCTGGAGCGGGAGGGCATCGCCGCCGTGGAGCTGCCGCTGCGAGGCCTGCCCCGCCGCCTCTCTACGGCCCTGCCGCGCTTTTTCTCGGGGCTGTGGCGCGCCACCCGCCTTGCCCGCCGAGTCCTAACCGACTTCGACGCCGATGTCGTCGTCGGAATGGGGGGCTACCTGACCTTTCCCGCCGTGGCCGCCGCGGCCCGCCTCGGCCTGCCGCGCGCCCTCCACGAGTCCAACGCGGTGCTGGGCCTGGCCAACCGGGTCTCCCGCCGCCTGGGCGCCGCCCTGTTCTGGGGCCTGCCCCCGGCGCATGGAAAGGGCCGGGTCACCGGCACGCCGATCCGACAGGCCCTTTGGGACCGCGCTCCGGCCGCTTCGGCGCGCCGCGAGCTGGGCCTGTCCCCGAATCTGGCGACGCTGCTGGTCTTCGGCGGCAGCCAGGGCGCGCGCGGCCTCAACGCCGGCGCCCCGGCGGTCCTGGGCCGCCTGGCCAGGCGCAGCCCGCGCTCCTTTCAAGTCCTGCACCTGGCCGGCCGCAGCGAGAGCGCCGAGGTCGAGCGGCGCTACCGCGAGCTTCCCGTCAAGACCAAGGTTCTGCCCTTCTTGGAGCGCATGGAGCTGGCCTACGCCGCGGGCGACCTGGCCCTCTGCCGCTCCGGGGCCTCGACCCTGGCCGAGCTCTCGGCCCAGCGCCTGCCCGCGATCCTGGTGCCGTTTCCCTCGGCCGCGGGCAACCACCAGGAGGCCAACGCGCGCGTCCTGGAGCGCTGCGGCGCCTGCCGCGTCGTGCTCGAGCGCGATTTAGACGAGGGCCTGGAGCCGGTGCTCTCTGAGATCCTGACGAACGGAACAACGGAGCGCCTGGCGGCCATGTCCGAGGGCTACGCCGGCCTGGGCCTGCCGCCTCCTCGGCGCTGCGCCCAGGAACTGGCCGACGCGGTCGAGGCTCTGGCCCGATGAGAAGGAAGCCCCGCATCCTCGTCTGCAACGACGACGGCCAGCATGGCCCGGGCCTGCGCCCGCTGATCTCGGCACTGCGCCGCTTGGGCGAGGTGACCGCGGTCGTCCCGGCGCAGGAGCGCTCGGCGGACAGCCATTCCCTGACTCTGCACAAGCCCCTGCGCGTCCACCTCATCGGCCCCCGCTTTTTCACCCTCAACGGCAAGCCCGCCGACTGCGCGCGCCTGGGCCTGCTGGAGCTCATGGGCGGCCGCGCCGACCTGGTCGTCTCGGGGATCAACCGCGGCTACAACCTGGGCGAGGACATCGTCTACTCCGGGACCGTCGCCGCCGCCAGGGAGGCGACGCTTTTGGGGCTGCCGGCCCTGGCCCTCTCGCAGGACCCGGAATCCCTCGACTACAGGCCCGCGGCCGCCTTCGCCGCGCGCACGGCCCGCCTCATTCTCTCGCGCGGCCTGCCCGAAGGCATCCTCCTGTCGGCCAACGTGCCGGCGCTCTCCGGCTCCTCCAAGCCGCCGGTGGCCGTCACGCGGCTGGGCCGCCGGCTCTACAGCAAGGAGGTCACCCTGCGCCGCGACCCTCGCGGCGGCGACTATTACTGGCTGGCCGGCAGCTCCGTGTCCAGCGTCTTCGAGCCCGGCACCGACGTCGCGGCCGTCTCGAAGGGGCGGATCTCGCTGACCCCGCTGCACATCGACGTCAGCGACCGGCCGATGATCGAGCGCTTGAAGTCCTGGCCCCTGGGCTAGCCTAAGGGCCCATGCCGAGGCGGGCCGAAGGCCCCTTCTCTCCGCTGCCCGCCATCGCTACACTCTGACATGGCCTTCCGCCTGCTCTTCTGGCTTGCCCTCTCGGCCGGCGCCGGGACCTTCGAGAAGCCGCGCGCCGTTCCAAACCAGCCCTTCCTCGCCGAACTGATCCGACCGCTTTCGTCGTCCTCTTTGAACTGGGGGTCCGTGCATCCCAACGAGCTGAATCCAGAAAGAGCCTTGCCGCTACTGCAGAAAGCTCCCGCAGGTCTCTACGCCGGAGTCGGCAGCGAGCGCGTCTGGATCGGGGCAGCGCTTGCTCCGCGCACGACTCATGTCATTTTCATCGACAGAAACCCCACGATCGTCCGCTACAACAGGACCAACGGCGCCCTGTTTCAGCTGGCGGAAACGCTGGAAGAATATAAGCAATTGCGGCTGAATGCCTCATGGAATGAGTGGAATAGCCTGCTACAGTCTCGGGGAGAGAGCTTGCCCGCCGAAACTCGCGAAGTCCTGGCATCTCGATCTAACTATCTAGAATGGCGCGAGATCCAAGAAGCAAATCCTCTCAGCTTTTATAGTGAAACCATGTTCGCGGGCTCGAATTACTTAAAGGTACCGCCACTGTTCTCGCGCCTGCAGCGGCTGGCTAAGCGGCAGCGGATTCGCAGCGTCGAACTCGACCTGGAAGATAGGAAGGCCGTGGCTGCGCTGGCGCAAGCGCTCAAGAAAACCAACGTGCCCCTCGGCGTGCTCGATCTCAGCAACATTCCCTACGGATACATGGGGGGAAATGGCATGCTCCAGCTGCTGCGATCTTTTTCGACAATCGCCACGGAGGACTCGCTGCTGATGAGCACGCAGATGCTGGGTCCCGATTGGTTTTATTCCGGGTTTCGTTTCGGCGACTTGACGTCCCGCGGCCTTGAGAAAGGAGAAGGAGCGCTCCGTCGATTCTTCTCGTTTCCACAGAGGAACCCCTGCTGGGGCCGGAACATGATCGTCCCGCGCGAGCAGCTCTTCGCGGGCGGCCGCTAAAACAGAAACGGCACCAGACGCCAGGTCCGCCGCATGTAGTCGCGGTAGGGCTGGCCCAGGGCCTCGCCCAGCGCCGCTTCCTCGACGTGGATGCGGTAGCCGTAGGCCAGCAGGGCTCCCAGGGCCAGCAGGGACAGGGAGAGGACGCTGCGCAAGGCCAGGCCCACGCCGAGCTGGGCTGCGATGCCGCCGGTATAGGAGGGATGGCGGATCAAGCGGTAGGGGCCGGCCTCGACCACCTTCTGGGCCGAGGAGACCTGGACGCTCCGGGTGAAGTAGACGCCGAGGACCTTGACCGCCCAGACTCGTAACGCCATCCCGGACAAGGTCAGCGCGGCGCCCAGCCAAGCGGCCCAGACGCCCAGATGAGGGGGGCGCCGGCTCAGGATGAAGGCGGCCTCGTAGGCCAGGGCGAGAACGAGAATGAAGACCCAGATGGAGCCGCTGTCGCGGCGGCTGGCGTCGGGCCGCTGGCTGCCGCGGCAGCAGGCCTCTCCCACGAGGATCACAGCGATCAGCAGGTAGGGCAGCCAGAACTCCATCCTTTCTTATAGCACATAGCCAAGCGTGCCGGCGAAAAGCTACCATAGCGTCGTGCAAAATTTAAGGGCCCGGACAAGCTGCGGGCCCTGACCGCGTTCTAAATGAAAGAGCTGCCGACCGCCCTGCGCTCCCACGCCGCGGGCTCGCTCTCGGTTTCCGACGCCGGCCGCCAGGTCCGCCTGGCCGGCTGGGTGCATTCGCGCCGCGACCACGGGGGGCTCTACTTCTTCGACCTGCGCGACCGCTCCGGCTTGGTCCAGGTCGTCGTCCGCCCGCAGGAAGCCGAGGCCTTCGCGACGGCCGCCGGGCTGGGAAGCGAATACGTCGTCTCGATTCTTGGGCGCGTCGAGCTCAGGCCGGAGGGGCTTAAGAACCCGAAGCTCGCCACCGGCGAGATCGAGGTCCAAGTCGAGCGCCTGCAGGTGCTTAATCCCAGCAAGCCGCTGCCCTTCGAGCTCGACGAGGGCTTCTCGGCCTCGGAGGAGACGCGCCTGCGCTACCGCTTCCTCGATCTGCGCCGCGCGCGCATGCAGCGCAACCTCGCCCTGCGCCACCGAGTCTCGCAGATCGTGCGCCGCCGGCTCGACGAGGAGGGCTTTCTAGAGATCGAGACGCCCATCCTCACCAAGGCCACCCCCGAGGGCGCGCGGGACTTCCTGGTGCCCTCAAGGCTCAGCCCCGGCAGCTTCTACGCCCTGCCTCAGTCGCCGCAGATCTTCAAGCAGATCCTGATGGTCTCCGGCGTCGAGCGCTACTTCCAGCTGGCCCGCGCCTTCCGCGACGAGGACCTGCGCGCCGACCGCCAGCCGGAGCACACCCAGGTCGACCTGGAGATGTCCTTCGTCGAGGAGGGGGACGTCCACGGCGTCGTCGAGCGCTTCTTGGCCGAGGTCTTCCGGCAGACCATGGGGGTCACTCTGGAAACGCCCTTCCCGAGGCTGGAATACGAGGACTGCCTGGCGCGCTACGGCTCGGACAAGCCGGACCTGCGCTACGGCCTTGAGATCGTCGAGCTGACCTCCGTATTCGCCAAAAGCCGCTTCAAGGTCTTCGGCGAGGCCGCCAGCGGCGGGGGCGCCGTGCGCGCGCTCAAGGTCTCCGCGGCCCTCTCGCGCTCGGAGCTGGACCGCCTCGCCGAGCTGGCCAAGTCCTGCGGCGCCAAGGGGCTGGCCTGGCTGCGCGTCAAGGAGGCGGGCGCTGAGTCGCCCATCCTCAAGTTCCTGGACGCGGCGGAGGTGGCCGAGACGACGCGGCGCTTGGACGCCAAGCCGGGAGACTGCATCCTTTTCGCCGCCGGGCCGGCGCAGGAGGCCTCGCTCGTCCTGGGAGCCCTGCGCAAGGAGCTGATCGCAAAGCTCAAGCCCGCTCCCAGCCGGCCCTGGAGCCTGCACTGGGTCGTCCACTTTCCGCTGCTGGAATGGGAAAGCGAGGAGAAGCGCTGGACCTTCACCCACAATCCCTTCACGGCCCCGCTGGACTCGGAGCTGGGAAAGCTCGACAGCGACCCGGGGCATGTGGCCTCCCACCAATACGACCTGGTCCTCAACGGCGTGGAGCTGGCCTCCGGCTCCATCCGCAACCATCGCGCCCAAGTCCAGCGCAAGATCCTCTCCTTGATGGGATTTTCCGCCGAGCAGCAGGAGCGCCAGTTCGGGCTGCTGCTGCGCGCCTTGGAGTACGGCGCTCCGCCGCACGGAGGCATCGCCCTGGGCTTGGACCGCCTCCTGGCCATCCTCTGCGGCGAGGACTCCATCCGCGAGGTCATCGCCTTTCCGAAGACGCAGAAAGGCGCCGACCCTTTAAGCGAGGCCCCGAGCCCGGTCGATCCCAAGCAGTTGCGCGAGCTGCGCATCAAGCTCGAGACGCCGCCGGCCTAGCGATGGCGGCCCCCAGCCTCGAGGAGGTCGCCGCCCGCTTCGAGGTGCCCGGCCGCCTGGTGATGATCGCGCCCACCGGGCAAGGCAACGTCAATGACACCTACCTCGCCGTCTTTCGGACCGCCTTCTCGGAGCATCGCGCCATCATCCAGCGCATCAACACCCGCGTCTTCCAGCGCCCGCGCTGGATCATGGCCAACCTGCGGGTGCTGACCGAGCACGTCCACAAGCGCATCGAGCGGGAGGCCGCCGGCTCCGACCGCATCTGGCAGTTGCCGCGCGTGATCCCCTGCAAGAACGGGCGGGATTACTACAGGGACGCCGCCGGCGGCTACTGGCGCGCCCTGACCCTGATCGCC
The DNA here is from genome assembly GCA_028868375.1 of Elusimicrobiota bacterium. Taxonomy (GTDB): domain Bacteria; phylum Elusimicrobiota; class Elusimicrobia; order UBA1565; family UBA9628; genus JAGWUP01. The sequence goes on from JAGWUP010000006.1 coordinate 89,896, forward strand.
TCCGCGGCCTCCCACGAGCGCGCCCAGGGCGCCGAGCACGCCCTGGAGGCGGGCAGCGTGCTGGGCCAGTTCCACCACTTGGTCAGCGACCTCTCCCCGCGCAAGCTGCGCGACACCCTGCCCGGCTTTCACCGGACCCCGGAATACCTGCGCCGCTACGACCGCACCGCCGCCGGCGCGGCGGGCGCCTCGAGGCTGCGCGCCTCATCGGAGTCGCGCAGGCTGGGGGCCTTCATCGAGGCGCGCCGCCCCATCGCCGGCGTGCTGGAGTCCGCCCTCGAGCGGGGGGAATTGGCGCTGCGCTTGATCCACGGCGATCCTAAGGTCTCCAACATCCTCATCGACGATCTGACCGGCAAGGGGACCAGCATCATCGACTTGGACACCGTCAAGCCGGGCTTGATCCACTACGATTTCGGCGACGCCCTGCGCTCCATCGGCAATCCGGCGGGAGAGGAGACCGAGGACCTCTCCCAGGTGCGCTTCGACACCGAGCTCTGCGAGGCCTTCGCCAAGGGCTACATCGCCCGGGCCCGGGACTTTTTGACCCCCGGCGACCGGCGCTACCTCTACGCCTCCATCCGCCTGCTCGCCTTCGAGCTCGGGCTGCGCTTCTTCGAGGACCACCTGGCCGGAAACCGCTACTTCCGCGTCTCCTCCGGAGAGCACAACCTGCGCCGCGCCCGAGTGCAGTTTCGCCTCTGCGAGAGCATCGAGGCGCGGGAGAAATCCATCCGCGCCGTCCTCGACTCCGCCTTCAGCCGGCCCTGACTCGCGTCCCAACTTAAGGGGCGGATTCGAAGTACAGCTCCTTCTTGCAGCTTTCCCCCGCAAGCTTATCGAGCACCTTATAGTCCGAGTTCTCGCATTGATAAACGCATTTCGCTTCCTGCTCGATGCGAAGCACGCAATACAGCCGCTTGGGCGCGGGAGGATCGGGTTGCGCGCCGTCATGCGGCGGCGTGGCGGGCTTGCCGGCTTCTCGCTCGACCTCGACTTCGACGGAGACCGTAAAATCGCCGGAAATCCAAGCCTGCTGTCCCAGAGTGTCGCCGGCCATGTGGACTTGCACCGATACGGGGACGCTGGACTCAGTCGCCCCCGAGATATCGGCGACGCCGGAAAGCTCATCATCCCCGGCGATCGTTCCCCGCCATTCCCCCGAAGGCATGCGATACGTTGTGCCCCACACGAAAAAGTTTTTATTTTCTAGGACAACGGAGCCGGAAACGCCATCGCCGCTCAAGGACACGCGTTGCGATATTGAAATGGTCCCCCGGATATCCGCCTGCTTTCCCGCCATGACCGGGCCCATATATAGAACGCCATATCCGGATGCGCTTCCGGTCCCTGTCAGCGTCGCCTTGATTTTCTCGGTTTCCTTCTGTTCATGCGCATCAAGCGACTTTACTTTCACCGCTATATTCAACTCCCGCGCCTTTTTCCCGGCCGCCACGAGCGGATCCAGGTCCGCGCAGCGGGCCAGAGGGGGACAAGAAATGAGCAGCGCGTAGAAAAATGGAAGCGCCAAAACATAATTGCTATTTTTCATTGATTGCTCTCCTGGTCCTTGCGCGCGAGTCGACCTCGCCTGTCTCTGAAGACAGCTTAATTCCCAATTGAACGCCGCCACAAGGGAAGATGGGCCCATGTCTGCCTAGCCAGAAGACCCATATGCGTGAGGGGTTGTCAAAATAGCGTTAGGCCCTTATAATCATTCCGCCAACGACACCATGACAGAGGTCATAATCAAAAAGCCATTCTCCGCGGGCCTTGCGCGTTGGGCCATCCCAACAGCAGGCGGCGGCCCTTCCTTAAGATCGGTCAGGGGTTCGATCTAAATTGGTGGACGTGAGGGGGATCGAACCCCTGACCTCTTCCTTGCGAAGGAATTTAGGCAGTTGCGCGTCTTCCGAGGATAAAGACTAGTTTAGCCATTCCTCCGTCGAGAAATGCCTTGCACTCGTTTGCGCCGGTTAGCATGGGTTGACATGCGTTTTCACGCCGACTTGGCACAAATTTGGCACAAATCAGATCGATCATATCGCAACCAAGTTGGTAGTGATTATAGCAAGAGCCTCTGTCCGCTGTCGCGATGAAAAACCCAAGACGACCATCCTCGTAACATCCATATTAACGACATCTTAACGCCCCAATAATGGAGCATATACTATATCGTCGGTTAATCTTGATCGATGGTCTTCTCCGACATCCTCGCGCCGTCTTCTATTCTCGTCCCTCTTCCGGCCGCAAGCCGCGAGGCGGCGATCTCCGCCCTGGTGGAAGCTCTAAACCTGCCGACCACGGCCGACCGCGACCAGTTGAAGGCCGCGATCTTGGCGCGCGAGGCGATCGGTTCGACCGGTCTTGGAAATGGCATCGCGATACCTCACGCCCGTTCCCCGCGCCTAACCTCGCCGCGTTTGTCGATCGGGCGGACGGCGGCTCCAATCGAGTTCAACGCGGCGGACGGGAAACCGGTCGGCCTGTTTTTTTTGCTGGCCGTTCCCGAGGCAAACCCGACGTCGCACCTTAAAGCTCTGGCGGCACTGAGCCGCATAGCTTCGGATAAGAAGTTGCTCAGAGGCCTGATGAGGGCATCCTCGGCAGGCGAGTTGCTTCAGCTCGTCGCCGATCTACCGATCTAGCGGCACTTTACGGCCTGTTAATGTGCTGATAATGGCTTGTTTACGAAAAGTTCTGTCATCCTTTTAACATGGATATTTTCTTTGTCGGACTGACGCTCCTGTTGCTGGCTGGTTCGGCGGCGCTGGTGTGGCTATTCGAGAGGCTCTAAGATCATGAATCTCATCTATGATATCGGAGGCGTCGTCAGTCTGCTGCTGTTGGGCTATCTGCTCGTGGCGCTGCTCAAACCCGAGCTCTTCTGATGACCTCAAACGGCATCTTGCGCTGTCTCCTTTACATCGGCGCGCTGACCGCATTGGCAAAGCCATTGGGGGAGTATATGGCGCGGGTCTACGAGGGGCACGCTCCGGGTCTTGAGCGCCTCATTGGACCTTTGGAACGGGTGGTCTATCGCCTTTGCGGCGTCAAGGCTGGGGAGGAAATGACATGGCAGCGCTACTCCTATGCCATGTTGGCCTTCAACGGCGTCGGATTGCTCGTCGTCTATTTGCTGCAGCGCCTTCAGCTTCATCTCCCGCTCAATCCAATGCGGCTTGGCGCCGTTTCACCCGACTCCGCCTTCAACACGGCCGTGAGCTTTGCGTCGAACACGAACTGGCAGGGCTATGGCGGCGAGACGACAATGAGCTATCTCACGCAGATGCTCGGCCTCACGGTGCAGAACTTCGTCTCGGCCGCCACCGGTATGGCCATCCTCGTGGCTCTTATCCGCGGCTTCGCGCGCAAGCAGGCCGAGACGATCGGCAACTTCTGGGTCGATCTAACCCGCACGACGCTCTACATCCTTCTTCCGCTATCAGCCGTGCTGGCGCTGTTCCTGGTCTCGCAGGGCGTGGTCCAGACGTTCCGGCCCAGCGCCCAAGCAACTCTGCTCCAGCCCGCCAAGGATTCCAAGGGCGGCATCGTCAACGAGCAAACCATCGCGCTCGGCCCAGCCGCCTCGCAGGTGGCGATTAAGCAACTCGGCACCAACGGCGGTGGTTTCTTCAACGTCAACTCCTCCCATCCCTTCGAGAATCCGACCCCGCTCTCGAACTTTCTCGAGATGCTCGCGATCAACCTCATCGGCGCCGCTCTTTGCTGCACCTTCGGCCGGATGACCGGAGACGCGCGCCAAGGCTGGGCGCTGTTTGGGGCGATGACGATCATCTTCGCGAGCCTGCTGGCCCTCTGTGTCGTCATGGAGCAGAAGGGCAACCCGGCATTGGCCAAGTTGGGCGTGAATCAAGCCGCCACGGAGCTGCAGCCGGGCGGCAACATGGAAGGCAAGGAAGCACGCTTCGGCGTCGTCGACTCCGCGATCTGGGCCACGGCGACGACGGCCGCCTCCAACGGTTCTGTCAACTCGATGCACGATTCCTTCACCCCGCTGGGCGGGTTCGTGCCGCTCGTGATGATCCTGCTCGGCGAGATCGTGTACGGCGGCGTGGGCTCCGGCCTCTACGGGATGATCTTGTTCGTCGTCGTCGCGGTCTTTCTTGCCGGCCTCATGGTCGGCAGAACTCCAGAATACCTGGGCAAGAAAGTGGAGGCCTACGAGATGAAGATGGCTTCCATCGGCATCCTGGTTCCGGCCGCTCTCGTGCTGCTGGGCACCGCGCTGGCCGTCGTCACGGCGGCGGGACGTACTGGACCCGCCAATCCCGGGCCGCACGGCTTCAGCGAGATCCTCTACGCTTTCGCCTCCGCCGGCAACAACAACGGCAGCGCTTTCGCCGGGCTTTCTGCCAACACGTTCTTCTACAACACATCCCTCGGCGTCACGATGTTCTTCGCGCGGTATTGGATCGCCATCCCCGTGCTCGCGATGGCCGGCTCCTTGGCGCGCAAGAAACTCGTCCCGGCCAGCGGCGGAACGCTGCCGACGCATACACCCCTTTTTGTCTTCTTCCTGATTGCCGTTATCCTGCTTGTCGGCGCGCTGACGTTTTTTCCCGCGTTGGCTCTCGGGCCCGTAGTCGAGCACTTGATGCTGGCCGCCCGATGAGAAAGCGCTCGAAGACCCGCTCTCTGTTCGATCTGGCGATCCTCAGGCCCGCCATCGCGCAGTCGTTCAAGAAGCTCGATCCGCGCCACCAGATCAAGAACCCCGTCATGTTCGTGGTCGAGGTGGGCAGCGTGCTGACGACCGGCCTCGCCGTCCAGGCCCTCATCGGCCGCGGCGAAGCCCCCGCCGGTTTCATCGTCCATATCGCCGTTTGGCTGTGGTTCACGGTGCTCTTCGCAAACTTCGCGGAAGCGCTGGCCGAGGGCCGCGGCAAGGCGCAGGCCGACACTTTGCGCCAGGCGCGTCAGGACACTCCGGCCAAGAAGCTCCCGGAGGGCAAGCGCGGCAAGCCTCCTGTCCTCGTTTCGGCGAGCACTCTGAGCAAGGGAGATGTCGTCCTGATCGAAGCGGGAGACGTGATCCCTATGGACGGCGAGGTGATCGAGGGGGCGGCGTCCGTCAACGAGGCCGCCATCACGGGCGAGAGCGCGCCCGTCATCCGCGAGAGCGGCGGCGACCGCAGCGCCGTCACCGGCGGCACGACCGTGCTCTCGGACTGGATTCTTGTTCGGGTCTCGGTCGATCCGGGAGAAACCTTCCTCGACCACATGATCGCCATGGTCGAGGGCGCCCAACGGCAGAAGACCCCCAATGAAATCGCTTTGGGCATCCTGCTGGCGGGCCTGACCATCATCTTCCTGCTCGCCACCGTCACGCTGTTGCCGTTCTCGATCTACAGCGTGGCCGCCTCCGGCGCTGGAGCCCCGGTCACGGTCACGGCCCTGATCGCCTTGCTTGTCTGCCTCATCCCGACCACGATCGGAGGCCTCCTTCCAGCCATCGGCATCGCCGGCATGGACAGGATGATCCAGGCGAACGTGATCGCCATGTCGGGACGAGCGGTCGAGGCCGCCGGGGACGTGGACGTGCTGCTGCTGGACAAGACGGGCACCATCACCTTGGGCAGCCGACAGGCCGTCGAGTTCGTCCCGGCCGATGGTGTCGCGCCCGAGAGCTTAGCCGACGCGGCGCAGATGTCATCGCTTTCGGACGAAACGCCCGAGGGCCGAAGCATCGTCGTCCTCGCCAAGCAGAAATACGGCATCCGCGAGCGCCACATCCACGAGCTCGGCGCGACCTTTATTCCGTTTAGCGCGCACACGCGCATGAGCGGGGTCGATCTTCAGGACGGACGCCAGATTCGCAAGGGCGCCGTCGACTCCGTAGAGGCGTACGTCAAGAGCCGCGGCGGCGCTTTGCCGCTCTCGGTTAGGGCCGCCTCGGAAAGGATCGCCACGGCAGGCGGCACCCCGCTCGTCGTCGCCGACCGGCAGAACGCGCTAGGCGTCGTCAACCTCAAAGACATCGTCAAAGGCGGCATCCGGGAGCGCTTCGTCAAGCTCCGCGGCATGGGCATCAAGACCGTGATGATCACGGGCGACAACCCCATGACCGCGGCGGCCATCGCGGCCGAGGCAGGCGTAGACGATTTCCTGGCGCAGGCGACTCCTGAGGCGAAGCTCAAGCTGATCCGCGATGTGCAGGCCGAAGGACGGCTTGTCGCCATGTGCGGCGACGGCACCAATGACGCGCCCGCTCTGGCCCAAGCCGACGTGGCTGTGGCCATGAACCTCGGCACTCAGGCCGCCAAGGAAGCCGGGAACATGGTGGATCTCGACTCGAATCCGACAAAACTGCTCGAAATCGTCGAGATCGGAAAGCAGCTGCTAATGACCCGCGGGGCGCTGACCACCTTTTCAGTCGCCAACGACGTGTCGAAATACTTCGCCATCATTCCCGCCGCTTTCGCGGGGACGTATCCGGCGCTCAAGGTGCTCAACATCATGGGCCTGGCCACTCCCGAGAGCGCGATCCTGTCGGCCGTCATCTTCAACGCCGTCATCATCATCCTGCTGATTCCGCTGTCCTTGCGGGGCGTCAAATACCGCGCCGTTCCGGCAAGCCTGCTATTGCGCGATCATATCCTGATCTACGGCGTCGGCGGCGTCATCGCCCCATTCATCGGGATCAAGCTGATCGACATGCTGCTCGCGGCCCTGCGCCTGGTGAAAGCATGATCCGGGAGCTCAAGACGGCTTTGCTGATGCTGGCCGTGATGACGATCCTGACCGGCCTCCTCTATCCCTTGGCGATCACGGGCGTGGCTCAGTTGGCTTTCTACCGCAGCGCCAACGGCAGCCTGATCGAGCGCTCCGGCAAGATTCTCGGCTCCGAACTCATCGGACAGCCCTTCGATGACCCGAGGTACTTCTGGGGCCGTCTGTCGGCGACCAATCCCGCTTACAACGCCGCTGCGTCTTCGGGCTCGAATTACGGTCCGCTCAATCCCGTGCTGCTCAAGGCTGCGCAGGCGCGCATCGACGCTCTTCGCGCTGCTGATCCGGGCAACAAGGACCTGATCCCCGTGGATCTGGTGACATCCTCCGGCAGCGGCCTCGATCCCCACATCAGCCCCGCTGCCGCCTTCTATGAGGCGGCGCGGGTCGCAAGCAAGCGCGGCATGGCCGTGAGGCGCGTTCGCGCCTTGATCGCGGCGCATATCGAGACGCGCTGGCTCGGGATATTCGGCGAGCCCCGCGTCAACGTGCTCGAGCTGAACCTGGCGCTCGACAGGATGAAATGAGATGCTCACGCGAATCGTCGAAGCGATTGGTGGTCTGGCCCTGCTCTACGGGTTCGTTTGCCTGTGCCTGGCGCTGCGCGCTCAGCGCCGCTTTCGCGCTCTCGGCAACGTCTATGAGCGCCGCCGCTGACTGGCGCTTCGGCGCCGAGCTTGACGGCGCCTACGAGGCCGATCTCAACCACCCGGACAATCATGTCTTCCGCAGCCGCAGCACGACGGCTAAGCTCGATGAGCCGGTGCTAAACATGGCCATGGCCTACGCGCATAAGGACGCCGTGGTGGATTCGCGCCTGGGCTTCCAACTCTCCGTGCAGACGGGAAAAGACTCGCGCGACTTCGGCTATTCCGCCACCTCGCCCAACATCCAAAGCGGCGACGCGTTGCGGCATTTCGGGCAAGCCAACATCTCCTATCTCGCGCCTGTGGGCCGAGGACTGACGCTCCAAGGCGGCCTTTTCAACAGCATCATCGGAGAGGAGTCGCTCTACGCGAAGGACAACTTCAACTACACGCGGAGCTGGATCGCGGACTACAGCCCGTATCTCATGTTCGGCGGAAACGCGAGCTACCCGCTCACGGACGCGACCACGGCCGGCGTTTACGTCATCAACGAATATTTCCACCTTTCCCAATCGAATGGCGAGCCGGCGTATGGGGCGTTCGTTTCGCACAAGGCGACGTCCGAATTGACTATCAAGGAGACACTCTTCTACGGGCCCGATCAGGAGGAAACCTCGATTCGCCTCTGGCGGCTGTTCACCGACAGCATTGCGGAATGGAAGCGGGGCCGGCTATCGGCTTGGATCGATAATCAGGCCGGCACCGAGCGCGTCGCGGATCGGGGAGGGCATCGCGTTTTCTGGGAAGGCGCGGCGCTAGGAGCCAGATGGAGCTTCACGGATCGCATCGCGCTGGCCCTGCGGCCCGAGTTCTATTGGGATCATGACGGCCGGTTGACGGGCTCGCGCCAGCTCGACAGGGCCATCACGACGACCTTCGAATACAAGCTGCCTTTTCATCGGACGAGCACGACCTTGCGGCTTGAGCACCGCTACGATGAGTCCACCGGCCCGGACGGAGGCTTCTTCTACGGCAAAGATTCAAGCACGGGAACGCCCACTCTCCGGCAGAAGCAGCATCTCCTTATCGCCGCTCTCATTTGGACGTTCGATTCGCCCTGAACGGGGTCTAATGATTGAAAACGCAACAAATCCCTGTTAAATAACAATATGGCTCGCAAGAGACCGAAGCCGGAAGCCTTCCTAACCGAGGCCCAGAAAGAGGAGGGCCGCGGCGCTCGCGGCCGCCTGAAAATATTCCTTGGCGCCGCCCCGGGTGTTGGCAAGACCTACGCCATGCTCCAGGCCGCGCGGATCAAGAAGGACGAGGGAATGGACGTGCTGGTCGGTGTCGCCGAGACCCACGGACGAAAGGAGACCCTGGCGCTCTTGGAAGGGCTGGAGGCCTTGCCTCGACGGGAGCTGGACCATAAGGGCATCAAACTAAGCGAGTTAGACATCGACGCGGCACTTAAGCGTCAGCCGGCGCTGATCCTAATCGACGAGCTGGCTCATACCAACGCGCCTGGAAGCCGGCATGCCAAGCGCTGGCAGGATGTAGCAGAGCTTTTGGAACGTGGGATCGAAGTTTACTCCACGCTTAACATCCAGCACCTCGAAAGCCTTAATGATGTCGTCGCGCAAATTACGGGCGTCACTGTCCGCGAGACAGTTCCCGACTCGGTCTTGGAAAAAGCCGATATCGAGCTCGTCGATCTTCCACCCGAGGAGTTGCTCGACCGGCTGCACGAAGGCAAGGTCTACGTTCCCGAGCAGGCAGCGCGGGCGATCGAGAACTTTTTCAAACTCGCGAACCTAACGGCATTGCGCGAGCTATCGCTTCGGGCCACCGCCGAAGGCGTCGGGGCCATCGTCGAGGAGCATCGGCGCCGACAGGCGCCCGAAGCCACTTGGCCGACCGCGGAGAGGCTTCTGGTCTGCGTCGGTCCCGGGCCCTATTCAGGCAAGCTCGTTCGCGCGACCAAACGCATGGCCAGCCGAATGCGAGCCGAGTGGATCGCCGTATTCGTGGAGTCGGATCGTCATCCGTGCTCCGAGCAAGCGCGCGCGACAGCCATCGACAACCTGCGCCTGGCCGAGCAGTTGGGCGCCGAGACATTGACGATCACATCGCGCGACATCGCCGAGGGAACGCTCGACCTCGCCCGCCAACGCAATGTCACGAAGATCGTGATCGGCAAGCAGGTTCGGCCTAGATGGATGGAGGTGTTCCGGCAGAGCATCGTCGATGAGGTCATTCGAAAGAGCGGAGACATCGACGTCTACGTCATCACCGGTGAAGCGGGGGCCGCCCCGCCCGCCTTGGAAAGCCCGCCCTCGCCAGAGGCACCCTGGAGCGAGTACAGCATCGCCGCGGCGGCCGTAGCCCTGGCGACGGCCGCCGGCTTCGTCATGTTCCCGTTCCTCGCGTTGACCAATCTCGTGATGGTCTACCTCCTCGCGACGCTCCTCGTCGCCTCGCGAGGCCATCGCGGCCCGGCGATCGCTTCGGCGATCATGGGCGTGCTGGCGTTCGACTACTTTTTCGTTCCGCCGCAGTTCACTTTCCAGGTTTCGGACACTCAGTATGTCCTTACCTTCCTAGTCATGTTCGCCGTTGCGGTCTTCATCACGCAATTGACCGTCCGCATCAGAGCCCAATCCGAGGCCGCTCGTCTGAGCGAGATGAGAACCGCCGCCATGCACGCCTTGAGCCGTCGGCTCGCCAGCACGCGTGGCGTGGACTCGATTCTTGAGATCGCCGTTCGGCACATGGCGCAAGTGTTCGACAGCGAAGTCATCGCCATGATCCCGGGCCAGAACGGCGGCTTGGCCGTCAGGTGCGCCTCTGGTGAGAAGCGCGAACTGGACACCAAGGAGCACAGCGTGGCGCAGTGGGTCTTCGACCTCGGCCAGTCGGCCGGGCTCGGAACCCAGACGTTGCCGGTCGTCGACGCGCTTTACGCGCCTCTCATCGGCGGTGAAGGGACGGTCGGCGTGCTCCGCGTGCAGCCGCGTGTCCGCGAAAGGCTTCTGATCCCGGACCAGATGCTTCTGCTCGAGTCCTTCGCCCATCAAGTGGGCCTTGCTCTCGAAGTGGACAGGCTCCAGGACAGCGCGAAGCAGGCTCAGATGGACGCGGAGAAGGAACGCCTGCGCAGCTCGCTCTTGAGTTCAGTTTCCCACGACCTGAGGACTCCTCTAGCGGCCATCATCGGATCGGCCAGCAGCCTCCTCCAAGACGCCGGCTCGTTGACCACCGCGAAGACGCGTGAGCTTCTGGAGAACATACAATCCGAAGGCGAATGGCTAGCTCGGCTGGTCTCAAACCTCATCGAAACCACTCGCTTAGAGACGGGAACGGCGCATCTGCGCAGGGAACCGGGCTCCATCGAGGAGATCGTCGGCTCGGCCCTAGGCCGTCTGGAGAAGATTCTCGCAGGGCGGAAGGTATCGACCGACTTGCCTCCCGACCTTCCGCTTGTCCCGCTTGACGGCGTTTTAATCGAGCAGGTCGTTTTGAACTTGGTAGAAAACGCCGCGCGGCACACGCCCCCGGGAACGTCCCTGGACATCTCCGCGCGGGCGGGAAGGGGAGTGATTACCATTGAGATCGCGGACCGCGGGCCCGGAATCCCGGAGGATGAGCTGGAGCGCGTATTCGAAAAGTTTTACCATGCGAAATCCTCCAAGGGCGCCGGCCTCGGCTTGGCTATCTGCCGAGCCATTCTCGCCGCGCACGGCGGACGAATCTGGGCCGAGAACCGCAATGGTGGTGGATCGATCTTCCGCTTTTCACTTCCAATCGAGAAGCCCCATGGGACCTGAAAAGAAGGTCCTAGTCGTCGAGGACGAACTCGCGATCGTGCGCTTCCTGCGCACCTCTTTGCAGGAAAATGGGTTCGAGGTCCTCGAAGCCGGCACTGGCCGGATGGCGTTGGAACTGGCGGCAACCAAGAAACCAGAAGCCATCCTCTTGGATTTAGGTTTGCCGGATCGCGACGGCCTGGAAGTCCTTAGGCGCCTGCGCGAGTGGTCGTCGGCTCCGGTCATCATTCTTTCGGCGCGCGGGCAGGAGGGCGACAAGATCGCCGCCCTGGACGCGGGCGCCGACGATTATCTCACCAAGCCCTTCGGCGTGGCCGAATTGATGGCGCGCCTGCGCGTCGCTCTGCGTCACGCGGAGCGCACTGGGCGGAAGCAGGAGCCAATCTACGAACATGAAGGTCTCAAGGTGGACTTGACGATCCGCCGCGTGTCGTTGCGCAAGAAGGAAATCCATCTATCCCCGCTCCAGTATGAGCTTCTCGCCGTGCTCGTGCGCAACGCCGGCCGCGTCGTCAGCCACAAGCAACTCATCAAGGAAGTCTGGAAAGAAAGCGGCGACGCAACGCCGGAATCGGTGCGCATCTTCGTCCACCAGCTGCGCCACAAGATTGAGCCGGACCCGGTCCGGCCCAAGCACCTCAAGACCGAGCCGGGTGTGGGTTATCGGCTGGAAGCCGAAAGCGGGGACTATTAAAAAGTAGAATAGGACCACAATGGGTGGGCACACAACCAGCCCGGTCGAATTTCAGCGCCTCACCTTGATGACCTCGCGCCAAGTCCTGAATCACTTTGGCAAGACAAAGAGCGCGGGCCAGGACCCCGGCCGGGTCCTGGTTGAGGCCTCGGAGTTCGCCGAAATGCTGGCGGCGGTAGGAGGCTTCAAGCTCGGCCTCAAGGCGCTGCGGGCCTACAGCTCGCCCCGGCTCAAGCTCATGGAACCGCCCGTGCAGAAGGACGGGAAGCCCTGCTACGTCTTCCCGGATCACTTCAATCGCTTGGGCATCATCCTAACCCTTCGCCAGGCCTACAACCTGCCCTTGGCCACCATCCGGGAGCTTCTCGATCACTTCCCGCCGGACCAGCACGAATTGATCGTCGAGCGCAAATTCGAGATCGGCGACCTGCTGGACTTGGCGAAGATGCTCAAGCACGGCTATCAGCTCAAGGATCTCTTCATGGCCAAGGGTTGCGACATTCTGCTTCAGGATCTCATGAGCTCAAGCCAAGCCGTCACGGCCGCGCTCGAGCCCGGCGACACCCTCCGCCGGCTCCAAGAGAAGCTGATCTTGGGCCGCCTGGACGAAATGAAAGCCTGGGTCAGCTCGGGGAAATGGCAGGAGTTTGTCCACCGCGAATCGGCGCAAGACCTCAAAGACTTGGCGGCCAAGCAACTCCTTCATAAGCGAGTCGTCGCGAAAGTTCTGGCCAAGAAAGCCCGCTCCCTGGACCGGGGATGACCCGATTTTGAGTTCAGGGGGCAGCCAGGCATCGTTTCTGCTGCCGTTTCTGGCGTTGCAGAAACGAAGCGAGAGCGGCCGTTTCTTGAAAAAGAGTTATTTTCACGGCGTTTCGTCGCCCGCCTCCTTGGCGCTTGAGGCGCCAAGTCCTCCTGACCACACCCCCACAACCACCATAAAAATGGTGGTTTAGCATGGGGCTGTGGTCAGGAGGTCGGCGGGCTGAAGCAGGAACAATAGACAGACTTTTGACGGTAGATGAGGTGGCTGGTTGGCTGCAAGTCAAGCCAAGAACCATCTATCAATGGGTCCATGAAAACTATATTCCGGTCATCAAGTTAGGAGTTTTGGTCCGATTCGATCAGGCCAGCATCGTGACTTGGCTCAAGAAGAGGGAGGCTCCCGGAAGGGCAGTGAAGCGTCTGGAAGTGAACGTTGACTGAGGACGGATGAAGCGAATTTGCGTCGGGGGGGAGAAAGAAATGAAGAAACTGTTCCTTATCGCTGTTGCGCCGGTCGCTTTGTCGGGTTGCATCACGCTCGGGCATCCGTTCTCCGTAGGCCATATCCCGAGCATCCAGATCAGCAAGACCACCCAGGACCAGCTGGTTTCGATGTTTGGCCAGCCCTACCGGCGAGGCATCGAGGACGGTGACGCCACGGCTACTTGGCTGAACTATCATGTCAGCGCCTTCGGCAGCGAGCGCACGCGCGACCTCTACGTGCGCTTCAATCCCAATGCTACCGTAAAGTCCTACTCGTTCAATTCGACGATCCCAGAGGATCAGACCGCCATCGAGAGGGCGCGCGCCGCGCAATGACAGCGTCCTCGGAGGGCGTCTCGTTTGGTTGGACCCGGCGGCTACGGGAACCGGATGTCCCAGCAAGACATGCTCGTCGGACTTAATGATTGCAACCGGCACGGCACCAAATCGGGCACGGACGACTTTAGACGCTTCGCGATCGGATAAGGACATCCCCCGCGGCGACACGGTCAAGGCGGAGGGGAACTATGCCGCGGCCAAGGCCCTCATCGACAAATACGGGATCCATTTCGACGCGCCTTGCGAACGAGGTGGTCGCGCGCTAGAAGAAGCTCGATCTGCCGACCTGCTGGGGCGGGGATTAACCGGAAGTTTATCGCGTGGACGAGCCCATCTAACGGGATCAAGGGCGTCTCGACCTCCTATCCGCGCAACGCGCAGGGCCAGTACCTGAGCTACGCGGCGAGGTGCGATTTCGGGCTTCGCCAGCTTCCGGGCGGTTAAGGAACGGCGGCCAGCGTCTCTGCGCGGCGGTTGCGTCGCCAGCAGGAAGACGTCATCTCCTGGCAGAGAAGCCTTTCCTTGCCGTAGCTGATCGTGGCGATCTTGCCGCCATCGGAGCCGAGCGCGATCAAGTAGTCGCGGACGGCCTTGGCGCGGCGCTGCCCCAGCGCCAGGTTGTATTCGACGGTGCCGCGCTGGTCGCAGTGGCCAGCCACCTGGAGCGTCGCCGAGGGGTGGCTGGCGATCCATTTGGCGTTTCGGCGCAAGATGGATCGCGCTTGGGCGTTCAGGTAGTCGCTGTCGTAGGCGAAATGGACGGTTCGGAGTTCGGGAATGGCGCGGAGAGTGGCCGCGCGCACGCTCGCCTCCACCGCTTGCGCTCCCGGGGTGGGAGCGCTGGCGGACGCCGCGCTGGAGCCGCTTGCTTGGTGGACAGGAGCGTGCGCGCAGCCCGAGGCCAGTCCCAAGATCAGCAGCGGCAGCATGGCAGCCATCACGACTTCGTTGAGCTGAGCTTTGATCGCCGCGATCATCGATTTAGCGAGCCTTGGCGACCACGTTATGCCGGTGCATTGGTAGCACGCGGACATGGATGCTCCGGGCGGCATCGCCCGACGCGCGGACGATCACGGAATCGCCCAGCTTGACCCCGGCAAGGGAGATCGCCTTGTCCGCGCCGCCTTCAGTGACGCTGGTCCGCGTGGAGACGCTCAAAGAATGGATGCGCCCGTGCTTGTTCTTAATCGTTAGGCGTCCAGTTCGCGCGTCCAGCGACACGACGATGCCCCAAAGAGCGCGCGTCGACTGCGCCGTGGTGCCTCTCGTCCGGGGCGTCCGGCTGCGCGCGATTTTCTTCACGGGCGTGGGCGCCGTGACGGCATCGGCCGGCGTTGCGGTCGTCGAAGCGGGGGCGGAGGCGGACGCCGATGCTGGCGCGGCTTGGCGAAACGCGCAAGCGGCCAGCGCGAGGGACGTTGCGGCGGGCAGGGCAATGCTGAGGATTCGATCTCGTTGAAGCATAAGATGCTTTTAACCTCCGTTCCTGATTTATGATTCTAGCTTCTCTACTTCTCCGGCATCCTTTAGATAATTTAAAATAGGCGCATTCATAATTTATATGGTCTGCAGCGTTGTGGCTATGGACATGTCGTGCGCGCGCGGCGCCGGACAAGACGCCCTAAGGGATAGATGATCCCTCTAAATTATCACCACCTTTATTATTTCTGGACCGTCGGGAAAGCCGGCAGCATAGGGGCGGCGGCGGAGCGGCTTTATCTTTCCCAGCCGGCGCTGAGCAGCCAGTTGAAGGCCTTCGAGCGATCCTGCAGGACGAGTCTGCTTGAGCGCGGTCCGCATGGGGTCACGCTGACCGCCCACGGGCGCGTCGTCTTCGAACGGTGCGAGAGGATCTTCGCCGAAGGAGAGGAACTGACGGCGCTGATCAAGGCCGGGTTTCGGGTGCCGGCTTTGCTGCGCGTTGGCGTCTGTCAGATGGTATCGCCGGAGGCGGTGTTGAGCGGGCTCGACTACGCAAGCCGCGCCGAGCGAGGCTGCGGCGTGACGGTCTTCAGCGGCGAGACCGATGCGTTGCTGGCGAAATTGAAGCGAGGCGCGCTGGATTTGGTGGTCGCCGACCAGGATTGCTCCGCTTCGCTCGGCAGGGGCTACCGTTGCCGCTTGGTCGGCCGCCTGGCGGTTGGTTTCGTCGCCAACAAGTCGGCCAAGCGCCGGGTGCGTCGCTTCCCGGGCGATCTGGCCAAGCTCGGCTTGTTGGTGCGGCCGGAGCATAATGCCGTGCGTAAGCAGGTCGATCAGTATTTGGCCCGCAATGGCCTGCGTTGCCCGGTCGTGGCCGACAGCGACGAAGTCGACATGCTCCGCCGCCTGGCCATCAAGGGGCGCGGCGTCGCGGCGCTCAGCGAGTACGGCGTGGCCGCCGATCTGCGCGCCGGTCGATTGGTGAAGCTGCATTCCCGTCGTTTGGGGATCGAGGAGCAGGTTTGGTTTCTGTGCGCGACCCGTCCGCGCGCCAATCCGGCGGTTCGCCGCGCTTTGGAGGCGTTGATGACCAGCTTCGCCCTCGGGAGTTTCCGCTAAAAAGAAGGAGTGGCCCTGCGGGCCGCCTCAGGTCAGAAGCGGAAGCCCGGCCATCATAAGGATTCCCCATCGCGCCTCGGCGATCAACTCGGGCAAACCATTGTGGCCTCCCGTTTCCTATTGAATATGCTATAGGTGCAGGGAAGATTAGGGGGAACGGTCGACAGGCCGTCCTCTTAACGACTAATCCGTTCTCTGAACGGAGACATGCGCAAGGGAGAGGTGACACTAGAATGGAGGAAGTTCTGTACAAGTGCACCGTAGACAAGTCGCATCCGCTGGTAAGGCAGGATGACGCGGACTCCGCGCCGTTATGCTGCGGGGAACCGATGGTTCCGGATCGATTCCAAGCTGTAGCCGCCACTGCCGTACAGGCGCAACCCGCGACCAAGGCGCCTGTGACGCCGAAGTCCGCACAAAGGGCGCCGAGAAAGTCTAAGAAGAGATAAGCCGAACGCAATCCAGATGAGCGGCCGGGCCGGGGCTTAAGGCCTCGGCCCGGTCATTTTTTGGCCGGGGCGTGCGCCCGGACTTCGTAGGCATCTGCGCCCTCCAAGATCGGCCCAGGCGCTTTTGTATGATCGGCGCATGACCCTTGCGGCCGTCGCCATTTTCTCGGGGACTTACGTGCTCCTGTCCTTTCAGCAGAGCATCCCGGGGCTTTACATCAGCCGTTCCGCCGCCGCTCTGCTAGGGGCGGTTGCCATGGTGGCCTTCGGGGTTTTGAGACTGGATCAAGCCTATCGACTGGTTGACTTGAACACCATGGTCTTCCTCTTGGGGATGATGATCGTGGTCGGCTACCTGGAAATCTCCGGATTCTTCGTCGAAGTGGAACTGTTCATTTTAAGCCGCGCGCGAACCGCCCGAGGACTTTTGGCCATGCTGATATTTTCCTCGGGGGTCCTCTCGGCGCTGTTTATGAACGATGCGGTCTGCCTGATGCTCGCGCCCCTGCTCATAAGGCTTATTTCCAGGGCCCGCCTTAATCTCAACCCCTACCTCATCGCCCTCGCCGTTTCGGCCAATATCGGCTCGGTGATGACTCCTATGGGCAACCCGCAGAACATGATCGTTACCCTTCATTCCGCCATCTCGTTTTCCCGATTCACCCTCGTCTTGGCGCCGCTGGCCGTTGCCGGCCTCTTTCTCAGCTATTGGACGATCTGTTTCCTCTACCCCCGAGACTTCGCGCCGGGCCGCGCCTTGAGTACGCTCAACGCCATTCCGCCGCGTTCCCGAAGCCGGCTGCTTTACGTCTGTCTGGTTGGAGTCGGCCTGATGCTGGCGCTTTTAGCTTTCAACGTCTCCCCGCCCCTAGCCGCCATTTCAATCGCAGCCCTGTTGATCTTGGCGGGCGCTACCAAGCCGCGCGACGCCTTCCGATACGTGAACTGGGACATCCTCCTGATGTTCGCCGGCCTCTTTGTAGTCATGGGAGGATTGCGGCATTCGGGCATTGTAGAGGCCATCTCCGGCATGTTCGGCGACGTTTTGGGAGCGCCCTTGCCCGCGCGTGTAGGGGCGCTCTCCGTTGTCAGCGCCATTCTCTCCAACATCGTCAGCAACGTTCCCTGCGTCATTTTCCTGAGCAATATCATCCCCGGCGGCGGAGGTCACCAAGCGCTCTGGCTGGCTTTGGCAATGTCCTCTACCATGGCCGGCAATCTGACTATCATAGGATCTGTCGCCAATCTCATCGTGTTCGAGTCCGCCAAGAGTTCGACCCGCGTCGATTTCTGGGAATATTTTCGTGTTGGCGCGCCTCTGACAATTCTGCTCATCTTCATCGGGACATTCTATTTAAGCTTCGTTTTCTCATAGGCCCTGCTGGAGGCGACGGGTTTTCGCACCACACAGCCCGGGGCGGGCCCCCCTAAAGGATTGTCAGCGAGAACAACGCTGCGCGTGGCCGTCACCCCGCCCACCGCCGGGCGCTGTGGGGTTAGATCGTCCGGAGCAGATAGCCGGCGAGAAAAAGGCCGAGGGCGAGCACGGACACGGCCAGCATGACGTCGAGCAACATCGACGGCCGGTAGGCGCCGTGCTCGATCTGTCCTTGCACCTTTTTGAAGCGCGTGAAGGCGAGCAGCCCCAGCAGCGCGCCGAGCGCGACGATGGCGATGCCGAAAGCCTCCGAGTAGCCCGGCGAGGAGGCCGGCCGAGCCTCGGCCGGCAGGCCGGACTTCTCTAGGAAGTACGACAGGCGCCGCATGAACAGCGCGAATTTCTCGACCACGAAGCCGAAGGCCATCAGCCCAATGCTCGTACGAATCCATGCCAAATAGGTGCGTTCGTTGGCCAAGTGATCGCTGAGGTGGCCGCCAGATTTGGCGTCGTCGCTCATAGGCCCAATCCTAGCACATGCCCAAAAGGCCCGCGCGTCCATGCGAGCCAGAATATCTTCGGCGATAGATGTTCTGGGGTTATCCGCAATGCAATTCGCGAATCTTGCCGCGCCTCTTTTTCACACAATCTGCGGCATAAATTTCGGGATGGAAGTGGCTGCGCGGCGGCGCACCAAAGCCATAGCCAGTTGGCCCAGGAAGAGCTCTGATTCCCTGCGGTCGCTACGTCTGCACCTGCGTCTGTTTGTGCAGACGCGAGCTAAACACTACGTCCACCCCTGCGTCCGTTTTCCTGGACGTAGGGAAACATCGGCGCGCTTGAAAAAAACACCGTCTTGAACAGGATTTCTCGCCCGCCTTTTGCCGCGAAACGCGGCTTCAAACCTCCTGACCACCCTCCCACAACCAGGACATCTGTAGTGGTAGGGTGGTCAGGAGGTCGGCGGGCGAAAGGACAGGAGGAATTGGGTACGAGGAGTCTGGAAATTCAGCGTGTCAGGCGGGGAAAAGGTCGGTCAAATCCTTGAAGAAAGCATCGAGATAAGGATCGTAAGTGGTGCGGTCGGAGCGGTAGGATTGGCTCTCTTGGAGACGAAGGAATCCCAGGCGGATCGAGGTGGTCTGAAGGCTTTAGAATTCGAGGCGGGAGACGGCGGCCGTGAGGTGGTCGGCGGCCAGATGGGCGTAGATCTCGGTGGTCTTGATGCTGGCGTGACCCAGGAGTTTGGAGACGCTGTAAAGGTCGGCGCCCTTCATGATCAGGTGGCTGGCGAAGGTGTGGCGCAGGGAGTGAAGGCTGCCTTCAATCTTGAGTCCGCGCAGGAACTTCTTGAAGCGATGGGTCAGGAAATCGGCGCGGTAGCGCTGTCCGGCGGCGTCTCGGAAGACCCAATCCTTGGGGTCGCGGCCGCCCCGTAGGCCGTTCAAAGTCTTGAGCGCGGCGGCGTTCAGCGGAATATGCCGGACCTCGTAATCCTTGGGCCGCCAGCCGTCCTTGGCCTGGACCGTGAGTTGCTTGCGCTCCAGGTTCACGTCGCCCCAAGTCAGGTGGAGCAGCTCGTCGCGGCGCAGGCCGGTATTGACCAGAACGGAGACGATGAGCCGCATGACCAGATCGTCAGCGGCCAGCATCTTTTTGATCTCGTCCTGGCTGAAGAACCGGGCCTGGCGCTTGGGCTCCTTGAACTTTTTGACCGCCTGAGCCGGGCTGCGCGGCAGGAAACCCCACTCCACGCCCCGGTTGAACATGGCCTTGATGATGGCCAACTCGCGGTTGACCGACGAGGCGAGAATGCCTGACTCGCGCCGCCAGTTCTTGTAGTTCTCGATCTTCAGGTGCCCGATATCCTTGAGGCGCTCCAGGCCCAGGTGACCCTTGAAGCGTTCAAGCACGGCCACGCTCAGGTCATGCGAGTAAGCAATGCCGTTGGCCCGGACGTGCTTGAGATACTCCGCGATCAGGTCGTCTAGTTTCTTGTCGGTCTGCGTGAAGCCCAGCTCCCGCCGCTCCAGCTTGACCTGCGTGTCGGCCAAGGCCAGCTCGGCCAGCTTCTTGGAGCGGCCGACGCGCTTGCGCACCCGCCTGCCGTCCACGGCGTAATCGAGATACCACGTGGCGCCCTTCTTGCCCGCGACTTGGTAGATTCTAGCCATTGACCTCGCTGCGCCTCGCCTGACCCCAAATGAAACCGGACAAATTGTCCGGATTTATGTCCGGATTCTTAGCAAAAGCTCCTGATTCGGACCCGGACAAATTGTCCGCTTTCCTGTCCGGATAGCCTCACTTCAACTCAACAGATACTCGGTGGCCGGTCCCGATCCTCGCTTCTTGGCCAGGCCAATTTCCACGAATCGATTGAGATGCCGTCTCGCAGTTCGCTCGTCGATACCCATGGCGGAAGCGTATTGGCTGGACTTTGCCTTGCCGTTTGCGGAGAACCACTGCCACCCGGCCTTTTCGGCCCTGCTCAACGCGTCTAGAACCTCGGGGCCGAGCGATCGCGCCGCTCCTACCTTGCTCCGATAAAGAGTGAGGTTCAAATAGGGCGCGCCCCACGCATATCTCGGCAAGGGAAGGCCTTCCTTTTCTGCATCCGCCCTGAGAGTCCTAACGCCCAGGCCGCGCTCTTCCGCCAACCCCATATTGGCAAAGACATAATGCAGCACCGGATTGCGGCTCAGCATCGGAGCGTTGAAGGACTGAAGCTGCTCCAGCGAAACAGGCGGCGGGGGAGCGCCCGGACTCTTGATGGCGACAGTGTCTTCCGTCACGACAAGCTGGCACTTCGCGCCCCTGATATCGTAATCACGATGAATGAGCGCGTTGATCACGGCCTCACGCACCATCTCGAAAGGAAGGGCAGGCCGCGTTTCTCGCCGCATGTGGCTCCGGTCGATCACGTTGGGCAACTTGTCGCGAAGCCACTTCTCGACCAGGTCCGGGATCAAGACTAGCGGCTCGTCGAAATCAAGCAGCTCCTCCTTGCCATTCGGGTAATGGATCGTGGCGAGCAGGCCGGCTTGGTGGAGAACCGTTCGGGGTTTGTTGCCGAACAGCAAGAAGCCGAACCCCGTCGGCATGAACCGCCCTCTCACTTCTCGCAGCAGTCCACGCTGAGCCAAATGCCGATTGAATGCCGAGGAGCCGACTGGAGCCGCTATTCGAGCCTGCGAGCGATAGCGTTCGAGGGCTTCCTTCGACAGTCCTGCGGAAGAAGCTGCGGGCAGGATATTCTCCAGAGAAGAGAGCGCTTGTTCCTTGAATCGTTTGGCGCTTCGCAACGTCTGCGCCCTGGCGACCGCCTGCTTCAGGAAGTCTCTATTCGCAGCTCGGATAGCTTCCTGGAGATCGCGGTCGAACATGCGAACCCGTATGCCCTCGTCCTGAAGAAACTTGATCCCTTTGCGGTCCACCAAAGGATCCGGATCCTCGATCCCGACCCAGACCCAGACCTCTGTTAAGCGGGACAGGACAATACGCTCGGCGCAGCTCATCTTCGGAGCATGGCGCGAATCGGGGGCGCAAGGTTCGAGAGTAGCGAAGAGGACGGAGCCATCCAGCCTGACGTGGCGGTTCTTCCGTTCGAGTAGCGTGAACTCCGCGTGGTCGCCGTGGCGAAGTTCGCCGCGGCAAGCCGTCTCTACAGTGCCGTCGGGCTTCAGGATGACAGCTCCGACGCGCGGGCTAGCTTTGCCATCCTTGCGCGGTTCGGCGACGGATTGGCGCATGACCTTGACGGCCAATTCCATCAATTCGCGCGGCGTTGGACGGGATTTCATGCCAGAGCGAGAAAAGTATGGCACAAATCTGGCATAAGCGCAAGGCCCAAAAAGAGAGCCGCGAAGCCCGCCCCGGAGCTTCGCGGCTTTTATCGTCGAGGATTGCTCCTCTACGCTGCATCAAACTGGTGGACGTGTGGGGGATCGAACCCCAGACCTCTTCCTTGCGAAGGAAGCGCTCTCCCAGCTGAGCTACACGCCCGAAATCGGTGCTCGCGGAGAGTTTATCAAACTTTTTCGGCCGCTGGACGCGCGCGGTTGAATAGCTCCCAGCTGCTTCGCGTCGCCCTGCCCGCGCGGCAATTTAAAGAGCGCCGGCTGCGTCAGCCCCGCCAGGCCCGCCAAATAAAAAAGGCGGCGAGCGCGCAGGCGCAAGCGAGAAACCAAGCGATCATGCCCTCGGGACGCAGGGGGTTGAGGAGCACCGAGAGGGCCTGGCGGCGGGCGTGCCTGAAACATAAGCACCCGGTGCGCGGCAAGCCCACGAAATGCCGGGTGTGGCCGGGAGCGCCGCATCGCTCGCAGAGGCCGCAGAAGCCGCGCGGGACTCCCTTTTTGATCAAAAGCTGGCGCCCTTCTTCCTTATCCCAAAGATCGCAATAACAGTCCTTGTTCATGTCTGGAGGGAGCATTCTAATAATTCCGCAGAGGATTGCGCGCCCTGCCTGGGAGAGCAAGCCGCCGCTCGTCATGGCCTTACGCACTTCCCTATCCGGCCATGGTTTTCTTCCCGAATTCTTCGGAATCAAGCCATTCCCTTCGGCCAGACGCGGGCCGGCTACGCCGGCCTAGAACTTCGGCAGGATCTGTACGCCGGGGCGATCCGGATCGCTTCGAGGGGGGAGAATGGAATCGCCCCAGGTCAGCGCCGTGCCGACGGCCCAGACGAGGAGGGCGAAGCAGACGCATAGTGCGAGACATTTCGCCAAAGCCGTCGCTCCACCGGAGGCGAGGACGGGAAAGGTCAGGACCAACGCGATGGCCGCAGCGGCGCCGAAAGAGTTGCGCAGAAGCTGCCGGCTTCCAAAGGGCCTAAGGGGCGGCGTCAATGTCACCGCCGCGGCGTTGGCGGCGTCGCCGGCCCGCGCCAAGGCCTTGCCGTCGCCCTCCTCCAGCAGCCGGAGCAGGTTGCGCAGCGACTGGGCCGCCTCGTGGCGCCGCAACTTCTGCGCAACGGAAAGATTGCGATCCCTTTCGATCTGCTCCAGGTAATTGACGAGCGCGCCGCGCAGCGAGGAGGCAAGCCCTGAAACCAGCCAGCGCGCCAAGCCGAGATTATCGTTTGCGACCGCCAGTTCCAAGGTGGCGAGATCAAAACCAAGCTCCTCGGCGGTCAGGCCGCTGCGCCGCCGGGCATCGGCCGCCAGCGCGCGGGAGAGATTCGAAACGGCCGCGTAGGCCGGCCGGTAATCCTCTAGGCCCAGCGCCGGCGCCGGGAAGCCGCGGGATAGGGACGATGCGGGCGCGGAGACGGTGGCCGGGCGGGGGGTGCGTTTAAAAATCCGGAGGCGCAATCGCAGCCGGCCGACAATGGTGCCCAGCCGTCGCGCCAAGGCCTTGAGGCGCTCGCCGGGGCGGCCTAGGACGTAGCGCCGCGCCGCTTCTGCCGCGCGCGAGGCGCCTGCGATCTGCGCGCCGACATGCTCGCCCGTCTGAGTGCCGTCGAGGCTGTCGAGCAGGGCCAGCAAGGAGCGCTGGGCCTGCCGAAGCTCCGTCGGAGCGCGAGAGCCGGCGGCGGGCAGGCGCAAGGCCAGCGAGCGCAGGTCGCGGGTTTTCCGGAACGCCTCCGCCGGAGAATCGGCCTTTGTGGCGGCGGCCAGCAGGTCTCGCAAGCGCGCCGCCTGCTCCGAGCGGTCTTTCCCGGCCATCTCCAGGGCTTGCGTCAGGGACTGGGCAGCGGAAAAGGCTTGTTGATAGAGGGAGAGCGGCAGGCTTTCTCCCGCCTGCCTAGCGGCGGCCCGCAGCGCAAGGGCCGCGCGCAGGCTACGGGCGGATGGTTCATCGAGGAAGGGGCGCGACAGCAAGGCCTGGGCCAGCTCCGCCCGCTCCTCCTCCAGCAGACCCGCATGAGCCTGCCGCGAGAACTCCCGGGCCGCCTGGATTTCCTCCCGTTGCGCGCTCCCAAGCGCCTGCGAAACCAGCCCGCGTCGCCGCTCCGGCGGCAACTCATGGAACTCCCCGCTCCAGCCTCCCAAATGGCGCGCCAGCAAGGCATAGCTCTCTTTCGTGCGCGCAAGCGTCAAATCCATCCGGGACAACGCCAGAGCGGCCGGAGAATCATCCGGCAGGGCGCCGGCGATGGAGACGATCCAGGGCGGATCGGCCAGCTCCTGCGCCAGCGCCCTAGCCTCATCAAGCCCGATCTCGGATCTGGCGCGCGCCAGGCGATGCTGCCGCTCGACGTCCAAAAAATAGAGGTCGTCATGGGCCAGCCGGGACAACTCCGCGGCATCCGACGTCCGCATGGCTTGGTCGGCCCTGCGCGCGGCGCGTTCGACGACGAGCTTCAAGCGGCTTTTAAGGAAGCGCTGCCTATCCGGGGCGGACATCCGTCGGAACCGCGCCAGGGAAACATCGCTCTGGGCGGACAAGTCCTCAAGCCAAGGCGCCGCGATTTGCCGCTCCATCGGATCCTTCAGGTTCAGGCCGGCGAAGCGCTGGAAGATCGCGGCCACGCCGGGCTGCGCCGGAGCGCTGCGTCGCGCCAGGGCCGCGTCCAAACCGGACTGCAGCCCCTCCCGCCAGCTCGACGGCCCGGAGGAAACGGCCGCGCGCGCCGGCGCGGCGGCGAGCAGCGCCGCCAGGGCGCAAGCCTCCAGCCAACGAATCATGGCCCAAGCATAGCGCTACCGATCTTAAGCGTCATGGGGCTTTCGGGCCCATTCCGTCTAGGCCCGGCGGGCATCCGATCCGACGGCCCGTCGAAAAGCCCGCGGGAAATGGCTAGAATGGGGCCCGTGACCATCGAGACGCTGCCGTCGGAGGAGCCGGCGTGAGCGGCCGCAAGGCGCTGCTCCTGATCCTCGTCGCGGGCCTGGCCCTGCGCCTGGGCTACGCCTTAAGGACGGCGCAAAAAACATCCTCTCTTCCCGACCCGGACGACTATTGCGGCCTGGCCCTCTCCTTCGCCCGCGACGGCTCCCTCTCGCTTGACGGCCGTTTGACGGCGCATCGCGAGCCCGCCTACCCGATCGCCCTGGGCCTGGCCTTTCTCGCCCTGGGCGCGACCTTGAAGGCGGGCCTGGCCCTCAACCTCCTGGCCTCGATGCTTTCCCTGCTCTTGATCTACGATCTGGGGCGGCGCCTCTTTGACGAGCGCTCGGCGCTGGCGGCCGCGGCCATCGCGGCCCTCTATCCGCCCTTCATCTTCTACGCCGCCCAACTGAGGCGGGAGACCTGGATGGTGTTCGTGACGCTCCTTGGCCTCTGGGCGCTCTGCAGCGCTCAGCAGGCCGGACGGGCGCGCGGCTTCGCCCTGGCGGGCTTGGCCAACGCCCTGGGGCCGTTAAGCAACATCGTCTTTCTGCCCTTCGGCCTTCTTGTCGCCCCCGCCCTGGCCTGGTGGTCTCATCGCCGCCAAAAGCGCCCGGCGGCCGCGCTGACCGCGGCCTACCTGGCCTGCTTTCTCGCCCTCTGCGGGCTGTGGCCCCTGCGCAACAGAATAGAGCTGGGACGCTTCTATCTCGGCGGCTCCGGCGGCGGCTGGGCCAACCTCTACGACTATCTCGTCGTCCCGGAAAATCTGGGCGGCACGCCGCGACAAACGGCCCTGCTCGCCGCCGATCCCGTCGTCAAGAAGGGCGACTCCCTGGATCCCATCGCCCGAGACCGTTGGTACTTCGAGGCCGGTCTGCGCTTCATTAAACGCCACCCAGCGCGCTACGCCCGCCTGCTGCTCTGGCGCTGCCTCGATTTCTGGCGGCCCTGGCCCAGGCCCAGGCCCTATCCGCTGCCCTACTGGCTGCTCAAGGCGATCGGCCTCTTCTCCGACGCCTGGATCATCCCGCTGGGCTGGCTGGCCATACTGTGCTTGCGGGCTTGGACGCCGGAGCGGCTCTGGCTGCTGGGCTTTGGAACCTCCGTCAGCGCCGTCTACATCGCCGTCTTCACGATGAACCGCTACCGGCTGCCGGTCATGCCCATGCTCATCCTGTTCGCCGCCGCGGCCCTGGTCCGCGCCGTCGAGGCCCTCCGCCGGGCAATCTAGCGGGATCGACCCTTGCCGCGCAGCAGGCGCCGCTTGAGCGCGCGCTTGGCCCGCAGATGCTCGGCCAGGGTCGCGCTAAAGACGTGGCCGCCCCTGCCGTCGGCGACGAAGTAGAGGGCGTCGGTGGCGGCGGGATGCAGGGCGGCGCGGAAGGATTCCAGGCCGAAGCTGCAGATCGGCCCCGGCGGCAAGCCGTAGTGGACGTAGGTGTTGTAGGGGGAATCAAGCCGCAAATCGTCCAGGCTCAAGGCGCTCTTCCAACGGCCCAGGGCGTACTGGACCGTGGGGTCGGCCTCCAGGCGCATGCGCCGCCGCAGGCGGTTCCAGTAGACCCCGGCGATCAGCGGCCGCTCCCGCGCCCGCTCCGCCTCCCGCTCGACGATGGAGGCCAGGGTCATCGTCTGAAAAAGCGTCAGGTTGGACCGTCCCCGCGCCCGGATGAACTCCGGAACGACGCGGGAGGCGAACTCCGCGCGCATCCTCTCGGCCGCCTGGGCGGCCGGGGTGTCGGGATCGAAGTAGTAGGTCGTGGGAAACAGATAGCCCTCGAGGCCGCGGCCCTCCGGATTGTCGCCGCGGACGTAGCGCAGGAACGCGGAGGCCTTGCAGACGCCGGCGGCCTCCAGGCGCTGGGCGATCTGCCAGCTGGCGAAGCCCTCCGGAATCGCCACCCTGATGCCGGGGCTGCGCGAGCCGTCTCGCAGGGCGAGCAGCAGGGCGCCCAGGCGCATGCGGCGGCGCAAGCGGTAGGTGCCCGCGTGCAGGCGGCGGTCCTCCCCGCTCCAGCGCGCGGCCAGGCGAAAGAGGGTGGCCGAGAAGATCACGCCGTCCTGCCGCAGCAAGACCCCCGCCTGGGCGGCGTTGACCCCGGCGGGCAGCGTGACCTCCAGCGGGCCGCCCGGCACCAGGCGCCAAAACAGCAGGCCCGCCGCCAGCAGCGCCGCCGCGGCCAGGGCCTTGCGCATCAGCCGGCGAAGACCGGATACTCCCCGAAGGTTTCCTTGAGCGCGGCGGTGATCTCGCCCACGGTGCCGTACGCCTCCACCGCCTCGAGGATGGCGGGCAGCAAGTTCTCGCGGCCCGCCGCCTCCCGCCGCAGGCGGCCCAAGCAGGCCTCCAGGCGGGCTTGGTCGCGTCCGGCGCGCAGGGCGCGCAGGCGCTCGACCTGCTCCTCCTCGACGTGCGCCTCGATCTTGAGGATGGCGGGGGGCTTGGCGTCCGCGGCGTGGACGTTGACGCCGACGATGCTGCGCCGGCGCGCGCCCAAGTCCTGCTCGAAGCGGTAGGCCGTCTCGGCGATCTCGCGGTGGAAAAAGCCCGCCTCCAAGGCCGGCACGACCCCGCCCAGCTCCTTGATGCGCCGCATCAATTCCCCGGCGCGCCGCTCCATCTCGGCGGTCAGGCTCTCGAGGTAATAGGAGCCGCCGAAGGGATCCGGGGTGTCGGCCACTCCGGTCTCGTGGGCGATGATCTGCTGGGTGCGCAAGGCCAGCATCACCGCCTCGTCGGTGGGCAGGGCCAGGGCCTCGTCGAAGGAGTTGGTGTGCAGGCTCTGCGTGCCGCCCAGGACCGCCGCCAGCGCCTGGTAGGCGACGCGGACCAAGTTGTTGAGCGGCTGCTGGGCCGTCAGGGAGACCCCGGCCGTCTGGCAGTGCATCGGCAGCATCCAGGAGATCTCCTTCTTGGCCCCGAACTCCTCGCGCATCAGGCGCGCCCAGATGGCGCGCGCCGCGCGAAGCTTGGCGATCTCCTCGAAGAAGCAGTTGTGCACGTCGAAGAAAAAGGAGAGCTGGGAGGCGAAGTCGTCCACTTGAAGGCCGCGGGCGAGCAGCCGCTCCACGTACTCGCGCCCGTCGCCCAGGGTGAAGGCCAGCTCCTGGGCGGCGTCGGCTCCGGCCTCGCGGATGTGGTAGCCGGAGATCGAGATGGGATAGAAGCGCGGCACCTCGCGCACGCAGAACTCTATGGTGTCCAGCACCAGGCGCAGGGACGGCTCCGGGGGAAAGAGATACTCGTTCTGCGCGATGTACTCCTTCAAGATGTCGGTCTGGCAGGTGCCGCGCACGCGCTTGAAGGGCACGCCCTGCTTCTTGGCCACGGCCAGGTACATCGCCAGAAGCACCGGGGCGGGCAGGTTGATCGTCATGGAGGTCGAGACCTTGGCCAGGTCGATGCCGGAAAACAAGGCCTCCATGTCGGCCAGGGAGTCGACCGCCACGCCCTCGCGCCCGACCTCGCCGGCCGAGCGCGGATCGTCGCTGTCTAGCCCCATCAGCGTGGGCAGATCGAAGGCGGTCGACAGCCCCGTTTCGCCGTGGGAAAGAAGGTACTTGAAGCGCTCGTTGGTGTCCTTGGCGCTCTTGTGGCCCGCGAACTGCCGCATCGTCCAGTAATTGACCCGGTAGCCGGAGCCCTTGAGGCCGCGCGCGTAGGGAAACTGCCCCGGCCTGCCCAGCTCGGAGAGCAGGTCGCGCCCGGCCAGGCGCTCCGGCCCGTACTCCATGTCGACCGGGATGCCGGACAAGGTGGTGGGCTGGCTCACCGCAGCCTCACCCGGACGAACTGATGCCGCCCCATCTGCAGCACGAAGGCCTCCGGCCGCTTAACCGGCTCATCGCGGGCGGCCTTGCGCCCGTCGACGCGCACCCCGCCCTGCTGGATCAAGCGCCGCGCCTCGTTGCGCGACTTGACCCCGCCGCAGCGCAGGACGATCTCGCTTAAGGCCAGGCCCGGGGGAAGCTCCACGCAGCGCACGTCGGAGGGCAGCTCTTTTTTGGAGAAGGTGTCCTCGAAATAGCGGCGGGCCTGCTCGGCCGCCTCCTGCCCGTGGAAGCGCGCGGTCACGCGCTCGGCCAGGCCCTTCTTGGCCAGCATCGGATGCAGGGCCTTGACCGCGGACAGGTCCTCGTCGGTGAGCAGCTCGTAATAGGACAGCATCAGCTCGTCGGAGACCTTCATGAGCTTTCCGAACATCTCCCGGGGCGGCTCGTTGAAGGCGATGGCGTTGCCGTAGGACTTGGACATCTTCTTTACGCCGTCCAAGCCGACCAAGAGCGGCACCGTCAGCGCCACCTGCGGCTCTTGGCCCTCCTCCTGCTGCAGCTTGCGCCCCATGAGCAGGTTGGTGAGCTGATCGTTGCCGCCCAGCTCGACGTCGGCGCGCACCGCCACCGAGTCGTAGCCCTGCAGCAGGGGATAGAACGTCTCCAGCATCGTCAGCGGCGAATTCTCCTTGAGCCGCGCCTTGAAGTCCTCGCGGGCCAGCAGTTGCTGCACCGTCACGCGCTTGAGGGTCTCCAGCAGTCGAGCGCCCATGAAGGGCTTAAGCCACTCCGAGTTAAAGCGCGTCTCCGTCTTGGCCCGGTCGAGGATCTTGAAGGCCTGCTCCTGGTAGGTGCGGGCGTTTTGCGCCACCTCCGCCGCGCCCAGGCTCGGGCGGGTGGCGTCGCGGCCGGAGGGATCGCCGACCATGGCCGTGAAGTCGCCGATGATCAGCACCGCCTGATGGCCCAGCTCCTGGAACTGCCGCAGCTTGGCCAGAGCGAGGCTGTGGCCCAGGTGCAGGTCGGCCGAGGTCGGATCGACCCCCAGCTTGACGCGCAGGGTTTTGCCGGAGGAAAGCTTGGCGGCCAACTCCTGCTCCGAGACCAGCGAGAGCGCGCCGCGCTTTAATCGCGCCAGTTGAGCGTCGAGATCCATGCGCGGGGTAGTGTATCAAATGGACGGCGCCGGCAAACCGGCTGACGCCGGCCCCCAATCCTCAGTCAAGCTCTGAAGGCTGGCGGCGGCTGTGCTGCCATGATTTCACCTCGCCGGTGAAAAGCCGAACGGCCGGGGCTTCTGCCAAGAAGCGCTGCGGCGGGTGACGGCGAGGAACGCGGCGAGCGAGCACTTCCGGGGCGCAGCGAAGCCGCGTCCGGAGCCGTCAGGACCCGCCGACTGCGCTTCTTGGCTGAGGATCAGGACGCCGGCCGTCATGGCCTGACGCATTTTCCCTATCCGGCCAGACGCAAGCCGGCTGACGCCGGCTTAGAAAAAATCGTAGGGATCGACGTCCAGCTTGAGCTTGACCGAGGAGGAAGAGGGCAGGGCGCGGGCGGCCAGCAAGGCGGGCTCAAGCCCCTCCGGCGGGCATTTAAGCAGGGCGTGATGGCGGAAGCGGCGGCGCTGCAGGGGCAAGACGGCGGCGGCCGGGCCGACTAACTCGTGGCCGAAGGCCCCCAGCTCCCGGCGCAAGGCCGCGCAGTGGGCCTCGGCGGCCGCGGCCACGGCGGGCTCCTGGGGGCCGGTCCAGAGCAGGCGCACCAAGGTCGAATAGGGGGGATAGCCAAGCTGGCGGCGCAGGGGAAGCTCCGCGTCGGCGAAGGCTCCGTAGTCGCCGCGCGCGGCGTTGGCGATGGCCAGATGCTCCGGATGCAGCGTCTGCAGCAGCACCTCTCCCCGCTTGCCCGAGCGGCCCGAGCGGCCCGCCACCTGGGCCAGCAGTTGCATGGTGCGCTCGGAGGAGCGGAAGTCCGGCATGTTGAGCATCGTGTCGGCGTCGACGACCCCGACCAGGGTGACGTCCGGAAAATGGAAGCTCTTGGCGACCAGCTTGGTGCCCACCAGCACGTCGGCCTCCTTATTAAGGAAGCGCCGATAGGGCTCGCCGTCCTTAAGCCGCGGCGTGTCGCCGTCAAAGCGCAGCAGGCGCGCGCCCGGCAGCTCCCGGCGAAGCTCCGCGACGACCTTCTGTGTGCCGACGCCGGAGGCGCGCAGGGCGGGATTGCGGCATTTGGGGCAAGCGGCGGGCAGGGGGCCCCTGCGCTCGCAGTGATGGCAGCGCAGCTCGAAGCCGCCGACAGCCTCGTGCTGTATCTTGGCCACCCCGCAGTGGGGGCAGCGGTCGACCCAGCCGCATTTGCGGCACATCACCACGGTGGAGAAGCCGCGGCGGTTGACGAGGAGGATGGACTGCTCGCCGCGCGACAGCCGCTCTCGCAGGCGCCCCAACAGCTCCTCGGCCAAGACTCGCCCCAAGCCGGGCGGGGGCAGGACGACCACCGAGGGGCGCTCCGTCGACGAGACGCGCTGCGGCAGCGAAAAGAGCTCGGCGCGGCCCAAGCGCGCCAGCTGCCAGCTCTCCAGGGAAGGCGTGGCCGAGCCCAAGACCGCCAGGGCCCCGGCCAGCCGCGCGCGCTCCAAGGCCAGGGAGCGCGCGTGATAAAGGGGGGCCTGCCCCTCCTGCTTGAAGGACTCGTCCTGCTCCTCGTCCAGCACGACCAGGCGGAGCTTCGGCAGGGGCAGCAGGGCCGCCGAGCGCGCGCCCACCACCACCCGCGCCTGGCCGCGCCGCAGCGCCAGCCAAGCCTGCCGGCGCTGGCGCGCGCCCAGCCTGCTGTGCCAGAGCACGACCGGAACGCCCAGGCAGGCCGAGAACTCCTCGAAGAAGGGCTGCGTAAGCGAGATCTCCGGCAATAGAAAGAGGGCCTGCCCGTCCTCCGCGATCGCCTCGCGGATGAGGCGGAGATAGACCTCGGTCTTGCCGGAGGCCGGAACGCCGTAGAGCAGCGCCACGCGGGACTCCCGCAGCTTCAAGCGCTCGCATAAGGCCGCAAGCGCCGCGGCCTGGCCGTCGGTCAGCTTGAAGCCGTCCTTGGGGGCCCGGCCTGGCGTCAGCGCGCGGACGAACTGCCGCTCGTCGACCGGCTCCTCCAGGGACTTGATGAAGGGCGGCAGCAGCGCCTTGACGCAGTCTCCGATGGGGGCGGCACAGCGGCGCGCCAGCCAGCGCGCGCACTCAAGCCCATGGGAATCCAGCGCCGGAAAGCGGTCGAGGACCGCCTCCAGGCGCTTGAGCGGCCTTTCCGGCTCGCCCTCGAAGACCGACAGGGCCAGGCCGGTCAGGCGCCGCGGCCCGAAGGGCACGCGCACGCGCTCTCCAGGCTTCAACTCCCAGCCCGCCGGCACCTCGTAATGGAAGGCCTTGTGCAGCGGCACCGGGCAGGCCACCTCGGCGATGCGCATGCGTTATTCCGGCGCCGATTGCGCCAGCTCCTCGCGCAAGGCCTTCATGTCGGTCCAGACGTCCTTCTTGAGCGCCGGATTGCGCAGCAACGCGGCCGGATGGAAGGTGGGCAGAAGCTTGAGCGCACGGCCCAGGCCCTCCGGCGCATACTGGCGCCAGCGCCCACGGATGCGGGTGATCGGCTCGCCGGGGCCCAGCAGCACGCGCGCCGCCACCGCTCCCAGCGTGACGATGACGCGCGGCGCGATGAGCGAGAGCTGCCGGTCCAGGTAGCCGCGGCAGGCCGCGATCTCCTCCGGCGCGGGGGGGCGGTCGTTGCCGCGCTTCTCCGGGTCGGAGGCGTCGACCATCGGATGGCACTTGACGATGTTGGCGATGTAGACCGTCTTGCGCGAGAGGCCTATCGACTCCAGGATGCGGTCCAAGAGCTGCCCGGAGCGGCCCACGAAGGGCTCTCCGCGGTGATCCTCCTCGAAGCCCGGCCCCTCGCCGACGAAGACGACCTCCGCGGCGCTGGAGCCGACGCCGAAGACGGCGCGCAGCCTGCGCGAGCCCAGCGGGCACTTGCGGCAGGCCTCGACCTGCGAGGCCAGGCCCTCCAGCGCCGCGCCGACGCCGCCCGGGGCCGCCGCCAAAGCCTCTCCCGGAGCCGCGGCCCGCTCCGATGCCCGCGCCGATCCGGCGCTCCACTCCACGTCGCCGAACTCGACGCGGCGGCGCAGACCGCGCGCGAGCTCGCGCAATTCCTCTTTCCCCGTTTTCTCAGTCATAGCAAAGCCTCGATCTCCTTGATGATGGCCGCGGCCAAGCGCGCCTTGGGCCCGCAGCCCAGCGGCCGCGCGCGCGAGGGGGTGAGAAACACCGCCTTGGCGCGCGAGCCGGACAGGGACTCCGGGCCGTTGGCCACCACCGCGTCCAGGCCCTTCTCCCTGAGCTTGCGCCTGGCATGGGCCAAGCGGGAATGCGTCTCCAGGGCGAAGCCGATCACCAATTGCCGGCGGCCGCGGGGGCGGCGGCGAGCCACCTCCTTGATGATATCGGGATTGGGCAGCAAGGTCAAACGCAGCGGAGCGCTCCCGCGCTTGAGCTTGCGCGCGCGAACGCGCAAGAAGCGCCAGTCGGAGACGGCGGCGGCGCCGATGACGACGTCGACGCGCGGGCATAGGGCCAGGACGCGGCTGCGCATCTGCCGGGCGGTCACAACCCGCAGAACCTTGATGCCGGCGCCCGCCTGCAGGGGGCTGGGGCCCAGCACCACCGTCACGCGCGCTCCGGCGCGGCGCGCCGCTCGCGCCAACTCAAGGCCCATGCGCCCGCTGGAGGCGTTGGTCAGAAAACGGATGGGGTCCATCGGCTCGCGCGTCGGGCCCGCGGTGATGAGCACCGAGCGGCCCTGCCAGGCCACTAGCGGCCTCGCCAGGCCAGCACTAGCGCTTGCGCCCCAATAGGGCGCCCAGGCGCTCAGCGATCCGCTCCGGCTCAAGCAGCCGCCCGACGCCGATCTTGCCGCTGGCCAGCTCGCCGCGCTCCGGCCCCCAGATCTCGTAGCCGTACTCGCGCAGGCGCCGCACGTTGGCCTGCGTGGCCCGATGGGACCACATCTCCAGGTCCATGGCGGGGCAGACCGCGACGGGACAGCGGGCCGCGAGGATCAAGGCGTCGAGCAGGCCCTCGGCGCGGCCCTGGGCCAGGCGGGCCAGAAAATCCGCGGTGGCCGGAGCCACGAGCACGGCGTCGGCCCAGCCGGCCCACGAGAGATGCGCCATTTCCCAGAGGGCGGGATCGTGGACATCCTGGGCCACGGCATGGCGCGAGAGGGTGGCCAGGACGAGGGGAGTCACGAAGCGCGCCGCCGAGGGCGTCAGGGCGCAGCGAACTTCCCGCCCC
Source organism: Elusimicrobiota bacterium (assembly GCA_028868375.1). GTDB lineage: Bacteria > Elusimicrobiota > Elusimicrobia > UBA1565 > UBA9628 > JAGWUP01. The sequence continues at coordinate 123,613 of JAGWUP010000006.1, forward strand.
GCCTTGACCAGGGCCCGGACGATCTCTGGGGATTTATAGGCCGCGATGCTGCCCGTCACGCCGAGCACCACTCGGCCCGCGCGCCGCGCCATCGCCGCCTACTTCTTTTTGTCGAGCGCGGCCAGCGGATCGGACGGCTCGGCGGCCAGCGCCTTCTTGACGTCGCGCCAATCCACGCTCCCGCCCAGCACGTCCTTGAGGGAGAGATTGAGCAGCTCGGCGGGCGTCAAGTGGCGGTTCTCCTCGCGCTTGCGCAGGACCTTCGCCCACAGCGCGGCCAGCGGGACCGCCGAATACTTCCCGTTGGGATAGTTCAGGATCAGTTCATCGACGGACTTCCCCGCTTCTTCGGTTTGCGGCTCTTTCGATTTCTTGCTCATCGGCTGCGTGCCTCCCCAAACTAGACGGCGATCAGCTCCTCGAGCCTTTGGCGCTCGACGCGAAGCCTCTCCGCCGTGATGATGCAGTCGATCTCGCGCACGGCCCTGTCGAGATCGTCGTTGACGACCAGGTAATCGTAGCTTTTCGCGGCCTCCAGCTCCTGCCTGGAGTCCGCCAGGCGCTTGGCGACGTCGTCGTCGGGCGCGCGCCGCGCGGCGATGCGGCGCCGCAGCGTCCGCAAGGAGGGGGGAACCACGAAGATCAGCACCGAGTCTCCGCGCTTGCGCCGGATGGCCGCAGCGCCTTGGACGTCGATGGCGAGCAGGACGTCGGCTCCGCCGCCGACGGCGGACTCGATGAAGCGGCGGGGCGTGCCGTAGTAGTGGTCATGGACCAGGGCCCACTCCAAAAACTCCCCGCGCGCGATGCGCCGCTTGAACTCCGCCGCGTCCAGGAAAAAATAGTGCTTGCCCTCCCGCTCGCCGGGCCTGGGCCGCCGGGTCGTCGCCGAGACCGAACAGCGCAGCTCGGCGCGCCGGGCCAGCAGCTTTCGGCAGATCGTCGATTTCCCCGTGCCGGAGGGCGCCGAGAGGATGACCAGCATGCCGTTGCGCATGGGAACGGTCATTCTAACACATTCTCCTCTACGACCGCCATGCTTGCTTCCTCTCCTTGGAGCCGACAAATGATACCATCGCCGCATGGAACCAACGAAAAAGCAAGACCCGGCCGAGCGGCCGCTGTCCGTCGAGATCGACGAGGCCACGGCGCGCGGCATCTACACGAACCTGGCATTGATCACCCACAGCGAGACGGAGTTCCTCCTCGATTTTCTCTTCTTGCAGCCGCAGGCTCCGAAGACGAAGGTGCTGGCCCGCCTGGTCTCCTCTCCCGTCCACGCCAAGAGGCTGCTCTGGGCCCTGCAGGACAACATCCAAAAATACGAGGCGCGCTTCGGCTCGATCGCGACGGGGGAAAATCACGGCGAGGTCCGGCCCTCCGGCTTCTATCAATGAGGAAAGGGCCGGCCCGGAAAGCTTCGGCGCCGCTCCCGGGGAAAGACCGCCGCCTGGAGTCGGCGCTGGGGCGGGCCCTGCTGCGCCGAGGCTGGACGTTGGCGCTGGCGGAATCCTGCACCGGCGGACTGGCGGGAGCGCGCCTGACCTCGGTCGCCGGCAGCTCGCGCTATTTTCTGGGGGGCGCCGTCGCCTACGCCGACCGGGCCAAGAGCGCGCTCCTGGGAGTGCCCCGGCGATTGCTGGCGGAGCACGGCGCGGTCTCCAAGCCCTGCGCGCTCGCCATGGCCCGCGGGATCAAGCGCGTCCTCGGCGCCGACCTGGGCCTCTCGATCACGGGAATCGCCGGCCCCGGCGGAGGCTCCCGCGCCAAGCCGACGGGCCTGGTCTTCATCGCCCTGGCCGGCCCGCGCGCCGGGCAAGAGCGTTGCTTTAAACTGCGCTTGGGCGGGGGCCGGCAAGCCGTGCGCCAGCGCGCGGCCGCCTGCGCGCTGGCATTGGCATTGCGCTGTTGCGGGGCCTTTTCTTAGAATGACGCCCCCATGAGCGACGCCCGCGAATCCACCGCGCTGCTGCGCCAAGCGCCCGTCGTGAAGGCCGCTTTCGACGGCCTGGCCGTCCTGGATCGAGCCGGGCGCATCGTCCTGCTCAACGAGGCCTTGGCCCAAACCTTCGGCTTCGCCGCCGCCAAGGCGCTGCGCGGAAAAAAATGGAGCGGGCTCTTCTCGGAGGAGGCCGCGCGCCGCCTGGAGGCGGAGGTTCTGCCGGCGGCCCTCAAGCGCGGCCGCTGGCGCGGAGAGCTCTCCGGACGGCGCCGCGACGGCGCCGCCGTCCCCCTGGAGCTCTCCTTCTCCCGAATCGATGAGGAGGGGGGCAAGGCCGCGGGGCTGGTCTGCGCGGCGCGCAACGTGTCGGAGCGCAAGCGCGTGGAGGAGGAGCACGAGCGGCTGCTGCGCTTGGAGCAGGAGAGGCGCGCGCAGGCGGAGGCCTCCAGCCGGGCCAAGGACGAGTTCCTGGCCGTGGTCTCCCACGAGCTGCGCACGCCGATGACCGCCATCCTGGGCTGGAGCTGGCTGTTGCGCCATGGCGACGTCAGCCCCCGCGAGATGTCCCAGGCCCTGGAGATCATCGACCGCAACATGCGGCTGCAAGCCCAGATCATCGAGGACCTTCTCGACATCTCCAGCGTCATCACCGGAAAGCTGCGCTTGAACGTCAAGCCCGCAGACCTCTCCCAGGCCCTGGAGGCCGCCGTCGAAAAGGCCCGGCCCGCCGCCGCCCTCTGCGGCGTCCGACTGGAGGCCTTGATCCCTCCCAACGTCAAGGTCCGCGGCGACGCCCAGCGGCTGCGGCAGATTTTCTGGAACCTGCTGTCCAACGCCGTCAAGTTCAACAGCAGCGGCGGCCTGGCCCGCTTGGTGCTCGCGACGCAGGATCAGCGCGCGACGATCACCATAAAGGACGACGGCCGCGGCATCGAGCCCGCCCTGCTGCCCGAGATCTTCGATCTCTTCCGCCAGGGCCAGGATTCCCTCACGCGCGAGTACCGCGGCCTGGGGCTGGGCCTCTCGATCGTGCGGCACTTAGTCGAGATGCACGGAGGCTCCATCGACGCCGCAAGCCCCGGCCTGGGCAAGGGCTCGACCTTCATCGTCTCGCTGCCCCTGCTCAAATCCGCCGCCCGAGAGACCCCGGCGGAGGCCCAACCGCAAGCCAAGCCGCCGCGCGGCCGCTTCAAGGGCGCTTTGGCCGGCGTCTCCCTGCTCCTCGTCGACGACGATCCGGACACCCTCGCGGTGCTAAGCGAGCTGCTCGACTACTGCGGCGCGAAAGTGGCCACGGCCCTGTCGGCCGCCTCGGCGCTGGAGCTGCTGGGCCGCGGGCGCTTCGATCTCTTGCTCTGCGACCTGGCGATGCCGGTGGAGGACGGCTTCTCGCTGATGCGAAAAATCCGCGCCCTCCCGCAGGCGGCGGGCCTGCGCGCGGCCGCGCTCTCGGCGCGCGCCGGCGACGACGAGCGCCGGCAGGCCCTGGAGGCGGGCTTCAGCCGCTTCTTCGCCAAGCCCCCGGACCTGGACGCCTTGGTCGACGGCTTGCGCGCTCTCTGCGGCCGCTGACGAACGCCTCTCCAATCCTCGGCGAGGAAGCGCTTCGGCGGGTCCTGACGGCTCCGGACGCGGCTTCGCTGCGCCCCGGAAGTGCTCGCTCGCCGCGTTCCTCGCCGTCACCCGCCGAAGCGCTTCCTCGCTGAAGCCTCGGCCGCGTCAGCTCTTCACCGGTGAGGTGAAATCATAGCAGCATAATCTGCGTAGATCGGCGGCAGCGTGAATAACGTCCGGACGGGCGTTATTCGGCGCGCCGTAGCCTTCACCTCGCCGGTGAAAAGCTTACGTTTCCCACCGGTTTCCGTTCAGAACTTCTTGGACGACCTTGTCTAGCTCGAGTGCTGAAGGGCTGAAACAGAACCTCCGGCGAGAGACTGCTCGCCGGAGGTTATTATTGGGTGCCCACTGGGAGCCCCCAGGGTCGGCCCGAAGGCCGTCGCCCACGGACGAAAGTCCTTACTGAGACCTGCGGACAATCGTCGCTCAGGTATAACACAAGAATTATAATCTACATGTTCTGTTTCGTCAACGTGAATAGCAGGGGTGGAGGATTCTGTGGGCAAGGAATCGGAAGTCGTTCTCGGACTCGATATCGGCACGAACTCGCTGGGATGGGCCTTGGTCAAAGGGGAGCGCGAAATCCTCGGCATGGGAGTGCGCGTCTTTAAGGCAGGAAGCGAAGGCGACATTTCCTCGGGCAAGGACGAGCCGCTCAACGCAGAGCGCCGCGCCAAGCGCCAGATCCGCCGCCAGCTTTGGCGGCGCGCGCGCAGGCTCGAGGTCGTCTTCAACGCGCTCAAACGAGCCAAGCTGATCCCTACGGATGCCCAGAGCGACGCTCAGGGGCGACACGAAGCCCTTGAAAAGCTGGACGACGAATTTCGTGCCAAGCACCTTCCTCCGGGTGACCATCGCGCAGCGCAACTACTTCCCTATATATTGCGCGACAAAGCGTTGAACGGAGCGCTTGAACCGTTCGCCATCGGCCGCGCACTCTATCACTTAGCCCAACGACGTGGTTTCCAGAGCAACCGAAAATCAGCCCAAAAGAAGGATGAGGAACTTGGGCAAGTGAAAAGCTCGATCGCGACCCTCGACCAGTCCATCAAGAATTCGGGTGCGCGAACGCTCGGAGAGTATTTTTCGGGACTCGATCCTGAGAAGGACAAACTCCGCCGCCGCTGGACAGCCCGGCAGATGCTCGCCGATGAGTTCGGGGCCATTTGGTGCGCACAGGCCAGGCACCATCCGGCCCTATTAACTGAAAGCGCGAAGAAATCCATCTGCAAGGCCATCTTCCGCCAGCGCCCTCTCAAAAGCCAGAAGCATCTCATCGGCAAATGCCCATTCGAGACCGATCGGCCGCGTTCCGCCATCGCACTCCTGGAAACCCAGCGCTTCCGCCTTCTCCAAAAGGTCAATGACCTGCGCCTCATCATGCCGGAGGGGGAAATCGGTCTCTCGACAGATAAAAGAAAGAATGTCATAGACGCGCTCGAAAGGGAAGGCGACATGACCTTCGCCAAGCTGCGCAAGCTTCTCGGCCTTCCAAAAAACGCGGCCTTTAACCTCCAGCGCGGAGAGGAGACAAGGCTTCCAGGCAACCGAACCGCCGCCAAAATCCGCGCGGCCATTGGTGAGCGTTGGGACGCGATGACGGCCGAGGAACGAGCCCGACTCGTCGAGGACATGCGCAGCATCCAATCCGAATCCGCCTTCGTCAAACGGATGGCGGGACATTGGGGTTTCGCTACCGAGAAGGTCCAGGCGCTGTCCGACACAGTTTTGGAGGACGGCTACGGAGCGCTGTCCCTGCGTGCCGTCCGCAAGCTCCTGCCGGAGTTGGAGGGGGGGATGCAATACGCGACGGCGGTCAAACGGGTCTATCCCGGTCGATCCGGTACGCCCAAGCCTGTCGATATCCTCCCCCTGCCTCCGAAACTGCGAAATCCGGTCGTTGAGAAATCCGTCGCGCAGGTTCGGCGCGTTGTCAACGCCTTGGTTGCGAAACACGGCAAGCCCGATGTTATCCGTGTGGAGCTTGCCCGGGACTTGAAGACACCGCGCAAGATCCGTGAGGAACGCTCCAAGCGCATGCGCGCCCAGCAAAAGGAACGCGAAAAGGCCTCCCAGAAAATCGTCATTGACACCGGCATCAAGAGCCCCTCGCGGGGCGACATCGAGAAATACCTCCTCGCGCTGGAGTGCGACTTCACTTGTCCTTACACGAATAAACGATTCTCTATAAGCGACTTATTCGGCGGCCAAGTGGATGTGGAGCACATCATCCCTTTCCACCGGAGCCTGGACGACTCCTTCTCCAACAAAACATTGTGCGAAGCCAATGAGAACCGCCAAGTCAAGAAAGGGAAGACCCCTTTCGAGGCCTATTCCAACACCCCGAAATGGGCTGGCATCCTGGAGCGCGTCAAGCGCTTCAAGGGCAACGCCGGCAAGGAGAAACTGCGGCGCTTCGAGATGGATACCGAGGAAGTCATGGAACGCTTCGAGACGTTCGCCTCGCGACAATTGAATGATACCCGCTATGCCAGCCGCGAGGCGGGGACTTACCTTGGCGCGCTGTTCGGCTGCCGAGCCGATCAACCTGGCGTGGACGGGGAGGGCAAAAGGCGCGTGTCGGCCGGAGCAGGGCAAGTGACCGCCACGCTTCGTGCTGAATGGGGCCTCAACAAGCTGCTCAACACCGAGAACATCAAGTCTCGCGACGACCACCGCCACCACGCCGTGGACGCACTGGTCGTGGCGCTCTCGAACCCAGCGCGCGTTAAAAACCTCTCCGACGCCGCGGCGGGTGCCGCCGCCGCCAAGCGCCGGCGCTACGCGCCGCTCGAAGCTCCATGGAATGGATTTCTCGATGACGCCCGAAAGGCCGTCTCCTCCGTGATCGTCTCGCCTGCCGTTTCCAGGAAAGTCAGCGGCGCGCTCCACGAAGAGACACTCTACAGCCCTCTTAAAAAGGACGAGTCTGGACGCCCCTGCGTTCACGTTCGCAAAGAACTGGGCGATCAGTTCAAAGCAGTGGACGACATCGTGGATCCAGCCGTGCGTGAGGCCGTCAAGGCGCACCTGCTAGCGCGCGGCAACGACCCCAAGAAGGCCTTCAGCGACCCCGCCGATCTCCCTCATCTTAAGAGCGGCACGCCCATCAAGCGCGTTCGCATCCGAGTCCATCAGAGCGCCACGCCTATCTCGAAGGGATATCGAGAGCGCTTTGTCATGACCGGCGCTAACCACCACATGGAAGTCTTCGAGAAAGATGGCAAATGGGACGCCGAAGTCGTGACCCTGTTTGAGGCCCACCGCCGCCTGCGCGCCAATGAGTCCATTATTCGCCGCGACCACGGCGAAGGAACAAAATACGTTTTCACTCTCCACAACGGGGAGGTCCTGGAACTCGACCAAGCGGAAGGCAAGCGTGGTTTGTTCGTCATTCGCTCGCTCAACACTCTCCTTCAGAATGCCCGATGCTATCCGCGTGTCGAGATGACCTCCCTGACCGATGCGCGACTTGGGAAAGACATCAAAAAAACAAAAAGATGGGGCACCTACCTCCTGAATCCTCTCCGGAAGCTTCAACCAAAAAAATTCGTGGTTAGCCCCACCGGCGAATTGATTCCTTCGCGTGAATAGAATCCTCGACCTCTCCGAGCGTCCGGCCCAGGTCCACTTGGACACTGGGGCACTCAAGCTGGATTGGGAAGATGGGACAAGCGCGCGGGTGCCAATCCAAGACTTAGCCGCCGTGGTTTCCTCTCATCCGTCCGGCTCCTTCAGTCATCGCTCGCTGGCGGCGCTTTCCACAATGGGGATCCCGGTTGTGCTTTGCGATGAGAAGCGGCTTCCTTGCGGCATGCTGATTCCCTTGACAGGCAACTTCGCCCAAGCAGAACGACAGGTCAAACAGGCCGAAGCGCCGTTACCGAAAAAGAAGCGCGCCTGGCAGAGCATCGTTCGTGCCAAGATCCGTGCTCAAGTCGCGACCTTGGAACGGCTTGGAAGACCTGAACCGGGGCTGGCCGGGCTTATCACGCAAGTCCGTTCAGGCGATCCAGATAATATTGAGGCCCAAGCGGCTCGCCGCTACTGGATCAGGATTTTCGGCGACGAGTCTTTCCGCCGCGTCCGCGAAGCCGAGGACCTTAATCGGCATCTAAATTACGGCTACGCTGTCCTGCGCGCCATCGTGGCGCGCGCAATCTGCGCGGCCGGACTACATCCGACCTTGGGCGTCCACCATCACAACCGCTACGACTCCCTTGCTCTCGTCAGCGACTTAATGGAGCCGTTCCGTCCAGTGGTCGATGAGATCGCGGCTCGTATCGGCACCCGAGACGGGATGAGAGTTAGTTTAACGAGGGCTCACAAAGCGGAACTTCTCTCTGTACTGACCGGCTATTTTCAAGCCGACGACGAACGCCGGACTCTGTTCGATTGGTCGACCCGTATGGCCGACTCGCTGGTGAAAGTCTATGCCCAAGAAGCCGAAGACATCGTCATTCCTGACATTGTCGCGCCATACCAAACGTGATATCCCGCCCTCGAAATACCAGGCCATGTGGCTCTTCGCGCTCTTCGATCTTCCCGTGGACGACAGAAAAGCCCGAAAGGAGTATGCGCGGTTCCGAAAAAGCCTCCAGCGCGAAGGCTTCGAGATGCTTCAATTCTCAGTCTATGCTCGGTATTGCCCGAGTGAGGAATCCAGCGACACTCATCGCCGCCATGTCCACACGGTCTTGCCGCCGTATGGCCAAGTCCGGTTACTCAGTGTGACGGACCAGCAGTTCGCCAAAATGGAAGTTTTCTTTGGAGAAAAACGCCAGGAAACGGAGGACCCGCCCCTTCAATTCATGCTTTTCTGAAGTTTGGGCAGCAAGAAGCCCCGGGAAACTCATCATTTCCCGGGGCTCCAATTATACCTGAGCGACGATTCCCCGCAGGCCCCAGCAGATGTTCCCACCAGGCCAACGATTTCCAAATTATACCTGAGCGACGATTCCCCGCAGGCCCCAGCCTGGCAGGCGTGGGCATCGAGGACTATCCATTATACCTGAGCGACGATTCCCCGCAGGCCCCAGCACGGTTCGCACATTACCGGCATTCCGGGAGATTATACCTGAGCGACGATTCCCCGCAGGCCCCAGCCTCGATGGCGGCATCCACGCCTGGGTATGAATTATACCTGAGCGACGATTCCCCGCAGGCCCCAGCAGGAAGCCTGAGGCGTCGATCCCCCAGTGATTATACCTGAGCGACGATTCCCCGCAGGCCCCAGCAGACACTTGCGCGACATAAACCGGATGCTATTATACCTGAGCGACGATTCCCCGCAGGCCCCAGCATCTATGAGACGCTACTATCTACCGACAAGATTATACCTGAGCGACGATTCCCCGCAGGCCCCAGCTCCTCTCCTCTGGCCCGTCTCGCTCTCCTATTATACCTGAGCGACGATTCCCCGCAGGCCCCAGCTACCTACTCGATCACTTGTCAACCCCCCTGTATTATACCTGAGCGACGATTCCCCGCAGGCCCCAGCCACCAAGAACAGTCGGGCCGGTTCATTGTAGATTGTCTACTCAGGTGTGTTGGAGGCCGAGACACAAGCGGCGCCTTCTGGGCGACCGTGTCCTGGACGGACGTTATTCGCGACGCCGCCGGCGTTCAACGCTAGCCTCGACAGGTTTCGTTGACTCTCCGTCGCGATGTTCATATAATGACGGATCATGATAACGAAAGAAGCCAAAGCGGAAACCGTCAAGAAGCACGGCAAGAGCCCGGCCGACACCGGAGACGCGCAAGTCCAGATCGCACTGCTCACCGAGCGGATCAAGGAACTCTCCGGCCACATGAAGTCCAACAAGAAGGATTACGCCAGCCAGCTCGGCCTGCTCAAGCTCATCGGACGGCGCCGGCGCCTGTTGTCCTACCTTAAGAGAAGCGATCTCGCGGCCTACGGCTCGCTGCTCAAGCAGCTCGAGTTGAGGAAATAGCCCGATGGACATCCAAAAGATATCCCTACAGGAGACTGTAGGCGGCAAGACCATCACTTTGCAGACCGGGACGATCGCCAAGCAGGCGGGCGGCTCGGTGACGACCCACCTCGGCGAGACCATCACGATCTCGGCGGCCACGGCCAACCAGCAGCCCAAGGAAGTCAGCTTCGTGCCCCTGACCTCCGACTACCGCGAGCGCACCTACGCGGCCGGGCGCATCCCCGGAGGATTTTTCAAGCGCGAGGCCAGGCCCCGCGAGAAGGAGACCCTGACCTCCCGGTTGATCGACCGCCCCATCCGCCCGCTCTTTCCGGAGGGGTGGAACTACGAGACGATGGTGCAGACCATCGTCCTCTCCTCCGATCTCGAGAACGATCCCGACGTCGTCGCCATCAACGGCGCCTCCTGCGCCCTGCTGCTCAGCGACATCCCCTGGAACGGCCCCGTCTCCGCGGTGCGCATCGCCCGCGTCGACGGGCAGTTCGTGCTGTTTCCGACCTTCGAGCAGAGGGAGACGGCCGAGCTGGAGCTGGTCGTGGCGGGCAAGAAGGGAGCCCTGCTGATGGTCGAGGGAGCGGCGGCGGAAGTCTCGGAGGAGATATTCTCCGAGGCCCTGTCGATCGCCTCGCAGGCGATCGACTCTCTCTGCGCGCTGCAGCTCAAGGTCCTCGCGGCCTCCCAGGCCGCCGGGCGCGCCGTGGCCAAGCGGGAAATCAAGCCGGTCAAGGCCCCGCAGCACGTCGAGGAGTTGGTGACCGCGCGGCTTCTTAAACCGATCAAGGACGCGCTGCGCGCCAAGCTCGACAAGCACGGCCTGGACTCCGCGATCAAGGGCCTCAAGGAGCCCCTGAAGACCGAGCTGGAAGAGCGCGGAAAGTCCGATCCCCAGTGGGCCGATTCGGCGCGCTGGGTCTCCCATATCGTCGAGGACATCCTCTATCGAGAGAGCCGCTCCCTCACCCTCGTCGACCGCGTCCGTCCCGACGGCCGCGGCTTCGAGGAGATCCGCCCGATCACGATCTCCCTGCCGGTCCTGCCGCGCGTCCACGGCTCGGTGCTCTTCACCCGGGGCCAGACGCAGGCCTTGGTGACGACCACCCTGGGCACGCCCGGCGACATGCAGGTCATGGACGTGCTCGAGGGAGAATATAAGGAGCGCTTCCTCTTGCACTACAACTTTCCCGCCTTCTCGGTGGGCGAGGTGCGCCCGGAGCGGGGCCCCGGACGGCGCGAGATCGGGCACGGCGCCCTGGCGCGCCGCAGCCTGGCTGGCCTGCTGCCCCCGGAGGAGGAGTTCCCCTACACGGTCCGGGTGGTCTCGGAAATCCTGGACTCCAACGGCTCCTCCTCGATGGCTTCCGTCTGCGGCGGCTCCCTGGCCCTCTTCGACGCCGGGGTGCCGATGAAGGCCGCCTGCGCCGGCATCGCGATGGGCCTGGTGCTGGAAGCCGGCAAGTACGCCATCCTCACCGACATCGCCGGCATCGAGGACCACAACGGCGACATGGACTTCAAGGTCGCCGGCACCAGGAAGGGCATCACGGGCTTCCAGATGGACATGAAGATCGAGGGCCTCTCGATCCAGATCTTAAAGGAAGCCCTGGACCAGGCCAAGCGCGGGCGCCTCTTCATCCTGGACAAGATGGACGCCGCGATCGCCAAGCCGCGCGAGCAGCTCTCGCAGTTCGCTCCAAGGCTCTACCGCCTGCAGATACCGGTCGACAAGATCGGGGCCCTCATCGGCCCCGGCGGCAAGAACATCCGCCGCCTCATCGAGACCTACGGGGTCTCGGTCGACGTCGAGGACGACGGCAGCGTCTACGTCGGCGGCGTCGATCCCCTGGGCTGCGACCAGGCCCGCGCGGAAGTCGAGGCGCTGACGATGGAGGCCGAGGTCGGCAAGATCTACAAGGGCCACGTGGTCTCCATCAAGGAGTTCGGCGCCTTCGTCGAGATCTTCCCGGGCCGCGAAGGCCTGCTGCACATCTCGCAGATCGACACCAAGCGCGTGGCGCGCGTCGAGGACGTCCTCAAGGAAGGCGACGAGGTGGAGGTCAAGTGCCTGGAGGTCGACGACTCCGGAAAGATCAGGCTCTCTCGCAAGGCCGTCATCGCCCCCGGCTCCGAGCTCTCCAGCCCCGGGCCTCGCCGGGACAATGACGGCGGGGGAGGCCGCGGCGGACCGCGCGGAGGCGGACACCACCGCGGAGGCCGGGGCCGCTAGCCATGGCGAGGAAGGCTCCCGCCGGCGGGCATCGCGAGAACGGCCAGGCCTTGGACAAGCTTAAGTCCGTCTACGAGTTCATGACCCGCCACGACCTGGAAAGCGTCGAGCTAGACCAGGAGGGCGCGCATCTAAAGCTGGTGCGCCGCCGAGCCGCCGCGCCCGTCCCGGTCCCGGTGCCCATGCCCTCCGCGGCCGCTGCCGCCGCCGCGCCGCTGCCGACGGCCCCGGCCGCGCCTGAGATTCCCGCCGGGGGCCAGACGATCAAGGCCCCGATGATGGGCATCTTCTATCGCGCCTCCTCGCCCTCCAGCCCGCCCTTCGTCAAGGAGGGGGAGTCGGTCAAGCCGGGGCACGTCCTCTGCATGATCGAGGCCATGAAGGTGTTCAACGAGGTCAAGGCCGAATATCCCTGCACGATCCTCAAGACCCTGCTCGACAACGGAAAGCCGGTCAAGTCCGGGCAGGACCTCTTCTTGATCCAGCGCTAGAGCAGGGTGATGCGGCGGTCCTACGCGAAATCCGCGCGCGGCTCCAGGAAGGGCCGTTCGAGCGCGCTGGCCTCCGCCTTCAAGTGGCTTCTCGGCTTCTCCGGCGCGCTCTTTCTGTGCTGGTCCCTGCTGCTGCCGACGCGCTCCGGCGCCATCGGCTCCGCCATCTCCGCGCGCCTGTTCTCTCTGCTGGGACGGGGAGCCTACCTGCTGGCCCCGCTGCTGCTCTACGTCCTGTTTCAATACCTGCGCCGCGCCAAGGGCCGCCTGCTGCGCTGCCTGGCGGCCGCGACAAGCCTGGCCTGCGCCTGCGCCTTGTTGGCGCTGCTCGCGGGGCTCTTCGGCGCCGACTCTCTTAGGGCCGGCGGCAGCCTCGGCCGGCAGCTCTCCGGCCTGCTGACCGCGGGGGTGGGCACGGCCGGAGCCCTCCTGCTGACGGCGGCGCTGCTGGCCCTAGGCCTGCAGGCGGCCTTCGGCATCCGCTGGTTCAGCCTCCTTTCAAATCTCTCGCGGCTCCTGGCCGCCGATTACCGCGACTGGCGGGCGGCCAGCCGGGAGCTCTCCACCCGCATCGAGGCCGCGAGCCCCAAGCCCGAGCCGAAAGCGGAGGCAAGACCCGAGGCCGGCCTTGCGCAGGCGAAACCCGCCGCGCCGCCCGTCCAAAAGATCGAGCCGGAGCCCTCCCTTCCGCCTCGGCCCCGCTCCGCTCCTTCGCCCCGTACGGCCGCGCCGAAGGACTCGAAGCTCGCGCGCTACGACCCGCCCCCGCTCTCCCTGCTCAATCCCATTCCCGCCGCGGACAACCGCGGCAAGCCCACGGAGGCGGAGATCCGCTCGGCCATCGCCAGCCTGGAGACGACCCTGCGCAACTTCGGAATCGACGCCCGCGTCTGCGGCTACGCCCCGGGGCCGGTGATCACGCGCTACGAGCTGTCCCCGGCGCCGGGAGTCAAGGTCAGCTCGATCGTCGCCCTGGAAAACGACCTCGCCCTGGCCCTGCGGGCCAAGGGCATCCGCATCATAGCGCCCATCCCCGGCAAGGCCGCCGTCGGCATAGAGATTCCCAACGCCCGTCCGGCCCTGGTGACGCTGCGCGAGCTGCTGGAAAGCGGCACGCTGCCGCCGGAGGCGCCCCTCTTGACCTTCGGGCTCGGCCTGGCGGCCGACGGCCAGCCCCGCACCGCCGACATACAGAGGATGCCGCACGTCCTCGTCGCCGGGGCCACCAACTCCGGCAAGTCGGTGGCCATCCACGCGATGATCCTCTCGATCTTGTTTCGCGCCAGGCCGGACGAGGTCAAGTTCCTGATGATAGACCCCAAGCGCCTGGAGCTGACCTTCTACGACGGCATCCCGCATCTCTTCGATCCCACCCAGCCGCCGGACAAGGTGGCCGTGGCGACCAGCCCCAAGGACGCCGCCAAGTCGCTGCAGGCCCTCGTGCGCCTGATGGAACGCCGCTACGAGAAGTTCCAGCTCTTCGGCGTGCGCAACATCGACTCCTACAACCGGGAGGCGGACAAGCGGGGCCAGCCGCGCGAGTTCTTCATCCTGGTGGTCATCGACGAGCTGGCGGACCTGATGCTGGTGGCCTCCGACTCGGTGGAGGACTCCATCCAGCGCCTGACCCAGATGGCCCGCGCGGTCGGCATCCATATGGTCCTGGCCACACAGCGGCCCTCGGTCGACGTGATCACCGGAGTCATCAAGGCCAACCTTCCCGCGCGATTGGCCCTCCAGGTCATCTCGAAGGTCGACTCCAAGGTCATCCTCGACTGCACCGGCGCCGAGACCCTGCAGGGCCGCGGAGACCTCCTCTATCTGGCCGCCGGAGCCCAGAAGCCCGAGCGCTGCCAGGGCGCCTACGTCGGCGAGGACGAGATCAACCGCGTGACGGCCTACCTAAAGACCCAGGGCAAGCCGGACTATCCGATGCTGGAGACCATGGCCGCCAAGAACGGGGCCGCGGAGGACCTGGCCGCCCTGGGGGTCGAGCCTTTGGAGTTCTCGCAAGCCCTCAAGCTGGTCTTGGAGCGCAGGCGCGTCTCGCAGGATCTCTTGAAATCCCAGTTCGGCAGCTCGGCGCGCGCCACGAATCTCCTCTCCGCGCTGGAGGTCAAGGAGCTCATCCACAAGCCGGAGGGCTCCAATCGCTGGGAAATCCATTTCGACCAGATCGAGGACTACCTGCGCGAGCATTTCCCGCAGGTCCCGCTGTGAGGCCGCTCTTCCTGGCGGCCGCGGCCTGCCTGGCGCCGCTGGCGCCGCTGGCGCCGCTCGCCGCCGCTGCGGCCGCGACGAGCCCCTTGCCCTCGCTGCCCCTGGTCAGGGAGCATTTCGAGGCCCTCGAGAGCCTGCGCTCCCTCTCGGCCGATTTCCGCCAGGCCGTGCGCCTGGACGGCTCGCAAACGATCCGGCGCACGTCGGGGCATCTGGAGTTTCGCTCCCCGGGCCTGCTGCGCCTTGAGACCGTCTCTCCCGAGGCCCAAACGACCGTCATCGACGGCTCCTCGCTCTGGGTCTACCGCCCCTCGACCAACCAGGTCGTGCGCACCCCGCTTCTGGCTTGGCGAAAATCCCAGCCGCTGGCGGGCAGCCTGCTCGACGTCAGCCGCTACGCCGAGCTGCTCAAGAGCTGCCGCGCCAGGATCGTCTCCGTCGGAAAGCCCGGCCCCGACGGCTACCGGCGTTTCTTCCTGGAGCTGGTCCCCAAGGCCGACTCCTCGGGGGCCTTCACCTTGACCCTGCGCCTGTCCACCCGCGATTTCTTCCCCGCCGAGGCCGAGCTGCGCTCCGGCGGCGTCACGATCCGCTCGCGCCTGCTGAATATCAAGTATAATCCTCCCCTGCCGGCGGGACGCTTCCGCTTCGTTCCGCCGCCCGGCGCCGACGTCTTCGACGCTTCGGGCTCTCGGCGCTAACGCATGGAAATGGAAACAGAACAAGACCCGCTGCGCAACATCCCCGCCAAGCGCGCGCCCGCCGTCGACGCCGACATCGGCTCGACCTTGAAGGCGGCCCGCCTCAAGCGCAAGGACGCCTCCTTGGAGGCCATCGCCCAGCGCACCCGCATCCCGCGCAAGTATCTGGAGGCCCTGGAGGCCAACCGCCTCGAGCAGTTCCCGGCGCTGGCCTATCTGCGCGGTTTTTTGAAGGGCTATTGCGACTACTTGGAAATCGAATTCGAGCCCCTCTGGCTCAAGGTCCTTCCCGACGCCCAGGCAAAAACGAGCGCGCCGCCCAGGCCGCAAGAGGCCGCGCCGGAGCGCAGCCCCCTGACCTTCCCCTTGCTCGCCATCGCCGCCATGGGCGCCGTCATCGGCTTATGGCTGATGTTCGCCAACCGCCCGCGGCCGCTGCCGCCGCCTCCGCCGGCCCTTCCGGCCCGCCTGCAGCCGCCGCAGTTGGAGCATCTCACCCTGCTCTTTCGCAGGGACCTATGGCTGAGCGTCTCCATCGACGGACGCATCCGCTTTCAGGGGCGGGTGCCCCGGGGCTCGCGCCAGCGCTGGCTGGCGAAAAAATCGATCACGCTGCGCTCCAGCGATCCCGCGGCCCTGCGCCTGATGCTGGACGGCAAGCCCTTCGCCCTGCCGCCCCCGACCGTGGACGGAGCCTTCCGCATCGAGGCCCCTTGAACCGCCCCCCGGGTCCGGCCTCCTCCGGCTCGATGACCATCGCCAACCGGCTGACCCTGCTGCGCTTTCTTCTCGCCCTGGCGATGGTGGCGGCCCTCTTGCGCGCCGAGCCCTCGGCCCATGTCGCGGCGCTGGCCCTCTTCGTCGCCGCGATGATCACCGACGGCATCGACGGCTATGTCGCGCGCCGCACCCACAGTGTCAGCCCCTTCGGCAAGGTGGCCGATCCCATCGCAGACAAGATCCTCGTCATCGGGGCCTTCGTCGGCCTCCTGCGGGCCCATGTCAACGTGCCCTCGTGGGGGGTCTTTCTCATCATCGCGCGCGAGCTGATGATGGGGGGAGTGCGCCTGCTGACGATGTCCCAGGAGGGGATCATCCTCGCCGCCGAGCGCTGGGGCAAGATCAGCATGGCCGTGCAAAGCGGCTGCGTCATCGCCATGCTCCTGGTCTTGATCGTAAGCGAGCAGGCGCGGCTGCCCTCCTGGCTGCTGGCCCTGCCCTATCCGCTGACCCTGCTCTGCGTCGCGGTGGCCTGGCTGTCGGCCTACCTCTACATCCGCCAGGCCCGCAAGGTTCTCGAGGGCTCCTGGCGATGAGGCGGGCCGGCCGCGCCGCGATCCTCTTTTTTGCCACCGGAGGCTATTTAAGCTATATTCCCAGCACATTGACGGGCCCCGACAGGAAGTGGACCGGCGCCGGCTTGATCGGCTCTCTCGAGGGCCTGGCCCTCTTGCCGCTGCTGCCGAAGGGGGGAATGCCGCTGTGGGCGGCGTTGGCCGTCGCCACCGCGCTGGCCTGCTGGCTGTGCGGAGAGGCTGAAAAAATCTTGGGGCGGCACGACGATCCGCGCATCGTGCTCGACGAGGTCGTAGGAATGTGGTTTTCGGCGGCCCTGCTTCCGCGGCGCCTGCTGCCTTTGCTCGCGGCCTTGGCGCTCTTCCGCCTGCTCGACAGCGTCAAGCTGCCGCCCTACGGCTGGCTGGAGCGGCTTCCCGGCGGCGCCGGGGTCGTCTTCGACGACGTGGGCGCCGGCCTCTTCGCCAACCTCGGGGTGCGCCTGCTGCTGCGGGGAGCCCTTCTGTGACGCTTCTTGCGGCCTGCCTGGGCCTCTGGGCCGCCGTCTCGCCCGCCGCCTGGACGCAAACCGGCGCAACGCCGCCGCCGGCGGCCGTCGCCCTGACCACGGCGCCGATGGTCTCACTGGGCCTGCCGCTGGCCTTCGGCGAGGGCCCGTGGTATCTGGGCGAGGTGCTGTTTTTCTCCGGGGGAAAGCTCGCCATCGGCGGCTACGCCTGGAGCGACCACGTCCGTTCCAAGCCCGGCATGCTGGCCACGCGCGCCGACATCCTGGGCGACGTCGACAGCCTCAAGGGGCTGGAAACCATCGAGAGCGTCACGCCGTCTCTCTACGAGATTCCAGGCTCCCGGACCCCGCCGGAATACGCGGCGATCGCCGTCTCGACCGCGCAGGTCCGCCTGGTCTTCGACGTAACGCCGAAGGCCGAGGCAGCCGCGGCCAAATCCAAGACTCCCATACTGGCGCCTCCGGCCCCCGTCTCCGGCTTGGTGCTGACCCCGACGGCTTACCGCGGCACCGGACGCTTCTCCACCCCCGGCCTAGGGCTCGATTTCAACGGCATGTACGTGATCGGGCGCCTCTACGGCAAGAATAGCTTCGCCAACTCGCTGCACCACACCAATTACATCGACCGCGTCGGGCTCTGGCTGCTGGGCGCCGACGGCAAGATGCAGCTTCAATCCGAGACGGCCGTACGCCCCGCCTTCGCCGCGGGCGTGCAGGGAAGCTTCCTCTTCCGCGACTCCGGGCAGCCCAGCGTCAGCAGCACCGCCAACCCCACCGTCACGGTCAACGCCTCGGAGAAATCGACGCGCATCCTCACCGACGCCTACGTCGTCGCCAGCAAGAAGTTCGGCCCGGTGCGCGCCAGCGCCGGGCTGATGCTGGGCGACATGGGCGACGCCGTGGCGCAAATGTCGGAATTTTTGACCCCGGACGCCCTGACCTTCCTGGCGAACCAGCCCGGGCAGACGGTGCGCAGCAACACCGTGCCCTTCGTCAGCCTCTTCGGCCTGCCGCGCAAATCCCAGCCGCTGGGCCTGGAGATCATGAAGTTCAACGGCGCGGCCCTCAATCCCATGCTGATCAACTTCAAGATCGGCTATTTCCTGCATTTCAACTTCGACGTCGGCCTGCTCAAGTTCCAGGGCGGCTACGATCTCCTGGGCCTGCTCCAGTTCCGCTTCAACGAGTTCCCGCGCTGACGTCTAGTGTCACCGGCCTGTCACTGGTCCTCGTAAGACTTATCCTATAATCAGGCCATGGCTAAAAAGATATCGACCAGGAAGCCGCGGGCGAAGGCGCGCAAGCCCGCCTTCAAGCTCGCGCGAGCGGGCGCGGGCGCCGCCGCTCTCAACGAGGACGTGCAGCAGCCGGCGGAGGAGGCCGCGCTGGCGATCGACTATCCGAAGGCCGGAGAATCGGTGGCCGCGCCCGGCTACACCCTGCGCCTGGCGGCCGCCGAGGCCGCTACGGCCGTGGAGGTCTCCATCGACGGCGGCTCCTGGCTGCCCTGCCGCTTATCCGTCGGCTACTGGTGGTACGACTGGTCCGGCTACGCCGCGGGGCCGCATCTTCTCGAGGCGCGCCTGCGCGCCGCCGACGGACGCTGGATCGTGGCGAAGCGCCGCTGCTTGGTCGAGCCTATCTAATACGGCGAGTCGAATCACGTCTGGACGGGTGTGTCGCAGGCCGACATAGACCGGCGGGAGGCCGAGACCCAAGCGGCGCCTTCAGGGCGACCGCGTCCCGGACGGACGTGATTCGACTCGCCGTAGAAGAAACTAGGGCAAGCCCCGCAGGCGCCGCAGGATCCATTCCGCAAGCAGCAGCGCCAGCGCCGCGGCCAGCCAAGCCAGGGAGGAGGCCGGCCGCAAGCGCCTGAGGATTCGGGCGCGCGCGCGCGGCCCAGGCAGCAGCGACAACAGACGGCCGACGTCGGCGGTTTTTAGCTCCACGGCCCTGCCGCCGCCGGCCCGCGCCGCCTCCTCGATCCAATGCCAGTTCATCGGGGCCTCGGCCGGCGCCGCCAGCCACTGAAAGCGCGCCGTGTCCCCGCCCCAGGGCCGGCCGTCGTAGAAAACCTCGGCGCGCACGCGCTGCGGGCCGGCGCTCAGGCCGGTCAGCTCGAACTCGTAGAGCCCGGCGCCGGCTTGCCTGGCGGACAGCTCGCGCGAGCGGCCGTCCGGACCGGTCCAGACCGCCCGCAGCGTGACGGCGGCCGCGTCGGCGGGGCGGAAGTCATCGTCGAAGACGCGCAAGAATAAGCGGGCCGGCTCGCGCGCCGGCAAGCGGTCCGGGAGGGGATCGAAGCGGACCTTGGAGAGGTCGAGGCTTCCGGAAAGGTAGCGGATCGCCCTGGTCCAGAAGCGCGCGTAGAAGTCGCCGATGCGCCAGTCCGAGGCCGCGCCCAGCTTCCAGCGCCAGGTCGAGTCCGAGCCCAAGAGCATCACCTTGCCGCGGCCGTAGTCGCGGATGGCCAGCACCGGCAGGGGCCGGCCGTCGTCGGCGCGCTGCTCAGGATCGACAGCGAGCACGGTCGAGCCCGCTCGGACCGCGCCGAAGCGAGTGACGCCGTCGAGCGGCGGCAGGGCCCGCCAGGCGGCGGCGCAGGCCTGCGGGGTGTCGTAGAGGCTCGCCAGGGGATTGGACGGCGCCGTCACCTGGGCATGAAACAAGCCGGGGACATACCCCGGCGAGGCGCTCGAGAGAGCGACCGGAAGCAAGTCCTCCAGCGGGCCGCCCTGATAGCCGCCCTCCGCGAAGGTGGAGCCTCCGATCACCAGGAGCCCGCCGCCGGCGGCGACGAAGCGCCTGAGCGATTCCATATAGGAGCGCGGAAGATTGAAGCGGGTGGCCGAGAAGTCCTCCAGGATGAACAGATCGAACTGGCCCAGCTTCCGCACGAAGATCTCGTCCGCCGGGAAGGGGATGAGGGAAAGCTCGTCGTCGGGCGCGATGCTGGGAGCGTCCGGGTTGCGCAGGATCACGAAGGAGACCAGCTCGCGGTTGGGATCGGACTTAAGCAGCGCGCGCAGTTGCGCGTACTCCGCGCTGGGGCGCCCGGCCAGATACATGATCCGGTATTTCTCGCGCACCACCTCGACGCTGAAGTCCCGCGGCCGCGTTAAGCCGCCGGCCTCCACTCGCAGGCGATAGCGCCGCCGGCCCAGACGCCGGGCCAGGTCGGAGAAGGAGGCGGACAGGGTCTCTTCGGCGCCGGAGGCTCGCAGGGTCTTTGAGTCCACCGGCCGCCAGGCCCCGTCTTCCTGGCGCAGCAGGGAGAGGCGCACCGGCTCTCCGGCCAGGCCGGAGGCGTCCAGCTCGACCTCCAACCTAAAGCGGGAATGCAGAAAGACGAAATCCGGAATCTTGAGCCTCGAGATCTCGACGCCCTTCTCGCGGCGCTTCGGTCCCACGCCCAGCACGTCGAGCGCCACGCCCAGGCGTTGCAACTCCGCCTCCAGCGGGCTTGAGTCCTCGGCGTTGCCGTCGCTCAGCAGCCAAACGCGCGCCGGCTGCCGCGCCAGAGAGTCCGCCGCCTGGCGCAGGGCGCTTGCCGCGTCCAAGGCCTCGTCCGCGCTTTTAAGGGAGGAGAGCTCCTCCCAGTCCGCCAGGCGCTTGGCTCCGCCGTCGACCGCGAACAGCTCCACGTCCGAGCGGCGCTGCAATCGGGAGCGCCGGCGCAAAAGCCAGCGCGCCGCAGCCTGCAGGCGCGTGCGCCCACCGCCGGCCTTGCCGCCCATCGAATGGGAGCGGTCCACCAAGATCAGCAGGCGGGGCTTCTCCAAAAGCGGACGGCGCAGGGCCAGGACGGGATCGAGCAGAGCCGCCAGGACGGCGAAGGCCGCGGCCGCGCGCAGCAGGCGCAGGGCGGCGGAAGCCCGGCTTCGGCGCAGATGCCAGACGACGGCGGCGGCGGCCGCCAGCGCCAACGCCGCCGTCCAGAGCGGCGCGCCCCGCTCCAAGCCCAACGTCATCGCCGTGGCCTCATGGGGATTCGCCGAGCTTGCGCAGGATGTAGGGCTGGTGGACGGCGTCATCCTTGTAGCTGCCGGTCAAGGCGTACATGAGGATGTTGATCGTCAACTCCCGGGCCAGGCGGCGCTGCCGCGGAAAGCCGGGAAGGCAGGGATAGAGCGGCTGACCCAGGGCGTCCTTGGGCCAGACTCCCAGAAGATCGTCGCGCGAGTAGATCACGGCGGCGCGGCCGTCCCAGGACAAGCCCTCCAGCGAGCCGCTGACCATGACCCGCCCGGCCGCGCCCCGCAGCAAAAAGAAGGTCCGGTAGACGACATGGTCGGGGGGAAGCGGCGAAAGCTCCGATTCCGGCAGCACCCGCCGCAGGGTGCGGCGGACCCAGCGGTCGAAGGCGCTCTCCGCGGAGCCGGAGACGTCCTCGATCCAGAGCGTTCCGCCCGCCGTCAGGTAGTCGCGAAGCCGCAGCGCGTCCTGGCGTCCCAGCTCCGGCGGAGCCCGACGCGCGGCGAGGATCACCAGCGGCGAGAAATCCAGCCTGGGATCGTCCAAGGCGATGAAGCGCCGCCGCGGCGCCGTCAGCGCGCTGGTGACGAGGCCGAATTCGCCAGTCGCCTCGGACCAAGCCTGCGGATAGGGATCGGTGCCGGGGCCGAGGTTCAACTGGGTCCAGACGAAGCGGTCTGCCTCCTGCGCGCGGACCGGACCGGAAAAGGCCAGAAGCAGCAGCAGCGCCGCCGCGCCGACGCGTGGCAGGGCCAGGAGCATCTCCGCCGCCAGCAGCAAGGCCGCGGCGGCCAGCGCCGCCGCGCGCGCGTCTCGGCCGTAGACCTGCCTTCGAAAATCCGCCGCCAGGTCCGACTCCTCCAAGAGCCGCCACGGCGCCGCGGCCGGCGGAGCAAGGTCGCTCTCGCCGGATGAGCGGTCGAGATTGACGGCGTAGACCGTGCGGCGCCCGGAGCCGGACTCCGTCAACGAGTAGAGGCCGGGCGTCTCGCTGCCCGCGTACTCCACGGCGCGGCCGCGCGGCCAGAGGGTTTGCTCGCGCCCCCGCGGATCGCGCAGGCGAACGCTTTGGGGGACCGGCTCGTCGGCATTCCAGACGCGGCGCAGCGGCTCTCCCACCTTGAGCTGAAGCCGCGGGCGCTTGGCGCCGGCCGAGACCCTCGCTAATCCCAAGCCCGCCTCCAGCCAGGCGGGGAATACGGGCTTTAAGGGCAGGTCCGTCCAGGCGGCGTCGATGGTCGAGGCCCACAATGCCGCGCGGCCGCGCCCCAGGGCGGCGCAGACCAAAAGCGGATAGCCGTCGGCCGAGCGCAGCAAGAGGCGCGCCCCGGGCTTGGGGCTGAGCAATTGGTAGCGGCGCAGGGAAACCTTCCCCAGTTCGTAGCCGCTCCATTGGCCCGGGAGGGCCCCCGGTCCGGCCGCCAGGCCGCCGCCCTCGCCCTCGACGACAGGGCCCCAGCGCGCCGGCAGGGCCGCCGCGAGCGCCTCCAGCCCCTCCAGGCCGCCGGGTCCGGGGGCCACCAGGAGGCTTCCGCCCGCGCGCACGAAGCCCTCCAGTCGCGCGGCCGCCTCGGCCGTCACGCCGCGCACGTCGCAGAGCAGCGCCATTTGATAATCCGACAGGCGGGCCTGCGGCAGCCTGGCCACGTCTAGAAAATCCGCGTTAAACGGCAGCAGGCTGCCCCGGTCCTGGCCGAAGAGCTTCCTTAGGAAATAACCCGCCGCGGGAAGCCTGAAGAAGCCGGGATCGCCGTAGAGGCAGAGCAGGCGCGGCCGCGCCGGATAGGACAGGGAGACGAAATAGGAGTCGTCGGCGGGCAGATCATCCGCGCGCAGGGCGAGCTTGCCGGACCAAGCACCGCCTCCTTGCGGCGGCGCCTGGGGCAGGGCCAGAGAAGCCGACCCGGCGCCGGCGCTCAATAGGGAGGAGCCCGACAGCCGTCCGTCCTTCCAGAGCTCCAGGGACCGCGCCGCTGAGATGCCTTCCAAGCGGACCAGAAGCTTGGGAGAGGGCGCGGCATCCTCCGCCGCGGCCGAGGAAATCCAAGCATTGCTCGCCTGAGGCCAGCGCAGGCCGAAAAACAGCACGCCCGGAGGCAGGGTGGGGAGAGGGCCGCGCAAGCCGTGCCGCGCGCCGTCGCCAAGCAGCAGGACGACGCGGCGGGCCCGCGTATCGCCCCGCAGCAGTACCGCGGCCGCCTCCAGGGGCGGAGCGTAATCGGTCGCGCGCCAGCCGCTGGACAAGCGCGGCAAGACGTCCAGCGCCAGGGAGGGGGAAAGCCACTCGGCGGGCCGGACCGACTCCAGGCGATCGGAAAAGGGAATCAGGGCGACGCGGTCCGCGGGCCCCAGCGCGCGCAAGAGCCCGGAGAGCTGGGAGCGCGCCAAATCGAAGCGCGAGCGGCCGTCCTGGCGATAGCCCATCGAGTAGGACTCGTCGACCAGCACGACCAAGTCGAGCCGCCGCGGGGCCGCGCCGCGGCGGGAGGCCTCGGCACGGCCGGAGAGCACGGGACCGGCGAAGGCCAGAATGAGCGAGAGCAGGAGCAGGCTGCGCAGCGCCGCCAGCAGCCACTGGCGCAAGCGCGAGCGCGGCAGCAGGCGCTCGCTGACGCGGCGCAGCAGGGAGAGGTCCGAGAAGGGGCGCCGGCCCCGGGGACGACGCCAGAACAGCTGCAGGAGCAGCGGCGCCGCGGCCAGGGGCAGGGCCCATAAGACGGCCGGCTCGGAGAAGCTCATCAGCGCCAGCGCTCGAGAAAGCGCACGAGATCCACCTCCCAGCGCGCGCCGGTGAAGAAGGCGCCGTAGGCGATGCCGCAGCGATGAAAGCCGCCCTCATAGAAGCGCAGCAGCCGCTCGAACTCCTCGGCGTAGGCGCCGCGCAGTTGCGCTGGATCGCAGGCAAGCCCATCGGCCCGCTCCATATCCTCGAACGAGGAAAGGCCCTCGTAGTCGAAATCCCGCTCGCAAGGATCCAAGACCTGCAGCACCAAGAGCTCGTGGCGCCTCGCCCGCAGCGCCCTGGCCGCTCGCAGCACGCCCTCCGGCTCGCCCAAGAGATCGGAGATCAGCACGACCAAGCAGCGCCGCTTGATGCTCGCCGCGGCCCGCTTGAGGGCGCGCCCCAGGTCCGTCTCGCCGCCGGCGGACAGGCCTGAGAGCAGCTCGTCCATCGCCTCCAGCTGGGACAGGGAGGAGCGCGGCGGCAGCGAGGGGCCCGGCTGCGCCGCGAAGACGGAGAGGCCGACCGCGTCGCCGCCGCAGAGGACCAGATAGGACAGCGCCAGCGCCAGCCGGCAGGCCAGCTCAAACTTCGGCGGCCTTCCGCCCTCGCAATAGGCCATGGAGCCCGAGGCGTCGAGCAGGACATGGGTCGTCAGCACGCTCTCGGCGGCGTACTCGCGCACGGAGTAGCGGTCCTGGCGCGCGTACGCCTTCCAGTCCAGGGACTTGAGCTCGTCGCCCGGGGCGTAGGGGCGGTGCTGCGTAAAATCCCGGGAGGAACCCTTGAGCAGGCCGCGATGGCGCCCCGCCGCCGGGCCCTCCGCCGCCAGCCGCCGCAACTCCAGCCTCAGGCTGCGCAGGCGGGCCAGCGCGACGGAATCGAGCAGGCGCAAGGCCTACTCCAAGAGGGCGTCGACCAGACGGTCCGGGCCGATTCCCTCGGCCTCCGCCTGGAAATTCAAGACGATGCGATGGCGCAGCACCGGCTTGGCCACGGCGCGCACGTCCTCGGCCGCGGCCGCAAAGCGCCCGGCCAGCAGCGCCCTGGCCTTGGCGCCCAGCGCCAAGCTCTGGCTGGCGCGCGGCCCGGCTCCCCAGGACACCCATTTCTTGACCGCCTCCGGGGCGCTGCGATCCCCCGGCCGGCTGCGCCGCGCCAGCGCCACGGCCAGCTCGACGGCGGAGGGGGCGATCGGCACTCGGCGCACCAGCTCCTGGAGCTCCAGCACCCGCGCGGCCTCCAGCACCTTGCGCGGCTTGACCTCCCGAAAGCCGGTCGTCTCCACGACGATGCGGCGCTCCTCCTCGAGGGAGGGGTAGTCCAGCGCGATCTGCAAAAAGAAGCGGTCCAGTTGCGCCTCCGGCAGGGGATAGGTCCCTTCCTGCTCGATCGGGTTCTGCGTCGCCATCACGAAGAAGGGCAAGGGAAGGGGCCTGGTCTGGCCGCCGGCGGTGACGTGAAACTCCTGCATCGCCTGCAGCAGCGCCGCCTGCGTCTTGGGGGGAGTCCGGTTGATCTCGTCGGCCAGCACCATGTTCGCGAAGATCGGCCCCGGCAGGAAGCGGAAGGAGCGCTGCCGGGTCGCCGCGTCCTCCTGCAGGATCTCCGAGCCGGTGACGTCGGAGGGCATCAGGTCCGGCGTGAACTGCAGGCGGGAGAATTCCAGATCGAGGATGCGCGAGAGGCTTGAGACCAGCAGGGTCTTGGCCAGCCCCGGCACGCCCTGCAGCAGGCAATGCCCGCGCGCGAACAGGCAGATGAGCAGCTCCTCGATGGCCTGGCGCTGCCCGACGATCACCGAGCCCAACTGCTCGATGATGTCGTCCTTGGCGCGCCGCAGGTCCTCTGCGGCGCGGACGTCGTCGCGTTCCGCGGCTTTCATGCTGATAGGCTACAACATTCGGCGCGGCCGCAAGGCCCAGACCTCCACGACGGCGACCAAGATCGCCCCGGCCGCGGCGGCCGCTAGGCGGCCGTCCCTGCCCAGGGGCGAGGGCGCCGGCAGCGGAATGAATGGTGTCGCCGCGATCACTCGCGGCTCCGCTTCGGGCCCCAAGGACAAGGCGGAGAAGCTTGCGCGCAGCAAGCCCTCCGGATCCTCGCCCCTGGCCAAAATCGAGTAGCCCCAATAACCCCAGGGCAAAAATCCAGCGAGAAAGCTCCCGGCCCCCTTCGCGCTCAAGCGCGCGCTGGCATAAATGATGCCGGGGCCGGCGCGGGTCGAAAGCCGCCGCGCCCGCGACAAAGTGGCAGTGTTAACCCCGCTCTCCTTGAGGACGGTGCGCTCCATGATCGCCGCCTCCTGCGCGGCAGGGGTCGCCTCGGCCTCGAGCAGGCGCAGCACCAGCAGCTCGCTGCCGCGTCCGCGCAGGGCCAGCACGAAGCCCCGCTTGCTCTCCTCGGCGCTCAAGGGCCGAGCCGATACGCCCGCCGGCAGCGACAGGCGCAACTGACCGTCCTCGCTGCGGACCAGTCCGGTGGCGTCCGGCTGAGCTCCGCTAAAGCGCAAGCCGCCCAGCAAATCCGGCATCATGAGCCGGGGCACTGAGGAAATCAGGGTGGCCAGCACGGGGCTGCGTCCGTCGCCGCCAAGGGCCAGGATGAGCCGCGGGCGGCCGCGCAGGGTGGCCTCTATATAAAGGAAGGAGCGCAGGCCGTAGCGCACGCTGCGCACGGGGCCGGCCTGGCGAAAATCAAGCCCGGTCCGGCTATCGAGGGCGGACAGAGTGCCCGAGAGAAAACGGGAAACCTCGGCCCTGTCGTCCAGGGCGACAGGAGGAGCAGGGGTCAAGGCGAAGGCGCTGTTCTCAGGCCCCTTCAGACGCAGCAGCGTTCCAGGAGCGTGCGCGATCATGCGCCAGCCTGGCGGCGGCGACAGAGAGAAGCGTTGCCGCACCGCGGGCCGGGCATGGACGCAGACGGCGGCGGCGGCCAGCCAGGCCAGCAACATACGCTAGTGTGGCGCGGCAGACGGGCTTTAGCAAGGCCCCGGGCAATTCGCTATACTGGCGCCATGGGTTTTCATGTTGGGGTTCGGGACATCCTCGCTTCCGGCGGACCGACGCTGGCCTTCCTGATCGTCCTTTCGATCTACTCCCTGGCGGTGATCTGGGAGCGCTGGCGTTTCCACCGCCGCGGCCTGGCGGAGCTGCCGGGCTTCGTCCAAAAAATCCGCCAGATCCTCGCCTCCGGAAACCTCGGCGAGGCCGTGGCGGCCTGCCGCGCCCACAAGGGACTGGCCTCGCCGGTCGTGATGGCGGCCCTGGTCGGCCCCACCAACCGCGAGGACCGCAAGCACTCCGCCCAACGCGCCGCGGAGCGCGCCGCCGGACAACTGCAACGGCGCCTGACGCTGCTGGGAACCATCGCCAGCACCGCCCCCTTCATCGGCTTGTTCGGCACCGTGGTCGGCGTCATGCGGGCCTTCAGGGACCTGGCCGGAGCGGCCGGAGCGGGCCCGGGAGTCGTCGCCATCGGCATCTCGGAGGCGCTGGTCTGCACGGCCACGGGCCTCTTGGTCGCCATCCCGGCCGTCTGGGCCTATAATTATTTCAGCGCTCAGACCTCGGGCTTCCTCGAGGAGATGGGCTGGCTCTCCGAGGAGGTCGTCGAGGCCCTCTCCGAGAAAGCGCACCATTGATGAAAACAGCGCCGCGCGGCAAGCCCATCGCCGAGCTGAACCTGATCCCGCTCATCGACGTGGCGCTGATCCTCGTCATCATCTTCATGGTGCTGACCCCCATCCTCGTGCAGACCCAATTGACGGTCAAGCTGCCCAAGGCCAGTTCCGGCGCCAGCGCCGACGCCGCTCAGACCGTCACCGTCCAGATCGCGCGCAACGGGGTCGTGGAGGTGGAAGGCCTGCCGGTGCGCTGGGACGCGCTTGAGCGGGAGCTGGCCCTGCGCCTGCCCAGGTCCGCGCGCAAGACACTATTGGTGCAGGCCGACCGCTCCGTGCCCGTCGAGAAGGTCGTCGAGGTCTTGGACGTCGCCAGAAAGCTGGGCGTCGGCCGCCTAGGCATCGGGGTGGCCGCCGGCGCGCGGCCGTGAACGCCCGGCTGGCGCCGTATTTGACCGGCTCCCTGGCCTTCCATTTGGCCCTGGCGGCGGCGGCCGTAACGCTGCTGGGCCGCGCCGCGAGTCCGCCGCGCGCGACGGTCTACACGATCGATTTCGTCGGGGCAGCCGCCAACGCCGGGCTCTCGGACGCCGCCGCGCGTCCGGCCGCCGCGAAGGCAGCCCCGGCGCCGCCGGCGCGACCCCTCGCGCGGACGCGCAGCGCCGATTTCGCCCGGCGCCGCCGCAAGCGCTTCAAGCTGCCGCGGCCCAGCCTCTACGACGGCGAGCAGGCCTCTCGCTCGGAGGCCGCGCCCGCTGCCGCCGCGACGCAGCCCGCCGCGCAAGCAGCTTCGGCGCCCGGACCGAGCGCCGGGCCCGGCACCGACGCTTCCGCCGACATGCCCAATTTTCCGTATCCCTGGTATATCTCGCGGGTGCGCCAGATGCTCTGGGAGCAATGGCGCCGGCGCATGCCCCACGAGGCCGCGGAATGCGTCGTCGTCTTCTCGCTCTTGCCGCGCGGCGGCATCGTCGATCTGCGCACGGAGACCTCCTCTGGCGATGAGTCCTTCGACCTGGCCGCCTTGGCCGCCGTCCAGGACGCCGCTCCCTACCCTCCGCTGCCGTCCCGATTCACGGAGCCCTTCCTGAAGATTCACGTCACCCTGCGCAGCGGCGGCTAGAGCCTGGCTGCTGTCACCAAGATGTGACGCGCAGCCAACATCCGGTTCATCCTTCCGCCGCGCTCCCGCGCTAAACTGGGCCCATGAAACAGAATCCCTGGGTCGTCGTCCTGGCGGGCGGAGAGGGAGCGCGCATGCGGCCGGTCGTGGAGCGCTGGCTTGGCCGGCATCGCCCCAAGCAGTACTGCGCCTTCTCGGGAACTCGAACGATGTTGGAGCATACGCTGGAGCGCGCCTTGTCCCTGACGCGCCCGGAGCGGATACTGACCGTGATCGGCCCCGGCCACCGCGCCTACCTGGCCGGCCTGCCTACTCTGCCCGGGAGAATCGTCGAACAGCCGGCCAACAGGGAGACGGCGCCAGGACTCTACCTGCCTCTGCTCCAAATCCTGCGGGAGGACCCGCAGGCCGTCGTCGTAGTGCTCCCCTCGGACCATTTCGTGTGCCCGCGGGAGCGCTTCGCCGCCGAGGCAAGCGAGGCGGTCGCGGCGGCAGAACGCCAAAAAGACAAGATCATCCTGCTGGCCTGCCCGCCCTCCCGGCCGGAAACCGACTACGGCTGGCTTGAGCCCGGAAATCCAGTGGCGGGCGAGCGGGCGTGGAGCGTGGCCCGCTTCCATGAAAAGCCGCAGCCCGCGACGGCCAGGCGGCTGCTGGAGCTGGGCTATCTCTGGAACACCATGATCCTGGCGGCGAAAGCCCCGGCCCTCTGGCATATGGGCGCGCGCCTGCGCCCCGACATGACGCGGCTTCTTCGAGAACTGGCCTTGCAGCCAAGGGGCATCTTCGAACGACGGGCCCTGCGCGAGATCTATCGCCGCATGCCCTCGATCAATTTCTCGCGCGACCTGCTCGAGCGTGAACCCGCGGCGGCATTGCTTCTGCCGCTCTCCGGGGTGCGCTGGTGCGATTGGGGGCGTCCGGAGCGCATCACCGAAACCTTGGCCGCCCTGGGCAAGCCCAGCCCCTTCGAGGCCCTGGCGGCGCCGGCCGTCATGGCCTGACACGCTTCCCTATTCGGCCAGTCTTAGGACAGCTCCGCCGCGGCGCCGCGCAAGTCCGCGGGAGCGGCGGTTCCAAAACAGCGCACGCAAGCCCATTGCAGCGCGGCCAGCGCCGCGATGCCAGCCGCCACCCAGACCAGGGAGCGCGCGGGATCGACGAAAGCGGCCAGGGCGGCGACAATGACCAGCCGCAGGACGACGGAGGCGAGCTTCGCCCCGAGGCGCTGCCAGACCATCACGGCCGCCTCGCAGCCGTCCGGGATGCTCACCTGGATGTCGGCGTTGACCGCCAGGCGCGCCATGGCGTTGCTGGCGGAAAAAACCATGATCCCCAGGGCCATGGGCCAGAAGGAATGCGCCAAGGCGGACAGGGCCAGGACGCCGGCGCCCGCGGAGGCCAGGCGCAGCCAGCCCCGCGTCGAAAGCCTGCCGTGGAGGCGGTGATAGAGGGCGGAGCCGACGGTCCCGGCCAGGCCGAAGGCCAGCACGAGGGGAGCGGCCTGGGCGCTGGAATGCAGGACGGAGACCGCGAAAAGGGCCGGCAGCAGCTCGCGCAGGGTCGGGGTCAGGGAGAGAACCACCCCCGTCGCCACGCTGGAGCGCAATCGCCGCCACGAGCGGGAGAAATCGCCCCGCGCTTCCTCATGACGCCCGCTGGGCGCGGAATGCTCCCGGCGAGGGGGGGCTCGCGGCACGTGGAGATAGGCGAGAGTGGCCGCGGCGAAGGCCGCCCCGACGAACCAATTGGCCAGCAGCCCGCGTCCCAAGAGCAGCGGGATCATCAGGGCCGGCCCCGCGACGGCGCTGGCCTCGGAGATCGTCTGCACGACGGAATTAAGCCGCTCCAAAACATCGCGCCTCTTGCCCGCCAGATGGATGGCGATCGTGTTGCGCGCCGTGCCGCCAACCCCTCGGGCGAAGGCGTCCACGCAGTAAAGGGCGGCGACCGCGGGCCAGGCATGGCCGCTCCAGGCCAGGAGGGCGGCCGCGCCCAAAAGAGAGGCGGCGCGAACGGCAATCGCCGTCGTCAAGGTCGAGCGGGTGTTCAGTCGGGCGCAGAGCCGGCCGCCCAGCAGCGTTCCGGCGGCGTCGAAGCCGGTGGCGAAGGTCGTCAAGACGGCCAGGCTCGAGAGGGATTGGCCGAGGCTTAGGAGCGCCAAGGGCAGGGCGACGACCAGGGCGCTGCTGCCGATCTCCGAGGCGAGCACCCCCAGCACGTAGCCGCGCTGGCCTCGCGGCTCGGGAACCATCCGCGTGAGCCGCGCTGGGCGGGTAGGCCCCCGCGCAGCGGGGGCAAGCCCGACAAAGCCTTCTGAAGCCGAGGCCGCGGCCGGGACTGGATCGTCCGACAAGGCTGGGACGGCGGCGGGCCCCAGCGTGAAATCGGCGCGCCGGGCGTCGCTCTCGGCGCCGCCCGGACGGGCGCGCAGCGCCGAGGCGGAGAGGGCCGCCGCGGCCAGTCCCGGCAGCGCCGCCTGGGCGGCGCCGGCGGCGGAGCGAGCCCCGGCGCGGGCTAAGGCGGGGATGGCGGGCCCGACCGGCGAGGCGGCCTTCAGTGTCGCTAGGGCCGAAAAATCGACGGCCGGCAATCCGGGCCAGGCCGGCAAGACCAAGGCAGGGACTGCGGGAAGACCGACCTCGAGGCCTTGCCCCATGGCGGCCCAGCCCCGCTGCGGGAAAATCGACGCCAGATAGACGAGGATCAGTATCCTGCGCGGCATCGCTTCATTGTACGCGCCCGCGCTGTTTTGTCCCATAGAGGGAAGGTCATCGGAGCATGACAGGCCGGTGACACGGAAAGCTCGCCTCGCGCGCGCCAATGCTATAATCAGGCCCCATGAACGCGGACTCCTCGGCCCTGTGCTGGCGCTTGGGCATCGGCGATCCCCGCTACATCGAGATCGAATCGAAGTGGCGAATCGCCTCGGAGCGCATCAAGCGGCTGCACCGCCACTTAGAGGACCTCAAGGGCGTGCGGCATGAAAAGCGCGTGACCTTCTTCGACCAGTACCTCGACACCGGCAGCCTGGATCTCCTGCGCTTGGGCGCCAGCCTGCGCCTGCGCTACCGCAAGAACGGCACGGAGGTCTATCTCCAATACAAGGGCCCGGGCTTTCGCCGCGACGGCCTGCTCTACCGCTCCGAGTTCTCCTCGCCGCGCCTCGACAGCCTGGTCCGCGAGGAGAGCCATCACGACCTCGTGCGCTTCACCGAGACCTCCGTGCGCGAGATACTCCATCGCCACGTGGAGCCCGCCATGGCCGAGGCGATGCGGCGCCACCTGGGCAACCGCTTGATCGACTCCATCGACTCCGGGCCCCTGATCTGCCAGTACCAGAAGGACAAGTTCTCCGTGGAGCTGGACGGCGGCCACCTGGAGCCCTCCATCGACCGGGTCAGCGTCTTCCACGTCGCCCGCGTCGGTCCGCACGCCCTCTCGACCTTCCATGAGTACGAGAACGAGGTCAAGGCCCCGGGCGGCAATCTGCCGGTCAAGCTGGCCTTGCTGCCCAGCCTCAAGGCCTTCGACGCGGCCCTGGCGCGGCGCTTCTCGCTCAAGCCGGAACGCTTCGACAAATACCGCCGCTGCGCCAGCTGCTTCGTGAAGCTTCCGGAGCCTCCCGCCTCAAAAGCAGCTTCGGAGCGCGGCCGCTCCAGAGCGCCGGCTCTTCGCTAGACGGGTCTTCGCAGGAAGGCCGAAAGGGCCAGCACGCCTGCGGAGGCGAGCAGGCAGTAGTAGCCGAAGTAGCGCCAGCGCCCGCTCTCCAGCCAGTTGGACAGCCAGCGCAAGGCCGCCAGCCCGGCCAGGAAGCTCAAGAACATCCCGAGCAGGCCGGGCTTGAAGGCCCCGCTCTCCCAGGCCGCCGACACCCCCGAGACGCGCGACAGCCGCCAGGCCTCGCGCGCGATGACGGGGGGAGTCAGCAGGACGCTCAAGGCGAAGCTGAAATCCTCCGACAGGGCGCGGGGAACGCCGAGCAGCATCCCGGAGGAGATGGTCGCTCCGGAGCGGGAGAAGCCGCGAAAGGGCAGACAGAGCCCCTGGACCAGCCCGATGGAGACGGACTGCCTCAAGCCCAAATCGGCGCTGCGGCCGCCCTCGCCGCGCAGGCCGGCCCAGATGATCAGCGCCCCCGCCGCCGCCAGGGAGGCGGCCATCAGCGGGAGATTCGAGAAGATGGCCTCGATGTCGCGCGCGCCGGTTCCCTTGAGATAGACCGTCTCGATGACATGCTTGAGCAGCAGGCCGACGACCCCGGTGGCGGCCGTCGCCGCCAAGAGCGCCCCGGCCAAGGCCTTGCGCTGCCGCGGGGAGGCCTCGGCCGCGCGCGCGGACCAGCGCCGCCAGAAATAGACGATGACCGCCACGGTGGTGCCGGTGTGCAGCATCACCAAGAGGAAGGTCATCCGCGGAGAGGAAGGATCCAGCCCCATCAGCCGCTCCGCCGCGATCACGTGGGCGGAGCTGGAGATCGGCAGAAGCTCCGCCATCCCCTGGATCAGCGCCAGGACGGCGATCCGGGCCAAGCTCATCGAGGAATCGTAGTATTATCGAGGGAGTCGCGCCAGCTCCTCCAAGGATGCCGCGCCCAGCCTCATCTCGCAGCGCCATTTCCAGACCGTGAAAAGGCAGGGATAGATGAGCAGCTCCAGGATGAAGGAGGTGAAGATCCCGCCGACCATGGGAGCCGCGATGCGCTTCATCACGTCCGCCCCGGCCGCGGCGGTCGAGGCCCACATGATGGGCAACAAGCCCATGAACAGGCAGAGCACCGTCATCATCTTGGGGCGGATGCGCTTGACCGCGCCGTGCATGACCGTTTCCTCCAAATCTGCGAGCGTGCGCATCTTGCCCTTGCGTATCCACTCCTCGTAGGCCAGATCGAGGTAGAGCAGCATGACGACGCCCGTCTCGGCGTCGACGCCGGCCAGGGCGATGATGCCCACCCAGACGGCGACGGACATGTTGTAGCCGAGCAAGAACAGCAGCCAGATCGCGCCGACCAGCGAGAACGGCACGGCCAGAAAAACGATGCCGGTCTTGACCAGGGAGCCGGTGTTGATAAACAGCAGCACGAAGATGACCAGCAGCGTCAGCGGCAGCACGAGCAGCAGGCGCTTCTTGGCCCTCTGCATGTACTCGAACTGGCCGCTCCATTCAAGGGAATAGCCCGGCGGCAGCGGGACGTCCTTGGCCACGAGGGCCTGCGCCTGCTTGACGTAGCTTCCGATGTCGCGGCTGG
The DNA here is from genome assembly GCA_028868375.1 of Elusimicrobiota bacterium. Classification (GTDB taxonomy): domain Bacteria; phylum Elusimicrobiota; class Elusimicrobia; order UBA1565; family UBA9628; genus JAGWUP01. Next base: position 157,262 of record JAGWUP010000006.1, read on the forward strand.
GCGAGAGGTCCACGTAGACCCAGCCCGTCAGCATCCCGTCCTCGTCCTTGATCGAGGGCGGCCCGGTGGCGATCCTGACGTCGGCCAACTGCATGATCGGCACCTGGGCGCCCGTGGGCGTCGGCACCAGCACCCGGCGCAGCTTCCCCAGATCGTCGCGCAGCTCGCGGGGATAGCGCACGTTGACCGGGTAGCGCTCCCGACCTTCCACGGTCGTGGTGACGTTCATGCCGCCGATCGCGGTCTCTATGACGTCCTCGACGTCCCCGACGCTCAGGCCGTAGCGCGCCGCCTCCCCGCGCCTGACGTCGAAGTCCACGAAGTAGCCGCCGGTGACGCGCTCGGCGTAGACGCTGCGCGTGCCCGATATCTCCGGCAAGACCTTCTCGATCTTCTCGCCGATCGCCTCGATCTTGGCCAGATCCGGGCCGAAGACCTTGATGCCGACCGGGGTGCGGATGCCGGTCGTGAGCATGTCGATGCGGGTCTTGATCGGCATCGTCCACGCGTTGGTCGTGCCGGGAAGCTGCAGGGCCGCGTCCATGGCGGCGATCAACTCCTCCCAGCTGCGCCGGCCATGGGTCGTCCAGTTTAGCCCTAGAAGATGGTGCTCGCGGGCCACCGGCGGCCACTGGGAGATCGGCTTGAGCTTGACGATCGTCTCGACCATCGATAGCGGCGCCGGATCGGTGGCCGTGCGCGCGCGCCCGACCTTGCCGAAGACGTGCTCGACCTCCGGGAAGCTCTTCAAGATGCGGTCCTGGGCCTGCAGCCAGCGCTTGGCCGGCTCGATGGCGATGCCGGGCAGCGTCGTCGGCATGTACAGGATGTCGCCCTCGTTTAAGGGCGGCATGAACTCGGAGCCCAGGCGAAAGAAGATCGGCAGGGTCAGGACCACCAGCGCCGCCGACAAGGCGATCGCGGTCCTCCTCCAGTCCAAGACCCGGCGCAAGACGGGCTCGTAGACTCGAAACAGGAGGCGGCTGACGGGATGCTCCTCCTCCGCGTGGATCTTGCCCGCCCAGAAAAAGTTCGCGATCCTGGAGAGGCGGGGCCAGCCCAGCTTGAGCTCGCGCCCCGGCTTGAGCAAGAGCTGCATGAGGACTGGCACCAGCGTCACGGCGACCAGGGCGGCGAAGAACATCGAGAAGGTCTTCGTGAAGGCCAGAGGCTTGAAGAGGCGGCCCTCCTGCGCCTGCAATGTGAATACGGGAATGAAGCTCACGGCGATGACGAGCAAGGAGAAAAACAGGGGCCTGCCCACTTCCTGCGTGGCGCTCAAGATCACCTCGGACAGCGGGCGGGGTTCGCCCTCACGCTCCCACTCCTCCATGCGCTTATGGGCGTTCTCCACCATGATGACGGCGGCGTCGACCATGGCGCCGATGGCGATGGCGATGCCGCCCAAGGACATGATGTTGGCGGACAGCCCCATGTAGTACATCGGGATAAAGGCCAGGAGCGCCGCCACCGGCAAGGAGAGAATCGGAATGAGCGCGCTGCGAAAATGCCAGAGAAAGACGATGATGACGAGGCTGACGATGAGCAGCTCCTCGATCAACTTGTGCTTGAGGGTGTCGATGGAGCGCTCGATCAAATCGGAGCGGTCGTAGGTCGCGACCAATTCCACCCCGGGCGGAAAGCCCGCCTTGACTTGGGCGAGCTTCTTCTTGACCGCGTCGATGACCTTGAGCACGTTCTCGCCGTAGCGCACGACGACGATTCCGCCGACCGTCTCGCCCTCGCCGTCCAGCTCCGCCGCGCCGCGGCGCATGTCCGGGCCGAAGTGCACCCGCGCCACGTTCTTGATCAGGACCGGCACGCCGTGGGAGTCGACCCCCACCGGGACGTTCTCGATGTCGGAAAGGCTCTTGATGTAGCCCCTGCCGCGCACCATGTACTCATGCTCGCTCATCTCCAGCACCCGGCCGCCCACGTCGTTGTTGGAGCGCTTGAGCGCCGTGACGACCTTATGAAAGGGGATGCCGTAGGCCAGCAGCGCGTCGGGGTTGACCTCGACTTGGTACTGCTTGACGTAGCCGCCCACCGACGCCACCTCGGCCACCCCCGGCACCGACTCCAGCCAGTAGCGCAGGGACCAGTCCTGGAAGGAGCGCAGGTCGGCCAGGCTGTTGCGGCCGCTCTTGTCGACTAAGGCGTACTCGAAGCCCCAGCCGACGCCGGTGGCGTCCGGACCCAGCACCGGATGGACGCCCCGAGGAAGCTTGCCGCCGATGCCGGAGAGGTACTCCAACGTGCGCGAGCGCGCCCAGTACATGTCCGTGCCGTCCTGGAAGATGATGTAGACGAAGGACAGCCCGAAGAAGGAGTAGCCGCGCACCGTCTTGACCTTGGGAGCGGAGAGCATGGCGGTCACGATGGGATAGGTGACCTGGTCCTCCACCAGGTCCGGAGAGCGCCCCGGCCAGTCGGTGAAGACGATGACCTGCACGTCGGAAAGATCGGGGATGGCGTCCAAGGGGATGTGCTTGAGGGCGTAGACGCCCCAGGCGATCGAGAAAATGAGCCCGAGAAAGACGAAGAAGCGGTTCTTCGCGCACCAAGCGATGATTCCTTCGATCATGGCGCCGCCTGGTCCATGCCGGCCAAGGCCTGCTTGAGATTGGACTCGGAGTCGATCAGGAAATTGCCGCTGGTCACCACCCGGTCGCCCTCCGAAATCCCCTTGCGCGCCTCCACCCAGTCGTCGGAGCGCGCGCCGAGCTCGACCTGACGGGCCACGAGGAGGCCGCCGCCGCGGTCGATGAAGACGACCTGGCGCAGGCCCGTGTCGACGACGGCGGCGCGGGAAATCGCCAGGCGCCGCCCCAAGTCGACGCGGATGTCGGCGTCGAGATACATGCCCGGGCGCAGGAGGCCCCCAGGGTCGCTCACCTTGATGCGGGCGCGCGCCGAGCGCGTCTTGGGATCGAGGACCGGGTCGATCGAGGAGATCGCGCCTCTAAAGACCTCGCCGGGCAGGGCCTCCGCCGAGGCCTCTACGCTTTGACCAGCCCTCACCCAGGGCAGGTCGGACTCGTAGACGTCGGCGTAGAGCCACAGCGCGCCGCCCTTGCCGGACGACAGCAGCAATCCGGCGTCTGGCTTGCCCGAGGCGCCCAGGGCGTCGATCTGCTCATCGGTCAGGCCCAGCAAGCGCAGGCGCAGGCGGCTTGACCCAAGCAGGGAGCGGGCGCGCCTGTCAGAATCCGCCAAGGAGCTGCCCCGCGCCTTTCGCTCGGCCGACAACGCCGCCAGGTATTCCTCCTGCGTGCGGTAGAGCTCCGGATCGTAGGCGATGCGCCCGACCGTGCGGATCGTGCGGATCAGCTCCCGGCGTTCGGCCGGCTCCGTCTTGACGCCGATGAGCTGCAGGCGGCCCTCCGGAACGCGGAAACTACCGGGCTCCTCGCTCGCGGCCTGCTCGTCGGCGTAAACGGGGACGAAGTCCATGCCCATGGAGTCCTTGGCCGGCGCGGGCGAGGTCTGCTTAGGGTCCATGGGGCTGCGGTAGAACAGTATCTTTCGCCCGCCTTTGGCTCCGCCTGAATCGGAAGAAGCGTTCCGGCGAGCGCAGGCGGACAATCCCAAGAGCGCGACGGCTAAGACGATCGGAATCCTTTTCATGGCTGCTCTCCTTGCTCTTGCGGCAACGGCCCGCCGACGACGCGCTCCAACTGCGCCACTGCCTCGGCGTAGTCGACGCGGTGGCGCTCCTGCTCGAGCGCAAAGCGCAACAGGGCGCGCTCCGCGTCCAAAAAATCGAGAAAGCCGGCGGAGCCGGCCTCGTAGGCGCTTTGGGTCGAGTCCAAGGCCGAGCGGGCCTGCGGGAGCACGGTGTCGTCGTAGAGTTTGTAGAGCCTGGCCGCCGTCTGGACCTTGACCAGCAGGTCCACGACCTGGAAGCGAGTCCGATTAGCCAGGTCCTCGACGCTCATCTTGGAGGCGTCCAGCGAAGCCCGCGCCTGGCGCACGGCCGCCCTGTTCTTGCCCAGCCACAGGGGGATGTTGAGTCCCAGGGACACGCCGACGGCGTCCCGCCCGTCGAAGGACGTCATCGTCTCCCCGCCGCCTACCTCGGAGTACTGGTAGCCGAGGGTCAAATCGGGGAAGTATTTTCGCAGCGCCAGCTTTTTTTCCGCCGTCCGGCGGCCCTTAAGCGCGCGCAGGGCCAAGAGCTCCGGCCGATCGGCCAGGGCGGCCCGGCTCAAGGCCTCCGCGTCCCAAGCCGTCCTCAAAACGGCGGGGCTTTCCGGCGCGCCCAGCGGCCGCCGCGGCGGCCGCTCGAGCAGGGCGTTGAGGCGGGCCTGCGCGCTGACGATCTCCTCTTGCGCCGTCACGAGATCGGTGGCGAGGCCGGCCAGCTCGACCTGGGCGCGGAAGACCATCGCCTGCGGCTCCCTGCCCACGGCGTATTTCTTCTCGGCCACGCGCGCGAAGCGCTCGAGGACGCTGGTCTGCTCCTTTAGGATGTCCGCCGTCCGTTCAAGAAAGTAAAGCTCGTAGTAGGCGCGGACGGTCCTGGAAAGTATCTCCAGCGACTTGGCGCGGTAGGATTGCCGGGCGATCTCGGCGTCCATGCTCGCCGCCCGCCCGCGCAAGGCTCGATCGCCCCAGAAGGGGAACTTCTGGAAAAACGCCAGCTGCCCCTTGAGCGGGCCCCCGCGCGTCTCCAAGGGCACCAGCATGTCTGAAACCGTGAGCATCGGATCGTCGAGAGCGGAGGCCTGCGCGGGACGCTCTTGCGCCGCCTCCCAGGCCTTGCGCGAGGCCTTGAGCTCCAAGTTATCCTGCCGAACCCGTTCCAGGACCTGGCCCAAGGTCATCGTACCGCTGGAAAGCTCCGCCGCGCTCAATGCGCCGGCGCCGGCAAGCAAGGGCAGACAGCAAAGAACGCCCCAGAGCGCCTTGCGGCGGCCCAAATCCCATGTTCGTGCACAGCTATTACTACGGCTATCACCGATGTTCATGTAGCGCCTCGCTCAAATACGGTCGTAGCGGCCGAAACGACAGGTGCGGCCTGGGGAGGCGGTTAGGCGGGGGGAGAACGATCGCGCAAGCGGCCGCGCGGGGGGGAATGCGGCGGCGCCAAGAGCGGGTCCGCGTCCAGGCGCCGAACGCCGTTGAAGGCCGCCGCGGGAACGGACTGAGCCAACAGCGGAGCGGAGGCCGGGGACGGCGCTGTAGCGCCCGCGATGACGGGGCTGGAGCAGCGCTGCAGGCAGGCCGAGGCAGGCGGCGGAGAGGAGCGGCGCTGGCTGGAGCGGGAGCAGCAAGCTGTCCGGGTCTTTAGCGCCGGGCAGGACGTGCGCAGAGCCCCGGCCATGCAGGCCGCCAGCAGACCGGCAACGACGATCCTCATGCCTTTCATGGTCGGCGGCATCCGCCTAGCAACGGAACTGCCGCGCTCTCTTCCTTAATAAGGCGTAGTGTAGCCCCACAGAAGCAAGCTGTCAATCGCATTGCCTAGAGGTCCCTAAAAAGATATTCTGGCGGCCTTAAACCGCCGCTCGTCGCGGCAAGGCCATGGCCAAGATCTTAAGCGTCGAGGACGACGCAGAGTTTCAGCAGGTGCTGGGAAGGGCCCTTTTCCGGGAAGGCTACGACGTTCACTACGCTTGGAACGGAAAGGAGGGTTACGAGAAGGCCCTGCTGCTCGCTCCCGATCTGCTGCTGCTCGACATCATGCTCCCGGTCATGAACGGACTGGAACTGCTCGAGCGGCTGCGAAGCGAGCGGGCGACGCGGGAGCTTCCCGTCGTCATCGTGACCTGCCTGGACAGAAACGACGAGGCGATCAAGCGCGCCATGGACCGCCTGGGCGCGGTCTGCTTCGTCGCCAAGCCGGTGCGTCTGGCCGAGCTGGTGGGCATCGTCAAACGGACCCTGGCCCAATGCCCCAGGCAAGCCGGCCTCTCCTCCGCCACGCAAAGCCTCCAGTTGCGCAAGGGCTGCCTGCGCGCCGACCCTGCTTCCTCGACAGTCTGGATCAACGACAAGCCCGCCGCCACCTTGTCCAACAAGGAATTCGAATTGCTCCGCTGCCTGCTTCAAGCCGAAGAGCCGCTGTCGAAATCGGCCCTGCTGCGGGCGCTCGCCTATCGAGACGGCCAAGACGCCGCCCTCAAGCAGGTCGTCCACCGCTTGAGAGCCGCTCTCGGCCCCGAGGGCGGCAGGATCAAGAACACTCCTCGCGGCTACGAGATTCTTTCCTAAAAAACGGGTCGCCGGCGCCGGTGACAACCGGTGACATCCCTCGGCTTGAGCGCTCGCCGCGCTAGTGCTACATAATGACCAAGGAACCCGCGCATGGACAAGACGATCAACGGGCTGCTGATCGAGGACGATCCGGACGACACCCTGCTGCTCATGGAGCTGATGGCCGGCCAGAGCTGGCCCGCCTTCACCTTCGCCTTCACCTGCGCCGAGAACCTCCAATCGGGATTGAAGCTCCTCCATGACGGGGCCTTCGAGGTCGTCCTTCTCGATCTGATGCTTCCCGAGAGCCGCGGGATCGAGACGGTGCGCCGGGTCCGCGCGCAAAGCCCCGATATCCCGATCGTCGTGCTGACGGGCCTGAGCGACGAGAAGATGGGGCTGGAGGCCCTGGCCAGCGGAGCGCAGGACTACCAGGTCAAGGGAAACATCAGCGGCCACGCGCTCAAACGGACGATCAGCTTCGCCGTGGAGCGGCATCGCCTGACGGCGGGCTTGAGGAACACCATCGAGAACGCCCCGGACGGGATGGTCGTGATCGACGGCAAGGGCGCGATCCGCTACGTCAATCCGGCGGCGGAGCGCTTCTTTACGCCGGAGCGACTGCTGCCGGGCAAGCCCTTCCCGCATCCCCTGCCCGCAAGCGGCCAAGGGGAGATCAAGCTCGCCGGCGATGGCGGCGAGGAGCGCTGCGCCGAGATACGCTTGTCGGACATCCAATGGGGGGACCAATCGGCCAAGCTGGCCCTGATCCGGGACATCACCGAATTGCGCCGCTTAGAGGAGCTCCGGGCCGAGATACGGGAGAGCCGGCGGATGGACAAGCTCAAGGACGAGCTCATCAGCTCCATCTCCCACGAGATGCGCAGCCCCCTGGCGATCGTCAAGGCGGCCATCTGCAATCTGCGCGACGGCCTGGCCGGTCCCCTGCTGGATCAGCAGACCGACATGGTCCGCCTGGCGCATCGCAACGTCATGCGGCTGGAGCGCATCGTCGACAACGTGCTCGATCTCTCCCGCCTGGAATCCGGCAGGGCCCTCATCAAGACTTGCTCCGTCGACCCCGGGCGCCTGCTCCGGGACGCCCTGACCGGCTTCGAGCTGCTGGCGAACGAACGGCAGCTCTCCCTGGAGCTGGACATTCCCGCCGAGTTGCCCCATGTCCAGGCGGATCCGGAGCTCTTCGTCGAGGTCCTCGACAACCTGCTCAGCAACGCCATCCGTTTTTCCCGGGCGAAGGTCATCGTGCGCGCGCGCGTGGCCGAGGCGGCGCAGGCGAGCAGTCGGCCCGCGCCGGCTGGCAGCGGCGCCGCCGTGCTCTCGGGGCGCCGCTGCCTCCAATTGAGCGTGATCGACGACGGCAACGGCATACCGAGGGAGCGCCTCGGTGATTTGTTCAACAAGTTCGTCCAAATCGATCGTCGCAAGAGCGGGGGCCCGCGCGGCGGCGGGGCGGGCCTGGGCTTGGCGCTGTGCAAGGAGATACTCAACCGCCAGGAGGGCAGGATATGGGTGGAGAGCGAGGAAGGCCGCGGGGCTCGGTTCCATTTCGCCCTTCCGCTGGCCTAGGACGAGGCGCGGAGAAGCCGCGCGTCGTCATGGTCGACGACGACGGCGATTTCCAGGCCGTCGTGCGGGAGTGGATTTGCGCGCGCTACGAGCACGTGGCCCTGTCGGACGGCGAGGGCCTCGAGGAGCTGCTCGAGTCCCTGGCCCCGGACCTGCTGATCCTGGACGTGCGCATGCCGGGGCTTGACGGCTTTAAGCTCTGCAAAAGGCTGCGCGCCGACGAGCGCTACGCAGAGCTGCCGGTGCTCTTCTTGACCGCCTGCAAGGAGGACGCCGATTTCCTCTCGAACCTGGAGGCCGGCGGCACGGCCTACCTGACCAAGCCCGTCGCGCGCAAGGACCTGCTGAGGGTGATGGGAGAATTGACCGCGCTCTCCGGCGCCGGCGCCCGGACCTCCTGATGCCCAAGCAGCCCTCGCCCCTCGCGACTCCGCAGGAGGATCAACTCCAGGAGCTGTTGGAATTGTCGCCGGACGCCATGGTCGTCGCCGACCGGGAGGGACGCATCTCCTTGCTCAACGGGCAGGCCGAAAAACTGTTCGGCTACGCGCGCCGGGAGCTGATCGGACAACCCCTGGAAATCCTGATGCCGGAGCGCTACCGCGCAAGGCACGTCGACCACCGCGCCTCCTACTTCTCCCGGCCCCGCACTCGCCCGATGGGCACGGGCCTGGAGCTTTTCGGGCGGCGCAAGGACGGCGCCGAATTTCCGGTGGAGATCAGCTTAGGCCCGCTTAAGACCGCCGACGGCGTCTTCGTCGTCAGCGCCATCCGCGACTTAAGCGAGCGCGTGCGCCTGCAAAAGGCGCTGGGCCGCGCCGAGGAATCCCTGGGCCTGATGATCGACAGCGTGCGCGACCACGCGATCTTCCGCCTGGACGAAAAGGGGCGGGTCGCCACCTGGAACCGCGGAGCCCAGCGCCTGAAGGGCTGGGCGGCGGAGGAGATCATCGGCCGGCACTTCCGCTGCTTCTATCCTCCGGAGGACGCCGCCGCGCGCAAGCCCGAGCGTGAGCTGGAGCGCGCGGCCCGCCAAGGCTCCTGCGAGGACGAGGGCTGGCGGCTGCGCAAGGACGGCTCCCGCTTCTGGGCCAGCGTCTCGCTTTCGGCCATCCGCGACGCCTCGGGAAAGCTCGTGGGCTTTGCCAAGATCACCCGGGACCGCACCGCGGCCAAGAACGCCGAGGACGCCCTGCTGGCCGCCAAGGCGGCCGCAGAGTCCGCCGGCCAGGAGCTGGAGGCCTTCAGCTACTCCGTCGCCCACGACCTGCGCGCGCCGCTGCGCGCCATCGGCGGCTTTAGCCAAGTCCTGCTGGAGGGACAGGCCGGGCGGCTTGACGAGGAAGGCCGGCAGCTCTTCGGGCGGATACGCGTCAATGTCTCACGAATGGAGCGCCTCATCGACGACCTGCTGATCCTCTCGCGCGCGGTGCGCACGCCGCTGGAGGTCGTTTCGACGGACTTAAGCGCCCTGGCATCCGAAATCGCCCGCACGCTGCGCCCCACCCAGCCGGAACGAAAGGTGGAATTCGTCATCCAGCCCGGCTTGCGCGCCCGGGGGGATCGCGGCTTGCTGCGGCAGGTCCTGGAAAATCTCTTGTCAAACGCCTGGAAGTACACCGGCAAGCATCCCAGCGCGCGCATCGAGTTCTCCGCCGCCTTGCGGGAGGGGCGTCAGACCTACTGTGTCCGCGACGACGGGGCCGGCTTCGACATGGCCTACGTCCACAAGCTCTTCACGCCCTTCAACCGCCTGCATTCCGTAAGGGACTTCCCCGGCTCCGGCGTTGGGCTGGCGACGGTGCGGCGCATCATCGAGCGCCACGGCGGCCGCGTCTGGGCCGAGGGGCGTCCCGAGGCCGGCGCGGCCTTCTACTTCACCCTGGGAGAGGAACGCAATGAAGAACACCATCCTTCTGGTCGAGGATAATCCCGACGACGAGGAATTGATCATCAGGTCGCTCAAGGAGGGGAACATCCTCAACCGCGTGACGGTGGCGCGCGACGGCGAGGAGGCCCTGGACTGCCTGTTCGCGCGCGGGCCCCATGCCGGCCGCGGCGACTTCGATCTGCCCAGCGTCGTCCTCCTGGACCTGCAATTGCCCAAGCTCAACGGCATCGAGGTGCTCGCTCGCATCCGCGCCGATAAGCGCACCCGCCGCCTGCCCGTCGTCATCCTGACCTCCTCAGACGAGGAAAGGGACCGCCTGGACAGCTACGATGGGGGCGCCAACAGCTACGTCCGCAAGCCGGTGGACTTCGAGCAATTCGCCAAGGCCGTCAAGCAGCTCAAGCTCTATTGGCTGCTGCTCAACAGCCCGCCCGAGGATTAGGCGCTGTCAAGTAATAACATGAACACTCTGCCGGGAGCGATTTTTGGAGCGAGCCGAGGAGTAAGGCGCAGCCCAAAAGCGCCCCGGCCCTACGGGGAGGCCCGAGCTTGGCCGATTTCCGCGTTGCTCATCGCTTACATGCCTAGCGGCATGCTCGCTCTTCGCGCCTTGAAATCGTCTCAAGCTCGGGCCTCCA
>JAGWUP010000037.1 GCA_028868375.1 Elusimicrobiota bacterium
CCAGAGAGTAGTCCTCCGCCGGATCGCCCGCGTCGATGGTCGGCGACTGCGCCGCGTCGGTGACGAAGCCGCCCGTGCTCGGGTCGTAGCGCCCCGCCTTCGACTGCGGATGGAAATCCTCCACCCCGCTGGAAACGTCGTGCCACGACGGATCGGCGGCGATCGAGTCCGCGTCCTGCCCGAACCAGCCGCCGGAGAACTGCGCCGCTGCCGCGCCCCAGATGAAGGTGTTGAGGCTGTTCGAGCTGTACCAGTCGTTGTAGTCCGAGCCGTCGGCCCCGCCGAAGCCCGAGGCGGCGTCGGCCGTCAAGGACGCCGATGAGCCCGTCGTCGTAAAGGAAAAAGAGCTTAAAAACACGTTGTCGCGTATCGTCACAGTGGACGCCGCCAACCGCACCAAGTAGGCGTTCGTAAACGCCGTGCCGGTGGAGTTGATGTCGTTGAACTTGAAGGAGGTCTGCTGGGCTCCCGTGAAGTAGGCCCCGATGAAGGAGCCGGCGGTGAGCAGACCGGGCATATTGATGCGGTTATGGTCGAAGTTAAGGCCCGCGACGCTGTGGGCGTAGAGGCCGTAGGCGGTGTGGCCCGACTGCGAGCCCGCGTCGCGCCAGACAATGGCGTTGTTCTGGACCGTGGCGCCGGAGGGCAGGCCTGCAAAGTAGAGGCCGTAGGTGTCATTGGCGTTGGTCACCGTGGGCGTGATCGTGTTGGAGGTGATCCAAATCGCCGCGTCGGGCGCCTGCGTGGCGAGGTCAATGCCGTACTGATAGCTGGAGCTGATCGTGTTGCTCGAGAGGTTGATCAAGCCGCTCGTGCCCGCGAAGAAGTAAATGCCCGCTCCGGTGCCTCCCGGACCGGCAAGAATCGTCGTTGAGGAAACCGAGAAGTTCACGCTGCCTCCCCCCACGACGAGCCCCGAGTAATTCACGGCGGTTGGGACCAAGACCGAGCCCCCGATCGTCGTCTGGGTGGAGGTGAGATAGGCGCCCCAGTTGCCCTGCATGTACGAATCGTCGATCGTGTTCGACGAGCCTCCCGTGGCGAACAGCCCATAAGTGGACCCCGTCATCGTGCTCAATGAGATCACGTTGTCATCGCCGCCGCTGGCGATTTCAACCCCTGCCGCTCCGCCGGTGAAGAACGCCTGGGTGACGACGTTCGCGGAGGAAGCCGTCATGTAGAGGCCGCCATAGGTGCCGCTCGTGCCGGTGAACGTGCTCAGCGAGATGGTGTTGTAATCGGATTGCGCGAGCAGATAGGCGCCGATTAGGGAACTCCCGTAGGACTGCGTGATCGTATTCGAAGAAGAATTGCTCAGTTCGAGCCCGTAATACCCGCCGCTGGCGGTGGTCATCGTGCTTTGGCTGATCGTGTTGCCGTTGGCGCCGCTTAAGAAAACGCCGGCGCTGCCGGTGCCGCTGGCGCTGAAAAATGATCGCGTCAGGGTGTTGTTGTTGCCGTTTGCAATCTCCGCCCCCTGAGGTACGCCGGCAAGGAAGGACTGCGTGATCGTGTTGTAGGAGGAGGCCGTCATGTAGAGGCCGCCGAAGCTGCCGCCCGTGCTGGTGAACGTGCTCAGCGAGATGGTGTTGTAATCGGATTGCGCGAGCAGATAGGCGCCGATTAGGGAACTCCCGTAGGACTGCGTGATCGTGTTGGTGGAGGCGTCGCTTAACTCGAGCGCGTAGTAGCCGCTGCTGGTCACCGTGCTCCAGCTGATCGTGTTGCCGCTGGCGCCGTTTTCCAGGAACATGCCGACGTCGTCGCCGCCGCCGACGCCGTAGATGAAGGACTGGGAGACGGTGTTTGAGGAGGCGCCGTTGAAGAGGATGGCGTGGCCGCCGCTAGAGCAGCTGTTGACGGCCGTGCTCAACGAAATCGTGTTGCTGAGGGAGCCGGCGCTCAAGCCGAGGGTATTCGCGTTGCTGCTTGCGCCCCGCGTGTAGATGTAGGACCTGGTGACCGTATTGGAAGATGCGCCGTTGATGTAAAAACCATTATTGTTGCTGCCCGAGTAATTCGTGAACGTGCTCAGCGTGATCGTGTTGAACCGGGCGCCGGCGTCGAGCAGGGCGGAGTGGCCCGTGGAGTCGCTGGAGAAGAATACGGTGAACGTGTTGCTGGAAGCGCCGTTGACGTAGAGGGCCGAGCCGCCGTCGGCTTGGGCCGAGCTGTAGGAGACCGTCGTCATCGTGCTGCCCGGCAGCCAGAAGCCGTAGACGGCGCCCACCGTGACGCTGGAATAGCTGATCGTCGACTGGCTCGAGATCGAGATGCCGGCCTTGCTGATCTCGCCGCCCGGGTCGTCCACGTTGACTGAACTGATCGTGACGTAGGCCGAGGACGCGTCCACGCCGTAGGTCACCGCGCTGGTCGGGACGATGTCGATGCCCTCGATCGTCACGCTGTCGTTGAGGAGTTTGAAGGCGGCGATGGAGGACGTCGGCGGATTGACCGTCGGCGTGACGCTCTGAGTCAGCGCGCCGATCTTGATCCTATGGCCGGCCGTATTGATGTTTTGGACGGTGACCTGCTCGTTGTAGGTGGCGCTGTCCTGGATGTCGATGCAGAAGTTGCCGGTCAGGGAGGCCGGGATCAAGGCGACGCACTGCGAGATGGTCGTGCAGTCTGCGCCGCCGGCCTGCTTGACGGTCTTGTATATCCCGCAGCCGGAAGGGGGGGACTCCGAGGCCTGGGCGGTGTCTCCGTAGGAGCCCTGGTTGACCAGCGAGCCGTTGGGAGAAGGCTCCAGAGAGTAGTCCTCCGCCGGATCGCCCGCGTCGATGGTCGGCGACTGCGCCGCGTCGGTGACGAAGCCGCCCGTGCTCGGGTCGTAGCGCCCCGCCTTCGACTGCGGATGGAAATCCTCCACCCCGCTGGAAACGTCGTGCC